>NZ_CABPRZ010000008.1 GCF_902459695.1 Pandoraea terrae
GACGGACTGGCACCGGCTGTTGCGGAAGAAAAACTTAACGCAGTGTCCGGGATGAGTTGACCACTACACAGAGCCGCCGGCCGTTTCCCATCGAAGCAATGCTGCGCATCCACTTCATGCAGCAATGGTTTGGCCTGAGCGACGTAGCGATGGAGGAAGCGCTGTACGACACACCGCTGTACCGCGAATTTTCTGGCTTGGGCGGCATAAGCCGCCTGCCTGACCGCGTCAGCATCTTGGGCTTTCGGCATCTGCTGGAGCGGCATGAACTGGCCGAACAGTTTCTCAAGACCGTCAACGAGCGGCTCAGCGCCAAGGGCTTCATGCTCAGGGAGGGTACGGTGGTCGATGCCACGCTGATTGCCGCACCGAGTTCGACCAAGAACAAGGACGGCGAACGTGACCCTGAGATGCACCAGGCCAAGAAGGGAAACCAGTGGCACTTCGGCATGAAGGCGCACGTGCGACCTGAAAGTCGCTTGAATTTCGGTTTAACTCAACGAGCAGTTCGTCGTGATTAAACCGGTTGTTCCATCAACCGTTCCCTACCCAGACACGCGGCTCCGGTAACGGCGCGGTGTGAAGCTCTGGGGACAATGTAACCGCCGATAGTTTTCGGTACGCCGACCTGCGAGGAGAAGCGGAATCTGCCAGCACAAAGGTGGTGAGGGACTAGGGACGAGTGGCAACGACCAACATATGTGAACCCCTAGTAAACGTCGTCATCATTGTACAAGCCAAATGTGCTGACAGGCTTGAGCCAAAATGGCGCGCGGCAAGGTATGGCCTCTGTGTGCTGGGCCATCGTGGACAGAACGCCGCCGGCGGATAGGAGGGGTCCGCCCCACTCTGAAATTCATGCGGAACAGGGTAAGTCCGTAGCGCTGCCGGCAACGGCAGGCGAACCGCAAGGAACGCTGTTAGTGCTGCGGAGAGAGGATTGCGGAAAAAGCGAACGCCCGGCTGTAATGGTCGAGATACGGGCTGAAACATCGTCCGACGCGAAAGCGGGCAGACTTCCGCGTGGTCATTCATGGCGAGAGAACTTGATTAATCGTTACACGAGGGAAAGCAGATGACGGCAACCGGAGGCATTGCGCAAGCAGAGGCCATCGGGGCTGGTGCGCCCTCGCGCCCCACCCGCATGTGGCTTCAGGCCGATTGGCCTCGCATCAAGGATGAGGTGAAGCGACTCCAGGCGCGTATCGCCAAGGCAACCAAGGAAGGCAGATGGGGCAAGGTCAGTGCCTTGCAGCGTCTGCTGACCCGCTCGTACAGCGGCAAAATGCTAGCCGTGAAACGAGTGACTGAGAATCGTGGCAAGAGAACGCCGGGTATCGATGGCAAGCTCTGGTCGAATCCGGCGGCCAGATGGAACGGGATGGAAGCAATGCAACATCACGGTTACCGTGCGTCGCCGCTTCGGCGCATCTACATCCCCAAGAGCAATGGCAAGAAGCGTCCGCTCGGAATTCCCCGCATGCTATGCAGAGCAATGCAGGCACTATGGAAGCTCGCGTTGGAGCCCATTGCGGAGACCTTGGCGGATCCAAACTCGTACGGGTTTCGGCCCGAACGTTCGACTGCCGATGCTATCGAATGCTGCTTTACCACTCTAGCCAAGCGTAAGTCGCCGGAGTGGATTCTGGAAGGAGACATTCGTGGTTGCTTCGATAATTTTAGCCACGACTGGATTCTTCAACACATTCCGATGGATAAGGTTGTCCTGCGACGATGGCTGAAAGCCGGATTCATCGACGAAGGAACCCTGTTCGCGACCGAGGCGGGGACACCGCAAGGGGGCATTATCTCACCCGACATCGCGAATATGACGCTGGACGGACTGGAGGCGGCAGTAGATGCAAGCGTGGGACCGACGGAACGCGCACGCCGAAAGTTCAAGATCAACGTCAACCGGTATGCGGACGACTTCGTTGTGACCGGGGTGTCTAAAGACATTCTGGAGCAGAACGTACTCCCTGCGGTCAAGCAGTTCCTGGCTGTTCGGGGTCTGGAACTCTCGGAAGAGAAAACCAGAGTCACCCACATTGCCGATGGGTTCGATTCCCTTGGGCAGAATGTCCGCAAGTACGCGGGTAAGCTGCTCATCAAACCGGCCAACAAAAGTGTGAAGGCACTTCTGGATAAGGTTAGGGAAATCGTGAGGCAGCACAGGAGCGCCACACAGAGGAATCTGATCGTGCAGCTCAATCCAGTGATTCGGGGTTGGGCCATGTATCACCGTCATGTGGTCTCAAAAGCTCATTTTACGTCGGTAGATGCTCACATCTGGCGCCTCTTGTGGAAGTAGGCGATGCGTCGGCATCCCACGAAAGGCACGGGCTGGGTGAAAAACAAATACTTCCGCGTAGAGGGGAACCGTACTTGGGCGTTTACTGCCCGGTCACAAGCCCACGGGGTAACCCGGCTGTTTCGGGCTGCGGCGGTTCCGATTGTCCGTCACGTGAAGATACGTGGCCAGGCCAATCCGTTTGAGCCTGCGTGGTCGTCTTACTTTGCCCGCCGTCGAACTACGACTGACGATTGATGGCCCGGTACCAACGCTGGTGCTGGTGAATGGCTTGAGCCGGATGCGGGGCGACTCGCACGTCCGGTTCTTAGGGGGCGGTGGCGCAGTAATGCGCTACCGCTACCCGACATTGGCGTGGATGCCGATTCGGGTCTGGTGCACACCGTGGTGGGCACAGCGGCCAACGTCAACGATGTCACGCAAGCGCACGCCCTGGTGCATGGAGAGGAAACCGACGTATTCGGAGACGCGGGTTACCAAGGCGTGGAAAAGCGCGACGAGACGCAAGACATCGACGCGAACTGGCACGTCGCGATGCGCCCGGGCAAGCGCCGCGCCTTGGATAAGGGCACCCCGATGGGCGAGCTGCGCGATGAACTCGAACGGGTCAAAGCTCGCATCCGTGCCAAGGTGGAGCACCCGTTTCGCGTCATCAAGCGTCAGTTCGGCCACCTTAAGGTGCGCTACCGTGGGTTGGTGAAGAACACGCAGCAACTGCACACGCTGTTTGCCTTGAGCAATCTGTGGATGATGCGCCGACGGATTTTGCAGGGAGCCAAGGGATGAGTGCGCCCGGACTCCGGCAGATGCCGCCAAACGCGGGTGAAAGCGCTCGCGCTCATGCCGAATAAGGCATTGAATTGGGGCGGAATGACTCATCGATTTCATCTGGCGCCAATTGCGTTGTCAGTTCGGCGTTGCTCGCCTTGTTTTGAACATTGTCCCTAGCAGGCACGCACGCCAAATCACGTCCCGTGGCAACTGGTCGAGAAGCAACGCGATTTTGAAAGACCTGACGAGCCGCATCCAATGAACCCGGCCGGCGGGAATCTAATAGAGTCCGTTTCCGGGTGACTCATTGGATGCCCCCTATTCTCTGTTATCAATTTCTCGCATCTTTGACGCCCCCCATATCCCTAAACCCGCGGCTACCCCAGCTGCTACACCAGCTTTCAGGGAATATATGATGTCGTCCATTCCGAATAAGAAATAACCTCGTTTCCAATAGAACAAAAAAGCGACAACAAAACTCGCTGCACAGGCCAATGAAATGAACAACATAGACCACAAAAATACGCTCAATATCAATACCTTCAGGAACGCGCGTAAAGAGTTCATTGCCGCTCCTCATGTCCGTCGAGTTGTTTTTGTACCCGATTTCCGACGATCTCGGATGTGAACGAACCTCCAAGAGCACCACCGATTTCTGATGCCACGGGACTCGTAACGACCGGTGTCAACTTGTCAGTAATTTTATTTCCCACCCTGCCGCCGACAATTGCACCGGCGCCAGCACCGATTGCCGCGTTTGTCGCATCCTCGCCTTTTGCGTGACTGCCCGTCACTGCGCCCCAGATACTGATCGCCGTTGATTTGACAAGGCTCTTTCCCTGAGAGGCTGCGGAAGTCGCAATTGCGGTGAGCGTGTCAATGAAGCTATACGGTTCATCGCCCGCCAATTGTGCGACTGCATTTACCACGCCACCAATTGCCCCGCCAATCACGACCGATCCTGTACCCACAGCCTGCCCCGAACCCGCTGTAGCTGCGCCCCCCATGAGAAGAGCCCAGGACTTGAGGAATTCGGAGGCCGGTTGGGCTGCATCGGTACCCAAGCCTTCCAGCAACTCGGTCTGTGCTTGAGCGACCTCTTCTGCCGTGGCGCCGTTCTGGAACATGAATTCTGCCAATGATGCGGATCCCGCCCCGGCAGTCACAGTACCCTGTGACAACGAAAACTCGTTGTTCTCCATTTCGATACGCGACGCAATGGATGCAACCGCAGTTTCCCCACCAATGCTCTGCGTTACGCCCGCGACAATGCTCTGAACCAAATTCATTCGAGCCTCGCGTTCCTCAATCGTCTGGACGGTTCCTTTATCTTTGGTAACGGTCTCAATCAAGTTATTCAACACAACACTTCCGGCTGCACCAAGCGCCCCCGTCCCGCAGTTCCCGCCCGCTACCGCAGCACCGGCGCACCCCAACATTCCGTGCAACGCGGCCCTCGCAGTTTCACTGTCAAGTGACTTTGCAATTTCCTTTACCTTCTTGGCGCCCAAGCCCTGTATGTAGTGCACTACCGCCGACTGCAGCATTTCGCCCGCACCTCCGGTCACGTTGCCTCCCGCAGCCACTGAAATTGCAGTCAGTATTTGACGATAGTCCCCGCCCGGGCCCCACTTCTGCGCTTCGCTCAATCGCGCATCGAGCTGCGCCCGCCTGGCCGGATCGGCTTCCGCGTCGCGCGCTTTCTCGAGCGCGTCGGCCTCCTCCGCCCGGTTGGTCACGAACACGCCCACTTCGCGCTGCAGCGCCTCCACGATCTCGAAGCCGGCGCGGATCTCCTGCTCGTCAAAGATCTTGCCCAGCGCGTTGCTGCCGTCGCGCTCCGACGACACCTCGCGGTTCGTTTCGGCGATGGTCTCTTGCGCTGTCTTGCCGGTCGCGGCCTGCTGCTTCTCGGCATCGGTGATCTCGATCACCCCGGCGCTGATGCCGCTGCGGGTCGTGCTGGTGGCGCTCCCTCCGGCCGCCACGATCATCGGCGGGGTCACCGATACGCCAGCCGATGCGCCCCCCGACGCGCCGCCTGACGCGCCGCCTGACGCGCTGCCCGAGGCCGGCGCCTCGTGTCCGGGCACCACAGCGGCGCCCGTGGTTGCCTGGCCCCCTTGATCCGTGCCGACCTTGGCGTCGCTGCCGCCCGAACTGAAGCCGCCGCTTGCGCTCACGCCGAACGCGTCATACTCGGCCCGGTTCTCGAGGTCGCGCTGCGTCAGGGTGCCCGTTTTCAGACGATTTGCGCCCGCCTCGGCTGCCGCATCGGTCGAGGCAATCACCGCGCCCACCAGATCGGTGTTGCCGGCCACCTGCACATCGAAGCCGCCGTCGCCCGCCTGGATGCCCGACTGCTGCTGCACGCTCGCGTAGTCGCTCCTGATCTGCTGGTGGCTCGCGTTGATCGCACCGGATACCGTGCCTAACCCGACGGTCGCGCTGCCGCCAAGCGACTGGTCGCGGCTGTGGTAGCTGTCCTGGTCCTGCAGGCTCTCGAGCTTCAGGTCGCCGCCGACCTTCGCCGCAACCGACTCGCCACGCACCTGCGCGCCGCGCAGCGTGGTGTCGCCGCCGGACGCCGTCGACACGGCGCCGCCCGCCGTCACATGCGTGGTGGTCCACGTCTGCGCGTCGCCCTCGGCCTTGCCGCGCGAGCCGCTCGCGCTGGCGGTGATGCCCACCGACGTTTTCTTGCCGAAGCTCGCGCCCACCCCGATGCCGCCGCTTGCGCCGCTGCTGTTGCGGCGCGTGCTTGAGGTGTTCTCGGCCGCGACCAGATCGATGTCGCCGTCAGCCGCAAGCGTCACGTCGCCGCCGCGCACCGTCAGCGTCGATTGGTCGCCGGATGGGACACCATCGTGGTCACCCTCACGGTCACCACCGCCGGTCGCCCGGATCGAAATGTCGCCGCCGGCCGCCACCGTCGAGCCGCTCGCATTTGACGCGCTGTGCGTCTCGCGGCTCGTCTGTTTCGAAGCGCCCACCGTGACCGACACACTCACGCCGCCGAGCGCATCCGGATCCTTCTGGAGCGCGTCGTAGGCGTTCTTGCCGGCCAAGCCCACCGTGGCCCCCGCCAGCGCCTTCATGCGGGCGTCGCCCGCCTGGCTCGTGGCACGGGCCATTTGGGTGGTGGTCTGCGCCGCCGCGACCAGCGGGTTCGTCACCGTCACCGTCACACCCGACTGGCGGAACTCATGCTCGCGCTGCATCGACGCGGTGTCGCGTGCCTCCACGATCTCGACCTGCTGGCCGGCGATGGCGACGTTGCCCTCGCGCGCGATCACGTCGCTGCCCGCCTGACGATAGCGCCCCCCGGCTTCGAGCGTGACGTCGCCCTTGACCGCCCCCACGGTCGAGCGCGCCGACGCTTCGAGCTGCTCGGCGGCCTGGTCGCGCACGTTGCGGCTGCCCACGGTCACGCCGAGCCCGCCGCCGCCCATCACCCCGCGCGTGCGTTCCTCGCGCGCATCCCGATACGCGCTGGTCTGGCGCGCGGCCTCGATGGCAAGGTCGCGCCCGGCCTGGATCGCGGTGCCATCGGTCGATACGGCCTGGCTGCCGACGATGGCCACATCCCGGCCGGCCTCGAGCAACACGCGCTGCCCCGACACCAGCGCGCCCTGCGTGGTTTGCTCGGTGGCGATGCTGCGTCGGGCAATCGTGCTCTTCGACAGCCAGCCGCTGGTCGCCTCGATCCGCTCCGCCTGGTCGGCGTGACGCTCGTGCGCGCTGGCCTCCAGCCGCACGTCGCCACCGGCGCTCATGCGAATCCCGCCCGCCTCGCTGGTGGCGGCCCCGCCGCGCATCGTCACGTCGCCGCCCGCGCGCACGCTCAGGTCGCCCGCCGTTTCAATCGAGGTCCCGACCTCGTCACGCGAGGCGGTCTCGCGCCAGTTCTGCGCGTCCCACACGATGCGCTGAGCGGCGCCGGTTCATAGGCGGCCTGCGCCGCGTGCTGCTCGTCGGAGCCTCGCCGGCGATTGCGCCAATAGCGGGTCGCCACGCCGGAATCGGTCTCGACCTGCTCGCCCGCCACTTCGATGTTTTGCACTTCGCGCGCCGCGATCGACAGCGGCCCGCCGGCCACGATGCGGCTCTTGTCGTTGGTGACAACGTCGGCCTCGATCGTCATGGCGCCGCCCGAGCTCATCTTGCCGGGATCACTGCTGACCACGACCGGCGTGGTGACCACGCGCGTGTACTCGTAGCGCACGTACGCGTCGTTGTTCAAGCGGCCGGGGTCGTCGGGCACGGGGGTCGGGCGGTCTTCGGTGAGCATGACGGGCACTTCATGCGTCTCGAAGCGCACTTCATCCTCGCGATACCGCCGCGTGCCCCGGTTGGTGTACTCGTACTCGACGATGCGCTTGGGCGCACCGGCCTGCATCTCGGTGCGAAAGTGGTCGTCGATGTTCTCGACGCGGTTGGCCGATACGCGCAGTGCGCGCGTCGCCTCGATCGACGCGCTGCGATTCTCGATATGACGCGCGCGTCCCACCGCGCGACGCTCGGCATCCAGTTGCCCGCCGATGACGATATCGCCGAGGCTGAACAGCGCCGCATGTTCGCGGTTCAGCAGATGGCCGACACCCACGTCGAGACGCTCACGCGCGGCGATCACGGCCGCGCGCCCGCCCTCGGCGTCGTTATGCAACACCGCCGCCGCGATGCCGAGCCGGTCGCCGTAGATCCTTCCGCTGCCGAGGTTGCGCAGGGTCGGTGCGGCAAGGTAAGTGAGCCGTGCGTCGATCAAACCCCGGTTGACGATGTCAGACGCCGCCTCGAGATGCGTCTCGTCCCCGTGCAGGACACCCTCGGCCCGATTGTCGATCCGCGCGGCTTGCACGCGCAGAGCCTTGCCGGCGGCCACGCGTTGGGAATTCGTGAAGGTCCCCAGCGTCTCTAGGCTCAGGTTGCCATCCGCGCGCAATCGGCCGCCGGGCGCGAAATCGCCGACGAGCGGGAGCGTCAGATCGCCGCGCGACAGCACATCCCCGCCCCCGATCAGGGCCGCGGCGTACAGGCCCAGCCGCTCGCCCGCCAGCAACGTGCCGCCCGCGTTGACGAGATTCAGTGTGCCCGCTGCGCCCTGCTGCCAGGCGGAAGTCGCCATCCGGCTTGCCGAGACTTCCGGCAGGCCCCGGATCACCAGCGCGCGTCCCGACGTGATGGTCCCGCCGGTGTTGTCGAGTTGCGCCGCGGCGGTCAACGACAGGACATCGTTGGCGACCATCACACCGTCGCGATTGTGGATGTGCGCAGCGGTGAGCGACAGCGAATTCGCTTCGATACCGCCCGCCTGCCGGGTGTCGCGATTGTCGATGGTGTCGGCCGCGATCGACAAGGTGCCGCCACTGCGCAGCAAGCCACGGCGATTGTCGAGTTGGCCGCCGAGACGCATGTCGATGGAACCCAGCGCCTGCACCTCGCCGCCCGCGTTGCGCCACTCGCGTGCGGTCAGCGTCATCGCGCCCTCGCCCGCGATGCGCCCGCCTGACGTATTCGATACGTGCGCCGACGACAGTGACAAGGCCCCGCTGGATGCGAGCACACCGGCATCGTTGAGCACCGCGCCCACGACATCGACAGCCAGACCGCCCGCCGCCGAGCCCAGTTTGCCGCCGCGATTGTCCAACGCACCGGCGGCGAGCGTCACGCCATCGTGGCCGACCATTTCCCCGTCGCGATTGTCCAGCGTGTCGTCTGCATGTACGTCGAGTGCACCGCCCGTGCCGAGGTGGCCGCCCCGATTGTCCAGCGTGCCGCGCACGCGCACGCGCATCGCGGCTTGGCCCGTTTGCCGGACATTTGCGCCGCGCTGCGACCAATCATCCGCATCGATGCCGAGCCCCCGCGCCACGATGCGGCCACCGTCGATCACCGCGCGGCCAACCGAGAACCGCAGGAAGCCGTTGCTGGCGATGCCCCCGCGCATGCCGTCGAGCTGGGGCGTCTCGAGCACGAAGGTGCCGCGCCCGGCGTGCTGGATCTGGCCGTCGTCGTTGCGCAGCCGCCCGGCCGCAAGCCGCAGTGCGCGGGCGTTGCTCGCGAGCGTGCCGCGGCGGTTATCGAATGTGCCGTCGATGACGAAGCGGGAATCGTCCTCGCCCGTCTGGCGGACGTCGCCGCCGACGTTGGACCAGTCATGCGCATCGACCAGAACGCGTGACGCGGAAATCGTGGCGCTGTCGGTCAGCAGATGGGCTGGCGTGCCCAGGTGCAAGGTCGCCTGTGCGTGCAGCGAAGCTTGCTTGGCCAAGAGGTCGCCCGCGCGGGCACGCACGTCGATCTCGTGCGCCTGCATCTGCGCGCCGTCCAGGTCGACGCGCGCGCCGGACATCACGATGGACTGCCCTGCCAGCGACTTGCCGCTGACCTGCAAGGCGCCGTCTGACACGACGGAGAGGCGCCCCACATGTCCTGTCATGCCCTCGGCGTCAACACCGGCCGCCAGGGTGCCGCTGGCCGATTGACGCACCGCGCCCGCTTGCCAGGACGCATTGCCGCCGGCAGCGGCGGTGCCGTGGTTGACCCATTGCCCGGCGATGGCCGCCGTCAGGTTGCGTCTGGCGTAGAGCGTTCCGGCATTGGCGAGCGAGGCGGCCTGCAACTGCACGTCGGCATCCGAGACCAGTTTGCCCTGATTGCTCACCCAGCCGTCGGCGGAAAGCGTGAGGCCGTGCTCACCGGCGCCGATTTCGCCATGGTTGCGCACGCCGACGCCCGCCTCGGTCGCGAGCAGATAGATCTTGCCCGCGTACATGCCGCCCAGTTGCGCCACGTCGATGGCAAACGCCGGCGCCTGCCCCGCCGGCAGAACGTCATTGGCGCGCGCGGCAAGTGTTCGATCGAAGTCGCCCGCACCGGTGACGACGCGCATATCCTTGGCCCACACCTTGCCCGCCACGCGTGCCGCACGCGCCAGGATCCCGGTGTAGTCGACGTCGCGCGTGTTCATGCCGCGCGCCCCGATCGCCACGGCACCGTCGCCGACATGAAAGCCGGCGACCTCGCCGCCGGACATCTGCGGCACGCCGGCGGCAAACGTGGCACGGTGCGCATTGATCACGCCGCAACCGTCGCAGACAATGCCTGCCGGGTTGGCCACGATCAGCTCCGCCCGGTCACCCGCGATTTCCAGGAATCCGCCCAGCTGGCTGGGCCCGCCCGCCACCACTTCGTTCAGCACCACGCGAGCCGAGCCGCCCGCCAACGCGGGATTGCCGTCGACCCAGCCGCCCAGCGCCGTTTGCGCCGCCTCGCGGGCGTTGTTGAGGATCGCGCCGCGCCCGTCCACGTCGAACTGCACATAGCGGTTATGCGACACGCCCGCGCCGTTCGGGGTCTGGATATCGACCTGGGTGACGCCATTGGCGCTGTGCGTCACGATCGGATGTTGACTGCCCGCCGCGTTGGGATCCGCCACGATCTGCGCATGCACGGGCACGCCCCACAACGCGCCCCAGCCGATGGCGGCGATTGCCGCCCATCCGATGCGCCGCGCCCGGGGCCGCCATGCCATGCCCGACGGCGGCGTGCTTGCCGTGCCTGATACAGCACCGGTTCGCGCAGCACATCTGACGTTTTCGGCGACGGCCATTAACTGCCCGCGCCGGCGATTGAAGACGATACGAAAGCGTTTGGCGTTCATCGGGAGTACCTCGGTACGGCAAGCGCCAAGCACAACGTAAAGAACGCGCAGAAGCTACGGCATACGGCGTTGAAGGCAAACGACATCATGAACGGGCATCTTCGAGCGCGAGCGCCAACGCACAGGCGCGATGACGTGCCCTCAACGTCAGGTCAAAACCTGACGAAGCGGGGCGACAATAGGCTACCGGCGGCGAAGTGGCTCTAATCGGGGGATTGGGACGGCGCTGGGAAGACGCGACGGGACGGGCCCGTCACATGAACGGTCGTCAACACACGGGCACCAATGCTACGCAATGTTAGCCCGTAGGGGAACACAGAAAATTCCGAAAATCGCTCAACGGGCGTCGCCCGCCGCCGAGCGCGCCGCTTAACTCTCTCCTGCGGAAGTCAACGCGACAATAGGCCCCAGGGCAAACGCGCCGTCGCCATCGCACGCAAACTCAGACGCGCGCCGCCGCCTCAAGAAAACGGAACAACCGCGGATCGTCGGAGTAGGCGACGTTGAAGCGGAACCATCGGCACGGTTGTGCGTTGGCGAGAAAAAACTCTCCCGGCGCGAGCATGATGCTCTGCGCGAGCGCCTGCTCGGCCAACTCGCGCGCCGGCGTTGCGCCCTCCGGCAAACTCGCGCATACGAACATCCCGCCCTCCGGTTGCGCCAGCAGCGTCAGCCCGTGCGACTGCAATTGCGACGTCAACCGCCCGCGCGCGCGCGTGAGGCGGTCCGTCAGGCGCTCGATGTGCTTGCGGTGCCGGCCTTCCGTCAGGACGGCGTGCACGATTCGCTCATTGATCTCCGACGAGGTCAGCCCGGCGACCATCTTGCTGCGGGCGATCTCGCGCACCAACTCCTGCCCGCACGCCAGATAGCCCACGCGCACCGACGGCGAGATCGTCTTCGAGAAACTCGAGATGTAAATTACGCGCGACAGACCGTCCATGGCCGCGAGTGAAGGCGTGCCGGCAGGCGCCAGCTCCCGGTAGATGTCGTCTTCCACGACCCAGAAGCCGTGCTGCTCGGCGGCTTGCAGAATCCGGTGGGCGCCCGCCGGCGACAGCGATGTGCCCAGTGGATTGTGCAGCGCCGGGTTGAGAAACAAGGCGCGCGGACGATGCGCCGCAGCCGCTTGGTCCAGCGCTGCCAGGTCGAGACCCGCTTCCGTGCGCGGCACGCCCACCACATTGAGGCCGGCCAGCCGAAGGATCGCCAGCAGATTGCAGTAGGCCGGCGCTTCCACGAGCACCGTGTCGCCAGGCTGCAGGAGCGTGCGCACCACGAGATCGAGCGCCTGCGTCGCGCCTTGCGTCAGCACGATCCGCTCGGGCGGCGCATCGATGGCCAGTTCGGCTAGCCGGCGTGCGATCCACTGCCGCAGCGGTCCGTAACCGTTCGGATGCCCGTAATGCGCAAATCGGGCGCTGGTGCCCTTGGCCAGTTGCCGCAGTGCTCCGTGCAGGCCGTCTTCGTCGAGCCAGCTGTCGGGCAGCCAGCCGCAGCCGCTTTTCACGGCGATCGAGTCGTCGGCGAAGATTTCCGACAGCAGCCACGCGTTAGTGACTTCGCTCGCGGCAGCGCTTGGCACGGCGGGCCCCCCCGGAGATCCCGGCATACCCGCCGCCGCGTGTCCGTCCGGCGCGCCTGCGACGAAAAAGCCCGCGCCGCGCCGCGCGACCAGCACACCTTGCGCGACCAGCCGGTCATACGCCTCGACCACCGTGAAGGTGCTGATCTGATGCGCTTTTGCCAGGGAACGGATCGACGGCATGCGCATGCCGGCGTGCAGGGTTTGCCGCTGCATCGCCCGGCCGACCTCACGCACGATCTGGTCGACAAGCGCTTCGGGCTGGGCGCGGTTCAGGGTGAATTCCAACGGGTGTGACATGGCGCGTACGGGGGGAGAAGAAGGGCAGGGCGGCGGCGAAACCGCGTGACCGGACAGCTGCCGGCGACACGGCTGTCGCCAATACACTTTGGAGGTTCGACCAATACAGAATATACATTTTTACTTGGAGTGTACATGTCTGTATCGGTTTCGGCGCCGTAGGATCGTCACATCCCTGCTTGCGCCACGTGCTCATTCGCGTGAACAGGCCCCTGACCCACCGGATGGAGACCCCCGATGAACATGCATGAGCTGAATCTCGACATGACGGCGTTCTGGATGCCATTTACCGCCAACCGCCAGTTCAAGAGCGCGCCGCGTATCCTGGTGAAGGCCGAGGGCATGTACTACACGTCGCACGACGGGCGCCGCGTTCTCGACGGCACGGCAGGACTGTGGTGCGTCAACGCCGGTCACTGCCGCACCGAGATCGTCGAAGCGATTCGCCAGCAAGCCGGCGAACTCGACTTCGCGCCGACTTTCCAGATGGGTCATCCGAAAGCCTTCGAAGCCGCCGCGAAGATTGCCGAGATCACGCCGGAAGGCCTCGACCGCGTCTTTTTCACCAACTCCGGCTCGGAATCGGTCGATACCGCACTGAAGATCGCGCTGGCGTATCACCGCGCGCGCGGCGAGGGGCAGCGCACGCGTTTCATCGGGCGCGAGCGCGGCTATCACGGCGTGGGTTTCGGCGGCATTTCGGTGGGCGGCATTTCGCCGAACCGCAAGGCCTATTCCGGCGCGCTGCTGCCGGCCGTCGACCACTTGCCGCATACGCTGAACATCGCCGAAGCCGCGTTCACGCGCGGGCAGCCGAGCTGGGGCGCGCATCTGGCCGATGAGCTTGAGCGTCTCGTCACGTTGCACGATGCGTCGACGATCGCCGCAGTCATCGTCGAGCCGCTTGCCGGTTCGACGGGCGTACTGGTGCCGCCGCAGGGCTACCTGCAGAAGCTGCGCCAGATTTGCGACAAGCACGGCATCCTGCTGATTTTCGACGAAGTGATCACCGGACTCGGCCGCCTCGGCGCGCCATTCGCAGCACAGTACTTCGGCGTCACGCCCGACTTGATGACGATGGCCAAGGGCGTGAACAACGCGGCCGTGCCGATGGGCGCCGTCGCCGTGAAGAACGGCATCCACGATGCCATCGTCGACGCCGGCAATGCGGGTGCGATCGAGTTCTTCCACGGCTACACCTACTCTGGCCACCCGCTGGCCGCCGCAGCGGCGTGCGCTGCACTCGACCTTTACAAGAATGACGGCTTGTTTGAGCGCGCCGCCAAACTGGCGCCGCATTTCGAAAAGGCGATTCACAGTCTGCGCGAACTGCCGAACGTGATCGACATCCGCAATCTGGGACTGGTCGGCGGCATCGAGCTCAAACCGCGCGACGGCAAGCCGGGCGCGCGTGCGCACGAAATCTTCGTCAAATGCTTCGAAAAGGGTGCGCTGGTGCGTTACACGGGCGACATCCTGGCGTTCTCGCCGCCGCTGATCGTAAACGAGACGCAAATCGACGAACTGTTCGGCATCGTTGCCGAAGCCATCCGTGAAGTTGCCTGAATCTGATACCCCGGATACCAACATGAACCAACGCATCAACATCGAACGCATCGAACACTGGATTGGCGGTGCGACTGCCCCTGCCACGAGCGACCGCTTCGGCGAAGTCACCAACCCCGCCACCGGCGAAGTCATTCGCCACGTGGCGCTCGCATCGACCGACGACGTCGCGTGCGCCGTCGCAGCGGCGAAGGCGGCATTTCCTGCATGGCGCGGGACGCCGCCGCTCAAGCGCGCCCGCGTCATGATGCGTTACCGCGAACTGCTCGAAGCGCAGCGCGAAGCGATCGTGAAACTGATCAGCCAGGAACACGGCAAGACGCTCGACGACGCGCGCGGCGAAGTCACGCGCGGCATCGAAGTCGTCGAGTTCGCGATTGGCATTCCGCAATTGCTCAAGGGCGAAATCGCGCCGCAGGTCGGCACGGGCGTCGACAGCTATTCGATTCACCAGCCCGTAGGCGTATGCGCCGGGATCACGCCGTTCAATTTCCCGTCGATGGTGCCGTTGTGGATGTTCCCGATGGCCATCGCTTGCGGTAATACGTTCGTCCTCAAGCCGTCGGAGAAGGTGCCTTCGGCGGCGCTTCTGCTGGCGCGCCTGGCCAAGGAAGCGGGCCTGCCCGATGGCGTGCTCAACGTGGTCAACGGTGACAAGACCGCCGTCGACGCGCTCCTCACGCACCCTGATGTCGGCGCGGTGTCGTTCGTCGGCTCGACGCCGATCGCGCAGTACATCTACACGACGGCCGCAGCGCACGGCAAGCGCGTGCAGGCACTGGGCGGCGCGAAGAATCACGGCGTCGTGATGCCGGACGCGGATCTCGACTTCACCGTCGACGCACTGATCGGCGCTGCGTACGGCTCCGCCGGGGAGCGTTGCATGGCGATTTCGGTGGCGGTGGCCGTGGGCGATGTGGCCGACACACTCGTCGAGCGTCTGGCCAAGGCGGCGCGCGGCCTGCCTGTCGGCGATGGCACAGATCCGGCCGCACAGATGGGGCCGCTGATTTCACGTGTGCACTGCGACAAGGTGCGCGGGTTCGTGGATGCGGGCGAGGGCGAAGGCGCGAAGCTGGTGGTGGACGGACGCGGCCTGCAAGTCGCGGGCCGCGAGAACGGCTTCTTCATCGGTCCGTGCCTGTTCGACAACGTCACACCCGAAATGACCATCTACCGGAACGAAATCTTCGGACCGGTGCTGGCGGTCGTGCGTGTGCCGACGCTGGAAGCGGCGATCGCGCTCATCAACCGTAATCCGTATGCAAATGGCACGGCGGTCTTTACGACGTCGGGGGCTTCGGCGCGCCGCTTCGAGGACGAAATCGAAGTGGGCATGGTGGGCATCAACGTGCCGATCCCGGTGCCGGTGTCGTACTTCTCGTTCGGCGGCTGGCGCAATTCGCTGTTTGGCGACCAGCATATTTACGGACCGGAGTCGGTGCGCTTCTATACGCGCTCCAAGGTGGTGACCCGCCGCTGGTCGGAAGGCCGCGCTGCCGGCGCGCCTTCGCTGGTGATGCCGACGCTGGGTCAGTAAGCGGCATCGGCAGCCGTCTCGACGGCTGCCGGTTACACCGGCGCCGAGATGCGAATGCCCTCGGCTGTGAGATAGCCGCGAATGCGTTGCGCGAACTCGAGGGCGTGCGGGCCGTCGCCATGCAGGCAGACGGTTTGCGCGTGGATTCGCACCCAGGTGCCGTCGATCGCGCGCACGCGCCCTTCGCGCACCATCGTGAGGGTTTGGGCGAGCACCGTTTCCTCGTTTTCGATCAGCGCGCCCGGGGTGCCGCGTTTGACGAGCGATCCGTCGGCGTTATATCCACGGTCCGCGAACACCTCTTCCACCGCGCGCATGCCTACCGCCTTTGCCGCGGCGATCAGTTCGCCGCCGGCCAGACCATAGACGGCCAGATCGGAATCGAATGCCCGGATCGCGGCCACGATCGTCTCGGCAAGCTGTGCATCGCGTGCCGCCTGATTATAGAGCGCCCCGTGCGGTTTCACGTGCGTGAGCCAACCGCCTTGCGCGCGCACCATCGCGGCCAGCGCGCCGATTTGATACAGCATGCCGGCGAAGACTTCTTCCGGCGGCAGCGTCATCTTGCTGCGGCCGAAGTTGTTGCGGTCGGGAAAACTCGGGTGCGCGCCGATGGCGACGCCGTTGGCAAGCGCCCAGCCGACCACGCGGTGCATGGTGAGTGCGTCACCGGCGTGCCAGCCGCAGGCGATGTTGGCGGAACTGACCTGGGCGAGCAGCGGTTCATCGAAAGCGCAGCCTTCGCCGAGATCGACGTTGAGATCGACTTGCATATTCACTTTGCGGCGCGTGGCACGGCATCGAGAATGCCTCGGTCGTGCCAGGCAAGCGCCCGTTCAATTTGTTCAAGATAGCGCATCTGCTCGCGTAGCGCTTCGCGCGCTTGCGCGAGCGTGCATACGGAAAAGTGCAGGTTGGCGCCGAGCCTTGCCTGTCCTAGCCGCCACAGGTCGGCCGCGATCACGACGCCGAACTTGGGGTAGCCCCCGGTCGTCTGCGCATCGGCGAGCAGGATGATCGGCTGGCCCGACGGCGGGACCTGAATCACGCCCGGCAGGACGCCATGCGACAGCAGGTCGTGATGGCGATTCTTTTTGCGCTCCAGCACCGCGCCCGCCAGCCGGTAGCCCATGCGGTTGCTGTTGGGCGTGATTTTCCAGGGCGTTTCCCAAAATGTCTTGTGCGCGGCCGCCGTGAAGTCATCGTGGTCGGGGCCGGGAAGCACGCGTATCCGATGACCGCCGGGATCGCTCGCCCACACGGGGGGGCGAACGCCCAAGGGCGGCAGATCGGCTTGCCATGGCACGGCAGGCGCACCGGTCTGGAGCTGGTCGCCGTCGTGCAGCGGGCGGCCCTGATGGCCCCCGAAGCGCGCCGTCAGATCAGTGCTGCGGGAGCCGAGCCGCGGCGTCACGTCGATGCCGCCGGCGACGGCCAGATACGTGCGCATCCCGAAGCGCGCCGGACGCAGTGTCAGCGTCTGCCCGCGCGAGACCGGAAATCGCCACCAGGACCACACCGGCTTGCCGTCGAGATCGGCGTAGCAGTCCGCGCCGGTCAGCGCCATCACGGTGTCCATGCCGAAACGAAAGGCGCACGGCGCCATGGTGATTTCAAGGCCGGCCGCGCCGGCGTCGTTGCCCACGAGCCGGTTCGCGACCATCAGCGCCAGCGGGTCGAGGGCGCCGCCACTGGACACACCGAGTGTCCGATAGCCGGGACGCCCCAGGTCTTGAACCGAAGTGAGCAGGCCGGCGCGCAGGATATCGATCACAGGTCGAGGCTCGCGATGGAAAAGCGGATGCGGTCACCCGGTGCGAGCAGGGTGGGTGGGTCTTGCGTGGGATCGAACAGCGTCATCGCCGTGTGGCCGATCAATTGCCAGCCGCCGGGCGAGGACATCGGATAAATGCCGGTCTGGCTGCCGCCGATACCGACCGTGCCGGCGGGCACCGACAAGCGCGGTTCGGCGCGGCGCGGTGTGGCCAGCGACGGGTCGAGCCCGCCCAGGTAGGCGAACCCGGGCTGAAAGCCAAGAAAATAGACGATGTACTCGGCCTTCGCATGACGCTGCACGACGGTTTTCGGTGCAAGGCGTGTGTGCCGCGCCACTTCTGCCAGATCGGGGCCGTGTTTGCCGCCGTAGGCCACCGGGATCTCGATGTCGCGTCCGGTCTCGCCGGCAGGCGGCGGCGCTTGCCAGGCTTCGCGCAGTTTGGCCGCGAGCGTGTCGGCGTCGGCGGCCAGCGGATCGTAGATCACCGTCAGGTTATTCATCCCCGGAATCGTGTCGCGCACGTGCGGCCACCCGCGCGCCACCGACGCCACATGCCAGACGCGCCGTTGCGTCAGCAGCGTGGCGGTCGCGCCGGCTTCGCACAGCAGTGCGCCTTCGCCGAGCGGCAGGATCTTGAGCGTTGACATCGAATGCATCCCTGAGCGGGCGGCTGGCCGCGCGCCCTTGTTACGAGGGTACGGAAAACGACGGCGGCAGGCAAGCCGCAGCGGGTCCGTGAACCGCACTTTCCGTCAGGATAAGGTCCAGCGGCAGGTCGTGCGGCTCCACGGCGAGGGCAGGGGATTCCAGAACGTCGAAGGCAAGGCCGACGGTGCGCGGACGCGGCGCGAGCGCCCCCAGCGTGCGGTCATAGAAGCCGCCGCCGTAACCGAGGCGAAATCCGGCGCGCGTAAAACCCACGCATGGCACCAGCAGCAGGTCCGGCGTGACGACAGGCGTGCCGTCGGGAACCGGAATGCGGTAATGGCCTTCGACCATCGGTGTATCGGGCTGCCAAAGATGAAACACCAACGGCGACGCGGGCTGATCGACGACCGGCAGCGCGGCGCGCCGGGCGGCGGCGGGGGCCTCTGCGTCGCTGCAACCTCCGGCCAGCCATGCAGCGATGGCCGGACGGGCGTCGAATTCGTCCTGGATGGGCCAGTACAGACCGACGCACGCGGGCTGCCACGCACGCAGCAGCGCGGCCAGTCGTTGGCCGATCAGGGCATCGCGGCGGTCACGATCGGGCAATGTCTTGCGTGCCGTGAGTAATGCTTTGCGCAAACGGCTTTTGTGGGTGGGATCGGACATTTCGGTGCCGGGGTCCCGTGCTATGCTTGATTCCAATTTTTTCCCTGACGCGCAAGAATAATGTCCGAACGCCTGACCCGAGTATATCGTGCCGTTGCCGTGTTGCTGACGGCAGCCGGCCTCGTCGCCTGCAGCACGACCGAAGCCACCGGCCGTCCGAAGAGCACGGCCGGTCAGGCATCCGCCGTTGCGCAACCGCCGGCGGCTGCCGCACCGGCCGGCGCACCGGCGGCCGCGCCCGTCCCCCGCGCGTCCGACGATCTCTTCATGCAATTGCGCGAAGCCGCCCGCGTGAACGACGCCCCGCGCGCCGCCGCGCTGGCCGCGCAACTGGGCGACTACGAGATCCCGTCGTACGTCCGTTACTTTCCGCTGAAGGCGCGCATGTTCGATCGTTCGGGCAAGGCGCTGATCGATACGCCTGACGACGAAATCCGCGCCTTCCTCGCCGCTTATGATGGACAGGCCATTGCCGACCGCCTGCGCAACGACTGGTTGCTGGTGCTGGGCAAGCGTCACGACTGGCGCACGTTCGATGTCGAATACCCCAAGTTCGCGCTGGACGACGACACGCAGGTCAAGTGCTATGCCCTGATGTCGCGTGCGATGCGTGGCGAGAACGTGGGCAATGCCGCACGCGACTTGCTGAACGCGCCGAAGAATTACGGTGAGGCTTGCGTTGACCTGATCGGCGCACTGGCGCAAAACGGCCAGTTGAGCCGCAACGACGTCTGGCAGCAGATTCGTCTGGCCTACGAGGAGAATTACACGTCGCTGGGCAAGCAGATTGCCGATGCACTGGGCGAGCAGCGCCCGGACGACGTACTGCTCGACATGGCGGCGTCGCGCCCGGCGCAATTGCTTGGCCGCGGTATTGATAGCAGTGACACATCGCATCAACTTGCGCTGCTCGCGATCGTGCGTATGGCGCGCAGCGATGCGCTGCTGGCGTCCACCACGTTCTCGAGCGTGGCGGGCAGCCTTACGGCGGACGAGCGCGCCATCGGGTGGGGTGCGATCGGCATGCGCGGGGCGGTGGCGCAGAATCCGGCCGCGCTGCAGTGGTATCGTCAGGCGGGCAATGCGCCGCTGTCGAACACTGCGCAGGAATGGAAGATCCGTGCCGCATTGCGTGGCGGAGACTGGACGCTGGTGCGTCAGGGCATCGAAGCGATGCCGCCGGCATTGCGCGACGATGGTGTGTGGGTGTACTGGTACGGCCGCGCACTGCGCGAAGCCGGACAGCAGGATGCGGCACGTGCGCAGTTCCGGAAGATTGCGTCGCAGAGCAATTTCTACGGCCAGTTGGCGAACGAGGAGCTTGGCAACAAGACCACACTGCCGCCGCGCACGGTCGTGACACCGGCGGAAGTCGACGCCATGCGCAGCAATGCCGGTTTCCTGCGCGCGCAGAAGTTCTATCTGATGGGGTTGCGCTTTGAAGGCAACCGCGAGTGGAATTGGGAACTGCGCGGCATGACGGATCGCCAGTTGCTGGCGGCGGCGCAGTACGCGAACCGTATCGAGCTGTTCGACCGTGCCGTGAACTCGGCCGACCGAACCAAGACCGAGCACGATTACACTCTGCGCTACCTGATGCCGTTCCGCGATATTCTCGAGCGCAATGCCAAGGCTGTCGATCTCGACGAAGCGTGGGCCTACGGCTTGATTCGCCAGGAGTCGCGTTTCATCATCGATGCCCGGTCGTCGGCAGGGGCGGGCGGCCTGATGCAGGTCATGCCGGCCACGGCGCGCCATGTGGCGAAGACGATCGGCATGGATTATGACCCCTCGATGATGCACGACATCAATACCAACATCCGGTTGGGCACCAGCTACCTGTCGATGATCTACAATCAATTCGACGGTTCTGCCGTGCTGGCTTCGGCGGGTTACAACGCGGGGCCGGGGCGGCCGCGCAATTGGCGCACGACGCTCGATCGTCCGGTCGAAGGCGCGATTTTTGCGGAAACGATCCCGTTCAACGAGACGCGCGCTTATGTCGAGAACGTGCTGTCGAACACCGTGTACTACGCTGCGCTGATCACAGGCCGGCCGCAGTCGCTGAAAGAACGGCTCGGCGTCATTCTGCCGCAGTAAGCGCTGCGGCGTAGTATCCGCGCCGCCGCACAACGTACTCTTTGATCGTTCCGCAAGGAGGCGTCTCATGCCCTATATCCTTTGCGTCATCGGCGGCTCAGGTTTCATCGGTGCGCATCTGGTCAGCAAATTGGCGGCCGCCGGTCACGTCGTGCGCGTGCCGACGCGCCGCGCGGAAGCCGCGAAGGCATTGGGCGTGTTGCCCGGCGTCGATCTGATCGAATGCAACGTGCATGACCCGTCGGCGCTTGCGGGCGTGGTGGCGGGGTGCGATGTCGTCGTCAACCTCGTCGGCATTCTGCATGGTGATCCCGGCACGCCCTACGGCGATGCGTTCAAGCGGGCGCACGTCGAGCTGCCGCGCCGCATCGCCGAAGCCGCCGCGGCGGCCGGTGTGGCCCGATTCCTGCATATGAGCGCGCTCGGTGCCGATCCGCAGGGCCCCAGCATGTATCTGCGTTCGAAGGGCGACGGCGAAAACGCCGCGCGCAGCACCAACGTCCCGGTGACCATCTTCCGGCCGTCGGTCGTGTTCGGCCCCGACGATCACTTCCTGAATACGTTCGCGCGGCTGCAGCGGCGCCTGCCGTTCGTGCCGCTTGCGAAGGCCGACGCGCGTTTTCAGCCGATCTATGTGGGCGACGTGGCGCAGGTCTTCGTCAATGCGCTGGGCGACGATCGGACGGTGGGCCGGGCGTATGCCCTGGGCGGTCCGCGTGTCTACACGCTGGCCGAGCTCGTTCGTTTCGCAGGGGCGGCGTGCGGTTGTGAACGGCCGATTATTCCGTTGTCCGACGCCGCCGCGAGGATGCAGGCGGCCTTGTTCGAGCGGCTGCCCGGTGAACCGGTCATCACGCGTGACAATCTCGATTCGATGTCCGTCGACAGCGTGCTCGATGGCCCGGTCGCCCCGGAACTGCACCTCGAGCCGCAGGGGCTCGAGATTGCGGCCGACTATCTTTCCGGCGCCGGCTGGCTGCGGCGCCTTGCCGGCTACCGGACTTACGCCGGGCGTTGATCCGCCTTCAATAGACAATGCAACGGGCCCTGAGCCCCTTAACCGAAGGAAATGGTATGCAGTTGATCGTTGCCAACAAGAATTACTCATCCTGGTCAATGCGGCCGTGGCTCGTCCTCGAACATTTCGGTTTGCCGTTCACGGAACAGCCGGTCTGGCTGGGCCAGCCGGACACGCGTCAGCAGATCCTGCGCTACTCGCCGACGGGGCGCGTGCCGTGCCTGATCGACGAAGGTCTCTCGGTGTGGGACTCGCTCGCGATCGTTGAGTACCTGGCTGACAAATTTCCGGATCGCGCCCTGTGGCCGGCCGATTTCAAGGCGCGCGCGCATGCGCGCAGCATTTGTGCCGAAATGCACAGCGGATTTTCCAGCTTGCGTAATGAGATGTGGATGAATCTGCGCGCGTCGTGGCCGGGCGCAGGGGCGACACCGGAAGTGCTGGCCGACGTACGCCGTATCGAGTCCATCTGGGAAGACTGTCTCGCCCGCTACGAAGGGCCCTTTCTGTTCGGTGAGTTCTCGATTGCCGACGCGTTCTATGCGCCGGTCGTCATGCGTTTCGCGACGTATCAGCCGGCGCTTTCATCGCTTGCACAAGCCTATGCCGACCGCATTCGTGCGGTGCCCGCCGTGCAGAAGTGGGTCGAGGCCGGCCGTGCCGAAGCGCAAACGATCGCGGCCTACGACGTGCATTCATGAAGATCTACGTCGTAGGCGGTGCGGTTCGTGACGGTTTGCTCGGCTTGCCGGTCAAGGATCGCGATTATGTGGTGGTCGGCGCGACGCCGGAGCAAATGACCGCGCAGGGGTTCAAGCCGGTCGGCCGTGATTTTCCCGTTTTCCTGCATCCCACGACACATGAGGAATACGCGCTTGCACGCACCGAGCGCAAGACCGCGCTCGGCTATCACGGCTTCGACTTCTACTTCGCGCCCAACGTAACGCTCGAAGAGGACTTGGCCAGACGTGACTTCACCATGAACGCGATGGCGCGCGAGGTCTTGCCGGATGGCGAGTTGTCCGACATCCTGGTGGACCCGTACGGCGGCGCGAACGATGTCGCGGCGCGGATTTTTCGTCATGTCGGTGAAGCGTTTGCCGAGGACCCGGTGCGCATCCTGCGTTGCGCGCGATTCGCAGCGCGCTTCGGCGATTTCTCAGTGGCGCCGGACACCCTGGCGCTGATGCGCAAGATGACAGGCAATGGCGAGGTGGATGCGCTGGTGCCGGAGCGTGTGTGGCAGGAGTTGTCGCGCGGGCTGATGGAGGCGAAGCCGTCGCGCATGCTCGACATTCTTATGGAGACCGGCGCGGCGGAGCGGGTGCTGCCTGAGGTGGCGCGTCTGTGGGGCGTGCCGCAGCGGGCCGACTACCATCCCGAAATCGACACGGGCGTGCACGTGATGATGGCGCTCGATTACGCGGCTGCGCAGGAATTCTCGTTGCCGGTGCGGTTCGCGGTGCTGACCCATGACCTCGGCAAGGGCACGACGCCCGAGGAGATTCTGCCGCGACATATCGGGCACGAAGGCCGTAGCGTCGATTTGCTCAAGCCCTTATGTGATCGTTTGCGCGTGCCCGTGGACTGCCGCGAATTGGCGCAGGTGGTGGCGCGCGAGCATGGCAACATTCACGGCAGCGGCGCTTTTGGCGCGGCGGCGCTGGTGCGGCTGCTCGAGCGCTGCGACGCATTGCGCAAACCGTCGCGTTTCGACGAGATCCTGCACGCGTGCGAGTCGGATGCGCGAGGCCGGGGCGGGTTGGGCGATGCGCCGTATCCGCAGCGCGAACGATTGACCGCGGCGTTGCGTGCGGCACAATCGATCGATGCGGGGGCGGTGGCCCAAGCGTTCGCAGGGCAGCCGGCACGGATCAAGGAAGCCGTGCAAGCTGCGCGCATCGATGCGGTCGCGGCCCAATTCGGCATCGAACCCTAGGTGCGCGAGTTGCGTTTTACTCGAACGCCGTGTCGTTCGGATTCGCGTAGAGCTTCTTCAACTGTTCGGTCATCGGGAACTCGAAGTTGATGTGCTTCGGGGGCACCGGCGTCTCGAACCACTTCGCGTAGATCGCATTGATCTCGCCGCGCTTCATGAGACCGCTGAGCGTATCGTCGACAATCTTCTTGAACTCGGTGTCCCCTTTGCGCATCATGAATCCGTAGGCTTCGAACGACTGCGGCGTGCCCGTCACGACCCAGTCTTTCGGCGTCTTCGCCATCGTGCGCGCACCGGCAAGCAGGATGTCATCCATCATGAAGGCCTGGACACGGCCGCCCTGGAGCATCAGGAAGGATTCGCCGTAGTCCTTCCCGCTGATGACGTTCATCCCCATCTTCTTGTCTTCGTTGAGCTTGCGCAGAATGCGCTCGGAAGTCGTGCCGGCGTTGGTCACGACCGATTTTCCGGCGAGATCGCCGAAGTCTTTCACGCCAGACGCTTTGCCGGTCAGCAAGCGCGTGCCAGCGATGAAGAAGGTATCCGAAAACGCGACCTGTTGCTGACGCGCTTTCAGGTTGGTCGTGACGCCGCATTCCAGATCGACGGTACCGTTTTGCACAAGGGCAATACGATTTTGTGACGTGACCGGAATCATGCGGACTTCCAGGTTCGGCTTTTTCAGGTGCGCCTTGACCGCGTCGATGACCTTGTTGCACAGGTCCTGCGAATAACCGATGACGTGTTGCTGGTTGTCGTAATAGGAAAACGGGATCGACGACTCGCGGTGGCCGATGGCGATCACGCCGGTGCTGTCGATTTTCTGCAACGTCTCCGAGGCGGGTTGGGCTTGGGCTGCACCGCAAACGGCCAGGGCGGCGGCAAGCGTCCAGCGCAGCGCTTTCGCGCGGGGCAGTCGAGTGGTCAGCGGTGTCTTCATGGCGGTTCCTGATGGGGTCTGGTGTTGAATCATTTGTTTCATGGTAATTTTTTTGAAACAAATGCGCCAATCGAGGTTAACCCCGAGCGTGCGGAAGCGTAGCTCGCATGGGTGTCGACGGCCAGGATGCCGTTACAACAAACGTATCAGGAGATTGAGCGCGAGCGACAGCACGATCGTCGACGCGAACGGAAACACGTATTCCTTGCCGCGAAACCGTAGCCGCAGATCGCCGGGCAGGCGCCCGATGCCGAGCTTGGCCAGCCACGGCGAGGCTGCGGAGAGCACCATCAGCGCGATGAAGACCGTGAAGACCCAGCGGAACATGTCGGCGGGCTACAGTGTGTGACTGCGGTCGCCGGCGGCGAATCCGGTCAGCATGGCTTCCGCGGGAATGCCGCGGCCAAACGCGATCACCTTGAACAATTCACCCATTTCCGCCTCGGAAAGCAGCTTTTGCGCGGCCGCCGTGGCTGGCAGGAAAGTGGCCAGGTCCGACGGATCGAGCTCGCCCAGCAGGGATGTCACGCCGCTATTGAGCAGGAAACGGGCTTGCGAGGTGAATCCGAGCAGTTCCAGCCCGGCGTCCACGCCCGCCGCCGCGATGCCCGTAAACTCCACGTGCGCGGTGATATCCTGCAGGCCGGGGTAATAGAACGGGTCGTCGTGCGCCTGATGACGGTAATGACACATCAGCGTGCCCTGGCCGCGTTGCGCATGGTAATACTCGCCCGCAGGAAAGCCGTAATCGACAAGCAGCAGCACGCCGCGCGCGAGCAGCGGCGCAACGCTGCGCACGAATGCGGACGCCGCTTCGTGCGTTTCGGTAACGTAATCCTGACCGGCGGGTAGCGCGTCCAGCGGCGCAAGGGCTTCCGGCAGGGGGCCGTGGAGGGCGCGCTCCTCCCAGGCAAAGCGGCCGTCGGCAATCGTGACGCCGCGCTCGCACCACACGCCCTGGCGCCGCGCGAAAAGGCGCACCGGCATCGCGTCGAGCACTTCGTTGCCGATCATGGCGCCCGCGAAGGCATCCGGCAGCGTGTCGAGCCATGTCACCCGGCCGACCAGATGCGGCGCGGCCGTTGCGATCGTTTCTCGCTGGCGCGCGCGCAGCTCTCCCGACAGTTCCATGATGCAATACTGCTCGCATGGCGTACCGTGCGCCTCGAGCGCCAGCAGCAGATCGGCCGCCAGACGGCCCGATCCTGCGCCGAATTCGAGCACTTGCGCGCTTTGGGCGAGTTCGAACACGTCGCCGAGCTGGCGTGCGAGCGTGCGGGCGAACAACGGGCTTAACTCGGGCGCGGTCACGAAATCGCTGCCATCTGCCGCCAGGCGGCCAAATTTGGCCGCCCCGGCAGCGTAATAGCCGAGTTTCGGCGCATACAGCGCCAGCTCCATATAGCGGTCAAACGGCAGCCAGCCGCCGCTGTCCGCGACTGCGGCGGCAATGTGTTCGGCCAGTCGGCGCGAGTGTTCGAGCGCGACCGGCTCGGGAACAGGTAAACTATGGGGTTTGGGTGAGGCCAGATTCATCCCGGCATTGTAACGGAGTCGGGGCGTTCGTTCGGTCCACCGCTTTGTGCTTTATTGGATACGGTATGAGTCTCGCTTCGTCTTCCGGCCCGGCCAAGTTGCCGGGCGCGTCATCGGCGCCGCCCCGGGTAGCCCTGGTGACCGGCGCCGCCCGCCGCATCGGCCGCGCCATCGCGCTCGAGCTTGCCGCGCGGGGCTGGGATGTCGCCGTGCATTGCGAGACGTCGCTGGCGCAAGCGAACGAGACCGTTGCCGCTATCGAAGCGCTGGGGCGCCGGGCGGTCGTGCTGCAGGCGGATTTGTCCGACGAGGGCGCCGCAGCCGGCTTGATCGCCCGTTGCGGCGCCGTGCTCGGCCTGCCGGCGTGTCTCGTCAACAATGCCTCACGCTTCGAGTACGATAATGCCGGGAATTGCAGCTATTCGGCGCTCGATCGCCATATGCGCGTCAACCTCGGCGCGCCACTGGTGATGGCGAAGGCGCTGTTCCAGTCGCTGCCGGCCGGGGGCCGCGGTGTCGTGGTGAATATTCTCGATCAGAAGCTCGCGAATCTGAATCCGGACTATCTGTCGTACACGCTGTCGAAGGCGGCGCTCGACACCGCCACGCTGGTGCTGGCGCAGGCGTTCGCGCCGAAACTTCGCGTGGT
Organism: Pandoraea terrae; assembly: GCF_902459695.1. Taxonomy (GTDB): domain Bacteria; phylum Pseudomonadota; class Gammaproteobacteria; order Burkholderiales; family Burkholderiaceae; genus Pandoraea; species Pandoraea terrae. The sequence goes on from NZ_CABPRZ010000008.1 coordinate 27,010, forward strand.
CGGCGTGGCGCCGGGCGTGACGCTCGCCTCCGTCGACCAGACGCCGGAAGGGTTTTCGGCGGCGCATGCGGGCACCCCGCTGGGCGCCTCGTCGACGCCTGAAGACATCGCGCAGGCGGTGGCGTACCTGACCGACGCACCCGCCGTGACCGGCACGGTGCTGTATGTCGACGGCGGCCAGCACCTGGTCGGCTCGCCGCGCGACGTAAAATTCCTGACCGAACCCTCGGCCGGATCGAAATGAACCGTCCGGTCGCCGGTGACCGCCGGCAAACTGACAGCAACCCAGAGTTGAGATTATGCATAGCGCTCTTTCCCACCCCCGCCTGATGGACTGCCGTCGCATGTTCCTGCGCGACTACGAAGTGTTCATCAACATTGGCGTGCACGAGCACGAGAAGAAGGGCGAGCAGCGTGTGCTGATCAACGTCCAGCTATTCGTGCCGCTCGATCTGAGCACGCCGGTTGCCGACAAGCTCGAAGAAGTCGTCGACTATGACTTCATGCGCGAAACGATCGCCAGGCGCGTGGCCAAGGGGCACATTCACCTGCAGGAAACGCTCTGCGACGATGTCGCGCGCGCGATGCTCGAGCATCCGCGCGTGCGTGCCGTGGGCGTGTCGACCGAGAAGCCGGACGTCTATCCGGACTGCCATTCGGTCGGCATTGAAGTATTCATGATGAAGGATGCCTGACATGAGTGCCGTCATGCTAGATACGTTGCCGGACACCCCCGCAACCACCGCCGACAGCGTGAAGAAGGCGCAGAAGCTGGCCTTCGAGAACAACAAACTCGAGAAGCGCCTGTTCCGCCTGACGGGCCAGGCGATCGGCGACTACAACATGATCGAGGCGGGCGACCGCGTCATGGTCTGCATGTCCGGCGGCAAGGACAGCTACGCCATGCTCGACATCCTGCTCAAGCTACGCGCGCGCGCGCCGATTGATTTCGACATTATTGCGGTCAACCTCGATCAGAAGCAGCCGGGCTTCCCCGAGCACGTGCTTCCCGATTATCTGCGCAGTCTCGGCGTGCCGTTTCATATCGAGAACCAGGATACGTATTCGATCGTCAAGCGGCTGGTGCCGGAAGGCAAGACAACCTGCTCGCTGTGCTCGCGCCTGCGTCGCGGCATTCTGTACCGCGTGGCAGGGGAGCTTGGCGCCACGAAGATCGCGCTCGGCCATCACCGCGACGACATCATCGAGACAGTTTTCCTGAATCTGTTCTATGGCGGCAAGCTCAAGGGCATGCCCCCGAAGCTGCAGTCCGACGACGGCAAGAACGTCGTGATCCGTCCGCTGGCGTATGTGAAGGAACACGATCTCGAGCGTTATGCGCAGTACAAGCAGTTCCCGATCATTCCGTGCACGCTGTGCGGCAGCCAGCCGAACTTGAAGCGCGCCGAGATGAAGGCCCTGATTCGTCAGTGGGAGAAACAGCACCCGGGCCGCATCAAGTCGATCTTCAGTGCGCTCGGCAATGTGATCCCGTCGCATCTGATGGACGCGAACATCCACGACTTCAAGAACCTGCGTGCGACCGGCGCGCCCGATCCGCAAGGCGACATCGCGTTCGATGAAGACCCCTGCGGAACCGGCGAAGACGCGTCCATCATCCGGATCGCGCAGTTCGACGAGTAAAATGTCGGCCGCGCCGCGTCGCGCGAATGCCGCAGCGGTTGCCGGGCGGCCGGCGCAATTGAATCCTAACGACCCTATCGAACCGATTTCACGATGAACATCGTCATTCTCGCCGCCGGCATGGGCAAGCGGATGCGCTCGGCGCTCCCGAAAGTGCTGCATCCGCTCGCCGGCAAGCCGCTGCTGTCGCACGTGATTGCCACGGCGCGTTCGCTCGCGCCGGGCAAATTGATCGTTGTTGTGGGGCATGGCGCCGATCAGGTGCGTACTGCCGTCGCGGGTGACGGTATCGTATTCGCCGACCAGACGCAGCAACTGGGCACCGGCCACGCGGTGCAGCAGGCCGCCGCCCAGCTCGACGACGATGTGCCTACGTTGGTGCTCTACGGCGACGTGCCCTTGACCCGCGCAGACACGTTGCGTGACCTGCTCGCGCAGGCCGGCAGCGACAAACTCGGCGTGCTGACCGTCGAGATGGTGGACCCCACCGGGTACGGGCGCATTGAACGTGACGTTGCGGGCAATGTCGTGCGGATTGTCGAGCAGAAAGACGCGAACGAAGCGCAGCGCGGCATTCGCGAGATCAACACGGGCATTATCGTCGCGCCGACGCGCAGGCTCAAAGGCTGGTTGTCCGGCCTCAAGAACCAGAATGCACAGGGCGAGTATTATCTGACGGACGTTGTAGAATGCGCCGTCGCCGATGGCGTGCCGGTCGTGACCGCCCAGCCGGCGCACGAATGGGAGCCGACCGGCGTGAACAGCAAGGCGCAGTTGTCCGAGCTCGAGCGCGTTTATCAGCGCAATGCGGCGTATGCGCTGCTGGACGCGGGTGTGACGCTGGCGGATGCGAACCGGTTCGACGTGCGCGGCGAGATCGTCGCCGGCACCGACGTGAGCATCGACGTGAACTGCGTGTTCGAGGGCAAGGTGACGTTGGGCAACGGCGTGTCGATCGGTCCGAACTGTGTGATCCGCGACACCACGATTGCCGACGGAACGCGTATCGAAGCGTTCAGTCATCTTGACGGCGCCGTCGTCGGGGCGCAGGCGCATGTCGGGCCGTATGCACGGCTGCGTCCGGGTGCGGATCTGGCGGATGACGTGCACATCGGCAATTTCGTCGAAGTGAAGAACGCCACGCTGGCGCGCGGATCGAAGGCGAATCACCTGGCGTATGTCGGCGATTCCACGGTCGGCGCGCGCGTCAATATCGGCGCGGGTACGATTACGTGCAATTACGACGGCGCCAACAAGCATCGAACCGTGATCGAAGACGACGTGTTCATCGGTTCCGATACGCAGTTGGTGGCACCGGTCCGGGTGCGCCGCGGCACGACGATCGCCGCAGGCACCACCGTCTGGAAGGACACGCCGGAAGATGCGCTGGTGCTCAATGACAAGACGCAGGTGGCGAAGGCGGGCTACGTGCGTCCGCGCAAGCAGAAGTAAGCAGACATTGGCGGCGCGCGCGGGATCGCGAGCGTCGTATGTTCACGAGATATCAATGCCGGCGCGGCTGGCGGAAGGGAAACGATTATGTGCGGCATTGTCGGCGCAGTAGCAAAACGCGACGTGGTACCGGTCTTGGTGGAAGGTTTGCGTCGCCTCGAATATCGCGGCTATGACTCGTGTGGCGTGGCCGTGCTTCAGGACGGCAAGCCGCAACGGGCTCGCAGCGTGGCGCGTGTCGCCGATCTGGCGGCACAAGTCGCGGAATCCGGCCTGACCGGCGAAACCGCCGTTGCGCATACGCGCTGGGCGACGCATGGCGCGCCGGTCACGCACAATGCCCACCCGATTTTCTCGCGCGACGAAATCGCGCTGGTGCATAACGGCATCATCGAGAATCACGAATCGCTGCGCGAAGAGCTGCGCGGCCAGGGGTACGAATTCGTCTCGCAAACGGATACGGAAGTCATTGCGCACTTGATCCACGTGCTGCTGCAAGGCGCCGCGGCCGGCGATCTGTTCAAGGCCGTGCGTCTGGCGACGAAGCGCCTGCACGGCGCGTATGCGATTGCCGTGTTCCGCAAGCAGGAGCCGCATGTGGTGGTCGGCGCGCGCGCAGGATCGCCGCTGGTGGTCGGTCTGGGCAATGGCGAGAATTTTCTCGCGTCGGACGCACTGGCGCTGGCGGGCACCACCGACCAGTTCATCTACCTGGAAGAAGGCGACGTGGTCGAGCTGCGCTTGAACGGCGTGCAGATCGTCGATCGTCACGATGCGCCGGCGACGCGTGAAGTGCGTACCGTGCACGCATACAGCGGCGCGGTGGAGCTGGGTCCGTATCGCCATTACATGCAGAAGGAAATCTTCGAGCAGCCGCGCGCCATCGGCGACACGATGGAAGGTGTGGAGGGCATAACGCCGGAGCTGTTCGGGGAGAATGCCGAAGGTGTTTTCAAGCAGATCGATTCGGTGTTGATCCTCGCGTGCGGCACGAGCTATTACTCGGGCCTGACGGCGAAGTATTGGCTGGAGTCGCTGGCGCAGGTTCCGACGTCGGTCGAAGTGGCGAGCGAGTACCGTTATCGCGACAGCGTGCCGAATCCGAAGACATTGGTGGTGACCATCTCGCAGTCGGGCGAAACGGCCGACACGATGGCGGCGCTGCAGCACGCCCAATCGCTGGGGCAGGCGCACACGCTGGCGATCTGTAACGTCGGCACGAGCGCGATGGTGCGCGAGACAGCGCTGCATTACCTGACGCGCGCGGGCACGGAGATTGGCGTGGCGTCGACGAAGGCGTTCACCACGCAGCTGACGGCGCTGTTCCTGCTGACGCTGACGCTGGCGAAACTGCGCGGGCGCTTGACGGCGGCGCAGGAAGCGGAGCATCTGAAGCAGTTGCGCCATTTGCCGGCGGCGCTCAACAGTGTGCTGGCGCTGGAGCCGCAGATCATTGCCTGGGCCGACGATTTTGCTCGCCGCGAGAATGCGCTGTTCCTGGGGCGTGGCCTGCATTACCCGATCGCACTGGAAGGGGCGTTGAAGCTCAAGGAAATCTCGTATATCCATGCCGAGGCGTATCCGGCAGGCGAGTTGAAGCACGGCCCGCTCGCGCTGGTGACCGATGAGATGCCGGTCGTGACGATCGCACCGAACGACGCACTCGTCGAAAAGCTCAAGTCGAATATGCAGGAAGTGCGCGCGCGTGGCGGTCAGCTGTACGTGTTCGCAGATGCGGATTCGAACATCCAGAACGACGAAGGCGTGCACGTGATCCGGATGCCGGAACATTACGGCCAGCTCTCGCCGATCCTGCATACGGTGCCGCTGCAATTGCTCGCGTATCACACCGCCTGTGCGCGTGGCACCGACGTCGACAAGCCGCGTAATCTGGCGAAGTCTGTTACGGTGGAGTGAGATCAGGTCAATGCGAGTGGCAACTGGTGCTGTCTAATAGTTTGAGACAATCCTGAGCTTTGGTGCCATGCGTCAAGGCTTAGGCGTTTTCGCAAACCCTTGTGGAGCAACAATTGTCTCGAATTGATGGCTCGGTGTTGGTGCCGATTGTCTCGAACTTTACGGAGCGAGCGCTCCGAAGGAGCGGAGACAGCACCTAGGTTGGCAGGGTTCGATACGCTAGAGTCTTTGGACCGCCCAAAGCCAGACAAAGAGCGGATAAGTCCTGAACTGTAATGTGTGGCGTATGAACAGCATGCTCGAGCGGAATCTCCGTAGGATGCGGCTCACGTACCAGCCAGGCGGCTTGCATACCCGCGCCCAACGCACCAAGAACATCGACGCGAAAATCGTCCCCCACATGGAGCATCTCGCCCGGAGTAACACCGATTTCACGTGCAGCCGCATGGAAAATTTCCGCTTCTGGCTTAGCCACGCCGAGCGTACTAGCTCTCAGCGTCCCACGGAAATACTCTGCCCCCCCCCGTTTGCTGCAGGTCTGCATTGCCATTGGTCACAGCGACAAGGGGGAACCTGACACTGAGCCATTCCAACGCTGGCCTCACGTCCTCGAAGAACTCTACTTTTTGGCGCGCAGAGTAGAAAACTTCGTAGGCGGATTGGGTGAGCGAGACGTCTTCATTGCCCATCTCGAGCGCTCGCCGGATGGACCCTAGCCGTAGCTCACGAAAGTTATTAACCAAGTCGGGACGGGAACGCTCGTAGTCGTCCCGGAGTCGTCCAAGTGTTTGGCATGTAGGTAAGACGCCGGCGGTGCCGGGTGCATTGGCTATCAGCCAGGCGTGAAGCGCCAGTTCCGCCCTCTCGACCGACGGTCCAAAAGGCCAAAGCGTGTCATCCAGGTCGAAAGAGAGCGCGGAGACCTTGTCTAAACGCATAGCGGCTTGACGAGCGGTTGCGCAATGCGTACGTAATCTGCCGAGTTGAGCACCATCGACCGGTCCAGACGCCCCGCGTTGAAGGCGATTTCATCAAAGTTCTCGACGAGCCCGGGGTCAACCACCAGACGAATGTCTGGAGAGAACGAAAACGGAGGAATTGCACCGATGACGCATCCGGTTTCTCGCTCAGCCTCCTCAGCGGAAGCAAGGGTGGCTTTCTTTAGTCCGCCGGCTTCGGCAACCATTTTGAAGTCCAGCTTTTTGTCACCGGGAAGGATGGCCAACACCAGCGACCTACCGTCGTCCTTAGCCCTGCAGAGCATGGCTTTGGCGCCCTGACCTGGGGCAGTTCCCCTGATGGCCGCTACGAGGTCAGAACGCCCCTCGGCCGGATGCTCAATAACACGATACTTTGCACCCTCGCAATCAAGCAAGGCGACAAGCTTCTCATATACGTTTGACACGTTGTTCGGTTGCCCCCACAAATGCGCGCGCCCATGTCTTGGACCTGCACGCAGTCCTGAACCCTGCCAAGACTGCGCGGGAGCGGTTACGCTGCGGCAAGGGCGCAGAATCGTTCCAGGTCGATGTTCCCACCGCTGATGATAATGCCAACGCGCTTACCCTTGAGAGCGTCCTTCATGCTCAGCGCGGCGGCCAAGCCGAGGCAGCCCGTCGGCTCAACAATCATCTTCATACGCGTGGCGTAAAACTTCATCGTGCTGACCAGTTCCGCGTCGGGGGCCGTGAGGATATCGTTGACATCGCGCTTGATGATGCCAAACGTGTAATTGCCTAGATGCTGGGTTTGAGCGCCGTCGGCAATCGTCTTGGGCGTGTCGATGTGCACTATTTCCCCCTTACGGAACGACTGTTGGCCGTCGTTGCCGGCCTCCGGCTCAACACCATACAGCACACACTGCGGCGCGAGTGCACGAGTGGACAGCGCCGTGCCCGACAGAAGGCCGCCACCGCCCAACGGCACAAAGAGGTAATCGAGCGGACCAACGTCCTCGAACAATTCTTTTGCTGCCGTACCTTGGCCGGCAAGGATATCAGGATGGTCGTAGGGCGGAATCAGCGTGAGACCTTGCTCTTCGGCAAGTCGACGCCCGATTGCCTCGCGGTCTTCCGTGTAGCGGTCATAGATGACGACGTTGGCGCCATACCCTTTCGTCGCAGCCACTTTCGCTGCGGGAGCATCATGCGGCATCACAATCGTTGCTGGAATGCCCAAAATCTTAGCGGAGAGCGCAATCCCCTGAGCATGGTTGCCCGAGGAGAACGCCACTACGCCGGCCTTGCGCTGCTCGGGCGAAAACTTCGAAAGCGCATTAAACGCGCCACGAAACTTGAAGGCCCCCATGCGTTGAAAATTCTCACACTTGAGGAACACCTCCGTCCCAATCATCTCGTTAAGAGTACGAGAGGTTTGCACCGGGGTACGGTGGGCAACGCCGGCGATACGCTTTGCAGCTGCCTCTACGTCGACGTAGGTGGGTAGTTCGAAAGTTGTCATTTCAGACTCAGCAGTTGGATATATCGGTTACCAAGGCCACGCGATGCGCGTTCCTGCGCCACTCTCGATAGCCTGCTTATAGAGGAATCGCGCAACCGTCAGGTCTTGGAGAGCGAGCCCAGTCATGTCGAACACGGTGACGTCGGTTAGGGGCCGGTTAATGCTGACCGTACCGGCCAACAGGTCCCCGATTTCGGTGCACGGCAAGTCCGGAGCCCATTGGCACTCGCCAATCGTCCGGGCCTGCTCTTGGTCGTCGACAAAGATGCGAGCGCGCTCAAGAATGCCTTCCGGCAACTCCCGCTTCCCAGCGGTATCGGCCCCAACGCACGTAAGGTGAGTCCCAGGGCGAACGGCTTCAGCATCAAATAGCGGCCCAGCACCGGGAGTTGCAGTGATGACCACATCGCTATCCGCGACTGCCTCATTGCGGTCACGTGCCACATTGATGGAGCACCTGTCTTGGAAAGCGGCCTCGAATGCCGGCTCAGGCTTTCCGGCAATACTCACATACTGCACCTTGCACGGCTCGGAGAGCATCCGAAGTGCGTAATGCAATTGGACCCTTGCCTGCACCCCAGTACCGAAAATGCAAATCCTGGAGCTCTTGGGACGAGCGAGCAATTGCAGCCCAAGCCCGCCGGCGGCGCCGGTTCTAGCGGTGGTAATCGCGTTACCGTCCATGATGCAAAGCGGCCGCCCCGTGTGCGGGTCAAAAAGCGCAACGGTCGCCTGATGAGGCTCCCCGCCTAGAGCCCGGTTGCTCGGCCAAAATCCCGCCGCTTTGAAGCCAAGCAGGTCTTGACTGGCTACGTCACCAGACTTGATGCCAAATACACCCCCCGTATGCAGCTTCTCACGGACAACAGGGAAGACTCGGCCAGCGCGCTGACTGTGCAGAACGAAGGCTTCGCGAACTGCGGCCAGAACTTGCTCGCCCTGAAGGGCTGGTTCGACGGCGTCCCGGTTGAGTAGGAGGAGTTGAGCGTCTGGAATGCACGGTGAAGGTCATAACTGATCCAGTAAAAGATCTCGTTTGAAATATCTATCGTCCAAGATCGGCGAGAAAACTGTCGGGGCCCCAGAGGGGACGTAGAGCCCGGTGGCGCAACCCGCACCATGTTGTCCTGCGCGCCGCTTCAGTATTGGTCTCTCGCATGGTCTCGATTCATGCCGCCGGAAAGCATGGGCGGCGTCTCGTGTCTCAAAGCCGGGATGTGCTCGGTTCGCTTAACCGGCAGCTGCCACGATGACAACCTCGATCAGCTTCTCGGGCGACGCGAGCGTAGCGCCTACCGTCGCTCGCGGCGGCGTATGGCCCGGAGTTACCCATGCATCCCAGACTTCGTTCATCGCTGCAACTTGGGACATGTCGGTGAGGAAAATCTGGCAAGACAAGATGCGCGATTTTTCGGAGCCATGCTCGGCGAGCAGCGCGTCCACCGATGCAAGCACCTGACGGGTCTGGCCGGTCATGTCCTGGGTAACGTCACTTGGCACTTGCCCGGCGAGGTACAGGACGCCCTGGTGCACAGCGACCTCGGACAATCGCTTTCCTACGTGGCTACGTTGAATTTCAGACATATCAATTTCTTGGTGTGGTGGTTGAAGACTTAGCGCTCCGGGCCTGCTTGCGAAGCCTGGTATTTGATGGCGGATACGACCCCGATGCGCCGGAACGGCTCCGGGGGCAACCAACTTGGGCCTTCCAGGCTGAGCGCATCCGCGAGGTACGAGGAGTGTTCGTTCAAGGCCATCTCTCCAAGTAGCCTCCCGTAGGTACTGCCCTTGAGGACGCCGGCCCCATTGCAGCCCAACGAAGCAAACAGTCCCGGCTTCAGCTGCCCAAAGAACGTGGCGCCATTGCGTGTCAGGGCGGTGGTTCCGCCCCAGACGTATTCGAACTGATGGGAGCGCATATTGGGATACCGGCGCTGATAGCTCTGTGTCAGTAAAGTCAGTGTGTCGCTCGACGACTGTTCGCGTTCATAGGAATACGCACTGCGCACCATGAACCGACCGTCCTGGATGCGGCGCAATGTTGTTCCAAGCCGGTTGGCGGGAATTACGCCCCATTCGTCAGTATCGCCAAGCTTCGCGAGTTCGGTATCAGCCAGCCGCGGCGTCACAGCGGCGTAGGTGAAAATCGTGATGAGCCGGTCGCGCAGTATGCCAAGCGCTTTCGCAAAGCCGTTGTTGGCGAGTACGACGCGGTCGGCGGTGTACTCGGCGTGGACCGTTTTGACATTGAAGGGCGCGGTATGGCTCAACGAAATCACCGGCTCGTTCTCGGCCAGGACGACATTGGCGGGCAGGGAATCGGCGAGACCACGAATCAGTGCGGCAGGCTGGACGAACACATTGTTCGGGGCGTGATAGCCGTACCGGTAATAGCTGGTGCCAAGCTTTTGCTCAAGAGCAGACCGGTCGAACTCTGTGTATGCCACCCCCCATTCTCGATATTGGTTTAGCGTGGCCTGGAGGTTCTCCACACCCGCCTCGCTGGCTGCTGCATGGTATTTGCCGATTGGATTCCAGCCACATTCGATACCGTGCTCCCGGACCACCTGTTCGAGCCAGCGCAGGCCCGCGTCGTACATGCGGAGTTGCTTGCGAGCAACCTCCGCTGGACTGGTATGGCCGCCCATCTTCGTGTTGTGGGGCACATTGATGATAAAGCCGGAATTGCGCCCGGAGGATCCTTCTCCGACCGAAGCGGCTTCCAGTACAAGCACTTGCTCATTTGGTCGCAATTCGGCAATACGACGGGCCGCGGCAAGGCCAGTGTAGCCGCCGCCAATCACGATGGTGCCGAAACGGCGCTCGTTCGGCGAAGTTCGCGGTTGCCGCGCCGGCAACATGGCGTTCCATCCAGAGCGGTGCTGGTATGTCGGATACATGCCGACGGACGAATCACGGAATGACATATACGTTCAGTTCGGAATGGCTAGTTGAGATGCCGGTTGACAAGGTCAGACGCCCGAACCAATGCAAGCAGGCGGTCCATGTCGTCGACGACGTTATGCGCGTGCCGCCGCAGTGCGATGCCGGCGGGCGTCAGCTTCATTGGCCGGCGTGCACGGTCGAGAACCTTCGTGCCGAGCAGCTCCTCGATCTGCATGACGGCTTGCGACACGGCTGACTGCGTGACGCCAAGCTTGCTTGCCGCCGTGGATACGCTGCCGCTCTTCGCGACAGCCTCGAATACGCGCAGAGAGCGAACGTCAAGCCGCAACTCGTTCACGATGTCTCCTCATTTGTATGAGGAGATGCTAGTTCATCGCGCCAACTTGTCGCATTAGTATTAAGAAGGCTAATAACCGAATTCAGAACGCCTTCTTTTGTCCCTGAATTGGGGCGCAGCCGGTGCCTCGCGCTGCGCTTCAGGTATGCTCGGTATTCGCTTGAGCAGTGCTTCGCTTTTCTGGCATCTGGCCCGTACCTGGCACGGAACCCGAGCCAGAATCTTGCCGACGCAACGTGGCTAACTTGGCTTTACGCGAAACGCCGGCTCTCACGCCAGGCGAAACAGGCTAGCAACATCGAGGCGACGACATTAAAGGCATGCAATGCCTTCAGGCCGAAAGCTGCAATGAGCCCGGATACGAGCGCTGGGCCAATGAGGCCGCCGATGGAGAACAAGATGATTAAAGTGGCGCTGATGGCGACACGATGTTCCGCGGAGGTGCGGTCGTTCACATGAGAAGCAATCAGACCGTACTGCGTGAAGGTCATGGCAACAAACACGAACGTCAGCGCGGAAGCTAGCCAAGGCGCATCTATGACGACTAGCGGGAGAGTCACGCAAGCTGAGCATGCCGCGAGGCGCGCAGAGAGTCGGCAACGGTGCATGCGGTCCGATAGGCGCCCGACAGGCCATTGGGTGAGCAGCGCGCATAGGAGAGAGCCGCCCGTTATCAGCGAAAGTTGGGCAATAGAGAAGCCAATTCGAGCCAGATATACCGGCATCAGGGAGTAGAACGTGCTATAGAGAAGTCCGGAGAGAATGCAGCCTGGTACGGCGATAGGCGCCTTATCCATCATGTCGCGCACGCTATCCATCCAGGTGTGAGCGTCAGTTGGGGCGAGGCGGTTGTCCGGAACCCTTGATGGCCATCCCTGCATCATCGTTATCGGCAACACCGCCGCCGTAAAGAGTGCGACGACGAGAAGAATTTGTGTTTGACTACCTGGTGCGCCGATATTCAACAGAAACTGGCCAGCCCCAACGGCCAAAAAATTGATGGCCTGGTAGGAGCCGAAGACGCTTCCCCGGATCGAGTTAGGTACTGAGCCGTTCAGCCAACTTTCCACCGTGGTGTATATGCCCATTAAGGCGAATCCAGTTCCAAGACGGAACAGACAAAGGGTGAACGGGGATTCAGACATCGAGAAGCCCATGACCAGAAGAGTTGCCATGGCAGCGAACGCCACAAATGCACGATGCTGTCCGATGCGTTCGATGAGTGTTCTGGTGAAGAACGCCCCCAGGATAAATCCGCCGTAATAGCTGGACTGAACCGCCCCGACCAGCATTGTCGACGCATCGAAACGCATAATCTGGAAGGGGACAGCGGTGGTAAAGAGGCCGTTACCGACAATGAGCACCCCGTAGGCCGCGAGGAGTCCAATGAGGCCGGGATAGACGCTGGCGGATGCGCTGACGATTGCGTCTGGCGCAGCCGGACTCGAATGGGCAGCTCCCAGTAGGGAAGCTTCTGACAACGGACCCGGGCGGTCAACCTCGATATTTTCCGCTGCGGCGTGATTAGGCAAGTCTCGGGGCATCATCTGTATTGGCCAGCTTTCGCGGTTTCTGGACGTGTTTGCCGATTGGAATTACGGACTACTTGGGGCGACCGGGCTCGAAATGCTTACTTAGCAACATGGCGCAATACCCTCAACATATTCTCTTCGCCTGACTGTGGTTTGCGCTATCAGGATTAGAAATCGTGATGTTGAGCTTCATTGCAGCTTATGATCCGGCGCCGGCTTCCTTCATGGGCACGGCGGCCTCAACGGCAATTTCGTCAAACGGATTGATGGACATCTTGGCATTACCGATGTCGACACCGGTCCGGTCGGACTTGGCGCGAACCTTGACGTTGTAGTCCACGACTCGTTTGACTGCTGCGATAACTTTCATTTGCAACGTACTCAAGCAAAGTTGCTTCGTGATGCTCTGTTCTCGATTGACTCAATCAACGCCACAACGGGCGGGTGGTTCCCAATCGGGCTTCCGGCGTCGCGTACGACTCGCATCGGTTTCACTACCGATGCAATGGCGAGGAACTGGCCCGGCGGAATGGCGATGGCAGTGCCGTCGTCCCCGTATACGACGCATCTGGAGTGGCCGGCGAGAATCACAGCGGCTGACCCCGGCGGCAGTGTCGCTTCGGTGTGGAGGATTTGGGCGCTCGGAACATACCTGTCGGTCCGCGCCATAATGTTAAGCGCAACCACCGGGGCGTCGATTAGCGACGCAGTCCAGTCAATCGAACCGTCATAAATGGTCGGTACCAGGTACTCGAGCGGGAGCACCCGCTCTGCCCCACGCAGGACCACACCCTTTCCATCAACGATGAGCGATAACCGGGTCATACCGTCAAAGCGGGAGTACGGCCCGTTCGCTTCGACGTTTGCCAGGCTGACGCGCCAGTCACAGTCGCGCTCAGCCAGCAACCGCGTGACACCGCCGCCGTTCTTCCATGGCTGCGCGGGCACCAGGCTCAGCCGTTTCACTTCGAGCTGGCTCATGCTGCGTTGATCAGGAAACTGCGCCGAGTCCGTATTTGCCCGTCAGCAGATCGCCCGTTTCAAAACGCTCGATGGCGTAGGGCTGCAAGGAGACGTCGGTCGGCAATCCGAGTGCCTCCTGGGCGAGCACGCGACCGACAGTCGGGGACAGCTTGAACCCGTGGCCGGAGAAGCCGTAGCCGACGACCAGGCCTTCAATGCCGGACAGCTTGCCAAGGACGGGGTTCCAGTCGGGGGTTACATCGTAGACGCCAGTCCACGAAGAAGCGATGCCGGCCGTTTCGTAGTTCGGGAAGCGCTCAGCCACCTGCGCGCCGACTTCGACGATGTAGTCCATCGGGATGTCGCCTTGCTCGATCTCGGCGGTTTGCAGCTTCTCTCCCACGATGCCTTCGCTGACAAGCATCTGGCTGCCACCATAGCTGCGGCAGTAGAGCATGCCCGGCGACCCGAGATCCTTGAAAACCGGCATCGAGTAGGTGTACTTCGCTTCGTTGCATTCCAGGGCCAGTACTGCATGGCGTTCCGGCACCACCGGTAGCGAGCGGCCGGTCCAGCCGGCCAGTTCCGGCGTCCAGATGTTCTGGGTGCTGATGACCATCGGGGTGGCGAAGTCGCCGATTGAGGTCGAGACGCCGACAACCTTGCCGTTCTCGATCAAGACTTTATGGACTTCGGCATTCTCGCGGATGGTGACACCGCCGCGGCGCGCGGCCCGAGCAAAGCTGGTGGCCACCAGGTAAGCGTCTGCAAAGCCGGCTTCGGGCTCATAGCCAATCAGGGCTGCGTCTTCGAACTGCGCGATGGGCAGCAGTTCTTTCGCTTGCTTGCGGTCCAGCAATTCGAGAGGAATGCCCTGGTCCTGCTGCTGCTTCAGCGAGGCGCGCAGCGGTTCGAGCTTGTCGCCTTCCGGGGAGACGATCATGTAGCCACACTTCACCAGCCCGCAGGATGCTTCTTCGTCGCCGAGATATCTGGCGAAGTCGTTGAACACGGCCCAGGACTGGCGGGCTAGTTCCACGTTCTCCCTGACCGAATAATGGGTACGCAGGATGCCGGACGATTGTGACGTCGTCCCCGCACCGATGTTGCCCCGGTCGAGCACGAGGACGCTCTTCGCGCCGAACTTGGCCAGATGAAACGCTACGGAGCTGCCGATGACACCGGCGCCGATCACCACGACGTCATATGAATTCACGGATGCACCTTCCATTGAGAGGTTGTTCCGAGAGTTTGGTGCAGCTGGAGACGGTGCTGGCTAATATAAGTGCAGGCGTTTCTTAGTAGAAACGAAAGCGAATAATGAGTGCCGGTTTCGGCATGTTTCTTGGTACACGCCGGCCTCGGTGACTGTTCCCCGGTGTTCGGCTGATCGTCGGTATCGTCAAACTCATAGCGCCGGGGAGCATAGCGTCTGACATGGCTGAGCAGCCGCTATCGCACTGCGTCAATTCTTGGTGCAGGGCACGAAACGGCGGCGTAGTTCAAGCACTATTTTTAAGCAGCATAACCGCTGCTTATACAACACCGGGGGTGGTCTTAGGATCGGCCTGGCCTAAGCTTCGCTCTGCAGGCACACGTCTTCGGGCTTGAGTTGCATCGCTGAAGCGATGTCGTGCGAGACCTGCCGCTCGAATACACGGCGAAGCATGTCATACAAGTCCGCTGGGAGATGGCCGAGTTCATTCTCACGAAATGACAGGTAGAAGGAACGGCTCAGGCCCGCGTGCGGACGCCCATGCCGTGAGAAAGATGACAGAGGTACGACTTTGATCTCCGGCACGTAGTGGCGCGACTGCCATACGCATAACGGCGTGGTAATGGCAAATCCGAGTCCGGCCGCCACGAGGCTGAGCATCGGGTCGGTTGCATCGAACTCACATGAGCGCTCGATATTTTCGCCGTGCGCCGCCAGATAGGAGTCTACGTGCTGGCCGATCACTGACCGCGCGCTGTACCGGATGAGCTGGAGGTGCTGGTTCAAGTCCGCCAGGGTCGTGAAGCGGTCGATTTCGAAATCCTTCGGAATTACGACGAAGTACGGCTCCGTGAACAACTTGCGCTTACGGACGCCGGGCACCTGAGCCACGCCGCTGGTTGTCACGGCGACGTCGAGCTGACGCGCCTCCAGCTGTGCATCGAGCGCTGGCGTTATGCCGGACCAGAGTCGAATCTGATGTGAGCTGCCAGACAGTGCCCTGATGATGACGGGGCCGATGGTTGCCGCAAACGAGTCCACGCAGCCTAGCCGGACCACGACACGCTTTGCCCGGGTAACGTTCCTTACGCTCTCGACCATCTGGTCGGCGCCTTGCAGCAGAGCTGTGGCGTGTTCGAATAGCCGCTGGCCTGCCGCCGTTGGCCGGGCAGGTCGCGTTGCCCGATCGAGGAGCATCGTATCGAGCAGCGTTTCGAGGGCTTTGATGCGCTGCGAAACGCCTGCCTGGGAGATACTCAGCCGCTCAGCAGCATCGGATATCGAGCCCGCCTCGACGACCGCCACCCAGCTGGCGAGGAGGTCCCAGTCCGGGTACCGTTCTGTTACTCTCTCTCTCATGATCGGCATCAATGTGATAGCTGACTCCAGCACGGGCGCCCCAGCAACCCCAGCTCCATGGCATGCACCCCTTGGCTGGCATGCCTTGGCAGTTGCACTGCCAGAATCATTCCTGCAGCTGGGCTGCACCGGCACGCGCCGAGCGGCGCAATCGCTTGGCGTGACGGGTCAGTTCTTTCCTCCGGGCCGCAAATTCCGTTTCCAGACTTCTCCCGTGGCGTCATCGATAACGCCATGGAATACGCCAAGTACGTCTTCGATGGAGATGGATGCAGCAACCCGGTGTTCGATCCAGAGGCCATGGACCAGGGCCATGGCCTGAATGGCGTATACGTGCGCCATCGCCCGGCTGCAGCCGGCTTCCCGCAAGTCGTGCGTGAAGTTTGAGCGCAGGCGCCTCGAGAATGCCGCGCACAATCGCTGAACCTCTGCGTCGTGGGCCGACGAACTCCACATGTGCGGCCAGACATTGGCCGCACCTGGGCTCATCACTTCATCGCTGAAGCACATATCCGCCGTGAATTTCATGCGTTCGACGGGATCGGCAATGCCGCGCCGGCCTGCGGTGAGCTGATCGCGGACGCGCCGGATGAGAAACACGAACGTCCTGTAGACCAGATCGTTCTTGTTATCGAAGTGGTGGTGCACGAGGCCCACCGAAACGCCGGCATATTCGCTGACCTTGCGAATTGTCAGGTTCTCAAGGCCGACCTGCCCGACAACTTCCAGCGTTGCTTCCACGAGCTTTAGCGGCATGCCCTCAACCTGTCCGGCGTCTTCTCGCCGGGCTTCGTGAGAGGTAGTGCGAACGCTGGGGGATTGCAGGGGTGCTTTATTCATTTCATCGGTAAGTAACTCGCCGCTCCAGAGGCAGGCGGCGTCGGACCTAATGGTACATCCGATTCGAGAGTTCTAAACGCTCGTTCAGCATCCATATGTGTGGCAAACCGCTCGCAGGCTCATCCTTATTGAACATATGTTCACTGTATGGTTGATGCACACGCCATCGGGATGCAGGAAAATATCGGGTTTTTCCCTATTTTGTGCGGCATAGCTAGGGGAATACCTGATATTTGAGGTTGTGAGATTTACATGTATAGTTGCTTCCGTTGTTGTTTGCTGAACGTATGTTCAGGAGTGGCTGGGTTGGTAGGGTGGGAAGAGGGCGGGCATATATGGTGGCTTTGGCATGCGTTGGCATATTCGCCAAGTTTGCTGAACATGTGACCAGTAGGTGCCGCCGGTGGAACGGGAAGTACGTCTGCTTCCAGCTCGGCTCGCAGCTTAGTCAGCAAAGCGCAAGCATCGATCCCGTCATCGATAACCGCATTGATTCTTTGCATAAGGCGGGATGAAGCAATAAGGCGTTCTTTTCGTTTGCCACTAGTCTTGACAGCGAAGATTCCGCGCGAACGGTAATGGCTGGAGCCCACCAGAAGCGGAAAAACATGCGGGTGCACATCAAGCCGTACGGTTTTGTTTAAACGTTTTGTTAAGGAGTGAGCGTGATTTCTGGTCCCCAATTTCCGATGCCTGCGAATGAGCCGGAAGTGAGCTTCCGCCCCGGAACGGAAGCAGCAGATTCCCTGAGGAAGGCCCTCGAACAACGTGAAGTCGTCGAGATCCCGACCGTCATCGGCGGCAAGAAGTACTACTCGGATAACACGGTCGAAGTGCGCGCTCCGCATGACCACCAACGACTGCTCGCTCGGATTCATCGACCCACTGAAAGCCAGGTGCAAGAAGCCATCGCGAATTCGAAATCGGTGGCGCGCGACTGGGCGAACCTGACGCATGCAAGTCGCGCCACCATCCTGCATCGTGCCGCGGAAATCATCGCGACGCGACTGCGCGTGAAGATCAATGCGGCGACCATGCTGGGCCAAAGCAAGACGATCGACCAGGCAGAGCCCGACAGCGGCTGCGAACTTATCGACTTCCTGCGCTTTAACGCCTTCAATGCGCAACGTGTCTATGCTGAGCAGCCGCTGTCGGTGCCCACCGCAGTGAACCGCGCAGATTGGCGACCGCTCGAAGGGTTCGTCTACGCCATTTCGCCCTTCAACTTCACTGCCATCGGCGGCAACCTGACGACCGCCCCCGCGATCATGGGTAACACGGTGCTGTGGAAGCCTTCCGAAAAGTCTGCGCTGGCGAACTACATCTTTTATGAGGCGCTTGAAGAGGCTGGCCTGCCCCCGGGAGTCATCAACTTCGTTCCTGGCGAGGCCGAGCTGACAACGCGTGTGGCGCTGTCGTCTGCAGACCTTGCAGGCATTCACTTCACGGGCTCGTCCGCGGTGTTCCAGTCCCTATGGAAGGGCGTTGCATCGAAGGTTGACGCATTCCGCACGATTCCGCGCCTTGTCGGTGAGACGGGCGGCAAAGACTTCGTGCTCGCACACGCTTCGGCTAACGCCTCTGAAGTCGCGATTGCATTGATTCGAGGGGCCTTCGAGTACCAAGGGCAGAAGTGCAGCGCTGCCTCGCGTGCCTATATCCCGCGCAGCCTGTGGCCGGCAGTCTCGCAGGAACTGCGCGCCAGGCTCCATGAGCTCAAGGTGGGCGATGTCGCCGACTCCAATACCTTCATGGGCGCCGTGATTTCCAAGGCGTCCTATGAAAAGCTCAGCCGCGTGCTGGCTGCCGCGAAGGACGACGGCGCCGTGAAACTCGTGTCCGGCGGCAATACCTGGTCGGAGCCTGGTTACTTTGTCGAGCCGACCGTGCTGGAAGTGTCGGACCCGAAACACGACCTCATGACGCACGAGCTGTTCGGCCCCGTCCTGTCTGTCCATGTCTACGATGACAACGCGTGGAACGAGACCCTCGCGCTGATTGACGCGACCAGCCCGTATGCCCTGACCGGTTCGATTTTCAGTACCGACCGCTTCGCACTGCACCAAGCCGAAAGCGTACTCATTAACGCTGCGGGCAACCTGTACCTGAACGACAAGCCTACCGGCGCCATGATCGGTCAGCAACCTTTCGGCGGTGGCCGTGCCAGCGGCACCAATGACAAGGCCGGTTCGTATCTGAACCTGCTGCGCTGGGCGTCGCCGCGCGTCGTCAAGGAAACGTACCTGCCGCCGCGCGACTGGCGTTTCGGCGCTTGATAGCCAGGTTCGGCTTCCCCAAGGAGAACACGATGTCGACTATTGTCTCATTCAAAAACGTCCAGAAGACCTACGACGGCGAAACGCTGGTCGTGAAGAACCTCAACCTTGAGATTGAGCAGGGAGAATTCCTCACGATGCTCGGGCCGTCCGGGTCGGGAAAGACGACCTGTCTGATGATGCTGGCCGGCTTCGAAACTGCCACGCAAGGCGAAATTCTCCTGCAAGGGAAGCCGATTAACCGAATTCCGCCAGAGCGGCGGAATATCGGCATGGTCTTTCAGAGTTACGCACTGTTCCCGCATAAATCGGTTGCCGAGAATCTGGCCTTTCCGTTGAAGGTTCGCAAGGTCTCCAAACACGAGATTGAGCAGAAGGTGACGAAGGCATTGCGCATGGTGAACATGGAGAAGTTTGCCAATCGCATGCCGGCGCAACTGTCCGGCGGACAGCAGCAGCGTATTGCCGTCGCACGCGCTCTGGTATTCGAACCTGCTCTCGTGTTGATGGACGAACCGCTCGGTGCGCTCGACAAGCAACTGCGAGAGCAGATGCAATATGAAATCAAGCAGATTCACGAGCAGAGCGGGCTAACGGTCGTGTACGTGACCCACGACCAGGGCGAAGCACTGACCATGTCCGACCGCATTGCCGTTTTCAACAACGGCATCATCCAGCAGCTCGCGTCGCCGTCGGAACTCTACGAGAAGCCCGAAAACGCGTTCGTGGCGCGCTTTATCGGTGAGAGCAACGAACTCAAAGGGGTGATCTCGGCGCTCGACCACACGCGTTGCACGGTAAGAATCGATGGGGGTCACAGCATTCGCGCGAGCGCTGGTGCTGCTATTCACGCCGCTGGTCACGCGAGCATCTCGTTGAGGCCGGAACGAATCGTTGTTGGGGAGCAAGCACGCTCTTGCGACAACGTATTTCATGGCGGCGTGAAAGACCTGATCTATTACGGCGATCACCTTCGCGTAGTGATGCAGATATGCGGACGCAACGACTTCATTGTGAAGCTGCCCAATGATGGAGCTGCACGTCAGTTGCGTATCGGCGATTCAGTTGACGTTGGGTGGATGGCCGACGCGTGCCGGGCCTTGTTGTAACCCAGTTGGGCGGAAGCTCACTGATTTTCTGCTTGTTTATTTTGATGAGGTCAAAAAAATGAATCCGAAAGTTTTTTGGGGCGTCCTGCTTGCAAGCGGCTGTATCAGCACGGCGGCTTCGGCCGACCAGGTGACATTTACGTCGTGGGGAGGGGCATGGCAAAGCGCGCAGGAATCCACTGCCGCGAAGCCGTTCGCCGCACAATCCGGCGTTCAGCTCAAGACCGACACGTACAACGGCGGGATTGCGCAACTCCGTAGCCAAGTGCAGACGAATAACGTGACATGGGATGTCGTCGACATGCAGTTGGCTGATTCCATCCGGGCATGTGACGAAGGTTTGCTGGAAAAGATCAATCCCGCCAGCCTCGCGCCGGCAAAAGACGGGACGCCAGCCAAGAACGATTTCGTTGCGGGAGCGCTCTCGGACTGTCTGGCCGGTAGCATCGCCTGGTCGACACTCATCACCTACAACAAGGACAAGTTCAAAGGCCACGAGCCCTCGAAGATTGCCGACTTCTTTGACCTGAAGAATTTCCCGGGCAAGCGCGGTCTCCGCAAATCACCAGAGGGTGCTCTCGAGTGGGCACTTCTCGCGGATGGTGTGTCACCGGCGGATGTCTACAAGACGCTTGCGACGCCAGCCGGGCTGAATCGCGCGTTCAAGAAGCTTGACACCATCAAATCGTCCATCGTCTGGTGGGAGACGGGCGCACAACCCGCCCAGCTTCTCGCCGATGGAGAGGTGACGATGAGCAGCGCCTATAACGGACGAATCTATAGCGCGATGATCACTGATAAGAAGCCGTTCGGTTTCCTCTGGGACGGCCAGCTCAAGAACATCGAAGGCTACGCCGTCGTAAAAGGTTCCAAGAATCTAAAGGCGGCACGGGACTTCGTTCGCTACGCAACTCAAGCTGACGTTCTCGCCAAGCTTGCTCCGCTTACTGCCTATGGGCCAGCGCGCAAGTCGTCGATTCCGCTGGTTGACGCCAAGGTGGCTCCCTATCTGCCAACCGCGCCCGCCAATCAGAAAGGCGCAGTCGACGTTGATACTGCGTTCTGGGCGGATCATTCGGACGATCTGAATCAGAAGTTCGCTGTGTGGCTGGGCCAGAAGTAACGGATTCTGACCTTGTATTAACGAGGAGAGCGCGGAGTTTCCGCTGGAACCATGATGAATCTTCCGACTGATTTTCCGGTGCCGACGCACAATACCGAACAAGTCGCTACCGTCGAGTTCAAGAGCTTGAAGGCAAAGCTCAGAAGCGCGGAACGTGCAGAACGAATCAAGGCGATGTTGTTGGTTTTTCCTCTGCTCGCGTTCCTTCTCGTCACGTTTCTTGTCCCGATTGGAAGCCTGCTCATGAAGAGCCTTCAGGATCCCACTATCTCGAAGGAGTTGCCGCACACCGCGGTACTGCTTCGCGAGTGGGACCCAGCCAAAGGCAAAGTTCCGGGTGAACATGTGTACGACGCGTTCGGACGGGATCTGCTTGTGGCAAAGAGCAACGAAGGCGTGAGCAGGGTAGCGTCTCGGCTTAACTATGACGAAGCTGGCATGCGCGGTCTGATCATGAAGACCGCTCGTCGGCTGGGGGACAGCGACACGGGGACGTGGCACCAACGCCTGACGGCTATCGACCCCCAATGGGATGACGTGTCGACGTGGTCAACACTGAAATACGCATCCTCACCGTGGACGCTGGCTTATTACCTGAAAGCGTTTGATTTCAAGCGAAGCAGTGACGGATCCATTGTTCGCCAACCGGAAAGCGAACGACTGTACGTCGACGTGTTTGTGCGGACTGCGTGGGTCAGCATGTCTGTCAGCCTGCTGTGTCTTCTTTTCGGCTATCCGGTTGCCTACTTTCTCGCCAACATCCCGGCGCGGCACAGCAACGTTTTCATGATCATGGTTCTTCTACCGTTCTGGACGTCGACGCTGGTGCGTACGACCGCCTGGGTGGTTGTACTTCAGTCCAACGGGGTCCTGAACGCGTTCCTTATTCACTTGGGGATTACTGAGGCCGGCCTCGCGTTGATATACAACCGATTCGGCGTGCTGGTCGCCATGACGCACATTCTTTTGCCGTACGCGATCCTATCGCTTTACAGCGTCATGAAGGGTGTGCCGAACATTTACATGAAGGCATCTCGCTCGCTTGGCGCCGGTCCGATTCGGTCTTTCTTCTCAGCGTACTTTCCGCAAACCCTGCCTGGGGTGGGCGCAGCAGGCATGCTGACTTTCATCCTCGCGGTTGGTTACTACATCACGCCCGCGATTGTCGGCGGCCCCGATGATCAGCTTGCCAGCTATTACATCGCCAACCATGTGAACTCGACATTGAACTGGGGCCTGGCTAGTGCATTGGCTTCCATCCTGTTGGCCGGCGTATTGCTCGTGTACGCCATGTTCGTTCGACTGACCGGCGGCGCCGGTGTGAAGCTGGGATAAGCGAAATGTTCAATCTTCCTGCGTACGTGACGGTCTGGGGGCGACTGGGGCGCTACGCCCATGTCGGAATTTCACTCCTGGTGCTTCTGTTTTTGATTCTCCCGGTGCTGGTTGTGATGCCGCTGTCGTTCAACTCGCAGCCGTATTTCACATATCCGATGCCGGGGCTCAGTCTCCGTTGGTACAGCGAGTTCATCGACAGCCCGGATTGGATGCTCGCACTTCAGAACACAGTGATTGTGGGCGTTGCTTCGACTGCGCTGGCGACTGCTCTGGGCGTTCTGGCATCGCTTGGGTTGATGAACCCTAAGCTGAAGGGAAAGTCGCTCATCACCGGCATCCTCGTTTCTCCGATGATTGTGCCTCTGATCATCACGGCGGTTGGGGTGTATTTCGCGTTCAGCCCGCTCGGATTGACTAGCAGTCTGCTTGGTTTGACGTTGTCACACGCAGCGCTCGGTGTTCCGTTCGTGGTTGTGACCGTGACGGCAACACTGGCGGGCTTTAACGAAGCGTTGACGCGAGCAGGCAGAAGCCTTGGTGCATCCTCAATGCGGGTTTTCTTTGAAGTCAAGCTGCCCATCATTGCTCCGGGCGTGGTATCAGGCGCGCTATTCGCCTTTGCAACGTCGTTTGACGAAATCGTCGTGGCGCTGTTCCTGACCGGGCCGGACCAAAGAACGGTTCCACGGCAGATGTGGTCGGGTATTCGCGAGCAACTGAGCCCCACCATTTTGGCTGTCGCCACCGTACTCGTTATTACTTCAACGCTGCTTCTCATCACGCTTGAGTGGCTTCGTCGCAGAACCGAGCGACTGCGTGGAAGTGCGGGCACCAAGTAAGACGCCCATTCACAGGAAGAAACCGTTTATTTTGCCGAAGCCATGATTGACTCAACCGACATGTTTCCCGAATCCAATGTAATGCGATTCCTGACTTCCGATCTGGGTATCTTGCGTCAGAAGATTGTTAACGCCTCCAGTTTGGACGAGGAGGTCGTCGTCCAGGCGCTGATGCAGGAGGCGAAGATGGACGGCCCCACTCTTGCGAAAGTGCAGGATCTCGCAGGGAAGCTCGCTCAAGGAGTTCGTGACGCGCGCATCGATGCCGGTGGGATCGACTTGCTCACGCAGGAGTTCTCGCTCGACAGTCGAGAAGGCATTGCGCTGATGTGCCTCGCCGAGGCGATGCTTCGAATTCCCGACACGGAAACGCGCAACCAGTTGATTCGAGACAAAATCGTTGATGCTGACTGGCGCGCCCATATCGGCAAGTCACCGTCACTATTCGTCAATGCGACTGCGTGGGGATTGTTGATTACCGGCAAGCTCCTGAAGCAGTCGGATGAAGCGGCGTTGACGGAAGCGCTCACCAGCGTGCTCAGAAAGGGCGGCGAAGCTGTTGTGCGCGCTGGTGTCGCATACGCGATGCGCATGCTCGGTAAACAGTTCGTCACGGGGCAGACCATCGAAGAGGCGATTGGCGCGGCGAAGGCTCGTGAGTCGGGTGGCTATTGCTATTCGTACGACATGCTGGGTGAGGCGGCCCTTACCGATGAGGATGCGCAGGCCTATTTCAATTCGTACAAGCACGCCATTGAGGCCATCGGGTGCGATGCGAAGGGCAAGGGGCCGATAGATGGTCCCGGCGTGTCAGTCAAGATTTCAGGGTTGCATCCTCGGTACGAACTGGCCCAGCGCGAGCGGGTCATCGTGGAGCTCTATCCGCGCCTATTGCAACTTGCGGAGCTGGCCAAACACTATCAAATTGGTTTCCACCTCGATCAGGAGGAGTCCGCTCGCTTCGATTTGACGCTCGAGATGCTTGAGCGGTTGTGCAATGAGCCGAGTCTTCGTGGCTGGAACGGGATTGGTATCTCGCTCCAAGCCTATCAAAAGCGCGGGCGAGCTGTTGCTGAGTGGATTATTGCGCTGGCACGTGCAACGGGGCGCCGTATCAACATTCGCCTCGTGAAAGGCGCGTACTGGGATACGGAAATCAAGCTGGCTCAGGACGCGGGAACAACGGGTTACCCGGTCTTCACGCGCAAGGTGCACTCAGATGTGAGCTATCTCGCCTGTGCGAAAGCGCTGCTCGCGGCGCCGGATGCGATCTTTCCGCAGTTTGCGACACATAACGCATACTCGATTGCGGCGGCGTACACCCTGGCCGGCAACCAAGACTACGAGTTTCAATGTCTTCACGGCATGGGGGAAACCGTATACGACCAGGTGGTCGGCAAGTCGAAGCTCGGGCGTGCTTGCCGAATCTATGCCCCAGTTGGACCTCACGCAACCTTGCTGGCATACCTCGTTCGCCGGCTGCTGGAGAACGGTGCCAATTCGTCATTTGTCAACCAGATTGTCGACGAGGAGGTCAGCATTGCCGATATCGTGGAAGACCCCGTAGCGCGCGCGGCGCGCACGGGTGGCCGGTCGCATGGCGGAATTGTGATGCCGACCGGCGTTCTTCCTGGGCGAACCAATGCCAAGGCCTTGAGTTTTGATCAATCGAACGAATTCGGCGTCAGCTTGGCACAACTGCGCGCCAACAAGGTTGTTGCGCGGCCAGTCGTTGGTGGTATTCAAGACGTGCAGTCGGACGCAACCACTCTCGTCTACAGCGCGAGCGATTCGTCCGAGATCATCGGCACCGTCGCTTCGTGCCGCATGGATGCAGTCGCTTCGGCGCTGTCCGTTGCCATGCCGGCAGCTGCGCAATGGCGTCTGCAATCCCATAGCGCCCGTGCGTCGTATCTCGATGCAGCCGCCGACGCACTGGAGAAGAACTCAACTCGTCTGGGCGCTCTGCTTGTACTGGAGAGCGGCGCCACGTTGACCGAGGCTGCTGATGAGGTGCGGAAGGCCGTTAACATCGCTCGGCTTTACGCGTACCAGCTCAGAAGCGACAGCCGGCTTGAGCCGGTTGAAGCACTGGGGGTTGTCGTTAGCGTGACGCCAGCCACGTCTCCGCTATCGACCTTCGTGGGGCAGGTGGCCGCAGCTATCGCTGTGGGGAATGTGGTCATTGCCAAACCGTCGTCAAGCGCTTCATTGATTGCGCACGAAACCGTACGACTGTTCCAGAGCGCTGGCATACCTGATGGAGTCGTGCAACTCATACTCGGCCAGGGGGAGGGTGTCGGTCGTGCGCTCATCGCCGACCGTCGTGTCATGGCTGTGCTTTTCTCGGGTTCCGCGGCGACTCGGAAGGCAATCGCCATCTCTCTTGCCGAGGCGCGACACCGACCGAAGTTCATTGCAATGTCGAGTAGTGTTGGTGCAATGATAGTGGATAGCTCGGCGCTGCCGGAGCAAGTCATCTCCGATGCGATGGTTTCGGCCTTCAGGAGCGCCGGCCAGCTTGCCTCGTCATTGCGAATCCTGTGCCTTCAAGACTCGACCTCCGAGACCGTACTCCGCATGCTCGCAGGGATGTTGAGTGAGCGGAAAATCGGAAATCCGCTCGACTCCGCGACGGACATCGGTCCGGTATCGACCTCCCGGGTACGAGATGATGTGGAAACCTACCTCGCGCAGATGAGACGTTACGGATTCAACGTCATTCGTGCACCTCTATCCAGCGATTGCGGCAAAGGAAACTTTGTTTCGCCATCTATCGTTGATCTCGGCGAGCTTGATGCTCTCTCCAATTTTGACCCAACCGTCGTGGGTCCCGTCTTGCATGTCGTTCGCTGGAAAACTGGCGAGATGGATGCCCTCGTGGAGAAACTTAACTCAATTGGTTGCAGCGCAATCGGGCTGCATACACGCATCAACGAGGCCGCCGGAAAACTACTCTCACAGGCACACGCGAACAGCGTATGCATCAATCGAGCGATGCACAACGCGCTTATCGGTATGCAGCCTTATGGCGGCGCTGGAGCGTCTGGGACGGGACCGATGATGGGCGGGCCGCTCACACTTTTTGCGCTGACGCGCAACACGCCGGACACTTTTTCGGCACCGAAGGGACCGTTTGCTCCCTCGCCTCAACTGAATAGCGAGAAGTTCTATGAGTTTCCAGTCCAGGGGGAGCACGGGAAATTCATGTCTCGCCGGAACGGTGCGCAGCGCTCGAAAGAACTGAGCCTCTCCCGGATGGACGCGCTCGCCTCCCTCGCGTCGAATCGGAGCTCAGCGTCAGTCGAGGCCATTGCGGCTATCCGGCGCAAATTTTCGGAGCTGATTACGCGGACCGTACCGCTTGGCTTGCCGGCGCTAACGGGTGAAGAGAATACGGTCGAGCTTGTCCCGCGAGGCCAAGTTCTTTGTGCCGGCGAGTCGCTTAACGCAGTTATCGCGCAGGCCATAGCGGCCACAGCCTTCGGCAATGAGGTGATATTGCTGAAATCGCCGTTTGCGAGCGATGTAGCTTCGCGGCTAGGCGGGATGTGCCGCGTCGTCGATACGACGGACGAAGTGCGAGCTATTCGCGGAGATTTCGCTGGCGTAAGTCCTGATGTGGCTCTTGCAGAGACAGGCCATGCCAGTCTGGAACTGATCAAGAGAACGGTAGCTGCCACCGGGCGCACCCTGAGTACACCGGACAGCCATGGAATGTACGACTGGACCCAGCTTGTGCGCGAGCGCGTGACAACGGTGAACGCAAGCGCTGCGGGCGGAAATACCCAGTTGATGGTCCTGGAAGAGGACTTCGCATAAATACTCGTTTGTTCCGCCGCTGATATTCCGCCTCGCAAGAGGAGCTGACTCTTTCATCATGAACAAAGTTGACGTCGGCACGTTGCTGCATGGAGCACGTGCTCAGTGCGGTCGCGTTCAATACGCTATCGATGAGCGAGATTGGAATCCAATGAAGATTGGCGATTCGTTGTTGCCATGTTTTTGGTGGATTCCCGTCGCGAATGATGAAAGCGGGGCTTGGCAGAGCTACTGGATGCGCATGGACCCTGGTGCGCGCTCTCCTCAACACATTCACGAATCAACCGAGCTGCTCCTCGTTACCCAAGGCGTGTTCACTGACGGTGATAACGAAAGCTATGGGCCCGGCGAAATCGTGGTGTACGCCGCAGGTTCCGATCATAGTTCGTATTCGACAGAAGGGTGTATCGCACTTGTCGTTACTCGCACTTCTTCGCGCCTACTGAAGTAGGTTGAGTCAAATGGAAAAATCGGAGTGTTGTTGCGAGCCTATAAAAGGAAGTAGTTGAACGTAGTTTAGGAGAACTAAATGAAAAGTAAATTGATTGGTTCGATATTCTTTGTGATTTCCGTTCCGGCACTTGCACAGAGTTCGGTTACGCTTTACGGCGTGATCGATGAGGGTATTAATTACGCGAACAATGTTCGTGGCAATAGAATGGTTGAACTCCAAAGCGGTTACGCTCAAGGTAGCCGCTGGGGGCTCAAAGGCGCTGAGGACCTCGGGGGCGGGACGAAGGTGCTCTTCCAGCTCGAGAACGGCTTCAATGCAAGCAATGGGCGCCTCGCCCAGGGTGGATTGTTCTTCGGTCGGCAGGCATATGTAGGCTTGCAGAATGGAGATCTTGGTACGCTCACGCTCGGCCGTCAGTACGACGCAATCGTGGACTATGTTTCTCAGACCACGGCGAACGGGAACTGGGCAGGCTATCTGTTTTCCCATGTATACGATAACGACAACACTGACTATTCGTATAGGGTAAACAATTCGGTGAAGTACACGAGCCCGACCTTCGGCGGCTTCCAGTTTGGTGGCGTGTATGGCTTTAGCAACAGCACCAACTTTGCAAACAATCGGCATTATAGTTTTGGTGGTCAGTATACAAACGGTGGGTTGCTGATTGCGGCAGCTTATGCGCTAACTAACAACCCGTCTTCGACTGCTGGCGGGGCACTCAACAATGCTGGGGATGCCAATTTCCTTGGTACGCGTCTGAGGATTTATGGCGTGGGTACCAACTACACGTTTGGTGCCACCACGTTGGGTTTTGCCTATACCGGTACAGAGATCACCCAGCCTCTCAGCACGGAGTATGTTGGCGCAATCACACCGTCTACCGGGACTGCTTCGTCTCTGCGGTTCCACAACTTCGAGTTGAATGCGAAGTACCAACTGACTCCTGCGTTTTATGTGGGGGGCATGTACGTCTACACGCGGGCCAACTTTAATGTGACTAGTGGCTCTCAGCATCCAACCTATCAAACGGTTGGGCTGATGGCAGACTACAATTTGTCGAAGCGGACGGACATCTACGTGCAGGGCGCCTACCAACGTGTTGGCGGAGACAGTACCGGTACCGTGTTGGACGTTGCTTACATCCCCGGGGCAAACGATGTGTCCTCGAATCGCAATCAGGTGGTGTTGCGCGCCGCGATTCGCCACAAGTTCTGAGCTCGACGTGTTGAGCGGGCAGGCGATATGTTAACTTTGACTGTCGCCTTGCTCGGATGGATGGCGGAGTTGTACGCGCAAGCAGGTAGCGGTTTGACCGACCGCTACCTGCCCGTTTCCTTTTTTGCTATTGTTTGATGGGGCAATCTTCATCTACCACAGGCTCAAAATGAAAACGTTGAGCGACGGGGCGAAGGGTTATCGACGTATCATTCCTTCGTTGACAGCGCTTGTAGAGTTCGAAGCCGTTGCACGGCTAGGCAGCTTTACTCTGGCTGCTCACGAGCTAGGGGTCAGCCAAGCGGCAGTGAGTCGGCAGGTCAAAATGTTGGAAGAATCGCTTGGCGTATTGCTGTTCCAACGACTATATCGCTCCATCAAACTGACAAGAGAGGGCGAAGCGCTTCATGAAGCGGTTGCAGAAGCGATGCAACGAATTGCCGGGGCCTTCGACCACCTGTCAAAAGGTATCGCCGAGAGAGAACTGGTTCTGGCAACTACCGCCGCCTTCTCGCATTTTCGTGTCCTTCCTCGGGTGTCAACCTTAAGGCAACAGCACCCGGAAATTAATCTTCGTCTGACAACTCAGATGTTCACATCGGATTTGCGGCTCAACGAGGTCGATGTGGCCATTCGGTATGGGGACGGGAAATGGCGGGATGGAACCTCGATATTGCTATTTGACGAAGAGGTTTTTCCTGTTTGCTCGCCCGCGTGGCGGGACGCGAATCCTGGTGTGGAGTCCCTTACCGATTTGACGCGGGCAGCGCTGATTGACTACGACTCAACGTCTGAAGGATGGTTGGCCTGGGACGAATGGTTCAGTGCGCTCGGAGTACGCCCGCCGAAGTTGAAGTATGCGTTGCGCTGTGGTCTCTACACGGACGCGGTTCAGGCTACGATGCACGGCCAGGGAGTTGCATTGGGATGGCGGCGCTTGCTGGAGGACCATCTGAGTTCTGGGCGACTCGTGCGATTGACTGAGGCAACCCTCAAGGTTCGCGACGCATACTTTGCCGTTGTTCCGAACGGCCGCGAGATAACGCGCGAGGTGCGGGTGCTGATTGACTGGCTTCGCGATGCGGCGCTACCCACCTAAAGGCAACCTGCGTCGCATAACGTGAGGTAATGCCAGCTCAAGAATAAAGCGCGTTGACGGGTATTTGGGCCTCTCCAATACTGGGGTTGTGACACGGCAGTGTCACCCCCAAAAGATGAGAAAAGGAGAGACTCAATGGTAGCAACGCTGCCCCAAACCCACCGCGAACTGCTCGACAGCCGAAAATCCGGGCATGGGATGCCCGCCGAGCTTTTCGGACGGCAGGATGTGTTCGAGACGGATGTCGACGTTTTCTTCCAGAAGCTGTGGCTTTTTGTTGCAGTGACGGCCGACGTTCCTGAGCCTGGCGACGTCTACACGGTCGATATCGGCAAGTCGTCCATCATGATTCTGCGTGATGACGACGAGAATGTCCGCGCTTACCGGAACGTCTGCCGGCATCGCGGCGCGCGCTTGAAGCCGGCCGGCAAGTCGACTGTCGGCATGCTGGTCTGCCCGTATCACCAGTGGACATACGATCTGGATGGCAGTCTGCGCCATGCGACGCACATGGGCAAGGAATTCGATACGAAATGCCGAAGCCTGATCCCTGTGCATGTCAAGGTGGTCGGCGCGCATATCTTCGTTTGCCTGGCCGACGAGGCGCCGGAGGATTTCTCGAAGCTCGAGACAATCATGACGCCGCGCTTCGCGGCGCACGACATGCAGCGCACGAAGATCGCGCACGAGATGACGATTGTCGAGAACGGCAACTGGAAGCTCGTCATGGAGAACAACCGTGAGTGCTACCACTGCGCCGGTACGCATCCGGAACTGACGCAGTCGTTCCTGGCGCACGACTTCGGGTTCTGTCCGGACGGGCAAAGCGAGGACGCGCTGCGCGATTACAACGAGTACCTCGCGCGTAGTGCGGCCCGCAAGGAAGAGTGGGAGAAGGACGGCTATATCTGCGAAGCGTTCGAATCGGTCGATGAGAACGTCGAGACGAATTTCCGGTCCCAGCGGCTGGCGATTGCGGGGGACTGTGAATCGCAGACGATGGATACCAAGGTTGCATCCACGAAATTGCTGGGCAACCTGCGGCGCCGCGATCTTGGCGATATGCACATGTGGACGCATCACTCGTGGACCCACGTGATGAGCGACCACGCAGTCGTCGCGTACATTCTGCCGCTCGCCCCGGACAAGACGGTGGTGCGCACGATGTGGCTGGTGCATGAAGATGCGGTCGAGGGTGTCGACTACGACGTGAAAAATCTGACGGAAGTGTGGACTGCGACCACTCAGCAGGATGCGAACCTCGTCGCAATCACGCATAGCGGCACGCAGGACCCGGGCTATATTCCGGGACCGTACTCGGCGTACACGGAAGGCGCGCTCGATCAGTTTGCGCGTTGGTATGACGCGCGCCTGAAGGCGCAAGGCGTGTGAGTTCGATCATGAACGTCAACGAGAAATTCTGCGGGGCCGAGCCGGCATCCATGGTAGCCGACTGTTTTACGGATCCGAGCACCTGGGAGCGCGCCGACGCGCAGTGGGGCAGCCATGAACGGAAGGCGTTGGTGTGCCGCCGGGTACGCAACGAGACGCACGATGTCCGGACGTTTGTTTTCAGCTCTGAGGACAAGCGGGCATTCGGCCATGAGCCGGGTCAGTTCATTACGGTGTCGGTCGACATCAACGGAGAAGCGGTCAGCCGCTGCTACACCATTTCGTCGCCGCCGACGCGGCCGTACACGCTGTCGATCACGGTCAAGCGTACGCCCGGCGGGATCATGTCGAACTGGTTGCATGACAACATGAAACCCGGTGTCGTGCTACACGCGTTCGGTCCGGCCGGCATTTTCACGCCGGCTTCCGCGCCGGCCGGGAAATTGCTGTATCTGTCCGCCGGCTCGGGCGTGACGCCGCTGATGTCGATGACCCGAGCTGCATTCGATCTCGGATTGAACCGGGACATCGTGTTCGTTCATAGCGCGAGAACGCCCGATGACATTATCTTCCGCGACGAACTGACCAAGCTGAGTGCGGAGGCCGACAACCTCAAAGTCATTCACGTGTGCGAAGGTGTGGGAACCGAGGCTGACTGGCGCGGCCCGACCGGCAGGCTGAGTCTTGAACTGTTGGAAAAGCACGTGCCGGACTTTCGGGGGCGCGAGGTGTTTACCTGCGGCCCTGCCGGCTATATGAATGCCGTGAAGGAAGTCCTGCTGCGGGGCGGCCATGATCCCGCCCGGTACCATCAGGAAAGCTTCAATTTTGCTGAAACGGTGGAGCCGGTCGCAGAAATCGACGCCGCACCGCAAAACACGGAGCAATCGACCGGCGGCACTTATACGGTCCGTCTTGCGAAGTCGGGAAAGACGTTCACGATGAGTAGCTCCGAGACGGTGCTCGCTGCCGCACGAAAGGCAGGCGCCGCGCTGCCGTCCTCATGTGCCCAGGGCATTTGTGGAACATGCAAGACTGCAGTGCTCGAGGGTACCGTCGACATGAAGCACAACGGCGGGATTCGGCAGCGGGAAATCGATAAAGGTTTCCGTTTGATGTGCTGCAGCCGTCCTACGTCTGATCTCGTGCTGGACCTGTAGAGAAACTCAGGGTCGTCAGAACCCGCAAGTGGCGAGCAACACAAGGAGACATTACCGTGTCAAAGGCTCTTCCCTCCATACCTTCTGCGCCTGTGCACCGCACAACAGCGCTGTCCGGCAAGCACCGAAAATTCCTGACGAAGCTCACTGGCGTGATTTCAGGCGGGATGTTCATTGATGGTTTTATCCTTGGTTGCATTGGAATCGTCATGCCAGCCATTACCGACGACTTGCATCTATCCGTCGTCTGGCAGGGATTGATTGGTGCGTCGGCGCTTATCGGCATCTTCATCGGAGGCCCACTCGGGGGGGCGCTGGCCGACAGGGTAGGGCGGCGGCCAATGTTCACAATCGATCTGGCAATTTTCGTGGTCGGGTCAGTTGCGCAGTTCTTCGTTACCGACGCCTGGCAACTCTTTGCCGTGCGCGTATTGATGGGTATTGCAATCGGCGCCGATTACTCGATAGGGTGGCCACTGCTCGCGGAATTCGCTCCGGCACGCCTGCGGGGTAAACTGCTTGCGGTTCTCGAGTTGGCTTGGTATTTGGGGTACCTCATCTCCTACGCAGTCGGCTACGGGTTAACCGTCTCCTCGATGGCTGGCTGGCACGTGATCCTGGGCTTGAGTACGATCCCGACGGTCATCGTCTTCCTGCTGCGTCTTGGAACTCCCGAGTCTCCGCGATGGCTGATGAGTCAGGGCCGAATCGACGAGGCGAAAGCGCTTGCAGCGGAGCACATGGAGCACGACGAGCAGAGCGATCTTCAGCTGCAAAGAACCATGGGGAAGCAGGGATTCGGTCGCCTATTCTCCGCTGATTACATCAAAACCACGATTTTCGTTTCGATCTTCTGGGTATGTAACGTCACTCCGTACTTTGCTATCGGCTCTTTCGCGCCGATCGTCCTGGAGCGGCTCGGCCTCAAGGAAGGGCTGTCGGGCGGCCTGGTTCTCAACGGGGTCGCTGTTTTGGGTACGATCATCGCGGTGGTATTCATCGAGCGAGTCGGTCGACGCAAGCTGGCTATTCCACCTTTCTTCATTTCCACAGTTGCGCTGATTTGCGTTGCTTTGCTTTCTCACGCCTCGTCCACCATCATTCTCATCTGCTTCTTTACTTTCTCTCTGGTGAACGCAATCTCCACGACGCTGACTGGCGTCTATCCTGGCGAGGTGTTTCCTACCGAAATTCGAGGTATAGGTGTCGGATTCGCAACAGCCTTTTCTCGCATCGGGGCTGCCATGGGGACGTTTCTCCTGCCTCTGGTCATCAGCGCCCTCGGCATCAGCGCGGCGATGCTCATGGCGGCAGGCATCAGCCTCGTCGGTGGCATCGTTTCATACGTGCTCGCACCGGAGACCAAGGGCAAATTGCTGAGCGAAGTGTCAGCTCCCCAGCGAAGCGAGTCCGGTCGCTCTGCGATCTGAAATCGGCTCCGCGACATCGAACGTGCGCGGACGCTCCTGCCGTTCAGGAGCATGTTTGAATGGGACTTTGCTGAAGCCTTTTGGCCCTACCGAAGGGGGCAGGTCAACGCGGACGCACTATTTTCACAGTCTTGACTCTCAAGGCGCGCACGAATCAAGGCGATGAGGGTATCAACATCTGCTTCATTGTTAAACAAACCGAACGAAACGCGGATTCCATCTCGCTCTGGGGAAACCCGAACATTGTGTTTGGCGAAATACGGTATCCAATCCATGGGGAGCATCAGCACGTAGATATGGGCACGATGTCGTCGGTCTCTGGGACCAGCCAGTCCAACCCCAAGCGCATCCAGTCCCGCAATCAGCTTGTCACCCAAATTGATGACGTGGGCTTCAATACTTTGCGTGCCGATATCGGTAATTAACGTTAACGAGGCGCCGAGCGCATGAATATCCGGAAGATTGAAATTCCCCAACTCGAATCGTCTTGCGCCGGGGCGCAGGGCCAAGTCGTCAGGGCGCGCAATGAAATCAGCCGGCGGATTCTCCAAACCGGCGGTGGCAAGGTATGCCGGATGCAATTCAGATAGATTTCGGTCAACGTACAGGAACCCCAATCCCTGCGGCACCAGCAATCCTTTATGGCAGCCGGCCGCTAACATCGAAACGCCCATCGCTTTCACGTCGATCGGCAAGACACCCACAGATTGCATTGCATCGACGACCAGGTAGAGCCGCCGGCTCTTACATAATGTGCCGATGGACGCGATATCGTGACGCTGGCCTGCGTGAAACGTAACGTGAGAAAGAGAGATGACGCGTGTACGACTATCGATATGGGGCGCGAACGTTTCCGCCGACGCGACGTCCGTCTCAAGCTTGATGAAACGAATATCAACGCCCTTACGCTTGAGATTCAGCCAGGCGTAAGCATTGTTAGGATGGTCACCCTCAATCATAAGCACGTTGTCACCCGGCTTGAGGTCGATGGCGTTTGCCGCGATATTCAAGCCCTCAGACGTGTTTTTGGTGTAAGCAATCTCATCGGGGGCCGCCCCAATAAAGTTCGCGAGGCGGGCGCGTACGACTTCCACGCGCTCCAGCCAAACTGGCTTAGGGCCCGCCATCTCGTAGCCTTCCGTGAAGAACTGCTCCAGTGCTGCGCGCACCCGAATACATAGAGGAGTCTGGTGGGCTGAATCCAGGTAGAGCATTCGGTTAGTGACGGGAAACTCGATGCGGATTGCCGTGTTGTCAAGAAAGTTCGTCATGGAGGGCTCTGAGCGACTACGTGCGACATGTGTCGCGAATGGAAAAAGGTGCATCCGGATAGTTCGACTGGCGTGAAGCCACTAGCTGGCACGGGCACGACTAGTGCAGCTTCACGCGAGGCATGCCTACGCGCCTCAAACCATGCACAAGGGAGTCGATAAGCATGCGCCTTACCCCCGCTACCGTGGCGAGGTGCTTACGGTACAGGGCGGCATACATGAATTTGGCAATCAGGCCTTCAATCATGATGCTTCCGCCGATGACACCACCCATTAAGTTGCCAACCGCTGACGCTGCCCCTAACGACACGAGGGAGCCACGGTCGGAGTACTTGAATTCGCGTGGAGAAAAACCGCTCACGCGAGCTCGCAGGGACTTCGCCAGAAACGCCGCTTGCTGGTGCGCTGCCTGCGCGCGGGGTGGCACAAACCGGTCGTCCTTCCAGGAGCAACAAGCACAGTCGCCGAATGCAAAAATGTTTGAATCGGTTTGGCTTTGCAGGCTTCGTGTCACCTTGACCTGGTTAATTCGATTGACCTCGATACCATCCAGGTTTGCCAGCAAATCCGGCGCCTTGATGCCAGCCGCCCATATGGTGATATCTGCCGGCACACACGAACCGCTCTTCGTTGTGACCGAATCCCTATCCACCTTAGTGACAGGGTCTCCGACTGAAACTTGAATGCCAAGCTTTCGCAGAAGGTCAGTCGTTATCGTCGCTACGCGGGGTGACAACGCCGGAAGCAGGCGAGGCCCGGCTTCCAGCAAAGTGATGTTGATATCGCTCTCCTGATTTGCCGCATGGAGACCGAATTTACGAAAAGCCTTCTCCATTCGGCGAAGCTCAGCCGACAGTTCAACACCCGTGGCACCACCCCCAATGATTGCGACGTTGACAACTCCTGGAAAGTTAATTTCGCAGCTTTTTGAGCCCTTCCGGATACAAGTCTGCAGGAGACGCCGCCGTAGCTTCTCTGCTTGCTCTGGCGTATCGAGGGGAATGGCGTTGGCTTGTGCGCCGGGCACACCAAAGAAATGCGTCTGGCTGCCCAAGGCCAATACCAAGTTATCATAGGTCAGCTCTCGAGGTGGAAGAACCTCCTCCCTCGACTCGGCGTCTAATACCGCCGCCAGACGCAGGGATTTGGAGGCTCGGTCCAGCCCGACAAGCTCTCCAAGCGTGAACTCGAAATGATGCCAGTGGGCCTGTGCAGCATATTCCAACTGGTGGGCATTCGTATCCAGGCTGCCCGTTGCCACTTCGTGAAGCAATGGCTTCCAGATATGCGTCGGACAGCGGTCGACGAGTGTCACGTTGGCCCGTCCGGATTTGCCGAGAGTATCGCCAAGACGCGTGGCAAGTTCTAGCCCGCCGGCGCCGCCACCTACGATTACGATGCGATGCATTGCAATGCCTATCAATCCGGTTGGGGCTAGTTGTAGCCGAGGATGGCGATGCCCGAAACGTCAGCGCGGTCCATCACGTTTCCAGCCAACAAAGACGTAGGCGCTTGAAGTAAGCTCATGTACAAAGACGGCTGGCGTTGCTCGCGCGGGCGGCCCGGCGGCGGGGTGAGTTGGCGCTCTGCGTCTCGCGACATCAAGGCATGGATATGTTCATCGAAGTTCATTTGAACACCGGTTGGATGATGGTGGTAATGAGCTGAACAATCGCCAGATGCGTTGCCTCTGGAATGCCATCGACGTTACCGTCAATAACGTTTGTCACCGAGTTAATCAGCCCGACGTCGACTCCTCGGCGGAGCAACGCACTTTCAAGTGCAGGTGTGTGGGCTAGCGGGGGCCTGCCGAGTCGCGCGGCAAATGCGCCGGCGATGGCGTAGCAGCCCCAGTTCGAGCACGCGGCAGTGACCAGTACATCCGCTCCGGTTACGGCACCGATGCCGGGACTGCCGTCCGGGCGAGCGTCACCAAACTTGACATACTTCTGGACGGCTTCAGCAACCACGCCCATGCCGATTTCGTTACCACCGTCGCCGACGGCTACCGTCGGAATGTTCTGCTCTCGCGCCTCATCGAACATGAAATCAATGCGTGCGCGGCCCATCCCGTAGTCAATGCCCCGCATGCTGCAGTAAATTCCGTCGACGTTTCGGCCTACGCGTTCCGTTGAGAAGAAGAGCGCTGGCGTGTACTTGGCGATTAGAGACGTTGCGGCGTCTTTGGCAGCCGCCTCTTCGACGGGAAACGGTTCAACGCATACCACGGCCAAGCTTCCGTCGTCCCGGGCGAGTTTGGCCTGCTCGTACGGCAACACGGTGAGGCCCGCCGTTGTCAGAATTGCTGAGGTCGTTTCAATCAGCGTATCCTCGACGAAGGTGATGCACAGCGCCTTCTTCGCAAGGGAAAGGGCGCGAACCACTGCAGCGAGCCCGGCCGGGCCATCGTTTTCTCCGATGGTCGGTGAAATCCACGCACGGGAAACTGAGCCGGTCGTGACAAATACGTTCGCCCGCTCGGGAATCGCGGCCAGCGCGTCGGCGGCGGCGCCCACAAGCGAGCGGCCCTGCCGTTCCCGGGCTGCTTTGTAAAGGTGTTCCACCCCTCGACCACCCAAATCAAGCGAAACGAGGGCATCCAGACGGTCGTCAATTGCACTGAAGCTTGTTGGGGGCATGGTCATTTCCCGATAATGATTTGCGACAGTGCGGCCCGGTCGTCGATGACCTTTGCCACCTTCGCGAGCGAATCCGTAACGGCGTTGACTACGGCATCGAATCCGCCGACGTGGTCAAGTGCATCCAGCGTCGGTTTGAGTCGCAGCGAAACGCGAGCCCCGGGCTGTCCGTGCGTGTTGACGGTTAGCACGCCATGGTCTTGCAGGAGAATCATCCCCAGTGCGGACGTCGCCTCGCAGGGGGCGACAATCGGTTTCGAGTTCTCTCTTCCGGCGAGCTTGAGCAAGATTCGAAGCACCGAATCTTCGTCAACCATGGGTCCCAAATCGCTTCGTTGAACGAGTTCCTTGCCCAGTTTTTCTTCAAGGGCGTCGGCGAGCTTTTGCCCGGCGGCAGCTTCTTTTCGCAGGTCGTCGGGTTCGTATTTCTTCAGCGAGCGCAACACGGCCGCAGCAATAGGCGCTCGCGCTTCCATGCCAAACTCAGCGCCCTTTGCCGACGCCGCTGTGACCAAATCAGGGCGACCAACCAGGACGCCCGCACGGGGCCCCGAAAGGCCTGCCTTGTCGCAATTCGTAATCGAGATATCGGCGCCGAGCTGCAGGCTCAACTGACCACCATGAAGCACCGTACGAAGACGGGCGCCGTAGGCTTCGTCCAGGAATACCTTGGCGTCCAGCGAGTGTCCGTAATGGACGACTTCGGTCGTAATTCGGTCCTCCAGTCGCTCCAGGCTGCTCGTGACCGTTGTTACTACGACCAGCGACGGTCGATGGGTTTCGATGGCGCCCCGCCAATCCAGGTCGCCTTGAATCTCAACAACCGGGACCCCGGCAATCTTTGAGCCACGAACCACAGAGGCATGCGAACGCCCACCAGGAGGAACCACCGACACAACCGGTTTGCCACTAGCCAACGCAGCGATGGTGGCGATGATGCCGGCACTCGTGCGGTTGAAAGTGGCGACCGCGTCGTCGCCCCTGCCGCCCATATGGCCGACGGCTACCTGACGCAGCTCCTCGGCGGCTAGCCCGGGCCCGACCCATTCCTCACAGAGCGTGGCAATGTCTTCCGGATGAATCGGAAAATCACGTTGATTTCCAGTGAAGACACCGATGGACTCGGCGCCAAGTAGCTTCACCCGCTGCGCGGCAATCGCCTGACCCTGCCGCAACCGAAGCGCTTCGTCGACACTCGAGCGGATAATGGTTCCGCGTGCGAAGCCAACTGTGGGGTCGATTGGGTTACCAAAGCTGTCGGTCTTCACTGCGGGAGTTGGACTCTGCTGCTCTTCTGACTTCACGTCACTCATGACATTCACCTGGTGTTTGGGAATGCGCTGCCCCGTTGCTCCACAGCGCACAAAAATGGGGAACTAGCGAGATATCGAAACGATGCTTCGCAATAATCCAACGAACGCCGTGTGCCCTTGCCACTCGATTCCATCTACAGCCACTTCCGCCTTGGACGTGGCGCCATCACGAGCGCCAGCATTCACAGTGGCTTGAATGAGCGCATGCTCAGTGCACTGCGAGTGCAATAGGTCTGGTTGATTCATTTGCGAAGCGAGCGCGGCCGCGACGCCGTAAGCGCCCCAGTTCGATACCGATGCGCTTACCACGACATCAGTGGCTGTAATCGTCACGACACCAGACGGGTGTCCCGCATGAGACCGCCCGCCGTACGGATGTGCCGCCGTGATTTCGTCGCGAACAGCCCCGAAGCCAACTTCGTTTCCGCCGTCGCCAATGCCAATGGTGAGTGCGCCGGCTTTACGGGCGAGGTCCGCCAGGAGGTACACGTGACCTACATCGTCAGGATGTCGGCAGTCACCGCGCACACCGTGAAAAAATCCTTCTCTGTTCGGTCCGTCGCGTTCCACGAAAATCACGACGCGAGGACGATACTTCTCCATTAGTTCGTCCGCAAACTGCTGCCCGCATGGCAAGCCCAGCGGGAAGCACTCCGTCGTTATAGGAGGATGGCCTGTCAACTCGTCGCTTACGACGCGTGCCACGGCGTCGACCGGCGCCGCGTGAGCGTCCTCGGTCACCATTACGGTGCGCACACCAAAGCCAAGCATCAACGCACGCGCCAATACCGCAGCACCTACGGGGCCGTCCGTTTCGCCATTTGGCAGTTTCGGTGGGGTTCCCGCACCGGTGGCAATGAATACGACATCGTCCTTGGCGAGCGTTTCTCGGAGGCGGCGAGCTGCCAATGAACTGAGTGGCTCACCGTGATATGCCCGGCAGACTGAGTACATCGGGACAACATAGCCTGGCGGGAGACCGCCGCTCAGGGGGCGAATCTCGACCGTCATAAGACGGTCGATACGCTCTCCGGTGATTTGGTCGGGTAGCGGAGTCACTTCTTCGTCTCGTTACTGGTCAATACGCGCGCGGTACGTCTCTTTGACGAGAAGCACGCAAATCAGGGAAATCACTGCCGCTACGACCACATACCACGACACCGACGCTGAACTTCCACTACGCGCTACCAGCCACGCTGCAATCAGCGGTGTTGGAGCGCTAGAGATGATTCCAGACAGTTGGTAGGCCGTCGAAGAGCCAGAGAAGCGATATCGCGTCGGGTACTGTTCCGCGTAAATCACGCCGTGCAGAGACCCCGTCGCAGCGTGACCGATACCAAGGCCGAGTGACAGCGCCAACGTGATGAGGACCGGGTTCGCCGTATCGAGCAGCCAGAACAACGGGAACGCGTACACGCCGAAGAAGATGGCGCCAAATCCGTAGACGACACGCCGCCCAACCTTGTCGGACAGCCACCCAAAGAACGGCTGCATGAACAAGTCGACCGCCGCTGCGACCAACAAGCCGGTAGAGGCAACGCTGCGAGGCAGATGGAGCGTGCCCGTGATGTAGGTAAGCGCATAGACGGTAATGAGGAAGTAACCGACGTTTGCTACGGTCTGGAAGAAAACCATAATCAACGTTTTCTTCTTTTCGTTCTTCCACACCTCCAACAAGGGCGCGCGCGACACGTTGCCTGTACTTTTCACCTTTTCAAATGCGGGGGGCTCGGAAACCTGCAGGCGGATATACATGCCGACAAGCAGCAGTGCCAGGCTGAAGATGAACGGGATGCGCCATCCCCACGAGAAGAACTGCTCATCAGGCAGAGCGGAAACCAGCGCAAATGCACCTGTGGAAACGAGCAATCCCGCAGGCACGCCCATCTGCATCGTGCTCCCGAACAGGCCCCTACGGCCCTCGGGGGCATGCTCCACAGACATGAGCGCTGCACCACCCCATTCACCACCAAGGGCAAAACCCTGAATTACCCGCAACAAGATGAGGAGTGCGGGGCTCCAATGCCCAATGGCGTCCTGCGTGGGCAGGAAGCCGATGGCGGCAGTACAAAGACCCATCACCAGCAACGTGAAGACCAACATCTTCTTTCGCCCCATCTGGTCGCCGAAATGGCCGATGACCATGCCGCCCAGAGGACGCAAGATGAATGCGACGGCGAACGATGCCATCGATGCCAGGGTGGCCAGCTCCGGCGACAAGTCGTTGAAGAAGACCTTAGGAAAAACAAGTGCCGCTGCGGTACCGTAGAGAAAGTAGTCGTACCATTCGACCGTCGTGCCAATGAACGAGCTGAATGCCGCCCGGGTCGATACCCCATGCGTGCTCTTCGCTCCGTTCGAACTTGCTATGTTGAGATTTGCATTCACGTTGAACCCCACCCCTCTCCAATCTGTGAGAGCAGTCCGGTCCCTTGCCGGACTGCCTATTTATCGCTCAGTCAGACGTTGATGGTCACGCTCTTTCGCGAGGTGTAAGCCTCGAGCGCGCCCTCGATCGAATACTCGGAGCCGATACCGCTTTGCTTCGCGCCGCCGTAGGACATGCCCGGAATCTGGCCGCCAGCGCGGTTGACCTGGAGCCAGCCGGCATCGATACGCTCGGTCACACGCATTGCCGTCGTCAGGTCGTTCGTGAACACGTATGCGGCAAGGCCGTAGACCGTGTCATTCGCCCACTTCAGGACTTCGTCCTCGTCAGTCCAGGGGATGGCCACAAGGACCGGGCCGAAGACTTCCTCACGGGTAACGCGCCAGCTGTTGTTCACGCCGGAAAAAATCACCGGCTCAGGGAAGAAGCCCTTGGCGTCTTCGGCCTTCGGCGGGAGAGCGCCGGTCAGTACAGTTGCGCCGTTGTTGATGGCTTCTTCAATAAACGCGCGAACTTCGGAATAGCGTTCAGCGTTGATGATGGCGCCGATGTCGTTGGACTCGTCGAGCGCGTCACCAATCTTCATTTCCCTGACCTTTGCGACAAGCTTGGTCATTACCGGCTCCCACACCTCCCTGTGAACGTACAGACGTGAACCTGCCGTACACGACTGCCCCTGGCGAGCAAAGCGCATCGCGTTGACGATGCCAGTGACCGTCGCTTCGATGTGTTCCGGGGAGGCGGCGTCCGGATACACGATGCACGGACTCTTGCCGCCGAGCTCGAGCGTGGAGCGTGCAATGCGGTCTGCAACAGCATGGCTGACGAGCTTGCCCACCTCCAGCGAACCGGTGAAGGAGACCTTGGCGACATTCGGGTGTGCGGACAGCGGCGCACCTGCGTCGAGACCGGTACCGGTAACGACGTTAAACACGCCGGCCGGGAACAAGTCGGCTGCCAGCTCCGCGATTTTGATAACCGCCAACGGTGCGTCTTCCGCTGGCTTGAGTACTAGCGTATTGCCAGTGCCCAAGGCCATGCCAATTTTCACAGCGGCTAGCACGACCGGCGAATTCCAGGGAATGATGGCGCCGACGACGCCGAGCGGCTCGCGGGTCGAATAGCTGAAAATGCCAGGGCCGAGCGGAAGGGTTTCACCTTTTTGCTCGGCCACCACGCCACCGTAGTACCGCAGGACTTCTGCCGCACCCAAGACTTCCGGACGGCTTTGAGTGCGCAGAGCGTTGCCGCTTTCGGCGGCGAGTACGCGCGCAATCTCTTCAGCGTTGGCGGTGACACGATTGCCCAGTTCGGTCAGCAGGGCACCGCGCGCACGGGACGCTAGACGACGCCACTTCGGGAAAGCTGCACTAGCTGCGGCGACGGCAGCGTTCACATCGTCGACATCGCTTGCGCCAATCGTTGCGATTTTGGTTCGGCGCGAGGGATTTTCCACATCCAGGGTCTTGCCCTTCGTCGGCGAGCTCCATTCACCGTTAATCAGAAGGCCGGTGATGCCTGCTTTGGGAAGAACGATTTCAGTGGCAACGTTGCCGGTAAGTGTGTTCACGTTGATTCCTCTTGATTTCAATTTATTGACTGCGCCGACGGCAGGCTCAGGCGCACGCCGAGCAGCGCTTCGTAGAGTTCATTGACGCTGGTCGAGTCTTTGCCACCCAAGCCTTTCGCTCGCGCGGCGTTGTACGTTTGCAAAACCAGTTGCCCCAGCGGCATCGGCAGATTTGAGAATTCGTCAAGGCACAATTTGATGTCCTTGTGCATCAGGTCGATTGCGAAGTTCGCCGGACGCTCTTGGGTGAAGAGCGTCTTCGGCAGGTAGTCGAGCATCTTGCTGCCGGCCAAGCCTGCGGTCAGCACTTCGCACAGGACTTCGAGGTTCGCGCCAGCCTTTACGCTTGCGGTAAGGACTTCACCCAAGGCCACCGTATTGATGGCAGTCAGCAGGTTGTGGCTGAGTTTGGTAAGTTGGCCGGCCCCAGTGGGGCCGCAATGGACAACGCGACCCGCAAGC
Organism: Pandoraea terrae; assembly: GCF_902459695.1. Taxonomy (GTDB): domain Bacteria; phylum Pseudomonadota; class Gammaproteobacteria; order Burkholderiales; family Burkholderiaceae; genus Pandoraea; species Pandoraea terrae. The sequence goes on from NZ_CABPRZ010000008.1 coordinate 70,541, forward strand.
ACGTCGAACACCGGATGCAGCTTTTGCAGAACATCGGCGGAGCCACCGACCATCAGCACCAGCTTGCCATTCTCGGCACCTGCGACGCCGCCGCTGACTGGCGAGTCCACGAAATGGACGCCCTGTTTGGCCGCTATTGCGGCGATTTCCTTGGTCGTTGCCGGGTCGACGGTGCTGAAGTCAACAATAATCGAGCCGTCAGAAGCCGATTTCAGAACACCGGTTTCGCCAAGAACGGCGTCCCGCAGGGTCTTGGGGCTCGGGAGACTAAGCAGGATTCTTTCGGCGCCTTGGGCGGCTTCCGCTGGGCTTCGGGAAGCAATCGCACCTTTCGACGCGAGCGCCTCGACCGCGGCCTGGCTCGGGTCGTACACACGCACTTCATGTCCTGCGGCGACCAACCGAGCAGCCATCCGGCCTCCCATGCGTCCCACACCGATGAATGCAACTTTCATTTCAACTTTCTCCAACGAAAACCTGGTTATCAGGGCCGATTCGACGTGAGCGGGGGATGTCCGCAAACCCATGCCAATCAAGTGTTTCCTTTCTGTTTCGGCGCGGGATACGTGTCGGTGAGTTGAAATATAGGCAGACAAATTTAGAAAAAAAAGACGACACTTTTTGACGGCATAGGAAACTATCACTTACCATTTAACCCGCCGGTCAATTCGTTGGGGATTGGATATGCTTCATCTTGCGCGTTTGCGGTTATTGCACGAGCTCTCCGTGCTGGGCACCATTTCCGCCGTGGCCGATGCGGTCCACTTGACGAGGCCCGCTGTCTCGCAACAGCTGGCTCAGTTGGAGGAGGACTTGGATACGGTCTTGATCGAGCGCTCTGGAAGAGGTGTTCAACTCACGCCTGCTGGCCGGCGCCTGGTGGCGCGTGCGACTGACCTGTTCGCCCTGGTCGAAGATATCGAAGCCGAGGTCGCAGCAGCCAACGTCGAGGTGGCCGGCGAGGTCAGGATGTCAGCATTTGGTTCGCTGGCAAGCACAGTGGTGCCGCGTGCAATAAGTCAGTTGCTTGAGCAACACCCAAAACTGAGCGTGATATTCACGGAACTTGAGCCATCCGAAGGGCTGCGAGCCGCAGCAGCCAAACAGACGGACCTGGCTATCGTCGACGATTTGGTCAACGCTGAAGCACTCGCTGACGTCTTGGAGTTCAACACCCTGTGCGTTGACCATTTTGACGCGGTGGTATCGGCGGACCATAAGCTCGCAGGGCGCAAGTCAATCCAATTGTCGGACTTGGCTCATGAGCGCTGGGCCCTGAATCAATCGGCGTCCACTTACCACACGTTCTTGCTGAATGCCTGCTATGCGGCGGGCTTCACGCCCAAAGTAACAGCGAGTAGTCGAAACACGGCCGTGACATTAGAAATGGTACGAACCGGCTGCGTTGTAGCCGTGCTTCCTCGCCTCGCTCTCAAGCTGGCGGAGACTGATGCAGATTTTTCCGTCATTCCCATTTCCCCCGTACTCAACCGTCGGGTCTTCGTTGCACTTCCAAGAGGAACCGCAAAACGGCCTGCGGTAGCCGCTGTGCTTGACGCATTGCAACTGGCGGCGACGGAAGTCGTGTGAAGTGAGGCGTGCCCTCGAACGTTGGGCAATGCATGCACGTGCCATAGGTGAGCAGACCCTAGGATATTCCCTTAGCAACGAGGCGAGGGATGGGGGAAATTTACGGTGCATCCCGAGCGCAACACTCGGATGAATGAAATGTATTTCTTGCGGCGTCGGCTCCAAAAGCCGCATGAAATCTGGCCCTCTCTTTGGAACCGGGCTCGCCCTGAAGCAACAAACTTCCCGCCAACAAGTGTTGTTTGGTAAGTATTTCTTTCTTATCTGGAAAGAAATGGTCGTCTTTTTTTCTGCTTTTTGACTGCCTAGAGTTCCCTTACACCCACCTCGGGTGTTCATCCACTCAATTGGTTGCCGGCACCCAACAACAAGTCGTGCGCGAACCACAGTCAGAAGGAGTTCGGGGCATGTTGCAAAGACTCACACAGGCAGTTTTATTTGTTGCGGCGAGTGCATTCACGCTCTCCACCAACGCGAGTGCAGCGGACACACTGGCAAAAATCAAGAGCACCGGTGAAATCCGCCTCGGCGTTCGAGACGCTTCTGTCCCGTTCTCGTTCCTCGACCAGAACCAGAGCTACGTCGGATTCTCCGTCGACCTTTGTCACAAGGTCGTGGATAAGGTCAAACAAACGCTCAGCATTCCGGCGCTCAAAGTGACCAACGTTCCCGTCACGTCGGCGAATCGCATTGCCCTCGTCAACAACGGCAACGTTGACATTGAATGTGCCAGCACCGCGAACAGCCTCGACCGTCAGAAGCAAGTTGGATTCTCGGTCGCGACTTTTGTGAGCCACACGCGTTGGCTGGTTAAGGCCAGCGCCGGGGTGAGGTCTGCTGCTGACTTGAAAGGCAAGACTGTTGTCTACACGCAGGGGTCGAATGCACTGGGATTTGCAAAGGAAATCAGCGAGAAGAACAACCTGGACCTCAAGTTCATTCCCGCGCATGACCATGGCGAATCCATGCTTGTGCTGGAAAACGGACGCGCCGCAGCATTCATTGAAGATGACATTCTGCTGGCCGCCAAAAAAGCGGACGCAAAGGACCCCGGCGCATTCACCTTTCTACCGGAGTCATACAACTCGCTCTACTACGGCCTGATGATTTCGAAGGATGACCCTGCCTTCAAGAAGGTCGTCGACGACACGCTTAAGGCGCTGATGAGCTCGGGCGAGTTCGACCAGATTTACAAGAAGTGGTTTGAGGGCTCCATCCCGCCACGTGGCATCAAGCTCAACTTCCCGATGAGCCAGGACCTCAAGGAGCGCGTCAAGGCTCCGAGCGATAAGGTCCCCGCGTAAGCACTCCTGTCCGCACGGGCAGCCGGGGCTGCCCTCACTCATCAACCTGTCATGCAATTGCTATTCGAAACTACCATCGACGGTGGACGTTACATCGACTGGCTGCTCTCGGGGCTTCGCTGGACGATGTTTCTGTGGTTTGGTGGAGCCGTCATCGCGACCACTTTCGGCATCGTGATTGGATGTGGTCGGACTGCCCGCAGTGCAACGTTCCGCTTCCTGTCTCGTGCGTATGTGCAAGTATTTCGAAATGTTCCATTGTTGGTCCAAGCATTCCTCTGGTATTTCGTTCTACCAGAACTGTTGCCGACACAAATCGGAACGGCCATCAAGCAGATGCCCCCACCGTGGGCAAGCTTGCTGCCGGCGTTGGTGGCCGTCGGTTTGTACACCGGCGCCCGGGTCGCAGAGCAAATTCGCTCGGGCATCCAATCGTTGCCGAGCGGCCAGCGGGAGGCAGCGTTCGCCTTGGGGCTATCCGGCTTCACCACCTATTCATGCGTTCTCGTGCCGCAGGCGTTGCGCACGATGGCCCCCTCGCTGACCAGTGAGGCCCTCGCACTTCTGAAAAACACTTCCGTGGCAATGACGATTGGTCTGCTGGAGCTTACCGCGCAAGCCCAGCAAATGAATGAGTTCACGTTCCGTACCTTCGAATCGTTTAGCGCGGTGACATTGACGTACTTCGCATTGTCGCTTGTTATCTACTGGTGTGCCGAGCTCATCATTAGGCGTTTCGCTACGACGCGGAAACATCCTGGCCTGCGCAACACCCCGGAGAGAACATGATGTCTTTTGACTTCAGTGCGATTGTGGCGGCGCTTCCGTATCTTGGAAAGGGCATGCTGTTTACGCTGCAACTCACAATAGTTGCCTTTCTTGGTGGTCTGCTGATGGGTACGGTACTGGCGGTGCTACGTCATATCCAGATGCCAATTCTGGACAAGGTCATCTGGGCATACGTGACTGTGATGCGGTCCATCCCCCTCATTATGGTCCTGTTCTGGTTCTTCTTTTTGGTGCCTGTCGTTCTGCGGGCGTTGTCGCCTACAGGGATGTCGGTATCCGTTAGCCCCCAATTGACGGCATTCGTGACCTACACGCTGTTCGAGGCCGCATATTTCTGCGAAATCATTCGCTCGGGCTTACTGTCGGTGCCGCGCGGCCAGTATGAGGGTGCCAAGGCACTCGGCCTATCGACATGGCACACGTTCACGCTGGTTATCGTGCCGCAGGCGCTAAAGGCAGTTGTGCCCGTCATGGTGACCCAAGCAGTCATCCTGTTTCAAGACACGTCACTGGTGTATGTACTCTCACTTACCGACTTCGTCGGCGCTGCCTCGAAGATTGCGCAGCGAGACGGGAAGCTCGTTGAGTTCTACACCTTCGCGGCAGTCGTCTACTTCGTCGCGTGCTCGCTGTTTGCGGAAATCTCCGACTATCTGCGTAACAAGCGGCAGGCGCGCGGCTCGCTCCGCGTTCCGTCTGCCGTCGCTGCAAATGTTGGCACCTAAAGAATACCGTGCATGCCAGGAGCTTGAATTGAACTCGACTGATATTCCTGTGGTGGAGCTTGCCGCGCTGACCAAGAAGTTTGGGACACACACGGTGCTCCATGACGTAAACCTGAAAGTCTATGCCGGGCAAAAGGTCGTAATTTGTGGCCCATCGGGGTCAGGGAAATCAACTCTCATCCGTTGCATTAATGGCCTCGAGGACATCGATGGCGGCGAAGTGGTAGTGCGCGACCCGCAAAGCGGCGAGCGGTATAGCAAATCGCTCGACGTGCGTCGTCATGTCGGGATGGTGTTCCAGAGTTTCAACCTTTTCCCTCACTACAGCGTGCTCAAGAACTGCATGCTGGCGCCAATGAAGGTTGGGGGTCTAAACCACGAGAGGGCCGAGCAGATTGCCTTGGCGCTGCTGAATAAGGTGCGCGTTGGCAATCAAGCTGACAAGTACCCTCCGCAGCTTTCGGGGGGGCAACAGCAGCGTGTAGCCATTGCTCGAGCCCTCTGCATGAGCCCGTCGGTAATGCTCTTTGACGAGCCGACCTCGGCCCTTGACCCCGAGATGGTGAAGGAGGTGTTGGATACTATGGTGACGCTTGCAGCAGAAGGAATGACCATGCTGTGCGTGACTCACGAAATGTCTTTCGCGCGCCGAGTGGCTGACCGAATTATCTTTGTGGACGGTGGAAGAATTGTGGTGGACGCCCCGCCGGATGAGTTCTTCGGCGATGCAACGCATCCTCGGGTACGGGAATTTCTTGGACAAGTTTTGACCCCGGTGTGATGCGAGCAACTCAGCCGATGCGAGCCTTGCCCCGCATGCGTTGTCTCGAACTATTAGCATCGAGTCGGGGTGTCGCATATGTTTCTCCTGAAGGGCTTCTGGCAAGGTCCCCCCAGGCGTCTAACTGCGGCCGTTACGCGATTCGTACGAATCACCCCATCACGAAGCGCTGTCCGTCATCCACCGAAAGCGTCGCACCGGTCATGAAATCGCTTCTCGGCGATGCGAGCAGCAACAACGCACCGTCGAGCGCTTCTGGCGTGCCGAGCCTTCGGCGCGGCAGTCCTTCGACAATCTTCTTGCCGGCCGGCGTCTGAAGCATCGCGCGATTGATGTCGGTCTCGATGAAACCAGGATTGATCGCGTTGACGTTGATGCCGTAACTTGCCCATTCGTGAGCCATCGACCGGGTCAGATGTTCGAGCGCCGCTTTGCTCGCGCCATAGATCGACAGATTCGGCGTGTGCGTTTGCGCAGCGAGCGAGCAGATGTTGATAATGCGTCCCGGCAGCGTGCTTGCGATCAGCCGTCGCGCGAACGCCGTTGCCGTGAGAAGCGCGGCCTTCGTATTGACGCCAAACACACGGTCGAACATTTGTGCGTCGACATCGATCAACGCGGCTCGACCGCCTGTGCCCGCATTGTTGACGAGCGCCCAGAGCGGCGCCATCGTTCGCTGGATTTCGTCGAACGCGAGATCCACCGCCGACGGTTCCGAGACATCCACCGGGAAGTGGCGCGCGACGCCGCCGTCCCGCACGATCATGTCTTCCGTCTCCTTCAGCGGGTCGGCTCGCCGGCCCAACAGCGCGACCTGCGCGCCGGCTGCGGCCAGCGTGCGCGCCGCCTGCCGGCCCAGGCCCGATCCTGCACCGGTGACGACCGCCGTCAGACCTGACAGGTCGAGGTGTCGGCCGGCCACACGCTGCGTATTCGTCGAAATCATCGTTATTCTCCGTCTAACAAGTGCGCGGCCGTGCCGGTCGCGGCGCTGCAATACTGATGAAGCGGTTGCGCTCAGGTCAACGCCACGCCTGCACCATCCATGGATGGATGCCCGCAGTCTAAGGTCCCTGATGCATGCCTGACTTGACGATTCCTGCCATGCGCTTATCAATTTCCGACACTCGATCGATGTGACCCCCCACGCGTCTCCACGCCTCGGCGCATACACGAGCAATGCGTGCGCCGAATCGGAAGCCTTACCTGGCCGGACGGGGTTCGCTAACGCGTCGTGCGGTGCGTCCCCAGACGCTTCGGGAGGCCACCGTATGACAACGCGACATCGATGAACGCCATCACGCACGGCGAATGCTCGCGAACACGATAGGCCACCGCGAGTTCGACCTGTTCGTCGAAGTCGCTTAACGGTTTGAACACCACGCCGGGTTGGGCGAATCCTCCGATGGATTGAGGCACAAGGGCTACGCCGTAGCCCGCTGATGCCATGCTGACCGCGGTAATGAAATCGTTGACCCGATACTCCGGTTGCGCATCGAACCCACCCACGCGACCGAGTCTGGCGAGGGCTTCCGCGAAGCCGGCCGCCTCGTTGAACTGTGGCGCGATGAATGACGCCCCCCGCAACTGGGACGTCGTCACAGCCTTCGCGCGCGCGAGGGGGCTGTCCGCCGGCAGTGCAATCAGCAAGCGTTCGCGCTGAACGACTTTGGCTGTCACCCCGTCGGGATAGTGGGCGCGAGGCCGAATAAAGCCGACATCGATACTCCCATCCGACAAACGCTCCAGTTGCGTCGGTGTTTCCATCACCACAATGTGCATGCGCACGTCCGGACTCGTGGTTCTGAAAGCCTTGAGCGTATCGGGCAGCAGCCCGGTCGTTACGGCCGATCCGATATAGCCGAGCGCAACGTTACCGGCTTCCCCTCTCGCAGCCAAACGTCCAATGCGGTCGGCACGCTCCAGTTGCCGCAATGCCGCCTTGGCTTCGACCAGAAAAACATCGCCCGCATCGGTGAGCGTGATCGCCGCGCGTTTGTTGCGGTTGAGCAACCGTACGCCAAGATCGGTTTCCAGTCGCTTGATTTGCTGACTGAGCACGGATTGTGCAATGTCGAGCCGGTCGGCTGCGCGCGCGAAGTGCAAATCCTCGGCCAACACGACGAACAGCTTGAGTTGTCGGCTATCGATCATTTTTAATCTCGATTTACGAATAAAAATTCATTTTATGCGTATTTATCGAATTACAAATAGGGAGTCAAATAATCGTCACATTTCCCTTGGAAGAACACCGTCATGAGCTCTGTCACAGCATTACCGAAGGCCGCCTCCGTCGATCCGCAACTGACGTTTTCGATTGATCGCCATCCGCATCATGAGCGCCTGCGTCACATCACGGTGCGCCCTGACGCGTTGCGGGCATTCTTCGCCGCAGTCAAAGACGTCGAACTCCAGAATCTCGAATACGTACCCTTCATGCGCTTCATGCTGGCGCAGGCGCTCGAGCGCACCGTCGGCGCCGCTTTTGCGCCCGCCCTTCGCAAACTCGCGCAGGACCGATCCACCGGAGGCTTCACGCTGGGCGTTCTGAACGTCACCGATGATCATCGCGATTTCGTGCGCTTCGGCACAGCCGTCGGCTACCTGCTCGGACCCGCGAACCACGACGCCATGTCGGGCACGTACTACGCCCGCTTCCTCGTGAAGGACACCGACCACAGCGACTCCTATCTGCGCCAGGCATACCGCCTGTTCACGCTCCACACAGACGGCACCTTTGTCGACGAGCCGACCGAATGGCTGCTCATGATGAAGTTCGCGGAAGAGAACGCCGTCGGCGGCGAGTCGCGCTTCATGCATATCGACGACTGGAGCGAGCGGGACGATTTCCTTAACGATCCGCTCGCCACCCGGCCGTTTCTCTACAAGGCACCGGGTTCGAAGAACGTCAACGCGCAAATCGAACGGCCCGTTTTTTTCCAGAGCGAGTACGGTCTGTCGATGTCGTTCATCGATCAGTTCGTGCAACCCCGCTCGTCAGCCGAAGCGGTTTACCTGCATAACTTGTCTGCATCCATGGAAGCGGCGTCCGCGACGCGCGAAGTACCGCTTCCCGTGGGCGATCTCGTGGTCCTCAATAACTATTTCTGGCTGCATGGCCGGGCGCCGTTCCAGAAGCATCCGGCACTGCACCGTGAGTTGATGCGCCAACGTGGAGTGTTTGCAAAATGACTACCATTCAGCATCACCGCGGATATGACGCGGACGTCCTTATCGTGGGCGGTGGCATCGTAGGTGTGTCCACGGCCATGCAACTGATCGAGCGTCATCCAGGCCTGAGCGTGCTGCTGCTGGAAAAGGAGGCGTCACTCGCGACTCACCAGTCCGGGCACAACAGCGGTGTGATTCACGCCGGCGTGTATTACGCGCCGGGAAGCCTCAAGGCCGAGTTCTGCCGGCGAGGCGCTGCCGCGACCTATGAGTTCGCCCGCCGCCACGACGTGCGCGTCGAGCAATGCGGCAAGCTGATCGTCGCGACCGAAGACGTCGAAATCGAACGACTCAATGCGCTGTACACGCGTTGCCAGCAGAACCAGCTCGAACCGCAGATGCTCGACGAGGCGGCGTTGAGGGCGCTCGAACCGCGCATTGCGGGGCGCGCGGCGATCCGCGTGGCAACGAGCGGCATCGCGGACTATCCGGGCATGACCGCGACGATGGCCCGACTCGCCCAAGAGCGAGGCGCGAAGATTTTTCTGAGCCAGCGTGTCGATGCACTCCACGAGGACGAAAACGGCATTACCGCGGAGACCTCGGGCGGTCGCTTCCGGGCAAAGCACGCGATCGTCTGCGCCGGCCTGATGGCGGATCGCCTTGCGAAGATGTGCAAAGTCGATCTCGATTTCCGGATCGTGCCGTTTCGCGGTGAATACTATCGGTTGCCGGCATCGAAAAACGATATCGTGAAGCACCTGATCTACCCGGTACCAGATCCCGCGCTGCCCTTTCTCGGCGTGCACCTGACGCGCATGATCGGCGGATATGTCACCGTGGGTCCGAACGCCGTGCTGGCGCTGGCGCGCGAGGGCTATCGCTGGCGCGATGCAAGCCTGAAAGATCTCGCGGGCATGGCAACGTTCCCGGGTTTCTGGAAGATGCTCGGAAAGCATGGCGCATCGGGACTCACCGAGATGCGCAACTCGCTGTGGAAACGGGGTTATCTCGAACTGTGCCGCAGATACTGTCCGGAACTCGAGCTGTCCGACCTCGAGCCGTACCCGTCCGGCGTACGCGCGCAGGCCGTGATGGCGGACGGCAGCATGGTGCACGACTTCCTGATCCGCTCGTCCAAGCGGAGCTTGCACGTCTGTAACGCACCTTCCCCGGCGGCCACCTCCGCATTGCCGATCGGTGCCTATCTCGTTGAACAGTTCAACCAGCGATTCGATCTTGCACCGACCCGCACACACGCGACAGAACAGGCATGCGGTTTGGCGACAGCGTAAGCGAACGGCGGGAAACACCGTCGAACGTGAAGATGATCGTGACCGTTGAAAGTCACAAGAAATTCGCCCGCTTCGCGGATCGTGCCGAAGCGGGCGACTTGAAATACGGGCACCACTCAACGTCAGGACGATGAGGGTTGCCACACTGGCATCACACTCCGCCGCGGCGCCGAGCCTCCGCCACGTGACGCCACCGGCCAATGATGTACACCGAGAGAGGCAGCACTGCCGCAAGCGGGAGCAAGCGCAAGGCGACTTGAAGGCCAAACGCGTCTGCTACCACACCGGTGACAAAGGGGCCGGCTGCGAGGCCCAGGATATTGTTGAACAGCGTCAACGTGGCAAATGCCGAGCCATGGATGGTTGACGGCGTGGCCTCTGCAATGATCGCGCCACATGTGCCGAACGAACTGGCAAGGAAGAACACTGCGGGAATGAGGAGCGCAAGTTGGAGATTGCCTGGCGGCAAGCGGAACGCCGCCGCCAGTAGCACAGCCAGAAGAAGGCAATAACCAATGGCCACGTTCCATCGCTTGAGCGACGAGGCTCCGCTGAGCCGATCGGTCAATACGCCGCACAGGAGTTGGCCCGTTCCGCTGACAAGGACAAGGCCGGCGGCCACCAGGGCGGCCTTGCCGACAGGCATGCCCCAATAACGATTCAGATAGCTGGGCAGCCACACGAAAAGCGTCCCTTGAACGAAGATCTGGGAGGCAGAGCCAAGGTAGGCGCAAAAAACAGACCACGACGGAAACAGGCCCGAGAGCAGCACACGGGGCGTCAGTTTCACACGCTCCTGCGTCGGGGTTCCGCGCGCATCGGCCGGCCGCGCATTCGCGAGCCTTTTCTCGGTGACGACGAAGTAGTAAATGATCGTCAATACGAAGCCAATGATCGCCATCAGACCCAGCGACCAGCGCCAGCTATAGTGCGTCGCGACGAGGCCGGACAGCGAAACACCGAGCACAGACCCAAAGGCGGCGGCAGACGTAAAGCCGCCGGCAATGGTCGAGCGCAGGTGTTTTGGAAAAATGCCCACAAGCATCGCGAATCCAACACTTCCGTAGGCAGCCTCACCGACGCCAACCAACAAACGCGCGATGAACATTTCGTTGTAGTTGGCGGCGACGGCGCACCCGAGCGTGGCAAAACTCCACAGGGCAACCATCAGTGCAATGCTTTTGACACGCCCCCAGCGGTCCGCGACGATGGAAAACGGGAGGGTTAGCAAACCGACCGTCAACGGCACCACACCGCTAATCGAGCCGAGGTGCGTGTCGTTGAGTTGCCACTCCACTTTCAAAATCGGAAACAAGGCATTGATCGCCTGGCGCGACATGTAGTCGGACAACAGGAGACAAAACATCAATGCGAAGACCACCCAAGCGTAGGCGCGGGCACCACCAGGCGCTGAAGCCGACTCGGCCGGCATTGCGCTATTCGTGTATACGTTCACTTCCGTCTCCTCCAATGATTCTCAAAAATCATATTGAATCCTGCCGCCTGGTGTCTCTGGCCCAAGTAAAGCAAGGCATTCTCGCCATGACCGGCAATGGTTCTTCCTGCGCGTCATCAAAATTCAGAATAGCACCCACATTTATTTTTGACGACATTAATTAATATGTCTTCTAAAAAGTCCTGGCTAAACGTGGCGACGGAGCGTTTTACGTTGGCGTAAACCCGAGGCGAAGCCGGGAATTTTTATGTCGATAGCAGAATAAAACGATCGCCGACAGGTATTGTCCGCATGACGGGCTCCTGCATTGATAAATGCCAGGAGTTCAGTCGATGTGTGTACGTGTGTGGGGGGGAAGGGGAAGCCCAACTTCAGCTTGCGTCCGCCGCCGAAAAACGCCGGACGCTTCACGCAGCCTATGATGTCGCGCTCCCCCGGAAGCTTTAGTCCGGCTTGCGCAGGAATCCCTGGTTGGCGCCCTTACGATTGGGCGCAAAGCCGTTTTTCTGGAGCGTCTCGTCCGCCGTTTCGTAGAAGACCCCAATCTGCATGATCTCTCGTGCCTGTTGCGCTGTCGCAATGGGGCGACCAAATTCGCCGGAAATGCGCACCAATTGCTTGATCTGCTCGACGGAGCTCATCTTGCCCGTGCGGGTCTGGTTCCAGAGGACATCCTCGATGCCGCACCGCACATGCAGGCCCAAAGCGATGCCAATCATGTTTACGGGCAGCACGTTGAGCACCGAGCTCTCCACCGTGACCACCGCGCCATCCGGCGCAGCACGCAGGAAGTTGGCCAGGTTGTAGATGTTCGCTTGATCCATGCCGCCGCTGATCGCCACCCAGTTCATCACCAGCGGCCCCTTGTAGACGCCGCGGCGAATCATCCGCTCGATCGTCTCAAAGCTGTTGATGTTGTAGCACTGAAACTCGCTTTGAATCCCGGCGGCCGTCAGGCGTCGGATGTGCTCCTCGACCCAGCTGGGATTCGAGGGCACAATCATGTCCTTGTAGGTGTTATAGAGTTGCGGAAATCCTCGCGAAACGCCCCTGAAGTCATCCTCGCCCGCATGCTCCGTCACATTCATCTGCGTCGTGTTGACGGTCACCGTCACTTGGTCGGGCTTCGGATCGAGTTCGGCCAGCATATGCCGCGTATCGTCGCTAAGCCACTTTGCGGCTTGGCCATCTGATTCGGGCGCGAAGCTGATTGAGCCTCCCACCTGGATGATCATTTCCGGCACGCGGGCGCGCACGCCGGCGATCAGCTCATTGAACATGGACAGGCGCTTGCTGCCCCTACCATCGAGTTCGCGCACATGCAGATGCAGCACGGTGGCACCGGCTTCGTAGCAATCCACCGCCTTCTGGATCTGCTCCTCCATCGTGATAGGGATATCTTCCGGGAAGTCTGAGGGAATCCAGCCCGGCGCATAGGGAGCGGCTGTGATGATCAGGGGCTGCTGGTTCTCGGGATACAGGTGGCCGTCAAGGAAGTTCATGATTGATGGATCTCCAAGTTGAAACGTGAATAGTGAGAATGTCGAACCGATGAGAAAGCTTTAGCACCCATTTGCAGCACCATCTTCGGTACCGAAGCGCGCAGGCGATCCAGCATTTGGTTGATCAAGTGTCCGGGACCACGATTGAATCATCTGGCCTGGCCCCACTTCCCGCTTTACATTGGATGTCTCGAACTTGACGCTTCGTGACAACACCGCGCCCTGTCCGATGAGACCCTGTCAGGCGAGTACGCCCGTCAACCTGGAAGACGACGTACGGCCTCCCGTTTTGCTCCATGCGCTGCGCACAGGTCGCCGGGAATGAGGTATCGATTTGCGATGTCTGATCTGGGGGGAGCGTACCCGGCGGCGAAAATAGGCTTGCCGCGCGCAATTGGGATTGAACGATCCCAAGCGCACGGAGTGCGGTTACTTTGCAGCGATGTTCTCAGCTTCGGATTTCGTCGCCTTGTTGGCACGTGAACGCCGGCCGGGTGCCGGTTTTTCGGCAATGGCGCGAATGGCAGTGTCCCTGGCTTCGTCCAGGCGCGAGATTGCAAGAGAAAGCAGGCGTTTATTGTCCCGCTGGATCGCGGCCTTCTGCAGCGCCCGCCAGTCCCGTAACGATGTTCGAATCGCTCGGGGCTCGGCGACAAAACCCAGCCGGACATAGCGCAGCGTCCGCAACGAGATCGAGTGCAGGAGATCGACCAGAAGCCGATTGCTGCACAGACCGACCGTGGCGAAATTCAGGAGGAAGCTTTCCACGGCATAGGCATCGGCAGACTCGTCGGCCGCCTTGACCAGCTTGGGCAGGTGCGCCGTCAGCAACGCCTCGAGCTCGGCCGGATTTTCGCGCGCCACCTGTTCCAACATTGTGACGTAAAGGACGCTTCGCACGTGAAATATGTCGCGAAGCTCATGCTCGTCGGGCGAGGTCACGATCGCCCCGCGTCTGGACTGAAATTCGACCAGACGGTCCCGCTCCAGTATGCGCATCGCTTCGCGCACCGGAGAACGGCTGACGTGCAGTACCTCGCTGATATCCGTCTCCAGCAGGCGTTGCCCCGATTTCACCAGATCGAGCGTAATGACACCGGCCAACCGGGCAGCAATTTGCTCGGCAATCGGCGCCGAGGCAGACGCCCAGTCCTGCCCGCGCAGTACCGCTCGCTCGACCGCCAACATCAACGAATTCTTGGGGGTAAGTAGTGCGGAAAGATCAGGAAGATTTTGCGTTTTATTTCGGGCCATGGCTTTAGCGGAATCAATTTTCGTCGAATTTAACCCGCTGACATTATAGTCGCCGATGTTGAGTGTCGACAAAAACACGGAAACGGCGCGTTCGGGCTGAACCCGGCCGCTGCCGAACCTCCTCCACGAACCCCGCTGCGATTCACCTGCGGTCGCAGGCGCCCGAACATCCCACCTCCCCGGGAAAATCGGGCGAGGACAAGCAAACTGTCAATAGGGCTTGTCACCTTCGATCCCGGCTCGCTCCATCTTGCGCGGCGCCGGCCAATAGTCCATCACCGCGTAATGCTGCGTTGACCGGTTATCCCAGACGGCAACACTGTTCGGTTTCCACCGGAACCGAACCTGGTACTCAGGGATCGACGCCTGGCTCTGCAAATAATTCAGCAAAAGGCTCGCGCCGGGCGTCTTGTCCAAACCGTAACGCACATTGTCAGTGGTGTGGTAGTTCGCGAAATGCGTTGTAAAGCTGGAGACGTAGAGCGTTTTTTCGCCAGTCTCCGGGTGCGTTCGGACGACAGGGTGCTCCACCTCGGGATTCTGCGCCGCCAGCTTTGCTCGCTCTTCCGGATCCATTGCCGCACCGAACGAGTGCTCAATGCTGCTTTTCGCCCTCAGGTCATTGATGCGCCGCTTGATGTCTTCAGGGAGCTGCTTGTATGCCTCGACCATATTGACCCAGATCGTGTCCCCGCCCACCTCCGGACACTCGATGCAGCGCAGCACGGCACCCATCGATGGGTTAGGGCGCCAGAGCCCGTCGGAGTGGTAGTTGTTTTCGTAGGGGTTCTTGATTTCCGATCGATAGACCTGCACGAGGCCCGGGTGATCCGGATCGCTTCCGGCTACCGGATGGTCTTCCAACGTCCCGAACCTGCGCGCGAAGGCGACATGCTCTGCACGCGAAATATCCTGATCCCGGAAAAAGAGGACGCGGTGTTTAAGCAGCAGCGCCTTGAGTTCCGCGAACAACGACGCATCGCGAGATGCATCTCCCAAGCTCACGCCGGACACCTCGGCACCAATGCAAGCGGTCAGTCTCTCTACTTTCATCATGAATGAAATCTCCTTGTCTCTGGCAGGCATTTCATCAATTCACCCCGCCCGCTGTCCGAACACCGACAAGCATCGCAGCCTGACGAAACCGTGAATTATTGTTGCCCTTCATCAGTGTTAACAAAATAGCATGTTAATTTATTTATGTCGACATTAATTGAGTGGCCTTCGGCCTTGAGCGATAGCTAAATACGATGGCGGTCGGGGTCACAAAGCGCGCCTGGCAAGCGCACGGATCGAGTGAAGCAGTTCCAGTGCTCGTGTTGCGGCGCGAGCGCCGTCCGGCACGTCTCCCCGAACGTAGAGAGGGCGAAGTTCCTCGATTTCGGTCAGCGCACTCAACAGCTCGCCTTCGGCAAGGGAGTACTTGCGCAGCATGTTCACGACCAGCATCGAATTGTGGACGATGTCTTCACTGTCCGGCGTGACGCCGCGGCGATGCAGCGCGTAGTTCGCCCAGTGCGTACCGGCCAGCATGGCGGCCTCAATTTTCATTTCCCAGTCTTCGTCGCCGAGGCGGCTCAGCGACTTCTCTATGCGCTCTGCTTTGCGCTGATGATTTTCAGACTTCATATTCCGTCCCCTTCAATGCCCACTCGAATCTGCGCATGACTTGTGCAAACGCTTGCTCACATTCGTCAACAGTGGCCTGTGTGGGAATGCGATCCCCGCGAATGCATGGATCCCGGTGATGTTCGATGGTCTGCACCCAATGCTCGATTTGCCGAATGGCCTCAGGCACGTCCCCCTCGATTTTTGGCCAACCCACATGACTGACATCGCCGAGCCCGCGCAACTCGCGCGCGTAGCTGCCGTCGGGTTGCTGCACGACGTGCACGCCGGGAATGGTCGAAAACACCGGATCGTCGCGCGTGATGCCCATCAGATGAAGCGCTACGTTGTACACATTGGTGCTGGCGGTCAACGTGGTCCAGAACCACAATTCGAAGTCGGCTAACGGGTCGAGACGCGCTCGGAGCGCAGCCATGCGGTGCACCTTATCGAGATGTGAGATGACCTTCATTTCAGGTTCCTCATTCATTGAACTGCAGACTGGCGTAAGCCCATCCACTGCACCGGTACGCACGGTGGACGAGCCGAAGCGAATCGAAGATCAGAACGTGTGGCGAATACCGATCTCGAGGCCGACCTGATTCAACCCGGGCGAAGGAGACGCGGGAACTGCGGTACCTGCGGAAACAGAATATGTTGCGTTCTTGCCGCTGTTCTTCATGTACCCGACCACGCCATACACCGCCGTGCGCTTGCTAAGGTAGTAGTTTGCTCTGAGGACACTCAATATGCCGTTTGCGGCGCCTGCGCTGTTGCCGATATGCGAAACTTGAGCATCAAACTGCCACACGCCGCGCAGCAGGGATGCGCCGACATATTCGATATCCGTTCTGGCCGATTGGATGTCGCCGCGAAGGACCCGATGAATCCAGCCTGCGCCGACGAGCACCGGCCCCACATTAAAGTAGCCATTGAGTTGGTAACGGCGGTCGGTGTCTCCGGAATGCGCAAACGCTACGCCCGGCGCGCCCGGGACAACCGCGATCGGCGTAGCGCCAGCACCGCCTCGCAACTCTTCGTACGTCGTGGCAACACCCCAATGGTTCGAGTCATACTTGAGCATCGCGGACAGCCCCCGGCAGGCGATGGAGTCGTTTCCATTCTGGCCGGCGCAGTTCCCGGCAGCCGCGGTATCCCGCCCAAACGAATAAGTCGCCCCCACGGTTAGCCCTGAGAACGTCCCCATATAGGCCACGGCGTTGTCGAAACGATCCGACAGCAGGGCACCGTCGAGCGACCCCACGCCGCCCATCCCCGTTGCGCCC
This sequence comes from Pandoraea terrae, assembly GCF_902459695.1. Classification (GTDB taxonomy): domain Bacteria; phylum Pseudomonadota; class Gammaproteobacteria; order Burkholderiales; family Burkholderiaceae; genus Pandoraea; species Pandoraea terrae. Next base: position 87,302 of record NZ_CABPRZ010000008.1, read on the forward strand.
ATAATGTTTGCCTGGATCATCCCCCACGTCATCATGCTGTACTGGCGGCCGAATGTGATTTTTCCCCATGAATTGCTGCGCAAACCGACGTAGGCCTGTCGGCCAAATAGTCGATTGGATTGCAGCAACGTCCCGTTCGAAGCGGAAAAGCCGCTTTCCAGCGTAAAGATGGCCTGCAGACCTCCGCCCAGGTCTTCTGTGCCTTTGAACCCCCATCGCGACGGCACATCTCCGCCCCCGATAACGGGCATCCGAGCAACGGATCCGCCAGTCGGCGTGGCGTGAGTGATGAACTCGATGCCGGTATCCACGATGCCATACAAGGTGACGTTGCTCTGCGCAAATGCCGGCGCAGACACGAGGGTGGCTGCCAGTAACAACGCAAGTCGCGTTTTTTTCATGTTGTCCCCGCTTCTCCTGAGTCAATGCCTATAGGTAAAACACCTGGTGCGTGCTGGTAATCCGCTACATCAAGCGCTGCGGGCGGCGGCCGTTCGTTGCCCCCCAAACGCGATGACAAGTTTCATCATGCTCCAAAACATTTTATGTCGACATTAATACTTATACTGAGTCGAGCTGGCATGGCCAACAGGGAAATCCCGCATTTCGATTGTTGTCGACATTAATTTAATATGGGGCTACACTCAGGATCACGATGGCCTCGCGCGCTGCGGGCCGACGTAGCGTCAATGAACGGAGGGAATCCAATGCTGTCGACACTGCCGATTGCAAAGACATGGGTGACGACGACGCATGCCGCTCGACGGATAGCGGCGCGGGTTGCTTCAGCGTTTGCTCCAACCGCGCAACGCTGGCCTTTGACTCACGAAGCGCTTTGCTATGGATGCATGGCGGGCATAGTGATCCCGAGCCACCATGACACCGCGCCGAGCGATCGTGGCCATGTCGTGAAACGTCAAGCTCAAGACGTGCAAGGTCAAGGGAACACAAAGGCTAGCGAGTCGCTGGCGAACTGCGAAAGTTGATACGTAACAGGAGACAACATGGCGAAAGTCGTTAAATTCTACGAACCCGGCGGCCCCGAGGTCCTTCGTTTTGAAGACGTCGACGTTGGAGAACCCAGGCCGGGAGAGGTGCGCGTGCGCCACGTGGCAGTGGGGCTGAACTTTGCCGATACCTATTTCCGCGGGGGTACCTACAAGGTTCCGCTCCCGAGCGGCCTTGGCAACGAGGCATCCGGCGTGATCGAAGCCGTCGGTGCCGGTGTGACCGATCTGGCGATCGGCGACCGCGTGACCTACACGGGCTTCACCAACACGCTGGGCGCCTACAGCACTGAGCGGCTGATTTCTGCCGCGCTGCTGATCAAGCTGCCGGAGGCCATCGGCTGTGAGACCGCTGCGGCCATGACCATGCGTGGTTTGTCCGCCGCCTACCTGGTGCGCCGAATCTACCCGTTCAAGGCGGGCGACGCCGTGCTGCTTCATGCCGCAGCAGGCGGTGTGGGGCTGATCGTTTCGCAGTGGGCCAAATTGCTGGGACTGACGGTGATTGGCACGGTGTCGACCGATGCCAAGGCCGAAATCGCACGTGCCCACGGCTGCGCTCATACGATCAACTACAGTCATGAGGACGTGGCCAAGCGTGTGCGTGAGCTGACCGACGGTGTGGGCGTGTCTGTCGTCTTTGACAGCGTGGGCAAGGACACCTTCATGTCCTCGCTGGACTCCCTCAAGCGCCGTGGCCTGATGGTTTGCGTCGGCACTGCCTCCGGCACGATCCCGCCGTTCGATCCGCAAATTCTGGCGCGCAAGGGCTCGCTGTACCTGACCCGCCCGGGTCTGGCTGACTATATCGCCGATCCGGCTGAAAAGGCGGAGCTGGTCGATGAGTTGTTCGGCCATGTGGCGGCAGGCCGGATCAGCATCGAGATCAATCAGCGGTATGAATTGCAGGACGCGGTGCAGGCACATCGGGACCTTGAGGCTCGAAAAACCACGGGCTCGTCCATTTTCGTGATGTGAGTGTTGCGCCACTGTTCGGGCCACACGAGCCACCTGGCTCGTGTGGCCGGCAAAAGGTTGCCCGATTGATATTTTCAAGCCCCGTTAGCCAATGACATCTTCTTCGACCCACACCCTATTGATCGTTCCCGGCCTGCGGGACCACGTTGAGGATCACTGGCAAACGATTCTCGCACGCAAACTGCCCAACACGCGCGTGATTCCGCCGCTGGAACATGACAAGCTCAGTTGCGTGGCCAGAGTCGAGGCGCTCGATCAGGCACTCGCCGGCATCGCCGGTCCCGTGGTGCTTGTGGCGCACAGTGCCGGGGTGATGATCACTGTGCATTGGGCGCAGCATCACAAGCGCGAAATCCAGGGCGCGCTGCTCGCGGCGCCGCCGGATTTCGAATCGCCGCTGCCGCAAGGCTATCCGACGATCGATGTCTTGCGTGAACACGGTTGGTTGCCTGCGCCGCGAACGCGGCTACCGTTCCCGAGCATCGTGGCGGCCAGCACCAATGATCCGCTTGCGCGATTCGAAAAGGTCGCGGAACTGGCGAGTGCTTGGGGCAGCCGCCTGGTCGACGTCGGCGCTGTCGGTCATCTGAACCCCGCCTCAGGGTTTGGTGAATGGCCGCGCGCTTTGGATTTCGTCAACGAACTCATTTGAGGCGCTAGCGTGGTCAGCTAGGACATTCTCTCTGGCGCTTGTGAGCGCGAGGCGCTCGCGATGCGCAGTGTGGGGGGGAGACGGGTTTCCCCCGCTTGACAATACGTGACACGGATTTATCATTTGGTGCCAGTCTTCTATTCACCTTCCCGATGTCGTCACTTGTCCGCGCTGCGAGCCTAACCAACTACAGTGAGGTCGCTCGTGCCGCCGGATTGGACCCGGTGCGAATGTTGTTGGATGCGGGGTTAAGTCCGGGCGTATTGCGCGAGCCGGACCTCATGATTCCGGTCGAGCGCGTCGGACAACTGCTTCAGGCGTCTGCAACCCTGTCGGGCAACGAGAGTTTCGGGCTGTGCATGGCAGAGTCTCGCCTCTTGTCCAATCTGGGGGCCGTAGGATTGCTGATCCGCGATCAGGCGACGCTGCGCGGCTCGCTTGACGTGCTGATGCGCTACCAGACGTTGCTCAACGGTGCGCTGTCTCTGGCCATCGAGGAGTGCGGTGACGTTGTCATCATTCGTGAGGTGGTCATTGCCGGCAATGCGCATCAGCCGACGCGTCAAAGGGTTGAGTTGGCGCTAGGGGTGATGGTGCGGTTGATACGCCAGCTCCTCAAGGCAGACTGGCAGCCGCGGCGCGTATGTTTCGAACATCCGGCGCCGCGCGACGTCAGTATCCACCAACGATTTTTCGGTCATTGCGTCGAGTTCGACTACGACTTCAACTGCATCATTTGCGCGAAAGCCGATCTCGATGCACGCAACCCGTCGGCCGATCCGGCCATGGTGCGGTACGCGCAGCAATTGCTCGACGCATCAGTCATGTCGCAGCAGGCGACCATGCTTGAGGACGTGCGGCGCTCGATTGTGCTGCTGTTACCTGGTGGGCGTTGCGGCATCGAGCAGGTGGCCGAGCACTTGGGCGTGGTGTGCCGCACGGTCCAGCGCCGTTTGGCGGAACAGGGGCAGAGTTTCTCGTCGATCATGAACGACATCCGCAAGGAACTCGCCGCGCGTCATGTCATCGAGAGCGATCGACCGTTGACTGAGGTGGCAACCCTGCTTGGCTTTTCCGCGCCAAGCGCATTCTCGCGCTGGTACCACACACAATTCGGTTGCAGCGCCAAGGAAAGCCGGGCAACACGCGGGGCACGACCGTCGGCCGTCAAGTAGCGACGCAGCCGGTGAAAGCCGGGTAAGCGCGACATCGACGAACCTGCGGTTGAAAGACCGGGACAACTTCGTGAGCGGCCCGGTCAAAGCGCAGTCAAGTCGCGGCAGCAATCTTTCTGGGTTGAGTCAGCATGGCCGGCTGCAGAATCTCGTCAAGCTGGGCCTGGCTCAAAAGCCCATTCTCGAGAACAATTTCCGCCACGCTGCGGCCAGACGCAAGGGCCTCTTGGGCAACAGCCGTCGCATGTGTGTAGCCGATGTACGGGTTCAGCGCAGTGACGATACCAATCGAGTTTTCGATAATGGAACGCAGGCGGTCCCGATTTGCGGTAATCCCATCTACGCATTTCGATGCGAGCGTCAGGCATCCTGCACGAAGGTGTGCAACGCTCTTGAACAGGCTGTGCGCGATGATGGGCTCGAACGCATTGAGTTGGAGTTGACCGGCCTCCGCTGCAAAGCTGACGGTCACGTCGTTACCCAATACCTCAAAGGCAATTTGGTTGACCACCTCAGGAATGACGGGGTTGACCTTGCCGGGCATGATGCTTGAACCTGCCTGGACAGGGGGCAAGTTGATTTCGCCGAGCCCGGCGCGCGGGCCGCTGGAGAGGAGCCGGAGGTCGTTGCATGTCTTGGAGAGCTTGACCGCGACACGCTTGAGAACGCCGGACAATTGCACGAACGACCCGACATCCTGCGTTGCCTCCACCAGATTTGGCGACGTCGTAAGCGGGATGCTCGTTATGTTGCTCAGATGTCGACATACAAGTCGGGCGTACTGGGGGTCCGTGTTGATGCCAGTTCCGATGGCCGTCGCACCCAAATTAATCTCGCAAATCAATTTTGCCGCTTCACGCAAACGCTCCTCGTCTTCACCCAGCATGACCGCGAACGTGCTGAACTCCTGCCCCAAGGTCATCGGGACCGCGTCTTGAAGCTGCGTTCGCCCCATCTTCAAATCGTCCTTGAATTCCTCCGCCTTTCTTTCGAACGACGCTCGGAGAATGGCCATCGCCTCCAACAGCTGCATGATTCCCGCATACGTCGCGATTTTCAGCGCCGTCGGGTAGACATCGTTGGTGCTTTGTCCAAGGTTGACGTCCTCGTTGGGGTGGAGCACCGCGTATTCGCCGCGCTGGTGGCCGAGGTGCTCGAGCGCAACGTTCGCAATAACCTCGTTGGCGTTCATATTGGTGGACGTTCCCGCGCCGCCCTGGATGACATCCACCACGAAGTGCTCATGTGCGACGCCTTGCCGTACCTGCCGGCACGCGTGGACGATGGCCGACATCTTTTGCGCGCTCAGAAGGCCCAGCTCATGGTTGGCCATTGCCGCCGCCTCTTTGACGCTCGCCAATGCGTTGATGAGGTTGGGGTAGGCGGAGATGGCGATGCCTGTGATGGGGAAATTATCGAGCGCACGCAGCGTGTGGACGCCGTAGTAGGCAGACGCGGGGACAGCCAGGTCACCCAGAAGGTCATGCTCGATACGTTGGTGGGTTGAAGTCATAGGTGGTCAGTAGCTCTGAAGCGTTGAGGCGAGTTCTGCCAATCGACCCCGTCGATTACGGTGTCGAGTGACTGAGGGGGTGAGTGGGTCGTTTAGCTGCGTTGCAAATCCGCCGCTGCAGTCGCGTAGGCGACGCACTGACGAGCGAGGACATCTGTGGGGTCAATCAGGCGAACTGATGTGCCGTTCTTGCCAGAAAAGCGCTGTTCCGGGAGCAGGAGCGGTAGCTCTGTGCACCCAAGGATGATGACTTCCACGCCTTGGGAGATGAGTCCTTCAATCGCCGCCGCGATGTCGGTTTGGCATTGGCCGGTCGTGAAGCCAGCTTTGACGCCCTCCTTCCCATAAATTGCATCCATGACGCGGGCTTGCAATGCGGGGCCGGGGACAACTTGCCGTAACCCTTGAGCGGCTAGCTCCTTTTCGTAGACGCCGCTTTCAACTGTGCCCGATGTCGCGAGCAGCCCCACCGAGCGCAGCGAAGGAAAACTCTCTCGAAGATAGCGAACAGTCACCGTCAGCATGTTCACGATGGGAATGCTGAGATATGGCTGAATGCGTTCGACGAATGCATGGGCCGTGTTGCAGGGGATGGCGATGATATCGGCGTCTCCCGACTCCAGCTTCTTGCACGTCGCGTAAAGGGAAATGGTCGGGTCAGGTCCATCGCCAATCAAGTTCCCCGTGCGGTCTGGAATCTGGGGGTTCTGCTCGACCATCAGCTTGATGTGGTCCTGGTCTCGTTCGGCGTGCGTGTTGCGCACAATCTTGTGAATGAAGTCGACGGTTGCAGCAGGCCCCACGCCACCCACGACACCGACCTTGAATAGCGTTTCGGGCGAGGCATACTGGCCTGAGACGGCGTACTGTGCATAGACCAGGTTCGAATCGACCAACGGCACGGGCAGAGGTCCAATTTCTGCGGCAACGAGGGCGATTTCGGTCAGGCCGGGCACAATAATGTTGACGCCTTGAGCGATCAGGTCCTCGCAAGCGTTACGCAAAAGCGCAACCGGCCGACCACACAAGTTGCCGCTCTTGATTCCATCAGTCCCATAGACAGCCTCGGTGACGAGGTCGAGGCCTTCGCGTGGACGCACGTGCACAACTTCGAATTCAGGCGATGTGAAGTACTTTTCGAATAGACCTTTATGACGCGTGTATTCAGACGCGAGCACACCGATGCGACGGACGGCGGGAAACCTGCGTCGAACATGACTGCGGACGGCCTCGACAATGTCGACAATCTGTAGGGACGAGTTTGCTTTCAGCTCATCGATAAACGTATGACTCAGGAAGCAGGGGAGCAGTACGGTGCTAACGCCTCGTTTCTCGAAGCTGCGCATCATGTCGAAGATGTACAGTTTCCGCTGAGTCGTTGCCTCGCCTCCCGTGCCGGGGCTTTGGAACGGGTGCTGTTCGAATACGACGTCGAAGTGTTCTTCATCACTCGCGGCCGGGGTTGACTTCACGAGCTTGAAAAACACATCTGCGCTTGCCAACGGACCAAGCCCACCGACCACCCCGAACCTTCGCTTGCTCGCGTCCTTCACATTCATCATTTCGTGTCGCCTTGGAGTTGAACGAAATCGTTATCGCATTCGGGATTCGCTTGCTTGGCGAACCGCTTCGCTTCCCATTTTGCAATCACGGCGGTCGCAATGCTGTTACCAATCACATTAGTCGCCGTTCGTCCCATGTCAAGAACTTGGTCGATGGCAAGGATAAGCACCACGCCGGAGGGGGGCAGATGAAACATTGGCGCCACTGCGGCCACGACAACAACGGAACCACGAGCAACGCCTGCCATCCCCTTGCTGCTGATCATGAGAACCAGCAACATCATGATTTGGGCGCTCAACGGCATATCGATGCCGAAGGCCTGCGCGATAAAAATGGCAGCGAATGCCTGATACATCATCGAACCGTCGAGGTTAAATGCATAGCCCAGCGGCAAGGTGAAGCCAACCACCTTCTTGTTGACGCCGAACTCTTCCAACTTTTCCGTGAGTCGGGGGTAAGCCGCTTCACTGCTTGCGGTTGAAAACGCGAGCATTGCGGGCTCTCGAATAGCCCTCAGCAGCGCCCAAATCCGGTTGCCGAGAAAATACTGTCCAACGACGATGAGAAGGCCCCAGAGCGCGGCCAAGCCAACATAGAAGCTGCCAATGAGCTTGCCGTAAGTCGTCAGCACATCCAACCCGTGCACGGTAATCGCGGACGCCAGTGCACCGAAGACACCTATCGGCGCAAGTCGCATCACGTAGTCGGTCAACTTCAACATTGCGGGGACAAGGCCTTCCACGCCGGCAATAAGCGGCGCCACTCGGGAATCACCTTTGATGACGCTCAGCACGACGCCGAACAAGACCGAAAACACGAGGATTTGCAGGATGTCGTTGCGCGCCATCGCATCGACGATGCTTGTCGGGAACGCGTGCGTGATGAAGTCCTTGAAGTTCAGCCCTGCGGTATTCAAGCCAGTGTTCACATCGGCGCTTGTCTGCACCAGATGTAGCCCCGCACCGGGTTGAAACACGTTTGCCAGAACGAGTCCAATCGCCAGGGAAATAAGAGACGCACACAAGAACCAACCTACCGACCTGAAGCCAATCCGGCGCACGTCGCTGGTTCCCTCCATGCCGGCAAGCCCGGAGACCAACGTCGCGAAGACCAGCGGCGCAATAATCATCTTCACGAGACGAAGAAAGATGTCCGTGATGATGGAGAAATAGCCGGCGATGACCTTCGCTTCAGCGGCGTCAGCGGCCGAGAGATGGCAGATGTAGCCGACCGCAACGCCGAGCAACATGCCCACAAAGATGTAGAGAGTCAGGCGATTCTTCATTTGAATCAGTCCAAGAGCGGTGGGCGGTGGCGAGCCTGTGCCACCGTGCACCTGAATGGAAAAAACGCTGCTGAATCAGCAGGCTTTCGTACTGGACCGAATCATAAGGAAGGTAAATAAAGCGATGATGCAAACACTGCATGCGTGTATGCGAAATTAGCATAACGCGTAGAAACCCCTACCTGGCAGGTTCCGAAACCTCGCGAATGTGCCCCCAGAGCGCCTCCAGAAACTCACTTCGATTGGAAGCGTCACGGTAGACGCGGAGCTCGACATCGAAATGCCACTCGGGTCTGCCTGCCGCCACCAATTCGCCAGACTCGAGTTCGTCAAGGACGGAGCTCTTGGGGAGCCATGCGAGTCCTTCCCCTTCCATGACAAGCTTCTTCAGTACTTCGGCCATATCCGATTCGTAGTGAAGTTGCAAGGCCGGAGGCGTATCAGCACGCGAGAGAAGCAAAGCAAGGCACCGGCCGAAATAGCTGGTTTCCGTATAGGAAATTAGCGGGAGCGGGCGATTTGCAGTTCCCGGCAGCCGGAAGGCGGGCGACGAGCGCTCGTTCGGCCTGCAGACCGGCATGAGCGTATCTACACCCACCGTCAGATGTTGGTATCGCGCCGGATCCAGATGCAGGGGAAGCTCCGGGTGGTGATAGGCAAACATCAGTTCACAGTTTCCGTTCACAAGCATCAGGATCGAATCGTGAACGTTCGTTGGTATTACGCGCGCGCGCACCTCCCCGACATGCGCCGATAGCGTCTTCAACCATACGGGCAAAAAGCTGAGCGCGATGGTGTGGCCAGCGGCAATCTGCAAGCCTTTTCCGGCCATACGCTGCTCGGTGCGGATGATAGCTCGCGTGTCGAAGAGCTTCTCGAGAATGTCTTCGGCCACTTCAAGAAACAGCCGCCCTGCAGGCGTAAGCGTCGGGGGGAAGCTGCTTCGGTCAATCAGGTCGGCCCCAACCCACTGCTCCAGCGCCTGAATGCGTCGGCTGAAGCCGGACTGAGTCACGTTTCGAAATTCCGCTGCTCGAGAGAAGCTTTGATAGCGAGAGAGAGCAATGAAGTCTTCTACCCACTTGATTTCCATGTGCGTTCCTGTCGCGAGGCAGTGGACCGATATTCCGGTGAGAAAGTTGCCTCACCTATCGTATGTTACATTGGCTCATCATATTGCCGTGATGCGCTAGCCATGAAAGAGTACGCGACCGGGCGGTATCCTGACTGGGACTTACTCGAGAGCTGGGTGGCCGTAGTGGAGTCAGGGTCGATTTCTGACGCCGCCAAACGACTGAAAATCTCCCAGGCAGGGGTGTCGCAGCGCATCAAGGCCGTCGAAGGTCTGCTCGACACGGTGCTGTTGGACCGGTCGACACGCCCTGCAAGGCCGACGGCTGCCGGCCAACGCCTGTTTGAGCACGCGACGGCAATTCTTCAAAGTGCCGACCAGATGGTCGAGAGCGTTCGCAATGTGACACGTGCCAAACGGGTCGTTGTTCGGCTTGGATGTGTCGATTCCTTTGCGGCGACCGTCGGCCCGATCATTATCAAGGCGCTAACGGGAACGTCGCAACAGATTCGCCTGTGGTCCGGCATCACGCCAACGTTGGATGCGTTGCTCGACGCTCGGCAGCTGGATATGGCTGTCACCACGACGGGTGTGGGCGGTTCATCAGGCATTCGCCGACAAAAGCTTTTTTCCGAGCCCTACTATGTCGTGCTGCCCAAGGATTTCGCCGTCGACAAATTCGCCTCGCTTACGGACCTGAGCCGCCACCTTCGCTTTATCCGCTATAGCGCCCGCTCCGTGATTGGGCAGCATGTGGACACGTATTTGATGGCGCACACGGATAATGTCGAGCGTACGTGTGAATTTGATGCGACCGACCCGATGTTGAGTCTTGTTGCCGCCGGTCTTGGATTCGCTATCACCACGCCGCTTTGCATCTGGCAGTCTCGGCATTTCGTTCCTGAAATTCGGGTGGTCCCCTTGACGGAATTTGTGCGGCATGGACGCCCCTATGAACAACTGTCGCGGACTTTCTATCTCAGTTCGCGCGAGGGCGAACTGGGCAATCTTCCGAACGAGATGCATGATCTGCTTCGCCAGGCTTATGAAAAGCAGGTCTCCAGGGACATAGCAAAGGCACTTGCGCTACGCGCGGAGCAGGTCTATTCGCTTGGCACGGACTAGGGCCTGTTCTTATCAATGAGTCGCCGACGCATGCCGTCGAATTCGACTGTCTCGTCTTTCCGCGCTTCTCTCATAGCCTCTTGAGGTGAGAAGTGCCGACCACGTCATAACCGCGCCCGATTCTGAACATAAGCGGAAGTTAAGTAATGAGCGGGGTTTTGTGTACCGCGTATTCTGGAATCTGGTGTCGAGCGTCCAGGAGCCGTGGGAAAAAATGCTTTGGCAATGTAGGTACCCCGAGCTTCATTACCGGATATCGCTTGGTGTTTGGTCCCCTTGGATGAATTAAGGAGTCAGCGTGATTTCAGGTCCTCAACTTCCGTTCCCCGCGAACGAGCCGGAGATGCTTTTCTGCGAAGGCACCGAAGGCGCCAAGCAGCTGAAGCAGGCGCTTGAGCATCGTGACGTCGTTGAAATCCCGGCGGTTATTGGCGGTAAGCGACTGTTTTCCAACGACGTCGTGGAGGTCCGCGCTCCGCACGACCATCAGCGCGTCATCGCGCGTATCCATCGCCCGAACGAAACGCAAGTTCGTGAAGCCATTGCAAGCGCCCGCTCGGTCGCTCGCGACTGGGCCAATCTGAGCCTTGCGAGCCGCGCAGCGGTTCTGCACCGTGCTGCGGAAATCATCTCGACGCGACACCGCGTCAGAATCAATGCAGCAACGATGCTGGGTCAAAGCAAGACCATCGAGGAAGCGGAGCCCGACAGCGCGTGCGAGTTGATTGACTTCTTCCGGTTCAATGCCTACAACGCGCAGAAGATACATGCTGAGCAACCGCTGTCGGTCGCGACTGCGGCTAACCGGGCCGACTGGCGTCCGCTTGAGGGTTTTGTGTACGCAGTGTCTCCATTCAATTTCACAGCCATCGGCGGTAACCTGACGACAGCGCCCGCCATCATGGGCAACACCGTGCTGTGGAAGCCCTCGGAGAAGTCAGCGCTTGCCAACTTCATCTGCTTTGAGGCACTCGAAGAGGCCGGCCTGCCCGCGGGCGTCATCAACTTTGTTCCGGGCGAAGCGGAACTGACAACGCGTATCGCACTTTCGTCGGCAGACCTCTCGGGCATTCACTTTACCGGCTCTTCGGCCGTTTTCCAGTCGCTTTGGAAGCGCGTTGCATCCAACGTAGGCGCCTACCGTTCCATTCCGCGCCTCGTGGGCGAGACGGGCGGAAAGGACTTCGTCGTGGCTCACCCGTCGGCCGACGTTGATGCCTTGTCGATTGCGTTGATTCGCGGTGCGTTCGGCTACCAAGGGCAGAAGTGTAGCGCCGCGTCTCGCGCCTACATCCCGAAGCGCCTTTGGGGCGAAGTCAGCAAACAACTGCGCGACCGTTTGGCTGAGCTGCGGGTTGGTGACGTTGCAGACCCGAAAACCTTCATGGGTGCCGTCATCAGCGAGGCTTCCCACCAGAAGTTGAGCCGTGTCATCGAGTCGTCCAAGCAAGACAGCGGCGTGCGGCTCATCTTCGGTGGCAAGACTTGGTCCGACCCGGGTTATTTTGTCGAGCCGACGGTTGTTCAGGTGACGGACCCGCGACACACGCTGATGCAGGAAGAACTGTTCGGCCCGGTTCTGTCGGTGTTCGTGTATGAAGACAACGCCTGGGCGGAAACGCTGGCGCTGATTGATGCGACTAGCCCTTACGCCCTGACCGGCTCGGTGTTCTCGACGGACCGCTTTGCTCTGCATGAAGCCGAAAACGTTCTGGTCAACGCCGCAGGTAACCTGTACCTGAACGACAAGCCCACCGGCGCGATGATTGGTCAACAGCCGTTTGGCGGTATGCGCGCAAGCGGTACCAACGACAAAGCTGGCTCGTTCATGAACTTGCTGCGTTGGACCTCGCCGCGCGTGGTGAAGGAAACCTACCTGCCGGTTCGCCACTGGAAGTTTGGCGCGTAATTATGTTCGGGTAATCCCTTATTTCGGGAGAGGCTGACATATAAGCGCGCAATGGGCTGTTGACTCGAGCGCTTGCGCAGGCATGTAATTCTTGTTACCGAGCCCTTGAGCGCGGTGTTTGAATAATCATCGCTTATGTAGAACGTCAGCTTCTCTAATGTTGCGGGAGCCGTTTTTTTGGTGACTTATGTTGGAAGTGCACGGCTTGCGGCGATTGCGGTATGCCATCGCATTGCGACCAAACTTCATGAGGAATCGTAGAAACATGACAACGCCGCACAGGTATTCGGGAATCTTGACAGCGGTCCCAACGCCGCTCAATAAGGATTTGAAGGTCGAAGTCGCTCCGCTGGCCGCCCACGTCAAACGGCTGGCCGCTGCGGGTACCGAAGGGGTTGTCCCGCTGGGCGGAACCGGGGAATACACGTCCCTTTCGGCTCGCCAGCGTCTGGAGGTTGTCGAATGCGCGCTGGAAGCCGGTGCGGGCAAGTTGCACGTTATCCCGGGCATCCTGTCGCCCGGCATTGGCGATGCCATTGATAACGCGAAAGCTTTCGTCGCCGCTGGCGCGAAGGCGCTGATGGTCGTCACTCCGTATTACTTTCGTCCTACCCAGGATGGAATCATCGAGTACTTCAAGCGTTTTTCGGATGCAGTCGACGCCGACATCATCCTTTATGAGATTCCGTACCGCACCGGCGTTGCGTTGCAATACCAGACTGTCGACCGGTTGGCCGACATGACGCGTGTTGTAGGCATCAAAGCCTGCAATCCGGATTTGGCCCAACAAATGAGGGTTGCCGAGTTGGCGAAGTCGAAGCTCGCCATTCTGACGGGCGAGGAGGATGTTCTTCCGCTGCATGTCGCGATGGGGGCTGTCGGCGCGGTCATCTCCAGTTCGAACATCATTCCGAAACAGTGGGCACGGGTCCTGCGCCTCGCCATGGATGGCAAGCTCGCCGAATCCATGGCCCTGCACGCATCGCTTCGTCCTCTCATCGACGCCATCTTTGCTGAGCCCAATCCCGCGCCGTTGAAAGCGGCAATGGACATCATGGGCTGGGGAATGGGAGACGTGCTGCCCCCATTGCTGCCGGCGAGCGCACCGTTGCGTGACCGTCTCGCAAAGGTCATCCCATCGCTTCTCGAACGCGAGTAATTCCCCCAAACCATTCCTATGAAGGTGGTCAAGATGTCATTCGATAACAACGCGAATTCGGGCCGTCGAAAGTTTCTTCAGGCTACTGGGGCGGCGCTGACTGCTGCCGCGATTGGCGCGCCGATGGTCATTACGTCGCGTAAAGCCATGGCGGCCGGCAACCTCGTCGTCGTGAGCTGGGGCGGAAATTACCGCACGGCTGTCGAAGAGGCATTGACGAAGCCATTCGAAAAGGAGTTCGGTGTTCGTGTGACGCTCGTCGACACGCCTGACCTGGCAAAGGTCAAGGCGCAGGTGATGACCAAGAATGTCGAGTGGGATGTGTTCGATGCTGTCGGTCCCATGGCAATGACGGGTTCGAAGAACGGCTATTGGGAGCCGTTGGACCCGGCGCTGTTCGACAAGGGCGACCTCATCGCACCCATGACGAAGGAGGCCGTTCCCTTCTACGGATTTACCGGGGGCATTTGTTGGGATGACAAGAAGCATCCCGCGGGAAAGCATCCGGAGACATTCGCCGAGTACTTCGACGTCAAGAAATTTCCTGGTCAGCGGACGCTGCGAAATCGCGCCAGCGAAACGCTCGAGATTGCCTTGCTTGCCGATGGCGTTGCGCCCGAGAAGATGTATCCCCTCGACGTCGAACGTGCCTTCCGCGCCCTGAATCGCATCAAACCGTATGTCGGCAAGTGGGTCGACCAGACGCCGCAAACCGTAACCCTGGTGGAAACCGGGCAGGTCGACTTCAGCTATACCTACGCGACGCGCGCGAAAGCTGCGCAAGAAGCCGGTAAGCCCATCAACTTCTCGTTCAAGCAGAACATTATCGGTCTGGAATATCTCGTGGTTCTGAAGAATGCCCCGAATAAGCAGAACGCAATGAAGTATCTGCAGTTCGCGATGCGGCCGGACCGTCAGGCAGCCCTTATGGACCTGCACGGCAACACCCCGGCGAGCAGAAAGGCCATGGGGTTGATGAAGCCGGACGCCAGGAAGTGGCTTTCCGACCCGCACAACAAGATGAACCTCATCAGCAACGACGCGTGGTGGGCTGACCACTATGACGAGTTGACACTTCGATTCAAAGAGTGGGTTCTTAGCTGAGCAAAGCGACCCGTGGGAGCATCGTCACGCGGCACTACCCTGTGCCCGGTGCCAGCCCCCCCTTTCGCGAAAGGAAGCACTATGAAAGCGCGCAACGACGGCTGGCGCTATGTCGGTCCGGCAACGGTTTTTTTGTTCCTGGTGATGTTTGTTCCGCTCGCGTACGTCGTGTACACGAGCGTCGCGGGCGCCGACGGTGGCCTGACGATGAGCGCCTACAAACGCCTGTTCACGAGCGAGCTGTTTATCAGAACGCTTTGGTCGACGTTTGAAATCAGCATTTTTGCCTCACTCTCGAGCCTGTTGCTGGGCTACCCCATTGCGCTGCATCTTGCCAAACAGCCGGCAAAGAAGCGGGCCATCTACATGGTTCTGGTCCTGGTGCCATTCTGGACCAGCATTCTGGTGAAGAGCTACGCGTTTACCGTCCTTCTTGGGCGAGGTGGTCTGGTCAACCAGCTGCTCTCCTTCGTATTCAACACGCAAGTCCAGTTGCCGATGCTGTTCAACCGGTTCGGCGTGATGGTGGGCATGACCAACTACCTCATCCCGTTCATCGTGCTTCCGGTGCTCGCGAGCCTCCTGGCTATCGATCAGTCACTCTATCGGGCCTCGGAAATCATGGGGGCCAAGCCGCCCAGAATCTTTTTCCAGATTACGCTTCCCCTCAGTCTTCCCGGGGTGGCAGCTGCGGTGTTGAGTACGACCATCATGTCGATGGGGTTCTTCGTTATCCCGGCGCTTCTTGGCGGTCGGAAAGACGTCATGATGTCCAACCTCGTTGACTTCTACACCCGGGAAACGATGGACTGGAATATGGCGTCCGCCATCGGCGTGATTCTGCTCGGCATCGTCACCCTCGCAGGGGTGGGTGCCGGTCAACTGAAGAAGTTTGGAAACCAGTCGGAGGTGCCGGCATGAGCGCGACAATTAGTCTCTCCGTCGTGGATTCGCAAGAGAAGACGTATCGCAGGCTGCGCGATGTGATTGCGTTCGCCGTATACGCGTTCATTCTTGTCCCAAGCCTGATCGTCATCCCGATCTCCTTCGGCGGGTCTGGGGAAATGACCTTTCCGCCTCGGGTGTGGACGCTGGAGCTCTACCAGCAGCTCTTTACCGCGATTGCGTGGATTGACCCCATTCTGCAAAGCCTGAAGGTGGCTTCCATCACGATGGTCGTTTCGTTGCTCATTGGGGTCCCGGCTTCGTATGGGTTGGTTCGATATGAGTTTCCGGGCAAGCGGCTCGTCATGATGCTTCTGATGAGCCCGATTCTCGTGCCGGTGATCGTCATTTCACTGGGGTTGTACCTGTATCTGTCCCGCTTTCATTTGGTCGGGACGACGGCTGGCCTTGTCGTCAGTCACGTCGCGTACGTTACGCCGTTCATGATGATGACGGTGATGGCCGGCGTCAAAAAGCTTGACCCCGCGTTGGAATTTGCCTCGACCATCATGGGGGCAAATCGTCGGACCGTGTTTATCAAGGTTGTCCTCCCCCAACTGCGGCCGTCGATGTTCGCTGGCGCACTGTTCGCGTTTCTCGTCTCCTTCGACGAAGTGGTGATTGCCTGGTTCCTGACCAGCCCAAACACGACTACGCTTCCGGTGCGCATGTACAGCAGTATTCAGTGGGACATCTCGCCTGTTATCGCAGCGGTTTCTGCGCTGCTGACGCTGCTCTCCATCTGCTTCTGTTGCGTGTCGGTCTTGCTGCAACCGTCTACGCCTGACATTTCTCACTAGGACGGTCCGACCATGACGCACGCATTGAAGAGGATGGCTGACGCCAAGGTGTTGGCTACCGGCCACCAGAATCAAGGATTCAAAGGCATGGAACGAGCGCTTTTGGCCGGGGAAGACATGATTGTCTTTGACGGCGTGAGCAAGGTGTACGGCGAGGCCCCGGCATTGCACAGCACCAACTTGAACGTTCGGAAGGGCGAATTCCTGAGCCTGCTGGGGCCCAGTGGTTCCGGCAAGAGCACTATCTTGAACATCATCGCCGGCGCCATTGCGCCGACAACCGGCCGGATTTTCCTGGACGGGAAGGACGTATCCACGGTCCCCCCGCGTGACCGCCAACTGGGTATGGTGTTTCAGAACTACGCCTTGTTGCCGCACCTTAATGTCTTCGACAACGTTGCTTTTCCCCTGCGCATCCGCGGCGCAAGCGCGTCGGAAATCCGGGAAAAGGTGGGTAACGCGTTGGAGCGGGTCGGCTTGAACGGCTATGAGAAGCGCAAACCCCGCGAAATGTCGGGTGGCCAGCAACAGCGTGTCGGCATCGCACGTTGCATCGTCTACTCGCCGTCCGTGATTCTGATGGACGAACCGCTGGGTGCGCTGGACAAGAAGTTGCGAGACCAACTCCAAGGCGAAATCAAGCGACTGCACCGGGAGTTGGGTACGACGCTGGTCTACGTTACCCATGACCAGGAGGAAGCGCTGAATTTATCCGACCGGGTCTGCCTGATGAATGGCGGGCGCATAGCGCAGTTGGGCACGCCGGACGAGCTGTACTTCGAGCCTGTGAGTGAGTTCGTTGCCGACTTTGTCGGTGAGTCAAACCTCTTCGATGCAATCGTTGTCGACAAAAGCACGGTGCAAGTGGAGGCGGGCTGGAATATCGAGGTTCGCACGACCGAAGGTCATGCCAAGGGAGACCGCGTCAAGGTCCTCGTGCGCCCGGAGAAGGTTGTTGCGACGAGTGCGCAGGACGTCGGCGAGAAGGCCGGTCCGGGGGAGAACCATTGTGCCGGCGTGGTTTCGCAAGTGTCCTTTGTCGGCGGTATGACTCGCTTCGATGTGGCGCTCCCCAATGGTCGCGTCGTGCTTGCCAAAGGCATCTCCAGCCGCGCCGTCGAACGCTCGCCAATGGGTTGCCCGATGGAACTCCGTTGGTCTGCCCGCGATAGCGTAGTTCTGAAATAACAATCGTCATGAGCTCAAAAATCATCTCGGAACTTCGCGCGCTGGTGGGGAAATCGCACGTCGTGGATCATGCGACGGATATGGCGCCACACCTTGTCGACTGGCGGAAGCGCCACAGGGGCGACGCGATTTGTATTGTCTCGCCTCAGAGCACCGGCCAAGTGGCGGCGGTCCTCTCGTACTGCCGCGCTAACCGGGTGCGAGTGTTTCCCCAAGGCGGGAATACGAGCGTTTGCGGCGGTTCGGTACCCGCCGTCGATGGTGTGAACATCATTCTGAGTCTCGGAAAGATGAATCGCATCCTCGATGTGAATCCGCGCAATAACGCGATGACCGTCGAAGCAGGATGCATCCTGGCCGACATTCAGGCGGCGGCGTCGGCGGTGGACCGGTTGTTCCCGCTATCGCTGGGTGCCGAAGGTTCTTGCCAAATAGGTGGGAACATTGCCACGAACGCTGGCGGGACCAATGTCGTTCGATTTGGCAACACGCGCGACCTGATATTGGGCATCGAAGTCGCGCTTCCCGACGGCCGGATCTGGAATGGTCTGCGCACGCTCAGGAAGAACAACAGCGGCTACGACTTGAAGAACCTGTTCATCGGCGCCGAAGGGACGTTGGGGGTGGTAACCGCCGCAACCCTCAAGCTATTCCCGAAACCTCACTCAGTCGCCACGGCGATGCTTGGCTTGTCGACGGTGGAGGCCGCCGTTGATGAGGGCCTCCGTCTGCAGGGCGTGTTTCCGGGGGAGCTGGTCGGACTCGAGCTGATTTCCAGGTCGGAGTTCGAGATTTCGCTTCGGCACGGCACTAACATGCGCAACCCGTTTGGGAACGATACGCCGCAATGGATGGTGCTCGTCGAGCTTGCCTCGCCTGAGCGCGGAGATGGCTTGACGGAGCGCCTGAACGAGGTGTTGGGAGCCGCCTACGAACGAGGCGCGTTCGAGGATGTCGTTATCGCCGCGACGGAACAGCAGCGGCACGAACTTTGGCGTATTCGCCACAACGTGACCGAGGCCAACGGGCGTGAAGGAATGGGGCTGACGCACGATATCGCCGTGCCCACCTACCTGATTCCGACGTTCATCGAACGCGCGGGCGTAGCGCTAGGGAAGCAGTATCCTCAGGCCACGCCGGTCATCGTGGGGCACATGGGCGACGGGAATCTCCACTATATCGCCATGTTCACGCATGCGTATTGGGCCACGGTCACCGACAAGGCGGAATTCCAAAGAGCGCTTAGCCATGTGCTTTACGACATTTCAGCCGAGCTGGGCGGAACGTTTAGTGCCGAACATGGCATTGGTTCGCTTCATGTCGACGAAATGCGCATCTACAAGGATGCGGTTGAGGTGGCCTTGATGAAACAAATCAAGTGCTTGTTCGACCCCGATAACATGATGAATCCCGGCCGCGTACTGCCGGCGTAGTTCGACCTCGCTCAGACATAGCATAGGCCATGCTCTCCAACGTCCTTGAATATCGAGCCGCAGCGAAGCGGTTTCTGCCGTCGTTTGCGTATTGGTATCTCGAAGGCGGTGCCGAAGACGAGGTGAGCATGCGCCGGAATCGCGAAGCCTATGGCGAAGTGTTCTTCACGCCACGGGTCTTTGTGGACGTCACCGATGTCAGCACCGCAGTGCGAGTTGCTGGCCGCGAGCTGGGTTGGCCGGTTGTCGTCGGGCCTACGGGGCTGAACGGACTCTTCCGACATCGTGCGGACGAACTGTTGGCGAAGCACGCGAATGCCGCCGGCGTTCCATTCGTGCTGTCTACTGCCTCGACCAGTCTTATCGAAACTGTTCGAGAAACCACCAACGGGGACTTGTAGCTTCAGTTGTACGTGCAGCGAGACCGACGCATCGCAGAGGACATGATGCGCCGAGCCCAAGCATGTTGATGGAGCGCTGAGCCCGCTTGAAATCCTTGCCGAAACGGTAGATGCAATGCCGGATACCTTCGAAGTCTTGGTAGACGGAGGTATTCGACGCGGGAGCGACGTTGTCAAAGCGGTTGCGTTGGGGGCAAATGCAGTTCTGCTTGGGCGAGCCCCTCTTTACGGGCTTGCTGCGGCGGGCGAACAAGGATGCAAGGACGTCCTGACCCTGCTTCGCCGCGAAATGGAAACTTGTTTGCGCCTGGTGGGCTGCCCGGATGTGCGTGACCTTGACCGTTCTTATTTGACCTCGGGGGGTGCGCTTCGCCACCGTGGGCGTAATGCCCTACGCGTGGTCAATCGATAAGGAATCGCATTGATGGCCGCACCAATCCGTCGGCCAGCTGAGGGGCGTTCGCAACGATGACCTTTCGACGCCAGCGATGCGGCTGCCCGGTTGGGCCACACCCCCCACGGATTTTCGCCAAGGCTTAGGACACCGCGCCCAAACCGTACTTGCCGGTCAGAAGCTCACCCGTCGTGAAGCGTTCGATGGAGTAGGGCTTCAGGGAGACGTCTGTCGGGAGACCCAGTGCTTCCTGGGCGATTATGCGGCCAACCGTCGGCGACAGCTTGAATCCGTGGCCGGAGAAGCCGTAACCGACAACAAGGCCCTCGATGCCAGGCAGCTTGCCGAGGACCGGATTCCAATCAGGGGTTACGTCATAGACACCGGTCCACGAGGATGCGATGCCGGCCGTCTCATAGTCAGGGAACCGTTCTGCCACTTGGGCACCGACTTCCACAACGTAGTCCATCGGGATGTCGCCCTGCTCGACCTCTGCTGCCTTCAGCTTCTCGCCAACCACGCCTTCGCTCACGAGCATCTGGCTGCCGCCGTAGCTGCGGCAGTAGAGCATGCCCGGGGATGCCAAGTCCTTGAAGACCGGCATCGAGAACGTGTACTTTGCCGCTTCGCACTCCAGCGCCAGCACGGCGTGGCGTTCCGGTACCACCGGGAGCGAACGGCCGGTCCAGCCGGCGAGTTCCGGCGTCCAGATATTCTGGGTGCTGATGACCATGGAGGTCTTGATGTCGCCAATCGACGTCGAGACCCCAACCACTTTCCCGTTTTCAATCTGCAGCTTTTGAACTTCGACGTTCTCGCGAATGGTGACCCCGCCTCGGCGCGCTGCACGGGCGAAGCCCGTCGCAACCAGGTAGGCATCGGCGAAGCCGGCTTCGGGCTCGTAACCAATGAGGGCTGCGTCCTCGAACTGCGCAATCGGCAGCAGTTCCTTCGCTTGGGCTTGGTTCAGCAACTCAAGCGGGATACCCTGTTCCTGTTGCTGCTGTAGAGACGCGCGAAGCGGTTCCAGCTTGTCCCCTTCGGGGGCGACAATCATGTACCCGCACTTCACCAGGCCACAGGAGGCTTCGTCATCTTCCAGGTATTGAGCGAAGTTATTGAACACGCTCCATGATTGCCGAGCCAGCTCGACGTTCTCCTTCACCGAATAATGGGTGCGCAGAATGCCGGAAGACTGAGACGTCGTCCCTGCGCCAATCGTGCCTCGGTCGAGCACCAGCACGCGCTTCGCCCCAAACTTCGCGAGATGAAACGCCACCGAACTGCCGATGACGCCGGCACCAATGACGACCACGTCGTATGTATTCACGATTCCGCCTTCCATTCCAAGGGTGTTGTCCAAGTTTGGTACAGGCGAAACAAACCGGGCTCAATATAAGTGGAGGCGATTTTTAGTAAAACCGGTGGCGAACATTAGGGCTTGAAGTACACGCGTTTTCCTGGGGAATCTCGTCCGGTGGGAACGTACGTGCTAAACTTCGTTCCCATGTCGTATTGGCGCAAATTCTTCGTTATCGTGGTGTTGGCTCTGAGCCTTCCGGTTCAGTCGCTGGCGGCCGTCTCGATGAAATGTGGGGCAACGCCCATTGGCGGAGCCCATGTGTCAATGCGTCATGCGACGGACGATGCAGCACCTCAACTGCAGAGCGCTGAAATCGCCGAGATGACGGGCGGCGACCATCATGGTCACGAAGGCCATCATCACGGCAGCGCGCATGCACACTCCTGTTCGACATGCGCATCCTGCTGCTTTGGTGTGGCGTTGCCGTTTGTTCCAGGCATTCCCCCTCCAACGGTAGTGGTTCGTTTCGCCACACCCCTTCCCGCATCTGAGACTGCTCCGTCGTTTTTGACGGATGGAGTCGAGCGACCTCCCCGAACCAACCTCGTCTAGCCTCATTGTCGCAGCGAAAGACTGCGATGCATAAGTTCGTTTTTCTGGATGACCTGCGGTCGTTCAGGAGAGCTACGACGGGACAATTTCATGCAAATGACTTCTGCGGCGCTTTTATGCGCGGCGGCGATGCTGCCGGCGCTCGCGCATGCGACAACAACAATTCCAGACCCAACGGATGCGGCAGCGTCAGTGCCTGCGGCATCCGTTCCGTCCGCTTTCGAGGGTTATCAACCCTACCGAGACGGGGAAGGGCCGACTTGGCAGCAACTCAATCAGACCGTCATGGGCACGACGGGTATGGCCGGAATGAAACAAAAGCAGCCAGCGGCCAGTACCCCGGCGAAAAATATTGAACCGGGCACTACGCACTCTCACAACGAGGGAGCCAAGTGATGCGGCAATTCGTTAACACCCGCACCGCTATCGTCGTCGCCGGGAGTGTCTTCCTCGCCGGTTGCACGACGTTCTCCAAAGATGGGGGATTCGATACTGTCGCAACAACGGCATCGGAGCGTCTTGGTAAGAACACCGTGCACGTGAAGACCGATGCCGACCGGCAGGCGGTGGCAGGCCGTACGCGGGAGATGCTCGCCAAACCCTTGAGCATGGACGACGCGGTGCAGCTCGCGCTGTTAAATAATCCTGGCTTGCAGGTGTCTTATGGAGAACTCGGGATTTCCGAGGCGGACCTTGTGCAGGCCGGAAGATTGCCGAATCCTGGGTTCAAATTCAGTCGCACGCACTCGAGCAACGATCTCAGTATTGGCCGTACCTTCTCGGTGGGCATATTGAGCGTCCTCACGCTTCCCATTGCCTCTCGCATCGAGAACGCCCGTTTCGAACAGACGAAGCTCCAGACGGCAAACGCAATGCTCGTGGTCGCTGCAGACGCGCGACGTGCCTATGTCAACGCGGTAGCCGCCGAGCAAGCCGCGCAATACGCAGCGCGGGTAAAGGATTCGGCGGAAGCCGGCGCTGAACTCGCACTGCGAATGCGCCAAGCGGGGAACTTCAGCCGGCTCGACTACGCGCGCGAACAGGCGTTCTATGCGGAGTCGGTCGCGGCACAGGCAAAAGCGCAGCAACAGGCCGTGTCCGCACGAGAGAAACTCACGCGCGCGATGGGGTTATGGGGCTCAGGCACCGGTTACACGCTTCCGGACCGTTTGCCCGACCTGCCTAAGGACCGGCCACAATTGAACGACCTGGAAAGCTTTGCCATGCAGAACCGACTGGATATGCAGGCGGCAAAGTTGCAGACGCAAAGCGTAGCGACATCCCTCGGGCTCACCAAGGCCACGCGATTCGTCAATGTGCTTGACGTCGGCTATCTGAACAACTTCGAGACCGACAAGGGACACGAACACGGTTACGAAATCAGCGTGGAGATTCCTATCTTCGATTGGGGTGGCGCGAAAGTGGCTCGGGCAGAGGCGACTTACATGCAGTCCGTAAACAAACTCGCACAGACCGCAATTGAAGCCCGGTCAGAAGTTCGCGAGTCGTATTCCGCCTACGTGACGAACTACAACTTGGCGAAGCACTACCGAGATGAGGTCGTGCCAATCCGAAAGACCATTTCTGACGAGCTTCTGCTGCGTTACAACGGGATGCTTGCAAGCGTCTTCGAACTGCTCGCCGACTCGCGAGACCAGGTTGGTGCCGTGAACAACTACATCGACGCGCTGAAGGACTACTGGTTGGCCGAGACAGACCTGCAACAAGCGGTCGGTGGCCGCCTGCCTCAGCAGGTAGCGGCATCGTCGCCGCCGGCCCCCGCGACGCAACCTGCGTCGCCTACGAAATTGGAAGGTAAATGAGATGGTGTCACGTCGAAGTTTTCTCGGCGGTTCGGGCGCTGCGCTCTTGGGCGCGGCATTAGTCAGTAAGGCGGGCGCCGCGTCGCTTCCCGAAGCCCCGACGATGGCAAAAGCCACGATGCAACCGCCGTTGGTGCCGCCTAACGGCCGTCCTTACACGCCAGTCGCGACGCTGAACGGCTGGAGCTTGCCGTGGCGGATGAAGAATGGTTGGAAGGAGTTTCATTTGATTGCCGAGCCTGTCGTACGCGAACTGGCACCGGGCATGAATGCGAATCTGTGGGGTTACAACGGGCAAGCACCTGGTCCCACCATCGAGGCAGTCGAGGGTGACAAGGTCCGTATCTTTGTGACCAACAAGCTTCCCGAGCAAACCACCGTTCATTGGCACGGGATGCTGCTTCCCTGCGGGATGGATGGCGTCGGTGGGCTCACGCAACCGCACATTCCTCCGGGGAAAACGTTCGTCTACGAATTTCAGCTGGAGAAGCATGGCACGTTCATGTATCACCCGCATTCAGACGAGATGGTGCAAATGGCAATGGGGATGATGGGAACCTTCATCGTGCATCCCAAAGACCGCAGTGTCATGCCGGTCGACCGTGACTTCGTTTTCATCATGTCCGCGTACGACATTGATCCGGGCAGCTTCACGCCGCGCGTCAACGAGATGACCGACTTCAATATGTGGACATGGAATGCGCGCGTTTTTCCGGGCATTGACCCCTTGCCGGTGCGAGCAGGGGACCGAGTGCGCATCCGATTCGGCAATTTGACGATGACCAATCACCCCATTCATCTCCACGGTTACAGCTTCGAGGTGGCAGGCACTGACGGCGGCTGGATTCCACCGGCCGCGCGCTGGCCGGAAGTCACCGCCGACGTTGCAGTTGGACAGATGCGTGCCATCGAGTTCACGGCTAACCGGCCGGGAGATTGGGCATTTCACTGCCACAAGTCCCACCACACGATGAATGCGATGGGACATCAGGTCCCGAACCTGATTGGCGTGCCTCAGAAGGACCTTGCGAAACGCATCAACAAGCTCGTGCCGGATTACATGGCGATGGGCAGCACCGGCGGCGCCATGGGCGAGATGGAGATGCCGCTTCCAGACAACACGTTGCCGATGATGACGGGCACCGGCCCGTTCGGTGCGCTGGAGATGGGCGGCATGTTCAGCGTTGTCAAGGTTCGTGAGGGACTGAAACGCAATGACTACCGTGACCCGGGCTGGTTCAAACATCCGAAGGGAACAGTGGCTCGCGAATATAGCGGTGAGTTGCCAGAAGACTGACTTTTGTGACGCTGGGCACGGCCCAGTTTAACTATTTGTGCTTTGTACTTTGGAGATAACGTGATGAAGAACGTACTTGCATCGATTGCGATTGGTTGTGCACTGCTTGTGTCGGCGACTGCCTTTGCGGCAGGAGATATGAGCAACATGAAAATGGGGAGTGACACCCAACAAAGCGATACCAAGAACAGCATGTCGCATGGCGAAATCAAGAAAATTGACGCCTCAGCAGGAAAACTGACCATCAAGCACGGTCCTCTGGAAAACTTGGGCATGGAAGGCATGACGATGGTTTTCAAGGTGAAGGACCCGACCATGGTGTCCCAAGTCAAAGTCGGCGACAAGATTGATTTCGTTGCCGAAGAAGCCAACGGCGCCCTGACCGTGACCAAGCTCCAAAAGCAGTAAGCGCGAAAGTGGCGCGTCGGTGCTCGGTCGCCCCTTCCCAAAAACTCAGCCACTACGGCAACTAACATGAAGAAAATTGTGCGCATACAACTCATCCGTGCTGCGGCTGTCGCCACCGTCGGACTTGCTCCGGCTCTGGCCGTCGCGCACGGCAAGTTAGAAAATTCCGTGCCGGCCGCAGATAGCGCCGTGGCCGTGTCGCCCGGCGCACTTCGCCTGACATTCAACGAGAATCTGGAATCCGCCTTCAGCACGATTAAGGTCACGGATTCCTCTGGCACTCCTGTGACACAAGAGAAGGCCAAAATTGACGCTTCGAATCCGCATGTTTTGACCCTGGCAGTCCCCAAACTAGCTTCCGGCGCATACACTGTGCAGTGGGCTGTCATGACAGCAGACGCCCACAAGACCAAGGGCACATACGCCTTCAAGGTGAAGTGATGAACGACGGTTTCCTCGGCATTTTGCGGCTGGCGTTTGTTGCACTACAGAACATCAGTTTCGCGGTCGTTGTGGGTGTTCTGCTCAGCGACAGGTGGCTTGCACGCCGAAGCTCCGTATGGCAAGCCGGCGTTAGCCGGCGTCTGCTTGGCGCTTTGCGCGTCGCATCGTTCGGTGCCTTGATATCCAGCGCGTTTGTATTCTGGATTCATTGCGCATTGATGAGTGACTCCACGCTTCTGGAGGCGGGGCCTGCGATACGCTCGATGCTGGTGGAAACCGCTTTTGGACACGCTTGGTTGGTCGGCGCAAGCCTGATGCTGTTCGTGGCCATTCTGTCGCTAATCCAGCCGGGCAAATCGATTCGATTTTCCGTCTTGTTTTGGCTGGCGCTCGCGGGGGTTGCGCTTGCTCGAAGCAACGGTGGTCATCCGGTCGATGCAGGGCTCTTCAGCCTGCCGGTTTGGGCGGATTGGGTGCATTTGCTCGCCGTTAGTGCTTGGGTAGGGCTTGTGCTGGTAACGACGTATCTCGTTGTACCGCGATTTTTGGGCGCGCCAAGCGGCGAGCATGTGAATAGCGCCGAGTTCGTGCGGTCTCTTTCGGATGCCGCCACGTTTGCATTGATAGCGCTATTCCTCACCGGGGCATATAACGGATGGCGAGGTCTCAACACGCCGGGCAATCTGCTGGAATCGGCATACGGGCAAATACTGTTACTCAAGCTAGCACTCGTATCCGTGGCTGCTGCCCTTGGCGCTCACAACCGGTTCTTCGAGATGCCGCGATTGCTTTCTTCGCTCAGGTACGCGTCATCTGAATCGCCCATGCGTCCACTAAAACGATTTTCGGCGGTTCTCCACGTCGAATCTTTGGTGCTGGCAGGCGTTCTCGTCAGCGCCGCGGTGCTTGTATCCAGCCCGCTTCCGGGAACAGCGTAGTGTGTGGTGGGGTAGTCGAGGTCGCGTCCTGGCCACGGCAATCGCTCCCCAGTCTCTTTCGGCTCGCCCCATTGCCGGGGAGATTCCCGTCATCTCTGTGGCGCCGCCCATCATCGGGCAGCTGCCCATCATTCCCTCCATCCCCATCATGGAACTATGCTCTCGGGATTTTGCTGAGGGGGCTGCAGAACTGGCAGTACCGGGACCGTCTGCAGCCATGGTGAAGGCACTGACGGCAAACAAGAGCGCTGAGAGAGCGGCCGCCCGTATCGATTTCGTATTCATGTAAATCGCCGGATTCGTAAAAAAGCGTGACGCTGAAATAGCAATTCACAACGTCATGGTCGCCACTTTCAGCACTTGCCGCACGCTTACTTTTGCTTTTCCAGCTTCACGATGGTCATTGTGCCGTTCACGTTTTCGACGCGGACCTTCACCTTGTCGCCTTCGTGAGCCTGCTTGACCATGGCGGCGTCCTTGGCTTTGAACGCCATGGTCATGGCCGGCATCCCGACGTTTTCCAGCGCCCCGTGCTTCAGGGTAACCATCCCGGTGGCTGCATCGACCTTCTTGACAACGGCGTCAGTGAGCGCAGCATTTGACGAGGCCATCGTCCCCGACGACTTCATCGGCATGTCCATGCCGGGCATGTCACCGGCGGAAAATGCCGGGGCGGAAAGTGCAGCGATTGCCAAAAGTGCAAGCGATGTGACGTGAATCTTCTTCATTGAATTTCTCCAGATTGCGTTGACGACACTTTCGTGCCGGAGGGTACTGCAAGGGAAAATGCCGAGCGCGCAGCACGCTCAAGGCGCCGACGCTGCAACAGCAACCAGGCGGCCGGGATAACGAACATCGACAGGATGGGGGCGGTGACCATCCCGCCGACCATGGGCGCGGCGATACGCTGCATGACTTCCGCGCCCGCACCATGGCCGACCATGATGGGGATAAGGCCCGCAAGCACGACCGCCACCGTCATCGCCTTGGGACGAACCCGCAAAACGGCGCCCTCACGAATCGCATCCATGAGCATCGCCTCGGTCAGCGGTTCGCCGAGTTCCAGTCTGCGATTGAGCGCTCCTTTCAGATAAAGCAACATGACGACGCCGAACTCGGCGGCCACGCCCGCAAGTGCGATAAATCCCACCGATGTGGCGACCGAGACCGCATGGCCCAAACTCCAGATGAGCCAGAACCCACCGACCAGGGCGAACGGCACCGTGGACATCAGCAACAGCGCGTCCACTGCGGAATTGAACGTCAGAAACAGCAGGATGAAGATGACGGCGAGGGTCACCGGAATCACCGTGCGCAACGTGGCGGCGGCGCGTTCCAAATATTCGAATTGACCCGACCATGCGATGGCGTAGCCCGGAGGCAGCGCGACCTTTTCTGCCACGGCATGCTGCATCGCCTTCACAGCCGTTTGCAGGTCCGTGTTCCGGATGTCGACATAAACGTATCCGGACAGCCGGGCGTTTTCGCTGCGAATCATGGGCGGCCCATCGGCAATCTTGATGGCAGCCACGTCCCCGAGCTGGATTTGCGCGCCCCGGTCCGTCACGACCGGTAATTGCCGCAACTTCTCAAGCGAATCCCGTACTTCCCGTGGATACCGTATGTTGATGGGGAAGCGCTCCCGGCCGGCAATGACTTCGCCGACATTCTCGCCACCCACTGCCGATGAGACGACTGCCTGGATGTCCGCGACGGATAGGCCATAGCGTGCAGCCGCCTGTCGATTGATGTCGACGTCAATGTACCGGCCGCCAGTCAGACGCTCGGCCAATGCGGAAGTGACGCCCGGCACATGCTTGACGGCTGCCTCGACCTGCGTCGCAATCTTGTCGATTTGCGTGAGGTCGGCGCCGGAAATCTTGACGCCCACCGGTGTCTTGATACCGGTGGAAAGCATGTCCAGCCGATTGCGGATAGGCGGCACCCAGACATTCGACAAACCGGGCACCTTTACCGTACGGTCCAGCGCATCAACCAGTTTCTCGGGCGTCATGCCCGGCCGCCATTCGCTACGAGGCTTGAACTGAATCGTCGTTTCGAACATTTCCAGCGGCGCCGGGTCGGTTGCGGAATCTGCGCGTCCTGACTTGCCGAAGACCGACGCTACCTCCGGTACCGTCTTTATCAGGCGG
Organism: Pandoraea terrae; assembly: GCF_902459695.1. GTDB lineage: Bacteria > Pseudomonadota > Gammaproteobacteria > Burkholderiales > Burkholderiaceae > Pandoraea > Pandoraea terrae. Next base: position 115,983 of record NZ_CABPRZ010000008.1, read on the forward strand.
TCCGTCTGCTGCAGCAACTCTGCCGCCTTTTCCGCTGAAATGCCGGGCAAGGCGGTCGGCATATAAAGCAAGTCCCCCTCATCGAGCGGCGGCATGAATTCCCCACCTAGCCGCGCAACGGGAATCGCTGTCAGAACCAACGTCAGGACAGCAAGTCCGATGGCGAGCCACGGGCGTCGCAGCGTGCCTTCGAGCAACGGGCGATACAGTCGAATCAGCACCCGGTTGATGGGGTTCGACGCCTCGTGCGGGATACGGCCACGAATCAAATAGCCCATCAACACCGGCACGAGCGTTACCGACAAGCCCGCCGCTGCCGCAATGGTGTATGTCTTGGTGAATGCCAAGGGCGAAAACAGCCTGCCTTCCTGACCCTCAAGCGAGAACACTGGAATGAACGACAGGGTAATGATGAGCAACGAGAAGAACAGGGCCGGGCCCACTTCGGCGGCCGATTCCGCAATGAGTTCCCATCGTTGACTCAGGGTCGGCGGCGCACCCGGATTGTCATTCGCAAACGCCTCCAAATGCTTGTGCGCGTTTTCAATCATGACGATGGCTGCGTCAATCATGGCGCCGATAGCGATGGCGATGCCCCCCAACGACATCAAGTTCGCGTTCACCCCTTGGTAACGCATCACGATGAACGCGGCCAGCACGCCGAGCGGCAGCGAGAGGATCGCGACGAATGCGCTACGCAAATGGAACAGGAATGCCGCGCAGACGAGCCCGACGATAATGAATTCCTCAATGAGCTTGTCTTTGAGGTTGTCCACCGCACGCGTGATGAGCCGAGACCGGTCGTACGTCGTCACGACCTCGACGCCAGGCGGCAGCGACTTCTTCAATTCAGCCAGCTTGGCCTTGACGGCATCAATTGTCGTCAGCGCATTCTTGCCGGAACGCATGACGATGACACCCCCTGCAACTTCGCCTTCGCCGTTCAGTTCGGCGATGCCACGACGCATTTCGGGGCCGATTTGGACACGTGCCACATCGCCCAGCAGCACGGGTGTTCCGGCATCGTTGGTGCGCAACACGATGTTGCGGAAGTCGTCGAGCGAGCGCAGGTAACCGGATGAGCGAACCATGTATTCCGATTCCGCCATTTCCAGGACCGAACCGCCCGATGCTTTGTTCGCCTTGGCGAGCGCGTCAGCTACCGTCCCCTGTGTGATGCCATAGGCGCGAAGCTTGTCCGGGTCGAGGACGACCTGATATTGGCGGACCATGCCGCCGAGTGACGCGACTTCCGACACATCGGGCACCGACTTCAGTTCGAACTTGAGAAACCAGTCGTTGAGGGCGCGCAGTTGGCCGAGGTCGTGCTTGCCGGCACGGTCGATCAAGGCGTACTCGTACACCCAACCGACACCCGTGGCGTCAGGCCCAAGGGAGACGGTCGCCCCTTGCGGCAAGCGGCTCTGGACCTGATTGAGGTACTCCAGCACACGCGACCTCGCCCAGTATTGGTCCGTCTTGTCCTCGAACAACACGTAGACGAAGGCATCGCCAAACGATGAATACGCCCGAATCGTCTTTGCCCCTGGAACCCCCAGCAGCGTGGTCGTCAACGGGTAGGTCACTTGGTCTTCTACGACCTGCGGCGCCTTACCCGGATACGAGGCCTTGATGATGACCTGGGTGTCCGACAGGTCTGGCAGCGCATCGAGCGGCGTGCGAGACAGCGAATACACCCCCCAGCCAGCTAACAGCACAGTCGCCAACAACACGAGGAAACGGTTGTGGATGGACCAGCGAATAAGGCGCGCAATCATTGGCTGCCTCCCGCTGTTTCGACCTTCGTCAATTGATAACCGTCGTCGGTCTGTTTGAAGGCGAAGCGAACGGTCTGCCCCACCTTTACGTCTGCAAAGGCCGTCGGCGACGGCTTGCCGAACGCCATGGTCATTGCGCCCCATCCCAGCGCGGGCACCGGCTGATGTGAGAACGTGATGTCTTCTTTCGTGACCTTCTCGACTTTTCCGGTCGTCTCGTAAGTCTGGGCGGCAGTGGCTGACGATGCCGGCGCCGACGCGCTTGCGGCAGTTGCCGTGCCGCCTTCAAGCCTGGGAAGAATCGACTTCAGGCTGGCTTCCGAGTCAATCAGGAACTGGCCGGACGCTACGACCTGTTGTCCGTTGCTCAGACCGCTCAATACCTCGGTGTCATCACCGAAGTCGCTACCCACGGTGACGGTGACGGGCTGCAAGCGCCCGTCACTGTTCTTGACGATGACCACGGACCGCTTGCCGGTCGTAATGACGGCTTCCGACGGGACCAGCAGGCGAGAAGCGGTATTCTGCGCACCCACCCGCGCCCGCAGCAGCATACCGGGCGTGAGTTCGCCGCCGGCATTGTCGAGCTCCAGTCGGGCCTGCAGAGTACGGCTGCCGGCGCTGATGCCTGGCAGGATTTCGCGAATTCGTCCGTTGAAGTGCCGGGTCGCATCGCCGGCGAAAGTCGCGTCGACCGTCATTCCAGGTTGCACGCGCAACGCCATGGCTTCCGGAATTTCCACGACGAGCCAGAGCGTCGACAGGCCGGCGACTTTTGCCAATGTCTGGCCGGGCGTGACCATCGCGCCGCTTCTGACATTCAGTTCCGTCAGCACGCCCGTTTCCGGTGACGGCAGCACGATGTGCGTTTGCACCTTGCCGGTTCGGTCAAGCGCCGCGATGAGGCCGTCCGGAATGGACATCGCTCGCATGCGGGCACGTGCAGCCGTCAACATGCTGTCATCCATCTGGCCGTTCTTCAGTGCAAGGTATTCTTCCTGCGGGGCCAGCCAGTCTGGTACAAACAGCGATGCGATCGGCGCGCCCTTGGTCACGCGCTGCATGGGGGCGTTGGCATACAGATGGTCGATATAGCCCGTGACGCGCGATTGGATGACGTCGGCCCGGGATTCGTCGAACTGGGTGGTGCCCACGACGTCGAAGCCCTCGCTAACCGCCTGCTGGTGTACGGTGGCGTAGCGGATGCCGAGATTCTGCTGCAGTCCAGCGTCCACCTTGACGCCAGCCCCGCCTGCTTCGTCCGCGTAGACAGGAACCAGCTGCATGTCCATGAACGGCGATTTTCCCGGCTTGTCGAACTGTTGGTTCGGTACCATCGGGTCGTGCCAATACAGGACCCTGCGGCCAGTATTTGGGTCGACTTTATCCGGCGTGGCTGTTGCCATGGGCGTCGCGGTGGCCGGTAGGGCCGACCGATGCGCCCCCGCGAAATAGCCGACGCCGACAAGTGCGGTGGCCGCGACGATTCCCGAGACGCCGAGGGCCAGTGGCTTCTTTCTCATGTGCTTCTCCTTCACTGGACGGCCGCGATGTTCGGCGGAATCACTTGATATTCGAGTTGAGCCCAGGCCAGCGAAACGTCCCGCTGCAAATCCAGCACTTGCAACTGCGCTTCGAGCTGAGCGCGCTTGGCCGCGAAAATATCGGCTAGCGAACCGGTGCCGGCCTTGTAGGCGGCCGTGGCAAGCTGCACTCTTTGGTCAGCGGCGGGCAACAACGTCCGATTCAAGTTGGCGAGACGTTCGCGGCCGTTCTCCAGAACCGTCGCAAGATTCCGAATATCGGCGCCCACCTGGCGTTGCGTATCGTCAAACATCAGCCGGGCTTTGGTGCTGAGCTCGGCTTTTTCTGCCACGTCTCGGTCTTGGCGACTCCCTCGATGAATGGGCAATGGAATGCTGACACCGACGGACACCATGTTTGAGAATTGACTGCCTCGCTGTTGATATGCCACCTCCCAGGTCCAATTCGGGGACCGCGCGCTGGTGGCCACCGCCGTGTCGGCATTCGCTACGGCGATATCCGCCGAGGCCGCGATGAGGGCGGGCTGAACTTGCTTGAGCTGGTCCGGCGTCAGTGAGGGTACCGTCGAAATCGGCGCTGGCGGGTCGCCGACCACATCCGCGACCGGCGTCACGGTCCACCGCGATAGTCCGATAATCGTGGACGTCAATGATTGCCGGGATTTGAGCAACTGGTCCTGGGCCTGCGCCAGCATGACCCGGGCTTGGGTCACGTCGCCCGCTGATGCCTTGGCGCCGCGATATAAGGCACCGGTCGCCCCAAGTTCGTGCGTCATGTGCATCACCAGCGCCTGTTGCAAGGCTACGGACTGTTTGGCATATGCGGCATTTAACCAGGCCGTGGCGGTCTGCTGCCGCACATTGGCGATTTGGGCCAGGTAGCCCGAGCGTTCGCGGTCAACCATTCGGTTGCCGAGGTCGGTCCGCAGTTGCCGCTTGTCCGACGACACCCATTCCTGTTCAATGCCGATGCGGCGCATTGTCATGAAGTCCTGGCCAACGCTAAAGCGTTGGTCGCCGTTCACCGGAAGATTGTCAATCCCGGCTTTCAGCATAGGGTCCGGCAACTGGCCGGCCTTCACTGCAGCCTCGGCGCTGGAGCGCACAGACGATTGTGCTGCCTGCATCGACGCAGAGCGGCTCATCGCCGATTGCAATGCGGCTTCAAGCGTGAAGTCCGCTTCCTGGGCGTATGCTGGGGCACAGCCCAACAATAGCGCCGCAAATATGGCACACGCGCGTGCCTGAGTACGCCGATTCACCGGCGTACCAAAGGTTAGGTACATGTTAAAACCCCGATTCGACGAATCCCATAGGGAATCGCGCTCCGAAATAGAGCTATTCCGCCACTGACGCGGCGAGCGATGAGTTATTGCTCGGTGGGGTTAAAGCGAGGTGGGAGGTCGCCACGGACCGTCGGGGGCGCGAACGCGGAGGACGTCGATGTAGACGTCGGAAACCGAGTCAGACGAAGTGATAGGGCCGGTGACTGCAAGTTCCGAGACCGGGTGATATAAGCTACCCAGTTGGCACACAGCGGTCGCCTTGCAGAAAGGCGCTTTGATTTTGACACTGGTCGGCGCCTTCATGAAATCGCAATCCGGCATCTCGCCTGCCATCGCCCCCTCGTCGCCGGCGTAGGACATTTGCATCGGACAGGCTCCCGTCAAGCCGCTGGCTGCCAGCCCGGAAAGGGGCAGCATGGCGCAAAGCAGCAGAAGGAAAAATGTCCGAAGCAGTTTCATGGTGCCCAGTATAGCGTCACAATTCTAACCTGAACATCACAAGCGCCAATGGGATGCCGATGTGGGTATTGTTGATGAATGGTGTGTTTTATCCGGGCTATCCTTATATTACGTTGGCGCGATACCCCATCACCCGCGAAAGCAGACGACCATGAACGCACACGCTAATGCCATTTTTACGGCGCTTCTTGCTGCCGCCCTCTTTGGCGCGGCGACGCCGCTGGCCAAGACCCTTCTTGGCTCGATTTCGCCGTTCATGGTGGCTGGCCTGTTTTATCTGGGGAGCGGTATCGGCCTTGCGGCGGTCATCGTGGCTCGGCGATTGAAGCGAAGCGACGCGCGAGACTCGAGCGACAGCCGTATTCAACGAGGCGAAATCCCGTGGCTGGCCGGCGCCATTGTGGCGGGCGGTGTCGCCGGGCCGGCGCTGCTGATGCTAGGTTTGAGCACGACCCCGGCGGCCACGAGTGCATTATTGCTAAATCTCGAGGGCGTCTTCACGGCGCTGATTGCCTGGGTCGTATTTCGAGAGAATGTCGCCCTGCAAGTTTTTCTTGGGATGGTCACTATTGTGGCCGGCGGCGTGGTGCTGTCGTGGCAACCCGGGGCCTCGGGCGTGCCGCTTGGCGCATGGCTCATTGCCGCAGCGTGCGTGTGCTGGGCGGTGGATAACAACCTTACCCGCAAAGTTTCGACCAACGATGCGATGGTCATCGCGTGCCTGAAGGGATTGGTTGCCGGACCGGTCAATCTGGCTATCGCACTTTTGCTGGGCGGCCACTTTCCCGGTGCCGCGAAGATCGCTGCAGCCATGCTGACCGGCTTCGGCGGTTACGGGGTGAGTCTGGTGCTTTTCGTGGTGGCTCTGCGCAATCTTGGTACGGCGCGGACTGGCGCCTACTTTTCAGTTGCCCCGCTGTTCGGTGTCGCCCTGTCGTTCGTCATATGGCCGGAAATGCCGTCTGCGCTGTTCTGGGTAGCCGCTACGCTCATGGCGCTGGGTGTCTGGCTTCACATCCGGGAGCGCCATGAGCATGCTCATACCCACGAACCGTTGGAGCACACCCACAGGCATCGTCACGACGAACATCATCAGCACGACCACGATTTTTCCTGGGATGGTCGGGAGCCGCACACGCATTCGCATCGGCACGAGCCGGTAACGCATGTACACCCGCATTTCCCGGACATCCATCACCGTCATCGGCATTAACGCGACGTGCGTGCGATAGGGGACGGCGTCAAAATGTGGCTGCAAGGCCACTTCGCGCGACGGACCCGTTAAGCATTCGCGTCATACTGATCCGATACAGCATGGGCCAAGCTGTTGCATCGGTGGACACTGACAGGTGCCGTACGAGCAGTACACGCAGCAGTCCCCGGGTTTAGGCTTGAGCACGGTCTTGCAGCGTTCGCACTCGTAAAACCATACGCAGGCGTCGGTCGGCATCGTTTCTTCCTTCGCGTGCCCGCATACCGGGCACGTGATGGTCGACTGCAGCGTGACAGTGCCCATCATTGCACCTGCACGAGATGGGATGGGTAGCCGGCGTCAGTCGTAGCCTTTGTCAGCGACGCGGGAGAAGCCTTGGCGGGGTCAAATGCCACCACCGCGCGCTTCGTCTCGAAATCCACGTTTGCCGATGTGACACCTGGCACCCTTTCCAAAGCCTTGCGAACCGTAATCGGACATACCGCGCAGTCCATATTCGTGACTTCCAGCGTTGCGGTACGTTGCGCCGCCGCCAACGCCGAGGCAGTGGTCAACGCAATGGCAAGACACGAAGCGATGAATTTTTTCATGGCGAATGGTCAGTAGAAGAGCGGTGCATACAAGGGGAACGCCATCAGCGCCGACGCAGGGACGGCTATCACCCAGAAAATTATTCGCTGGCGTCGCCGAACCGGAGACACACTGCACGCCTCACCCGGGGCGCAGTTCGCTGGCCGGGCGTAGAGCCTGTGGAAGGCCAGTACGAAGGACGTGAGCGATGCGGCGACAAAGAGTGGCTGAAGCGGCTGGAGTGCAGTCAGGCGCGCCCCCCAGGTGCCTCCGAGGCCCAGAACCACCAAAAGTAAGGGCCCCGCGCAGCAGGCAGATGCGCCTATCGCTGCAGCCGCGCCCGTGAGCAGCGTGCCGGTGGCGGTCCTGCGACGTGACATGACGCTTTCCTTGTGAAGTGTTTAAGTTTAGTCTAGGTGCGTACTTGGGTACGGAGTCAAGCGCGTCATGCAAGAGATGACCATTGGGCAATTGGCCGGGGCGGCGGGCGTCAACGTCGAAACGATACGGTACTACCACCGCCGGGGCCTGTTGCCGACACCGCCTCGGCCGACCGGTGGCATTCGTCGATATCCGGCAGCGGCGCTGTCGAGACTTCGCTTCATCCGGCGCTCTCAGGCCCTTGGCTTTTCCCTGGACGAGGTGGAGACGTTACTGTCATTGCACGATGGGCAGACGTGTGCCACCGCACGTGCCATCGCCGAACACAGGCTTGCAGACGTGGGCCGACGCATAAAGGACTTGCAAACGCTGGAAGGTGCACTGGCGACGCTCGTAATGCGCTGCGCCACATCGACGGGTAAGGTCGCCTGTCCGCTGATCGGTTCCCTTATGGATGAGAGCGATGTGACGGGCTCTCCTGGGGCGTGAGTCAGCTCATCTGTGACCCCGCACACAAAGCGCGGCGACAACCTTGGCAACGTGGGTCGGGCTTTCCCGGTCGTGTGGGGATTTCAACACGGAAATTCGTAAACTGCGCGACTGAATGGAAGGCCGGCACGACAATATCGGCGGGGACCTCAGTGATGCATCAACGGATAGACGACAAGCCCGACCAGTGCTGCCCCCAGCACGATGATCGGTTCCGGCAATTTTTTGACTTTCCAGAGCAATGCCGCCGTGACCGCCGCCAGTAACGCTGTCGGTACATCGGTGATTGAGCGCTGCGCCAGCACGACTACCGAGCCGCTGATGGCCCCGATCGCTGCGGCCGTAATGCCGTCCACGAACGCCACCAGGGCCGGAAGTTTGCCGTACTTCTTGAAATACGGTGCCGCGATGACAGTGACGAGATAGCACGGCACGAAAGTGGCCAGCGCGGCCAGGAAGGCACCCGGCACGCCGCTGATCAGGTAGCCGATAAAGCCGGTGGTGATGACTACCGGCCCGGGTGTGATCATGGCGACGGCCACTGCATCGACGAACTGTTTGTCGTTGAGCCAGTGATGCTCGGTGACGATCCCGCCGTAAAGAAACGGCACGATCGCAAGTCCGGAACCGAACACGAATGCACCGGCCTTGGTGAAGAACAGTGCGATCTGAATCAACGTGTTGGGATCTGTGGCCGTGGCAAGCGCCAGGTTGGGCAGGCTCTGCGCCGGCGACAGCACTGCGAGGCTCCAGGAGCCCAGCCTGGGCTTGCAGCGCACTAGCCACACCAGCACCCCGGCCCCAATGAACAGCCAGGCGATTTCGGATTGCGTGATCACTGTGACGGCCGCGAGCAGCAGGTAAATGGCCCACAGGAGCTTGTCCCTGCCCACGTTCTTGACCGTGAGTTTGTGCGCACTGATGACCATGATGCCGATCACCGCCGCGCCGACCCCGTAGAACACGGACTGCATCCAGGTCAGTCCGCCGAACGATACATAAGCCCAGCCGAGTGCCAGGACCATCAGGAAAGACGGCATGACGAACGCGAAGCCCGCCACCGTAGCGCCGCGGATGCGATAGTGCACAAAGCCGAGATAGATGCCGAGTTGCGCCGCCAGTGGACCGGGGGCGATCTGTGCCAGCGCCAGTCCTTCCTTGTAGTCCGACTCGCTGATCCAATTGCGCCGCTCCACCAGGTCGCGGTGCATGTAGCCCACCAGCGCCACGGGGCCGCCGAATCCGAAGGTGCCCAGCCGCATGAAATACAAGGCCAATTGCCATAGGGTGTAAGGCGGTTTGATGTGCTCGCTCATGTTCCGGAATTCCCGTGAGCGCCGGCCTCAGGCTCGAACGCTGTCAGTAAGCCCTCGAAAATATGGCTGGCGGCAGCGAGGAGTTGATCGTCATCCGTGAGCGTTTGGCGCAGTCCCGCCAACACCTGCTCGATCCCGGCTGCCTCGGGCGGCTGGATGCCACCCACATCGAGGTAGTGCACCAGTGCTCCGATGCGGCCAAGGGAAGGTTGATCGAGCCTGAAGCTTGCCAGCAGAACCTCGAAAGTGACGCGCCCACCCACGTGGCTGAAGTGCGCGCCGTCGAAGTCGAACCCGAGTGCATCGGCTGGGCAGTCGGTGGGGCGCTGCAGCCACAGCAAGCGAGCCTGCGGGTCAATGAAGCGCCGGATCAGCCAGGCGCAGGCCAGACGGTCGACCCACGGCCGATGACGGGTAGCCCACGTCCGGCCTTGATAGTCGCCGATCGCCAGGGATGGAATCGCCCGCTCGATTGGGTGCGGCTCGTCAGGTGCCAGCGACCGGTTTGCCGCCACCTCGAGTTCCTCCAGCGCGGCATTCGCTTGCTTCTGCGCTTCGCCAGGGAAGAAGTCGATGTCGGCCAGGTTTGCGAACGCCTTGCGTAGCTTGCGCAAGAGCTTGAGTGTATCGAGCGCCGTATCGGCACTTAGCGCGTCGCGGGCCCGGCCAATGTCGGCCAACAGCGCGGAGTAATCATCGCCGCGGTCGAACAGGGTGGGGAAATCCGCGCCGTTCGGCTCTGCCACGTGCAGAAGATGGGCCGAGCCACCGGACGACATCACGTCTGCCGCAATGGCCGATAACGTTGTTTGGCAACTATCCAGCGATGGCAGCAGATAAACGCCGTCGCGCAATACGGCAGCGCCGGATGCCTTGAGCGCCCGCCATGCGCGCATGCGGGCGGTGGCGTTTTCGGTCGGAAGACTGGTAATCAGGGTGAGCCAATTGTTCATGTAGCAAAGTCTACTTTGATGTATCGTTAACTACAAATAAATTTATTTGGCATATAAGCATGCGACATCCCGCCGTGATCAGCCTCCTGGTCGCCAAAGGACTGCGGGCCTTCGGCGACGGTTATGTCAGCCTGCTGTTGCCGCTGTATTTGCTGGGGCTTGGCTTCACGCCGCTGCAGGTGGGTGTCGTCGCGACCGCTACGCTGTTGGGTTCCGGCCTGATGACCCTTGCGGTGAGCCTGTATGCTGGCCGTTACCCCTACCGTGCGTTGCTGCTCGGCGCCGCCGCGTTGATGGCCGCCACCGGCGTCGCGTTTGCGCTCGAAACGCGCTTCTGGCCGCTCGTGGTGGTCGCTTTCGTGGGAACCCTGAACCCCTCCAGCGGCGACGTCAGCATTTTTTTGCCGCTCGAACACGCGACACTGTCGCGCACCGTGAGCGACGAAGGGCGGACTGCTGCATTTGCGCGCTACAGTCTGGTGGCGTCCATGTCGTCCGCCCTGGGGGCACTCGCCGCGGCACTGCCTGCGGTACTGGTTGGCGCGACAGGGCTGACCTCCACGGCAGCGATCCAGGGGATGTTTGGGCTTTACGCGTTGCTCGCTTGCATGGCCGGATGGGCGTATCGCGATCTGCCGGCTGAATTGGGCGCCGACGCGCGGCAAGCGACCGCGGCGCTGGAAAAATCGAAGAAGAACGTCTACACGCTCGCCGCGTTGTTTAGTCTGGATGCTTTCGGGGGAGGCCTCATCGTGCAGTCGATGATGGCACTCTGGTTGTATCAGCGATTCGGTCTGTCGGCGGCCGCGGCGGGAACGGTCTTTTTCTGGACGGGGCTGCTCACCGCGCTCTCGTACCTCGCGGCCGTGCGCATCGCCAAACGGATCGGGTTGGTGAACACGATGGTGTTCACGCACCTGCCGTCGAGCTTGTGTTTGATCGCGATGCCATTTGTCCCCGACGTCAGCTACGCGATCGCATTACTTTTCATTCGGGGTGCGTTGTCGCAGATGGACGTGCCAACGCGAAGCTCCTACGTGATGGCGATCGTTCCTCCGGCAGAGCGCCCGGCGGCCGCAAGCGTAACGTCAGTGCCACGTAGCCTGGCATCGGCCGCCAGCCCGGTCCTGGCCGGGTATCTGCTGGGCCTGACGTCGTTCGGGTGGCCGCTGCTGGCGGCGGGCACCATCAAAATCAGCTACGACTTGTTGCTACTCGCGATGTTCAGAAAAGTCCGGCCACCGGAGGAGTGACATCGCCTCGGTCATGTCCGGTGCACCGCTCCTGACCGAGGCGATGTCAGGCGCGCGACGAGACGAACCGGTGGCCACATATGGCAGAATCACACGCATGGAAGCTGACGGAAGCGATAGGGGGCTTGAGACCCGGCTGGTGCGCGTGCGCGGTCGCGTGCAGGGCATCGGCTATCGGGAAGCCTGTGTGCGTCATGCCCGGGCACTGGGTGTCACCGGCTGGGTTCGCAATCGCATGGACGACTCCGTCGAGGCCATGTTGCAGGGCACGCCTGCGCAGCTTGCCGACATGTGCGCCTGGTTGAGCGAAGGCCTGCCCGCAGCGCTTGTGGATGGGCTGGACGTCACCGAGGTACCGCCACCGTACCCGCGCTTCGACCGATTCGAGCGATTGCCGACTCTGTGAGTTCAGGCGCGCTTTGCGCTACGCGCGATTTCATGACAAAAACGTAATCCAGGACTCATCCTGATGTCGGGGGCTGCTTCCTAATATGGAGCCTGAATTGGACGCACAAGGAAGATTTGGCGTGCTGCGGCAGCTTCCTCGCAGCATCTGGGTGCTCGGTTGCGTCAGCTTGTTCATGGATATTTCGTCCGAGATCATCCACAGCCTGTTGCCGATGTTTCTCATGGCGGGGCTGGGTGCAAGCGCCACGGCTATCGGCCTGATCGAAGGCATCGCAGAGGCGACCTCTCCGATCGTCAAAGTATTTTCCGGTACGTTGAGCGATTACCTTGGCAATCGCAAATGGCTCGCGGTCGTGGGCTACGGGATGGGGGCTCTCAGCAAACCCCTCTTCGCGTTGGCGCCCACGATCGGTGTCGTGGTATCGGCGCGGATCATCGACCGTGTCGGCAAGGGCATCAGGGGCGCACCGCGCGATGCGCTCGTCGCCGATGTCACGCCCCCCCATTTGCGCGGCGCGGCCGACGGTCTTCGCCAGTCGCTCGATACTGTAGGCGCCTTCCTGGGCCCGCTCATTGCGGTCGCCATCATGCTCCTGTGGGCAAACGACTTCCGGCGTGCCTTCTGGATTGCCGTGGTTCCCGGGCTGGTGGCGGTCGGACTATTGACCTTTGGCATCGAGGAGCCCGCGCGCGATCGCGATGCGTAACGCGTTAACCCGATTCGTTGGGATAGCCTGAAACATCTGGGCGCTGGTTACTGCTGGGTCGCGGTCATCGGCGCAGTTTTCGCGTTGGCGCGCTTTAGCGAAGCCTTTCTCGTACTGCGCGCCATGGGGAGCGGCATTCCGATCGCCTGGGTGCCGCTGGTGATGGTCGCAATGAATCTCGTATACGCCGTCTCCGCCTATCCGTTTGGCTGGTTGGCCGACAAGACGAGTCACATGAAATTGCTCGTGGCAGGGCGGGCCACGCTGATTGCCTCAGACATTGTCCTGGCGCACGGCACGCACTGGGGCGCCGTGCTGGCAGGCGTTGTGCTGTGGGGGCTACATATGGGAATGACGCAAGGTTTGCTGGCGACGATGGTCGCGCATGCCGCCCCTGCGCGACTGCGTGGCACCGCGTTCGGCTTCTTCAATTTGTTGAGCGGCATCGTCACGCTTGCATCGAGCGTGACGGCGGGCATTTTTTGGGACCGTATGGGCCCCGCGGCGACGTTCTACGCCGGCGCAGGTTTCTGCTGCGTCACGATTGTGCTGCTCCTGCTCGGCCAAACACGCAACCGCGCCGCTGACTGATAAACCGGCGAAACTGAACGCAAGCTGAGCGCCGGCTGAATTCTTGTTCAGAAATGGGCCGAAAACGCCGGCAATCCGGTGTGCGGCTTGTGATGTCGGTGACTTTGCGCTAGCCTGAAACTACCTTCGATGCGGCTTGAAATATGAAAATCCTGATCGTTGAAGACCAGCGAAAACTGGGACAGTTTCTTAAGCAGGCGCTGAACGAACGTGCGTATACCGCGACGTGGGTGGCCAGCTGTGCCGAGGCGCGCGAGGCCCTTTGTGCGACCAGTTACGACGTCATCGTGCTGGATCTTGGATTGCCTGACGGCGATGGCCTCGACCTGTTGCGTGAATGGCGCCGCGCCGGCTTCAATGAGCCGGTGCTGATCCTCAGCGCGCGCGATGCCGTAGAGGACCGCGTCAGCGGGCTCGATGTGGGCGCGGACGATTATCTGCCCAAGCCGTTCAGTCTTGAAGAACTCCTGGCACGCATGCGATCGCTGTTGCGGCGCCAATCTGCGGTGAAGGAAACGATCCTGCAGCACCAGGGCGTCAAGCTCGATCTCCTGAGCCGTACGGTGCACCTGAACGGGCAGCCGATCGACCTGACCAGCCGGGAATTCGCCTTGCTTGAAATATTCCTGCAGAATCCTGGCCGAATCCTGACGCGTACCCTGATCTCCGAGAAGATCTGGGAATCGCACTACGACGTCGACACCAACCTGCTCGACGTGTACATGAGCCGGCTGCGCGCCAAGTTCGAAGGTCCCCTCGGAAAGCCGCTGTTCAAGACGGTACGTGGCGTGGGCTATCAGCTCATATGAAATCGATTGGCGCGCGCCTGGCAATCTGCTACGTACTGGCTTCAACCGTTACCTTCGCCTCGCTGTTCCTGGCCGGGCGCTACTTCATCGAGCGTCATGCCATTCACGCGCTCGACTTGCTCAACGAATCGGAATTCGAGCAACTGAAAGCCGGAATCGGCCCGGTCGGCAATGGATTGCCGCGAGACGTGCTGCGCGATCGCGTGCAGGCCATGATGACCGACAATCTTGAGCTGTTCTATGTCGAGGTCTACGGGCCGAACGGCGATAGGGTGTTTCGCTCGCAGGGCCTGCGCGGCCGGGAAATTGTCCCGTTGCCGGCGGGCCAGGCCTTCAATGTGTTTGTCGACGGGCTGGGCGAGTTGCGGGCGGACACGTTTGCCTTGGGGCCGTTCAAGGTTGTCATCGCAACCTCGAAGCGTCACGTCCGGGTGGTGATGGACGGCTACGAACGGACCTTCTACGGCTTGTTGCTGGTCATGATCCTGGTGAGCAGCGTTATCGGCTATGGCTTGAGCCGCATGGCGCTGCGCCCGCTCAGGTTGATTCAGGACACTGCCGACCGCATTCGCTCGGACAATCTCAGCGAGCGGATTCCGGTCTCGGCGGCGAAGGACGAGATTTCGGACTTGGCGCGCCTGCTCAACCAGATGTTCGACCGTCTGGAGGTCTCGTTCGATCAGATTCGCCGATTTACCGCCGAGGCGTCACATGAACTCAAGACGCCCTTGACGCTGGTGAGACTGCAGGCGGAGAAATTGGTGGTGGAGGGACACCTGCAGCCGGCGCAGGAGCAGTCAGTCCAGATCCAGCTCCGGGAGCTCGCGCATCTCAGCCGCATCATCGAGGACTTGCTGTTCCTGTCGCGTGCCGACGCACGTGCCATTACGCTCGATCTCAAGCCGCAGGACCCCGAGCCGTTCCTGCAAAGCTTCGCCCAGGATGCCTACGTGCTGGCGGAGCATCAGGCGCTGCGGTTTTTCCTGACTCACCACGGCCGCGGCCAGGCGGCTATCGAACCGAAATGGCTACGGCAGGTGTTGCTCAATTTGCTGAGCAATGCGTTTTCGGCATCGCCGCCCGGCGGCCGGGTCACGTTGCGTTCCACGCTCATGAACGGCACTTGGCAAGTGAGTATCGAGGATGAGGGGCCGGGCGTGCCGGCGGAGCAGCGTGAGCGCATCTTCGAACGCTTCGTGCGTATCCCGCGTCCCGGTGAGGACAAGGGTACCGGACTGGGGTTGGCGATTTGCCGCAGTCTCGTGGAACTGCACGGCGGCCGTATCTTTGCCGAAGCCGCGCCGGGGGGCACTGGTTTGCGCATGGTGTTCGAGATCCCGGCGACGACTTCGCTTGAAGGCGCTGCCGCCTCGCACGATGTTCCGCTGCACGAGGCCGGCACGACGTGACCCCGAGGGGCACGCGCCGGCCCCCCGCGATTGTCTACGCGCTCATAGATCGCGCTGATAGCCGAGGTAGTAGGAGAACTGATTGGTTGCGTTGACGTGGGTAATGCCGCGGCCGGCCGAGAACAGCAACCGGTCATGCTCCGTAAAGCTGTACTTGCCGCCAAGGTTGAAGGCCAGCGACGACGGGTCGGCAACGGTGGCCGCGCCCGTGTAGAACACTTCCCCGCCGAGTTCAAGGTGCTCGTTGATCTTGCGCGTGAGCGCCCACCCGCCGAACCAATAGCCCCGCTCGTTCGCATGACGATTGACGACATAGCCGCCTCCGCCATAGGTTGTCCAGTCACCGAACGATTTCTGCACCCACAACGGCAACGACACGTGGCTGTGACCATCGCCGAGGCCGAGGTGATCGTTGCCGGTGGGTAGTGTCACACTGGGGCCGAACGCCACTTGCGGGCGGATGCCTTCATCGTCTTCCGTGATGAAGCGGTACTTGATGCCAAGCTCCGTGTCGCCGAACCCGTAATGGGACTTCTCGCCGCTCGGATGCATGAATGACATGCCGACCTTCGCATTGAGCTCGAGGTTGTCGGTCGCGCCGTAGTTGATCTCGGCGGCAGGCAACGCGCCGCTATGTTCATCTCGCCTGACGGTGCCGGTGGCGCCCACATTGATCTCGAAATGCCCATTTTCGGCGGGCTCGGCATCGTCCGTTACGAAGGGCGGCGTGGCCAAGGCGCTGTGGAAAGCCAGCAAGGTACTGGCGGCGAGAATCGACATGAGAATGCGCGGACCGGTGCGCGCATGGCGCGCGCGCTGTGCCGAGTGGGTTCCGTGGGGAACGCTGGGCATGATGTTGGATCTCCTGAATGTTGTTGGCGGACGCGTTGTGTGGGCGTCTTGGCTGCGGACGGGGACGCACGCCGGCGTCCCCCTTGATGCAACGGCCGCGAGCCGCGGCCGAAGAAGGGTGTCAATGGCCGCCGTCGGTGAACTGCGGCGGGCGCCATTTGAGCAGCTTGTTCTCGAGCTGCGTGAGCAGGAATTCCGCCCCCAGTGCCACCACTGCCAGTACGATCATCGCTGCGAAAACGCCGGCCGCATTGAAGGCGCCTTGCGCCGTCGAGATCAGGAGGCCGATGCCTTGGCGGGAGCCGAGGAATTCGCCGACCACGGCGCCGACCAGCGCAAAACCGAAGCTGACGTGCAAGCTCGCCAGAATCCAGCTCATCGCGGCGGGCAGTACCACCGTCATCGTGACCTGGCGCTTCGACGCGCCGAGGATGTGCGCGTTGGCGATGAGATTCCGGTCGGCTTCGCGTACGCCCTGGAAGGCGTTGGCGAACACCACGAAGAACACCATCACGACCGCCAGTGCGACCTTCGATGCCATGCCCAATCCCAGCGCGATGATGAAAACCGAGCCCAGAACGACGCGCGGAATCGAATTGGCGATCTTGATGTAGAGACTGAACACGTCAGAGAGCAGCTTGTTGCGGCCAAGGGCGATGCCCGCGATAACGCCGCCTACCCCGCCGATCAGGAAGCCGAGTCCGGTTTCCTCCAGCGTCACCAGCACCTGCACCCACAGAGGACCCTGCGACGTGCCCTCCGTCAGCCACGTCCAGATCTGGGCGGCGATCATCGAGGGCATGGAGAAAAAGAATGGATCGATCCATCCCAGTTGTCCGGAGAGTTCCCAGCCACCCAGGGTCACCACCAGCACCGCGAGGCGAAGTGTGTGAACCAGGGTTTGGCGACGGCGCATTCTCACCTGCGCTTCGAGTTCCACTTGGCGCAGTTCGAGATCCTGCGCCGGAAATTCAGTTGTTCGGGTATTCATGGTGTTCCTCGCAATGCCCGCAGGCATTCAGATGTGGACTTCATCGCGCAGATCGTTCCAGATCTGACGGGAGAGTTCGATAAAACGCGGCGAATAGCGCGCCTCGGAGACTTCGCGGGGCCGCGGCAGGTCGATTTCGTACGAGGTCTTGACGGTGGCGGGCCCGGATGTGAGTACGAAGACTTTGTCGGCCAGGGCAATCGCCTCCTCGATATCGTGCGTGACGAAGACCACCGAAGCGCCATTGACGCTCCACAGGTGCAGCAATTCGTCCTGCATCAGCGCGCGCGTCTGCACGTCGAGCGCCGAGAACGGTTCGTCCATCAACAAGATTTCCGGCTCGTTGATGAAGGTTTGCGCAAGGGCGACACGTTTGCGCATGCCGCCCGACAACTGGTGCGGGTAATGATGTTCGAAGCGCGAGAGGCCGACCCGGCGAATCCAGTCCATGGCCCGGTCGTTGGCTTCATCCTTGCGCATGCCACGATAGATGGGCCCGGCGGCGACGTTGTCGAGCACGCTTTTCCAGGGGAAAACCGCATCGCTCTGAAACACGAAGCCGATACGCCGGTCGATGCCGGTCACCGGTTGACCCCAGATCCGGACCGCGCCGGCGCTGGGCCGGGCCAGCCCCGTAATCAGGCTGAGGGTCGTGGACTTGCCGCAGCCGGTGGGGCCCACCACTGCGCAGAATTGCCCCTTCTCCACGCTCATGGTGAAGTTCTGCAGCGCCATGATGGCCTTGCCTTCCGGGCTGATGAATCTGCGGCTGACGCGATCGAGCTCTATCGCGGGCGTGCTGTCGGGGACGTTTGCGGCCGAAAGCCGGTGGGTTGCTTGTTGGACGGTCATATGTGAAAAACCTTGAGTGCCAGAGTGAGGTTGCGGAGTTGGCGCGCCGCGCCGCGGCAGCGTTCGCCCGTGGGGGGCGGGACGATGCGCCCGGCCCTGCTCAACGTTGGGATTGGCATCGCGACTGCGGCACGCCGCGGCCGCGATGCGAACTGATCGGCAAGGACCGTGGAGGCGGCCTTACTTCGCCGGTACCGCCGACACAAACTCCGTGGTGTAGGTTTTCGACAGGTCGATCTTGCGGCCCTGGAGACCCTTGTCGAACGCCGACAGCACCTTGAGCACGGTGGGCGGGCCCGATTCAGGCATGCGGCCGTCCGGAATGAAGGAGACCTTGCCGGCAGCCAGCGCCTTCACGTACATCTCGCGGTCACCCGCGTAGTAGTCTGCCGGCATCTTTGCGGTGAGCTCTTCGGCACTGTGGGTCGAGATGTATCGCAGTGTCTTGACGAAGGCGTTGGTGAGCTTCTGCACCGTGGCCTTGTGGGTGTTGACCCACGACGTTTGCATATACAGCGAGGCCGCCGGGTACAGGCCCCCCAGCCACTTCTTGGTGCTTTCGGGCGAGCGCAGGTCGACCAGCACCTTGGCGTCGCCGGTCTTGACCAGGCGCGAGATGGTCGGCTCGGTGGTCATGCCGCCGTCGATCTTGCCCTGCTTGATGGCCGCGATGAAGGTATTGCCGGCGCCGACAGGCAGCGACGTCACTTCGCTGATCGGCACGCCATGGGATACCGCGAGGTATTGCGTCAGGAAGTTCGTCGAGGAACCGAGCCCGGTCACACCCAGGGTCTTGCCGCGGAAATCGGCCGGCGACTTGACCTTGTCGGCGATTTTTGACGAGATCAACTCGACTTCGCCCGGCGTATGGCTGAACTGCACGACCGATTCGAGGAACTTGCCTTTCGCTTGTATATCGATGGTGTGATCGTAAAAGCCCACCACGCCCTGTACGGCGCCGGCGATCAGTTCGTTTTCGGCGTCGACGCCGGCCGGTTCGTTGAGCAGCTCGACGTCCAGCCCTTCCTCCTTGAAGTAGCCGAGCTGTTCCGTCAGCTTGGCGGGCAGGTAAATCTGCTTTTCCATGCCGCCGACCATCAGCGTAATCTTTTCGTTGGCAAAGGCCGAATGGGAGAGGGTACCCATCACCAGGGCGCCGAGCGCGATGCGCAAAGCCGAATGTTTCAGTTTCATAGTGCGATCTCCTGAATGTCAGTGTTATTGCGTCGCGCGTGTCGCGCTCGCGGTTTCTGAACGAATACGTGCCCCGGATCTGTGCGGGTTGCGTGTATTGAACAAGCTCATTTATAGAGAACCACCCTAAAATCAGGCTGAATCGAAAATGAAAGTCTGTTCAGGCAGCCCGGCCACGCATGTCGACAGCGGGGCGGTGCTTACTTGAGTTTGTCCAGTTCCTGTTGCGCTTCGGCCGCGCTCAGCGGGAAGTAGGCGGAGTAGCGCACCGGCTCCTGGCCCGCGCGGCTCAGCACATAGCGCAGGAACGCCTTTACCGGTTCGGACAGCGGCCGGCTAAGGCGGATATACATGTAGCGCGTGAGCGGATAGCGGCCGCTGGCGGCGTTCTCGGCGTTGAGCGCATAGAAGGGCCCTCCCGCCTTGCCGGCCACCGCCAGCGCCTTGAGACCGGCGCCGCCTTCCTCCAGGCCGCCGAAGCCAATCGCACCCGGATCGCGGGCGATCGCCTCGGCAGTCTGGGCGATGGAACCTTCATGCACCGCCGGATTCCATTGGCGGCCCTTGAGCACCATGATTTGCATCGACATCGCATTGGGCGCGACGTGGGGCGGCATGTAGAGGGTAATGGGCCGGTTTGCCCATTCGCCGGTCAAGCCAAGTTGCCCCCAACGCGTGATGCTGGGGTGTTCCCCGAGAATGTCCGCCAGTTGTGCCACAGTGATCTGGGCCAGCGGGTTGTTCTCGGGCACGAATATGGCCTGTGCGGTCGTACGTTGCGGGGTATTGAAGCCGCCGCGCGCGACTCGGATTTCGAGGAGGGGCGCCTTCCCGTGTTGCGCGGCGTCATAGGCGCGGCTTTCTTCCGGCCAGAGCTCACGGCCCATCGGCGCCATGTCGGTGTCGTTGACAAGCAACGCGTGGAAGCCGTTCAGGGTGCCCAGATGCTCCCAGCGGTCGCCTTTCCGTACCCCGGGCTGAATCCGATGGAAGTCCTGGATCCACGTGTCCATCAGCGATTTCATGCCGTCGCTGCCGATACTGTCGATCTTGCCGTGCAGACCTTCGACCGGCTTGTAGTTGGACAGCGCAGGATCGAGTGGCGGGAGAAATGCCTGAAGCCTGGCGGTTTCCTGCGCAGACTCGCTCGCGCTGATCGGTGCGAAGGACGTGTGTCTTGCCACGATTGCCTGTCCGTCGCGGCTGAGCATGAAGGCAAGGAATTCCTTCACCTTCTGTGGGAGTGGTGCGCCGGGGCGCTGGTTGACGGCGATGTACGCCGGACGCCCATCCACGCTGGCGACGTGCACCAGCACCGGCGATTTCATCATGTCGCCGGCGAATTGGTGGGCGTAGGGCTGCAATTCAGTTGGCCATGGCTCGCGCGTGAGCGGTGCGATGTCGGCGTTGCCGAACATCAGGGCGCCGAATGCGGTGACGCCGCTCACGTGCCGCCAGTTCGTCCCGCGGCGAATTCCGGGCTGACGCTGCTCGAACGCGGCGAGCCAATCGTTCATCAAAGGCTTCATCGCGTCGTCGCCGACGCTGTTGATGGGGCCCGCGACGTGCGCTTCCGGCTGGTAGGCCGGCAATGCCGAATCGACCGCCGGCGCGGCAAGCGCGTTGCCGGCAGACAGTAACAGGCCAGCCATGCAAGCCGCCAGCGCGAAATGGCGTGGCCGGGTTTGCGTATCTTGGGCTGTGCGGCGAGCGGCCGGCATACCGGCGTCGGCACCCGACGTGCTCAGGCGCAAGCAGGGCGCTGTGGTGAATCGCTGGGTTCGCAATTTGCTAGTCTCCGTACGTTTCTTTTCCGTCGATCGGCACCGCAGCCCAACCGTGATCCGGGTGGTGCTTGGTTGAGCGGGCGAGTTCGGGGATTCGACATGGACAATACGGGGTGGCGATAAACGCTACCTGAACCGATGATGAAAATCCGTTCATGATCGGATCGTATTGACGAGATACGATGCGCAGTGGTCATCGAACGCCAGGGAAGGGACGGCGAGCCGAACCATAAACGATTATTCATGCACGGTTCAGGTTGCGTTTAGTGCTGCATCGTATCGTCAGTATCAGAGTGCAGATATGCTGCGGACACAGACATCGAGCAACGCCATTTCATCTGTTGGATGCTCGTTTGCTACGATGCGTCGGCGCACAGGCTCAATGGTTTTCGTTGCTGCTGTAATCATCAAGAGACACGGCATTTGGACGTGCCGCCAAAAAGAGGAGACGCACCGTGAAAGACACCGATTTACATCCTGCAACTCAGACTGACGCTGGCGCGGTGTACGGCCAAGCCCGCCTGATGCGCTTGCCTTTGGCGATGGGCCTGGCGATTGCGACGCTGGTCGCGTCGGGCGGCGCTGCTGCGGCCCAGGCCCCCGCAGGTGGCGGCCAGGAGGCGATGGTGGAGTGGGTCGTGCCCGCGCTGCCGACCGTCACGCCGCAGACGAAAGAGCAAGCGGACGAGGGCATGAAGGTGGGCCGCGCCCTGGTGCAGCCGGAAATTCTGCAACCCACGCTGGACGCCGGGCTGCCCAGCTATCACCCGCGTACCGACATCAAACTGTCCGGCAACTTCAAGGGAGCGGCTTCCGACGTCCTGCCGATGCTGGTCAAACGGTGGATCGACGGCTTCAAGAAGTACTATCCGGACGTCAACATTGACGTCAAGCCGCCCTACGCGGGTAGTTTGGGCGCGAAGGAGCTGGTCAAGCAGAATCTCGACTTTGTCTTCGTGTCGCGTGAGTTGAAACCGGACGATGTGACCGACTTCAAGGCAAAGTTCGGCTACGGCCCGCTGAGCGTGCCGATCTCCGGCGGTTCCTATCGCCACTTCGGTTTCCTCGACACGATCGGCTTCTTCGTCAACAAAGACAATCCCCTGCAGAAGTTGAGCTACCAGCAGATCGATGCGCTCTTCTCCAAGACCCATCTTCGTGGCGACAAGCCGGTCAAGACTTGGGGTGACCTCGGGCTGACTGGCGAATGGGCGGACAAGCCGATTCACGTGTACGCGATCAAGCCGTGGAACGGCTTCGAGGAGTTCGTGCGCCAGAAAATCCTGAGCACCGACGGCAAGCGCGGCGAGTGGAGCGACGATATCCACTATGACAAGCTGGTGTTCCCCCTGGCCAAGCGTGTCGCAAACGATCGTTACGGGATCGGATACTCAGGCATCGCCTATATCGATTCGCCGGTGAAGATGCTGCCGCTCGCAGAGACCGCCAATGGACCGTTCGTTGCGCCGACCTACGAGAACGTCGCGCTGGCCACCTATCCCCTTAGCCGGTTGATTTACTTCAACACCAATAAAGCGCCCGGCAAGCCACTCGATCCCGCGATCGCCGAATTCCTGCGTTACGTCTTGAGCAAGGAAGGGCAACAGTCGGTCATCGACAACGCCATGTACGTGCCGCTTCGTGCGGGGCAGGCCGACAGTTCGCGCGCGCTGATCGCCAACTGACGTTCAGGTCAGACTACCATTGGATACGTCCGCCGTGCGCGCCCCGACCTTTCCCGGGAGGCGCGCAGGCGCGGCGCAGTAACGAGGGCATTTCAATGAAACGTATCATCTTGGCCGCAACCGCGTTGTTGCTGTCGGGCGCAGCAATGGCCCAGCCATGGGCGCCCAGCTATGCGCAAAGCCTGGTCGACAAGACCCTGGCCGCGCATCCCGAACTGACGATCCTGGCCTTGCACGTTACGCCGCCGGCTGCAGCGGACAACGTCATCGTCGCGTCGAATATCGGCCGCATCGGCAAGAAGGCTGACGCCGACGACTTGTCTGTCCTGGCTTCGGGGAAACCGCGGGTGGAAATGACCAAGGTCGGCGACCTGTCGGTGGAACTGATCATGCGCGATGTCAATGCGAAGACGATCGGTGTCATCGGCGCGACATTCCGTTTCGCGGGGGGCGGTGACAAAGCCCTGGCCGTGCAACAGGCCGAGCGCTTGCGTGACGAACTGAGCGCTCAGACGCCGTCGTTGGAGGCGCTGTTTGAACCGGCCCGCTAACCACGAAGCCGGTATGCCGGCCACGTGGTGAAAGAAATACCCCCGTAAAAGAATAAAGGGGGATGAATAAGATTGGAGGAGACATGTTCACGAGATCCGTGCTTGCCATGGCGATTGCGGCGACGTTGCCGACCGCGGTGTATGCGCAGGCGCAAATCCCCCCGGCCGCCAGTACGCAGGCCATAGGCACGCAGACGCAGGCCGAGAGCTATGCGCAGCATCTGGTAGACACCACCGTCGCCAGGCATCCGGAACTGCTCGAACTGGACTTGCACGCGACGCCGGCGAATGCCGCGCACAGCGTCATCATTGCCGCAAAGTCGGGCCAGCGGATCGGCCGGGCCACCGATCCGGACGACCTGGCGGTCTTCAAGTCGGGTCAGCCGTTCGTGGAAATCAACCGTGTGGGGGATCAAAACGTCGAAGCCCACCTGCCGTTGCTCGACGCACACGGCACGGTCATCGGCACGGTCGAAATGACCTTTCCGTATCCGGCGGGTTCGGGCTTCGACGAGACTGCGCTGATCCGGACGGCGGCGCAAATCCGCGATGACATCAGCCGACGAATCGCCCATCAGCCGAATCTGTTCGAGC
Organism: Pandoraea terrae; assembly: GCF_902459695.1. Classification (GTDB taxonomy): domain Bacteria; phylum Pseudomonadota; class Gammaproteobacteria; order Burkholderiales; family Burkholderiaceae; genus Pandoraea; species Pandoraea terrae. The sequence continues at coordinate 139,655 of NZ_CABPRZ010000008.1, forward strand.
CGGCGCGCTTCGATACACGCATTCCGCGCAACACGTACGCGCAGACGTTGATCGACGAAACGCTGGCCCGGTATCCCGACGTCGTGGTGCTTGCCATGCACGTCAAGCCGCCCCAGGGCGGCGCCGACTACCCGATCATCGCGTCCAACATCGGCCGCATCGGCAAGCCGGCGGATGACGATGATATCCGCGTGATCACGAGTGGCAAGACAAGTCTCGAAGTCAATCGCGAGGAGGACCGCTTCGAAGTCAAACTGCCGTTGCAGGACGTGACCGGTGCGACCGTCGGCGCGCTGGGCGTGATCTTTCCGTATGCGAAGACGTCCAGCCAGCCGGCGCTGCAACGGCAAGCCGAGAAGATCCGGGACGACCTGCGCCTGCGCATTCCGGGCAGCGCAAAACTGTTTGAACCGGGCGCCGTGAAGCCGGTGGCGAGCACCGTGGCTGCGGATCTCGACAAGTCGGCGTTGGGCAACAAGGAATCCCTGCCGATGACCAAGCAGGTGGTTTCCAGTGCCGCGCTTCAGGATGCACAGGACGGATTGTCCGACGCGGTCAAGAACCAGGCGGGTGTCGCGCCGACGAACTCAAAGGGCAGCCCGGCGGATGCGCAGAGCATTCGCGGCATCAAGCTCAACCTGTTTTCGAACTATCGCCTCAACGGCGGCTTGCCGATCGCCGGCGTGGTGACTACGCCGACTGACGACAAGGCGCGCATCGAGACACTCAAGGGTGCCAACGCGTTGATGTTCGGCGTTGCGAGCCCGGCCGGCATCATCAACCTCGTGACCAAGCGGGCCACCGATCACGACGTGACTTCGGTGACGCTGTCCGGCAACTCGTTCGGTCAATACGGCGGCGGCATCGATGTCGGCCGGCGCTTCGGCAGCGAGAAACAACTCGGGCTGCGCGTCAACCTGTCGGGCGCCCACCTTGAGAATGGTGTCAACGGCGCCAACGGTCATGGCTCGTTTGCGAGCCTGGGGGCGGACTGGCGCGCGACCGACCGGCTCAGCTTCCAGTTCGATGTCGAGCAGTACCAGAAGGACGTCGTCGAGCAGGCTGGCATCAGTTTGCCCACGGCAGTCAACGGGCATATCACGATACCGCGCGTGCCTGATCCGAAGAACCTGCTGTCCGGTCCTTGGGCGGTGTACACCCCGCGCACGACCAACGTGCAGGGCCGCGTTGATTACAAGTTTGACGACAACTGGAAAGTGCTCGTGGAAGTCGGCCGCTCTTACGCGGAGCGTTCGCGGCTCACGGGGCGCATTGGTAGCTACAACGTCGCGACCGGGGCAGGTGCCGTGGAGACGGTCGGTACCGTCACGCAGAACTACATCAACAGCTTCGAGCGCACCGAAGTACTCGGCAAGTTCAATACCGGGCCGTTGGCGCATGACTTGACGATGGGCATCTCGCGCAGCGAACGCAATGCCGAGACGCCCGCGCAGAACAGCATCGTGCTGCCGCAGCGATTCAATATCTACGATCCGATCGCGCTGCCGGCGCCCGTGCCGACCAGTCCGGACACGTCGCTGCCGCTGCAAACCAGCAGCGACAGCGGGCTCTATGCGTACGACACCATCGGCATCGGCCAGAAATGGAAAGTGCTTGCGGGCTTTCGCGAGACCCGCTCGGTGTCGAGCGACGGCCGCGTGTCGCAGGCGTCTTACCTGCCGTTGCCGGCGGCCGGCATTCTCTATGACGTCCTGCCGACGACCACCCTGTTTGCGAGCTATATGAAGGGGCTGGAAGACGGCGGGGTTGCGCCGGCCAGTTCGGTCAATGCGTACCAGATCCTGCCGCCGGCGGTCTCGACGCAGAAGGAAATCGGCATTCGCGATTCGTATTTCGAGGGGCTGTCGATCAGCGCGTCGTACTTCGACATCGAGCGCGTCAATGCCGTGACCAACTCGGTGACGAAGGTGTTCTCGAACGACGGCACGATCACGTACCGGGGTGCCGAGGCGGTCGTCACCAAGCAGTTCGGCCGCCAGTGGAGCGTGACTTCCGCGGTGCAATGGCTCACCGCCGTGCAGAACCCGGTGTCGGACATGACGATCAAGGGCAAGACGCCCGAGAACACGCCGAAGTGGATCGGCAACTTCTCGGTGACGCACCGGCCGACATATCTGCTGCCCGGGCTTTCCGTGACACTGGGCGCGTCGTTCGTGGCGCAGCGGCCGGTCAATCCGCAGAACCAGGGCGTCATTCCCGGCTACGTGGTGTATTCAGCGGGCGCGACGTATGCCACCGTGATCGGCGGACATCGCACTTCGTTCGTGCTGAGCATCGACAACCTGACCAACCGGCGCTACTGGAATTCCGTGCAAACGGGGACGTTGGGCACGGGCATGGATCGCAGCGTCAGGCTCAACGCCAAGATCGACTTCTAACGCGGGAAGATCGCCCGCGCCTTACCTTACGCCGCCGGATTCGGCGGCGTAACTTCATCATCGCCTCCAACGTTGCGCAGAGCGACTTTTATCGTTGGTGCTTTCCCTAGTCGGAGGCGCCAAATGGCCCCTTCACGCCAATCTGAATATTTTTTCAGAATCCTTTCAGGTCTTGTTAACGGGCGCATATCACCATGAATAAACCCGGAGCCCAAAGGGGAAACAACGCTACCAGTTGGGAACTGAGCAAGTCTCGCGCCGTTGTGGCGCTCGCGGCATGCCAATGAATCTGCCATGGCAAAGCCCAGGGAAGTCGTTAGTCGATCTTGCATTCTTATTAAAACATTTCAGGAGATGCACATGAATCATCAGACGCAATTCGCCTCGCTTCGTCGAGCCGCGGTGATGTCCATTGCCGGTACGCTTGGTCTGACGGCGTTGTCGCTCATGACATCGACGCCGGCGTTTGCGTTGAAATACGCCGAAGTCGAGCATCATCTGAAGGTCGATCCCGCGATTCCGGTTTGGCAGCCGGGCGAAGTCCAGTCGATACCGGAGGAAGAGCTTCGCCTGGTCGGCGCTGACGTCATGGATGAAATCACCCTGGGTTGGGCCAAGCTGTATCGCAAGGCCTATCCGCGACTCAGCGTCACGATCGAGGCGAAATCGTCCGGCAGCGGCGGGCCGGCCCTGACAGAGGGCCGGGCAGATCTGGCACCGGTTGGCCGCGAGCTGCTGCCGGCGGAGGAGAAGGGCTTCGTAGACAAGTTTGGCTACAAGCCGATGGCGATTCGTGTGGCGACCGGCAGCGTAGGCTCGTTGGGCAAGACCGCGACCTCGATCGTGCTGGTTGACAAGGACAATCCGATCAAGGGCCTGACGCTGGCGCAACTCGATGCGATCTATTCGAAGACCCGCAATCGCGGTCACGCGGATATCTCGACCTGGGGCGACTTGGGACTCGGGGGCGAGTGGGCCAAACGCCCGATTCATCTGTACGGCCTGAAGCCGGTCAACGGCATTGAGTGGTTCCTCAAACTCAATGTGCTGCAAGGTGGCGATTACAAAGACAACATCCAGTTCGTCAAAGGCAAGGGTTTCACCCATGCCTTCACGGTGGCGGCCGAAGACATGGCCACGCGTCCGGGCGGCCTGACTTACGCGTTGCTGGCCAACGTCACGCCTAACGTGAAAGTGGTGCCGCTTGCCGCCAAGGAGGGCGAGCCGTTCCTGGCGCCGACGCTGGAGAATGTGTACTCGCACAAATATCCGCTGAGCCGCTACGTCTACATCTTTGTCAATCGGAAGCCGGGCCAGCCGCTCGAGCCGAAGGTGAAGGAATTCCTCAAGGCGGTGCTCAGCCGCCAGGGGCAGGACGTCGTCGCGAAGGAAGGCGTTTATATCCCGCTGACGCCTGCGGTCGTACGCGAAGAACTGGCGAAGCTCGACAAAGTCGATTGAACGTTTGATGCCGGCGGGGTGGACGGGTTGGAGAGGAAGCCCATCCACGTCGCCGGTTGACATCAAGACATACAACGTCGTCCCTTGGGCGACACCACGGTCCTCTCTTGGGCGCTATCGCTCGCGCCGCATCTGCTGTCTCACCCACTTGCCATCGCCGCGACGCTGCGGCGATGGGAACCGCGTGATTGGGGCATCCCGCTTCTGGAACAGGCGGGATGGTGATCTGCCGCTCCCCAAAAGCATCGTCAGTCTTTCCCACGTTGCGGTGACTTTGCGCCGCAACGTGGATGCGCACACACATCCGCGCCCGTTTCGTTGCTTACGCTTGGCGGACCAAGGCCGGTGTCACGAGATAAAGCCTCTCATCGGAAAACGAGGGGCGAATAATAACGGAGGAGACATGTTCACGAAATCCGTGCTTGCCATGGCGGTTGCGGCTACGCTGCCGGCGGCGCTGTACGCGCAGACGCAACCCCCCCAAGCTGCCGGCACGCAGGCCATAGGGGCGCAGGCGCAGGGCGGGAGCTTTGCGCAGAACCTGGTGGATGCCACGGTTGCCCAACATCCGGAACTGCTCGAACTGGACCTGCACGTGATGCCGCCGGGCGCGCAGCGCAGCGTCATCATCGCGGCGAAGTCAGGCAAGCGGATCGGCAACGCGACCGATCCGGACGACCTGGGGGTATTCAAGACGGGGCAGCCGTTCGTGGAAATCAACCGCGTGGGGGATCAAAACGTCGAGGCCCACTTGCCGTTGCTCGATGCGCGCGGAACGATCATCGGAACGGTCGAGTTCACCTTCCCGTATCCGTCAGGTTCGGGCCTCGACGAGACTGCGCTGATCAAGCGGGCGAAAGCCATTCGCGATGACATGAGCCGTCAGATCGCGCAGAAGCCGAATTTGTTCGAGCCGGGCGCCGTGAAGCCGATCGCGAGTACCGCGGCCCCCGACCTGGACAAGTCGGCGTTGGGCAACAAGGAATCCCTGCCGATGACCAAGCAGGTGGTTTCCAGTGCCGCGCTTCAGGATGCGCAGGACGGATTGTCCGACGCGGTCAAGAACCAGGCGGGTGTCGCGCCGACGAACTCAAAAGGCAGTCCGGCAGATGCGCAGAGCATTCGCGGCATCAAGCTCAACCTGTTTTCGAACTATCGCCTCAACGGCGGGGTGGCGATCGCCGGCGTGGTGACTACGCCGACTGACGACAAGGCGCGCATCGAGACGCTCAAGGGCGCCAATGCGTTGATGTTCGGTGTCGCGAGCCCGGCCGGCATCATCAACCTCGTGACCAAGCGGGCCACCGATCACGACGTGACTTCGGTGACGCTGTCCGGCAACTCGTTCGGTCAATACGGCGGCGGCATCGATATCGGCCGGCGCTTTGGCAGCGAGCAGCAGCTCGGGCTGCGCGTCAACCTGTCGGGCGCCCACCTTGAGAATGGTGTCAACGGCGGCAACGGGCACGGTTCGTTCGCGAGCCTGGGGGCGGACTGGCGCGCGACTGACCGGCTCAGCTTCCAGTTCGATTTCGAGCAGTATCAGAAGGACGTCGTGGAGCAGGCGGCCATCAATCTGCCCACGGCGGTCAACGGGCATATCACGATACCGCGCGTGCCGGACCCGAAAAACCTGTTGTCCGGTCCATGGGCCGTGTATTCGCCGCGCACGACCAACGTGCAGGGCCGGGTCGACTACATCATCGACGACGGCTGGAAAGTGCTTGCGGAAGTCGGCCGCTCTTACGCGGAGCGTTCGCGGCTCACGGGGCGTATTGCCAACTATAACCTCGTGACCGGCGCGGGCGGCGTGGAGACGGTCGGCACGGTCACGCAGAACTACATCAACAGCTTCGAGCGGACCGAAGTGCTCGGCAAGTTCCACACGGGTCCGTTGGCGCATGACTTGACGATGGGCATCTCGCGCAGCGAACGCAATGCCGAGACGCCCGCGCAGAACAGTATCGTGCTGCCGCAGCGGATCAATATCTACGATCCGATCGCGCTGCCGGCACCGGTGCCGACCAGTCCAAACACGTCGCTGCCGCTGCAAACCAGCAGCGACAGCGGGCTCTATGCGTATGACACCATCGGCATCGGCCAGAAGTGGAAAGTACTCGCCGGCTTTCGCGAGACTCGTTCCACGTCGAGCGACGGCCGCGTGTCGCAGGCGTCTTACCTGCCGTTGCCGGCAGCCGGCGTTCTCTACGACGTGCTGCCAACGACCACCCTGTTTGCGAGCTATATGAAGGGGCTGGAAGACGGCGGGGTTGCGCCGGTCAGCTCGGTCAACGCGTATCAGATCCTGCCGCCAGCGGTCTCGACGCAGAAGGAGATCGGCATACGCGATTCATATTTCGAGGGCCTGTCGATCAGCGCGTCGTACTTCGACATCGAGCGCGTCAATGCCGTGACCAACTCGGTGACGAGGATCTTCTCCAATGACGGCACGATCACGTACCGCGGCGCCGAGGCGGTCGTCACCAAGCAGTTCGGCCGCCAGTGGAGCGTGACCACTGCCGTCCAGTGGCTCAACGCCATCCAGAACCCGGTGTCGGACATGACGATCAGGGGCAAGACGCCGGAGAACACGCCGAAGTGGATCGGCAACGTTTCGGTGACGCACCGGCCGACATATCTGCTGCCTGGCCTTTCCGTGACACTGGGCGCGTCGTTCGTGACGCAGCGGCAGGTCAATCCGCAGAACCAGGGCGTCATCCCCGGCTACGTACTGTATTCGGCGGGCGCGACGTATGCCACCGTGATCAGCGGACACCGCACTTCGTTCGTATTGAGCGTCGACAACCTGACCAACCTGCGCTACTGGAATTCGGTGCAGACCGGCACGTTCGGGACCGGCATGGATCGCAGCGTCAGGCTGAATGCCAAGATCGATTTCTGAGACGGGAGGAACGGTTTGCGAAGGAGATTCCCATGCTTGGCTTGAAACCTTCGGGTGTGCGTGACGCCCGCCCGCTCAGGGGCGGATTCCTGGTGGCCGCCATGTTGTCGGCCTTTGCGGCCGCCCATGGCGCGCAGGCCGGCAGCTATCACCTCGAAAAACAGGTGACGGTGAAGAGCAGCGACACCGGGTGGGACTACAACTCGCTGGATCAGGTGCGCGGCCGAATGTTCATTGCGCATCGAAAAGACGGCCTGCAGGTGTACGACATCCACCATGCGCGTGTTGTGAAGACACTGGCGCAATCCACGGGTACCAACACGTCTGCGCTCGCGCCCGAATTCGACGTGGGCCTGGCCGGCACGACCGATGGTTACGTCGTGGTATTCCGGATATCCAGTCTCAAGACGTTATCTCGCTACAAGAGCGATACCGACGGCTTCGACGGGGCCACGTTCGACAAGGTGAGCCGGCGTTTCGCCATGATTGGCGAAGCGGACAGTGCCAACAAGACGACGCCGGTGCTCTTTTTCGACGGCACGACCGGCAAGGCCGTTGGATCCGTGACGATCGACAGCGTGAAGGTCGATGCGCCGCGATCTGACGGGGCGGGCAATATCCTGATGCCGCTTCGCGACAAAGCCCGGATCGTCAAGGTCGATGCCAGAACGATGAAGGTGGTCACGACGTTTCCACTCGACGATTGCCTGCAGCCGGCTGCGCTGGAAGTGGACAGTGCCGCGCAGCGCATTTTCGTTGGTTGCCGGGGCAAAGGGGACTCGCCTCCCGGGCTGGCGGTGCTCGACGCCGCCTCCGGAACACAGCTCGCGAAGCTGCCGATTGGCCGGGGTGTCGACGAAGTCCTGTTTGACGAAAGGGCCCGGCAGATTGTGACCGCCAATGGCGAAGACGCGAACATGACGGTCATTCAACAGGTGTCGGCCAATGATTACCGGGTGGCGGAAACCGTCGGCACGCAACCGATGGCGCGCACCGGCGTCATGGATGCCGAGACGGGCAAGATCTATCTGGTCAACGCCCGGTATGTCATCAAATACGAAGAAGGACGCGCGCCAGCCACACACTTTTTTCCCGACACGTTCAGTGTCTTGACGTACGCCCGATAGCGCCGTACGTGCTGCTCACCCCCTGGTTAAATTTGTTTTAAGGACACGTTCATCTTCGTTCAAGGTGTCAAACCTACACTCGTTCATACAGTTGGTTCCATACCGCCCGCCGGGCAAGAGAGAGGAGATATATGAAAACTTTGACCAAGATCGCGTTCGTCACGACGCTCAGTGTGCTGTCGACCGTGTCAGCGCTGTGCACCGCGCAGGCGGCACCCGCCCCCGCACCGGAAAAGGCGAAAAACTGGACGCCGCCGAGCACGAAGATTTACGCGCAAGTGCTGTCCGAGAAGATCATGAAAGCGCATCCGGAACTGATCAGCATCACGTTCCACGGTGTCCCGCCCGGTGCCGCAGCCGGGACGTACACCATGTTTGCAGGCTCCTATCTGGACCGTATCGGCAATCCGGACGATCCGGACGATATCGACATCATCACGAAGGGCATCACCATTGTGGATCCGCGCTGGCACCGGACCAATGACACCGTGAAGAAGTTCGTCATGATGATGCCGATGCGCGACGCAGCGGGCGAAAATATCGGGCTTCTCGTCGCCGCCTACAAGAACGACGGCAAATACGCCAAGGGCGAGAAAGGCTTCTTCATGGCTGGAACCGCCTTGCGCGACAGCCTGCAAAAGCAGATCCCCAGCTTCGAGGCGCTGTTCAATCCCGTTCACTGAATACGCTGAGCGGCGACGCGTGTGACGTGCGTGAGCTTTCCCCGACCTGTTGGGGAAAGCTCAATTTTCATTGGACGGAGCACGCCGTCTCGCTCACCGAATGCTCACCAGGAGTCGAAAAATGCGTGTGCGAATTTCCGCGATGCTGTCCCTCACAGCACTCGCTTGTGCCACCCTTTGCGCGGGCCTGCCCGGCGCGGCAATGGCGGCTGAGCCCGGTGCGGTCGCCACCGCCGCGCCGGTGCTGCATCTCGGCGGGCGTACGGAACTGCCGGCCTATACGGGCGACTTTGATCATTTGGCCGCAGACGTCAAAGGAAACCGCCTGTTTCTTGCCGGTGAAGACGGGGCTACGCTTGAAGTCTTCAATCTCAAGACGGGGGCGCACCTGAAAACGGTCAAAGGATTCGAGCAGCCCCACGGCATCCTCTACCTGCCCGACGTGAACCGCCTGATCGTGACCGACAGCGGCGCCGGCATGACCAAGGTGGTCGACGGCACAAACTACCAGATCATCGGGTCGATCCCGCTCACGCTCGGCGCGGACTCCATGCACTACGATCCGTCGCGCAAGCATCTCTATATCGTCACCGGCGGCAAGAATGCCGAGCCGAAGATGTCCAAGACCATCGTTGCCGAGATCGATCCGAGGTCTGGCCGCACGATCGGCGAGATGCAGTTCGACACCGACTTCACGGAAGCGATGGCGGCGGAGCAGAAGGGCAATCGCCTGTTCATCAACGTGACCGGCAAGAACATGGTGGCGGTTGTTGACAAGGCCAGCCGCCGGATCATCGACACCTGGCCGATCAAGGGCGCCGAGTTGAACGCGGCGATGGCGCTTGACGAAGCACATCAACGCTTGTTCATCTCCACGCGCAAGCCGTTCAAGCTGCTGGTGCTGGATACAAAAAACGGGGCCGAGCTGGCCAGCTTCGACGCGCCTGAGCGAACCAATCAGGTGATGTTCGACGAGGCAAACCAGCGCATCTACATGGCCGGTGACAACTATCTCGGTGTGATTCAGCAGAAAGGCGCGAACCACTATGAGGCACTTGCCAACGTGCCGACGGCCAAGGGCGCCAAGACGGCCATCCTCGTGCCCGAACTGCGCCGGATGTACGTGGCGGTATCGCCGGGGGACAGCAAGGGAGGCGGCGCGCTGCTGCGTTTCAATGTGCTGCCGGGCGGGGCCAGTCACGCGCTGGCGGGCAACTGAGCCGGAGGGCCGCACGGCCCTCACGCCATGACGTAGCGGTAAAGTATGTAGCGAATGGGGGGATTTGAGCGAAGGCCGGATGAAGAAAAGGGCGATGGGGGAATTTCCCGCATCGCCCTTTTTGCATGCACGTCGCCGTCAGCATGCCGGCGACGCGCACATCAGGCGCCGACGTCGATGGCTGAAGCGGCAGGATCGTCGGCGCCCGTCTTGCCGCGTTTGCCCAGGCGTGCGAACCAGAGATAGACCACCGGCGTGGTGAACAGGGTCAGCGCCTGCGAGACCAGCAAGCCTCCCACGATGGCGATGCCGAGCGGTACGCGCAACTCCGCCCCGGCGCCGTGGCCGAGTGCGAGCGGCAGGGCGCCGAGCAACGCTGCAAGGGTGGTCATCGTGATCGGCCGGAAGCGCAGCAGGCAGGCCTGCCGGATCGCCGCGAAGCTCGAGAGGCCCTGCTCGCGCTCGGCGACGAGGGCGAAATCGATCATCATGATGGCATTCTTCTTGACGATCCCGATCAGCAGGATGATGCCGATCATGCCCATGATCGAGAGGTCCTGGCCGCACAGCATCAGGGCCAGCAGGGCACCTGCGCCGGCCGATGGCAGTGTGGAGATGATGGTGAGCGGATGCACGACACTCTCGTACAGGATGCCGAGGACGATATACACCGCGATCAGCGCTGCCGCGATCAGCCACGGCTCGCTCTTGAGTGAGCTCTGGAACGCTTGTGCCGTGCCCTGGAAACTGCCGCGAATCGACGCCGGCATGCCAGCGTCGAGTTCGGCCGCCCGGATCGCGGTGACCGCGTCGCCGAGCGAGTGCCCCGGTGCCAGGTTGAAGGTCAGCGTCACCGCCGGCAGCAGGCCCTGGTGAGGAATCGCGATGGGCGAGACGCCCGGCTTCACCTTCAACAGGGTGGACAGCGGCACGAGCTCGCCAGTCGTCTGCGAGCGTACGTAGAGGCGGTCGAGCGTGTCGGTCGACGCCTGGTAGGCCGGGTCAATTTCCTCTACCACGTGATACTGGTTGATCGGCGTAAACATGGTCGCCACCTGACGTTGGCCGAAGGCATCATAGAGCGTGTCGTCGATGGTCTGTACCGGCACGCCGAGCCGGCCGGCCGTGTTGCGGTCGATGGCGAGGGTGGCGCTGGTCGCCGATTGCTGCAGGTCTGTCGAGATGTCCGTCAGCGCCGGCAGTTTGGCGAAGCGCTTGGCCAGCAGCTGCGCCCAGCGGTTGACTTCGTCGATATCGACGCCCTGCAGGGTGTACTGGTATTGCGCGGACGAAATCCGGCCGCCGACCTGGATGTCCTGCTTGACCTGCATGCCGACCGAGACACCGGTGACCGCGGCCAGGCGTGGCTTGAGCCGGTTCAATACGGCGGTGGCGCCGGCATCGCGCTGGTCGAACGGCTTCAGGCTGATCATCAGCCGGCCTTGGCTCAAGGTCGGGTTCGGGCCGATCCAGTAGTAGACGGTTTCGACGGCGGGGTCGCTTTCGACCACGCGGCCGACCGCTTGCATGCGCGCCGACATGGCCTGCACGGAGATGTCCGGGGCGGCGCGCACCACGCCGAGGATGAGGCCGGAATCCGCTTGCGGGAAGAAGCCCTTGGGGATGGCCACGAACAGCGCTGCCGTCGCTGCGACGGTCGCGACAGTGACGGCCAACGTTATGCGCTGGTGCTGAAGGACCCAATCCAGGCCAGCCTCGTAGCCACGCAGTAGCCGGTCCAGGCCGTCGTCGAGCCAGCGGTGCAGGCGTCCGACGGACCGGCCCGTCGCACCCTCCGCAGGATGGTTGCGCAGTACCCAGCCGCACATCATCGGGGTCACCGTCAGCGAGACGATTGCCGACATCACAATCGCGACACTGACCGTCACTGCGAACTCGCGAAACAATCGGCCGATGATGCCGCCCATCAACAGGATGGGAATGAATACCGCAATCAGCGAAACGGTCATCGAGACGATGGTGAAGCGCACCTCGCGCGCACCTTGCAGGGCGGCCGCCAGTTTTGGCGTACCGGCTTCAATATGACGCATCACGTTTTCGATCACCACGATGGCGTCGTCGACCACGAAGCCGACGGCGATTGCGAGCCCCATCAGCGACAGGTTGTCGAGGCTGTAGCCGCACAGATACATGACGCCGAAGGTGGCAACGAGCGACAGCGGGATGGTCAGGCTGGGGATCAGCGTCGCCCACACGTCGCGCAGGAACAGGAAGATCACCATGACGACCAGCGCGATGGTGATCATCAGCGTGAACTGCACGTCGTTGACCGACGCCCGGATGGTCTGTGTGCGGTCACCCACCACAGCCAGGTGCACCGATGCCGGCAGTGTCGCGCGCAATGCCGGGAGCTGTGCCTTGATGTTATCGATGGTGGCCGCGACATTGAAGCCCGGTTGCTTGTGCACGTCGATGATGACAGAGCGCTTGCCCTGCACCCAGGCGGCTTGTTGGAGGTCCTCGGGGGCGTTGACGACGGTGCCGAGATCGCTCATGCGGATGGGCGCACCGCTCTTGTAGGCCACGACCATGTCGCGATAGTCGGCCGCGTCCGTCATCTGGTCGGTCGCGTTCAGCACCACTGCGCGATTGCGGCCGTTCAGGCTGCCCTTGGGCGTATTGACGGTCTGCAGGCCAACGATCGAGCGCACATCTTCCAGGGTCAGTCCGCGTGCCGCGAGCTTGTCCGGATCCAGGCGAATACGCACTGCCGGCCGCTGCGCGCCATGGAAATCGACCAGGCCGACCCCCGGCATTTGCGAGATTTGCTGGGCGAGGTAGTCTTCCGCGTAGTGATCGAGTTCGGTCAGTGGCAGGGTGTCGGAGGTCAGTGCCAGCGACAGCATGGTGAAGTCGGCCGGGTTCACTTTCTCATAGGTTGGCGGACTGCTCAGGTTCTTGGGCAGCGACCCGGCTGCCGCGTTGATGGCGGACTGCACATCCTGTGCGGCGCCATTGATGTCGCGGTTGAGGTCGAATTGCGCGACGATCGATGTGGTGCCCTGCGAGCTTGACGACGTCATTTCGGTAATGCCGGCAACGTTGACGAGCTGCCGCTCGAGCGGCGTCGCTACTGAGGTCGCCATGGTGTCGGCGCTGGCGCCGGGCAGGCGCGCCAGGATCTGGATGGTCGGGAAGTCGACTTGCGGCAGCGGCGCCACCGGCAACTGGAAATAGGCGATGCCGCCGACCAGCAGCACGGCCACGGCGAGCAAGGAAGTCGCGATGCGACGGTGAACGAGGGTGTCGAGAAGCGACATCAGCGCTGTCCTCCCGCATCGGCTTGTGCCACAGCGACAGCGGCCCGTACGGCGACCTTGCTGCCGTCGTTGAGCCGGCTCTGGCCGTCGGTCACCACCGCTTCGCCGGCCCGCACGCCGGCCCGCACTTCGGTTTTGCCGTCGGCGCTCGCGCCGGTCCTGACCGGTCGCAATTGCACGGTCTGATCCGCCTTGACCACGAAAATTCGCTGGCCATCCTGGGTGTTGACGACCGCGTCGCTCGGTACCGTCACGACCTGCCGCTCGGTCCGCAGCAGCAAGCGTACGCTGATCAACTCGCCTGGCCAGAGCGCGCGGTCCTGATTGTCGAAGGCCGCTTTCAGGCGAATCTGGCCGGTGTTCTGATCAACACGGCTGTCGACGAACACCAGCTTTCCTTGCGCCAATGCGCGTTCGCCGCCGCGCGTCGCCACAGTGACGGCCAGCGGGGCGCTGGCCTGGGCCGCAAGGAGGTCTGGCAACAGGTCCTGGGGGACCGAGAACGCTACGGTGATCGGCTGCATCTGGGTGATCGTCACCAGGCCACTGGCGTCATTGGCATGCACAACCGATCCCGCGTCGGCCTGGCGGGCGCCGACTCTGCCGCTCAAAGGCGCGGTGATCGTGGTGTAGCCGAGTTGCAGCCGTGCGGCGTGAACTTGCGCATCGTCGGCAGCCGTGGCGGCGCGCAGCGAGGCGACCTGCGCGGTGGCCGTGTCGACGCTTTGCTTGGTGGCGGCGCCGATTTGCCCCAGCTTGGTGTAGCGTTGCAGATCAAGAAGCGCGTTGTCCAGCGACGCCTGATCCTTCTGGCGTGCGGCCTCGGCCTTGCGCAACTCGGCCTTGAGGGGCTCGGGGTCGAGATGGGCAAGCACCTGCCCGGCGCTCACGTCCTGTCCCTCGGCAAACGACACGGACTGCAACTGTCCGTCGACGCGCACTTTGACGTCGACCGTATTGAGGGCCTGGACGGTGCCGATTGCGGTGGCCCAGATCGGCAAGTCCGTTTGCAGGGCTGATGCCGTCGAGACCGGTGTGGCGGATGCCGCGGCAACGGGCTTGGGGCGCGGCCATGCGAGCCACGCCACGGCCGCGCCCGCGACAAGTACTACGGCGAGGATGCCGCGTCGCGTCAGGACAGGCCGGGCGCGGGCAGGGTTCGCCGGATCGCGTTGGTCGGGGGTCATCGTAAAACTCCTGGAGTGATGGCGTGAGGGGCAAGCGCGGCCTCAGCGAGACTGGCGGTGCCGGGGGCCGCATCAAAGCCGCCGCCGAGCGCGCGAAACAGTCCCACGGCGGCCTGCAGGCGCAGCAACCGTGTTTGCAGCAGTGCGTCCTCGGCTTGATAGGCAGTTCGCTCGGAGTCGAGCACGCTCATGAAATCGATCGTGCCGGCACGGTACTGCGCCTGCGCGAGCGTGGCTGCCGCGCGCGCGGCACCTCGCGCGGTCGTTTGCTCCGTCTCCACCATCTGTTCGAGATGGACGGCACTGAGTGCATCTTCCGTATCCTGCAAAGCGCTGAGCACGGCCTGGCGATAGTTGGCCGTGCGTTCGTCAACGACTGCCTGCTGCTGAGCCAGTTGCCCCCGCCGCAAGCCCCCATCGAGCAGTGGCGCTGTCAACGCCGCGGCGACAGTGGCCAGCGGATTGGCCAGGAAATGCGCGAGCGAGTTGCTGCTCACGCCCCCTTCAGCCGTGAGCACGATGCTTGGAAAGAACGCCGCACGTGCGGCGCCGACACTGAAGTTCGCGGACACCAGGCGGGACTCGGCGGCACGAATGTCGGGACGTCGCTCGAGCACCGTGGCGGGCATGTCGACCACCGGTTCGGGGACCCGGATGTGACGCAGCGATGCGTCGGGCACGTCCATGCGCACCGGGTCAGCGCCGCTCAGCACGGCCAGCGCGTGAAGATTCTGGTTGAGCTGCAATTGCAGGCTGGGCACCGCGGCCCGGAACGTGGCCAGGGCATTGCGCTGCTGCTCCAACTGCAACTGTGTGGCTACGCCGGCCTCGTACTGCGCTTGCACAAGATCCTCGATCTGCTCCGCGTTGTCGACGATTTCGTGTGCCAGCCGAAGCCGCGCGCGCAGGGCCTGTACCGCGAAATACGTATCGGCGACGCTTGCGGCGAGGCTCAGGGCGGCGACGTCGCGATCGAATGCCACCGCGTCGGCGAGGGTGCTGGCGGCATTCGCCGTAGCACCGTTGCGTCGCCACAAATCGAGTTCATAGCTGGCCGACAGGAACACGCTCTGACTATGCCGGTTGCCGGTGTCGCCGGACTGGGCAGTTCGACTCGCCGCGCCAACGATGCCGAGCGCCGGGAACTGTGGCGAGCCGGCCTGCACGGCGCTCGCGCGAGCTTGCGCAAGCCGTGCGATGGCGGCATCGAGCGTGAAGCTATGACCAAGGCTCCGGTCGACGAGCGTCGTCAGCGTCGGGTCGCCGAATGACTCCCACCAGGTCCGGTCGACCGTAGCGGCGGCGTTTGCCGAGGTGTTCACGGCGCGGCTCCACTGCGACGGAACGTCGGCGTCGGGGCGATGCAAGGGCGGTGTGAGCGAGCAGGCGGCGAGCGCCGGCAGCAACAGGGCCACGCCCGCGACCCAGCGCGGCGGGCGCCATGGCGCAGGCCGGGCGCACCGGGTTGCCGGCATGGCGGCGGAATCGGGGAGCGGACTTTGGCGGGACATCACAGCGGCATCTCGGAAGCGATCGACGGGATCGGTTGACGGCACGGCTCGCCACCCGGTCGAGGCATTTCCGCGACCAGGCATGAGGTTGCCGTCACGATAGCGGCCACGGCCTGAACGGGCCTTCGCGCCGAGATGAAAACGCTGTAATGTTTGAGCAGGCCCTAGGCCGGAGCACGCAACGTGTAGCCCGCCCCGGGTACGGTATGCAGCAGGGGGATCGGGAAATCCTTGTCGACTTTGCGCCGTAGGCGATGCATGTGCATGTCGATGATGTTGCCGCGCGGTTCGAACGCATAGTCCCAGGCAGCTTCGAGCAACATGCCGCGCGAGACGACCTGGCCAGCGTGGCGCATCAACAGTTCCAGCAGCAGGAATTCACGGTGCTGCAGATTGAGCGGCACACCGCCACGGCTGGCGGTTCTGGCGCGTGTATCGAGAACCAGGTCGGCCACGCGCAGTAGGGTGTCGCGCCGGCTGCGATCAGTGCGCCGGCCGAGTGCCTCGATGCGCGCGAGCAGTTCCGAGAAGGCATAGGGCTTGGCGAGGTAGTCGTCGCAGCCCGCCCGGAGGCCTTCGGTGCGATGCGCGCTGCTGCCGAGGCCCGACAGCATCAGCACCGGCAGCGCCGAAGCCGCCGCGCGCAGGCGCCGGACCAGTTCGATGCCGTCAATGCCGGGCAGCCGGCGATCCACGATGGCGATGTCATAGATGCCCTCGCACAACAGGGCCAATGCCGTCTCCCCGTCTGGCACGCTGTCCGCGACATGTCCGCTTTCACCCAGCCCGCGCAGCAGATAATTGGCGGAGCGATCGTCGTTTTCCACTACCAGGATGCGCATGGGCGGTGTGTGCTTGGCGTGGGCGGCGGCCGGGGGCCGCACATTACAATAATTTCACGTTCCGGCGAAACGCTTGAGGAAGGTGCGCTGGCATAATCGTAACAATACCGTATGCGGCGCGTTTGGTGCGCGCCCCTGCCGAGGACGGCCGCCCCGCCGCGAGGCCGGCGCGAACGAAGAGAGCCATGCCAAAGATTCTGGTAGTCGAGGATGACCGACAAACATCAGCCGAAATCGCGGCCGCGCTGAGCGATCACGGTTTTGCCGTGGAGACTGCCGACAACGGCCGCAGCGGGTTGCTGATGGCGGCTGCCAACACCTACGACGCCATCGTGCTTGATCGCATGCTGCCGGCGGGCATGGACGGCCTGGCCGTGCTGGCCACCCTGCGCGGCGCGCAGGTCGAGACGCCGGTGCTGATCCTCAGTGCCCTGTCGGCGATCGATGACAAGGTGCGGGGCTTGCGCGCGGGGGGAGACGATTACCTGACCAAGCCGTTCGACTCGCTGGAGTTGACGGCGCGCCTCGATGCACTGATGCGACGCCGCGTGCCGGCCCAGGTCGTCACAGAATATCGCTTCGGCGGCATGCATCTCGATCTGCTCACGCGTACGCTGCGGCGCGGCGACACCGTCATATCGCTGCTGCCGCGCGAATACAGCCTGCTCGAATATCTGGTGTGTCACGCGGGCCAGGTGGTGACGCGCACGATGATTTTCGAGGCGGTGTGGGACTACCGCTACGACGAAAGAACCAACGTGATCGACGTGCACGTCAGCCGGTTGAGGAAGAAGCTCGACCCCGATAACCGCTTACCGATGATTCATACCGTTCGTGGCTCTGGTTACATTTTTCGCGCGCCTGCGTGAGCTGCCGCGCACCAGCAGTTTTCGGCTGGCCGTGTTGTTTCTCGGCCTGTTCGGGCTGGTGTCGCTCGGCCTGTGCGCCTACCTGTATATCTCGATCTCGGGTTTTGCCATGCAAAGCGTCGATGACTGGCTGTTGCGCGAGCAGGCCGGCATCCGCAGGGTAGCGCCGGACCGCCTGCGCGCGGCCCTTGACGAGAAGGCGCGCGTCGATACGCTCCAACGGCGGCCGTTCGGGTTGTTCGACGCCGGCGGGGCCCGGCTGGCCGGCGGCTTCCCGGGCGTGCAGCCGGTCATCCCCTCGCTGGACAAGCCGTTTTCGACAAAGGTCACGATCCATGGACATCGGGTGCCGTTGCGCTGCATAGCGACGGCGCTGCCGTCGCAGCAGCTGGTCTTGCAATGCCAGGACGTGCACGACGTGGGGCATTTCAACGAACAACTTCGCGAGGTGCTGGTGTCGGTCGGGGTTGCCACGCTGCTCGTCTGGTTGGGCTGCGCCGCCTTCGTGGCGGCCAGCGCAATGCGGCGTATCGACGCGGTGACGGATTCCATTCGTGACATCATGACCGGTGACCTCGGCCGTCGCTTACCGGTGTCCGGCCAGCGCAATGACATCGATCGGCTGGCGGCGGTCGTCAACGGCATGCTCGATCACATCGAACGCCTGATGGACGAAGTGCGGGGCGTGTGCGACGCGATTGCCCACGATCTGCGCACGCCGCTGACCCGCCTGAGGGCCGGTCTGGAGCGCGCGCAGCGCAACACGTCATCGGTGGAGCAGCAACGCGCGGTGATCGAGGACGCGATCGAACAGACCAGCGAGTTGCTGCGGACTTTCAACGCCCTGCTGCGGATCGCGGAAGTCGAGGGCGATGCGCGTCGCGCGGGGTTCGTGCCTGTCGATCTGCGCGGCATCACGGACGACGTGATCGAGTTCTACCAGCCCACGGCCGAGGAAAAGGGCATCTCACTGGACTATCAAAGACCGGCCGAGCCCGTGCGCATGGCGGCGGGCGATCCAAGCTTGCTGTTCGAGGCGATCAGCAACGTGCTCGACAACGCGATCAAGTTCGCGCCGCCGGGGGGGCGGGTCTCGCTGGCGCTTACCGGAACCGCCGACGGATTCTGCATGGCGGTGCGTGATAATGGCCCGGGCATTCCGCCCGATGAACGTGCCCGTGTGTTCCGGCGTTTTCATCGCACTGAAAGCAGTCGCAGCACGCCAGGCAGCGGCCTGGGTTTGAGCGTTGCGCAAGCGATTGCCAGAATGCACGGCATGTCGATCGGCATCACCGACGAGAGTCCCGGGTGCACCGTGGCGCTCGCTTCGGGCACGCGCTAGGGCCTGTTCACGCGAATATCGGGCTCGCGCTGTCACATTCGGTAACGATTTCCCGGGGCGTACATGTGACGTTCATCGCGCGCTGCGGTCAAAGTAGTTGCGGGAGAGGCGTCCCGCGCAGCAGGTGAGGTGCCATCGTGAAGCGCATGAATCATTTCCCCGTCGCCTCGGTAATAGCGACTGCTGTCCTTGGCGGCTGTACGACGGTGCCTTACGAGACACCGGCATATTCCAGCGATCAATACTACGAGTACTGCGGCCCTGTAACCCCTTGTCCGTACTACAACCCGCTGTTTTTCGGATTCGTTGGGTTTGATCACTTCCATCATCACCATGACTTTGATCGTGATCGTGACCGTGACCGTGACCATGACTTTCATCATGACCATGACCATTTTCACGACTTTCACGCGGGGCACGGCGGGCATGACGGCATGGGGGTTTCCGGCTGGGCACGAGACGGGTCTCGTGGCGCGAGCGGTGGCTCGCATGAAGCCGGTGTGAGCGCTTCGGGCGGCGGTTCGAGCGGCTCAGGCGGTTCAGGGGCCTCGCACGGCGGTGGCGGCGGCTCGCATGAAGGCGGTTCAGGCGGCGGGCACGACGGCGTTAGCGATTGGGGTAGCGGCCACGGGGGCGGCGGACACCGCTAGGCTGGCGACAGTGCGCCAGGCGAGGCTGCGGCAAACCGCAGCCTTGCAAACCGCGGCAACTGTTGAACGTTAATTGGGCTTGCCCGTCGCCGAGCCGGGATTCGCTTGCTTCGCGGCGGCGGCCGCTTCCGCCTGCTTATTTGCCATATGCCGGCCAACGACGCACCCGGCGACTGCGCCTGCGACCGCATGGTGCCCTGCATAATGCCCGGCGACACCGCCTACGACGGCACCCTTGATGCAACCTTTGGCAGAGGCTTGCCCGGCTGTCGCGGCAAGTGCGAGAACCAACGCGGAGAAGATGACGGATTTGGTCGCGGTCATGATCGAGGGTACGTTTATCAGCACGAAATTGTTGAAGTTGTCGAAACGTGTCGGCCGGCGTTCGTTTTAATCGTCGTCGTCATGGCCGTGGCGATGCTCCCAGCGCTTGCGCCAGTGTTTCTCGTACCGGTGTTCCCGGTCGTCGTCGTCGTACCGATATCCATAATAGGGAGGCGAAACCGGCTGATAGACCACGGGGGGCGCCTCATACACGACCGGCGGCGGCGCTTCCTGATAAACCACCGGCGGCGCCGCGTAGACCGGGGCGGGAATGCCAAAGTAGACACCGACATCGGTGCGTGCCGATGCCGTACCGGAAAGACAGGCGACAGCAATCGCTGCCCCGGCAAGCATCAGGCGGGTGCGATTGCGGTGCGGTGAACTGCCGAGGGTAACTGCGCTCATGAGGAACTCCAATGGTGTCTCCGATAGCAACGCCGGAGCCGGCAAAACGGTGGACGCGAGCGCATCACGAAAATGTAAGGATTTGTAGCTTGCGGAGGCCGACGCCCGGAAATGCCGGTCGGATGCTCCACTTTGCCAAGCCTTGCGATGGATACCGCAACGGTATTGCGCTAAACTGTATATACCGTTTCTAACGAGAGGTAACCGTGAGCCCATCCAAGATGCCTGTGAAGAGAACCCGCTCGGTGGCCGCTGCCAAGCAAGCCTCAACCGTAGCGGCCAAGAAGGCGCCGCCGAAGCGCAACGCGCAGGCGGACGAATCGCCCAATGCGGTAGCGACTGTCGCCGCGAAAACGTCCCCCTCGGCCTCCGCCTCCGCGTCCAAGACCCCCACGCCCAAGACCCCCGCGGCCAAAAGCGACAAGAGCCCCAAGAAGTCAAAAGTCAAAATTGTTCGCGACAGCTTTACGATGCCGGACTACGACCATGTGAAGTTGGCGCAACTGAAGAAGAAATGCCTTGCTGAAGGCGTTCAGGTCAAGAAGAGCGAATTGCTCCGCGCTGGGCTCGCTGCGCTGGAGGTGATGCCTATTAAGCGTTTGCTTACAGAGCTTCGGGCAGTCGAGAAAATCAAGACGGGTCGCCCGGACAAGGCGTAGCGTCGGGGGCGTCGAGCAAAGGAAACAGGGCGAATCGCGCCTTCCCGGCGTTTTTCGCAGCGTAGAGGGCGGTATCGGCCTTCAGGAACAATTCGTTTCTGGAGATCTGCCTGTCGCCCAAGTGCGATGCGGCGCCGACGGTCGCGCCGCATTGCAGATTCAAGCCATATATCTCATAGCTTTGCGCGCAATGGTTGACGATGTCTCCGGCGATGCGCTCGACTGTTTTTTCGGACGGGAAGCCGGCCAGGATAACGGCGAATTCATCTCCGCCGATCCGTGCGACAACATCTGCCCCCCGCGCGCATGACTTCAGCCGTCGCGCGAAAAGTGTCAGCAATGCGTCGCCGAACGCATGGCCGTAGGTATCGTTGACCAGCTTGAAGTTATCCAGGTCGATGAGCAGCAGGGCGACCTTCTGGCGATCGCGCTCAGCCGCCGCCATGGCGGATGCCAGGCGTTGTTCGAACCCGGTCCGGTTCAATAATCCGGTCAGGTGGTCGGACATCATCTTTTGTTCGAGATGTTCGACCTTCATCCGCTCCTGCGTGACATCCCGTACGAAAACGTGGATGCCGACGACCGGCCCGCTGTCGGCATTGGCCACCGGTTGATAAGTCACGTCGAAGATCTGCGTGGTGCTGTCTTCTCGCCACTCGACGGAGAAGTTGACGACTTCGCCGGCAAGCGCTTGCCTGATTCGCTTCGCAAGCGTGCTCAGGTAGATCTCGTCTCCCCAAAGGTCTCGCAGGGTCCGGCCGACAATCTGATTCGCGGAAAGGTTGAAGCGGCGCTCGTACGCGGCGTTGACGAAGACGTAGCGCTCATGCGTGTCGAGATAAGAGATCAGGTCCGGCACATGATTCGCGATCGTCTGGATGTATTTTGCGCGTGTTTCGGCCACCTCCTTCGCGTTTTGAAGCGCGGCGTTCCGTTCGAGGAGCTGACGCATCAGGTGGGAGAACGCAAGGCTCAGTTCGCCGATCTCGTCGGGCTTTCCCGCTGGCAGGCATGTATAGGCGCGGGGATCCGAGGCACTGCGCCGCACGACACGATGCAACTGATCCAACGGTTTGAGCAGCCAGCGGATGACGAGCCATACGGCCAGGCCGGTGAGCAACAGCGCGCCCAGGACGGTGACGATAACCTTTGGCCGAGTCTGGGTCAAAGGCGAGAACGCTTCCTTCGGCGGGAGCACGGCGATCAATTCCCATCCGCTTGTCCTGAGGATCTGGCGTGCGACGACGGGTTGCGCAAGTCCGCCGAAACTCCAGGCCGAGTCTGCCTCGGCCAAGCCGCATGCGTCACCTTGCGCGCTTTCCGGCTGCAGCACCATCGCCCCGGTCGGATGCATGACGTAGCGTCTGGATGGGCCGGTCGTGATGAGGCAGTAGATCCCGGTCGCACCAATTCGATTGTTGGAAAGGTCCAGCAGGAAGTTCGCCTGTTGCAGGTTCAACCCGCCGGCGAGCATGGCAAGCAGGCGGCCGTCGGCGGCGCGGACCGGAACCGCCATGATGACCCCTGGCGCGCCGGTCAACCTGGTTGTCAATGGCTCCGAAATCGCCAGTTCATCGCCCCGCAAAATCTTGCGAAAGTATTCCCGGTCGGAAAAGTTGGCTTGCTCGCCGGTGAGCCGCGAGTCGAATATCCGCGAGCCGTCCGTGCCGGCAAGAAATACCCAGTTGAAAATGTGCGGAATGGCCGCCGTGGTCGCTGCGAACGCTTTCAGTTCTGCCGGGCTTCTGCCCAGCATCGGGGCGAGTTGTGCGGCCACGTGATGCAGGATCGTCGCGCGCTCTTCGAATTTGTCGTCAAGCTGTTCGGCGACCAATCGGACTTGCGTGTCCTGTTGTGCCTGCAGCACATGCCGGAGTTGCGCATAGGCGAAATGGCGGGCGACCACGAACAACAGAACGATGAGGACCGCGACAACAATGACTGTCGACGCGACCAAACGAGACTTCAGTGACCACCGCACCATCGCTTCTTCCCCATTGGCCGCGGACAATTCGATGTCCTTTTTTCGGCCCTTCAGCATTCGACCTGCCGGCCTTCGATGCTGCGGCCCAGCGCCCCGTTGTCGAAGCGCCAGGCGCTAGTTTAACCTCGGGAGACGCGATGGGGCGATCGGGTTATCGGTTTGCGGTGACAGGAATTCAGCCGCGCCGCACCCAAGTGACCTTGCCTTCCTTGACGCCGATCGTCCGGCGCTCCTGGCGGTAGTCCATGGTGCCCGGGAATTGCTGGCCGTCTTTCTCGCCAAGACGCCAGATGCAGCCCTGCAGTAGCGCGGTCGCTTCGGCCTCCGTCTTGCCCACCAACGCATCGTCGGGGTGCTGATTGGCGGCGCAGGTGTTCGGTGCCGTGACATCGCCTTGCGGTGTGGTCGGCGATGCCGGCACCGTGCCGGAAGTGGCGCAGCCGGCGGTGAACAGCACGGTTGCGAGCGTCAAGCCGGAAGAAAGTGCGGGGAGTTTATGCATCATGCCCTCGTCGTTCGGAAGTTTCGGACTGTGACATTGGCATATTAACCTGACTTTAGTTCCCGTCCAGCGCCATTCCCAAGCCTTGAGCCTGCTCGCCGGATACCGCCAAGGCCCCCGAATGGCGGTCGTCACAGGCGGAATTTGAGCGATTTTTGATAGCGCTTCGCGGCAAGGGGCGGGAAAGTCATTGTTCGTCTAACTTGAAGGATGGACGGCAATGCGAACGATCATGTTTTTTGTCGGATTCCTGCTGGCCGGGCCCCTGCCTGCGCTGGCAAATCCTGAGTTGCAAACGGAAACCTTGCTGCGCAGTACGACCGCCTGGGACGGCACGCCCTACACGGCGTATCCGCCCGGGCAGCCCGAGTTGACGGTCCTGAAAATCGTTGTGCCGTCCCACACCACGTTGGCATGGCATCGGCATCCGAGCCCGAACGCCGGCTATATTCTGTCCGGCAAGCTCATCGTCGAGAAAAAGAAAGGCGGGGTGCAGCGGGTGCTCACGCAGGGGCAGGTATTGCCGGAACTGGTCGGCGCGCTTCACCGTGGCAGGACCGGCAGCTCACCCGCGGAGCTCATCGTATTTTATGCGGGTGCCGAGGGCGTGCCGTTGACGCAACCGTAGGCGGGGAAGTGGGCTTGGCGCTGCCCTTCGATTCGCCGGGCGGCGGCGAAGCAGTGGTCCTCTCGCCACGGCGCGGCGATGAGCTGCACGCCCAACGGCAATTCGCCGGCGTCGAACACCGGCGCCGTCACCACCGGCAGGCCGGCGAACGAAATCGGCTGTGTGAGCATGCCGAGCGTTTTGGCGGGCGCCATCGCCACCCCGCCGACGTCAACATGCGCCGTCCCGAACCGTGGTGCGGCGTAAGGCGTCGCGGGAGCGAGCAATACGTCGAACCAATCGAACAGGGCGCCGATCAACGCCTGCCACTGTTCGCGCCAGGCAAGGGCGCGTCCGTACCAGATCGCCGGACTGAGCGAGCCGGCCAACAGGCGTGTACGCAGGCGCGGCGAGCACTGCGCCGCGTGCCCCGCAAGCAGGGCCTCATGCGCGGCCGCCACCTCGACGTTCGAGACGATCATTGCGGCGTCGCGCACTCGCTCGATCGTCTCGGCATCGATGGCGACATCCGTCACAGCGTCAAAGCATGCGGCCGCACGACGCACCGCGCGCCGCGCATTCGCATCGGCGAACGTCTCGAAGTATCCGGTCAACACGCCGACACGCATCGGATGCCGTGGGCGTGACGCCGCGTCTTCACCGATCCTCGTGACCGGTTCGCGCGCATGCGAGCGGTCCGTCGCGTCGTAACCCTGCATGACGTTGTACAACATGGCCAGATCGTCCACGTGGTTCGCGAATCCGCCGACGACATCGAGCGTGTTTGCGTACGGCACGCAGCCGCCGCGCGAGAGCCGGCCGTTGGTCGGCTTGACGCCCCAGACGCCGCACAGCGCGGCAGGCGCGCGAATGGAGCCGTTGGTGTCGCTGCCGAGTGCGAGCGGCACAAACCCGGCCGCCACCGCCGCCGCCGATCCGCTTGACGAGCCGCCCGTCATGCGCGTGGTGTCGTGCGGCAGATGAACCGCGCCGAAGTGCGGGTTCTCGCCCGTCGCGCCGCAGGCGAGTTCGTCCATATGCGTGGTGCCGATCAACACCGCACCCGCGCGCCGCAATTGCGCGACGGCGAACGCATCTGCGGCGGCCGGCGGCAACGAAGCCCGGGCAGGCGATCCGGCGAGGGTCACATAGCCGGCGACATCGAAGTTGGCTTTGGCAAGAAACGGCACGCCGGCCAAGGGGCCCGGGTCGCGTCCGGCGGCGAGGGCCGCGTCGACGCGTAATGCCTCGGCCAACGCGTCGTCGGCCATGACCGCCGCGCATGCATTGAAAGCCTTGTCGCGCGCGGCGATGTCGGCCAATACGGCGCGCAC
Organism: Pandoraea terrae; assembly: GCF_902459695.1. Classification (GTDB taxonomy): domain Bacteria; phylum Pseudomonadota; class Gammaproteobacteria; order Burkholderiales; family Burkholderiaceae; genus Pandoraea; species Pandoraea terrae. Next base: position 164,943 of record NZ_CABPRZ010000008.1, read on the forward strand.
CACAGTCTCGGCGGACAGGCGGCGCGTTTTCACTTCGCGCGCCAGTGTCAGCGCGCCACGCATCGACGTCATGACGTTGCCTGTTCGCTGAGTGCGGCAGCCAGCCGCTGCGCCGCCTGCGCCATTTGTCCGAACAGGGTTGCGACGTCCGCCTCGACCTCGTCGTCGATCGTCAGATGCAACGCACGCGCGAGCGTGCGCATCGTGTCGAGTGTGTCATCCGTGTCGGACATCACGCATTCCTCATGAAGCGGCGCGGGATCGACAGGATCAGCGCTGCGGCGGCGAACAGGGTGACGGCCAGCAGCGCCACGCCGACTTCGGTGCTGCCCGTCAGTCCTTTCAGATAGCCCATGATCGACGGACCGACAAAGCCGGCGACCGCCGCGCCGATGTTGACAATCCCCGCGCCACCGGCGGCGGCCGTGCCGGCCAGGATCCGCGACGGCAGGCTCCAGAACATGGCGAGCGTGCTCATGATGCCGGCCACGCCGACCGTCAGGCAAGCCACCGCCGCGACCGGCTGCGCATGCACGCCCACGCTCGCCAGCAGTGCCACGCCGCCGATGAACACCGGCACGGCCGTGTGCCAGCGGCGCTCGCCAGTCTTCACCGAGTGCTGTGCGTTCAGGACCATCGCGATCGAGGCGACGAGATACGGAATCGCGCTGATCATGCCGATCTGGAAATTGGTGAGCGTGCCGAGCGCCTTGATCATCGTCGGCATCCAGAACACGAGACCATAGTTGCCGACGTTATAGAGGAACGACGTCGCAAACAGAATCCACAGCGTCGGCTCACGCATGGCAGGGCCGAGGCTCGTGCGCTTGCCGGTCGCTTCCTGCGCCATTTCGCGCTGCACGATGCGCTTCTCGGTGTCTGTCAGCCAGGCGGCGTCTTCGACGCGTTCAGTCACCGTCGCGAGCAGATAAAAACCGAGCAGCACCGCCGGCAAGCCCTCGATCAGGAACATCCATTGCCATCCCTTGAGCCCGAAGCCGCCATGCGTGGCGTCCATGATCCAGCCCGACAGCGGCCCGCCGACGATCACGCCGAGCGGCATCGCCAGGAACAGCAGCGCCATCACTTTCGACAGCCGGCGCGATGGAAACCACACGCTGAAGTAGGCGATCACCGCCGGGAAGAAGCTGGCTTCGGTCACACCGAGCAGAAAGCGCAGGAGGTAGAACGAGGTCTGATCGACGGTCGCGAGCGTGGCGACCGACACGATGCCCCAGGTCAGCATCGAACCGGCCAGGCACTTCTTCACGCCGATACGCTGCACGAGATACCCGGCAGGCACCTGCAATAGCAAATAGCCGAGGAAGAACAGTCCCGCGCCGACACCATACGCGGCTTCGCTCAACTGCAACTCGGCCACCATCTGCAGCTTGGCGAAGCCGACGTTGACGCGGTCGAGATAGCCGAAGAAATAGCAAAGGAGGATCAGCGGGATGATGCGCCGGCTCAGCTTGCGGTAAAGCGCGTCGGCATCCTGTGCCGAAACTGCACCGTGTGCCGTCGGGGTGTGTGGGGTGCCACGGGCGGGCGTCGCGCCGTTCGAGATTGCCATGATGACTCCGTCTGTTGTTTCGATTATGCCTGCGGGGGTGGGGAGCGGCGCAATGCGCGCCCGGGGCGTGCGCCGGTATGGCGTCCGTTGTCGACCACCTGTTCGCCGTTGACGAACACGTGGGTGATGCCTTCGGGGCGCAGCGTGGGCGCGGCGAACGTCGCGCGATCAATGACGCGCACGGGATCGAACACGACCAGATCGGCAAAATGGCCGACCGCGACATGCCCGCGCGCCGGGAGACCGAATTGCTCGGCGGTCAGGCCGGTCATCTTGCGCACGGCCGTTTCCAGCGGAAACAGTCCGCGCTCGCGCGAGAACACGCCGAGCACGCGCGGGAAGGTGCCCCACAGGCGCGGATGCGGGCGCGTATCGTTGGGCAGGCCATCCGAGCCGACCATCGTTTGTTCGTGCTGGAAGATGCGTTCGACGTCGGCTTCGTCCATGACGAAGTAGATCGCGCCGGCGGGCCGCAAGGCTTCGATGGCGGCTTCGACCGAGTTGCCGAACATCGGCAGGATCTCGTGAAAATCGCGTCCCGCGAGGTCGGGCCGCGCTTTCGACCACGCCAGCATCACACGCGACGATTGGCGGATACGGTCGGCGCGCAGCATCGTCGACGTTGCCGGATACGGATGGCAATCGAGGCACAGCGGTTGCACGGCGCGTTGCGCGTCGATGCGTGCGAGCGTTTCAACGGACCGCCCGTGGTTCTCCTTGCCGGCGACCTTGTGATGCGACAGCACGACGGGCACGCCCAGCGCTTGCCCGATGGCGAACGCTTCGTCGAGCGACGGCAGGATGTCGACGGTTTCGTCGCGCAAATGGGTAGCGAAGATGCCGCCCGTCTCGCGCAGCGGTGCGCAAACGTCAATCAACTCCTGCTGCGTGGCGCTTGCGGCCGGCGGATAGAACGTGCCCGACGAGACCCCGAACGCACCGGCCGTCATTGCTTCACGGACGTCGGCGGCCATGCGGGCGACCTCGTCCGGCGCCGCTTCGCGCTTGACGTCGCGCATATTGCGCACGCGCAGCGTGGAATGGCCGACCAGCGCTGCCGTGTTGACGGCGGCCGGCGCCGCATCCAGCGCGTCGAGATAGGCGGCGAAGGTGGAGAAGCGGAACGTATCCCATGCGCCCAGCAAATCGAGCGGCTGCGGAACGTCGCGTTCGGCGACGAGCGGTGCAAGGCTGATGCCGCAGTTGCCGGCGATGACGGTCGTCACGCCCTGGCATACCTTCGGTTCGACGTCCGGCGAGGACAGCACGAACGCGTCGTCGTGCGTGTGGCTGTCGATAAACCCGGGCGCGACGATCTGGCCGGCCGCATCGATCGTCCAGCGGGCAGTGGCGTGGCCGAGATCGCCGATGGCCGCAATGCGATCGCCCTGGATGCCCACATCCGCCTGAAATCGGCATGCACCGGTGCCGTCGATGACGTCGCCGCCGCGAATGATGCCGTCGAAATCCATGCTGTCTCCTCCACTTGCCGGGTGTGACGCCCTGCTGCCGAGGGGAGTTTCGGCCGGTTCTCACACCCGATGATTCAGGGGACAATGGTCGCTAGCCATATTTGCCGCGTCCAATGCGGGTCTGTTTGGGATTCATGAGAATTCGCTATGAGAGTTGAGAACGCCGAGCTTGAAGCCTTCGTGCTGGTCGCCGAACTGGGCAGTTTCCAGCGCGCCGCAGACAAGCTGCATCTCACGCAACCGGGTTTGTCACGCCGCATCCAGAAGCTCGAGCAGACACTGGGCGTCGAGTTGTTTCACCGCACCACGCGCAGCATCGAGCTGACGGGCGTAGGCCGCCACTTTCTGCCAATGGCGCGGCAACAGATCGCGCAGCTCGGGTCGATGTTGTCGTCGATTCAGGAAATCGCCGAGAAGCGCTTCGGCAAGATCCGGCTGGCGAGTATTCCGACGTTCGTCACACGCGTGCTGCCGGCCGTCATGCACCGTTATGCGGAGCGCTATCCGCAGATCGGCATCCAGGTCTTCGACGGCAATCACGATTTCGTCGTCAGTCAGGTGCGCGCGGGGCTGGCGGAGTTCGGCATTGCCATGGACCCGGGCGAAGACGACGATCTCGCGTTCACACCGCTACTCACCGACCACTATGTGCTGGCAGTACACCGGGACCATCCGCTGGCGGGCGCCGAGCGGGTTGCACTGCAGGATTTGAAAGGAGCGCGGCTGGTCATCGGCGGGCGGGACTCGGGCAATCGCTTGCTGCTGGAGCTACTACTGGGGCAGGAATCCGTGAGCTTGCGCTGGTTCTACGAGGTCGAGCACGTGTCGTGCGTGATTGCGCTGGTCGAGGCGGGCGTGGGGTGTGCGATCGTGCCGTCGCTGTCCCTGTCGGCGTTACCGAATTCGAACGTCGTAGCGGTGCCGCTGGCGGGCCGAGAGATTTTGCGCACCATCGGCCTGATCCGTCACAAGACGGTGTCCATGTCCCCGTTGGCCGCGGAATTTTGTGAGCATTTGCTGGAAGTCGGCAAAGCGTGACAAAAAAATAGCCCGCGAGTGGCGGGCTAAATCCATATCAGGAGGAGACATGGAGGAGACGAGTTCAGTATAGCTCGTTTGTTGCGACGCACCATATGTAAAATTACGTAATCCGGAGGGGTGTCGCGACAGTGCAACATCCGGAAAAGCCACGCTGGGCGGGCATCGCCTGAAGATTGGCGCATACATGCGTCAATGTAGGAATGTGTAAATTTGAGGAATTCCTCTAATTTGCGTGCAGGTGCACCATGGCGCCGGATACGAAATATCAGTGCGGTTCGCGTTTGATGGCCTGAAGCACGAACGGGACTGAATCGCGCAGCGACGGATTGACCGTTGCCTCATGATCGAGGCCTTCGTAGACGTGGGCGTCAACCTTTGTGCCGGCGGCGGTGAGATCGTGGACGAAGGCCTGCTGCATGATGAGCGGCACGTCCATGTCGAGGCTACCCATACCGACGAACACCGGGTGGCGCACCCGCAGCGCCGGGAACCGCAAGGCCGGCGTTTGCGAGGCCAGGACCTCCTGGATCGCCGGGCGCAGGCTGTTGCCGGCGTTGAGTCCGGCGGCGGCGGCCGCATCCGTCAATTCCTGGATGCATAGTTCGCGCGCCTGTTTCAGCACGGGCAACGCCTGCGGCGAGAAGTACCGGGCTGACTCGAGCGCCGGATTGAGGTCGGCGGCTGACAGGAAGATGTACATCGCGTACGGGATCTTCGGATCGGCCGCGCCCGGGTCGGACGCACCCGAGAACAATGCCGCAGCGGACGTATTCGCATTGAAATACGGTGCGCCGGTCAGCACCGAGGCGACGACCCGCAATTGGGGCGCATAGGATGACTGGAACGCGGCGGCGGCGAAGGCGGCGTGTGCGCCTTGCGACTGGCCGACGAACACAATGCGGTTTTGCAGGGGGAAGCCTTGCCTTGCGGCAAGCACGCTGTCGAGCACGCTGTAAGCCTCAGCGCGTGCGTTGAGATAGTGATGGAGTCCATTCGAGCCGAGTCCCGCGTAATCGGGGGCGACGACGGCGAAGCCTAGCGAGAGCCAGGTGCCGAGATATTGCGTATCGCGCGGGCTGCGCGGATGGTCCGAGGGCGCGCAGGCGGCGGCGATACCGACGGTGCCATGCGCCCATGCGACCACGGGCCAGCCGCCTTTGGGCATGGGGCCCTTCGGCAGGAACACGACACCGGTGTCTTCGCGCGCTGCGACGCCGCCGACACCGTCGATGGAACTGTAGCGGATGCGGAACTGCGCGCCGGCTTCGGGCAGGCCGAGGTCGTCGTCGAGCGGCGTCTTGTCGACCATCGCGCCGTGCGCAATGGTGGCGGGTGCGGTTTCGGCGGTCACGGCGTGCGCGGCGCGCGCCAGCATGAGGCCGGCGAACAGTACGGGAAACAGGGCGGCGCTGGCGTATCGCCACAGGCGTATGAACATGTTGGGCTGTCCTCGGCGGAAATCCTGTCGCGGTGGCGCGGCCGGCAAGCCAATGGCCCGCGCGCGTCGGCGGCCTGCGCCGCGTCCGATCCAGTATAAGGCAGCGTTGTTCCGGATGTCACCGCATCGTGCAGGAGATCAGCCGTGGCGCGGGGCGGGGCCGGATGAAAAAAGCGGAGCGATCCTTTCGGAGGCTCCGCATTTTTTCTGCCGCCATGCGCCCGGCGGCAACGCCCGTGCGCGGTACGCAGGGACGCTGGCGTCAGTCTTTCTTGCCGTTATCGAGTTGCGGCAGGGCGTCGTCGCTGCTGGCCGTCAACAGGCCCGCCTTGGCGTACGTCATCAGCTTTTCGCGCGTGTCGATGATGTCTAGCGTGCGCATTGTCAGTTGACCGATACGATCGAGCGGAGAGAACATCGATTCGCCCTTTTCCATCGTCAGGCGTTCCGGCTTGTATGTCAGGTTCGCCGATTCCGTGTTCAGCAGCGAGTAGTCGTTGCCGCGGCGCAGCTCGATCGTGACCTCGCCGGTGACGGCGCGCGCCACCCAGCGTTGGGCGGTTTCGCGCAGCATGATGGCTTGCGGGTCGAACCAGCGGCCCTGGTACAGCAGGCGGCCCAGACGGCGGCCGTTTTCACGGTACTGTTCAATCGTGTCTTCGTTGTGGATGCCGGTCACCAGACGCTCGTAAGCGATGAACAGCAGCGCCAGCCCCGGGGCTTCGTAAATGCCGCGGCTCTTCGCCTCGATGATGCGGTTCTCGATCTGGTCGCTCATGCCCAGGCCATGGCGGCCGCCGATGCGGTTGGCTTCGGCGAAAAGCTCCACGGCGTTGGCGAAAGTCTTGCCGTTCAGGGCGACCGGCTGGCCTTCCTCGAAACGCACCGTGACTTCTTCGCGCTTCACGTCGCAATCGTCGCGCCAGAACGGCACGCCCATGATCGGCTCGACGATCTTGATGCCCGAATTCAGGTGTTCCAGATCCTTCGCTTCGTGGGTCGCGCCCAGCATATTCGAGTCCGTCGAATACGCCTTCTCGGACGACATCTTGTAGGCAAAGCCTTGCTGGCGCATGAATTCGGACATTTCAGCGCGGCCACCGAGTTCATCGATGAACGCCTGGTCCAGCCAAGGCTTGTAGATCTGCAGGCCCGGGTTGGTCAAGAGACCGTAGCGGTGGAAGCGCTCGATGTCATTGCCCTTGAACGTGCTGCCATCGCCCCAGATATTGACGCCATCTTCCTTCATCGCGGCCACGAGCATCGTGCCCGTGACGGCGCGCCCGATCGGCGTGGTGTTGAAGTATGTGACGCCGGCCGTCGAAATGTGGAACGCGCCGCTTTGCAGCGCGGCAATGCCTTCGGCCACGAGCTGCGAGCGGCAATCCACCAGCCGCGCATTTTCGGCGCCGTACTGCATGGCGCGGCGCGGAATATCTTCGTAGTCGGGTTCGTCCGGCTGACCCAGATTGGCGGTGTAAGCGTAGGGAATGGCCCCCTTGGTGCGCATCCAGAGGAGCGCTGCGCTGGTGTCGAGACCGCCCGAGAAGGCGATACCGACCCGTTGTCCCGTGGGGATATGCTGCAGAATCGTGGTCATCGGAGTGGCAAACAGACGTTATTAACCTGTCAAGTATCCCCGTCCGGGCCATGGGCGGTCAAGTCTCGTTCACGCCGGGAGCGCGTAGCCAGGCCCGTTTTTACCGAAATTCGCCAATTTCCCACCTGGTTTCCGGCGTTTTTTCGGAATTTTCCGGTGAGACACAGCCCTCGGTCTTACCAGGTGGTGCCGGCGACAGCGCAAGCCGATGTCAGAAAATCCGCAAATGAGCGAATGACGAGCGATGCCTGCCGGTGCTGGGGGTAGACCACGTGAATGGCGGACGGCGGCGGCGCGAAGTCATCCAGCACCGTCACGAGCCGTCCGTTGGCCAGCGCCGGGGCCACGATGAACACCGGAAGCCATGCCAGGCCCAGCCCCGCCACGGCCGCGTCACGCGCGAGCTCGCCGTTGTTGACGCGCAGGCGCCCCGTAATCGGCACACCGGTGAGTTTGCCGTCGATCTGGTAGGTCCATTCCACCCGCTGGCTGTGGCCGTAGGGCAGGCATGCGTGGTCGCGCAAATCGGCCGGGATGGCGGGCGCATCGTGTGCGTCGAGGTAGGCGGGGCTGGCGCAAGTCACCATCCGCATCGGCGCGATCGGACGCGCGATCAGCGACGAGTCGGCCAACAACCCGATACGCACGGCTACGTCGTAGCCCTCGCCGACGATGTCGACCGTCCGGTCATTCAATTCCATCTCGATCGTGACGTCGGGATGCGCTTTCAGGAACGCCGGCATCACGCTGGCGAGGAACATGGTGCCGAACGACATCGGCGCCGATACGCGCAGGTTGCCGCGCGGCCGCTCCCCCTGGCTGCTGACCGCCAGATTCGCGGCAGCGACATCTTCGAGAATTTTCACGGCGCGGTCGTAATAGATGCGCCCGAGATCGGTCACCGCCAAACGGCGTGTGGTGCGCAAGAGAAGGCGCGCGCCAAGCGCCGCTTCCAGTGTCGTGACGCGACGGCTGACGAACTGCTTCGAGAGCCCCAGCTTCTCCGCGGCCGCCGTAAATCCGCGGGCGTCCACGGCGTTGACAAAGATTCGCATGTCGTCGAGCAAATCCATCTCGCACCTCTGATTGTCATATACTGGTTGACGATGTTACGTCAAATGCCATCTTTGTGTTTCGGCGAGAGTCAAATATAGTTCGTGTCACTGGCCGGGCATTGTCAAGGCCGGGCGAATCCGCCATCGACACCGTTGCGCGGGTTGCGGGACCACTTTTGAACAAACCCTTCGACTTCTTGCATAGGATCAACATGAACGCGCAACCCAACGCGAATGGCGGCGCTGCCGCCGCAAGCCTGATCGGCCGAATTCTCCTGTCGGCGATTTTCATCATCAGCGGACTTGGCAAACTTGCCGCGCCTGCAGCCACCAAGGGCTATATCGCTTCTGTCGGCATGCCACTGCCGGACCTGGCCTATCTCGCGGCGATCGTCGTCGAGGTCGGTTTCGGGCTCGCCGTGCTGGTGGGATATCGCACGCGCATCGTCGCGACCGTGCTGGCGCTGTTCGCACTCGTCACGGCGTTCGCCTTCCACATGAATTTCGGTGATCAGAATCAGATGATCCACTTCCTGAAGAATGTGGCAATTGCCGGCGGATTCCTGCAAGTGGCCGTGCTCGGTGCGACCGGTTTCAGCATCGACGCGATGTTGGCGAACCGTCGCGGCGTGGCGCGCAACGCGTAAGGACGTTGCAGGAGGCCGGCGTTGGCGCCGGCCTCCTGCGCCGGGTGTCAGGCCCGGCAATTGCCCGCGATGGGCTGGCGCGCAGGTGCGAGCGCCAGCTTCAACCCCAGCAGCACGCCTGTCGTGCCGACGATCGCAAGCGGCCCGGGACGATGCCCGAATATCGCCCAGTCAAGCAACGCTGTCACCACCGGCACGAGATAGAACAGGCTCGTGACCGTCACCAGATTGCCCGACGCGATCATGCGATACAGCAGCAGCGTCGCGCCGACCGAAATCAGCAGTCCCATGTAGATGAGCGGCAACCAGAAGCCGGCGGAAAAGTCGGCATGCACCGGCTGGAACGGGGCAATGACGAGCGCCAGCGTCAATCCGACCGCATATTGCAGCGGCAGGACATCGAGCGGCGGCTGTTGCGAGCCCTTTTGCTGGATCGTGCCGACGGTCATGCAGGTCAGCGCCGCAAGGGCCCAGAACGAGCCGGCCATCGAGAAGCGCGCGGCCGTGAGGCTTTGCGCGACAACCAGCGACAAGCCGCCCAACGCGAGCACGAGGCCGGCAACCCGGCGCGGCGAATGATGACGTTCCACCACGAACAACGTCAGGATCGGCTGCACGCCGAGCACGGTCGCCAGCGCCCCCGGCGTGATGCCGTTGGCGAGCGCGAGCAAATAGGTGGCCTGATAGCCGCCGATCAGGAGCAGGCCCGTGACCGCGACTTGCCGGCGTGTGCCTGGCGCAGGCAGCCATTGTCGCCGGCAGGCGGCGAGCAGCGATAGCGCGGCGAGCGCCAATCCGAGCCGCAGCAGCAGAAACCCGAACGCAGAAGCGTGCGCAAGCCCCCACTTGGCGGCCAATGCGCCGCCGCTCCACATCAGGACGAACGAGAGCGTCGCGCCATGACGGCGCCACGCGGATAAGCCGAGATTCATCGAAATCCCCTTCAAGGCGATAGGCACGGCTTCCTGTCGATACACGCACGGGTTCGCCTCGCAATATCGGCGGACGAACCTCAGCCCCGGGTCATCGCAGTCCTGATCGATGCGGCGGCACTACGCAAGCGCAGCGGCACGCGTCAAGACGGATCGCGAGGCGCGAGAAACGACAGAAAGCGGAAAAAAAGCCGGCGAAAGAATCAGCCGAAGACGTGTGCAACCCCTGCCACGTCTGCCACTGCCACCACGGCAGCGACGACGGCGAGCGTGGGCGGTGCCACGTCACTCGCCACAGGAGGCGCCACTACGGTGACCGCGACCCGGCGCGCGCGCATGCCGACGGCACCTTGCGGAGGTGCGACGGACAAATTGGCGATTCGCGCGTGTGCGGTCATGAAGAGGAAAGGATCAAAAAAGCGTCCGTCGGGTGACGGACGTTGCCACTTTACACCGGTGCGCCGGCATCCGCAATTGGGCCACTGAACCAGTCGCCGGTGCGAGCGAGTGTCGGCGAGACCTCGTCATACCGCCAGCGCGTTGGAAGCGCGCCGCGCACTCGCCGCATTTCGTTCACATGGAAGCGGACGAGCCGCTGCGCCCCAACGAAGCCGGTCTGTGCTTCGTCGTCCCAGAGAATTTCGGCGTGTCCCGCCAGGTGCAGCAGGTCGCCGGTCGAGAAGTCGGCAAACAGCAAGCCCGCGCGCAGATTGGCGAGCAAATTGCCGAGCGTGTTGAAGTAGGCGTTGCCGCGAAACTCCGGCCAGGTCAGTGTCCGCGCGTCGTCGATGCGCACGAAGCCCGGTTTGCCGCCGCGATGCGAGACGTCCGCACCGCCGTTGAGATGCGTCGCCCGCGTCGTGCCGCCGGCTGCGGCATCGGGCGCTCCGTCGGGCGCATCGCTCGCGAAATACGTTGCAACGAAAAACGTGTCGGCGCTGGCGATGATCGATTGCGCCTCGTCGTCGAGCGTATGTGCCGGCGGTTCGGCGACGGGTTGGCTAGTCGATGCTTGCGAATCGCCGGCCAACACCTCGCGCTTGCGGATGTACTGCGGACAATTGCCGAAGCTTTGTGCAACGTGCAGCACAAACCCCGCGCCATCACTTTGCGTGATCGTGCCATTGACGCGATTGCGCCGCCGCGTCGAGGGCTCCAGCCCGAGCAGCCCGACGGGCGCGCCGGCCACCAAGGCCCCCGCCAGCGGATCGCTGGCCGCCGGCTGCGTCATCACGCGCAGCGTCTGTGCATCGGGCGCTTGCGCGAAACCGGGCTCGCCGGATATCAGCGTCGCCCACGGCTGGCCGACAGCGTCGAGCGCGCCGAGCACGAGAAACGGCAGTTGCGCATAGAACTGGCGATGCTGATCCGGCATCTCTGCTCGGATCATACGCTGACGGCGCTCGAAGCCGAACTGGACGTGCGCTTGCTGAACCGCACGACGCGCCGCATCGCGCTGACGGACGAAGGCCGCGGCTATCTGGACAGTTGCCGTCAGATCCTGGGCGCGCTGGCCGAGGCGGAAGGGCGACTCGCGGCGCGGCACGAAGCGCCCAGCGGCCGGCTTGTGGTGACGGCGCCGGTTCTATTCGGCCAACTGCACGTTGCCCCGGCGGTGACGCGTTTTCTTCAGGCGCATCCGGCGGTGAGTTGTCGTCTGGTATTGAGCGACAGCGTCGTGAATCTTTGGGAGGAAGGGATCGACGTCGGCATCCGGATCTCGCCGCTTGAAGATTCGACGCTGGTCGCACAGACGGTCGGCGCAATTCGCCGCGTCGTCGTCGCCAGTCCGTCATGGCTTGCCGCGCACGGCACACCTGCGCATCCGCGCGACCTGACGGGGCAGAACTGCATCCGCTCGCGCGGTGGCGGATTGACGCACTGGCGCTTCAGGGAAGCCGGCCGTGAGATCGCTGTGCCGGTGGACGGCAATCTGGAGGTGAATCACAGCCTGACGGCCGTCGAGGCATGCGCCGCCGGGCTTGGCTTCGGTTGCTTCCTGTCCTATCAGGTGGCCGCATATCTCGCAGACGGGCGGCTCGTGCGCGTGCTCGCGGCGTTCGAAGGGCCGGCGCGGCCCGTCAGCATCGTCTATCCGCATGCGCACTTGTTGCCGTCGCGCACGCGCGCTTTTGTCGAATGGATGAAGCGGGAATTGGCGGCGGTGCCGATGCTGTAGTGCTTCGCAATGCGACATATCGCGCGGTTTCGGTGCGTGAACGAAAAAGCGGCAGACGTGTTCGGGCGTCTGCCGCTTCATTTTTCAAACTTCGCAGGTTGGGAGGCGCGCGCCTCGGTCAACGCCCGGGGCCGCCAACGGACCTATTTTTGCTTCGCAAAACCAGCTCCATTGCCGGCGTCATGCATCGGCGGGCGATCGCTTACCAACGGCGATCGTCGTCATGCCAGCGGCGGTCGTCCCAGCGGCGGTCGTCCCAACGACGTTCTTCCCAGCGGCGATGGGCTTCCCAACGGCGGCGTTCTTCCCAGCGGTCACGGCCGTAATAGACCACGGGCGCGGGCGCAGCGTACACCGGCGCCGGCGCATAGATCGGTGCGGGCTCATAGACCGGGGCAGGGGCGTAGGCCGGAGCGACCACCACCGGCGCCGGCGCGCCGAGATACAGTCCGACGTCGACGTGGGCCGACGCTGCCGTCGACGCGAGCGCAGCGGTCAGTCCGGCAGCAGTGATTGCGGCGATGGCAAGAATGCGTTTCATGTTGGCCTCCTTGGCGATGCCCGGCGTTGAGCCATATGGGCTGTGTTGATGGAAACCAGTCTAGTGACGGAACGCCGTCACAGGTGCTACCGACTTGTTCGGTCTGTGTCCGTTTGTAACGCGGCGCGCGTGGCGTCGGGGTGACGCTTGGATGACGATTTCGAGCGGCAGAAACGACAAGAGGCACCCGAAGGTGCCTCTTGCGTGATTCGTTGGTAGGCTCGATTGGACTCGAACCAACGACCCCCACCATGTCAAGGTGGTGCTCTAACCAGCTGAGCTACGAGCCTAGAAAGACCGCGATTATATGGGTGGTTTTTGAAATGCGCAAGTGTTTCGTTAAAAATTCCTGAGTCGCCGCGTCAAAGCAGGTGGGGTGCGGCCTGATCCACGCCGCAGCTATGGTTGCGAACTCAAATCGGCAGCGCCGCGCGCATCAAGCGTGGATGCGGCAAAGTTCGGCGTTGGCGCGGATGTCGCCCTTTGCCTCGCCCAGGATGCCCATGCGTGACCAAGGGGCCGGCGGCGCTTCGGCTTATGCATACGAAATGCTTACGAAAGGCAACACGGCGCTGATTTTTGATATTTGGCCCTTGCATATGTTCTATATGAGATACGGGCTTCAACGGTTCAAAAGTTGTCTGGGGGAGCGTAGGCAATTGGAGGGCAAGGTGTATTGGCCGCTCGGGAAGGCGGTTACATTCGGCAAACGCCCTGAGGAAATTGAGCAAGGGTTCGAGGCGATCGACGCTGGAAACATTTCCGATGGCGTCGAACCTCTTGCTCGTCACGAGCAACTGAATGTCGGTTACGACAAGCATGGAAATGTTAATTCGGTGACGATTTGGCCGCAAACCAAGCTTTTGCCTCTCGACGAAACGCTGAAAGTGGTCACCGATCTGCATAGGCAACTTCGGCAAGGAGGCTGGTGCCTTAGAAGGCCCGACAGGTTTCCAGCGATCGAGGACACACCGGCCATGCGCGAGAAATTGCGCTTTCTTCCGAGTCCGATCAGCTATTGGCAGGGGGGAGGCAAGTTCAAGGTTGAAATAGCGTTTTCCGTATGCGTCGCGATAGCCGCCCGAATGACGAGCGCTTTCGCATCAATTTGGAACTCCCCAAGTCCTCAGATGCCGTCTGCCCAATAAAGGACACGCAGCATTGAGTTGGGGCGTCAGAGTAAAGAAGAACCAACCTCGCTGTCGCAAGGTTGGGACGGTAGCGTTGGGGGGGGGCTGCTTTGGTGGGAATATTCGGAAGTTCGGCCTGCCGAGGAGTCGGTGCTGACCATTGGTGAAACGTACGAACAAGTGAGGCTGCGTACCTTCGCGCCAGCTTCTCGGAAGTTCCCGTCCCTCAAAATGCCATCGCACTGATGCACCGTCGGAATCTCCCAAACTTTGAATCGGAGAATTCCGAAAATCCCGTTGGCGGCCTTTATTCGCTTGCGCGCAGCCTGTGCCCGCAATAAGCTTTTCTCGTCGCGACCCAATCGCGACTCGGGAGTGAGATCCTGAACACAGAAGACAACGGGCACACGGCCGGGCTTTGCGCGCGGTCCGTCGTGTGCAGACTGATTGCGTCCCATCCATGGGCGGGCTCAGGCTGGGTGACCTTCGGGTCAGCCGTTTCTTTGTCCGTTGGATTCTGTACGGTATCTCACCCCGGCCTGATGCCCGCCCACCCGTTCGTCCTCTGATCTGTTTCCCTCCACGACAGGGCAAAGCGGGCGCAATTTGACTTTGTTGCAAGGAGTTTGACTTATGATTGAAGCACGTCACCTCCCCCCCGATGACGAAACCAAGGCCCGCATGCGTGAGCACGGGGATCATGAGGTTGTTCGCTTGTGCGACATCACCAGTCGCATGGTCGCGCTCGCAGCGATCGGCGGGCAGGGCAGCATTGCTTCGCTTGACGACAAGTTTATCTACGCGTTTTTCGAGGAGATGGAAGACCTGTCCAAAGAGGCGTATGACCTCGCCGGCCTCGTCGCCGAACATCGATTCCGCGAAGCGGTCGATCACGTGCAAGACTGATATTCAGCAAAAGTAGTCATTCAGACTCGCCGGGCCGCTCGTCACGTGCAGTCCGGCGTCGTTACTTTCCGTGAGATCGCCCGATCGGCGCCGCCAGCAGCACGACGATCCCCACCAGCAGACTGGCTGCCGCAAACAGCAGCCCGGATGTGAACGAATGCGTCAGATCCTTGAGCATGCCCACGACGATCGGGCTCAGCGCCGAGCCCAGGTTGCCGACGGCATTGATGACGGCGAGTCCGAGCGCGCGGCTCTCCGGAGCCAGACTGCCTTCAGGCGTCGTCCAGAAGATCGCCATGGCGGTGTAGGCGCCCGTCGAGGCCATTGCCACGCCTGCGAGCCGGAGCGACGGTTCCGGCGCGAAGCACGTCACGAGCCAGCCCGCGGCCGAGAACATCATCGGCAGGACCAGATGCCAGCGGCGTTCCTGCAGACGGTCGGAACGGCGGCCCCACCAGATCATGCCGGCGATGGTACAGATCGAGGGAATCGCCGCGAGCAAACCGATCGTGACGTTGTTGCTCGTCGTGCCGAAGCTCTTTACGATTTGCGGAATCCACAACGACGCCAAACTCAAGGTGTTGACGAGACAGAAGTAGCCTAGCGCAAACTTCGCCACGGCGGGTGTTGCGATCGCCCGCCACACGTTAGTCTTCGCCGCCGACAGTGCCTTGCCCGCCGCCTTCGCAACCCGGGCCGCAGCGGCCTCGCGGTCGCGCGCGATCAAGCTCTGCAAACAGTCCTTCTCCGACGCCGTCAGCCAACGCGCGCTGGCCGGCTTGTCGTCGAGATACCACCATGTCGCGAATCCGAGCAGAACCGCCGGCAAGCCTTCAACGAGAAAGAGCCATTGCCAGCCATGCAGCCCGGCCATGCCGTCAAGCCGCAACAGATAGCCCGACGCTGCCGCGCCAAGGGCGGACGTGACCGGCATCGCGATCATGAACCACGCATTCGCCCGCGCGCGTGCAGCGGACGGAAACCAGTCGCCGAGATAGAGCAGCATGCCGGGCAGGAAGCCCGCCTCCGTAATGCCGACGAGCGCGCGAATGAGGTACAGGCTCGTGGCGTCATGCGCGAACATCGTCGCACTCGATGCAAAGCCCCATGCAACCAGGATCCAGCCCATCCAGCGCCTTGCGCCGAATTTCACGAGCATCAGATTGCTCGGCACGCCGCACAGAACATAGGTGAGGTAGAAGACCGTCGACGCCATGCCGAACAGGGTGCCGCTCAGGCCCAGGTCCTGGCTCATGGTCAGCGCGGCGAAGCCGACGTTGATGCGGTCGAGAAACGAAAACAGGAACAGCACGAACAGAAAGCCGAGCAAACGCCGCGAGACTTTGCCAAGAACGGCCGCCTCGAAGGCGTTGTCCGCGGTTGCGGTACCTTTGATGAGTGGGCGCATGCCGTCGGCAGTGGCCACGGCGGGAATGACACGAGTCATGAATGTCTTCTCCAACGTCCCGCCTGAGGCGGTGTTCTTGTGTGACGAATCCACCATGCCGCGGCGGATCACGAAAATGGACACGCAACGCGCGTCCGGAAAGGCTTACGCTTTGGCAGCCAGACGAATCAGTTCAAGCACGCACGGGGCATCACCGATCTCATTGGCGAGCAGCAGGGCGAGTTTCGCGAGAAACAATTCGCGGCCGGCTTCGGGGGCCTCGTCGACGGCGGAGGCGATCGCGTCATAGATATCTTCGAGGCCCTGAACGGCGGATTGACTGGCGGTCATGACGGTTACTCCTGAAAGGCGCGCGCGCTGTGGCTTGTGGCCTGGGCCAACGCTGTGGCAAGGCGGTCGGCATCGAGGGTCTGCCAGCGTGCGCAAATGTGATGATCGGGACGGGCCAGATACGCGCTGCCCCACGTCGCGCCGTACTTCTGCAACGCGCGATCGGTGGCGTCGTATAGGGTGAGGTCCGCGCCAGGGACGCCGGCATGACGCGTCGGCGCGAATGCGATGACCGTCACGGCGATGCCGCGCGCGCGCCATTTGGCGATTTCGTCCTGTACCGCCGCATTGAGCGGTGAATCGCTGAAGCTCAGCAGATGAAACGCCGCGCCGAGATGGTCATACAGATAATCGTTCTCCCCGAGTCTCAGGTTCGGCAGCGGCGCGCCCACAACGGGTCCCGCATGCATGCGCGCGTTGTCGTCGTCGGGACTGTTGAGCGGTGAATGACGGTAGTCGTGCGCGCGCGATGTGCGCCAATGGAACAGCGGCCGGACGAACGCATGATCGATCGACAGGGCGAGCGTCGCATCTCGCAACAAGCGATGTCCATGCGTCGGCGGGGTCATGAAACGCGTGCTCTTGCCCGCTTCCTCGATGATCTCGCGCGCCGCGCCGACGCGATCGTGCGTGTACGAACGCAACAGTGCCTCGGGCGCCGCGCGCCGCGCCACGGCGGCGAGTTTCCATGCGAGATCGATGGCGTCCTGAAAGCCCGTGTTCGCGCCGCGCACGCCGAAGATCGGCAGCAGATGGGCCGCGTCGCCGGCAAAGAGAATGCGGCCGTGAACGTAGTCGGGCAACGTGAGCGCCCGCGCGGAATACACGGAACACCAATCAAGTTCCCACGTTTTGCCGGCGAGACCCATCATGGCCAATTGGGCATCGATGCGCTCCCGGATCGTCTCGGGCTTGAGTGCGTGTTCGACGTCCTCGTCGGCCGGCAATTGATAATCGACGCGCCAGATGCCGTCCGGTTCGCGGTGCATGAGCACGGTATTGCCGGGATTCCACTCGGGCGCGAAGTACGCCAGGCGCTCGGTCGGCAAGTCGAGATCGATGCGGATGTCCGCGATGACGAAGCGTCCTTCGTAGCTGTTGCCCTCGAATCGCAAGCCGAGCGCGCTGCGAACGGTCGAGCGCGCGCCATCTGCCGCTACCAGCCAGTCGGTGGCCTGGCGATAGGTGCCGTCCGGCGTGTCGATGTCGAGCATGACGCCGTTGTCGTCCTGGGTCACGCCCATCAGTTTGTTGCCCCAGCGCAGCTCGACGAGCGGCTCGCGTTCGATCGCGTCGACGAGGAAGCCTTCCAGCACGTTTTGCTGCAGGTTGATGAGCGGCGCGAAACGATCGTCTTCGTCGACAGGCGATTCCATGCGGAACACGCGCTGGCCGCGATAGTAGGAATTGCCGCAACGCCACGGCAAACCCTTCGCGCAGACCGCATCGGCCACGCCGACGTGTTGCAGGATTTCCTGCGAGCGCTTCGTGAAGACGATGGCGCGGCTGCCTTCGGAAACTTGCTGCTCCGCCTGCAGCACGACACACCGCACGCCATGACGCGCGAGCGCCAGGGCGGTGACCATGCCGATCGGGCCGCCGCCGACGATGGTCACCGGCACGCGCGAAGGTTCCGTCGCACTGAAAAAATGGGGATGCACGCGATACGTATAGTAAAGCGAGGCGCGGGGCGTGATGTCTGGCTGATGCATGGTGCGATGCCCGGTGAAACGCGCGTGAAGCGGTGGTCGTTCAGGCCGCCGGTCTCATCGAGACCGTTGCGCGATTTAGTTGCTAACGCAACCATTCTAATGTGCTATGGTTGCGTTAGCAACTATATGAATCTTGGGGAAAACACGTATGCGGCACCCGCACAAGACGCTCGACGACTTCCTGACGTACAAGATGCACCGGCTGATGAAGCAGCATGACCGGCGCATCACGCAGTCCTACGCCGAGCTGACGGGTTTGAATCTGGCCGAGGCACGGGTATTGGCGGTTGTCGGCACGGCTGGCGCGCTGACGAACGCCGAGCTCGCGCGCCGCGCCAATCTGGACAAGAGCCAGGCGAGCCGCGGCGCGGATGGGTTGGTAAGGCAGGGGCTGGTGTCGCGCGGCCCAAACGACCATGACGGCCGCGCCGTGAAGGTCACGCTCACCCCCGCCGGACGCGCGGTCTACGCGGAAGTGATCGCGCAGGCGCGCAAGCATTACGAGGCGCTGTTCGCCGTGCTCGACGAGGAAGAGCACGACCTCTACGAGCGTTTGCTGGACAAACTGCTTGCTCGCTCCGAGGCGCTGGATTGAGGGGCCGTGGCCGCGCCTTGCCCGAACGCACCGATATTGGCCAGAGGCCTTTGGGCGACGGTCCCGTCCGATTTCAGTGATTCGGTGGACTAGGGAATGATTTGGACGTCTCTCGGGGTGAACGGCCTGGACTCGCCTTCCCATCGTGTCAGGTCGACGTAACTCAAGCCTCCGGGAATCGTGCCGAATTCCGGATGATCCGTGAAATGCGCAGCCCCGTTGGTGTGAAGTATCGTCGGCCTTCCTGGCGCCGAAATGCCGACCCCCTGTTGCATGAGCACGTAACCGCGAAGGCGCACCGCCGTAATGAGTCTGCTCCTTTCAGCGCCTGACACCATCGGCTGAAAAAGCCACCGTGGGGAAATGAAATCGTTTGCCGGATCCATGGCCGCACCGGAAGCCGCCATGGCAAAGTATGCCGTCAGGCCAACGAAATATTGAGCCCAACCGTAGTTGATCCAGAACTGAAACCCGCTAACGCTAGACAGCGCCTCATCGAGTACGGGGCCTGCCGGTAACCCGATACCCCACCGTTCGTACGCGAACGTAACGATATGCTGCCCGTCCTCCGTGTATTCTGAATACTTCTTGATAATATCCTTTGCAACGCTCATGGTTTTTTCGATGCCGGCGCAATCGATGCTCATATCGACTTCCGCCAACCAAAGCCCGTCCGAGCCTACCGGTCTCGCCCGAATTTCGCCTGAGCGCCAGTCGCCCCTAAGCCGCCGGTCATGTACCAGCTTCGTCTCCGCCAGATTCAATGGGGTCGCTTGCGGCGGTTGAGTTGGCGTTATGAGAATCGCAGCAGATTTTTCCGCTATGGTCATGAGTGCCTCCGGTGGAAAGGTGGTTTGCAAGGCACGGGAAACGACATCATGCCGACTTGAGCATAGGCCTTTCGATTTTGGGCTGCACCTGTCAAAACTGACAGGTATTCGCACGCAGCTCAGACGTGCAGGTAGAGCTGCCTGGCTGTCGTACTTGCGGGTGTGAGGTCGGCCTGTGACGTCTGACTTCCCACGGATGCTAGACCGGACTGCAGACTGCTTGCGGCTATCGGAGGCAGGCCATCGTTCGCGGCAGGGATTTGAAGGGCCTGCGTGATCCTTGGATCGAGGTTCGTGTTGTTTGCGAGTAGCAGGTTCAATGCGAACGCGATGTTGCTGACGTTCGTTGCGGTAGCCGCTTGCTGTGCCTCGACGCTCTCGAGCTTGCGCTTGATGTCCGTGACCTCGCGCCTGAGATCCACAAGGTCGCGCCTGATTTGTCCGAGCATGTCATTCTCCAGATGCTTTACCAAGGCTTCCAGTTTTCCCAACCCTTTGTCGAAAGGCTTCAAGGCCGGATTTACCTGAAAGATGAAGTTCAGGGCGATAGTGATGCCTACGCCGATGACGATTACCGGAATGGATACAGGCAGCGACACGAGGAGCAAGGCGCCAACGATGATGCCGGCCACACTCACACATCCCGAAACGAATTGCAACGCGGCCCTGAGGAACTTCCGCCGCTTTTCCCTCGGTATCTCGTTGCGCGCTTCTTCAATCAGGCGGCTCGATAGATGGTTGGCCGATGACGCTGTTCGCTTTGTCCCGGCGGCCGCGCCCTCCGCCTCATTCGGCTGTTTGTGCGACGCAAGCGCGCTCTCCAAATGTTCGAGCGAGTCGCGAGTTCTCACAAGGATGCCGTGAAACCGCTTCGCTTTCGTGCTGATCCGGTCCGGGTCGGTGATGGTTCCTTGCTTGCCGATCACGTTGCGGCCGACATATAGCGACTTCACCCTCTCCCGCCAACCGAACTTCTCAAGCGACGTCAAGGCGAGAGACAGCGTCTCCTTCGCTTCACGAAGTTGCACTGCCCTTTCTTCGTTCCATTCGAGTCCGGCATCGAACGCCTTGGTTTCCAGTGCGTCGAGTCGCGTGAAGAGATCGCGCTTCAACTGGTCGATGCTCACTCCCGTGCCGTGGGTGGCAACACCCTGGTTGCGCGCGATGCCCGCTGGCGGTGGACTGGGTATCGAACGGTAGCCCGTCAACGAAACGCGCGGCTTGTTGGATATGCCGGCCAGCGCATGATGCAATTCCGGATGCAAGTTTCGCGGCTGTTCACCCAGCGACTTCCGGTGCGCCGGCCAAGCAGCGGCAACGCCGGCATGACGCGGACACAAATCGTAAGAGTACTTTCGCGAAGCAAACAGCAACATACTGCTCGACCCTCCTCATGTTCCGCCAACGCGCTCTGTGGCGCTTCATGGAGTCCCGCAGTTTTGGTCTGCGTGTTCGGATGATCGTAGCTTCCGCGTTAACTCGCGAGCCTGCTTTCGTATGAGTGCAACGATTTCAGGATTGCGTCGTGTCAGACGGGGCCCGCCCCGCGATCCCCAGGCGCTTTCATCCAGTGTGTTCTCCGTTGGGCAGATTCCGAAAGTCAAGTCTTTGGGCGAAAAGCGGAAGACAAGGCGAATCGGCTCTGCCACAATCCGGCCCCTTGCCCCCGATTGCAGGTCTGACAAGTTCGTCAAAAGGGGGAATGCCATTTTCAGATTCACCGCAAGCTTGTTTGGGGCGAGACGCACGTCGGCCGTGATGGCCGGTATGGCGCTTGCTACGGAGGGGGCATCGGCGCACGCACAACCGGCCATGCCGCCGACGCTTCGTGACGCCGCGCTACGGGTGAGGCGCTGCGCCAGACCTACCGGTATCGGATGGCTTTGCTGGATGCGCAGATGAGCGCGCCATTGCATGTGGGGCGCTGGCTTGGAGTGCGCCCTTGCTCCGACACTACAGCGCACGTTGCCGTGGCGATAATCTTGCCTGGACGTAGAAAGAATAGATCGCTGATCGAGGAACAACTAAATGAAGTTGAGTCGGTTTATCAGGGAGCTGGCATTGACGGTTTTAGCGCTAGCCCTTTCAGGTTGCAGTGGCATCAGTACGCAGTTTCGGCCTGCGGCAGAGGCACTAGACGGGGATCGGGCTCGGTTGCGGGTGATCGGAAATGGTTTGGTCAAGGCGATACCCGGCAAGAGTTGCATCGATTGGTCGTCTCCGGGAGCAGGAACAGTTCTTGGTCGCCTCGTAGCCAGCAATGGGTTTCGTGGCCGCCAAATTGGCATGCCGAGCAGCCGCTACGCTGACCCGGCCGATTCGGCGGAGTTGTACGTAGCCGCCAATCAGCCCATTACACTAATGATTCTGACCGACCCGGCGCATTTTTATTCCTGTGGCGTCGCAGTTACGTTTATACCGAAGAAGGGCCATGACTACGAGGCGCTGCTGGAGCTGAATTCTAGTTTCTGCAGCGCAAAGGTTGTCTCCTTGACTGAGCCGCATTCGGCCGTAAATGCGGCCAAGGCTGAGCGTTGTGAGGGATCGTGGATATTAGGGAGAGGTGGCCGTGCGAATTCGGACAGCCGGATAAGTGGAGCGCCCGGGGCCTGATTTAGAAGGCGCACTCTCCAAGCCGGGATTGCTGAGCGCCAAGCGATGGTCGACCGTACGCATGCGTTGCCGGTTTCGCAGCGAGCCCGACTCATCGGCGTAGCGAGATCGAGAAGATCTCCGACGGGCGTCAGGCAAACCGCAACGCGGGTGTCAAATCCCCCGGCGGTGCGGCGCCGCGCGCGGCGAATGCCGCGTTGCGTTCGGCCAGCCCTTCGAGCAGGGGCAGGTCGAAGCGGCGCGTAAGAAAGCGCAGGATCGACGTGGTGTCGTATAGCGTATGGTCGACGACACCCTGCTTCGAGAACGGCGAGACAACCAGCGCCGGAACGCGTGAACCCGGCCCCCAGCGGTCGCCCTTCGGTGGCGCGACATGATCCCACCAGCCGCCGTTTTCGTCGTAGGTGATCACGACCATCATGTTGCGCCACTGCGGCGACTTCATCAGGTGCGCCAACACGTTGGCGACGTGCTGATCGCCCGATTCCACATCTGAATACCCTGCGTGCTGGTTCAAATTGCCTTGCGGCTTGTAGAACGTTACGGCAGGCAACTTGCCCGCGATTGCATCGCCAAGGAACCGGTTCGAGATCGGGCTGTCGCCGAGACCGGCGTCGCGCAGATGCGTCTCGCGCGCGGACGTGCCCGGCGCGAACTGCGCGAAGTAATTGAACGGCTGATGGTGATACTGGAAGTTCGGCGTATCCGCGCCGCCCTTGTGATCGAGCGCGGCTTGCCAGGCGCCGGCGTACCAGGCCCATGACACACCTTTTGCGGACAGCAGATCGCCGATCGTCGCGTGCGTTTGCGGCGGCAGTGTCGTTGGATGCGATGCATCGGCCAGGCGCGCATCGCCCGCGGCGGGCGGCTTGACCGGACTCGGTTGATACGGCGGCAGCATCGTGTTGACGGCAAAGTTGTCCGGCGTGATGGCGCCGTCGCGCACGAACTTCGGTTTGCCCGCGATGGCCGACGCGGGCGAGTCCGGCGCTACGGCAAGACGCGTGCCGGCCGGTCCATCCGCCAGTACCGCGATCTTGTCGCGCGCGGGACTTTGCGCTGCATTGGGGTACACCGGCGCGCGGCCGCAGGCAAGAAACTGGTGGTTCAGGAAGGAGCCGCCGAAGGCCGCCATGAAGAAGTTGTCGCACAGCGTGTATTGCTGCGCGTTCTTCCACAGGTTGAGCGTTTTGGCGGTCTCGCCGTAATAGCCCATCACGAGACCGCCCGAATCGGCCCAGGCGGCGAACTGGTTGTTGCGGCCGTCGGCGATCTGCATCTGGTTCTGCCAGAACAGGTGCCACAGGTCGCGCGTGATGACGCTCTCGGGCAGCAGTTTGCCCTCGGCATCCTTGAGCATGAACGGCGCGTTCGGCAATCCCGTGATGGCCTGTTCGCCGATCAGGTATTGCTTGCCGCCGATTTGCTGCGCTTTGGGAACGAGACCGCCCCAAATGGGCGGCAGGGCGGGCAGCGGCGTCTTGCCATCGCGGTCGATCTGCGTGTAGTGCGAGGCGGGGACTTTTGACAGCGGCTGCGAAACGCCGGGGAAATCGCCGAACAGGTTGTTGAAGCTGCGGTTTTCCAGATAGATGACGACCACGGTCTGGATGTTCGACTTCAACTGCGCATCGAACGTGTCGCTGGCGGGCACGGCGGTCGGTGCTTGCGCGCCGGATTCCGTCGCACAGCCGGTCAACGTGCCGGTGGCGCCCGACACGCCGATGGCGGCCAGCCCTTGCAGCAGGCGGCGGCGGGAAGGGTCGGCGGGCGTGTCGTCGCGGCGGTTAGGCTCTTGCGCCGGGTCGTGCGAACCGGCGGAATCAGTGGAATCGGAGGGGGCGTCGTGCGTCATGTTGTTCGCTTTGGCATGTCTCAGGATCCATGCGCGCGATCAACGTGCGGCGTTATCCCCAAGGGGACTTCCTTCGGGGCGCCCCCCCAAGGGGACTTCCTTCGGGGCGTCCCCCAAGGGGACTTCCTTCGGGGCGTACGCGGCACCGCTCACGCGCAGGCGGCAAGCGCCGTTTTTACGCGGCTTGCGTGACAAATCCGTGACAAGGTCGCCGGAGGGGTCAGCTTGCGTTGATGGAGGCGTTGGGGAACGGTGCCGCGGCGAATTGCAGCACGAGATCGTCGAGTAGGGCGCGCAAGGCTGTCGGCATTTGCTTGCGCGAGGTGTAGAGACCGTAGATGGTCAGCGCACGCGGCGTGTAGCCGGCGAGCAGCGGGCGCAGCGATCCGTCGCGCAGCAAGGGGAGCGCAGCATACAGCGGCTGCATCGTGATACCCGCGCCGGCGAGCGCGGCGGCCAGCAACACACTGGCTTCATTCGCGCTGAGGTTGCCGCTGACCGGCACGCTGACCGGCGTGCCATCGTGCTCGAACTGCCACAGACTCTTGCTGAAGTATGCGTAGGTGAGACAGTTGTGCGTGACCAGATCCTCGACGCGCTCCGGTGTGCCATGCCGTTGCAGATAGGCAGGCGCGGCGCAGACGACCGACGGACACGCCGCCAGCTTGCGCGCGATCAGTCCTGGCGCCGGCTCGGAGGTGACGCGAATTGCCAGATCGATGCGTTCTTCGACCAGATCGACGGTGTGGTCGACGACCAGCAGGTCAACCGACACGGCCGGATGCCGCTCGATGAAACGCGTGACCGCCGCCGCGAGGAAACTTTGCGCGAGGCCGGTACTGCAGGTAATGCGCAGCAGCCCGCGCGGGGCGTCGCCATCGGTCGAGGCCGTCACCAGTTCGTCGGCGATGCCGAGCAACTGGCGGCAACGCGGCAAGGCGTCGACGCCCGCTTCGGTGAGGCTGACCGCGCGCGTCGTCCGGTGCAGCAGACGTGCACCGAGCCATGTTTCGAGTTCCGCCAGATAGCGCGACACCATGGCGCGCGACATGTCGAGCCTCTGGGCCGCCGCCGTAAGCGAGCCGCGTTCGGCCACCTCGGTGAAGACGCGCATGGCGGTCAGACGGTCCATGATTTGCTCGAAAAATGCAACAAAGTAATCGTCATTATGGGCTTTTTCTGCCCGTCGGGGGAGATTACGATGGCATTCATCGCCGATCGAACGCATCGGCGGCCCATCTGGAGAATTTCATGAAAGTCGCGCTTATCGGTATCACCGGCCGTGTCGGCTCGCGTATCGCCGCCGAACTGCTGCAACGCGGTCACACGGTCACCGGCATCGCCCGCAATCCCGAACGTGTCGAGCCGGAAGCCGGTTTGACGGTGGTCGCCGGTGACGCCGCCCATCCTGACGCGCTCGCGCCGGTGCTCGCCCGTCACGACGCCGTGATCAGCGCAGGCCGTTTTGCGACCGTGGATCCGGTTAAGCTGATTGCCGCGGTGAAGGCAGCCGGCGTGCCGCGCTTGTTGGTCGTCGGCGGCGCCGGCAGCCTGGAAATCGCGCCGGGCAAGGCGCTGATCGACACGCCGGAATTTCCGGAAGCGTACAAGCCGGAAGCGAGCGCAGGCCGCGCCTTCCTCAAGGTGTTGCGCGGCGAATCGGCACTGAACTGGACTTTCCTGTCGCCGTCGGCGCTATTCGAGCCGGGCGAGCGCACGGGCAAGTTCCGCCTTGGCGGCGACAGCCTGCTGGTGGACGCCCAAGGCAAGAGCTGGATTTCGATGGAAGACTACGCGATTGCGCTCGTTGACGAACTCGAAACCGACAAGCATCCGCGCGCACGATTCACCATCGGCTATTAAGCCGGTGACCCAGTCGGCGGCTGGGTCAGCGCGCCTGGCGGAATGTCAGGTTGAAGCGCGCGTCGCCGTAGCGCGGGTCCGTGCCGCCGCCGATTGACGCCACGCCGTGGTAAGCGAGGCGGGACGGACCGCCCCAGACGACCACGTCGCCGTCATTAAGCGGCACGCGGCGCGGCCGGTCGCTGCGCTTCGCGCCACCCCACAGAAAGGCTGCGGACAATCCCAATGAGACTGACACAATCGGCGCGCCGAGATCGCGCTCGTCCCGGTCCTGATGCAGCGTCAGGCGCGCATCGCCCACGTAACGGTTGACGAGGCATGCGTCGGGCATGAAGCCGGAAAAGCCGGCGTCGCGCGCGGCGGCCTGCGCCAGTGCGAGGAAGGCCGCCGGCATCGGCGGCCATGGTCGGTCCGACAGCGGATCGTGAGTGCCGTAGCGATAGCCGCGGCGGTCGCTGATCCAGCCGAATTGCCCGCAATTGGTCATGGCGACGGACATCCGCTTGCCGCCGGGCGTCTCCCAATGCCGCAACGGTGCGGCGGCGACGACCGCGTCGATGCCGGCTTGCAGGGCGTCAGCGTAATCGAGTGCGTAGCCGCGCAACAGCATCGCGCCATCGGCCAGCACAAGCTCACGCGGGTTCGGGTCCGTATCGGTATCGAAAAGGTCTGCCATGCTGCGTTGACGGCGGGGTGTCACCGGCCGTCGATGTCCTCAATGGTGTCTGATGGGGGCAGATGCGATACACGCGCGGTGGACGGCATCGCTCGTCAAAGCGCATCGTGAAGAATTACACCCAGTGTGTGCCGGTGACCGGCGCGCAGACGGCTCACACCGTGCCGCAGGTTCACGCGGTAGACGCCACGCGTGCCCTGCACGGGCCGGTGATGCACGGCAAATACCACCGCATCGCCGCGCCTGAGCGGCACCACTTCCGCGCGCGACTGCATGCGCGGACGCTGTTCCGTCAGCACGAATTCCCCACCCTCGAAATCTTCTCCGGGCTCCGATAACAGGATCGCCACTTGCAGCGGGAAGACATGCTCGCCGTATAGATCCTGATGCAGGCAATTGTAATCGTCGACGCCGTAGCGCAACAGCAGCGGTGTTGGCCGGACTTGTCCGGCCGCATGACAGCGGGCGAGGAAATCTGCATATAAAGGCGGATACCGGATGTCGATGCCCATGGCCCGATACCAGCGGTGTGCGACCTCGCGCAGCGGCGCGTAGAACGCTTCGCGCAGTGTCGCGACAACGGGCGGCAGCGGATATGCGAAGTATTGATATTCGCCGCGGCCGAAGCCGTGGCGAGCCATCACCACACGGCTGCGAAAGCGCGGCGCGGCGTTGGCATCATGGGGTGCGTCGTACAGCGCGGCGAGATCGCGGCAAGTTTTCGCGTCGAGCAGGCCGTCGATCTGCGCATAGCCCCGCGCGTCGAGCGATTCGCGAAGGGCATCCCACGCGAGGCCGCCGATACGGGCGGCGAGCGTTATCGATTGCGCCGGTGCGATGGGCGCAGGAATTTCAGCGCTCAGGTCAAGCATTGACATCCCCGGTTGATGCACCCGGTGTCCGCGCTCCCTCGGAGGCTTCACGCGCCAATAGCGCACGCTTCTTTGCCACGCCCCATCGATAGCCGGATACGTCGCCGTTCTGGCGCACGACGCGATGGCACGGAATCGCGACCGCGAGCGTGTTCGCGGCGCACGCCATGGCGACGGCGCGCACGGAACGCGGCGAGCCGATGCGCTCGGCCACGTCGCTGTAACTGGCGGTTTGTCCCGGCGGGATATCGCGCAACGCTTGCCACACGCGTTGCTGGAAGGCCGTACCCCGCACGTCGAGCGGCAGGCCGAGGCCGATGCGCGGCGTTTCCACAAAACCGATGACCTGCGCGACCCATCGCTCAAATTTGGCATCCGCACCGATCAACTGCGCCTGCGGGAAGCGATCCTGGAATTCGCGCACAAGGGCGTCGGGATCGTCGCCGAGCGAGATCGCGCACAGGCCGCGCGGCGTCGCGGCGACCAGCAGTGCGCCCAGCGCGCATTGCGCGACGGCAAAGCGGATGACCTCATTCGCGCCGCCGTCGCGGAAGACGGCGGGTTTCATCCCGAGCATGTCGCCGGCGGCGGCGTAGAAGCGTCCGTTCGAATTGAACCCCGCGTCATACAGTGCCTCGGTGACACTGCTGGCGATGGGCAGGGTGCTGCGCACCCGCTCGCCGCGACGAGCGTTGGCATATGCGCGCGGCGTCAGACCCGTCACCGATTTGAACAGGCGATGAAAGTGATAGGTACTGAGTCCGGCTTCCGATGCCAACATCTCAAGGCTGGGCATCGCGTCGGCGGACTCGATGCGGCGGCAGGCGGCGGCGATGCGTGCGGCGTGCTCGGCTGCCAATCCCGCCTTGTCCGGCTTGCAGCGTTTGCACGGGCGGAATCCTGCATGCTCGGCCGCTTCGCGCGAGTCGTGGAACGACACGTTCTCGCGCAGTGCGAGGCGAGCCCCGCAGGAGGGCCGGCAATAGACGCCGGTGGTGCGCACAGCGTAATAGAAGCGGCCGTCGGCGGCTTTGTCGCGTGCGATAACCGCCGCCCAGCGTGCAGCGTCAGTCGTATAGCGCGGCTTGCGTTTGGCGTTCGGCGCGGCATTGCCGGTTCGCGGCGCCGTCGAGTCGGGCGCAGACTCGCGCCGGCGCGAAGTGGGCTGGGACAAAGACATGGCGTTCTCCTGATGGCACGTTGAATGCCTTCAGTCTAGTGACGCGGCCGGGGACGCGCGCTCCGCTTCTTGCGATTGAATTCGGCGGGACGAAACATCGCGGCGCGCATTTGCCGGCGCCGCGTCATATCTGGTGATATGCCGATCTTCGCACGTTCGGCCAGTCGTTGCAGCGATGACGCGCGCCTTGGCCACAGCAATCTTCAATATCAGGTGAACTACTAGGTATACTGCCAGGGAGTATGCTATATATACTCCCACCCAGTTCCAATCGAAGGATGACATGCCACATACGCTCGAGGAAAAGAAACGCGTTCTGGCGCGCGTACGTCGCGTAAGAGGACAGATCGATGCGCTTGAGCGCACACTGGAAGAAGGCGCTGAATGCGGACCGATTCTTCAGCAGATCGCCGCCGTGCGCGGCGCCATCAATGGATTGATGGCCGGCGTTCTCGAAAGCCATTTGCGAGAGGAGTTTTCCCATGTCGCGGAAGCGACCGGAAGTTCGCAGAAATCCATCGACGAAGTCGTCTCGCTGGTGCGCTCGTACCTCCGTTGAATTCGTTGGCGGCCGCCCGAACGGCGGGTTGCCGAACATTTTTCTTTCTCGTCTAAAGGACTGACATGAAATCGCGTGCTGCTGTTGCATTTGCACCCGGCAAACCCCTGGAAATTGTCGAGATCGACGTCGAGCCCCCTCGCGCGGGGGAAGTCCTGGTGAAAATCACCCACACCGGCGTGTGCCACACGGATGCGTTCACGCTTTCGGGCGACGATCCTGAGGGTCTGTTTCCCGCCGTGCTTGGCCACGAAGGCGCCGGCGTCGTCGTGGAAGTGGGTGAAGGCGTCACCAGCGTCAAGCCGGGCGACCACGTTATCCCGCTCTACACCGCCGAATGCGGCGAATGCCTGTTCTGCAAGAGCGGCAAGACCAACCTGTGCGTGGCTGTGCGCGCCACCCAAGGCAAAGGTGTGATGCCCGACGGCACCACTCGCTTCAGCTACAACGGCCAACCCGTCTATCACTACATGGGCTGCTCCACGTTCAGCGAATACACCGTAATCGCAGAAGTATCGCTCGCGAAGATCAATCCGCAGGCCAACCATGAGCACGTCTGCCTGCTTGGCTGTGGCGTGACCACGGGGCTCGGCGCAGTGAAGAACACGGCCAAGGTACAGGAAGGCGACTCCGTGGCCGTGTTCGGGCTGGGCGGAATCGGCCTCGCGGTGATCCAGGGGGCAAAGCTCGCCAAGGCCGGACGCATCATCGCCGTCGATACCAACCCGACCAAGTTCGAATTGGCGCGCAGCTTCGGCGCCACCGATTGCGTGAACCCCAAGGATTTCGAAAAGCCGATCCAGCAAGTCATCGTGGAAATGACGGGGTGGGGTGTCGACCACACTTTCGAGTGCATCGGCAACGTCAACGTCATGCGCGCCGCGCTCGAATGCGCGCATCGCGGCTGGGGACAATCGGTCGTCATCGGTGTGGCAGGCGCCGGTCAGGAAATCTCCACTCGCCCGTTTCAACTGGTCACCGGCCGGCGTTGGCTCGGCACGGCCTTCGGCGGAGTCAAGGGGCGATCACAGTTGCCGGGCATGGTGGAAGACGCCATGAACGGGAAGATTCAGCTCGCACCGTTCGTCACTCATACGAAATCGCTCGAGGAAATCAACGAAGCGTTCGACCTGATGCATGAAGGCAAGTCAATCCGGACCGTCATTCACTTTTGAGGCATCGTAAAGGAGGTTGTACATGACTATCGCAATTCATCCTGCTGTTGATCGTGGCATTCACAAGGGAACCGACCATTTTGCGGGCGGCACACTGCGCTGCCAGTGCGCGCACGATCCGGTCGAAGTTCGGATTGATGCGCAAGTCGCGTTCAATCATGCATGCGGCTGCAGCAAGTGCTGGAAGCCGGCGGGCGCCCTGTTCTCGGTCGTGGGTGTCGTGCCACGCGACAAGGTTGCTGTCAGCGCGCATGGCGAAAAACTGAGCGTGGTGGACGACAAGGCATTGATCCAGCGCCACGCCTGCTCCGCATGTGGCACGCACCTTTTCGGACGCATCGAAAACAAGGACCACGCCTTCTACGGATTGGATTTCATCCATACCGAACTGTCGAAGGATACCGGCTGGGACGGCCCCGGCTTCGCGGCTTTTGTCTCTTCGATCATCGAAAGCGGCACCCCGCCGTCTGCAATGGCTGAGGTACGCCAGACACTGCGCAGCAAGGGTCTCGAGCCCTACGATTGCCTGAGCCCGGAGCTGATGGATATTCTGGCCATCCATGCTGCCAAGGCCAAAGGCACTTATCGGGAGGCCTGATCGGCATGGAGCGAATCGAGCGGCACGCGAGCCACGATGGATACCAGGAAGTCTGGAAACACGCTTCCGTCACCCTTGGATGCGAGATGCGGTTCGGTGTCTTTTTGCCGAACGCAGCATTGCAAGGCAGGAAGTGTCCCGTTCTGTATTGGCTCTCCGGCCTGACCTGCACGGAGCAGAACTTCATCACCAAGGCCGGTGCGCAACGATACGCTGCCAGGCACGACATCATCATCGTCGCGCCGGACACCAGTCCGCGCGGCGACGATGTGCCCGACGATCCGGGCTATGACCTCGGCAAAGGCGCCGGATTCTACATCAACGCCACGCAGCAGCCATGGGCACGGCACTTCCGCATGTACGACTACGTGGTCGACGAGCTGCCGGCATTGATCGAGGCCGGCTTTCCTGCCAGCGACGCTCGGGCGATCAGCGGACATTCGATGGGCGGCCACGGCGCGCTGACCATCGCACTGCGCAATCCCGGACGCTACCGCAGCGTGTCGGCTTTCTCGCCGATCGTCGCGCCGAGCGAGGTGCCGTGGGGCGAAAAAGCGTTCACGGCGTATCTCGGCCGCGACCGCGAAGCGTGGAAGCAGCACGACGCAGTGGCGTTGATCGGAACCACGACCGGGCGGCTGCCGCTGCTGGTGGATCAGGGCGCGGACGACGAATTCCTGGCAAGCCAGTTGAAGCCGGAAATGCTTCGCGCTGCCTGCCAGGAAGCCGCCTACCCTCTTGAACTGAACCTCCGGCCGGGTTACGACCACAGCTACTACTTCATCGCCACTTTCATCGGCGAGCATCTTGACCATCACGCGAAGGCGCTTCGCTGATTGACCCTCACGAGCGCGATGCCATCGATATCCGTAACGCCGAGCCCAACGTCCGTTTGGATGGGACTCAATTTCGACAGCCTGCTAGGCCGGCGGCATGGTGGTGCCGAGTTTGGCTGCGAACGTGATGACCATCACAAGCACCAGGGCTTCCATGGCGACGATGCGAGCGAAGGCGCGCTGTGCGGCGTGGTCGTCGCCGGCCAGGCGCGGCAGGAAGCGCCAACGGTTCCATGCGCCAAGGGAAATGGCAAACACCACCAGCACGAGCTTCGCGCCCAGCCACACCAGATACGGTGCGGCGCCGGGATTCGATGACGCGACAGGCGTGCCGCCGATCGTGCGCCACGCGTTGAACAGGCCGCTGCACAGCACCACGAGCAGTGCGAGGGTGGCGATGGACGACAGCCGTTCGCCATACGCGGCGCGCGCGCCGACGGGCCACCGGCGCCAGCCCGGCAGTGCGCAGCCGGCGACGAGCAGCGTACCGGTCCAGGTGGCCGCGGCCAGCACGTGGAACGTATGGATGAGCACGGCGGCGCTGACAAACCCCGCGTCGGCCGCATGGCCGGTGGCCGCCCGCGCGACGGCCAGCGCAACGACGCCCGCGCCGAAAATGCCGCGCGCCAGGCGCTCGGCCTGATGTTCGCGCTGATGGTGCCGGTCGCGCGGGTCGTCGGCCGAAAAGGCAGTCAACGCAAGCTTCTTGCGGGCCTGCCGCCACAGCCAGGCGCCGCAGGCGATCAGCATGACGCCCGTCGCGGCGAGCCATTGCATCGCCCCGAAATGCGATTGCGTGAGTACGGCCCAGACGTCCGCAAGGAACGCGCCGGCGCCATCCTCATCTCCGCCTGTCATGGCGACGGTACCGGCGGCGAGATAGGCAAGGAGCGATAACGCGGCAAGTCCCGCGGCGAACAGCGGCAGTGTGCGCACCGTCAATCCCGGACGCACCGCGTGCGGGTGGCGCAACACCAGCACGCCGGCAGCCAGGGCGAGCGCCAGATCGAGCAGACCGGCAGCGCTGGGCTGCCACGTGAGCGCGGCCAGATCGGGCGCCATCACTTCACGGGAAAGGGAGGAGCCACCCTGCGGGCGCGAAGAACGAATTCGATGCGAACGAATCGGGACATGGTCGGATCGGAGAACGCGGCGATGGCGCAGTATCGCAGACCTTGCGCTGCCGCGCATGCGTCGCCGTCGCAAAGCCCGCAACGAGAACGCGGCACGGCAACGCGAGCTGCCGTGCCGCGACTGCTTTCGCAGTGCGCGCCGGGATTCAGAAATCCGGCGTTTCGATCGGCCGCAGATCGAACACCAGCACTTCGGCGTCCTTGCCCCGGCTGAGCGTGAGCGCGGTTTCGTTGCGCACGCGCAGGCCGTCGCCTTCACCGAGCGCCACGTCGTTGACGCTGACACTGCCGCGCGCGACATGCACGTATGCATAGCGATTCGGCGCGAGTTCGAGCGTGGCCGACTCGTTCCCGTCGAACAGACCGGCGTACACGCGGGCATCCTGGTGGATGCGCAGCGATTCGTCGCTGCCGTCCGGCGAGATGATCAGACGCAACCGACCACGCTTTTCTTCGGGCGTGAAGCGGCGCTGCTGATACTCCGGCGTGAGGCCGCGCTCACCCGGCACGATCCAGATCTGCAGAAAGTGCACCAGGTCGCTTTTCGAGTGATTGAACTCGCTATGCGCCACGCCGCGCCCGGCTGTCATCAATTGCACGTCGCCCGGTTCGATCACCGACCCCGTACCCATGGTGTCCTTGTGCTCGAGCGCGCCTTCCAGCACGTACGAAAAGATCTCCATGTCGCGGTGGGGATGCTTGCCGAAACCCTGGGCTGGCGCCACGCGATCGTCATTGATCACGAGCAGGTCCGAGAAACCGGCCTGGTTCGGATCGTAATAGTTCGCGAACGAGAACGTATGGCGCGAACGCAGCCAGCCATGATCTGCGACGCCTCGGTCAGCGGCTTTTCTGATATCCAGCATGAAGGACTCCTTCTGTCGTGAGAGGGTCACGCCCTCGATGACTGTAAGTGTAGTGTCTCAAACTAAAATCATAATCGTGCTGTATTGAGAATTATTGTCTCTTGTGGGTTGACAAACAACACGAGGGCGCCGGAGGCATTCCCCATGGTAGTTCGGATGTATCTGATTCGCGGACCGGGCCAATCCGATTTTCAACTGTGCCTGTTCCCGCCGGCTGTGCTTGTGCGAGACTTGGGGTCTTCCCGCTGATAACGGGCCTTTGGCGCCGGTTGGTGATGTCGGCGTCCTGAATTTGCGCTTCCGGAGTTCGTTGCTTATGTCCAACTCGTACGCCTTTCGCATCCTCAACGTTTTTGCCGAAACGACATTCGGCGGCAATCCGCTGTGTGTCTTTGAAGACGCGCGCGGCTTGACCGAGGACCAGATGCAAGCGCTCGCGCGGCAATTCAATCTGTCCGAGACGACCTTCATCCTTGCGCCGCGCGAGGGTGTGCAGGCCGACGCCCATGTGCGGATCTTCACGCCCGGTTATGAAATGCGCTTTGCGGGCCACCCCACGCTCGGCACGGCACATGTGCTGCGCTCGCTGAGGGGATTGGGCCGCGACGTGGCGATCGACTTCCTGGCCGGTCGCGTGCCCGTGCATGCCGACGGCGATCACTGGACGCTGACGGCCCCGGCCGGCGGCGCGCCGAAAACGCAGGCCGCGCGCGAGAGCGACGCCGAAGTGGCCGCACTCATGGGCCTGACAACCGCCGATCTCGCCTCGTCGCCGCAATGGGTCGACACCGGCGCCGATCAACTCCTCATCCCGTTGCGCGACGCGGCCGCTGTCATGCGTGCACAGCCCGACTCGGCGCGGTTGGAACAATGGCCGTTGTCGAGCCTCGCGCGCAAGACCGGCTATGTGTTTTCGATCGACGGCGAGCACGATGGCGTGCTCGATATCACCGCGCGTTATTTCTTTACGACGCAGGGCGGGGGCGTGAGCGAGGATCCGGGTACCGGGTCGGCATGCGCGAACCTTGGCGGCTGGCTCATTGCGCAGGGGCGCCCGTTGCCGTTGCGCGCCCGCGTGTCGCAGGGCGATCGCGTCGAGCGGCCATGCCGCCTGACCTTGGAAGTCACGGCGGCGCGTGAAATTCGTGTGGGCGGCAACGTTATCGAACTCGCGCGCGGGGCGGTGACGCTTTGACGTTTGCTTTGGCCCAGGCGGTCGAGGTCGAACTCGATATCAGGAAAAGCCGTTTCATCGGCATTGTCATGCCGATCGCTTCGCGTGACGCGGCCATGCGCGAACTCGAGGCGCTCAAGCGCCGCTTTCCAAACGCCACGCATTACTGCTGGGTGTTGCTGTGCGAGGGCGCGTCCGGCTTCGATGACGATGGCGAACCGGGCGGCACGGCAGCCAAGCCCATGTACAACGTGCTTATGCACAAGGACCTCGCCAACGTGTTCGCCGTGGTGGTGCGCTATTACGGCGGCATCAAGCTTGGCGCCGGCGGCCTGACGCGCGCATACGGCCAGGCGGTGAGCGAAGCGCTGAAGCTTGCGACGCTCACGGCGGTCGAGCCGACTGTCGAGGTGGCCTACCGCTGCGCATTCAGCCATGAGGCGGCGTTGCGCCGCGTGGCCGAACGGCACGGGGCGGAAGTGCTCGATGCCGCATACAGCGACGCCGTGACGTTGCGCCTTCGGTTGAAGGCGCGCGATGTCGACGCGTTCGAATCGGCCGCCACCGAAACCCTCAGCGGGGGGCTGACGCGGCTTCCACTCGCGTAGCCGTCAACCGCCGCCGATCGACCCCGCGTCGGCGCGTACCCGGATCGTGCCGACCATGCCGGCTTCGAAGTGCCCCGGCTCGAGACACGCGAACGGAACCTCGCCGGCCTGCGTGAAGTGCCAGACGAACTCGCCGCGTTTGCCCGGATCGACCGTCACGGCATTGGGCTCGGCGTGCTCCATCTGCGGCATCTTGCGCATCATCTCGGCGTGTTCGCGCAAGGCGCTGACCGTGCCGAGCATCATCTCGTGACGCACGCGGCCGCTGTTCTTCACGTTAAAGCGGATCGTTTCGCCGCGCTTGACCGTGATTGTCGCGGGCGTGAAGCGCATGGCGTCATGCATGTCGACGTCGATCGTGCGCGTGACGCGGGCGGCGTCGCCGGGCTCGCCAATGCCATCGGATGCGGCGTGGTGATCGTGTTGCGCATGTTGGCCATCGGCATGGGCGGCCGGCATGGGCACGGCCGTCAGCAAAATCGTCAACGCTGCCGTCAGCGTCATTGCAACGGTTCTGCGGGAAATGTGGGTCGTGGTTTCGAACATCTCGAGGAGTTTGCGCCAATCGGTCATGCCACGCAGTCTAGCATCGTCCTCGCGCGCACGACATACGCGAGGCGTGCGGTTGCGCATTCCCCATGCCGAACCGGTATCAGTGCCCGAACCGATGAAACGTTTGCGATTGCGTATGCTGCCGGGACAACGCGATCAGGTTCACGATCGACACCGTGGCGACCAGCGCGAACAACGGCGCGGAAATTTCCACGCCATGGCCGGCGAGCATCGAGATCATCGTCAGCCCGATCATCAAGGCCAGCAGCAGGCGGTGCAGCCATGCGGCAAGACGCAGGTGCCGTTCGCTCATCGTGGCCAGGACCACCAGCGACACGTAAAAAGGTGCGGCCAGCACAGCGAGCATGAGCAACCCCAACAGGATGCCGAGTACGTTGGCGAGCAGTACGCCAGGGATGACCTGGCTGGCTTGCATGCCGACGACGGCCGCAGCGGCGAGGTAGAGCAGCATCAGGCCATCGAGCACAATCGCTAAGCGGTTCATGGTGTCCTCGCAGGACGGTGGAGGCGTTGGCCCGTTCCGCACACGACGTCGGCGTGTCAGAAAGGGGCGAATGTAAGTGCAGGGTCGATCGACGGGACGGATGGCGGTGCGTTCAGCTCCATGGCGGGCGGATCGACAGCACGGTGTCGTCGCAGACGAGTCCCAGCCATTGCGCGGCGTCACGGCTCACGTCGCCTATGCTCCCCGCTTGCACGCGGTAGATGGCGATGTTGCCGAGGGTGTCGGCGCTGAACAGGTCGCGCTCGAGATCGGAGACGACCTCGACCTTGAGCTGCACCATGTAGAACCCGAGCGGGGTCAGGTCCTGCACCAGCGCGGCAAGGGTTTCGGGATAAACGTGAAGGTGCGTCGGCCAATGCCCATGGCGCGTATGAAATTTGCCCAGGGCTTCGAGCACATGCGCGAGGGTGCCCCCGTGACCGCGCACGTAGTGCGTGACCGGATCGTCGCGGCCGGGAATCGATGGATGTCCCATGGCGCTCACCCGCTCAGGCGCGAGACATCACACCGGCGAAGCAGGCGCGGCGCGAATGACGTACAGGTATCCACAAACACTCCGTTGACTTCCCGAAGGTGAGTGCCCGATGAATATTGGTCTTGTGATTTGATAGTTGCAGAGCGGCGCGCGCGACGATATCGGCACTTTTGCCTAAGCCGTTGGCATGATAGGGCGCGCCCCGAGGCGGGGTCTGCGTAAATCGGCTATCCGGAAATGAAAACCGGCGGAAGTTTCCGCCGGTTGAGACCCATCGGGCCGTCGCCAGCCGCACGTACCGGAGCGGCATGGTAAGGTCCAAGAAGACTTGGCACCATGGTGGTATGGCCAATGGCGGCGAACCGCCGGTAATGCGGGCCATACGTAGCAGTCAGACTGCACCTCGAGTATAGGGTATGCACGCATCGCCGCCATCAGTCGAATGGATGATGGGCTGGCGAACTTGTGCACGCAGTACCACTCGAATTGGCACGCGAACGCCGAGGTGTCCAGGGGCTGCGTGAACAGGCCCCGGGTTTCGCCGCGCGCCGCTTTGCGGTTTAATGTCGGGGCATGACGGATCACGACAAAGCGGCGGGGGCCGCTGCGCGGCCAATGATCCGCCTCCAGAGATTCCAATGATGGTAACGACTAAAATACAGAAGTGTGCCGTGCTGACGCTGTTGTGCGTCACGCAGGCGGCGTTCGCCGCAGGCCAGTGCGATGGCATTTACGGACTGGCGAAGAGCGCGCAACAGGGTTTCGACGACATGACCGGCCCGCTGCTGGCCCAGAACGAGCAGGGTGCGAGCTATCAGGCAACGTATTCGATGCCGAGCGGCGACTGCAAGATTTTCCGGGGCAATGGCCTGGCGCCAACGTACGAGTGCGTCTGGGACTTCCAGTCGAGCACGCCTGAAGCGATGCGCGACCGGGCGAAACAGTTCGCGCGCGACGTCGCCCGCTGCACGCGCGGCGTGACCACCGTGCGGACCACCACGACAACGACCACCGGCCTGCCCGCCGACTGGCTGATGACGAGCAAGAAATACGGCCGTCCGGTCAACTTCACGATATCGGCGCAAGACACCGTGACCCGGCGCGGTGAGCGCATCCGCGAGATTTCGCTGTCGGTGGAGAAGCAGTAAGGCGGCGCAAAACGCGCATCCATCGGCGCCGGTTACAAACGGTTGCACACGATCGCCCGTTCTAACATTTTTTCCATCGACGCTCACCGGCCCCGCCCGGTACATTCAATCCTGGCGCTGACCCCGTTGCTGCAAGCCGCAGACGTTGGGAGGCGCCTCGTGCGAACCGGCCCCACTCTCCTGGGCCGGCCGTTGTCTGGTTAGATCGAGATGAGTGCCCGTATTCGCTGGTGTGCCCTGCTGCTGCTGCTGAGTGTCGCGTCCCTTTCGTGGGCGGACGGCGGTCGCATGCGCGACCCGCTTGACGTCAACAAGGCGTCGTTGCGCGACGCCATCAGCCGTTTCAACGCCGACCGCGGCCGAGGCGAGCCTGAGTTTCCGAACTGGGCTGCACCGGCCGATGGACGCGAACGGCGCTACGATGCGCAGGGCAATCGCCGTGAGCAAGGCTACGGCTACGGCGGCGGCAACGGGCACGGCGGGCGCCGGCGCGACTGACGCCCCGTAAGCCCGACCCCGACCCCGCCCCCGACGTCGGCTTTCATCATTCCCTGCCTCCCCCCAAGTCTTACCCACCAGTGTTGCATCTGAGCAACACTCGCGCGTTGGCGGCGCGGGCTTGTCTGAGCGCCCCGGCATCCGCATGAAGTTCTAACGCTCGGCGCAACCGGTCATATACTGTCCGAACCGAACCCGCACGGCGGCACGCCCGCCGTGACCGAAAAGGGGGAGACATGACCGATCTGTCCGTCGCGCAAAAAATACACGGCGCCACGCCGGCGCTGCGCTTGCGTTTTGTCACCGCGGCCGCCCTGTTCGACGGCCACGACGCCTCGATCAACATCATGCGCCGCATCCTGCAGGCCAGCGGCGCCGAGGTGATTCATCTGGGCCACAACCGCTCGGTCGCCGAAGTGGTGCAGGCGGCGCTCGACGAAGATGTCCACGCCATTGCCGTGTCGAGTTATCAGGGCGGGCACGTCGAATACTTCCAGTACATGATCGATCGCCTGCGCGAGGGCGGCGGGGCGCATATCAAGGTGTTCGGCGGCGGCGGCGGCGTGATCGTGCCCGACGAGATCGCCGCGCTGCACGCGTACGGCGTCACGCGCATCTATTCTCCGCACGACGGCCAGCAGCTCGGCCTGCAAGGCATGATCGACGACATGTTGCGGCGTTGCGCCGGTGAACTCGGCGACTTGTCGCAGTTCGCGCCCTTGTCAATGCAGCCTGTCTTCGACGGCGACCGCCGCGCATTGGCACAGACAATTTCCTCGCTCGAAAACGGCAAACTGTCGGCAGAATCACGCGCGGCGCTCCAGCAACGTGCCGCTGCTGCGAAAACGACGGTCGTCGGTATTACGGGCACGGGCGGGGCGGGCAAGTCATCGCTGACCGACGAACTCATCCGCCGCCTGCGCCTCGATCACGACGATGCGCTGACGATTGCCGTGCTCGCCGTCGATCCGTCGCGGCGCAAGTCGGGCGGCGCATTGCTTGGCGACCGAATCCGCATGAACGCCATTGGCGATTGGGGCAACGGACCTCGTGTTTTCATGCGCTCGCTGGCCACGCGCGGCGCAGGCGGGGAACTGTCCGCGGCGCTGCCGGACGCGCTGGCGGCTTGTCGGGCGGCGGGCTTCGACCTGATCGTGGTGGAGACCTCCGGCATCGGCCAGGGCGACGCGGCCATCGTGCAGCACGCTGACGTCTCGCTGTATGTCATGACGCCCGAATTCGGCGCGGCTACCCAGCTCGAGAAAATCGACATGCTCGACTTCGCCGATCTCGTCGCCATCAACAAGTTCGACCGCAAGGGCGCGCAGGACGCCTTGCGCGATGTCGCCAAGCAGGTGCAGCGCAACCGCAACGCCTGGCAGACACCGCCCGGCGAGATGCCCGTCTACGGCACGATGGCTGCCCATTTCAACGACGACGGCGTGACGGCGCTGTACCAGGGCCTCGTGGCGATGCTCGCCGCCCGTGGCCGCCCGATCGGCGACGGCCGTGGCCGATTGCCGCGTGTCGATGTCCGGCACTCGACGCAACTGCACGCTATCGTACCGGCCGCGCGCGTGCGATATCTGGCGGAGATCGCGCAGACTGTCCGTCAGTATCACGTCCACGCCGAGGCGCAGAGCACGCTCGCGCACGAGGTCCAGCAGTTGCGCGAGAGCGCGCGCATGGCCGGCGGCGCCGGGACGGCGGACACCGCTGCCGTTTCGCAATCGCTCGACGCGCTGCGCGAAGCGCGCGAAGCGCAACTGGGCGCGACCGAACGCGCGTTGCTGGCGAGCTGGCCGGCGACGCGCGACGCGTACACGGGCGATGACCTCGTCACGAAGGTGCGCGGCAAGGAGATTCACACGACGCTCACGCGCACCACGCTGTCCGGCCTGAGGATTCCGAAAGTCGTGCTGCCGCCCTATCGGGACGATGGTGAACTCCTGCGCTGGCTGATGCGCGAGAACCTGCCGGGCGCATTTCCGTATACAGCGGGCGTGTTTCCGTTCAAGCGCGAGAACGAGGATCCGACGCGCATGTTCGCGGGCGAGGGCGACGCGATGCGCACCAATCGCCGCTTCAAACTGCTCTCGGCGGGCATGGCGGCCAAACGGTTGTCGACGGCCTTCGATTCCGTCACGCTGTATGGCTTCGACCCGGACGAACGCCCCGACATCTACGGCAAGATCGGCAACGCGGGCGTTTCGATCGCCACGCTCGACGACATGTTGGCGCTCTACGACGGCTTCGATCTCTGCTCGCCGTCGACCTCGGTGTCGATGACGATCAACGGCCCCGCGCCAACCATCCTTGCGATGTTCTTCAACACCGCAATCGACCAGCAGATGGCGCGTTTCGAGAAGGCGCATGGCCGCGCGCCGAACGCCAGCGAAGCCGAAGCCGTGCGCACGCGCACGCTCGAGCAAGTCCGCGGCACGGTGCAGGCGGACATCCTCAAGGAGGACCAGGGCCAGAATACCTGTATCTTCTCGACGGAATTCAGCCTCAAGGTGATGGGCGACATCCAGGCGTATTTCGTCGATCACCGCGTGCGCAACTTCTACTCGGTGTCGATCTCCGGCTATCACATCGCCGAAGCCGGTGCGAACCCGATCTCGCAACTGGCGTTCACGCTGTCCAACGGTTTCACGTTTGTCGAAGCTTATCTCGCGCGCGGCATGGCCGTTGACGATTTCGCGCCGAACCTGTCGTTCTTCTTCTCCAACGGCATGGACCCCGAATACGCGGTGCTCGGACGCGTTGCGCGCCGCATCTGGGCCGTGGCGATGCGCGACCGGTACGGGGCGAATGAACGCAGCCAGAAGCTCAAGTATCACATCCAGACCAGCGGGCGCAGCCTGCACGCGCAGGAGATCGACTTCAACGACATCCGCACGACGTTGCAGGCGCTCATCGCGATCTACGACAACTGCAATTCGCTGCACACGAACGCGTTCGACGAAGCCATCACCACGCCGACCGAGGCGTCCGTGCGGCGTGCCCTTGCCATCCAGTTGATCATCAATCGCGAGTGGGGCGTGGCGTACAACGAGAATCCGAATCAGGGCAGCTTCCTGATGGAACAACTGACGGATCTCGTGGAAGAGGCCGTGCTGTGCGAGTTCGAGCGCATCAGTGAGCGTGGCGGCGTGCTCGGCGCCATGGAAACGGGCTACCAGCGCGGCAAGATCCAGGAGGAGTCGTTGTATTACGAGCATCGCAAGCACGACGGCTCGTACCCGATCGTCGGCGTCAACACGTTCGTGGCCCCGGACAGCGAGGCCCATGCAGGCACCGTGCCGCTGGCGCGGTCCACGGAAGACGAGAAGCAGTCCCAGCTGCGCCGGTTGCGCGCGTTTCAGGCGCGCCACGCCGACGCCGCGCCACAGATGCTGCGGCGTCTGCAACAGGCGGTGATCGCGGACGAAAACGTCTTTGCGGTGCTGATGGATGCCGTACGTGTGTGCTCCCTGGGGCAAATCACGCAGGCGCTGTTCGAAGTGGGCGGGCAATATCGCCGCAATATGTGACGGAAATCGCCACGGGTTTCCGGGACGCGGCACTCGCGTTATCATTTGTGCAGTGCAAGATCCCGTCGCCCGCGGATCTTGACGGCAGAACCACGCGTGCGCGGCGTATGGCGCCTCCGATTTCGTCGCGACGGAGGCGGGCCCGCGCGTGCCCCCCACGAGCGCACGCTGCCGACAGAAAATGGGCGTCCACGGAGTATGGAGTAGACACGACATGACGATTCAAAGCGTAGGGATCATCGGCGCCGGCACCATGGGTAACGGCATTGCGCAGGCTTGCGCGGTTGCGGGATTGCCCGTGACGATGGTCGACATCAGCGATGCGGCCGTACAGAAGGGACTCGCCGCTGTGGCGGGCAGCCTCGACCGTCTCATCAAGAAGGACAAGATCACGGCGGCGGACAAGGCGGCCACGCTCGCCCGCATCACGGTGGCCACGGATTACGCCGCGCTTGCGCAGGCCGACATCGTGATCGAAGCCGCCACCGAGAACTTCGACCTGAAGGTCAAGATTCTCAAGCAGCTCGAAGCCGCGGCGAAGCCCGAGGCGATCCTGGCGTCGAACACGTCGTCGATCTCGATCACGAAGCTGGCAGCGGTGGTGGCGCGTCCCGAGCAGTTCATCGGCATGCACTTCTTCAATCCGGTGCCGCTGATGGCGCTCGTCGAAATCATCCGTGGCCTGCAGACGAGCGATGCGACCCAT
Organism: Pandoraea terrae; assembly: GCF_902459695.1. Taxonomy (GTDB): domain Bacteria; phylum Pseudomonadota; class Gammaproteobacteria; order Burkholderiales; family Burkholderiaceae; genus Pandoraea; species Pandoraea terrae. Next base: position 207,781 of record NZ_CABPRZ010000008.1, read on the forward strand.
GCCGACGTGGATGCGCTGGCACGTCAGCTGGGCAAGTCGCCGATTACGGTGAAGAATGCGCCGGGCTTCGTCGTCAATCGCATCCTCGTGCCGATGATCAACGAGGCGTTCTTCGTGCTGGCGGAGAACCTCGCCACGCCCGAGGAGATCGACGAAGGCATGAAGCTGGGCTGCAATCATCCGATCGGACCGTTGGCGCTGGCCGACATGATCGGGCTGGACGTTTGCCTGTCGGTCATGAACGTCTATTACGAAGAGTTCGCCGATTCGAAGTACCGCCCGTGTCCGCTGCTCAAGGAAATGGTGGCGGCCGGCTATCTCGGCCGCAAGACCGGCCGCGGCGTGTACACGTACTGAGCGCTGGGCGTCACGTCCGGCGCGCGCCGGACTTGCCGCGAAGGCCTGTCCGGCGACGATCTGGCGCTCTGGCGTGGCGTCACAGGCCGCGTGATCGACACCCGATAAGGCCGGCCCTCGGGTATGCCCGCGTCGATGAGCGTATCGGCGATGGCCAGCGCTACGTCTTCGCGCGACGTGGCCGTGTCGAAGCGAATGATTTTCTGCGAGGCCCAAGGGTCGAGTATCAGCGTTTGCTTCCGATACGGGAAAACCAGCCTCGCGAATTCCGTTGCGGTGATACCGTCGGGCGTATCGGGCGGTTGATCGATCGGTGTACTGTGGGTAAGGACGTCCATCACCACGGGAGACTCCGTGTACAGCACCGCCACGTGTCCGGTGTGAGGGCCGGACGCCATCGTGATGATGCGGAAGTTTTGCAGCGGTACGCCGTTTTCGGCCAAATGCCAGGAAAGGATCTCCGCATGTTCGTGGCAGTATGCCTCGTGGGTTGGATGATCGATGTAGTATCGGCCGGTGGCCTCAGCCGCCTCCAGTTGCTGCAACCATAGCGGCTCGGAATTGTCGATGCCCCGGTGCAATTTCGCCAGGTCATGGCGCGCCTCCAAGATACTGTGATCCTGTCGCGCGCGATACTCCGGCCGGTTGGTTCTCTTCAAATGCATCTCGGCCAGCGAGTCAAACGCGTCATTGATGGCCGAGCGTACCCGCCTATCGGAAACGGCGATCAGAACGCGATCGTCGGCGTAGATGCTGTCGCTGACGAGGGCTGCCTCGGACTCCGGCCGTTGTCCTTTGCTGCCGCCGCAACCGCCGCCGCGTAGACAAAGCGGTGGCTCGGCTTGCCACTTGCCGCTAGCCTCGCTCCACACCAGCGGAATTTCCGGACGTGCCCGCGCGCCGGTATGGATGAACCATTGCCCGGAGCCAGCGTCCTGGCGTACCCGGTAATATCCGGCATTGCCGCGAATGAGCAATGTGCCTTGCGACGTTGTCAGGATGCCGGGCGAGCCGGTACCCGCAGGTTCAGCCCCATCGCCGATCGCGTAGTCATACCCTTTGAGATAAGCCGCTTCACCCTTGGCGCCAAGGAATGGCGCCACGCTGGCGTGGGGTTCGGGGTCGGGCTTGAACGGCAATGCATGATCGGCGAATTCCTGTGCCTCCCCCGCCCCCGGTTCCGGCCATCTGCCCGGCGGGCCGGAAAGGGTGCTTTCCGGTTCGAGATCAAACGGGAGAGCGTTGTCGGCGGGGTCAACCAGGGCAAATATATCCTTCGCGGCTGCGAACCCGCGCAAGTCGGTTTGGGACAGTACGTCGGATATAGCATCGATGGACGGCGGCTTGCCTGCGCTCACGTCCGCCATCTGCTGGGCGACAAGACCGGCCAGGCGCGTTTGCGTGACAACCGGTAATGGTGCGGTCAATGCATCGACTCGCTTGAGCCAGCCCTTGGCCGACGCCCATTTGCGCGCCGGGATCGGCGGATTTCCCGTAGCGGCCCATGCGTTACGAAAGAAGTCGCCGAGTTTTTCGAAGGGATGCGCCGCATCGCCCAGGGCGCTCAGAATGTCTTGCGCCGAGTAGCGGGTCTTGACGATATCAGGCGCCATCTTGCGAATGGTGACATTGGAGACCGCAGGTGGGGTGTCCGTGACACCGGCGTCCCGGGTGGTGACCAAATGCATGAGATACCAGTAGAGCAACTTCGGCAAGCGGGGCCCCGAAGGTCCGGCATTGCCGGAATGCGTCGAAACGCTTGGTTCTGTCGTCGAGAGGAGCCACGGGTAGTGGCGCAATGCTACGATCGGCCAAATATCTCGGCTTGCACGTTGCCGGCCGACGGGCGCCAAGTCGGGACGCACGGGCGGCGCAGCGGGCAAACGTGATTGCTTGAACGGAAAGTCGAGATGCAGCGACCGCATCGCCGCCGCCCGCGGCGGGTTGCCGGACAAGGGAGACGCGGCGCTTGCCAGAACCAGTTCACTGATCAGCAGGCACTGGATGCCCAGCGCGAGTCTTCCGGACGGGACGTGAATGGGGGGCGGCGATCCGGGGGCGGACTTCGCGCGCGTATGGACTTCGGCCAGCGGAAAGCTCAGGGATTCGAATGGGGGGCGGCATTCGGCGGCCGGGCGTGCGGGGTGTTGCGCGCCGGCCCGTTTCGCAAGGGCACCTGCCATGCGGACTTGTGATGGGCGGCGGTTTGCTCCGGGCGCCAGACGGTACGGCAACGGCGGCGTACGATTTACGGCGTGCGGAAAATGGTAAGGCATGGGCTCCTCAAGATTGTGTCGCTCGTGTCGCGATGAATGACAAACCGGCTTTGCGCACATTCGGCGCGGACCGGTGCCGGGGGCTCATGCGAAACACTAATCGCCGCAACCTCACGCCGCTTTGGCGGTGAGGCGGTCAAATGGCGGATTCGCGCGAGTCGGGGCGAATGAGCGAGACACAAAACGTGAAGGAAATGCCGGCACGTGGGAGGCGGAGGGGTGAAGCGGCGGGGTGAAGCGCAGGCGCGAGGCGCGTCACGCCGGCACGAGGGCCGGCGTGAGAAGCTGGGATTGCGTCAGACCGACAAGCGGCGGCGGGTTTCGTCGTATTCGCGCTTGAGCCGCGCGACGATCTCGCCGGCCGGCACGATTTCGTTCATCAGGCCGACGCCTTGTCCGGCACCCCAAATATCCTTCCACGCCTTCGCCTTCGAAAAGTTCATGGCGGACTTGTCGGCCGTGGGCAGGTTTTCCGGGTCGAGTCCGGCGTTGACGATGCTCTGGCGAATGTAATTGCCTGAGACCCCCGTAAACAGATTCGTATAGATGATGTCGGACGCGCTCGCGTCGACGATCGCCTGCTTATAGGACTCGTGGGCGTTCGCCTCGGTCGACGCGATGAAGCGCGTGCCGATATACGCCAGATCCGCGCCCATGGCCTGCGCCGCCAGGATCGAGCCGCCGTTGGCGATCGAACCTGACAACACGATGGGGCCGTCGAAGATCTTGCGCACTTCGCCGACCAGCGCGAATGGCGACAACGTGCCCGCATGACCGCCCGCGCCGGCGGCAACGAGGATCAGGCCGTCCACGCCGGCTTCGATGGCCTTTTGCGCGTGCCGCAGATTGATCACGTCGTGCAGCACGATCCCGCCGTAGCTGTGCACCGCATCGATCAGTTCCTTGGGCGGTGCCCGCAGGCTCGTGATGAAGATCGGCACGCGATGCTCGACACACACGCGCACATCGTGTTCGAGGCGCGGGTTCGACTGATGCACGATCTGATTGACCGCCAGGGGCCCCACCACGGCGTCGGGATTCGCGGCGCGATAGGTCGCGAGCTCTTCGGTCATGCGGTCGAGCCAATCCTCGAGCATTTTCGGCTCGCGCGCGTTGAGCGCCGGAAACGAACCGACAATACCGGCCTTGCACTGCGCAAGGACCAGTTCCGGATAGCTGACGATGAACATGGGCGAAGCCACCACGGGCAGCGCCAGGTTTTGCAGGATTGCAGGTAGGGCCATGAAGTCTCCTTGTCGGCGCGTGTTACGCGGGCGGCATGCGTCGCTGAAGTTCGCGAACGATCGTTCGATTATAGGGGCATTCGCGTGTCCCTGTGGAATCACCGAGTCGAGGAATGCCTCAGTTGGGCGCGCGGCGTTCGGACGGGGTTGTCCAGGGATATCAGGGTAAATCCCCTTGATGGGCGTTGGCGCGCACGAATAGGATGATCTCGCGTGCCATGCGGCCCCGGAAACGGCGTCGCGGGGCGGCTGCGGCGTAGCGACCGCTGCAGCCGTTCGGCACGTCACGTCCTCAAACGCCGTTTGCCTTCGGGTGAGCGGCGTTGTTTTTTTGTGATCAGGCGGGCGCGGCCAGCCGGCCGTCATCGTCCTGCGTCACTGCCCCCGAGCGCAGCAGCTCGTCGACGAGCGTATCGAGCAGCGCAGGCCATTTCGAAGGCGGCGCGAGCATGGCTGCCGCATTGCGCCACGCGCGCGCGCCGGCCAATGTGTCGGCGAGCGACGCACGGATCAACGTGCGCTCGGCCATGAGACGGAACACGATCAGCACCTTGAGCGCATTTCGCGCGTTGCGCGCCGGGTCGCCGCGCAAATGGTCGAGACGGCTGTGCGCGCGGGAAAGCGCACCGGCGACGTCGTCGAACGGCGCGCCGTGTCCGGGGATCACGCGCTGCACATCGAGCTGTTCGATCAGGTCGAGCACGGCAGCTTGTTCGGCAAACCCCGATTCGCCATCCAGTTCCGGAAAAATTACCCCGAAGCCGTTCTGCCACAGCGCGTCGGCCGAGATCAGCGTGCCGTCGTGGGGGCAGTACAGCATCAGCGCGTGCGGATCGTGCCCGGGCGCGCCGAGCACCAGCCACTCGCGCTCGCCGAGCGTCATCGTGTCGCCGGGCGATAGCGTTTCGTCAAAACTGAAGCGGTCGCAACGCTGGGCGGTCGCGCGGAATGACAGGCGCGCTTCGTCCCAATGACGGACCGGGTCCGCTTCGGCGGCGGGGACCCATGTGCGGCAGCCAAAGCGCTGTTGCAGCGCCGCGTTGCCGCCGCAATGGTCGGAGTGCAGATGCGTGTTGTAGAGCCGTTCCAGCGTGCGTCCGGGCGGCAGCGACTTGGCGACGAGCGCGACCGTCTGCGGTGCGTGCGTGGCATAGCCGCTGTCAATCAGCGCGGGCGAATCGCCGAGGAACAGGATATTGTTCGAAGAAAGCCAGCCGCGCTCGAACACGCGCATCTTGGCCGGCAGGGCGATCGATGTCATGAGCGGACTCTTCTGGCCGCGCTCAGGCCGCGCGCGGGCAGACGAGGATCTTCGCGGTCGCGGCGATGACCGGCTCGCCGCGCTGGTTGGTCGCCAGTCCGTCGAGCGTTACGATATCGCCCCCGAGTTTGTCTTTCCACGTGGCGCTCGTCACGGTCCACGCGACGCGGATGTCGTCGCCGGCATGCACCGCCTTCTTCAGTTTCATGTCGAACTCGAGACCGAGCGGCTGCGCAGTCTTTGCGTAATGCGTGGCGAGCAGCGATGCCAGATACGACATCTGCTGCGTGCCCGACGCGATCAGTCCGCCGAAGCGGCTGTCGGCCGCGTAATCCGCATCGTGATGCAGCGGATTATGATCGCTCGCGAGGGTGGCGAAGTGCCGGATCGACTCCGGCGTGAATGAATGCGTGGCGGAAAAGGTTTCGCCGACGCTGACGATTTTACCCATGGATGGAGGGGGGCCAAAAATGCCGGCGCGCGGGCGGCGCGTCAGCGGGGTGTTTCGGAAACGGCCGGCACATGCTCGGCGCGACGTGCGGGCAGGGCGTCGAGGACGCGCTGTTTGTCTTCGTCGGACATCGTCGACCAGGCGGCGATTTCGTCGAGCGTACGCCAGCAGCCGTCGCACCAGCCCGTGGCCGGATTCATCCGGCAGAGATTCTGACACGGCGACGGCACGGACATGGCGTTCAGTCGCGCAGCGCGACGTCGGCGACCGGTGCACCGGTCATCGACAGCAGCTGCGCGGGCGTAAGATTGAACACGGCGTGCGGATGCCCTGCGGCGGCCCACAGGCTCTCCAGCTTGAGCAGATCCTCGTCGATCAGCATGACGGGCGCAGACAAATGGCCGATGGGGCTGACGCCGCCGATCGAATAGCCCGTCTTTTCCTTGACGAAACGCGCGTCGGCCTTCGCGAGTGCACCGACTTTCGCAGCCACCTTCTTCTCATCGACGCGATTGATGCCGCTGGCGATGACGAGGACCGGCACGTCATCGGCCGCGCGGCGAAAGATAATGGACTTCGCGATCTGCGCGACTTGGCAGCCGAGACCGGCGGCGGCTTCGGCCGAGGTCTTGCCGGTCGCCGGCAGCATCACCACCGGCCGGTCGTGGCCGGCCTCGGTGAGCCACTGTGCAACGCGGCGCGCGCTATCGGGAAGGGTGTCGTGATCTGGCGTGGCGTGATTCTGTGTCATGGGGCAGGCCATTGGGGCGTAAGCGCGGGTAAGTGCCGGTCAGACGCAAGTGGCGTCGTCGGCGTCCTGCATCTTGGCAAGCAAGGCGCGGCCGACGCGCGAAGCATTGGTGCGCCCGATCGCTTTCGAGATGAAGTCGCCGGTGCGCACCACCGCATCGAGGTCGATGCCGGTCGTGATGCCGAGGCCGTGCAGCAGATACAGCACGTCTTCCGTCGCGACGTTGCCCGTCGCGCCCTTCGCGTAGGGGCAGCCGCCCAGACCCGCGACCGACGAATGGAAGATCGAGATGCCGCTTTGCAGCGCGGCATAGATGTTCGCCGTCGCTTGGCCGTAGGTATCGTGGAAATGCCCGGACAGGCGCTCGATCGGAAACGCGCGGGCGGCGGCTTCCATGACGTCGCGCGTGCGTCCTGGCGTGCCCACGCCGATCGTGTCGGCAATGTCGATTTCGTCGCAGCCCAGGGCGGCCAGCCGCTGGATCACATTCACGACGCTCTCGATCGGGACATCGCCCTGATACGGACAGCCGAGACAGCAAGAGATACTGCCGCGCAGGCGCAGACCGGCGTCCTTGGCGGCACGCGCGACCGGCTCGAAGCGCGCGATGCTTTCCTCGATCGAGCAGTTGATGTTGCGTTGCGAGAAGGCCTCGCTCGCGGCGGCGAAGATCACGACTTCGTCGGCCTTGGCGGCGAGCGCGGCCTCGAAGCCCTTCATGTTGGGCGTGAGGACCGAGTAGACGGTGCCTGGCGAGCGCGTGATGCCGGCCATCACCTCCGAGCCATCGGCCATCTGCGGCACCCACTTGGGCGAGACAAACGACGCCGACTCGACGTTCTGGAATCCTGCCGCCGACAATTGGTCGACGAGCGCGATCTTCGTTGGCGTCGGCACTTGCTGCTTTTCGTTCTGGAGGCCATCGCGCGGTCCCACTTCGACGACCTTGACGCGTTGGGGCAAGACAGGCTGTGACATGGAACGTCTCCTCAGGCGCGCGGCATCAGTAGCCGCGCTGGATATCGACGATGCCGGTAATCGCTTCGCCGCGTTCGAGCGCGGCGATTTTCCCGGCGATCTGGGCGATGGTTTCCTCGCGCAGCGTCAGCGCGGACATGTGCGGCGTGACCGTGAGCCGGGGCTGGCGCCAGAACGGATGATCGGCCGGCAGCGGCTCGGTGCGGAACACATCGAGCGTGGCACCGGCAATCTGGCCGCTGGCCATGGCCGCCAGCAGATCGGCTTCCACCAGATGGCCGCCACGCGCCACGTTGATGACAAATGCGCCGGGGGCCAGCTTCGCGAACAGTTTCGCGTTGAGCACGTCGGCCGTATCGGGCGTGAGTGGCAGCAGGTTCACCAGGACGCGCGCGCCGGACACACAAGTGTCGAAGCCATCGGCGCCGCTGTATAACGTGACGTTCTCGCGCCCGGGGCGGGCCGAGCGGCTCCAGGCACGCACCGGAAAGCCCAGTGCGGCGAGCCCGCCAGCGACTTGTGCGCCGAGCGTGCCGAAGCCGAGCACGGCAACGGGGAACTCGGCGATGCGATTCGGCTTGAGAAACTTCCAGACGCCTTGCGCCTGCAGTTCGGCCAATTCATCGAGGCGGCGGAAATAGCGCAGCACCGCGTGGCTGACGTACTCGACCATCTGCGCGCCCATGCCGGCGTCTTCGAGGCGCACCAGCGCAACGCCGGCGGGCAGACGCCGCGCGCCTTCACCGTCCACGCCCAGCACGGCGTCGACGCCCGCGCCCATATTGAAGATGGCTTTCAGGCGCTCGCGCGGCTTCAGGACCTCGGCGTTGGGCTTCCAGAGCACGAGGTAGTCGGCCGCATTGTCATCGCCGGGTTGCCAGCTGCGGGTGCGGGCACCCGGCAAGGCATCGGCGAGGCCGGTTTCAAACGGGGCGGTCTTGCCGTCCGGCGAAAAGATCAGGATGTCCATGGTTGATCGGCTGCGCGGCAGGCGCCGCAGTCTCCGGGCCGCCGTCGAAACGCGGCGTGTCTTGTTGACGTTAACGTCAAGTGTAACAAAGGTGGCCGGTGCCCGGGTTACTTCGCCTCGCGCAGCGTCGTCAGGCCGATGGCGAGGTTATGCGAATCGTCGGCAACCCAGACCTGGCCGTCCTGAATCGTGCATTGCAGGCGCATCGAGCGGCCTGCGAGTGCAGCCAGCGCTTCGCTGGACGCTTCGTCGAGCAGACGCACGCGCAGGTTGCGCAGACGGGTCAGTTGCGTCTGCGCTTGTTGCCACCAGACGGTGGCCTGCCGGCCGCCAAAAGCGATGACTTCGACGGACGCCGCACGGCCGCAAGCCTTCACAAGTCGCCGCGGGTCGGGCAGGCCGACGTCGATCCAGCGCAGAATGTCGCCGCCGAGGTCGTGTTCCCACAGGTCGGGCTCGTCTGCGGTGGACAGGCCGCGCCCGAATGCCAGCCGCTCCTGGGCGTGCAGCATGAACGCGAGCAGGCGTACCATCATGCGCTCGTCCGTTTCGGACGGATGGCGGGCGAGCGTCAGGCCGTGCGATTGATAGTAGTGACGGTCCAGATCGGTGATCTGCACGTCGGCTTTGTAAATGGTGGCTTTGAGCGCCATGAGGTCTGCCGTTGGCAAAAATCGGGAGTTCGCAAGGATACCCGATCGCGGCGGGCCAGGGCCGGTTCATGCAACTATCGGGTTCGCGTTGCCCGGCAAAAGGGGCGGGCGCAAGGCATGGGCCGCCCGCCGTGTCGCAGTGCAACAACGGCGTCGAGGCACGGCTATACTGGCGGCCTTCCCCCTGATTCCGGATTTTTTGCCGCCATGCCGGTCGTCACGCCGCACACCCTCACCGTCAACGGGTATCCGATGGCGTATCTCGAAACGCCCGCCCCGCCGGGCGCAACCGGCGCGCCGCTCGTCCTGGTGCACGGTTCCCTGTGCGATTGCCGCTATTTCAAGCCGCAGATGGCGCCGTTGGCCGAGCGCCGGCGCGTCGTGTCAGTGAGTTTGCGCCACTACTGGCCCGACGCCTGGGACGGCAAGGGCGATACCTTCTCTGCAGAACAGCACGCGGAGGATCTTGCCGCCTTCATCGGGGCACTCGGCGAGGGGCCGGTGCACCTGCTCGGGCACTCGCGCGGCGGTTACGTTGCGATGCGCGCGGCGTTGATGGCGCCCGATACGGTGCGATCGCTGATGCTGGCCGACCCGGGCATCGAACTGTCCGGCGGCCCGTCGGACGTGTCGTTCGACAGCGGCCGCGGCGGATTTCGCGAGCGGGCCCATGCGGCGATCGAAGCGGGCGACATCGATGGCGGACTCGCTCTGTTTATCGATACGGTCAGCGGTCCGGATACCTGGCGGCGCATGGTGCCCTGGTTCAAGCGGATGGTGCGCGACAATGCCCTCACGCTGATCGGCCAGGTCAAGGAACCGCGCACGCCGTTGCCGATCGATGCGCTTGGCGCGCTCCAGGCGCCCGTGCTGCTGCTGGGCGGCGCCCTCAGTCCGGCGCCGTATCCCGCCATCCTCGACGCGCTCGCGCAGGCCTTGCCCGACGCGCGCCGGATGATGATTCCCCAAGCTTCACACGGCATGAATCTCGCCAACGTCGTGGCCTTCAATCGCGCGGTCGAAGCATTCATCGGCCAGGCATAAGTGGCGCGGTGGCCGGCCGGCGCCGGTCGCGCCGGCTTGGCCGGCGTCAGTCCTGCCGCAACTGGCCGTGGTTGAGCCGCACGCTGAGCGTGCGCACCAATTCCGCCATCCAGAGCTGGTCGCGATCCGACAGCTTTTGCATGGCGCGGTTGAGCGACGGATAGGGATCGCTCGGGCTCAGGTTCGCGCGTGCGTCGGTCAGCGCGGTCATGCCCGCATCAAACGACAGCAGTTCGTGCGGCGGCACGCCAAGCGTGTCGGCAAGGATGCAGATATTGCGCAGCGAAATGTTCCGTTTGCCGCGTTCCACACCGCTCAGGTAGGAACGCGCCAGGCCGCTCTCGAGCGCCAGCTTGTCCTGGGCCCAGTTGTACTTCTTGCGCAGGCCGGCGAGATGCCTGCCGAATCGGTATAAAGGATTGGAGTCCATAGTGAAATTTCTCTTGTTAATGTAAAACGACGAAAACGGTTTGACCTTTTCCCGGCGGCGTCTCATAGTGGACTTTCGCCGGTCGACGGCTGCGTCCTTGATGCCATGTCTTATCGCCTGGCCGCATCGGGGCGATGGATCTTGGGATGTTTCTTAGCTATGCCGACGAGGACCGAGCGTTACTGCGTGCACGCCGCGTCGAGTGCAAGGTGCCTATGTCACCCTGACCTTGCCGCTAGTGTGACAGTCTGAAACGTGCGTGAACCAGGGAGATTTCTGTGTTTCGACTTGACCCATTGTTTTTGATACAGTCCGACGCCCGTTTGCCAGGCATGGAAACCGGGCAGAGCCCGAGTCCGGAGGTTGCGCTTGGCCTGCGCGGTGCAGCGAGACAGATCATTGATGACGCCCGGTATCTCAGCCTGACGACGGCGGGTCCGGACGGCGACTGGCATGGCGATATGCGTCGTACGCGGCCGGGCGCCGGCGCGGCGGTGTTCGACGCCAACACGATACTGATTCCGGAGTTCGATGCGACTGCGCATCGGCAAACTTTGCGCAATCTCCTAGTGCATCCGCAGATCAGCCTTTGGCTGGCGACGGCGGCGGTGCGCCGTGGGCTCCATCTCGCCGGGAAGGCCCAATTGTCGATCCAGCCCGAACTTCTGGGCGGACTCATCGACGACGGGCGAGTGCCAGCCTTGGCGATCGTGGTGCATGTCGAACGTATCACCGTGTGCGATGCTCCGGCGCCGGCCGAATTGCCGGGCGCAGGCGGGGAGGCCGCAAGGTTCTGGCGCGATGCGCTGGACCTCGACCGGTGGGGCGATAGCCCTCCCGCCGGCACGGGACGGGAGACGACGGACCCCGGCATCGGCTAATCATCCGAACCGGTATCGCGGGGACGGTCGCCGTGACGCGGCGAAGGATCGGTACGCGTATCTTTCGCGTCTCGTTCGCCGCGCGCGTCACGGCCCTCGCGCCCTTGGTGGCCTTCATGTGCTTCTCGCGCCTGGGCAGCGATGCGCACCCCATCCATGGGGACATATCCCTCTCGGGATGACGGCCCTTCGCGCGACGGTTGCGTGTCTCGTGCGAGGTATCCATCGCGTGCCGGCGGGCGCTTCGCCGCGTCGGTTGTGCCGGCGGCGTCGTTGCTGCTGTCGTGCGGCAGCGCGATCACGCAGGCATCGATCGTACGGTTCGGCGTCTGCACGAGTCGCGTGCTCAGGCTGCGTATGACCTCGGCGACCCATGCCTGATCCTGTTCGTCGAGCTTGCGCAACGCACGATGAATCATGGGGACGGGCGTACGGTCGCCGGGAAAGACGGCGACCGTTTCCGTCGATCCGTCGGCAGGGAAGTTCAGCATTTCCGAGGACGACACGCCGAGCGTGTCGGCGAGCACGCAGATGTTGATCAGCGCAACGTTGCGCCGGCCTCGCTCGATACCGCTGACGTATGAACGTGCGAGGCCGCTTTCCAGCGCGAGTTTTTCCTGCGACCAGCCGCGCGCTTTGCGCAGGTGGGCGAGATGTTGTCCAAACTTGGCGAGAGGGTTCGTATGCATGGCGGGAACTCCATAGACGAGTCCCACAGGCTAAACAATCAGACGCTCTCGTGCGACGTTATATCGCTACCCATCCCATACGTGACTGGGCCAATCCCAGTGGGCGCGAGGGGCGTTTCACCCCCCGTTTATTTTATCGGACGTTTCCCAAGCATTGGCAGAATTCGCGTGGAGGCGGAACGGCCCGACGCCAGAGCCGTTCCGGCGGCGGGCCGTGTTTGGGTTTCGGCGTCAGCCTCACCGCTTGAACGCAAGCAACTGTGCGCCCTCGGGCACCTGGTCGCCCACGGCAAAGAGGATTTCCTCGATCTCGCCGTCGGCAGGCGCGTTGATGGTGTGCTCCATCTTCATCGCCTCCATCACCAGCAGCGGCGCGCCTTTCTCGACCTTCGCGCCCGCTTGCGCCAGCACGGCGATGACCTTGCCCGGCATCGGCGCCGTCAGACGGCCTTCGCCGCCTTCGGCCGCGCCTGCTTGCGCGAGCGGATCGTGCCATGCGAGGGGCCATTCCTGCCCGTCGACAAACACATGGGCGGTGTCGTGCGCGAAATGCACGTGGCCCTGCGCGCGCCGGTCGCCCAGCGTGATCTTGTACGCACCCGTGTCGTGACGATAGGCGAACGGCAACGTCTCGCCGCCGACGGTCAAGGTACTGCCGGTGGCGCCGGAGCTCAGCACGACGTCGTGGCGCACGTCGCCCTGGTCAAACGACAGCGTGCGGCAATAGTCCGCATTCAGCCGCCAACCCGTAGCGGCCTGCCAAGGCGAGTGCTGGTCCGCGCTGTCCTGGTACTTGCGGCGCGCCGAGACGGTCTCGCGCGCGAGTTGCGCCGCGACGGCCAGCGCCAGCGCGGTCGCCGGCGCAGGCGTCTTTGCCGGGAACAACGTGTCGCGGTGGCGTTCGATCAGGCCGGTGTCGAGATCGGCGGCCGCGAACGGAACACTGGCCACGAGCCGGCCAAGGAAGGCGATATTCGTGGCCACGCCGACGACGCGGTACTGGGCCAACGCCTGACGCATGCGCGCGAGCGCTTCATCGCGATCCTGGCCCCAAACGATCAGCTTGGCGATCATCGGGTCGTAGAATGGCGAGATGGTGTCGCCCTCACGCACACCGGCATCGATCCGCACTGCCGCAGGCGCGCTGCTGCCGCCCACCTGGAAATTCACCGCCGTGGGGGTGCGCAAGGCGGTGAGCGTGCCGGTCGACGGAAGGAAATTGTTGTCCGGGTTTTCCGCGTAGATACGCGCTTCGAGCGCATGGCCGCGCATCCGCAAGGCGTCTTGCGCCAAAGGCAGCGGCTCGCCGGCCGCCACGCGCAATTGCCATTCGACCAGATCGAGTCCCGTGATCATTTCCGTCACCGGATGCTCGACCTGCAAGCGCGTGTTCATCTCCATGAAGTAGAACGAGCCGTCCTGATTGACGATGAACTCGACCGTGCCTGCGCCCACGTAGCCGACCGCGCGTGCCGCGTTGCAGGCGGCCTCGCCCATCGCGCGGCGGCGCGCTTCCGTCATGCCGGGCGCCGGCGCTTCTTCCAGCACTTTCTGGTGACGGCGCTGCACTGAGCAGTCGCGCTCAAACAAATAGACGCAGTGGCCGTGGGTGTCGGCGAACACCTGGATCTCGATATGCCGTGGACGGGTCAGATACTTCTCGACCAGCACGCGGTCGTCGCCGAAACTGCTCGCCGCTTCCCGTTGGCACGATGCCAGCGAGGCACGGAAGTCTTCGCTGCGCTCCACGACGCGCATGCCCTTGCCTCCGCCGCCTGCGCTCGCCTTGAGGAGGACGGGATAGCCGATCTCGTCGGCGCGTGCCTGCAGAAAATCCGGTTCCTGACGCTCGCCGTGATAACCCGGCACCAGCGGTACCGCCGCATCTTCCATCAGCGACTTCGCGGCGCTCTTGCTGCCCATCGCATGAATCGCTTCGACCGGCGGGCCGATGAAGACGAGCCCCGCGCGCTTGCACGCGGCGGCGAACGCTTCATTCTCGGAGAGGAAGCCGTAGCCCGGATGGATCGCTTGCGCGCCTGTGGCGAGCGCCGCTTCAATGATCTTCTCGACGCGCAGATAACTGTCGCGCGCGGCCGCGCCCCCTACGTGCACTGCCTCGTCGCACACGGCCACATGCTTGGCATGGGCGTCGGCGTCGGAATACACCGCGACGGTGCGAATGCCGAGCCGGGCCGCCGTGGCCGCCACGCGGCAGGCGATTTCGCCGCGATTGGCGATGAGGATCTTGTCGAACATATGGCCTCCTGAGATAAATCGTATGGGGGGCGCGCCGCGCGCTGTCAGCCGCTCATCGCCCCTGCGCAGGATCGGGCCGCCTTGGCGCGAACAGGCCCAGGGCGGTCGTCGTCCGTGCACCGGGGCATCGGCCTCAATGCGCGGCGCAGGGTGTGTCGTCCCCGCATGTCGAGAGCTGCGCCTCGCTCGAGGCGCGCATGCCGAGCCGCGTGAGCAACTGGCGGTCGGCTTCGGCTTGCGGGTTGTCGGTGACGAGCAATTTGTCACCGTAGAACATCGAATTGGCGCCAGCGAGGAAGCACAGGGCCTGCAGGGCGTCGTCCATCGTTTCGCGGCCCGCCGACAGGCGCACCATCGCGCGCGGCATGGTGATGCGCGCCACGGCGATGGTGCGCACGAAATCAAACGGATCGACCGCATCGTTGCCCGACAGCGGCGTGCCTTCCACTTGCACCAGATTGTTGATCGGCACCGATTCCGGGTACGGATCCATGTTGGCGAGCTGGGCGATGAGCCCGGCGCGTTCGCGGCGCGATTCGCCCAGTCCGACGATGCCGCCGCAACACACTTTCAGGCCGGCGTCGCGCACGCGGGCGAGCGTGTCGAGACGATCCTGATAGGTGCGCGTCGTGATGATCTGGCCGTAGAACTCGGGCGACGTGTCGAGGTTGTGGTTGTAGTAATCGAGGCCGGCTTCACGCAGCTGTTCGGCCTGACCGTCGCGCAGCATGCCGAGGGTGACGCAGGTCTCGAGCCCGAGCGCCTTCACGCCGCGCACCATTTCGCCGACGGCGTCGACTTGATGCGGCTTCGGGCTGCGCCATGCCGCGCCCATGCAAAAGCGCGTCGCGCCGTTGTCCTTGGCGCGCTGGGCCGCTTCGAGCACTTCGGCGATCGGCATCAGCTTCTCGGCTTCGACGCCGGTGTCGTAGCGCGCCGATTGCGGGCAGTACGCGCAGTCTTCCGGGCAGCCGCCCGTCTTGATGGACAGCAGCGTCGACAATTGCACGGCGTTCGCGTCGAAATGCGCGCGATGCACCTGCTGCGCGCGATGGATCAGATCGTTGAACGGCAGGGCGAACAGCGCGTCGATGTCTTCCGTGCGCCACGGCGTGAGGTTGCGGCGTTCGGCATCGGCGTGACCGTGGGCGTTCGGGGTGTGGGCGTGGGTTTGCATATAACGGATCCTTGTATTCGGGAAGCTCAATGGGGCGCGCCGGTCGTCGGCGCATCGTTGACTGCATCACCCATGAGCGGGTGGAGATCGAGATAGCCCGAGGCCGTGACGGCGTCGGGGTGAGCCAGGTGCGGCACGCGGCCGATCAGCGGTGCCGGCAGGCGTGTGGCGATCGCTTCGATATTGGCCTCGGCATGGCGCAATTTGCTGTCGACGTGATTGGCGACCCAGCCGGCCAGCGTGAGGCCGCGCGACAGGATCGCCTCGGCCGTCAGCAACGCGTGGTTGATGCAACCGAGGCGCAGACCGACGACAAGAATCACCGGCAGCCCGAGCTCACGTGCCAGATCGGCCGTGTCGAACGTGTCGTTCAGCGGCACGCGGAAGCCGCCGACACCCTCGACGATGACCAGATCCGCGCGCTCTGCCATGCGTGCGTAGCCTGCGCGGATGACGTTGCCATCGAGCGCGATGCCTTCCGCTTCGGCGGCGATGTGCGGCGCGGTGGCGTCGCGCAGGACATAAGGGCAGTACCAGTCGTCCGGTAGTTCGACGTTGCTCGCGCGGCGCAACTGCTCGACATCGTCGTTGATCAGCCGGCCGCCGCGCGCGATGGCGCCCGCTGCGACCGATTTGAGCCCGGCGCAGACAAGTCCGCGGCGTACGCCCGCATGGAGCAGGGCGGAGGACACCAGCGTCTTGCCGATTTCGGTGTCGGTGCCGGTGACGAAAAACGCGTGCCGGGCACGGAGGGCATCAGCCATGGCGAGTCCCCGTCCAGTCCCGATCGAGCCGGTTGACGGCCGAGGCGAGCGTTGCGACGTCGCCGGCCGTATGCGCGGCCGACAGCGAAATGCGCAGCCGCGACGTGCCGGCAGGGACCGTCGGCGGCCGGATCGCAGGCACCCACAGCCCCGCCTCTGCCAGCCCTGCGGCGGCATGCAGCGCAGCGGCGTTCTCGCCGAGGATGACCGGTTGTACCGCCGTCGGCGATGCGATGTGCTGCCAGTGCTGCAGGTCGAGCGAGTCGCGCAACTGCGCGATCAGCGCCTGCAGATGCGTGCGCCGTGCGCGCCCTTCATCGCCGCGGATCAGGGCGAGACTGGTCAGCAGGGCATGCGCCTGCGCCGGGGCGGCCGCCGTCGTGAAGATGTAAGGACGGGCCCGGTTGACGAGCCATTCGATCACGGTTGCGTGCGCCGCGACGAATGCGCCGCCGACGCCGGCCGCTTTGCCGAGCGTGCCGATGATGACGAGGTTCGGCGAGCGCATCGCGAAATGTTCGAAGACGCCGCGTCCGTTTTCCCCGAGCACGCCGAAGCCGTGCGCGTCGTCGACGATCAACCACGCGCAGTGCTTCTCCGCGAGCGCCAACAACGCCGGCAGGGGGCCGATGTCGCCGTCCATCGAGAACACGCCGTCCGTCACGATCAGCTTGGTTTCGGCCTGGCTCGCTTCAAGCAATGCCGCCAAAGCGGCCACGTCGCCGTGCGGATAGACCTTCACGTTGGCGCGCGACAGGCGGGCGCCGTCGATCAGTGACGCATGATTGAGCGCTTCGGAAAACACCTCGGCGTCTTTGCCTGCAAGCGCGGAGATCGTCGCGAGATTGGCCATGTAGCCGGTGCAGAAGTACAGCGCGCGCGGTTCCACCAGATGCGGTGCCATGAATTCTGCCAGCGCCTCTTCCAACTGCGCGTGCGCGCGCGAGTGTCCGCTGATGAGATGCGACGCACCGCTGCCGGCGCCGTACCGGCGGGCACCCTCGATGAGCGCGGCGACCACGGCAGGGTGCGCGGCGAGGCCGAGATAGTCGTTGCTGGCGAAGGCGAGCGTCGGTTTGCCGTCGGCCTTGATGTGCGGCGTGCACGGCGTATCCACGATGCGGCGCCGGCGGCGCAGATGCTGTGCGTCGAGCTGGGCCAGGCCGCGTTCGAGTTGCGTCAGGGGATGCATGTCAGCGGGCTCCGTTGGCGGCGCTTGCCGCATCGTACGCGGCGTCGAAGGCCGCCAGGGTTTGCGCGGCGAGCCAGTCCGTCGTCGCGTCGTCGAGAATGTACGGCGGCATCAGATACACCGTGTTGCCGAGCGGGCGTAGCAGCACGCCGCGTTCGCGCGCTTCGGCATGAAAGCGCCGCGCAAAGGTGGTGACGGCCTGCGGCGCGTCGATGGCCGCGTCGAAGGCCCAGATCATGCCGCGCTGTCGGAAATGACGGACTCGCGGGTCGCCGGCCAACGGCGCCAGCCGTTCTGTCAGACGCTTCGCGCGCGTCACATTTTGGGCGAGCACATTGTCTTGCGCGAAGATGTCGAGTGTCGCCACGGCCGCGCGGCACGCCAGCGGGTTGCCGGTGTACGAGTGGGAATGCAGGAATCCGCGCGCGGTGCTGTCGTCGTAGAACGCGTCGTAGATGGCCGGCCGGCACATTACCAGCGACAACGGCAGGTAGCCGCCGCTGATGCCTTTCGAGAGCGTGAGCAGGTCGGGCCAGATGCCCGCCTGTTCGCTGGCGAAGAAAGTGCCGGTGCGTCCGCAGCCGACCGCGATTTCGTCCGCGATCATGTGAGCGCCGTGGCGATCGCACAGCGCCCGCACTTCGCGCAGATAGACCGGGTCGTGCATCGCCATTCCGGCGGCGCATTGCACCAGCGGTTCGACGATCACGGCAGCGATGCGTCCCTCGCGCGCTTCGAGCAGCGCGCCGAGATCGGCGGCCGCGCGGCGCGCGACGTCGGCGGCCGCCTCGCCTGCGAACGCCAGCCGCGCGTCCGGCGATGCGGCGACGTGCGCATGGCGCAGCAGCGGATCGTAGGCGTCGCGGAAAAGGGCCACATCGGTGACGGCCAGCGCACCGAGTGTTTCCCCGTGATAGCCGTTTTTCACGCAGACGAATTCGCGCTTGTCGGCGTGACCGAGATTGCGCCACGCGTGAAAGCTCATCTTGAGCGCGATCTCGACGGCCGATGCGCCATCCGACGCGAAGAAGCAATGGCCGAGCACGCCGCCGGTCAGGGCGGACAGCCGTTCGGCGAGCGTCACGACCGGTTCGTGCGTGAAGCCGGCGAGCATCGCGTGCTCGAGCTTGCCGAGTTGATCGACGATCGCCGCATTGATGCGCGGATTGGCATGGCCGAACAGGTTGACCCACCACGAACTGATCGCGTCGAGGTAGCGGTGTCCGTCGGTGTCGACCAGCCACGGACCCTCGCCGCTGGCGAGGGCGATAAGGGGCATCTGCGCCTGCTGTTTCATCTGCGTGCACGGATGCCAGACGTGGCGCAGGCTGCGAGCCGGCCAGTCCTGACCGTCCTGCCGCTCACCCTTTGGGGGCGGCGCGGCGGCGCGGGGGATTTGCCTGGTATGGGCGTCCATCATGACTCCTGAGGTGACCGGCCGCCACCGCGCGTGAAGTTCACGGCGCGGCGTTGGCAAGCCGGTTGGCCCAGACGCTGGCCGCACGCAATGTGCGGCAGCACGTCTTGGCCGGAGGGGGTGAATGGGCGCATGGTAGGCAAACCGGTTTGGCAGGGCAATAGCCGTATTTATGTCGGGAAGTCGTCGCTTTAATGCGTTTTGCGAGACGATGGCGCGAAGTTCGAGAAACCCGCCGCCAACGTTGCGGCATCTCCGGCGGACGCGATCGTCAAAAAAAGTGTGAAAGTTTGTGTCGCGCGTCGCTCACACCGGCGCACGCCACGACGGCGCACGTTTTTCCAGGAATGAACGGACGCCTTCACGGCCTTCGTCCGACGCGCGAATCGCTGCGATGCGGTCGGCGGTATCGCCGATCGTCGCCGCGTCGATGTCGCGCCCGGACAGATCCTGCACAAGGCGTTTGCACTCGCGCACGGCGTTCGGGCTGTTCTCCGCCAGTGCGGCCGCGAGGGCGCCGACGGTGGTGTCGAGCGCGTCGGGTGCGACCACTTCATGCACGAGTCCGAGCCGTTGCGCGGTGGCCGCGGTAAAACGCTCCGCCGTCAGGAAATACCGGCGCGAGGTCGGCTCGCCGAGCGCACGGATCACATACGGTCCGATGGTGGCGGGAATCAGGCCGAGGCGTGCTTCCGACAGGCAGAAATGTGCCGTGTCGACGGCCACGACGATATCGCAGACAGCGGCAAGTCCCACGCCGCCGGCATACGTATCGCCCTGTACGCGCGCGATGACCGGCTTCGGGCAACGGTAGATCGTGTGGAGCATGGTCGCGAGGGTCATGGCATCGGCGCGGTTCTCCGCGTCGGAATAGCCCGCCATCTTCTTCATCCAGTTCAGATCAGCGCCGGCGCAGAACGCAACGCCTTCGGCCGCGAGCACGATGGCGCGCACGTCGTCGCGCGCGCCAAGCGCCCGGAACGCGCCCGTCAATTCCTCGATGACGGTTTCGTTGAACGCATTGCGGACGTCGGGCCGGTTCAGGGTGACGGTGGCGACAAACCCCTCGATGGTGAGCTTGAGCGTGGCGAGATTCATGCGGTGACTCCGTGATTCATGAGAAATGGCGAACCAACCCCGGCCGATGTGCCTTACATCCGGAACACGCCGAACTGCGTATCGGGAATCGGCGCATTCAGCGCGGCCGACAAACCGAGGCCGAGCACCGTGCGCGTATCCGCAGGATCGATCACACCGTCGTCCCACAGGCGCGCGCTGGCGTAGTACGGGTGCCCCTGCTTTTCATACTGCTCGCGAATCGGCTGCTTGAAGGCGTCCTCTTCGTCGGCGCTCCATTGACCGCCGCGGGCTTCAATGCCGTCGCGCTTGACCGTGGCGAGCACCGACGCCGCCTGCTCGCCGCCCATCACGGAAATGCGCGCATTCGGCCACATCCACAGAAAGCGCGGCGAGTAGGCGCGACCGCACATGCCGTAGTTGCCCGCGCCGAAGGACCCGCCGATGATCACCGTGAACTTCGGCACCTGTGCCGTGGCGACGGCCGTCACCATCTTTGCGCCGTGCTTGGCGATACCTTCGTTCTCGTACTTGCGGCCGACCATGAAACCGGTGATGTTCTGCAGGAAAATGAGTGGAATCTTGCGCTGGCAGCACAGTTCGATGAAGTGGGCGCCCTTTTGCGCGGACTCCGAGAACAGGATGCCGTTGTTCGCGATGATCCCGACCGGATAGCCCCACAGGTGCGCGAAGCCGCACACGAGCGTAGCGCCGTAGCGCGCCTTGAATTCGTCGAACTCGGAACCGTCGACGAGGCGCGCGATGACTTCCCGCACATCGAAAGGCTTGCGCGTATCGACCGGAATCACGCCATACAGGCTCTTCGCATCGAACTTTGGCTCGACCGGCGGGCGCACCACCGGCCCCTGCGGTTTGTGTCGGTTCAGATTGGCGGCGATATTGCGGGCGATGGACAGCGCATGCGCGTCGTCCTGCGCGAAATGATCGACCACGCCCGACAGTCGCGTATGCACGTCGGCGCCGCCGAGATCTTCGGCGGACACTTCCTCGCCGGTCGCGGCTTTGACGAGGGGCGGGCCGCCCAGGAAAATCGTGCCCTGTTCCTTGACGATGATCGATTCGTCGCTCATGGCGGGCACATAGGCGCCGCCGGCGGTGCACGAGCCCATCACCACCGCGATCTGCGGAATGCCTTTGGCCGACATCGTCGCCTGGTTATAGAAAATGCGGCCGAAGTGGTCGCGGTCAGGGAAGACATCGTCCTGATTCGGCAGGTTCGCGCCGCCAGAGTCGACCAGATAGATGCATGGCAGATTATTTTGCTCGGCAATCTCCTGCGCGCGCAAATGCTTCTTGACCGTCATCGGATAGTACGTGCCGCCCTTGACGGTGGCGTCGTTGCAGACAATGACGCATTCCTGTCCGGAGACGCGGCCGATGCCGGTGATCACGCCCGCGCCGGGCGCGTCGTTGTGATACATGCCGTAGGCGGCCAGTTGTGACAGTTCGAGGAACGGCGAGCCCGGGTCGAGCAGTTGCTGCACGCGATCGCGCGGCAGCAGCTTGCCGCGCGCCACATGTTTCTTGCGCGCCGCCTCGCCGCCGCCTTGCGCCAGTTCGGCCACGCGCAAGCGCAGGTCGTCGACGATCTGCTGCATGGTCTCGGCATTGCGCTGGAAGTCTTCCCCGCGCGGGTTGAGCTTGCTTTCAAGAATCGGCATGTGACGAAATCCGGTAAAAGGAGCTATCAGGAGAGTCGGTTCGGTCGGGCGATCGTGTGGAGCGCCACGAACATTTCGTTATTCGAAGAGATCGCCGTCGACGTAGCGCCATCGGCCATCGCTGCCACGTTCAAAGCGGCTGCGCTCGTGCAGACGATGGGCGCGCCCGGCCACTTTGTAGCGCGCGACGAATTCGACTTCCGCATGCGTGTCGTCGCGCTGCACA
The DNA here is from genome assembly GCF_902459695.1 of Pandoraea terrae. Lineage (GTDB taxonomy): Bacteria > Pseudomonadota > Gammaproteobacteria > Burkholderiales > Burkholderiaceae > Pandoraea > Pandoraea terrae. The sequence goes on from NZ_CABPRZ010000008.1 coordinate 229,560, forward strand.
TGTGCCTTGACCTGAAGGCCGAGCCACTGTGGGGCGTCGTCGAAGTCCAGTGTCGCCGGACGCGTCGCGTCGGCCCACGTATCGCGCAGATAAGCCGCGTCTTGCCGGACATATGCGCTATACCGCGAGCGCATCAGCTGCTCGGCGGTTGCGGGCACCTCTGCGCCCGCGATGAAACGTCCGCAGCAGGTTGCGTATTCGAGCCCGCCGCACGGGCAGGGCGCCGTGGCGCGGGGATCAGGTCTTGCCATGGATGCGCGGTATTGCGTCAAAATAAAAGTCGATGGCGGATGACATGGCAGCTCCGTTTTCTTGAGACGTGTTTATTGCGCCAAGGCGCGCGCAATCAGAATCTTCTGAATATCGCTCGTGCCTTCGTAAATCTGGCAGACGCGCACGTCACGATAGATACGCTCCACCGGAAAATCGCTCACATATCCATAACCGCCGTGGACCTGAATGGCGTCGGAACAGACCCGTTCGGCCATCTCCGATGCAAACAGCTTGGCCATTGCCGCTTCCTTGAGACACGGGCGTCCCGCGTCGCGCAGGCTCGCGGCGTGCCACACCATCTGCCGCGCGACTTCGATCTGGGTGGCCATGTCGGCCAGGCGGAACTGCACGGCCTGATGATTGAACAACGTCTGGCCGAAGCTCTCGCGCTCGTTGGCGTACGTGAGCGCGGCTTCGAACGCCGCGCGCGCCATGCCGACGGATTGCGCCGCGATGCCGATGCGGCCGCCCTCGAGGCCCGACAGCGCCATCTTGTAGCCCGCGCCTTCGTCGCCGAGGCGATTCGCGGCGGGCACGCGGCAGTTCTCGAACAGGATCTGCGCGGTGTCCGACGAATGCTGGCCGAGTTTGTCCTCGAGACGGGCGACGACATATCCGGGCGTGTCCGTCGGCACGACGAATGCGCTGATGCCGCGCTTGCCAGCCGCCTTGTCCGTGACCGCCAATACGATGGCGACGTCGGCGTGCTTCCCGCTCGTGATGAATTGCTTGACGCCGTTGAGGACATAATCCTCGCCATCGCGCGTTGCGGTCGTGCGCAGGGCCGAAGCGTCCGAGCCGACGTGCGGTTCGGTCAGGCAGAAGGCGCCGAGCATCTCGCCGCGCGCGAGCGGCACCAGCCATCGCCGCTTTTGCGTTTCGTCGGCGAACGCCATGAGCATGCTGCATACGGGGCAATTGTTCACGCTGATGACGGTCGATGTACCGCCGTCGCCGGCCGCGATCTCTTCGAGCATCAGCGCCAGCGCGAGATAATCGAGACCCGCGCCGCCATAATTCTCGGGCACCGCCACGCCGTAGGCGCCGAGCGCCGCGAGTTCCCGGTGCACGTCATGCGGAAACGTGCCATCGCGGTCCCACTGCGCTGCGTGGGGCGTGACGGCATCGCGCACGAAGGTGCGCACCGCATCGCGGATCATCTCGTGTTCGGGGCTCAGCAGCACGGTGTCGTCTCCTCGTAGGCGCGTGTTCGTTTGCAGTGTGCGCGGCGGCTTACCCGCTCAAACCAGTTCGATGGCCATTGCCGTGGCTTCGCCGCCGCCGATGCACAGGCTGGCCACGCCGCGCTTGCCGCCGGTACGCTTGAGCGCGCCGAGCAGCGTCACGAGAATGCGCGCGCCCGAAGCGCCGATCGGATGGCCGAGCGCGCACGCGCCGCCGTGGATGTTCACCTTGTCGTGCGGCAGATTGAATTCGTGCATGGCGGCCATCGTCACCACTGCGAACGCTTCGTTGATCTCGTACAGATCGACATCGCCTGCGGACCAGCGCGTCTTCTCGAACAGCTTGCGGATGGCGCCGACAGGTGCCGTGGTGAACAGGCCCGGCTCCTGCGCGAACGTGCTGTGGCCGACCACGCGTGCGAGCGGCGCCAGGCCGAGGCGTTGCGCGACGGAGGCGCGCGTCATCACGAGCGCGGCGGCGCCGTCGGAAATCGACGACGAATTCGCCGCCGTCACCGTGCCATCTTTGCGGAACGCCGGCTTGAGCGTCGGGATCTTCTCCGGCTTGGCCGAGAACGGCTGTTCGTCCTGCGCGACGACGACGTCGCCCTTGCGGCCGGATACCGTCACGGGCGCGATTTCCCAGTCGAAAGCACCGCTCGTGCTGGCCAGCTTGGCGCGTTCGAGCGAGGCGATCGCGAAGGCGTCCTGGGCTTCGCGCGTGAAGGCATAGCGGCCGGCGCAATCCTCGGCGAACGTGCCCATCAGGCGGCCCTTGTCATAGGCGTCCTCGAGACCGTCGAGAAACATGTGGTCGAGCACCTGGCCGTGACCCATGCGCATGCCGGCGCGCGCCTTCGGCAGCAGGTACGGCGCATTGCTCATGCTTTCCATGCCGCCGGCGATCATCAGATCGACGCTGCCGGCCACCAGCATGTCGTGGCCGAACATTGCTGCGCGCATGCCCGAGCCGCACATCTTGTTGACGGTGGTCGCGCCCGTGCCGAGCGGGAGGCCGGCGCCGAGCGCGGCCTGGCGCGCAGGCGCCTGTCCCTGGCCGGCGGGCAGCACGCAGCCCATCACGACTTCCTCGACCAGTTCAGGCTTGATGCCCGCGCGCTCCACGGCGGCGCGAATGGCGGCAGCCCCCAGCGCAGGCGCGGTGACGTCGGCGAACACCCCCTGCAGACCGCCCATCGGCGTGCGGGCGGCGGAAACGATAACGATCGGATCTTGCATGACGGACTCCTCGGAATGCGTGAAATGAAATTCAGGCTCGGTAAGCGCCCGGTTGCCCGGCGCCAAGCGAGTCGGAAAATGCCGCGACACATCGCGCATAGACGTGCGGTAGCGCTTCGGCACTGTTGACGGACATGCGCAAATCGCGCACGAGCCCGTCGCGCAGGCCATAGACCCAGCCATGAACGGTGACCGGCTGCTGGCGCGCCCAGGCGTCGCGCAGCACGGTCGTGTGGCAGATGTTCACGACCTGTTCGATGACATTGAGTTCGCACAGCCGGTCGTGACGCGCCTCGCGCGACGCCAGGCCGTCGATTTGCGCGGCGTGCCGTTCGTGGACGTCGCGCACGTGGCGCAGCCAGTTGTCGACGAGTCCAAGGCGCGCGCCGTCGAGCGCGGCGCCGACACCGCCGCAGCCGTAGTGGCCGACCACCATGATGTGGCGCACCTTGAGCACTTCGATCGCGAACTGCAGGACGGACAGACAATTCAGGTCGCTGTGGACAACCACGTTGGCAATATTGCGGTGGACGAACACCTCGCCCGGCGCGAGGCCGGTAATCTGGTTGGCCGGCACGCGCGAATCGGAGCAGCCGATCCACAGATACTCGGGCGCCTGCTGCTTCGCGAGGCGTTCGAAGAAATTGGGATCTTCGGCGTTGACGCTGGCCACCCAGGCGCGATTGTTGTCGAGCAGATGGATGAGCGGTTGTTGGTCGTCGTTCATGATCAGGTGTATGGTTTGCTAAGTTTTCTGGCTAAGTGCGCAATCGCGCGCGATCAGGCCGCCGCCACGCGCCGCGAGGCGGGCGGCACGGGTGGGGCCGGCTGGGTAGCCGGCTCTGCCGCGTGATAACGATTGGCGAATCGCTGCGAAACGTCGTACGGATAGAAGTCGTGCATCTGACCGGCGCGAATCCGCGACTGATGGCCTTGCCACAGGGCCGGGTCGAAGAAATCGGGGTGATGCTGCAACAGGTAGCGCCGCACTCGGGCATCACCCGTGAGGAACGTTTCGAACGTCTCCGGGAACACATCGTGCGGCCCGACACGGTACCAGACTTCCCCTGACATCGCCTCTTCCTCATTACGGGGCGCAGGGACTTTCCGGATATTGCAATCGGTCAGGTATTCGAGTTCATCGTAGTCGTAAAACACGACACGGCCGTGGCGCGTCACGCCGAAGTTCTTGTACAGCAGGTCGCCGGGGAAAATGTTCGCGGCCATCAATTCCTTGACTGCGTTGCCGTACTCGCACATCGCGTGGTCGATTTCGGCATCGGTTTCCGCGTGTTGCAGCCAGAGATTGAGCGGCGTCATGCGGCGCTCGATATAGAGATGGCGGATGACGAGCGAATCGCCTTCGAACTCGAGCAGCGACGGCACTTCGGCCTGGAGTTCGGCGATCAGGGCGTCGTCGAAGCGCGCCAGCGGAAAGGCGACGCTCGAGTATTCGAGGGTATCTGCCATGCGTCCGACGCGATCGTGCTGCTTGACCATCAGGTACTTGCTCTGGACCTGCGCGCGCGTCGTATCCTTGGGGAGCGGAAACGCATCGCGGATCAGTTTGAAGACATACGGGTACGACGGCAACGTAAACACCAGCATGACGAGCCCGCGAATCCCGGGCGCGGTAATGAACTTGTCGCTCGAGTGCTTCAGATGATGCAGGAAATCGCGGTAGAAAAGATTCTTGCCGTGCTTCTGCAGGCCGACGGAGGTATAGATTTCGGCTTTCGGCTTACCCGGCATGATGCTGCGCAGGAACTGCACGTAGGCCGACGGGACTTCCATGTCGACCATGAAATAGGAATGCGTGAAGCTGAAGATGATTTGCAGTTGTTCGCGCCGCAGCAGCACGGTATCGAGGGCGAGCTTGCCGTCGGGCGTATGCATGATCGGGATGGCGAACGGCAGGACGGCGTCGCCATTGATGATGCGTCCGACGATGTACGCGGCTTTGTTGCGGAAGAACAGCGACGACAGTGTGTGAATCTGGAAATTCGGCGCCATGTCGAACACGCCGAACATTTCTTCGATGGCGCGCATGACATAGTCGACGTCGCGCGCCAGATTCTCGAAGGGGCGCTCGAGCTGAAAGTTCGTGACGATGCGTTCGAGCGTCTGGTCCAGGCCGTCGCGCGCGGGATAGTAGACGCGGTACGTCGGCTTGCTGGCGGGCTCGTTGTTCTCGATGTATTCCGTGGCGATGGCCGGGCGCACGAAGATGAAATTATTGTTGAAGTACGAGCGGTGCAGGATTTTGCAGCAGACGGAGTTGAAGAACGTTTCGGCGCATTCCGGCTGACGATGCTCGGTCAGCAGGCCGATGTAGTGCAGTTTGATCTGCTGCCAGACTTCGTCCTCGATATTTTCCGCGTCGTATTCATCTTCGAGAATGACGACGGATTCCTCGACGCGCGCATCGTAGAACGCGATACGGTCGCGCTGCAGTTTTTGCAGGCCGAGCCAGTCCCCTGCCTCGAACAACGTCTTGGCCGTGTCGCACACTTCGCGGAAGATGCGATAGTGCTTGTCGAAGCCGTCGAGCATGGTTCGCGCGACATCGAAAGCGATCTGCGACGACAGGAGTTTCGGAAAGTGGTTCATGCCGGTCGGAGCGGGGAGGGCGCTACGATGGATTGTAGCGCTCGCGTGCAAAGGCGTCTGCGCCGGGCGTACCCGGGGCGTCGATTAAGCCGGGGTGCCGGTTACAGGGTCTCGGCGAACAATTCGCGGCCGATGAGCATGCGGCGGATTTCCGAAGTGCCAGCACCGATTTCATACAGTTTGGCGTCGCGCCAGAGGCGTCCGACCGGGTATTCATTGATATAGCCGTTGCCGCCGAGGATCTGGATGGCTTCGCCGGCCATCCATGTGGCCTTTTCGGCGGTATACAGGATCACGCCGGCGCAATCCTTGCGGACCTGACGGATGTGGCCGGCGCCGAGCGCATCGAGTTGGCGGCCGACGGCGTACAGATAGGCGCGGCTGGCTTGCAAAATCGTGTACATATCGGCGACCTTGCCCTGGATCAGCTGGAACTCGCCGATGGACTGGCCGAATTGTTTGCGGTCGTGGATATAGGGCACGACGACATCCATGGCGGCCTGCATGATGCCGAGCGGTCCGCCGGCGAGCACGGCGCGTTCGTAGTCGAGGCCGCTCATCAGGACCTTGACGCCGCCGCCGACGGCGCCGAGGACATTGTCTTCGGGGACTTCGACATCCTGGAACACGAGCTCACCGGTATGCGAGCCGCGCATGCCGAGTTTGTCGAGTTTCTGGGCGACGGAGAAACCCTTCATGCCTTTTTCGACGAGAAACGCGGTGATGCCGCGCGGGCCGGCGTCGGGGTCTGTTTTGGCATAGACGACGAGGGTGTCGCAGTCGGGTCCGTTGGTGATCCACATTTTGGTGCCGTTGAGCACGTAGCGGTCACCGCGCTTTTCGGCGCGCAGTTTCATGCTGACGACGTCGGAGCCGGCGTTGGGTTCGCTCATGGCGAGGGCGCCGACGTGTTCGCCGGAGACGAGCTTGGGCAGGTATTTGGCCTTTTGGGCGGCAGTGCCGTTACGATGGATCTGGTTGACGCACAGGTTGGAGTGCGCGCCGTAGGACAGGCCGACGGAGGCGGACGCGCGCGAGATCTCTTCCATGGCGATCATGTGGGCGAGGTAGCCCATGCCGGAGCCGCCGTATTCTTCGGAGACGGTCATGCCGAGTACGCCCAGGTCACCCATTTTGCGCCAGAGGTCCATGGGGAATTGGTCGGTGTGATCGACTTCGGCCGCGCGCGGGGCGATTTCCTTGGCTGCGAAGGCGGAAATCGATTCGCGCAGCATGTCGAGGTCTTCACCGAGCATGAAGTTCAGGCCGGGCAATTGGGTCATGGCGGAGTCTCCTGTGGGTATCGTGACTTGGCGCACGGGATGGGGCGCGCCGGCATCCATCAGCGTCGATCCACGTCAGTTCGTGCGTGGCGACAGGGTATTCAGGACAAACAGGGTTTGCTGCATCAAGGCGCAGAGTGTTTCTTTTCCCTGATCGACGACAAATAATTCTGCAGTGGCAACGATGAGCGAGCGGCCGGATTTTACGACGTGGCCGCGCCCGATCAGTGTATCTCCCTGGCCAGGTGCGAGGATGTTCAGTTTGTATTCTGCGGTGACAAGTTCGTGATCGGGGGAAATGCGGGTGTAACCGGCATATCCGCCAGCCGAGTCGGCAATGGCACCGATGACGCCGCCGTGGAAGAAGCCGTGTTGCTGATTGACCTTGTCGGAAAACGGCAGGGTGATTTCGCAGAATCCGTCAGCCAGGCCCGTCAGCAACGCGCCCCAATGGGTCATGACGCCTTGGCTGTCGAAGCTGGCGCGGATCTTTGCGGCGATGGCGGCATTCAGCGGCGCGGGGGCTGCAGACAGGGTGCTCGTGCTGGACGTGACAGTCATGGCGGATTCGGTCTCGAAGACAGCGCTCGGTCAGGGTATTTGGGATGTTACTTTACGTTTACGTAAACGTAAAGTAAGGGTTTTTCTGGTGGGTTGTCGCCGAGGGGGGAGTTCTGGACCCGCTTTCCGCGCTCGCGTCAGCCGCTTTATCCGAGGCAGGACCCGCTTTCTGCGCTCGCGCCAGCCGCTTTATCGACCCTCCTTCCGCTTGTATGTTTAAGGCTGATCAGTGCGGTAAAGTCTGAGGGTAGTCGAAGTGATCAGACGAGCCTGAGCAGCCTTAAACATACAAGCGAGAAAGGGCGTGAGCAATGCAAATTGAGATGGTTTACCGGGAAACCACCCGCCGCCCAGCCTCAGCCCCGGCACCACCACCCGCCCCTTCCCCCGCGGCCTCCAACAGCGCGTGGCACTGCGCTTCGTGCTGGGAAACTTCGTCGAGCGTCGCGTGCAGGTCCTCAAGCTGTTGTTCCAGTACACGCCGGTGCTGGGCAAGGGTCTCCAGGAACACTCTCAATTGCGGCACGGTATCTTTGGGCGATTCGTACAGATCAAGGATATTCTTGATCTCGGAGAGCGTGAGCCCCAGCCGTTTGCCCCGCAATGTCAGTTTCAGGCGCGTGCGATCCTGCCCCGTATATACTCGATGCCGCCCGCCGGGGCCCTCGCGCGCAGGCGTGAGCAGGCCCTGGTCTTCGTAGAATCGGATGGCGCGGGGCGTGATGTCGAACTCGCGCGCCAAATCGGTAATTGTGTAAGTGAGCATCGCAGCCATAGGGCGGTTAAGCAGGCGCTTACCTTTTGCGGATAGAATTAACGTTTACGTTAGCGTCAAGTCGGCCGGTATGCAATCGGGCACGTCCACATATGTGGTCCCGAGTTGACAGAACATTTCTGTAGGAGGCTGGTCCCCCGTGAATGCCCTCGAACAACAATTGAATTACCCGCTCGGCGATCTGCTGCCGGAAGGCGGCACGGTCCATGAAGTCGCATCCGGGGTTTTTTGGGTGCGTATGCCGTTGCCCTTCGCCCTCGATCACATCAATCTCTGGCTCCTGCGCGACGAAATCGACGGCGCGCAAGGCTGGACGATCGTCGATTGCGGCATCGCCCATCCGCAGATCAAGGCGTTCTGGGAACAAGTCTTCGACAAGGCGCTCGACGGCCTGCCGGTGCTGCGGGTCATCGTCACGCATTGCCATCCCGACCACCTCGGCCTCGCCCACTGGATCTGCGAAGGCGGCGAAAAGCAACGTTGGCACGCCCGACTGTGGATGTCGCTCGGCGATTATGCCTGGGGGCGGGTCATGGCCTCCGCCAACAATAACAACTCGAACGCCGGCGGTGATTTCGCCGTGAATCATTTCATCGCGCACGGCCTGGCCGATCCGGAGATGGTCGACCAGATCCGGAACCGGAAGACCTATTACAGCGATCTGGTGCCGAGCGTACCGTCACGATACCGCCGGATGTGCGAGGGCGATGCCATCCTCATCGACGGTGCGCATTGGGATGTCGTCACCGGTTATGGTCACTCGCCGGAACACGTTGCGCTCTATAGCGCGAAACACAATGTGCTGATCTCCGGTGACATGGTCCTGCCGCGTATTTCCACGAATGTGAGTGTGTTCGATATCGAGCCGGAAGCCAACCCGCTGCAATTGTTCCTCGATTCGCTCGGCCGCTATCTCGAATTGCCCGCTGACTGTCTCACGCTCCCGTCCCACGGCAAGCCGTTCACCGGCCTGCATACGCGCATCGGGCAATTGCGTGATCACCATGCCGCCCGTCTGCAGGAAGTCCGGGAAGCCTGCGCCGAGTCGCCGCAAAGCGCCGCGGACATCGTGCCGATCATGTTCCGCCGCAAACTGGACGCGCACCAGACAACGTTCGCCATCGGCGAAGCGCTCGCCCATTTGCATCTGCTTTGGCACGCCGGCGAAGTGACGCGCACTCGTGACGAAACGGGCATCTGGCGTTTCTCGCCGACGAAACTCGGCTGATGCCGTGACCCCGCCTCGGCTTCGCGCGCCGGGAGGGGGCAAGGCTGCCATCGACCAGACGGACGGCGCAATCCTCGACCGGTATCGCTTTGATCTCGGCGCGTTTGGCGACTATGAGAAGACGCGGCTTCCGGATGAGGCGACCGCGCGCGAATGGCAACGTAAGCACGCCGGTTATGTAGTGCGTTACGGATCACAGGCTGTCGCAATATTGAACGGCTTGGTTCGGAGCACGCTTTAGTGAGGTAGAACACCAGGCCCGATGGTCTTGGTGCCGCCGTGCTGCGAACCAATTTGCCGTCAGGTCCGGTAGTTGACTAGCGTGTTCGATACACGTAATTCCGAAAGTTCGGGTGTTGGCCGCATAGTCGGCTGTCAACGCTTGAACGTTCTGTCACCATCCCCGCCGTCTTTCATTCGGTTCCTGGCCACACGCTGATGGCTGGCTCATTGCAGTCCTTTTTCGACTCCGAAAAGCGCGTAGTCGTCTCGGCATGACGCGTCCATCGATTCCGTCACCGCAGCGACAAAATGTTCAATTCAAGAAATAAGTGATCGATTTTCGATAGGCATGGTGCGAGATCCCGCTTACGCTCGCCATGCCCCTCACGATGCGTTACGCCAGTATGGTGACGACCGAGCACTTGGAATTTGCCCGCCAACAATGCGTGCATGTTCTGTCACATTCCTCGCCGTTTTCCATTCGGTTCCTGGCCACATTCTGGTGGCTTGGCGTGATTGTGCACGCGCCGTTTGATACATCGCATTTTCCTGCAGCCGTGCCCCCCGGCGGCCGTCCGCTTCCCCGCGCGGTTTGCTCTTGACAGTAGCAGTTGCGCCATGAACCGAGATCGGCATGAACGCCCGTTGTTATCGTTTGGTTTTCAATCGTGTCCGCAGCCAATGGCTGGCGGTGGCGGAATCCGCGTCGTCCGGACGTTCGCCCGGTTTGAGTCGTAGTGGCCGGCGTGCCGGTGACCGAGGTGCCGGTGGTCATCGTGCCCTAAGCCGCCCTACCGCAATGTGTGTGGTGGCGCTGCTCATTGTTCCGCACATCGCCATGGCGCAGATCGTGCCGGATGCGGGCGCGGGAGGCTCGGCACCGGGCGTGCACGCCGCGCCCAACGGCGTGCCGCTGGTGGACATCACGGCGCCCACGCCCGGCGGCGTATCGCACAACGCCTACGAACGGTTCGATGTCGGCACGCCCGGCGCGATCCTGAACAACGCGGCGACGGGCGTGCCGACCCAGCTCGGCGGCTGGGTGCCGGGCAATCCGAATCTGGGCGGCGGCAGCGCCGCGGTGATCGTCAACGAGGTCACGAGCGCCCTGCCGTCGACGCTGAACGGCTATCTCGAGGTGGCCGGCCCGCGTGCCGAGGTGGTCGTCGCCAACCCGAATGGCCTGACCTGCAACGGCTGCGGCTTCATCAACACCTCGCGCGGGGTGCTCACCACCGGCGCGCCGGTGTTCGGCGGCACCGGCTCGCTCGAGGCGTTTCGCGTCAAGGGCGGTATGGTGCGCGTCGAGGGCGCCGGCTTCAATGCCCGCAATCTGGATGGAGTCGCGCTGCTGGCGCGCGCGATCCAGCTGAACGCCTTGATCCATGCGGGCAAGCTCGATCTGGTCACGGGCCTGAACGAGGTGGACGCGCAGACGTTTCTGGTGCGCTCGAGCCTGGCCGGCGCCGACAGCAAGCCGGTCTTCGGGCTCGACATCTCGCACTTGGGCGGCATGTACGCGGGCAAGATTCAACTGATCGGCACGGAGCTGGGCGTGGGCGTCAACGTGGGTGGACAGGTCGCGGCGCAGGAGTTTCACCTGTCGGCCTCCGGCCTCCTGACGGTCACGGGCCAGGTGCATGCGGAGGATACGCTGTCGATCAACGCCGCAGGCGGCATTGGCAACCGCGGCACGATCTCCTCAAAGCGCGACCTCGTGATCGCAAGTGGCGGCGATGTCGACAACGCAGGGACGCTGTACGCCGCGGGCGACGTGACGGCACGCATTGGCGGCGTGCTCACGCATAGCGGCGCGTGGGTCGCAGGCCGGCATGTGTCGCTGTCGGCGCAGCGCATCGCCTCGCGCGGCTGGTTTGCGGCGGGCGTCGATGTGAACGGTCGGCCGGGCAACGACGGCAATCTGCGGCTTGCGGCCGACGGGGCGCTCGTCGCCACCGGCCGGCACTGGGCGGCGGGCGATGTCGCGCTGCAGGGCGCCTCGCTCGATGTCTCGGGCAGCCGGACCGACGCAGGGCGCAACCTGCACTATGCGGCGATGCATGGGCCGTTGAGCATGGCGGGCGCCAGGACGCGCGCAGGGCAGCGCGTGCGGCTCGACGCAAGCGGACGCATTGAGGGCCGCATCAATGGAAGCGTCGATGGGCGCATGACCGGCTACATCGATCACGATGGCGCCGAAACCGAAGCCGCACATCTTGAGGTGGCCGGCGCGTCGCTGTCGAACCGGGGCGGGCGCCTTGCCCAGCACGGCGGCGATGCGCGCGTGGATATCACCGGCGCGCTGGATAACACCGGCGGCAAACTTGAGAGCAATGCCGCGACGTTCACGCTGGCTGCAGGCAGCCTCGACAACACCCGAGGGACGATCACGCATGCCGGCACCGGACGGTTCGATCTCACGAGCAGCGTGGTGACGAACACCGGCGGGCTGCTGGCGGGCAACGGCGCAGTCGAAATCGCGACACATGACTTCGTCAATACGCAGGGGCGGGTGACGGCGGGCAGCATGTTGCGCGTCGCATCCCAAGGCACGTTCGCCAACGATGACGGCGAATTGACGGCAGGCGCCGGGGTACATCTCACCGCAGGGCATGGGATCGACAATCGCGGTGGCAAGGTGTCGGCGCGGACCGGCGTTGCGATCACGGCAGGCGGCCTGCTGGATAACCGCGCCGGCAGTATCGAGAGTACGGGGGCGCAGGGGGCGATGGCGCTGGCGGCCCAGTCGGTGGACAACACCGATGGCCGCATCGTCAATACGGGCACGGGGCTCACGCGCATCGTCGCCGACTCTGTGAAGAATGCCGTGACGAATGCCGCAACGAACGCGACATCGATGAGTCAGTCGACAGCCTCGACTACTGATGCCGCCACGGACGGGGCGACGGACACCGCGAAGGACGCCACCGGCTTCATCGGCGGCAATGGTGCCGTGCATATCGTAGCCAACACGCTCGAGAACGATACCTCGGCGCGTATAAAGTCCGGCGGCGACCTGGTGCTGGGCATCGCCCGGCGCCTCGCCAACAGCGGCACGCTGTTCGCGGGGCACGATCTGCGCCTCGGCTTGCTCAAGCTGCATTTGGCCCAAGGCGCTGAGGCCGACTCGCGTTACGCGCCCTTCGCCGGCACGTCGCAACTGCTCGTGCACAACCGCGGCCAGATCCAGGGCATGCGCGATGCATGGATTCACGCCGCGACGCTCACCCACGCCGGCAAGCTCGCGTTCAACGGCAGCCTGGCGCTGCAGGCCGCAGCGCTCGCCGGTGAGGGCGCGCTGCGCGCGGGCGGCGACCTGCACCTCGCGGTCACCGGCGACTACACCCACGCGGCCGGGCGCGACTACCGCGCCGACGGCGACCTGAGCTTCACGGCCGGCGGCGTGTTCACCAACGCCGGCAGTTTGTCGGCGGTCAAGCGCCTGTCGCTCAATGCTGCCTCGATTCACAACACGATCGGTGGCCAGCTACGCGGCGGCACGACGGCGCTGGCCGCCACCGACGAGATCCGTAACGACGGGCGCATCGAGGGCCAGGAGGTGAGCCTCAGCGCCCGGCGCGTGCACAATGCGGCGACGGTGCTTGGCGATCGCATCACTGTTGCCGCCACCGACATCGTCAACCAGGGCAGCCGCGCGGTGATGGCGGCCACCTCGGCGCTCGACCTGTGGGCTGACGGCGACGTGCTCAACGACGACGGCGCGGTGCTGTACAGCCTCGGGGCGCTGCGCATTGGCGCGGGCGCCGAGCGCGACGCGCAGGGGTACCTGGCGCGCCAGACGGCGAGCCTGACCAACCGCTCGGCCACCATCGAGGCCGGCGGCGATCTCGATATCGCCACCCGCAAGTTGCTCAACGAACGCAGCTTCATCCACATTCAGAAGGCGGTGCCGGAAGGCGAGAAGACGTTCAACCGCCGCGTCTGGGTGGCGGGTTACCACGTCGACCTCCGGCCGGGCGACGCGCAGGACCTGGACACCAACCTGCCGACGACGCACCGCAGCCATAGCCTGGCGGTCAACGGCGAGCCGGCGTTCATCCTGCAGGAGATCGAGATCCAGGGCGAGAGCGGTGAGCCGCCCAAGCGCGTCAAGGTCAGGAAGCCGAACCCCAAAAATCAGTCGTTCACCCAATGGCGGTGGCACGAGGCCAAGGCGGCGCTCTCGGAGGAGAAGCTGCAGGCGGTCGCCGCGCCCGTGCGGGTGGTGATCCCGAAGTCGGGGGTGCGCGCGCTCGACGCGAACGGCAAGACCTTCCGCCTCGCCCATCCGATCGAAGAGGTGTATCAGACCGGTGCTGCCTGGCTCGCCGGGGGCGACACGGAGTTTCAGAAGCGCACCATCACGCACAACGCGGTTCAGCATTTCGAGCGACTGACGGACGACGGCCAGGGCAACTACGTCATCGAGTTCTATCCGGATTTCGATCCCGCGACGCACCTGCGCCCGGGCGTGGTCGACGAGGCCGGCGGCCACCTCACGGGCGAGGCGGACGAGGGCGTGCGCATCCTGCGCTACCGGCCGGGCATGCGCGACGGGCGCGACTACAACGAGGTGCGGCGCGAGTTCCGTGAGAGCGCCACGGTCGACCGCCTGATCGGCGCGGCCCCGGCGGCGAGCCTCGTGTCGCAAGGGGCGATGCGCGTCAATGTCGACGACGGCGAGGCGTTGAACGACGCGTCGACCATCGCGGCGGGCGGCAACCTGAATGTACGGGGCAACGGCGGTGCGATCACGGCCAGGGGCATCGAGCTCGAGCGGCGCGTCAACCAGACGCAGACCAGCTGGGTTTACTGGCACGAGAAGCGCGGCAACAGCGCGCGCGAGGTGCGCCCGTATGACTTCTCGGTGGCGCAGCGGCGGGAAGTCGTCGACGCCTTGCCGGCGATCGTGTCGTCGAACCAACGCGTGGCGATTGCCGGGCGCGACGTGGACATCGCGAGCGTCAATCCGGACGGGGAGACGGTGGCCGGCACGCGCGTGATCGGGGGTGGCACCGACGGCGCAGGCACCGGCGCGTCAGGCGAAGTTGATGCGGTGAATGCGACAGCAGTGGCGCTGCCGGACCTGAAGCTGCCGGCCATCGGGCTGTTCGCGATCGACGCCGCGCCCGCGCACCCCTACCTGGTGGTGACCGATCCGCGGTTCACAGACTACGGCAACTTCGTGTCGAGCGATTACCTGCTGGCGCTGCTGGGCCTGGACCCGGCGCGGGTGGACAAGCGCGTCGGCGACGGCTTCTACGAGGCCCGCCTGCTGCGCGAGCAGGTACTGAAGGCCACCGGGCGCACCTTCCTCGCCGAACACACGCAAGCGGATGAGGAGTTCAAGGCGCTGATGGCCTCGGGCGCAACGTACGCGCGCGAGTTCGAGTTGCGCGTGGGCGTGGCGCTCACCGCAGCGCAGATGAAGGCGCTTACCAGCGACATCGTGTGGCTGGTCCGGCAGACGGTGACGCTGGCCGACGGCAGCACGCAGGAAGTGCTGGTGCCCAAGCTCTACCTCGCTCGTGGTGCCAGGGCGGGCAGTCGGGTGCGGCTCGAGGCCACCGGCGCCGTGGTGGCCGGCAGCGACGTGCTGATCGAGGCGCGCGACACGCTGACCAACAGCGGCCGGATCGTGAGCGATGCGGATGTGCACGTCGCCGCGCGCGATGTGGTGAACACGGGCGCGATCGCATCCGTGGGCGCGCCCGCGTCTCAGGACGAGCAGGGCGATCGTGGGGGCCAGGGCGTGCGGGGCAACGTGGGGGTGCGCGCCGAGCGGGACGTGGTGAACCTCGGCGGCGAGATCGCGGGCCGCGGTGTCGACATCCGCGCGGGCCGGGATGTGGTGGTCGGCTCAAAGACGCGCCGCATCGAGCAGGCATCCGGGCGCGCAGGGCAGACCAATACGGTGTCAAACACGCTCGTCGACGCGCAGGGCGCAATCCACGCGGACGAAGCGTTGCGCGTGGTGGCGCAGCGCGATGCGAAGCTCGAAGGCGCGCAGGTGAGCGCCGGCGGCGACGCGCAAATTGCGGCGGGCCGCGACGTGGCGATCGGCGCCACGGCGCTGGAGCGCGAGTTCGGCAGCCGTGGCGATGGCGCAGGTGGCGTAGTTGATGCCACCGGCTGGACCGAGCGGCGCGAGCATCTGGGCACGTCGATCGACGCACAGGGCAGCGTGACGGTAGTGGCGGGCCGTGACGCTGCAGTGCTGGGCTCGACGATCGCGTCGGGTGGCGACACGACCGTCGCGGCGGCGGGCGACGTCACGGTCGGTGCGGTCAAGGACACGCACCGCTTCGAGGGCAAGTCGTTCGGCGGCACGCTCAAACACACCACCGATGCGTATCACGAGACGGTGCGCGGCAGCGAGGTGCAGGCCGGTGGCGACATCCGCTTCGGCGCTGGCCAGGGGCAGGCCGTTGCGCAGGTGCTCGACACGCTGGGCGTGACGGCCTACGTCGACGCCGACAGCAGCGGCGGCGAGGCGGCGCCCCGACGCGGCGATGTCAAGGTGCAGGGCTCGTACGTCAACGCGGGCCGGCAGGCAGGCGCGGCCGATGCGCGGCGCAGCGACGGTGCTACCGCGGCGCCGACAGCCACAGCCGTGCGCAACCACGCGACGGGCCACGCTGCCGGCAACGATGCTGGCAACCCCGCTGGCAACCCCGCGCGGCCGGGCACGGTGCGCATGATCGCCGCGGGCGACGTGCGCATCGAGGGCGTCGAGGAGCGTCACGACACCTCGCAGTGGAGCCACGATACGCGCTCGGGCGTGCTCTCGCGCAGCACCAAAGAGACGCAGCGCGACGCGCATGACGTGCTCGCGCAGGGCAGCACGGTCTCGGGCAACGCCGTCGAAGTGGGCGCCGCGCGCGACGTGCGCGTCACGGGCTCGAACGTGGTGGGCGAGGGCGACGTCACGGTCAAAGCGGGGCGCGACCTCGAGATCGCGGGCGCGGAGAACCGGCACGCCGCGTCGGAGTACCGGCACGAGACGACCTCCGGTGTGTTCGGCAACGGCGGAGGGAGTGTGACGATCGGGCGGCGCGCGGAGAAAGAGATTACGCGGCGCAGCGAGAGCTCGCACACCGGCAGCGTGCTCGGCTCGGTCACGGGGGAGGTGACGCTCGTCGCGGGCGAGCAGTACCGCCAGGCGGGCAGCCAGGTGGTGGCGCGCGCGGGCGACGTGGATATCGCGGGCAAACGCGTGGCGATCGTCGAGTCGACCGACACGGCGCACAGCGAGCACGAGTTTGATGTGCGCCAGTCGGGCGTGACGGTCGCGGTGTCGAGCCCGGTGCTGGCCGCCGCGCAGACGGCCGGCCAGATGGCCAAGGCGGCAGGCAAGACCAGTGACGGACGGCTGCAGGCGCTGGCGGGTGCGACGGCGGGCCTGGCCGGCAAGAACGCCTACGACGCGGTGACGAAGGATCCGAGCGCATTGGGCGGCATCAACGTCTCGGTCACGGTGGGCGGCTCGCGCCAGACCAGTCGCGAGACACAGACGAGCACGAGTGCGCGCGGTTCGTCGGTGGCAGCCGGGGGCGACATCAGGGTCCGGGCCACGGCGGGTGGTGACCGTGATGGTGACCACGATGGTGTCCCATCCGGCGACCAATCGACGCTGACGGTGCGCGGCAGCGACCTCGAGGCGGGCGGCGACGTGACGCTGGCGGCTGACGGCGCCATCGAGCTGGTGGCCGCCGAGAACACCTCGAGCACGCGCCGCAGGAGCCGTGGCGCAAGCGGCGGCATCGGCGTAGGCGTGAGCATTGGCACCAAAACCTCGGTGGGCGTCACGGCCAATGCGAGCGTCTCGCGCGGCAAGGCCGAGGGCGACGCGCAGACCTGGACCACCACGCATGTCACGGCAGGCAAGCACCTGACGATGGAATCCGGCGGCGACACCACGCTGCGCGGTGCGCAGGTGCGCGGCGAGTCGGTTGCGGCGAAGGTCGGCGGCGACCTGAAGCTCGAGAGCTTGCAGGACCGGGACAACTACCACAGCCGCGACCAGTCGCTGGCCGGCAGCATCACGGCCGGGCTAGGCACGGTGTCCGGTGCGATCAACGCGAGCCACCAGCAGATCAGGAGCGACTACGCGAGCGTGCAGCAACAGTCGGGCATCCTGGCGGGCGACGGCGGCTTCGACGTGGAAGTCAAAGGCAACACCGATCTGGTGGGCGCGGTGATCGCCTCGACCGACCAAGCGGCCGAGGCGGGCGCAAATCGCCTGAAGACGGGCACCCTGACGCAGCGCGACCTCGAGAACCGGGCCGAGTACGACGCGTTCGGTGTGAGCATCGGCGGCGGCTTCAGTTCGGGCGGCAGCGACGCCAGGGTCGGCACGGATCAGGCGGGGCAGGCGACGACCGGCGCGAGCGTGGTGCCGGGGCACGAGGCGCCGGCCTCAGCTGGCACGTCAGGGGGCGCGTCGGGGGGCATGTCGGTGACCCCGCCGATGATCGTGGCGGCGGGGGGCAGCGCCACCAGCACGACCCGCAGCGGCATCAGCGCCGGCGTGATCGAGATCACGGACGGGGAGAAGCAGCAGGCCATCACCGGCAAGACGGCGCGAGAGACCATCGCCGAGACGAACCGCGAGGTGTCGTCGGAGCGCGACGGCAGTAACGCGCTCGGCAAGATCTTTAACGAGCAGGAGATCAAGGCGGGGTTCGAGATCGTGGAGGCGCTGCAGCGCGAGGTGGGCGTGTTCGTGAACAACCGCGCAAAGGAGGCAGATGATCTGGAGAAGGCGCGCGACGCGGAAACCGACCCGGCAAGGCGCGCGCAGCTCGATGCACGGTTGGTCGAGGCGCAGAAGTGGGGCCCGGGTGGCGACTACCGGCGAATCGCAAGTGCCATCACGGCGGCTGCGGGCGGCAATGTGACGGGCAGTGCGGCCGAAATGGCGCAGGCTGCCACGGTCAACTACCTGCAGGGCCTCGGTGCGCAGCAGGTCAAGGCACTCGGAGAAAACCTCGATCCGGCCTCGAAGGCGGCACTGCATGCGATCGTGGGCTGCGCGGGCGGTGCAGCCTCAAGCGGGAATTGTGGCGCCGGCGCGATGGGCGGGGCAGCGGGGTCGCTCCTGGGTAGCCTGCTGGCGAAGGACGACAATCCTGGACAGAAGCTCTCGCAGCAAGAGCGCGAAGCGCGCGTGAACCTGATCACGTCGATCGTGGCGGGTGTAGCAGCCGGCGCTGGCGGCGATGTCGGCACGACGTCGACCGGGGCGAAGACCGAGGCTGAGAACAATGCCGTTGGGATCATGCTGCCACCCACTCCGCCGCAGTCAGGCGGTGTACTACCGCCATTCAAGATCCCAGGATTCGAGAAGTTCGAGCCGAAAAAGGGCGACAATGTGACTGCCGATCCGATCACGGAACTCGACCCTACTCTCCAAGCAGACGGAATTCGGCAGCCAGAATCGGGTACGGGGATTGTTGATCGTATCCGGGATGCGGTCGCGAATATGGTTTCCGGCGATGATAGCGACCGCAGTCAGGAAGATGGAAACAAGCGGAATCCAAAGATCAAAGATGTTCCTGACCGAGGCTCTCCGGGTAGTTGGATCGATGGTGAGCGTCGTTCTCGAAAATACGGCCCGGATGGAAAGCCAGAGATTGATATAGATAAACCACATCAGGGCTACGATAGACCACACGTTCACGAATGGCCGGACGGAAGGCGCGAGCATCCTGGACGCGATGTTTCCCCAGTTATATTCCCTCAAACACCAGGAGCGAAAGAATGAATGCATGGAGCCACTTGGTTGAGGCCGAAATCACTGGAATTTTGGTCTTCGCAGATAAGAAATGTGTGGAGATAAAGATCAGGGATTCAAATCGCAATGATTGGTTGATATTGGCGGAGGGTGTTGATGACGTTCTCGTCGAGGAGATGAGGTTAACGAACATCGTAGATCGAGTTTGGCAAGTTGATGCGTCGACTTCAATTACCGAACGAGTTGCGCAACGTATCTACTACCTTTTACGTGATGGAGATTCGGAGGGATTTGACAAAGAGTGGTCGGTTCTCCAAGCGAAGCTAGACGCGATACGGCGAAATGAACTCAGTTTTTGTGAGATTGAGCCAGTGTATGGGGCGACAGTAATGATGCTGGCAAAGCACATTAAATTGGAGATGGTGACGCAACATCGGCAAGATCTTTAATGAGGGGGAGATCCGGGCCGGCTTCGAGATCGTGGAGGCGCTGCAGCGGGAGGTGGGCGTGTTTGTGAACAACCGCGCAAAGGAGGCCGATGCGCTGGAGAAGGCGCGCGACGCGGAAGCCGATCCGGCAAAACGGGCGCAGCTCGATGCGCAGTTGATCGAAGCGCAGAAGTGGGGCCCGGGCGGCGAGTATGGCCGGATCGTCACGGCGATCACGGTTGCCTCAGGCGGTAACGTGACCGGCGGCATGGGCGATCTGGTGACAAAGGCCACGATCAACTACATCCAGAGCCTGGGCGCCGAAAAGGTCAAGGCGATTGCCGATGAGATGAAGAGCGAGACGGCGCGGGCGGCCCTGCAGGGCATCGTGGGGTGTGCCGGGGCGATAGCGTCGGGCGGGGACTGCGGGGCGGGTGCGCTGGGCGGATCGGCGAGCGTGGTGCTGAACAACCTGCTCGACAAGGCAGGCGGGACATCGGGGCAAGACCTGAGCGCGGAGGAAAAGCAGGCGCGCACGAATCTGGTGACGTCGATCGTCGCGGGGATTGCCGGCGCAACGGGCTCCGGCAAGGATGTGGCGACTGCAACCACCGGCGCAAAAATAGAAACAGAAAATAACGCGCTGAAGCTTAGCGAATTCAAGTCGCTGATCCAGGAAGCCCGGGGTTGCGAGAAAACCAAGTCGTGCGAATCGGTGCGCGACAGATATCGGAATCTCAGCAGAGAGAAGCAGGAAAAGGTCGTCGCCACGTGCGCGATCGACCCGCAAGCCTGCCAGGGCGAGTTCGGCAATTATCTTGCCGAACTGGGTGACTTCCGCAAAGCACTCGATGCCGCTCACAAAAATCACTTGGAAGTGTTTGATGGGAATAACAACTTCAAGTGGGCTCTAAACTTGGATGGAACGATCAACGAGGCCAAGACGCAGGTTGGCAGAGAGCAGAAGCGAAAACTTAAGCTGAGGTAAGAAATGGAATTCAATCGAGTTGGAGGCTTGCTCGTGGCCTTGGCGAAAGAAAATGGTTTGACGAGTGATGATCTGGAAGCGTTCGATGAGCAGGACGATATGGAGTGGCGCCTGCCATTCTGGGGGGATTTGGATGAGTCATTTAATGACGATGCTGCCCGATTGCAATCTGCGCTCGATCTATACGAAAAAGCCCTTGCTCAAGGAGACAAGCTGACGGCTTGCGCTGGACTGATTAGAGCTTGTGGTTATGCCCACAACCTGATGAGTTTCTTCGATGCTCTACGCCACGACTTGAACAAAGCGAGCCTCGACGCGCGCTTCAACTGGCCGAAGTTCCCGGAGGGCTACAAAATCCCGCGGTGCTACCACTACGAAGAGTAGCTTCGGAGCGGGCGACGCGGCGGAATCCCCGGGATTGCACCGTTGGGATCAGACCACCGTGATAACGAGCCGGCCCTCCTGCACGTCGACCTTGACGCGATCCTCGGGCTTGAAGCCGGCGTGCTCAAGCCAGCGGCCGCTCATCCTGATCCATGCGGTGGGCGGGAGCATGGGCCGCTTGTGGACGGGCCGCACGCGGCTCTGTGTAGTGGTCAACTCATCCCGGACACTGCGTTAAGTTTTTCTTCCGCAACAGCCGGTGCCAGTCCGTC
>NZ_CABPRZ010000009.1 GCF_902459695.1 Pandoraea terrae
TTCCATTACGTGTTGGTCGCGGGTTCCCTGTTCGCGCTGTTCTCAGGTTTCTATTACTGGGTGCCGAAGTGGTCGGGCTACATGTATAACGAGTGGCGCGGCAAGTTCCACTTCTGGGGCTCGCTGATCACGTTCAATGTCACTTTCTTCCCGATGCACTTCCTGGGTCTGGCCGGCATGCCGCGACGCTACGCCGACTACCCGGCGCAGTTCACCGACTTCAACCAGATCGCGTCGATCGGCGCGCTGGGCTTCGGCCTGATGCAGGTGTACTTCCTGTTCTTCGTGGCGCTGCCGTCGTATCGCGGCGGCAAGCCGGCCGAAGCCAAGCCGTGGGATGGCGCCGAAGGCCTCGAGTGGACTGTGCCGAGCCCGGCGCCATTCCACACCTTCGAAACGCCGCCGAAGATCCATTGAGCCAGTAGCTCGCCCGCGCGGATCGCGCACGTCGTCCACATCAAGCAGTTCGCAACGACGAGATGGCACTACGGCGCCATCTCCTTTAACAACGGAACCTGAAATGCCTTCGCTCCAGGGAAAAAGCCCGTCGTCCGCCGCCGCCACAGCTTCTGCAATACGCAGGCGCAACCTGCGCACGGGACTGATCTTCGCCGCGATCGCGGCGGCCTTCTTTTTCGGCGTGATGGTCAAGACCAAGCTCATGGGGATGTAGGCCGGCAGCATGTGCTCCCGGCACTCTTTGGAAGAACCGCAATGAGCCGAATACGACGATTCAACCTCCGCACCTTGAGCAAGCTGTTGCTGCTGGTGGCCGCAATGTTCGCCTTCGGCTACGCGATGGTGCCGTTCTACAACGCGTTCTGTGAGTTCGCCGGCATCAACCAGTTGGGCGATCGCGAGAGCGCAATCATCGCGCGCAATACGCAGGTCGACAAAAGCCGCACCATCACGATCGAGTTCGACGCCAACGGGCGCGGTCCGCTGCGGTTCCAGCCGGAGCACAGCAGCATGCAGGTACATCCAGGGCAGATGGCGACGATCAACTACGAGGTGGCCAACGAGAAGCCATATCAAGTGCGCGCGCAGGCCATCCCGAGCTACGTACCGGCACTGGCGGCCAGCTATTTCAACAAGATCGAGTGTTTCTGCTTTACAGAGCAGACACTCCAGGCCAAGGAGGCCAAGGAATTTCCGGTGGTTTTCGTGGTGGACCCGAAGCTACCGAAGGACGTGAATACGATCACGCTGTCATACACCTTCTTTGACCTCGGAACCGCGCCGAAAGTTGGCACCGAGTCCAGGTGAGGCCGCGGGTGCAATTGAATAAGGCTGATCAGTTCCAAACACGGCATCACTCAGACATCCGCCTTTAAACTGGAGAAACAAAAGTGAGTGCTTCCCGTCAAACGTCACCCGGCTATTTTGTGCCTGCCCCGTCACGCCATCCAGCAATGGCCAGCGCGGGCCTGCTTGTAATCGTGGCTTCCGCCGCGGCATGGATCAATGGCTTGCCTTGGGCGCACTGGACGCTTGCGCTTGGGCTGCTGTGGCTGTTGACTGTGCTGCGTGGTTGGTTTGGTGATGCGATCGGCGAGTCGGAGGGCGGCCGCTACGGTCGTAACATCGACCGTTCGTACCGCTGGAGCATGAGTTGGTTCATCTTTTCCGAAATCATGTTTTTCGGAGCGTTTTTCGGCGCGCTGTTTTACGCGCGCACCCTTGCGACGCCTGAACTCGGCAGTCTGGACAGCAAGCTCTTGTGGCCGGGGTTCACCGCCACGTGGCCGAACGCAGGACCGGCAGGCCTCGTCGAAACGTTCAAGCCGATGGGCCCGTGGCCGATTCCCACGCTCAACACGGCAGTGTTGCTCACCTCCGGTGTGACACTGACGATCGCCCATCACGCGCTACGCGCAGCTCACCGTGCCCGGGCAGCGTTCTGGCTTTTCCTGACGATTGCACTTGGCTTCATCTTCCTTGGCTTCCAGTCCTTCGAATATTTCCATGCCTATCAGGAACTGAACCTGAAGCTGACTTCGGGCATGTATGGCTCTACGTTCTTCCTGCTGACCGGATTCCACGGGTTCCACGTGATGATGGGCGCAACCATGCTGAGCGTGATCCTGATTCGCATTCTCAAGGGGCACTTCACGCCGGAACATCACTTCGGTTTTGAAGGTGCCGCCTGGTATTGGCACTTCGTCGATGTTGTTTGGCTGGGCTTGTATGTCGTGGTGTACTGGCTGTGATTAACGATAGGAGACTCCCTTGAAGGCAAACAAGCGATACGCGCTGACATTGGGGATGCTGGCGCTCGGCATGCCAGGCGCGCATGCCGGCGAGCTTACAGGCAATGCCGAAGCGGGCAAGACCAAGGTGGCGATGTGTATCGGCTGCCATGGCATTCCAGGTTACCGGACGGCATATCCAGAGGTGTACCACGCGCCAAAGCTGGGTGGGCAGAACGTCACATACGTGGAGAAATCGCTGAAGGCATATGCGAGCGGAGATCGCCGCTTCCAGACCATGCACGCCATTGCGGCGAGCTTGAGCGAACAAGACATCGCCGATGTCGCCGCGTACTACGCCGCGCAGACGGCAGGCAGCAAGAGCTCGACGCTGAAGTGATCATGGCATCGGCTGGACAGGAGAACTCATGAGAAAGGAAATTGCGGCAATCGCCGCAGCAATGATGGTGACCTCAAGCGTTGAAGCCGCCGATATCCTGAATGGCAAGGCGCTCGTAGAAGCGGGCAACTGCGCTGCGTGTCACGGCGCGGGGCTTAACAAGCCCGTCAGCCCCGACTATCCGAAAATTGCGGGCCAGTATGCCGACTACCTCTATTCCGCACTTCGTGCGTATCGGACCGATGCCGGGATCATCGTGGGCCGTTCCAACGCAATCATGAAAGCCCAGGTTATGCAGAACCCCGGGATCAGGGACGCAAGCGGCAAGCCACGCTCGTTCACTTTGAGCGAGCTGAAGAGTATCGCCGCTTACATTTCGTCCCTGCCCGGTGACCTGCTCACAAAGCAGTAGACCAACCATATTCACACCTGAAGGAGACCAAGTCATGGCTATCAAGGAAGACCGACGCGCTGCCCTTAGAACGTTCGGTGTCGCAGCAGGCGCCGCAATTCTCAGCGTAAGCGGCCAATCCGAAGCAAAGTCGGCCGACGCCGCATCGCTCCTGCCCAATGGAGCCGGCAGCTTACGTCAACTTATGCACCGGCTGGCCGCAGCACCCCGCCGCAGGGACTTAAAAACGGTACCGATGATCTTGCAAAGCCCCGATCAATGGGACCACGAGGCGCTCACCGAGGTGCTCACGTACCGGAGCAGCCGGCGACAGGTATGGGACAACGTCGATATCGGGGGACCATGGCTCAACCTGATGCGAAATTCATTGAATGCTCAGATCTGGTCCTTCAAGCACCCCGAATTCCTGGTTGTGTCCTCGACACATGGTACGGCCAACTTGGCGTTGTTGGATCAGGCCATATGGGATAAGTACGGGATAGCAAAGTTAACCTCCGGCAAGTTTCAAACCAACACGCTGCTGCTCGAGACGCCCAGTGGCGCGATGGATCCTCACGACTATGAAAACAATGAGGGAGCATTCTCTTCCCGCGACAACAGCATTGCCGCGTTGCTTCGCAGAGGCGTCGTCTTCATCTCGTGCCATAACGCCCTCTGGGAGCTGGCAGAAAAACTGATTGCCAGCGGGAACAATCCCGACAAACTCCCGGTCACCGCGTTGGCAGCCGAGCTGACCAACCACGTCATCCCGGAGGCGATAGTGGTGCCCGGCGCCGTCGCCACTCAACTCGAATTACAAAGTGTGGGATTCCAGTACTCGAAATAGGAGCCGATCATGACCCAGCCCCGGACAACTCGGATGAACCACTGGCGCAGCGTGGCGTTCTTCCTTCTCTGCGGTATCCAGGCAGCTGCTTTCGCCACATCGGCCCCAAGCGCTCAAGAAAGCGTCTTCCCTCCCTGGCAAAACGGTCGCAACAACGACGCATTGAACCGAGGGTTCGAGTTCACGGTGCCGGAAGCCGACGTGTTGGCTGATTTTCACGGCGACCTTTCGGCACCAAAGCTCGTCCTTTTTGTAGGGGGAAACTATTTCTTCGCCATGGCGCCGCTTGTTGAGCGTTTCGAGAAGGAAAATCCGGAGTACCGGGGCCGAATCTTCTGGGAAACGATTCCGCCAGGCCTCCTTGTCAAGCAGATCAAGGCGGGCGGCACAATCACTGTCGGCAACATGACCTGGACTGTCAAACCGGACGCATATTTCGCGGGATTGAAAAAAGTCGAAGGACTGATCGCAGACGGCACTCTTACGGGACCTGCCGTGCCCTATGTGACGAACAAGCTTGCGATTCTCGTTCCGCAGGGAAACCCCAAACAGGTGACCTCGTTGTCCGACCTGGGGCGGTCCGATTTGCGCCTTGCGATGCCCAATCCCGAGTTTGAGGGTGTGGCGCGTCAGATTAAGGCATCACTCGAAAAGGTGGGCGGTGCCCCCCTTTCGAAAGCCGTCTACGTTGACAAGGTCAAAAGCGGCGTCACCGTCCTCACGCATATCCACCACCGGCAGACGGCGCTTTTCCTGATGCACGGCGACGCCGATGCGGGCGTGGTCTGGAAGTCCGAGGCGATCTTTCAGGAGCAAGCCGGCCATCCGTTGAATCATGTCGACATTCCGGACGCGGAGAACACCACCGCAATCTACGCGGGCGCCATGGTGCGGGGCGCGCCCCACCCGGCAGCGGCCCGAAAGTGGCTCGCATTCATTCGATCGCCGTCGGCCTTTCGTATCTTCGAGCGTTACGGCTTCATGCGGTACGACGCAAAGGCCCCTCGGTAGCCGTTGTGAAACTCGCTAGACGATGGCGTGAGTCGGTTCCGACAAGTCAAGGAGTCGGCGGCCCCATCGATAAAGTTTTTCTTTTAATGATAGACACTTTATCTCATTTGTCTTCGGAAAGATATTGCACAAAAATTCTCATTATTTGGTATGGCCGCTTTTGATCGATATCTAATCACTCCGATCGAAGCGGGCTTTAGTTGAATAGATTTTCTTCCAATCTTGAGAGATTTCACAATGAGTATTCAATTCAAAGGCAAGAAGCTGCTAGTCGTCGGTGGCACCAGCGGCATGGGACTGGAGACTGCCCGAATGGTCGTCGCCGAAGGCGGTAGCGCAGTGCTCGTGGGCCACCGCGCGGACAAGACCGAAGAGGCGCGCAACGAACTGGCCGCACTGGGCCAAGTCGCGGCACTGGCCGCGGATCTGTCCAGCGACGAAGGGTTGGCTGCGCTGCTCAAGGTCATCGACGAGCAGCATTCGGACATCGACCTGCTGGTCAATGCGGCAGGGATTTTCTTCCCGAAGCCCTTCCTGGAACATCAGGAATTGGACTACGACCAGTACATGAAGCTGAACAAAGCGTTCTTCTTCATCACGCAGAAGGTCGCCGCCAATCTCGTCGCCAAGGGTCGCCCAGGCGCGATCGTCAACATCGGTTCGATGTGGGCGAAGCAGGCCATTGCGGCCACACCGTCTTCGGCTTACTCGATGGCCAAGGCCGGTCTGCATTCGCTGACCCAACACCTGGCGATGGAGCTGGCTCCGAAACACATCCGCGTCAACGCAGTGTCACCGGCGGTGGTCCAGACCCCGATCTACGAGGGCTTCATCCCGAAGGCCGAGGTGCACAGTGCGCTGCAAGGATTCAACGGCTTCCACCCGATCGGCCGTATCGGTACCTCGCAGGATGTCGCCGAAGTCGTCACCTTCCTGCTCTCGGACAAGGCGAGCTGGGTCACCGGCTCGATCTGGGACGTGGACGGCGGCGTGATGGCCGGCCGCAATTGATTCGCTGCGGGCAAGTGCCTCGCGCTTGCACCTATTTCTCGCGCCGCCCCACGGCGGCATCGAGCGCGTGATTACGGTGTCAACGACCTGCCCCTGATATTGCAGGACAGGCAGTTCAGGGGAGGTTGTCTCAGTGACCTGCCCCCATCCAGACCGGCTGTTCACCATGCTCGGCCCGCCGCAGGGAGTGCGACACCGTGACCAGCACGCGCCGCCCAGGCAAGGACCTGGCGAGGGATTGAATCCCTGCTGCAGGAACGCCGCAAATGCTGGCGGCCCATTCGGCATCTTTTGCCACGCCATCCTCGCCGCCCGTCAGGTAGGCCTCGAATTCTTCCCAGCCGCTGCAGTAACGCGCGAGGAACTCACAGTCATGCGAGCCGTCGCTGACCAGCGTATGCGCCAAACCCAACATAAGAGCGACATCGGTTCCAGGTGTGACCGGCATTTAGTCGGCGACGGCCTCCTCGGACAGATCGGAACGCAGGGGCGAAATGCAGACAAAGCGGCAACCTCGCCCGGTCGCTTCGCGCATGGCTCCACGCTCGACGTGTCGGCTGACGCCGCCGCCAGCTACGCGGGCGTTCTTCAGCGCCATCCCGCCGAACGCCAGCACGACTTCCGTGTGGCACGCGACCTGCTCCCAGGTAACGTTCCGGCGCACAGCCTTCTCGTAAGACCCGAGGATGTGCGGTATCAGAACCTCCGCGCAGCCCGCGCTATAGGAATTCACAGATCTGACGTAGCCGCCCATGGCCGCGTTCAGGAACCGGTGAATCTGGCTCTGTGCGTGGTGGAACCGACCAGCGCTTGACCAGCCATAGGATCCGCCGAAGACAGCGCGTGGACCATGCGCGCCACGCACGCGCTGCAACTCACGGGCGAGCAGGTCCAGCGCCTGGTCCCAGCTGACCTGCACATACTCATCACGGCCACGCATGTCGTCCGCGCCTGGCCCTCGTTCGAGCCAGCCGCGACGAATGGCAGGCGCGGCAATCCTCACCGGGTGACGCAGCGCGTCCGGGAAGTTGTCGATCAGAGGGTTGGGGTCGGGGTCGCCAGGATGTGGCCGGACGACCAGCCGCCCATCCTCCATACCAGCGTGGAACGCCCCCCAATGGGCACTGTGAGTGCGAAGCTGCTGCGTCACATCAATTCTCCTGAGCACGGAGTGACGCTGAGGTGGTGAAGTTCGTTCCCTTCACGTTCACACCGTCGTATACCGTTTCAATGACCGAGAATCTTTGACAGGAAGTCCCTGCTACGCTCATTGCGTGGGTTGTTGAAGAACTCGCCTGGTGAGTTCTGCTCGACGATCTGCCCTTGGTCCATGAAGATCACTCGGTCAGCGACCGCCTTGGCAAAGCCCATTTCATGCGTCACGCACAGCATCGTGATGCCCTGCTGAGCCAGTTCGGTCATCACGTCGAGCACTTCCTTGATCATTTCCGGATCGAGCGCGGAAGTCGGCTCGTCGAACAACATGATCTTGGGTTTCAGGCAGAGCGCACGCGCGATGGCTACGCGCTGCTGCTGGCCGCCCGATAACTGCAGGGGATATTTTCCCGCCTGCTCGGCAATGCGCACGCGCTTGAGCTGCTGCATCGCCCGCTCTTCGGCCTCGGCCTTGGGCATTTTCATCACCCACATCGGTGCCAGCGTAAGGTTTTCGAGCACGGTCAGATGCGGGAACAGGTTGAACTGCTGGAACACCATGCCGACCTGCCTGCGCACCAACTCGATGGCCTTGCTGTTGTCCGACAGCTCCACGCCGTCGACACGAATGACGCCTTCCTGATGCTCTTCCAGTCGGTTGACGCAACGGATCAACGTGCTCTTGCCGGACCCCGAGGGACCACACACTACGATACGCTCACCGGCTCGCACTTTGAGATCGATGTCCCGCAACACGTGGAAGGAGTTGCCATACCATTTGTTGACTTTATCGAAGCTGATGATGGATTCACTCATGATGTTTATCGAGCCTTGCTGCGCTTGACTTGCTTTTCGATCCACAGGCTGTAACGCGACATCGAGAAGCAGAAGAGGAAATAGATGAGAACGATGAAGAGGTAGCCTTCGATCTTGAACGGTCGCCAGGCAGCGTCCGAGTCCAAGGCCAGCTCCATCGAGCCGGTCAGCTCGTAAAGCGACACGATGGTCACGAGCGATGTGTCCTTGAAGATGCCGATGAAGCTGCTCACGATGTTCGGCACCACCAGCGTCAACGCTTGCGGCAGTACGATCTTGCGCTGCGTCTGCCAGTAGCTGAGTCCCAGCGTGTCGGCCGCCTCGACCTGTCCTTTGGGAATGGCCTGCAGACCGCCGCGCACCACTTCGGCCAGGTACGCCGCGGAAAACAGCGTGATCCCGGCCAGCACCCGCACCAGAACATCCGGTGATTTATTGGCCGGCAGGAACAGCGGGAACATGAATGACGCCATGAACAGCACGGAAATCAGCGGAACACCACGGATCAGCTCGATATACACCACGCAGAGCGAGTGAACCGCCGGCAGCTTTGAACGTCTTCCTAGTGCGACAAGCACGGCAATAGGGAACGCGAGAACGATCCCGAACGCCGCGAGCATCACTGTCAACGGCAGGCCGCCCCACAGGTCCGTCGGAACCTCAGCCAGGCTAAACATGCCGCCACGCATCAGGATGAAGTATATGGGCACGACAGCAATCCACACGCCAACCAGCCAGCGCCTCCAGAATGGCCTCATGCAGCTTGCCGCCAGCAGTGCGATCAGCAATGCCGTCGCAGCGAAGGATCGCCAACGCTCCGCCATCGGGTAGCGTCCAAAGACGATGAAACTGAACTTCTCGCTCACCACGCCCCAGCACGCACCGCTGCCGCGCGCGGCCTGGCACTGGCCCACATTGGGTGCGAACACTGCATTAAGCAATCCCCAGCTGAGCAGCCGGCTCGCGCCGTAGGCGATCAGAGCCAGCGCGGCGAGGGTCGCTACGGAGTTCCAGACATTGCTGAAGAGATTCAGTCGAATCCAGGCCAGCACTCCTCCCATCCTCTCCGGTGCCGGCCGAGGTGGGATGGGTTGGAAGACATCGGAGATCGTTGCCGACATTTCAGCGCTCCTTGATCGCCGCGCGGCGGTTGTACCAATTCATGAACATGGAGGTCGACAGCGACGTCGTCAGATATACGGCCATGATGATGGCGATGCACTCCACGGCACGCCCTGTCTGGTTGAGCGATGTGTTGGCGACGGAGACGATGTCGGGATAGCCGATGGCTACAGCCAGTGACGAGTTTTTCGTGAGATTGAGATACTGGCTGGTCATAGGCGGAATGATCACGCGCATCGCCTGAGGAAGCACAACCAGCCGAATCGCCTGGTGCCGTGGCAGGCCCAGACTCGCTGCTGCTTCGCTCTGTCCGTGCGCCACGGCGTTGAGGCCGGCGCGCACGACTTCGGCGATAAAGGCGGTGGTATACAGCACGAGCCCCAGCGATACCCCCAGGAACTCAGGTGTGACCGGGACGCCCCCTTGCACCAGCATGCCATCTACCTTGGGAATGCTCCAGGCCGAAGGCGCGCCGCCGATCAACCAGCCGACCAGACCGCCGCAAGCCACGATCACGATCGGTAGCCAGACCATGCTGCGCTGCCTGCCCGTGGTCTCGAAGTGTCGGCGAGCCGCACGGCGATACAGCGCAGCCACGATAAGCCCAAGGACTACGCCGATGCCAGCCGTTGCATGGCCGAGCTTCCAGACGGGGACAGGCAGTGTGAGGCCGTCCTTGCTCAGCAACGCTATGCCGCCGAACGAGATCGCCTGATCGAGGCTGGGGAGCGCCTCAGTCAGAAACAAGTACCACATCAGCAACTGGAGCAGAACGGGCACGTTGCGAAAAAGCTCGACGTAGGCGTAGCAGAACCCGCGCACGATGGCGTTGCTGGAGAGGCGGCCCACGCCGAGCAGCGTGCCTAGCACGGTGGCGGCGACGATGCCGACCACCGCCACGCGCACCGTGTTGAGGATACCCACCAGGAACGCCTTCCAGTACGGATCGAGCGCATCGTAGGGAATGGCCGACTCGCTGATGTCGAATCCCGCCGAGTCTCTCAGGAAGCCCCAGCCGCTCTGGATGCCACGGGCGCTCATGTTGAGCAGGGTGTTGTGCGTGAGATACCAGACACCCGCCACGCAGAGCGAGAGAAGCAGTGCTTGGTAGAACAAGCCACGAAAGGTTTTTGAGCGCCACCCTATGTGGCGTGTTTGCTGGGGGCGCTTTGTCACCGCTTCCTCCTTCTCTCCTCAGGTATGCTCAACCGCCCTCAGCGAATCGGGGGGGCATACATGATGCCGCCCTTGTTCCAGAGGTTGTTCAGACCACGGGGCAGCTTGACCGCAGACGTAGGGCCGAGATTGCGCGCGAAGATCTCCCCGTAGTTGCCCCCCGCCTTGACGGCCTTGACCATCCAGTCCCTGTTCACGCCAAGCCACTTGCCGGTGTCCTCGGTCTTGCCGAGGATGCGCATCACGGCCGGATCGGCACTCTCCGCGGCCAGTTTGTCGACATTGCCCTGCGTAATTCCGTATTCTTCGGCCTCGATCAGGCCGAAGACCACCCACTTGACGATCGCAGCCCACTCATCGTCGCCACGTCGCACCGCCGGGCCGAGAGGCTCTTTCGAGATCAGGGTCGGCAGAATCTCATGGTCCTGCGGATTTTTGGCCTCGTTGTTGCGCATCGATGCCAAGGCAGAGCCATCGGACGTGACCGCCGCGCAGCGGCCGGCGAAGTACGCGCCATCGACGGCCTCCGTCTTTTCGAACACCACCGGCTTGATGTTCAGCTTGTTCGCACGCGAGAAATCGGTGAGGTTCTTTTCCGTCGTCGTGCCTGCCTGCACGCACACCGTCGCGCCCTTGAGTTGCATCGCGCTCGTGATCTTGCTCTTGACCGGGACCATGAAGGCCTGGCCATCGTAGTAGGTGACGCCCGTGAACTCCAGACCCAGCGAGGCATCGCGCGATAGCGTCCAGGTCGTGTTGCGCGAAAGCATATCGATCTCGCCCGATTGGAGCGCGGTGAAGCGTTGCGGCGTCGTCAGTGGCACATATTTGACCTTCTTGGGGTCGCCGATGACTGCGGCGGCCACAGCACGGCAGACGTCTACATCGAGGCCACTCCAGTTGCCATTGGTATCGGCTTGAGACAAGCCGGCCACTCCGGTACTGACGCCGCAAACAAGTTGCCCGCGCTGTTTGATTGCGTCGAGGGTTTTCCCCGCATGGGCAGGGGCAGCCAGGAGCGCAGACGCAGTGGCAACCAACGCAAGGCCGGCAATTCGCTTCAACATGAGTTTCTCCTCCTCGGTTACATGGAACAACTAACGGTTGTCGATGCTTCTTTGCACTTGGTCTTCTAAAGTTGGCCAATACGCTAATGACCCAACCGACGATCGACGTCCGTGCCAGACAGTACGGCCTGAGTATCCGCAGCCGTAATTTTCAAAACAATTGACTTTTTCGCGATTCAGCTGGGAACTTTCTTCACAAATCCACCGTGCCTCCGCCGGTGCTTTGCTCGCCGACGGCTCTCGGCGAAAGCGGCCGCATCGCTTACGCGGCAACATGACCGCGCCCCACCGGCTCTTGCATTGCTTGCGGCGATACGTGTCGTTCACGCGTTCGCGTTCGCGTTGGCGTTACGGCAGCGCTGATACGTCGCGTCGCGCTCGAACCGCGGAAGGTCGACGGCCTGCTGCAGCGCTTTGTCCCATTGGAGTACCTCGCCTATGTCGTCGACCACGAAGTCAATGAAGGTCCGCACTACCGCATTCGCGTGTTTCGACCGGCGACCGGTAGTACATTGCGTACAACGTATGCGTAATGGCCGATCTATACTCGGGCAGGACTATCCTCAGCGCACCCTGAATGATGTCGGACGAAACCGGATACGTCGGCAAACATGCCACGCCCTGACCATGCAGTGCAGCCTCACGTAATGCCAGACTGGAATTCGATTCCAACGCTGTCTTGACAACGACTTGTTGCGTGTCTTTTTCGCCTTGGAACCCCCACGCACCATTCAATGTCATCGCCGGGTATACGACGCACCGGTGCCGCATGAGGTCGATCGGTTTGCGAATCGCCCCGTTCGAATCGAGGTAATGGGGTGCTGCGCAGTAGACCCAGTGAATCGTTGCCAGTTTTCGCGCAGCGTAGCCGGAATCGGTTCTGCTGGTTATCCGCACCGCCAGGTCATAGTTTTCTTCGACGAGGTTGGACAACCTGTCATCCAATGCAATGGATGTACTGACGTTCGGAGACCATCCAGGTAGCGGCCCACGATTGGCGTAAGTTGCTTCGATCCGAAAGCCATTGAGCATGTAACCCGAAGATTTCCTTCAGGACTCTTCGTCTGCCGAGCCGCGTCCAGTGTCGTTTCCAGATCGGACAATATGTCGTTCGCGCGCTCGAATATGATCCGGCCGCTATCTGTCGGTGTCAGGCTTCGCGTCGTACGCTTGACAAGCAGCACCCCGCGCCGTTCCTCCAATTGCGCCAGGCTCTTGCTGACGGCCGAAGGTGACAAATTCAATTCTCGGGCGGCAGCAGACATACTCCCCTGTTCCGCGATCCTGACAAAAACAGTGATCTGCGTAAAAGCAGCAAGGTGCTTCAGATTGATCTGCTCTCGCAGCGGACGCCGCGCGACGCGCGGCAATGATCTTGTATCGGTGGCTTTCGTCTCGCCCATATCCGAGATGCACGAAATTTTTGAGTACAAGAATGTCGATTCAATGGAAACCGACGGCATTATCGGATCTCGGACGTGTCACCTTCTCGCTTTGCGCGCTGCGATAAAAACCGTTCCGGTTTGGCATCTTCACAGCAGGGAGCGACGTTTCGTTCATCACGGCCTCGTCGGGGATAATCCCGTTACGGGAAAGAATGAATGCGACGAGCGAATACACCTCATTGCTCGTCAACGAGCCCGGGGCGGTCAACGGCATCGCCCGCCGGATATAGTCGAACGCCACAGTCGCGTACGGCCAATAGCTGCCTACGGTTTTTACGGGCTGATCGTCAGCCAACGTGCCGATGCCTCCAACAAGGCGCGGAAAGGCACCTCGCCCGGCAATGGGAACGCCCTCCGCGTTTGCGCCATGGCATGCGGCACATCGGTCCGCATAAATCTTTGCCCCCTCCGCCGCCGTCCCGTGCCCTGCAGGCAGCCCCCTACCATCGGGATGAACGTCAATATCCCATCCGGCAATCTGTTCGGCGCTTGGCCGGTGGCCAAATGCCATTGGCGGCTTCGAAGTGGATTGTGCAACTGCCGTCAACGATGTGCCAGCACATACCACACCGGCGAGCAGCAACGTGTGTGCGGACCGACTAAACGTGGACATTGGTCACCCCTCCATTGCGATCGACCTTCCAGCTTTGGATACCGTTCAAGTGATAATTCGAATTGAGGCCACGAGCAGCGATAATGCTCTTTATCGTCGGCTGCTCGTATCCCGTTTCGTCGACACACCGGCTCTGAAGGACGGCCGGTGAGCCATCCCACACCCAGTCGAATCTGAATCGGGTAAGGCACTTCGTGAGCACGGGCTCCTGAAGCTGCGCGCGATGCCAGGTTCGCCCTCCGTCGGTCGATACATCGACCCGCCGAATCTTTCCCTCCCCCGACCAAGCGAAACCGGAGATCTCATAATAGCCCGGCCCATCGAGCTGCATGTCGCCCGAAGGATACGTGATCACCGATTTCGCCTGCATCACAAAATTGAACTGCTTTGCCCTTCCGTCCTTCATCAATTCCGTGTAGTACGCGGTTTCCTCGTAGGTCTCGGACGGTGCGGTTCCGAATTTCAAGCGTCGCAGCCACTTGATATTCATGTTTCCTTCGTAGCCCGGCACCAGCAGCCTCAGTGGATAACCTTGCGATGGGCGGAGCATCTCGCCATTTTGAGCAAAGGCGAGAATCGCATCGTCGAACAACTTGCGTACGGGAATACTGCGATCCATCGCGGCTGCGTCGGCACCCTCCGCAAGCGCCCAGGTCGCTTTCGGGTCGACCCCGACGTCATCCAGCACTGTCGACAGGCGCACCCCGGTCCATTCGGAGCAACTGAGCAACCCGTGCGTCTGCTGCACGGTTTTCCCTGTCGGCTTGCGCCATTCCTTCGATGTGTTTCCCGAACACTCGATAAAGTGCATTTGCGAGACCGTCGGATAGCGCATCAACTCATCCATCGTCAGGAGCAACGGCCGCTTAACCATACCCTCTATCAGCAGCCTGTGCTGCGATGGATCGATATCGGGTACCCCGCCGTGATTGCGTTCGAAATGCAGCCCGCTGGGCGTTACGATCCCGTGAAGATGTTGCAGGGGGGTGAAATTCCACGACGCGAAATCAATCGCCGTCACGGTTGTCGGAACTCGCAGGACGCTTTTTTCATAGGGAGACGGCGAACCGTACCCGGTCAGCCCCCGCCCCGGCGTCATCATCCAGGCGGGGCGATTCGGGGGTAGATTCGCGGGATTGGGCGGCTCCGGCTTCCAGCCCGCACGATGACGTATCGGCTCCGACTCGGACTCTGCTCGGCTACCGGTACTCAAAACAGCACCCGCGCCCAATGTCGCCGAAGCAATATTCTTCAGAGCGACGCGTCTGTTGATCTTGCCGGAAGAATCGTCCATTATTCCCCTCCCCTGGATGAGTCGCCGTGCCGGCTGGTCGGCACGGCAGCATGTACCACGCCGTCAAGCGGCCCCAAGTTGACTGCTTTTCAGTGTCAGGCCACCGACCTCAATTTAGCGCGTCGTTTCGTGGCTGTCTGTCGACTATCCGACATTACGTATATAGAAACGGAATTTTTTGCTTTTCAGCACTGGCAGCAGATCGTCTCGATTGCCGCGTTAGCGGAAGAAAATGGCACGTCGCCACGGCGCCCGCAGGCGTTCCGTGGCGACCACCTTGCCATCAAGCTAGTTGCGGGACGGCGCGATGAACGATCACTCGATCGTATAGGCCAGATAGTCTTTGACCACTTCCTCGTTGAGCGCCTGCCCCAAACCTGGCGCATCGGGAACCTTGAAGCGCCCGTTATCCGGTTGGTAATCGTTCACGCAACGTTCGCGTATGCACGGTTTCAGCGCGTAAGTGTGGTGCTCGTGAATGATGAAGTTGGGGATGACGGCTTCGAAATGGAGCGAAGCAGCGGTCGAATCCGGGCCGCCGCAAACGTGAACTTGGACCGTGGCATCGTAGATATTCGCCATATCGCAGATCTTCTTTCCCTCGGTAATTCCGCCGACGAGGCAGAGATCGGGCTGCACAACGGCCAATGTCTGCTTTTCCAGAAGCTCTCGATATCCCCAGCGCGTATATGAACGCTCTCCGGTCGCAAGCGGGATGTGCGTCTTGCTGGAGATCTTCTCGAAGTTCTTCGCGTTAAACGGGTTGACCGGCTCTTCATAGTAGAAGATGTTGTATGGTTCAATCGCACGCGCAAACTGAATCGCCGAGTTCGTGCCAAGCAGAGAATGAATTTCGCAAATGATGTCGACACTCGGCCCGACCGCCTCCCGAATCGCCGCGATACGTTCGACGCCCATCTGAAGATCGTCATATCGCAAAACGCCGTAGTTCTTCTGATTGATATTGGCAACGCCGGTTTTCACGCCTTCACGATTGATCTGGAGCGGATCCACCTTGACCGCGTCGTAGTCCTCCTCGATTGCGGTTCGAGCGCTGGCAGCGTATTGCTCCGGCGTCACGTTCTGCGCATATACGTCACCCCAACCGAACTGAAGCTGACTGGCGTAAGTACGAAGATCGTCGTTCGCTTTTCCGCCAAGCAGTTGATAAATCGGTTACCCCATTACCCGGCTGTGAATATCCCAAAGCGCAATATCGTAAGCGCTCATGCCGCCATACATGACCGGGCCACCTGTGTGGTCCGGAAGAGAAGTTCCCAAAACGCCTCGACGTTCATGGGATCGCGGCCGATGACGAACGGCGCGAAATCACGCAGAATTCCCACGGCGGCTTTCGCGCCGGCACCGTACGCAAGCCCAACCTCACCGATGCCGCTGACGCCTTCATCGGAACGCGAACCATGACAGGATTGAACTTTGCCATGGATGGATCTTTTCGGTTGACCTCGCAATCGAAAATTTCAACTTTGGTGATCTTCATGCTGCCCTGTCGAATACACTTTAATGTACCTATAACGTATCCGCAATTTTTACGATAAAAGCACAGCAATAGGCCGGAAAGTGGGCCCCGCGTCCGCCCCTCGTCTCAAAGCAGTGGCCGCACCAACGCATTGAACCGGTCGTCACCCATGAAGCCGATCGCGGTACCCGTGATTTTGCCCGTACGGTCAATCACTACGGTATAAGGCAATGCGTAGGCAGAGTTGCCCAACGAAGCCGCAAGCTCCATACCTTCTGCCTCTCCGTGCAGGACGGGGAAATTGATGCCGTATTCCTTCGCAAATTCCCGGATGTCTTCGGCACGGTCGACGGCGATTCCGACGAACTGCAGCCCCTGCGCCCCGTATTTTTCCTGATCATCGATCAACGCAGGGATTTCAGCACGGCACGGCGGGCACCACGTGGCCCAGAAATTCACCACCAGCACCCGGCCCTTCCATAGAGCCAGGTTCTGTTCCTTGCCCTTCAAGTCTGGAAAACGTGATTGCATCAAGCCACCTGGGGACACCGCATCTTGCCCGGTCAGGACGCTCCCGTCCGTACGGCCTGCAATCGCTGGCCCATATGCCGCTTCGCGGTCCCCCACCGGTCGCGCAGCAATCCCAAGCGCCGCTGCGGCCCCCCGCGATGATAGCCCCCCAACATCAGCGTCCATCCTCGCTTCCTAGTCATCTTTTCAGTCCCGGTCAGTTCAACGTTCGCACCCAACTTCGCTGCTCGTAGCACGGGAATGAGCATCCCGCATGAAGAGTAGACATATAGCCGGGCGGCATATTCCATCTGCCTCGCGCAGTTGCAACGCCAGACTGACGAAGGATGGAATAAAGGCGGGATTCATCCCGTCCTAGATATAAGTGGACAAGCGAGCGGTGTATCAGCAAGCGGTGTCTTAGTGCCGCGCAAAGACCACCCAATCAGGTGTAATGGGCTCTATGTGCATTTTTCAGGCGACTTGTTGCGTACTCGGGCACCCTGTTGAACTACGTCCCGAGGCATTTGAACGCGGTACGCGCTCGCGGAAACGCTGCTGCCGCATCAATAGAATGATCGAGGTTTCTGCATGAGCGGTCGTATCCGGGGCATGGCCATGAATTCTCGGCGGGATTTCTTGCGCGACGAACTCGAGCTGCTCAGTTCGATGCGCTTCGCCATCAGCCTGCTCTGCCTGCTGGCGATCGCCAGCGTGATCGGCACCGTGATCAGCCAAGGCCAGCCATACCCGAACTATGTCAACCAGTTCGGGCCCTTCTGGGCTGAAATATTTCGAGCTCTCGGGCTGTTCAATGTCTACGGTGCCTGGTGGTTTCTGCTGATCCTCGGCTTCTTGGTCGTATCCACATCGCTCTGCGTTATACGCAATACACCGAGAATCGTCACTGATATCCGCAGCTGGAAAGATCATGTTCGTGAAAGGAGCCTGCACGCCTTTCACCATAAGGCTGAATTTGGCACCGATCAGGCGCGCACGGACGTAGCCAGACGCCTGTCGCAGCACATTGGTCACCAGGGGTTTCGGCTGGTGATCCGGGAGCATGAGGGTGCGACACTGATCGCAGCCAGGGCCGGCATGGCCAACAAGCTCGGCTATGTTCTCGCGCATGTCGCGATTGTCGTCATATGCCTGGGGGGGCTGCTCGACAGCAACCTGATAATCCGGTTGCAAATGGCGCTGTTGGGCAAATCGCCGGTCATGGACAACCCGCTCATCGACTCGATCGGTCCGGAACACCGCTTGAGCCTTGCGAACCCCACCTTCCGCGGGAACGCCTTCGTGCCTGAAGGCGGTGAGGTCAGCACGGCGATCCTCGATGTCAACGACGGTTCCCTGATCCAGGATCTGCCGTTTTCCATCCAGCTGAAGAAATTTCGCGTCGAATACTATTCGACCGGGATGCCAAGGCTCTTTGCCAGCGACATCGTGGTGATCGACCATGCCACCGGCAAGCGCATCCCGGCCATCGTCAAGGTCAATCAGCCGCTCGTTTACCGAGGGATCTCCATCTACCAATCCGGCTTCGACGACGGCGGCAGCAAGCTCAAGGTGACGGCCTTTCCGATGCAAGGCTCGGGCGGCGCCACATTCGGACTGAACGGTGAGGTCGGCACCGCAGTGCGCCCGTCGCAGGCACTGCACGCACCGTACACAGTGGAATTCACCGACTTCCGGCCAATCAATGTGGAGAACATCGCCAATGCGCAGGCGAAACCGGGGTCGGGCGCGTTGCCGCGCAATTCCCTGCCCGCCGCCCTGAACCGGCAACTCGGTTCGGGCGCCAGGCCCGGCGAGGCGAAGGACCTGCGCAACATCGGCCCATCGTTCCAGTACAAAGTGCGCGACGTCAGTGGTCAAGCGAACGAGTACAAGAATTACATGTTGCCGGTACAACTGGACGGCGAAAGCGTCTTTCTTTCCGGCATGCGCGACACGCCTGACGGCCCCTTCCACTATCTGCGTATCCCTGCAGGCGCCGACGGAACCGTCAACCAATGGATGATGCTGCGTGCGGCCCTCTTCAACCCGGAGTTCCGAGCCGAAGCAGCGAGCCGTTTCGCACGTGCGGCTATGCCGAACGAGAGCCCGACGCAGACGCAGGACCAATTGATGCAGAGCGCCGCGCGAACCCTGGCAATCTTCGCTGGGGTGGCGTCCGACCAGGCAGGGAATGGTTCGCCAGGAGGTTTCCAAGCGGTGGCCGAATTTGTGGCACACACACTCCCGCAAGCCGCGCAGGACAAAGCGGCCGAGCTGATGGTGCGCGTACTAGAAGGCACGGCCTGGCAGTTGTGGCAAATCGCCCGCGCGCAGGCAGGCCAGCCACCTGCCGCTGTGACACCCGAAAACAGCCGCTTCGTGCGCAGTGCGCTCAATGCGCTATCGGACAACTTCTATTACGGCGCGCCGGTTTACCTCCGGCTTGATGCGTTTCATCAGGTTCAGGCGAGCGTTTTTCAACTGACCCGATCACCCGGCAAGGTGATCGTATACGTAGGGAGTGTGCTCCTGGTACTGGGCATTTTCTCGATGTTCTATGTGCGCCAGCGCCGGCTGTGGGTGTGGATCAAGGACCGAGATTCCGGGTCCACCGTTCTGATGGCCATGTCTACAACACGCAGGACGCTCGATTTCGAACGGGAATTCAATCGGCTGCGTGGCCGCTTTCCGGCGTTGCTGGCCTCGTCTTCCCAAGGGTGATCATCATGGAAATCTCACAAGGCTACTCCGAAGCCAACGGGTCGGGACGCCGCTCCTGGGTCGACGGCCTGTTCGCCATGGCGCTGCTGGGCGCAGCGCTATACACATTGGCCCGCTATGGCGGTGCAATGGATCCCTACGAAAAAGGGATCGTGCTGGCAGCAGTTCCGGTGTTTGCCGCGTTGGGCTGGCACT
Organism: Pandoraea terrae; assembly: GCF_902459695.1. Classification (GTDB taxonomy): domain Bacteria; phylum Pseudomonadota; class Gammaproteobacteria; order Burkholderiales; family Burkholderiaceae; genus Pandoraea; species Pandoraea terrae. Next base: position 19,447 of record NZ_CABPRZ010000009.1, read on the forward strand.
GGCGTGCGATACGCCCGCTCATGGCGGGCGTTACGGTGTTGTCGCTCTGCGCCCTCGCGCTTTACCACGGGAACCTGACGCGAGCCGAACACGTTTTCCTGCTGAAATACCTTCTCTCCAGTCAATCCGCGATCTTGTGGATGAGTGCGCTGTTCTTCCTGGCCACGGGGTTTTACTGGGGTGGGCTGCTGGCGCGCTCGGCGTTCAGCGCCAGCATCGGCTCCGCGCTCGGCTGGGCGGCCGTTCTGATGGGATTCTCGGGCCTGATGGTGCGCTGGTATGAGTCCTACCTGATCGGCACAGACATAGGTCATATCCCGATTTCGAACTTGTATGAAGTGTTCGTCCTGTTCTGTCTGATCACGGCGATGTTCTACCTCTACTACGAAAAACGTTACGCCACCCGGGCACTGGGACCGTTTGTCCTGTTGGTCGTCAGCGCGGCGGTCGGGTTCCTCCTGTGGTACAGCATTGCCCGGGGAGCGTATGAAATTCAGCCGTTGGTACCAGCGCTGCAGAGCTGGTGGATGAAGATTCACGTACCCGCGAATTTCATAGGCTACGGCACCTTTTCGCTGGCCTCCATGGTCGCCGTGGCATATCTGATACGAGAACGGGAGGAAGTCCGCTTGATCGCAACAGGCCGCGACTTCACTTCAGGATTTTTCACCTCGCGCCTGCCGAGCCTGCCGACACTTGACGACGTAATGTATAAAGCCATCGCCGTGGGCTTCGCCTTTTTCACAATCGCCACCATTCTCGGTGCGCTGTGGGCAGCCGAAGCCTGGGGCGGCTACTGGAGTTGGGATCCGAAGGAAACCTGGGCTCTGATCGTTTGGCTCAACTATGCGGCATGGCTGCACATGCGCCTGATGAAGGGTCTGCGCGGTACGGCAGCGGCGTGGTGGGCGCTTGTCGGCCTGCTTGTCACGACCTTCGCCTTTCTCGGCGTCAACATGTTTCTTTCCGGATTGCACAGCTACGGGCAGCTTTGACGCATTTGCATGCCCGTACAAAACGCCCGCAACAGCGTAGGTTCGCGAAAGTTTGCCCCAGTTGGCTCGCCCGGCGGGCGCAGAAGGACTTGGCCGATGATTCGTGAGTCAGTTCGCGAAAAGCCTTGACAACTTCCTGCTCATAGAAGGGGCTCTGAAACCATGATATCCGACTTCGTCGATGCGACGGGAGAACAACTCTCCCCCAGTGCCCCGGAGCCGCTGTACTTGCGGCCGATGGCGATGTTGGTAAGGCCCGGGAATCCCACCCGGATCAGACGATTCACCGATCTCCTTAAGCCCGGCGTGAAGATACTGGTCGTCAACGGCGCTGGTCAGAACGGCGTATGGGAAGACGTCGCCGGGCGCCTCGGGGATATCCGACAGGTGAAAGCCCTGCGGTCCAATATCGTCGCCTACGCAAAAAACAGTGCCGAGGCAAAAAAGACATGGACCAATCAGTCACTCCACACGGGTTTTTAATTAGCGCGGCGCGCCTGGCCATGGTTGGCGTCATGATGACAGCAACCATGGCGCACGCGCGCAGCGCAGACCTGGGGGCAACCGTTGCAACAAAAGGGACGGCCCAAGGGGCGCCCGCGTGTATCGGCTGCCATGGGGCGAAAGGCGAAGGCAACGCCGCTGCCGGTTTTCCGCGGCTCTCAGGCCTGAGCGCCGAATACCTTGCAACCCAGCTTGATGACTTCACGTCGGGGCAACGGTCGAACCCTGTCATGCGACCCATCGCAAAAAACATGTCGTCCGATAGCCGCAAGGCCGTCGCCGTCTACTTCGGCGCACTGCTCTCACGCGCCGGGATCAAGGCTGCGGATCCGGGCAATGCTGTGCCGTCTGACGCCGGTGCGTGGCTCCCCACACGCGGCCGCTGGGAATCCGGCCTGCCTGCGCGCAGTGTCATGGCCCGGGTGGCGCGGGTGTAGGCACAAAGTTCCCTCCGCTCGCCGGCCAGCCGGCAGCCTACATTGCGGGCCAGCTACGCGCCTGGAAAACCGCCGTGCGGCCGCCAGGTCCCCTGGCATTGATGCCCGCCATCGCTACCAAGCTGTCGGATACCGACATCACCTCGGTTGCCAACTACTACGCGGGTATGTCCGGCTCGACTGGTACCGGCGCCTCGAATGGGAGCAGCCGATGACCATCCTGACTCCTGGCATGCGCGCCGGCCTGGCTTCGGTGCTGGCATCCGGCCTGATCGCAAATGCCCTGGCAACTGACACCGCATCATCAGCACCAGCGCCGAATGCCTCTACGAGTTCGGCAGAAAAAGCTTTCACGCCGCCGTCTGAAAGCGCCATGCCAACGGACGAATTCAAAAAGTCAGTCAAGCTGGGGGAGCAGATATTCAACCACACTCAGAAATTCGCAGGGAAGTACGTGAGCAACTCGCTGAACTGTGCCAGTTGCCATCTGGACGCGGGACGAATGCCGAATTCCAGTCCGCTCTGGGCCGCGCACATCTCGTATCCCGCCTATCGAAGCAAGAACGGCGACGTCAACTCCTTTGCCGAGCGATTGCAGGGGTGTTTTGTATATAGCATGAACGGGAAAGCCCCGCCCTTGGGCGATCCGGTGTTGGTTGCGCTCGAATCCTACGCGTACTGGCTCGCCAAAGGCGCGCCCGTAAGCTAAAAACTCGCGGGGCGAGGCTATCCGAAACTGACGCGTCCGCCACAGAAGGCAGACTACACACGAGGCGTGCAGGTTTATGCGCGGCGTTGTGCCTTATGTCACGGCGCCGATGGACAGGGGCAGGCAAGCGGCGGCAAAACAGTCTTCCCTCCCCTTTGGGGTCCCAAGTCGTTTATCTGGGGCGCGGGTATGCATGAGCTACAGAACGCGGCTGGCTTTATGAAGGAAAACATGCCGTTAGGTCTGGGCGGGAGCCTGACTGATCAGCAAGCATGGGACGTAGCGCTGTTCATGGACAGTCATGAGCGCCCACAGGACCCGAGATTCGCGGCTCGGCTCCCGACAAGACCAATCGGGTCGGGTATGCGGTTCACACATCCTCTCCACCGGAGTGTCGCCATAGCGACACTCCGGTGACCAAAAACACGACTACGCAATCTCCTCGTTAATGCAGGACCTTTGCCAGAAAGTCCCGGGCTCGGTCCGATCGGGGTGCATCGAAGAAGTTGTCCTTGACACAATCCTCCACGATTACGCCCCCGTCCATGAACAGGACCCGGTCCGCGACCTTTCGGGCGAAACCCATTTCGTGGGTCACGCACACCATCGTCATTCCCTCCTGAGCGAGTTCGGTCATGACGTCCAAGACTTCATTGATCATCTCCGGATCGAGCGCTGACGTCGGCTCATCGAAGAGCATCGCCATCGGATCCATGGACAACGCTCGGGCGATGGCAACACGTTGCTGCTGCCCGCCAGACATCTGACCAGGGAACTTGTGAGCGTGTGACTTGAGCCCGACCCGATCCAGCAAAGTTTGAGCTTTCACATCCGCTTCGTCACGTGATCTACGAAGGACCTTGATCTGCGCCAATGTGAGGTTCTGCAGAATGCTCATGTGCGGGAACAGCTCGAAATGTTGAAATACCATACCCACACGTGCACGTAGCGAAGTCAGGTTCGTTTTCGAATGACCCACGCTAACGCCATCGACAGTTATCGAGCCTTGCTGAAAGTCTTCAAGACCATTAATTGTCTTGATAAGCGTCGACTTACCGGAGCCCGACGGCCCGCAAACCACCACAACCTCACCTTTCTGAACAACCGTCGTACAGCCATCCAGAACACGGAATTGACCGTACCACTTCGAAACATCGTTGATGTCAATCATGTTGCGTTACCCGATCAGCTGATATTTTCAAGAATCGACAACGGTCACTGCGCCGCCTAGTGCCGGGTCTGCAAGGCGAATCGCCCTTCCAGACGATGCTGAACGACCGATAGCAGCGAGCTCAATACCCAGTAAAGCGCTGCTGCCGCCAGATACAACGGCAACGGTTGAAAAGTCGTAGCGATGACCTCCTGCGCGGACCGAAGCAACTCGGTCACGGTGATCACCGATACGAGCGAGGTATCTTTGATCAAGCTGATGAGTGTATTGCCCATGGACGGAATCGCGAGGCGCAACGCCTGAGGGCCAACCACGTACCTGAGCGTCTGGAAATAGTTCAGTCCCAAGCTGTGCGATGCACTCCATTGTCCGCGCGGGATGCCGAGAATCGCGCCGCGCATGCTCTCCGAAAGATACGCCCCCGCGTTCAACGTGAGCGTCAGAATACCCGCCGCCGTTGGTGACAGCGAGATACCGACATCAGGCAACCCGTAGTACACAACAAATATTTGCACCAACAGCGGCGTGCCACGCATGACGCTCACGTATGCTCGAGCAATCCGATCCAGAACGCGATTGCCACTGACTCGCATCACCGCAACGAAGGCACCGACCACGACTCCGAGCACCATTGCCGCGACCGCAAACTTGATGGTCAATAGCGCGCCCATCATCAAAACCGGCCCGGAATTGAGCACTAGATTGAAATGTTCCATCTACTCATCCTCCAACGTAACGCATGCTCATGCTATTGAGCCGTACGTCAGTTACCAACCGGACGAGTGACATCCGTGCCGAACCATTTCTTCGAAATCGTCGCGAGCGTTCCATCTTGTCTCATGGATGTCATCGCTCCATTCACCGATGCTGAAAAATCTGGATTTCCCTTCCGATACGGAATACCAATTTCATTGCTCGTATTCTTCAGAAGTCCGCCTCCGCGCACGGGCACATTCGCGGTCTTGATGAGATACGGAACGAACAGCCGGTCGTTCAGATAGGCGTCTGCTCGGCCGCTCACAAGATCGCCAAGTGCCTCATTCATCCCAGGATACGTCTGCACGATGATCCCGGGAACCGACTTGGCCAGGTCAGCAAAGTTCGAACCCAACGTAACCGCAACGCGCTTTCCCTTGAGTTCTTCAAGGCTTCGATACTCCTGCTTGTCATCACGCTTCTGCAGCACCTGAACTGCCGAGTAGGCGTAAGGCGGGCTAAAATCGAGCGACTGACGGCGTTGAGGCGTAATACTCACTTGATTTACCACCACATCGAACTTCCCCGCCTGCAGGCCACCGATCAGGCCTGACCATTCCGCCGTATAGAACTTCGGTTTGACACCCAGCTTTGATGCCAACGCCTTTCCGACATCGACGTCAAAGCCTTGCAGCTCACCGTTTTGATCGCGAAAATTGAACGGAGGATAGGTTCCTTCCATTCCGATCATCAGCTCGCCTCGGCTCTTGACGGTGTTCAGCAGATCTTCCGCATGCGCTCCGAGAGTTGCACACACGGCAGAAACCGAAAGAACTGTGAATAAAATGGCCTTCTTAACCTTCATGATCATGTCTCCTGTTTTATATAACTGCTGCGATTGATATTCGCCTCATTCACTCAGTGAGAAGAGCTCAATCAGGTTCAGAGTAGCATCGCCAATTTATGAAATAAAATGGTAAAATATCATCAATCTATGAGCACATGTCATGAAAGAAACGAGTACCAACATTTTGCTATTCTTGGGAAAGCGGACTGATTCGGGGGCGCCATCTCAGTGACGAAGCGGCTGAGTTCGACTCAATCCGCGCTGCCGCGCGCATGCCGACAAAATTGACGGCCGCGCAATTGGGCTACAGACGGACCACGCTATCACGCGCCGCCAGTTTGTTTGGAAGACCAATCAGCACCAACAGCGCCGCGACCAACACGCTGCACGCAATCATGTAGAGCGCGGTTTCAGTGCTGCCGGTCAACTCTTTGACTTTGCCGACAAGATACGGGCTGATTGCGCCACTAAGATTGCCAACCGAGTTGATGAGCGCAATCCCGCCAGCGGCTGCCGGGCCCGCCAAGACTTTCGGGGGAAGTGTCCAGAACACCGGGAGGCAACCCACTGTCCCCATCGCTGCCAAGGTAAGCGCGAGCAGCGACAGACTAGTGACACTACCAAACCATCCCGACAAGGCATAACCCAAACATGCGGCGAGGAGCGCAAATCCCAAGTGCTTGCGGCGTTCACCGGTTCTATCCGAGCTCCTGCCCACCAAAACCATGGCAACGCAGCCTGCCGCATAAGGAATTGCCGTGAGAAACCCGATCGACACCTTGTTTGTCACTCCGGTCTGCTTGATCAACTCAGGCAACCAGAACGTCAGCCCCCAAAGCCCAATGAGCGCAAACAGATACACGGCAGCGAGGAACAGTGTCTCAGGCTGACGCAGCGCCTTGCCGAAATGATGCTCACGACTCGTGTCCGACTCAAGCTCCAGGTTTTTGGTGATCACCTGCCGCTCCTCCGCCGACAACCATTTCGCATCTGACGGTCGATCCGTCAGGTAGAAGAAAACGGCCACACCCAGCACGACGGTAAGTAGGCCTTCGAGCAAGAACAGCCACTGCCAGCCTGGCAGGTTGCCCGCGCCGTCGAAGTAGGTCATGACGAAGCCTGCGATTGGCCCGCCTACTACACCTGACAGCGGCACTGACGTTAGAAATAGTGCGTTGATTTGCGCGCGCTTCTTGGCGGGAAACCAATACGTGAAATAAAGCATCACGCCGGGCATGAAGCCGGCTTCGGTCGCCCCCACGATGAACCGAAGGACATAGAACCAGCGCTCCTCACGCACGAACATCATCAGTGCCGAGGCGATCCCCCAGGAGATCATGATACGGGCGATCCATTTTCGCGCGCCGACCCGACCGAGAATAATGTTGCTGGGAATCTCAAAGAGGAAGTACCCAATGAAGAAGATACCCGCGCCAAGACCATAGGCTGCGTCTGAGAGACCGAGATCACTTTGCATCTGCAACTTCGCAAAGCTGATGTTAACTCGATCGAGGTATGCGCAAATGAAGCAGATGGCCAGAAACGGGACCAATCGCCATGTTGCTTTCCGGTATGCCGATGCTTCCAGGGAAACACCTGGCGAAGCATCCAGAGCTCCGCGGCCACTCGTATTAAACATAAATCGTCTCCGAATATTTGGGACTTCGCGGCCCGTCCAGGTAATCGAAGTCCGTTTTTTTGTGTGCAATCCAATCATTGGCACGCCCGCTTCGGGCTTGCGCAGGTGCCGCCGTCATGCAGCCGATGCTGCCCGCTTCTCCCAGTGGTCTACGCCTGCGAATCCGGGGCCGCCGTCGTCTGGATGCACTTTGCGACCGAAGCCATCGTGAAGATCCAGCCCGCGCTGAAACCATTTCGCGATCGGGTCGTCGTCCTCGAGCACCTTGAAGTCGGTGGCGAGACGCCCCCACTGGAATGCCGCAAGTACGATGTAGTCGGCGTGGCCGGGGGCCTCGCCAGCGAGCCACGGTTGTTTGTTGAGCGTCAGGCGAATCGGATGGATGGCCTTCCTGAACGCGTGCACCGTCTGATCTCTCGTGGCCTGTGCCTCCTCCAAGGTGCACCCAAGCATCACTTCTCGGGTCTGACGGAAGTACGGGCGATCATGGGAACTCATCCGGTCGAATACGTCCCTCGATACGAGACGCAACATGGTCGGGTGAATCACTTTGTCGGTGAAGCACTCCACGAAGCGCGCTGCGCCCTGCCCTAGCGGACACCCCAGGAGAGGTGCGCGATCGGGAAAGCGCTCGTCCAGAAACACCGCGATGTCCCAGCTGTCCTCGACGAACGCATCGCCGACTTGGATGACCGGAACCGTGCGGCGCGGGCCGCCAAGCTCACCGATGTCCGGAAAACCAATCTGAACGGATTTGATGGAGAGCCCCTTGTGCTGCAGTCCCCAGCGCGTGCGCCAGCAAAACGGACTGAAACGGGTGTCGTCCGCGGCGGCCAACTCGTAAAGGATGGCTTCCGCGCTCATGCCCTCACCTCGTCCTCGAGCAGCAAGCCACCTTGGCGTGCAAGCGCAAGAATTCGCTGCGACGATCGAAGCACCGGCTTTTGCAGCATCAGGCCGTTGAGCACAGCTAGCCCGCTTGAACCGCTCTCCTTGAAGGCCGCAACAGCTTGTTCGGCGAGAGCGACTTCTTCCGCGCTTGGCGTGAAATATTCATGGACGACAGAAACTTGCGTTGGATGAATGCATGCCTTGCCGGTGAAACCGAGCTCGGCCGCGTGCTCCGCCGCAACCCGAAGTCCATCCATGTCCTCCAGATTGATGTGCGGCACATCCATCGCGTCCAGTTCGAAGGCGGCAGCGGCATGAGCCATCCGGGAGCGAGCGTATAGCAGCGCTTGGGAAGTGCGCTTGCAGCGCAGGTCCGCAGAAAGATCCACTTCGCCGAACAGCAGACACGCCATGCGCGGACTTGCGCCCGCTATATCGAACACGTCCTCCAAGCCCTGGTTGGTTTCGAGCGTCACATAGAACTTGATGGAAGCTGCACGACCCTGCAGAAGTTCATCGAGAAGCTTTACCTCGGCGGCCGACCGTACCTTGGTCATCATCACGGCTTCGGGAACGTCCGCGAGACTGGCGATTGCCTCGACATCGCGCAAGCCGTGCGTCGTGTCCAGCGAGTTGATTCGGAGCACCCGCTCGCAGCCGGATGGATTCGGCTCGGCGAACAGGGGCAACGTCAAGTTGCGGGCATCGTCCTTGTGACTGACCGCAACCGCATCCTCCAAATCGATGCATACGACGTCCGCGCCCGAAGCGAGTGCCTTGCGAGCGCGATCGGGGCGCAGGCCCGGGACAAACAGCATGCTGCGACGCGGAATGGAATGAGGGGCGTTTTCCATAAAGTCTCCTTGTAAGTTTGAACGACAAGGTCGACTTTAAGAACGAGCGGCATGTTGGTACAGTGACAGATGGATGAGTAAATTACTGGTACAGTTGATGCGACTTGCTTGCCACACGTGAGGGCGTATGACGCGGTACATGGAAATCGTCGAGGAAATGGCCAACTTGATTGCCGATGGCTCCCTACGCCCTGGTGACCCTCTGCCCTCGGTGCGAACGGCCGCCGCGCAACGCAAGATCAGCAAAGGCACTGTCGTGCAGGCGTATTCCGTGCTGGAGAATCGCCGGCTGATCGAAGCCCGACCACAATCCGGATTCTATGTGCGCGCCCGAGGTCCGATATCGACACAGCTCCCTCGTGTTGGCCTGACTCGGCCGAGCGTCGTTCGCTCCGATCCGCGCGAACGAATGAGAGAAACGCTTGGCGATCTGGTCGGTGCGCGGGTAACGTCGCTCGGATCATCCTTCGCCGACCCTTCACTCTTTCCAATGCAGAGCCTGAACAAGGCGCTGAGCGCCGCCAGTCGACAAAGCAGCTATGGCGACACGTTGGTGGATCTACAACTAGGGCTGCCAGCATTGAGGCGGGCCATCGCAAAGCGCTACCTTGAGATGGGCTACGTTGTGCCCATGGACGAAATCGTCATTACTTGCGGCGGCATGGAGGCAATTAGCTTGTCGCTACAGGCTGTCGCGCATCCGGGCGATCTGGTTCTGATCGATTCGCCGATGTTCTTCTCGGGTTTGCAATTGCTCAAGCAACTAGGCCTTAACGCGCTTGAGATGCCCACCGATCCGCAAGACGGGTTGGACTTGGGCGTGCTGGATCGAACGCTTTCGCGTCACAAGGTGGCGGCGTGCCTGCTAATGACGAACTGTCAGAATCCGTTGGGCTTCACCATGCCGGAGGCAAAGAAGCGCGAATTGGTAAAATTGCTTTTGCGCCACGGTGTGCCGCTTGTGGAGAACGACGTGTACGCTGAGTTGCAGTTTGATTTGCTGAAGAGCCGCGCCGCCAAGGCTTTCGACGCAAACGGCATGGTTCTGCACTGCGGCTCGTTCACCAAATGCCTTGCGCCAGGGTTCAAGATTGGCTGGGTAGCGGCGGGTCGCTTCCGCGAAGCTATCGCAAACCGAAAGTTCGCCACGACGTTGGGCACATCGGTTCCCCCACAAGCCGCTATTGCCCACTATCTGCTTCATAATGCCTATGACAGACACTTGCGGAATCTCCGGCAACAGTTGCAGGAGCGCGTGAACCAGATGTCGGGCGCGATTGCCAGCCACTTTCCCAGCGAGACCCGTCTTTCGCGACCGGCCGGAGGCTTCGTCCTCTGGATCCAACTGCCGGAGGCGGTCGATTCGTTCAAGCTCTTCGAATTCGCGGCGAACCGTGACATCGGCATTGCTCCCGGCCCGATTTTTTCCGCGCGCCGGAGATATCGAAACTTCATCCGACTCAATTGCAGTCACGCGTGGTCGGCGTCGCTCGACGAAGCCCTCCAGTGGTTGGGGCGAAGTGCCATCGACATGTGCGTGTAAAGGCAGACCTAAAGCGCTGCGAGCATACGCGTTGAGCGATCAGCGGATCGTTCGCGCCCCGCTCCCCCCGGCTGAGCCGGCTCAATCTTTGGCAAGCTCCAGGAAGCCGGCGATATAGGCGACGCTCTCCTCGCCCTTGCGGACGCCGAGATTGATGCTCTTCCGTATCCCCCGCTTCCCCAACTGGACAGTCCGAATCGGCAGATCGGCGCCCTCCTCCCGAACGAGCCAGTCGGGCAATACCGAAACGCCTCGATTGGCTGCCACCAGTCGCAGCATCAAGTCTGTCGTCTCCGCCGTCCTGTGTCGCTTGGGGCGGCACTGAGCCGGTATCAGAAACTGTGTGAAGATGTCGAGCCGCTCGATACCCACCGGCACCGTAATCAGTACTTCGTCTTGGAGATCTTGGGGGGAGATCCAGTTACGGCCGGCCAGCGGATGCTCCTCATGAACAACCAAGACGAGGTCGTAGTCAATGGCGGGCACGAATATGAGGTCAGGCATATTCACCGGGTCGGGCGTTACGAGCAGGTCGATCTCGTGCCCAAGAAGTGCCGCCACCCCATCGAAGCGAAATGCTGTTCTCACGTTGAAATCGACGTCCGGCCACGCGGACAGGTATTGCGTGGTTTTTCGCATGAGCCAGCGCTGACACGGATGGCACTCCATGCCGACGCGCAATAGCCCTCGCCGCCCGATGGCAAAATCGGCCAGCACCCTCTCACCAAGATCAAGCTGCGGGAGCAATCGCTCCGCCAGATCAAGCAGATATTCGCCAGCTTGCGTGAACCGGAGCCCCCGCCCCTGCTTGATCCAGATCTTTACCTGGTATTGCTCTTCGATGCGTCGTACGGTATGCGACAGTGCGGACTGGGTCACGTTCAGCCGTTCGGCGGCAGCCGTCACGCTCCCCATGCGATTAACCTCTCTGAGAATGGCAAGAAACTGACGGTCGAGCATTCATGCCTCCGTGTCATTGATTTATGAAATTTTACCATTTCTGTTCATAGTTTGTCGATGCTACTCTCCGTTCGAGATCCACCGAAGTGGAGGGTCACCGGACAAAAATGCAGGAGCTACGACATGACACAATCCACCGCCGTCTTGAAGGCGTCCATGGCAAGCAATGACAGCACCTCGATCTTCGATGAGGTCGTCGATCGAAAGAACTCCAACTCCATGAAGTGGGCATATGCAGCCCAGCTTCTCGCTGCGGATGAAGCGGCAGCGGACCCGCTTCCAATGTGGGTAGCCGACACGGACTTCAAGGCACCGTCGGCAGTTCTGGATGCCCTTCATGAGGCGGTTGACCACGGGGTCTTCGGATATCCCGGCGGCGCTACCAACAGCTATGTCAATGCCGTTATCGAGTGGCAGCGGAAGCGTTTCGGATGGGACGTGCAGAAGGACTGGGTGCTGCAATCCGCAGGCATTATTACCACGCTCAAAACCGCGATTCAGGCGTTTTCGGCACCGGGTGACTCGATCCTGATTCAGCCGCCGGTGTACGCGCACTTCCACAACGATGTGCTGCTCAACGGCCGTCACCTCGCGTTCGCGCCGCTTGAGCGCACGGACGACGGGTATCGCTTCAATGAGAAGACCTTTGAAGCCAGCATCCGCAGCAATACCAAGCTGTTCATCCTGAGTCACCCGCACAACCCGACCGGGAACATCTGGTCCGAAGACGAGCTCCGTGCCATGGGTGAGATTTGCCTGCGACACGGCATTATCGTTATTTCCGACGAGATTCACGAAGATCTCATCTTGAATCCGGCGAAGAAGCACATTCCGTTTGCGTCGCTGAGCCCCGAATTTGCTCACAACAGCATCACGTGCACGGCGCCGAGCAAGACGTTCAACCTGCCCGGGCTGCAGAGCGCCAACTTGTTTGTGCCTAACCGTCAGCTCCGCGCGGAGCTCGCGCGTCAGTACGATCGCAACATGTTCCCGCTGGTCAATGTCCTCGGCATGGTGGCCGCCGAAGCTGCCTACACTCACGGTGAGCCATGGCTCGAGGACATGCTCGTCTACCTGCGTCAAAACCACAAGCATTTTGCCGATTCGGTTAACAACGCCACGAGCAAGATCAAGGTACTGCCGACCGAGTCCCTCTATCTCGCCTGGATGGATTGTCGCGAGCTGGGTATGAACGCAGAGGAGCTTAATCGATTCATGCTGACGAAGGCTCGTCTCTGGTTGGACAAGGGGCAGAAGTTCGGTCTGGAGGGACACGGCTATATGCGCGTCAATCTGGGGTGCCCGCGTTCGACCGTGGATGAAGCCATCCAGCGTCTGCTGAGCTCAATCTCCGAGCTGTAACCGACAAACGGAGGGGGAAATCCCGTCAGGCAACAAATCAGTCAAATAAAGCCTTCCCCTCCGTCCTATAGCTTTTACCGTAGATCGAAGGAACTCAGCGCCCCCAGCAAGCGCCAGATCGACACACCCAAATAACCAGCGAGTTCGTCACTAAAACCAGACCCTTCGCCATTCAATGGGCGCAAAAGGACGGGATCGCTGCGCCCGCAGTTTTTCAAATAAGAAAAACTGACGAACAAAAGAAATAGAAAGCTCTGGTTGTTGAGAAGCGAATTTTCATCTAACACGTGCACCAAGACCCAGCAGGAGTTGAGACATGAATGAGAACAACCACAATCATGGTTATGAGAAAGAAGATCTGAAGAGAGATCTCAGCAGCAGACACATTCAAATGATTGCCATCGGAGGGTCCATCGGTACCGGCCTCTTCTACGGCTCCTCGTGGGCGATCAAGACTGCGGGTCCAGCGATTTTGCTCACGTACCTTATCGCGGCCGTGGCCATCTACTTCATCATGAGGGCGCTCGGCGAGATGGCGGTCGCGGAGCCTGTATCGGGATCGTACGTTTCCTACTCAAATCGATACATCCATCGCTTCGCCGGCTTCCTTAACGGCTGGAATGCGTTCATCTTCCTTTTGGCCGGCAGCGCCGCTGAGCTCAACGCCTTGGGACATTACGCACAATTCTGGTTTCCCCACCTCCCGATCTGGGTCACGGCATTGACGGCCGTTTCCGTAATGTTCGCGGTCAACATGATTGGTGTGAGATTCTACGGAGAAGCCGAGTTTTGGTTTTCGATCATCAAGGTCGCCGCGATCGTCGCCATGATCATTTTTGGCCTCTCGATGATCTTTTTCGGCATCGGCAATAACGGCACCCCCGTCGGATTTCATAACCTGACGGATCATGGCGGGTTCTTCCCCAAGGGATTAACTGGCACGGTACTGTCTATCGTGATGGTCGCCTTTGCCTTCGGCGGCGTCGAGAATCTCGGGCTTGCTGCCGGGGAGGCGAAGGATGTGAAGACCACCATGCCGAAGGCCGTCAACGCCACCTTCTGGCGTCTCGCGATCTTCTACATCGGTGCCATCGCAGTTCTGGTAACAATCTTCCCGTGGACCGCACTGACAACCAAAGGGAGTCCCTTTGTGGAGGTCTTCAGCCGAATCGGCATTCCGGCCTCAGCATCGATCATGAACTTGGTGGTCACTACTGCAGTGTTGTCGGCAGTCAACTCCTCCGTCTTTGCCAACAGTCGAACCTTCTACAACCTGGCTCTGCAGAAGAATGCACCTGCCTTCCTCGGGACGGTCAATCGTCGAAACGTTCCGTCTCGCGCTGTTATGCTGGTGTTTATTGCAATGTTCGCCGGTGTGCTCCTGAACTTCCTGATTCCCGAGAAAGCATTTGAACTCTTCTCGTCGGTGACGGTGTTCGGCTTGGTGTGCGCTTGGACGTCCATTGTCCTCAGTCATCTGAAATTCCGAAAGATCAAGATCAAGAACAACGAGGTGGATAGTCTTACGTACAAGATGCCGTTCTTCCCTTACGCAAACTATATTGTTCTCGTTTTCGTGGCCGTAGTGATGGTGTGCATTGCGGCGCTTCCGGATATGCGCATGTCCCTCGTCGTCTCGGGCGTGTGGGTAGCGGTCGTGTCTGTTGCTTATCGCTTCTACATCAGAAATGAGAAGCTGGCCGATCTCAAAGCCAGCACCGAACTCCAACCTCAAAAGAGCCTCTGAAACGAGAGCGCAGTAGTTACTGACCGCTCCCCGCGAGACTTCCCTACACGTTTCGTCCCCCCAGCCGTGCACGCAAGGCTCGGGGGACGAGATGATTCAGGTGGAAATTTTCTTTTTTGCTCTGCAATCTTGCCTCGCGGGTGCCAAACAAGCTCGTTCTTCGCGACACGCATTACACGCAACCACGAACCCACTGCCACAATCCATACTACGCACGATGATAGGGGGCTGCGCGACGAGAAGGATGAGCCTCTGCGAAAAGATTCCGCAGTTTCGGCAAATGCCGCCGGCGTGTACGCGGTGGTTATCGGGAAACCGATCGCGGTGGAATCGTACGAGAACGCGAATACCGAGATCAGCCTGGCTGCGCCCAAGTAGGCGACGGCAGGCAACCTCCGGAATGCGCCGCCGGAAGCTATGGGAGCGGCAACTTACCGCCGCTCCTTTCTTCGGCCGTGATTATGCCCTCGACGTGACGTAAGCAATGGCCTCAATCTCGACGAGAACGTCCTTCGGCAAGCGCGCAACCTCGACGGTCGATCTGGCTGGTGCGTTTTCCCCGAAGTACGAGGCGTACACCTTGTTCATCTCGGCGAACTGCCCGAGATCCTTGACGAAAACGGTCGTCTTGACGACCGAATCGAGCGATGCACCACCTGCAGCGAGTACTGCGGCGACATTTTTCAGGCTCTGGTGCGTCTGCGCCCCGATACCAACAGGAACCTCACCCGTGTCCGGCGCCACGGGCAGTTGCCCCGAGCAAAACACGAGGCCGCTGAGTCCAACGCCTTGCGAATAAGGTCCAATGGCGGCCGGAGCATTGTCAGTCTTGATAGTCGTGTGGGTCATATCCATCCTCTTCGTGAAATCTGGTGCGACCTCGAGGCGGACTGCCAGGCATCGCGCATACCGTCCCCTCAAGGTTCGATTAGGCGTTTAGCCCGTATTGCGCAGGCCGGCTGCGATGCCGTTGATCGACAGGTGAATGCCGCGACGCGCGCGCTCGTCCGATGCGCCAGCACGGTGACGGCGCAGCAGCTCGACCTGCAAGTGGTTGAGTGGATCGAGATACGGGAAGCGGTTCTTGATCGAGCGGGCGAGCAACGGGTTATCGGCCAGTCTCTCGGTATTCCCGGTGATCTGAGCGAGCGCCTGCGTGGTGGCTTCCCACTCGCGCACGATGCGGTCGAACACGGTGCGACGCAGCGTCTCGTCCGGCACGAGCTCGGCGTAGCGTGAGGCCACGGCGAGGTCGGTCTTCGAGAGCACCATGTCCATGTTCGACAGCAGGTTCGCGAAGAACGGCCACTGACGATGCATGCGTTGCAGCATGTCCAGGCGGGTCTGGCGCTCGGCGTCCGTCGCCGCGCCTTCCAGATAACCCGCCACGGCACTGCCGAAGCCGAACCAGCCGGTGAGCAGCAGGCGGCACTGGCCCCACGAGAAGCCCCACGGAATCGCGCGCAGGTCTTCGATGCGACGGTTCTTCGGGTCGGAGAACTTTCGCGACGCCGGACGCGAGCCGATGTTCAGCTCGGCGATCTCGGCGATCGGTGTGGCTGCGAAGAAGTAATCGGCAAAGCCCTGGGTTTCGTACACCAGCCCGCGATACGACGCAAAAGCGTTGTCCGAGAGTTGCTGCATCACGTCTTCGAAGGCGGGCAGGTCGTCCGGTTGATTACGACTCGGCAGCAGCGTGGCTTCGAGCGTGGCCGCGACGATCGCCTCGAGATTGCGTCGACCGATCTCCGGGTTTGCGAACTTGCTGGAGATGATTTCACCTTGCTCCGTCAAACGGATCTGGCCCTTCACGGTGCCCGGTGGCTGCGACAGGATGGTCTGATACGTCGGGCCACCGCCGCGACCGACGGTGCCGCCGCGGCCGTGGAAGAGGCGCAGGCGCACGCCGCGCTCGTCGAACAGGCGCACGAGTGCCAGTTCGGCCATGTACAGCTCCCAGTTCGACGTCAGGAAACCGCCGTCCTTGTTACTGTCCGAATAGCCGAGCATGACTTCCTGCTCGCCGCCCTGCGCGGTGATTACCCCAGCCATTCCGGGGATGTCGAACAGTTCGCGCATGATGGCCGGGGCGTTGCGCAAGTCGGCAATCGTCTCGAACAGCGGGATCACCATCACGCCGATGCGTGCATCGCTACCAGCCGTCCCGAGCGCGCCCTGCATCAGGCCAGTTTCCTTCTGCAGCAGCATCACTTCGACCAGATCGCTGACGGTCTCCGTGTGCGAAATGATGTAGTTGCGGACAGCGCGCGAACCAAAGCGGGCGCGGATCTCGCGGGCGGCTTCGAACACGGCGAGCTCGTCGCGCGTGCGTTGCGTGTAATCGAGGTACGGTGAGAACAGTTGGCGCGGGCTCTGTAGTTCGCGCGTGAGAATCGTGAGCTTTTCTGCTTCCGAGAGGTTCGAATAGTTCTGAACCACGCCTGCCTTGGAAAATAGCTCCTCGATCACGGCTTCGTGGATATCCGAACTCTGGCGCAGATCGACGCTGGCAAGATGGAAGCCGAACACCTCAGCCGCGCGCACCAACGGTCCAAGGCGTTGCGAGACCAGCGCTGTGCCGTGATGCGCCACGAGCGATGCGACAACGGTATTCAGATCGGAGACGAATTCGCTCGCGTCCAGATAGGCGTTGGCGTCGCCAACCGCGCCGCGATGCGGCACGTGGCCGACCCATTCGCGAGCGGCTGCGGCGAGTCGGGAATACACGCCGATCAGCGCGCGGCGATACGGCTCGTCAGTACGGTGCGGCGAGTCGTCGGGCGAGCGGCGAGCCAGCGTGAGCAGGGCGTCGCTGGCGCCGGCGAGCAGTTGCGAGACTGACAGCTCAGCGCCCAGCAAGTGCACCTGTTCCAGATAGAAAGCGAAGATTTCTGTGGCCTGACGCGTGATGGCCAGTTTCAGCGTCTCGGCACTGACGTTCGGGTTGCCATCGCGATCGCCGCCGATCCAGCTACCCATCTGCAAGAAGCGGCCCAAGGCTTGGGGCTTCACGTCGGGCACGGCCTCGGCCAGCTCGGCGCTGACATCAGCATACAGCGCCGGGATCTCCGTCAAGAACGTGCTGCGGTAGTACGACAGCGCGTTCTCGATCTCATCGGCCACGGTCAGGCGCGAACTGCGAAGCATACGTGTCTGCCAGAGCGTGGTGACATGGGCCCGCATCGCCCCGGTATTGCGGGATCGCTCACGCGCAGTGAGCGCAACGTCGCGCTCAGCGAGCAGGTGGGCGATCTTGCGCTGCGCATCGAGAATGCTCTTTCGCTGCACTTCGGTAGGGTGTGCCGTCAGCACCGGCACGATCTGGGCGCTGGAGAAGAACGCCTGAAGGTCTGTGGTGCAATTGCCGCGCTTCTTGATCACTCGCGACAACGCGCAGGCAAGACTGCCAGGCTGGGGTCCGCTCCCCGCAACGGCGTGTACACGACGACGCCGGTTGTGGTGACGGTCCTCGGCGATGTTGGCCAGATGTGAGAAATAGCTGAATGCGCGCACCACGGAGATCGCTTGCTCGCTGGGCATGTCCGTCAGCAGTGTGTCGAGCGCATCAGAGGCATTGTTGTCGCCTTCGCGGCGAAAACGCACGGCGTGCTGGCGAATGGTTTCGACAAGCTGATAAGCATCGTCGCCCTGTTGTTCGCGCAATACGTCGCCAAGCAGGCGGCCCAGAAAGCGGATGTCGTCACGCAGTGGGGCGTCTTTATCTTCCTGGTCCTGTGCCTGGCGATGAAGTACGCTTTGGTCGTCTCCTGCCAGGGCGCGTACAGTGTCCGTCCCGATGGGGGCGATCTTGTTCATTCCAAACCTGGACTGGTTGACCGCGAGTAGCGCCAGATAACGTCCCATCAATCTCCCCTTATTCCCTGCGCATGCGTTGCCGGGATCACGGCCTTGACGCTGCGGTTCTGAGAAGCGATCTGGCGGCAAACATTGGCGGTCGCGTTGAACGTCAATTGTGAAAAGCAGTCAGCAATTGTTGGATGTTTAGGCCCCTGCGACAAACAAGTTATTCTTTTGTCGCGAGATAGAAAAGATCACTCGCCTTTTCACGGCGATCTGCATGACCGCTTCGCAGCGGGCGGGCAAACTCCACATATGCATCGGCAGGTCCTGAGCGTTGATTCACAGTTCCCGGGTTCGCAAAGACGATCGAGATTAAGTTTCCCGGCTTAAAGAAAAGCTTTCTTGAAAGCTGAACGGGATGCGATGGAATATATGGACGCGGTGAAACGTTCGCAGAGATGACGTTGACGATTCCGTTGCGAGACCGCTCGCTTTTACCGCTGCGCACTTCCGCGGACCGCACCGAATTGGCAGCGTTTGTGAGCGCGTTGTCGTGCGCGGCTGCACCAACGTTGTCTGCAGTAGCAAATGCCGCATCCGAGTTCGGCGTGGTTGACGCCACGGATGCTTCGTTCCAATAGCCACACTTCCAAACCTCATCCATGAACCATCGCTTCCCGAAAATCAGTCTTTACGTCGCGGCCTCTTCGCTCGCCGCTGTGCTTTGCATGACGGCGCATGCCGCCGAAGTGATCCACGTGTACGGGCCCGGCGGCCCCGCCCCCGTCATGAAGGAGGCCGCCAAGGTGTTCAGTGAGACGCACCACGTGGACGTCAACGTGGTGGCCGGCCCCACGCCGAAGTGGGTCGATCAGGCCAAGCAGGACGCCGACGTCATCTATAGCGGCGCGGAAAACATGATGAGCGACTTCGCGCGCGCATTGCCCGGTTCGTTCGATCTGGCAAGTGCGGAACCGCTCTATCTACGTCCGGCAGCCATTCTGGTGCGCCCCGGCAACCCGAAGAAGATCATGGGCTTCAAGGATTTGTTGAAGCCGGGAGTCAAGGTGATGGCTGTGGCGGGCGCCGGCCAAGTGGGGCTTTGGGAAGACGTCGCGGGCCGAACCGGGGATATCGCAACGTTGAGCGCCTTCCGCAAGAATCTGAAGCTCCCGGAAGCCGCGAACAGCGCTGTCGCCCTCGCGGACTGGACCCAAGACAAAAGCATTGACGCCTGGCTAATCTGGAACATTTGGCAAGTCGCCAATCCCGACGCGGCTCAAGTCGTGAATATCGAGGAGCCGTACCGCGTTTATCGTGATGCGGGCGTCGTTCTTACCAAGAAGGGCACTGCGCGGGCTGAAGCTCAGGATTTCGTGACATTCCTCAAATCGAAAGCTGGCGCGGCCATTTTCGCAAAATGGGGATGGGACGGTCGGTAACCGCGTCGCCGACTGACAGAGCGTCCTGCCGCTCAAGGCAGGACGCTCGCGACGCCCTAATCATCTATTGCCTCAGGTCGCGCCCGATCAGTGCGACGATCGCACTTCAACGCCATCAGTGCTCGGCAACCTGAGGCTGGCCACAAGACCGACGTCGTCCTTGCCCGGCCCCAATTCGAAGGATCCTCCGTAACGTCGCGCGATCGCGTCGACAATCGAAAGGCCCATACCGCTCCCTGTCGTCGCTGCGCCGGGCTTGCGCCAGAACCGTTGCAACGCCAAAAGGCATTCGTCCTCGGTCAGTCCGGGGCCTTCGTCCTTTACGGTGAGCACCACATGGCTGTCGCCGTCGCAAACGACCGAGATCACGATCGGCGACTCTCCCGGTGCGTACCGAAGGGCGTTCTCCAGCAAATTTCGCAGCGCGATCACCAGCATCGTGCTCGGCACCGCAACCCGCGCCGACTCCTGGGCATCGAACTGAAGTACCACGCGCGAACTGGCCGCAGGTAACACGGAGATTTCGTCGATGGTCGTACGCACGGACTCACCGACGGCCGATGACGCCGGGCCAGACTGGCATTCGCTATTTTCAAGACGGGCGAGTATCAAGAGCTGCTCCAATGTGTAGTGGAGTCGGCGCACCCCTTCGTCGGCGCTGTCCAGTGCCTGTCGTGCAGCCTCTCTGTCAGGGTGGGTGCACGACAAGATTCGCAGCACCTGCAGATGCGTTTTCACTCCAGTTAGCGGTGTTCGAAGTTCGTGAGCCGCGTCGTCGACGAACCGGCGTTCCCGATCCACCATGGACTTCACCATGCCGAGCATATGGTTCATCGTATCCGTCAACGGTTTGAGCTCGGCCGGCACCGGGCCCATCTCGATCGGACCGCTCTCGGCCGGCCCCATGGATGCCAGCCTGCGTCGCACGCGCTCCAGCGGGTGAAGTCCCTTGGAGATACCCCACCAAAGCACAGCGATGCTACCAAGCAAGGCAAATGCAAACGGCAATGCGACGGCGAGCGTGATGTCGCGGGACAGCGTCTCCCGGTTATCCAGCAAGTCCGCCGTCGCGATCCGATAGCCACCATCGACCAGCACGTACGTTCGCCAGTAACGTCCACCGTGTCGGATCGTTTCGTACCCCGGCGCCAA
This sequence comes from Pandoraea terrae, assembly GCF_902459695.1. Taxonomy (GTDB): domain Bacteria; phylum Pseudomonadota; class Gammaproteobacteria; order Burkholderiales; family Burkholderiaceae; genus Pandoraea; species Pandoraea terrae. The sequence goes on from NZ_CABPRZ010000009.1 coordinate 40,197, forward strand.
ACCACTCAGTTCTGGAGAGCCCTTGGTTTTGGCCAGATCCACTGTGACCTGCCCGCGCACCTGACTGACTTCGCATTCGAGTCCATCGCGACCGATGATGGTCAGGGGCTGGTATTTGTCGTCCGTATAGGGCGCATCGATCTTCATCTGCTTGACCAGACCCGCGACCATGCGCGCGGACGCCACCAGACGCTGATCCAAGGCCGTCGACATTTCGGTATGAATGTCGACCAGCATCCACATCGCCACTACCGACCAGATCAGAACCAGTGAGCCGCCGATCAGCAGGACCAGCCGTGTCCTCAAACTCATGGCGCCGGGCTTCCCAGCTTGTATCCGATGCCACGCACGGTTTCGACGATCTGTTGACCGAGTTTCCGCCGCAAGTGGTGGATGTGGACGTTCAGCGCGTTGCTCTCGACGCCGTCCGAGAAGCCGTAGACGCTGCCATGGAGCTGGTCGGTCGTGAGGACACGCGACGGGTTCAGCATCAGGGCTTCGAGCACGGCCAGTTCCCGGCGAGACATCGGCACGTGGCTGCCATCGAGGAACACCTCTCGCGTGGTCGTTTCCAGCACGACGCGTCCGTGGGTCAGCTTGTCGGACGACCATCCACTCGTGCGGCGCACGATCGCGTACAACCGGGCGATCAGTTCGTCGAGCTCAAACGGCTTCAGTAGATAGTCGTCCGCGCCCAATCGCAGGCCGTTCACCCGGTGTTCCAGCGCGGCTCGTGCGGTCAGGATCAGCACGGGCAGTCGAACGCCGCAGTTTCGCCACTTGACCAGCAAGTCCACGCCATCGCTGTCCGGAAGGCCCAGATCCAAGATGCACGCGTCAAAATCGCCCGCCGACGCCGCAAGCGACGCCTGAGCGGCCGAGCTGACCGCGTCAACGGTCAAGCCGTGGACCCGCAAACCCGCCACGATGCCGGCGGAAACCAGCATATCGTCTTCTACTAACAAGACTCGCACCCTTGAGCCTCCTTCATTAATGCACTTGCCTTACGGCCGGACGACGGAATCCACGCGATACGCCATGCGTTGAAAAAGACGGACGCGCTACTTGCCAGCATGGCCAGCGCCGCGGAAAACGGCGTCACACCGATGTCGAACAGAAACACGACAACCGCGACGTTATAGATGATCGAGAACGCAAGATTCTGGCGAACGATCTGGGTGACGCGCCTAGTGGCCAGATAGCCATCAAGCACGCCGCGCAGTCCCTGTCGCGTAACCACGAGTCCCGCGGCCGCCACCACGGAGCCCGTCGCCGACGGCACGGCAATCCCGCAGGCCGCAGCGGCGATCACTAGCGAATCGTTGACGCCGTCGCCGACGAACGACACCTTGCGCGGCTCGGCCCTCAGTATCTCAGCCTTCCCTTCTGGCGAACACTCTGCTTCGATGCGATCGAAGACAAAGCCGATCTCCTCGACAAACTTCGTAGTGGCAATCCGGGAATCGCCGCTGATCAGCCACACGTCACGACCTTCCGCCCGAAAGTGCTCGAGAATCTCCTTCGCATCCGGACGGATTTCGTCGCGAAGTGTAATACTGCCGATCCATTCGCCATTGCGGGCGACATGGATGGTGCCCGGTACATACGGGTCGTTTGGCAGTTGGCCGATGTGGGAGCGCACCATCCACGCCCTCGCCCCTACCAGCACGCTTCCGCCCCAGTCGTCGAGGAAGCTTACGCCTTGTCGGTGTCGGGTAACGCTCTCGGGGTTGGCCGCGGGAGACGATATCAGGCGATCCCGCCCCTCCCGTTGCAGCGCCAGCGCGATCGGGTGATTGATGCCATACTCGGCCTGACACGCCAGAAGCAACAGCGCGTCTTCACTCCAGCCGGCCGCGCACTGAATGCCATGCAGTCGGAACTCGCCAGTCGTCAGAGTGCCCGACTTGTCGAACGCGATGACTGACGACTTGGCGAAATTCTCGACACTCGCCGGATCGCGCCACAAGGTTCCCTGCCTGGCGGCCTGTCGTCTGCCTAGCGCATAGGCCAGCGGCATCGCCAGTCCAACGGCACACGGGCAGGCCGCGACCAGAAGACTGATGGCGTAAAGCGCAGACGTGCCGGGAGGATTGTCGTCCCACCAAAATTTGAAAAAAGCCATTACGGCCGCGACGACGACGACCGGCAGCAACCACCGCACGAAAACGTCAGCGGTGGTCGACAACGATGCACGCGCCCCGAAAAGCTCGACCATTCGCAAGCCCAACTTGTCGATCCGGCGCTCGCCGAACCAGCTCTCGACATTGACCCGGAGGGGAGAGCTCAGATTGATCTCTCCAGCCAACACCGTGTCGCCGGTCCCTACCGACAGTGGCGACGACTCGCCCGTGACCAGTGAGCGGTCCAAATAGCTCGTCCCGAGAACGATACGACCGTCCACAGGCACCCGCTCGCCGGCTGCTACGAGGACGGTATCCCCTTTCATGACCTTGGAGAGCAGCACCTGCTCGGTTTCACTGTCGCCCTTGATGCGGTTGGCGATTTCCGGCGTCAGTTGCATTACCGCCTCGACGGCCGCCCGGCCCTCCTGACGCGCTCGGATATCGATCAAGCGGCCGATCAGCAGGAAGGTGATCAGCATGGTGGTCGCATCGATGTAGATATCCGCATGCCCTCCCAACAAATTCCACGCAGAGGCAAGCAGCGATCCAGCGACGCCAATGGTAACCATCGCATCCATGCCGGCTACCCCGACGCGAAGCGTCTTGATCGCAGCCCGATAGAAATCGAGCCCCGAGTACCCGACGACCGGCAGGCTGACCAGCAGCGACGCCCAGCCAATCGTCACCCCGAGACGATCCGTCACCAGCGTCTGGTCCAGATAGAGCACCCAGGCGCCGAGCATGCTCCACATGCCGAAGAGCACGGCAACCGCCAACTGGCACCTGATCCGTTGCGCCTGACGTGCCAAGGCCGCTTCCACCTCGCCGCTACGACTGACGGGTGTCAGGGTGTAGCCCAGACGGGTGACCCGGTCGACGATCTGTTCGAAGTCGACAATGTCCGGCTCCCAGACAAGCAGCGCAGTACCGGATGTGAAATTGACGACCGCCGACGTAATGCCGTCGGCGCGCGCGACGGCCCGTTGCATGGCCATGGCGCAACTTGCACACCACATCCCGTCGACGGACAGCACCATGCGGCCCGCAAGACGGGCACTCTCCATGGTGTCAACCAGGTCCGACGGGGAACCCGATTGAGTCTCACTCGTCACGTTCAGCTCCCGGTCCCGACCAGATGGCCATCGATGACCTTCCCGTAGTAACTGTCTTCGCCAGCATGGTATTTCTTCGCCGCTTCTTCGACGGTACCGGTCTGACGCGTGTCCTTCGGGCGCTCCTGACTATTGATGTAGGCAGCGACGTCCCAGGCCTCCTGGTCGGTCAGCGAATACGGTTTGCCAAACGGCATGTTTGCCTTGATAAAGCCGGCGGCCGTGTCGATGCGGGCCATGCCCGCACCCCAGTTATAGGAATCCTTGCCCCACAGCGGCGGGAACTTGACCTTGCCGGCGTCGTCACGCGTGCCTTGCCCGTTGATGCCGTGGCACAGCGCACAGTTCTGCCCGTACACGGCAAGTCCGTGCTTCAGGTCGTAACCATCCGCGGGCTTCTCCATATGCGGGTACAGGGCGCCACGCAGCTTCTCGCCAGCCGGTGCCCCGTCGGCCAGCCATGCCATGTACGTGACGAGATCCCGGTAGACCTGACTGCCCGCTTCGGGTGGCTTGCCTGTCGAGGAGCCCTGGGCGTTCATGGAGTACGTGAAGCAGCCCTTGATGCGGTCCTCGAGCGTGCTGACCGATCCCGTCTTCTTGCGGAACGCCGGATACGCACCGTAGGCGGCCCACATCGGCGCCGAGTTCTCACGTCGACCACCGTCCAGGTGGCAGTTCGCACAGGCAAGTGCATTACCCACGTGATCTTTGACGTAAAGGCCCGGGTTCATGAAGATTCCCTTGCCGCGGCGGATGGCATCGCCGTACGGCCCCGGCGGGATATCCGCATCGGACGGCGGAATGTAATAGCCATCCTCGCCGATGGGTGTGCGAGGCTGCGTCTTGCCATCGTCCTTGCGGCTGAGCTTGCGATCGGCCTCCATCTGGGCGCGCGAATACACGGGCACAGCGGGGGCAGTTGTCGGCTTGCCGCCGACTTGAGCGTACAGGTTCTTGAACAGGGGCGTTCGATAGACACCATACCCGACGGCAAACAGAATCAGGCCGAGGCCGATTGCCGACGCAAGCCTTCGGCCGGTTGGGGTGCGCTTTGCGCCATCGTGAGGATCGTTCATCGCGTTCCTTGTCTCTATGTATGTTCGCAACGCGTCACTTCAGTGACCCGAAGTAATTGGCCGCGTCCCAGACCTCTTCGTCGGTCATGCGCGAAGCGATGTCGTCCATCAACGATTGCGGGGAATTCTTCCGACGTCCGTCGCGCCAGGCGATCAATTGACTGGCGATGTAGTCAGGTTGCTGCCCGGCCAAGCGCGGGAAGGTGCCGACAACGCCCTCTCCAGACTGTCCGTGGCAAGTCGCGCATGCAGGGACGTTGCGCTTCCAGTCGCCGTTCTCGTTCAGATGGCGGCCACGCTCAACTGCGCTCGAACTCACCCACGGCGTAGCGTTGCCGGTAGGCAACGCCGCGTAGTACTTTGCCACTCGGTCGATGTCTTCCTCGGACAAGGACCTGGCGACGTACTGCATGGACTCGTTAGAGCGAAAGCCATGCGCGAAGTCGCGCAGTTGCTTGGCGATGTACGGTTCTTCCAGCCCGGCGATGCGGGGTGTCACACCTGCGCCTTGACCCTGCGCGCCATGGCAGGAGGCACAACTCCACACTTGCGGGGTACCGGTGGTGACGATCACGGGGGCATTGGGGTCCACAGCCGCCTCTGGCTGCGGGGTTGCCTGACGGGCATCGCTGCTGATGGTCGGCGCGGTTGGCTGCTTGGGGGCCAGATCACCGAAATAGCTCAGAGCGCCCCACACGATCAACGCCACGAAGATTGCCAGCAGCAGCAGCGGGATCGGCCGCGACGGCTCCCACGGCTCGAACGTGGCATTGACCTCTTCAACGCGGGGATCCTGAATTTTCCTCTCATTCATGTCAGTTTTCGCCCTTCACGCTGGGTTTTGCCGGCGCTTGGCGCGGATCGTAACCCTGGTCTCGCAAACGCTCTTCGTCGCCCGATGCCGGATACGTGCGATCCAGGCTCTGCAGGTAGGCAACGAGATCAAGCGCGTCCTGCGTGGCGACGACCACGCCTCCATTGGTCGGTTGATATTGCTTCGGCAGCTTCACCACCACGTCGCCGGATTGCGCTTCAGGCTTGACCTGGAAGAGGTACGGGTACGAGGGCATGACGCTCCAGTCGAAGATCGACCGCGGTTGGTACAGGTGCGTCAGGTTCCAGTCCCGGCTCGGCTGGCGAGCGCCGATGTTGAGAAGATCGGGCCCCGTGCGCATCGTGCCGAGCAGGTGCGGCGAGTCGTAGGCGTAGTCGCCCGGCGTCGACGCACGGCCCCAGCCGCGGAACGTGTCCGAGAACGTCTGGCCGGTCGAGCGAGGTTGCTGGCTGTGGCAGTACACGCAGCCGTTAGCGATGTACTGCTGGCGGCCACGGAGCTGCTGCGTCGTGTACGGCTTCAGGTACTTCGGCGCCTGCTCGGTTCTGACCTGCCACCCCGGCAGGACCACAAGCATCAACGTTGCGAACAGGAGAATCCCGAAGGCGCCAAGGACGATGGGAATCAGGCGGTTCATGCGACGGCTCCTTTACGCTGCGTGGCGTGGGAAAGAAGCGCGAAGAAGTGAACGCCGAACAGGATATGGCCGAGCGTCATGAGACTGCCGCCGAGCGAGCGGGCTTCCAGGTATGGCATCACGTGTCGAGTGATGTCGGCGAAGCTCGACTCAGGATTCAGCAACTCGATGCCCTGCCGGAAACCACCGATGGTCAGCGAAATGAAGTAGATGGCAAAGCCAATCACCGTCAGCCAGTAATGCGCTGCGATCGCCTTCGGCCAGGGCCATCGATGCCCGGTCAGGTGCGGCATCATGTAGTAGAAGGCCCCGAACAGGACGATTGACACGAAGCCATACGCGCCCAGGTGGGCGTGGCCCACGGTGTAGTGCGTGAAGTGGGTAATCGAGTTGATCGATCGAACTGCTTCGAGCGAACCCTGAAACGACGCTGCGGTGTACATCAGCGCGCCTGTCCACACGAAGCGCAGCGCCATCGACTGCTTGAACGCCCACATGTTCTCCGCGACGGTCACGTGCTGATTGATCGCCACGGCGATCACGGGGATGAACATCATGACGCTGTGCACGACGGACAGCGTCACCACCCACGTCGGCACCGGGCCGCCAATGAGATGGTGGATGCCGACCTGGCTGTAGAACAGCGCCAGGCCCCAGAAGCCGAGCAGCGAGACGCTATACGAGTACACCGGCTTGCCGATGATCTTTGGAATCAGGTAGTACGCGATCCCAACGCCAAGCGGTGTCAGCCACAGGCCGAGCACGTTGTGCGCGAACCACCAGTTCATCGTGGCTTGCTCGACGCCCGTGTGAATGCCCGGGGTGTTTGCGACCACGAACAGGATCGGGAACCACACCATGCCGGCGAGGAAATACCAGCCCGAGACATAGATGTGCTTCACCTCGCGGTGAATCGCCGTCTCGACGGCCGACCACGCGAGTATGGCGCCGCCGATGGCGAGCACGATGTCGATCTGCCAAGGAATCTCAAGCCACTCAAGGCCATCCGACCAGCCGGAGCCAATGGCGATCGCGCCTGCAGTAACACCGACCGCCCAAACGATCGCGCCAACCGTAGCCACTGCCGGACGACGCAACGGCGTATGGAACATTCGCGGAATCTGCCACAGCGCAATGCCGATGCCGGCGGCCGAGAGCCAACCGTAGGCGACGAGATTCAGGTGGATGGTGCGCGCGCGACCGAACGTCGTGAATGCAGTGCTGGCCAGCCAGTCGGGCATGTGGAGCTTGAGCGACGCAATGACGCCGAAGATCGAACCGACGATAAGGAAGCTCACCGACGCGCTCAACAGCAGCAGTACGACGCCTTTGCCAGGCCGGTCGACTCCGGCGCGCATCGCGTCGAAGCTATGGTCCACCTCGGCCGAGGCCGGATCATCGAAGACACCGACTTCGCCGGCGAGGAAGATCGAAGCCGCTTCCTTCTTGCCCGCGCTGATTTGTTTGTTGGCGATAGCCCAGACGAGCATGCCGAGTGCACATAACGACACGACAAAACTGAGCGCCAATAGGATGCCTAGCGTCGATGTCATTGACGCCCCGCACCTTTGACATGCAATGCGTCATCACGCCCATTACGTGATGAACGTCGATTCCTTCCCGTCATTACTGGTCACCTCTCGGTATTCTTTGAACTCGTAGTCATTTTTTGGAGACTTACCGTATCGCAGCGTCGCATGGCCCGATTAATACATCGTTAACTGGGAGCGCGCCGTCGGCGAACAGCCTTCAAATACGAGGCGATGACGTGAATTCGACACGATGACTTCAAAGCGCGCGCAGGAGGCAGCCGCGCATCGACTTGCGTGAAGTCACGGGGAAAACGAGGGTATCCCGGATGCGCAGGCAGCGCGCGAAGTGTGCCGAAAGGGCGCGCCGTCGCCCAGCCAGATTTTCTATGCCTGTCTGAAAGAAAATGTTGGCCGGCTGTGCGAGCAGTACTCGCCAACGGACGCGGCAGGCGCAGACGGTGCTCCGCTGCCCGCCGGCACAAGACGGTGTCGAAGATGGGGATCGCAGTGTGCGACGTCCGGAAGGACGATCGTTATTTCGAGCCCATGATGCTGGGCAAGAGCGCCGGGTTGGCACCCAGCGTGGAACGAATCTCGCCGTTCTCGCCCTGCCAGTAGATCGCCGGGGTCGCGTTCGCATCCAGCGACGCCATCAGCTGCTCGTTGGCAATGAGCTTGGCCTTCACTTTATCGGGAATCGTCGTCAACGGTTGAACGCCAAGGTTATCCGGAAGCTTGACGTGCATCGACGTCAGAAACCCTCCCGCAGACGTTTGCGCGACTTCATGCTGGTTCAGCGCCTCAGAGGGATCTTTTGAGGCGAGAATGGCCGCAGCCTTGCCAAGACTTGTCGGCGTTAGGATCCCCACCATGATGTGGCGCACCTGGACCTTGCCGCTCTTTACCCACGGGCGCATATCGGACCAAAGGCGAGTGCAATACGGGCAATTCGGGTCAGAGAAGACATACACGACGCGTTTGGCATTCGGGCTGCCGTCTCGAATCCAGTTGCTTTGCTGCAACTGCCCCCAGAGCACGCCGCTGATCGCGGGCCCTACTGCCCGCTCGAGCGGGTCGCGAGTTACGTCGTAGCCGGCAGCGTCGAACATCGAGCCGATGATGACCTGCTTGCCGTCGTCGGAACTATATAGTGCGATCGGCTGTTGCCCCTTGTAAGCGGCCCAGCCCTTCATTCCTTTGGGAGCGGGCAAATCACCACTGACGACGACCAATCCGCCTTGCTGCAACGCACGTACGGCAGGCGGGAGGTCTGCCGGCTTGACGCTGGTTGCCATGCGCTGCGCTTCTGCGACGGACGCCGTCAGCACCAGCATAGCGGCCGCGGATACGAGCGTGCCCCGACGCCACATGGAATGCTTCATAGAACACCTTTTCACTTACAAACTGGATTTTCGGAAGGCCAAGTTGCTTAGCCACTGATGGAGGCGACTCGCGACAGGAGATTGGCCGACGAAAATTCGCCGATCATGCGCGACGTCCTGACTTCATTGCCGCCTTTGTCGAACAGGAGGATCGTAGGCGGTCCCACGACGCCGAATTGGCGCATCAGATCTGCAGACGCTTTGCCCGCGACCGTTACGTCGGCGTGGATGACTGAAAAACCCGTCAGGGCGCTGGCGATGGACGGATCGGAGAAGACCGGACACGGCACCAGCGAACATTGCGCCCACAACCGAGCCGCTCCTCGCGCGTCCCGAGGCACCCGACAGCAACTGGCGCAGCGCAAAGGGAAGCTGCAACTGGTAGACACCGAACATGGACAGCGCGAGCAGCAGAAGCACGGCTGCGAACAGTCCGTTTGCCCACCATGACTGCAAGACGGCCTGCACAGTCGAACCGGCCAGCGAGGCGGCCTCGCCGAGCGCGGCGTAGACCAGCGACATGCTCACCACGAATACCGTCGAGAGCACCAGCGCGACATTACGAGAAGCACGCGTCCCGACGATCATCGAGGACACGATCGGCAGCACCGGCCAACTGCAGGGCGTGAAGGCCAGTGCGATTCCCACCACAAACAAGGCGAGCAATGCCAACACCGGGGAGAGGTCGCCCAGAGTGCACACGATGGACTCGTCGCTCGTGTCTGCGCCCAACGCGGTTACAGCGCTGATCGTCGAGTGCGAGGCTTCTGGTGGGGGCTCAGATGCAACGCCCGACGAGGGAGCGGACGATACGTCGATGGTCCGCGTCTGCGGCGGGAAACAGACGCCGGCTTCCGCGCACCCTTGCCAGCCCAGATGGACATGTCCGGCACCGGCAAGTTTGACGTCAAGCGCGACATGACCGTGGAAGATCTCCACGTCGCCGAAATTCGGGTCGTGCTTCTGCTCGCCGGCAGGCATGTCCACGCCAAGTGCGGCGCCCGTGTGAGGATCGACCGCAGTGATCCGCTCGCGGTAGAGGTAATAGCCAGGTGCGATGTCGAACGTCACGTGCATCGTTCGTGAATCTGCGTCGACATCGGAGACACCAAGGGCGAATGCCTTGTCCGGAGACAGCAGCGACGACGCGTCGATCGGCTGCGCAAGGATGACCGCAGACCACGACACCATCAGCAGCGCGAGCAACAGATGGAGAGCGACGAGAAGCTTCTTGAACATGGGCGCGATGGCAAGTAGCGGGCTTCGCCAGCGGCCGGCGAGAACGTGCGCTTGCTGACCAGTCAGTAGAGAACGTCCGGCGACGATACTTCCGCCACGTTAACGCATGGTTAACTGTCAGCGTTACGCGACGCACGAAATTCGCGCCGAAGAAAATGACCGCTCAAGAGGGGCGGTTATCAAGACAGGGTTCATCCAGACGGATTAGCGCGCAGCCTAACACTGTTGTCTGCAGCGTGGAAAACGCTTCTCCTTAAAATTCGCTGCCGCCGTGCCTCGTTCCGCCCAGTGGAAAATGTGGTCGATCAGTCATGATCCACCATCCCATCGCAGCGGCGGCGTCCCGAGTTGAAACTACCGTGCCCTCTCGAGGCGGAAGTATGCAACGGCGCTCTGCAGAGATCGCCCTTGTGCCTCAAGTGACTTCGACGCGGAGGCAGATTCTTCGACAAGCGCCGCGTTCTGTTGCGTCACGCCATCCATTTGAGTCACCGCACGGCTGACCTCCGCAATGCCCCGGCTTTGCTCAAGCGACGCGTTCGCGATGTCATCCATGATGTCCATGACCGCTCGCACCGCAGTGGTTAACTTGTTCATGGTTTCGCTCGCGGCACCCGCCAGTACTGCGCCGTCCCCCGCTTGGGCAACGGACGTGCCAATCAGGCTTCCGATTTCCTTCACGGCGGTCGAAGAGCGAAGCGCCAGCGCTCGAACCTCGTTTGCGACTACCGCAAAACCTCGGCCTTGCTCCCCGGCTCGCGCTGCTTCGACTGACGCATTCAGCGCAAGTATGTTGGTCTGAAAGGCGATGCCTTCGATGACGCTGGTGATTGCCGAAACGTTAGTGGCACTTGCATTGATGGCGTGCATGGTTCCCAGCACCCTTCTCACAGCTTCCCCGCCCTCTTCGGCGACACTCGCTGCGGTGGCGGCCAAGGTTCTGGCCTGAAATGCGCTTTCTGTGTTCTGCTTCACCGTCGCAGTCAATTCCTCGAGACTTGCGGCCGTCTCCTGCAACGATGCCGCCTGCTGCTCGGTACGGGACGACAAATCGACACTACCGGCTGAGATCTGCCGAGAGCCAGACGCAACGCCGGCCGCCGCTGTCTTGACCTGATCGATCAGCGACACAAGACTCGTTCGTGTCGTGGACATCACCCCCAGAATGCTGTCCTCCGGAAAGGTCCCTTCTCCGTTGATGCTGCCGAGATCTCCACCGGCAATTTTCTTTAGCGCCTGACGCGCCAGAGCCGGATCGGCACCAAGCTCGCGATGAACCGTTTTCCGCATATGCCAACCAAGTGCTGCCGCAACGAATATGCCGAATACGGCAATGGCGATAACTGCGAAGGTCATGTCGTGCGCATGCTTATCGGTCGCGTCGTGCTCGCCTCTGGCAAGCGCCTGGCACGCATCGATCTGCGCCAGAAGCTCGGCACGAAGGGATCGCCACGCGGGCGTCTCTTCCGCATTCAGCACAGCAGTTACGTTCGGCGCACCTTCGGCAATGAGATTAAGCACACGTTGCTGGGCACCTGCCTTGGCGGCGCTTAGACTCTCGATTCTCTGCATGCGATCTTCCAACGGTCCCCCTCGCGCCAGACGCTTGGCCAGATCGAGCGTCTTTTTATAGCCGGCGTTCGAATTTCGCAAATTGGTGTGGCCGGTTGCGTTGTTCGGGTCGAGCGCGATATTTCGCAAGGCCTGCTCCGACTGGAGGCCCTGAGCGTACATATCGGTGATTGCGGTCGCCTCCGCCTGATATTGGTCGATGTACACGTTGAATTCGTGCTGTATACTCAGCAAACTCCAGACCGCGAGGGAAAGGGCAATGCTCAGCAGCACTGCCGGCACAGCAAGGCATAGAACGAGTTTTCGTTGGAAGCTCATGGTGCTCTACAGGGAAAGTATCTGAAAGCCAAACGAAGCGTTCGGCATGGCGCAAGACAAACTTCCCACTTTAGCCTTGCCGGATTAAGGCGCGATTAAGTCGTCGACTGCGCTGCTTGGCGCAAAGCCACGCGAAGCGGCGTGACGTTCAGGCGAAGGGCGACCCGAAGCGGGTCACTTGATCGCCCTCACGTGTGCGCCCTTTGTGGCCCACACGCAAGGGCGATGTACTTTTTGCATCCGAAGATTATCTTCGACTGTAACAAACCTCATGCCTTGCTCGCCGATCCGGCGCGCAGAAGGTTGTCGAGCATGCTCACGGCATAAGCGCTGATCTCCCGATGCCTCGGCACACAGAGCCGCAATCGCCGGTTGGCCCACTCTTCTTTCAGCTGCGAGACAGCGACACCATCGCACTCCATCGGCCTGAGCACCGATCGAGGTACGATGGCAATGCCAGCGCCAGAGCGCACCAGCGCCACGATGGACGCGAAGCTGCCCACCTGGATTCTCACATCCATCCGATGCCCGACAGACGACGCCTTGCCAGCGAGAAACGTATGGATAGCCGCGCCACTCTGCAGACTGATGAACGGAAATTTCAGGCAATCGAGGAAGCTCAGCGTCGGAGGCAGGGAGTCCTGGCGCCGTCGTTTGGAGAGAACGACCAACTCGTCTTCGCGATAGTCGTGAAAGGTCAGTCCGGGGTGAACGTTCTCCCAGGTCACAACACCAATATCTGCCCGACCATCCGCGACAGCCGCAATGATGTCGTGGCTCAACTTTTCCTCGAGCACGACGCGAACCTTCGGGTTATCCATCAGGAAACGTTCAAGGTCATCGGACAGGAATGACGCGATCGCACTGCTGTTGGCAAACAGCGTGACGTGGCCGACGACGCCCTCCGCATAAGGCGCCAGATGCGCGTGCATCTGCTCGAGATCCGCCAGGCATCGCCTTGCATGCTCAAGCATGACGACACCAGCCGGCGTCAGCTTGACGCCGCGGACCTCGCGGTCGAACAGCTTTGTCCCGAGATCTTGTTCCAGTGTCTTCAGGCGCAGACTCGCTGACGACGGGGCAAGGTGGCAGTCCTCTGCACCTCCGGAAATGCTTCCCGATACGGCGATGGCAACAAAGAGTCTGAGATCCGTGAGGTCGTAGCGCATTGATCAGGACGTCCGCGTTCTGTGAACAAATCAATTGGAAGGGGATCCGGGTGCTGCACCCCGCGCCAATCATTACACAATGTCGACCTTTCGACTACGGCGAAAGCACCCTTCGCCAATGCCCGTTTGTGGCGAAATTTTGCGAATGACACACTGATTTCGACCATTTCGACGGTCTGTCCTGCAGACCGAACCTCGCGTTCCCGCGAATCCATCAGTCGGAGTCACGCATGCTTGCCGCACTACAAGACACTCGCCCTGTCGAGCTGTTCAACCTCCTCGCTCAAATCGAGGAATCCCTTTCCCGCCGCCCGCCCAACCTCCCCACCGTTGTCCGGCACGCGCTGCGCGAGTCGTTCGCCGACGGCTGCTGGCTCGCGCCGAAGCACTGCGAAGGAAGCTCGGCCAGCTATCAGCGCCACGTTTTGCATTCCGATCCCGCGGGCCGATTCACGATCGTTTCGATCGTTTGGCAGCCCGGACAGGTCACGCCCGTGCACGCGCATCACGTCTGGTGCGCGTTGGCCGTGGTCGACGGCCAACTGAGCGAGGAGGTGTTCGGTTACAACGCAGAGACGGACCTCGTGCACCCGAAATTCACCTTCGAGCACAAACGCCTCGACGGTTCGTCGGCGCTTGCGGGGCTCCATCACATTCATCGCATCCGGAACAACAGCGACCGTCGCGCCATTTCCGTACACGTGTACGGCGTCGACGGCACGCAAGTGACCACCGGCGTTAATCGCGTCCTCCAGCCGGCCTGAGAACACAGATTTCGCATCAAGGAGACAACCATGGATCATTGGCAGCGCATTGAAACTTCCCTTGCCGGCGGCAAACCCGATCGGATCCCCGTATCGCTCTGGAAACACTTTCCCGATGACGACCGCGATGTGGGGATGCTGGTCGAGCACACGCTGACCTGGCAGCGGAAGTGGCAGTTCGACCTCGTGAAGTTCATGCCTTCGGGCACCTATGGCGTCGAAGACTGGGGCGCGGAGACCGCGTACGAAGGAGCCTGGAACGGTGCGAGAAGCGTTGTGAAGACGGTCGTGCGCGACGCGGATCAATGGGCGACGCTGCGCCGGCTGGATGTGACGAAGGGGTGTTACGCGCAGCAAAACGAGGCATTGCGTCACGTGGCCAAAGCGCTTGGCGGACGTACGCCCCTGCTCCAGACCGTATTCAGCCCGCTGACCACCGCGCGCAAGTTGGCAGGCGATCGTGTGTTCACCGACCTGCGGTGCTCACCCGACGCGCTCGAACTTGGCTTGCGAACCATCACAGACGTGACGATCGAATTCTGTCTGGCCGCCGTCGAAGCCGGAGCGCATGGCTTTTTCTTCGCAAGCCAGATGGCGTCAAGCCGCTTGCTCAGCGCGGCAGAGTACGAGCGTTTCGGGCGTCCGTACGACCTGGAGATTTTTGACGCATTGCAAGGCAAGGTTCGGTTGAATATGCTCCATGCGCATGGGGACGACATCATGTTTCCCCTCCTTGCCGGGTACCCCGTCGAAATGTTCAACTGGCACGACCGCATCACAAAACCCGGTCTCAGGCAGGCATCGACCCAGTTCCACAAGATTCTGGTCGGCGGGCTGAATGAACATGCTACGGTATTAAGGGCCTCGCCGGAGCATGTCGCAGCAGAAGTCCGCGACGCCATTGACCAGACGAACGGTGAACGACTGATGATCGGGCCGGGTTGCGTATTGCCCCTTGCAACGCCCGATGAAAACATCCGGGCGGTGCTCTGCGCCGTCGAGGCGTTTTGACGCGACACGCAAGATAATAAACACAAGGAGACAACTGATGCCCCTCGCACTGACTTCCCACGGGCCCGACGGCAGGGCCGCACCGAGCCGCAAGACCCAGTTGGTTGCAACGGTCCTGGGCAATGCCATGGAATGGTATGACTTCATGGTGTTTGCCTTCATGACGCCCATCATCAACCGGCTCTTCTTCCCCTCCTCGGCGGACGCCAGTCCACTGAACTCGATTCTTCTGACGACGGCGCTGTTCGGCGCCGGGTTCATCATGCGGCCTGTCGGGGGAATTGTTCTGGGGATGTATGGCGATCGGAAAGGCCGGAAGGCCGCGATGATGCTGGGCATGTCCATCATGATCGTCTCGGTGATCCTGATGACGTTCGCTCCGACGTATGCCACGGCGGGGATCGCCGCACCGATCATCGTGCTGATTTCCCGCCTGCTGCAGGGATTCTCCGTCGGCGGGGAGTTCGGGACATCCACCGCCTTCCTGATCGAACTCGCGCCGCCCGGTAAGACCGGTTTCTATGGGTCGCTCCAGATCGCCGGTCAGCTTCTGGCGCAGGTCTTCGGTGCCAGCCTCGGCATCTTGCTGACCACGGCATTCACGCCAGATCAGATGGATGCCGGCGCATGGAGAATCCCGTTTGCCATCGGCCTGGCCATCGTGCCCATTACGTTTTTCATGCGTCGAAACATGCATGAATCCCAGGCGTTCGTACGAGAAGTCACGGAGGAGGAGCTCCCAGGCAATGGCTCACCCGCGCACCAATCCATCGGCAGCTTCTTCATCGGCATGGGAATGGTCGCTGCAAGCGCTGTGTCGTTCTACGTGACCTTCGGCTACACCGTCACGTACGCGAAAGAAGTGCTCCATATTCCCATGCATCAGAGCTTCCTCGTTCAGACGCTGGCGGCAATCGTCATGATGCTTGTCGTTCCGGCAGCAGGCATGCTGTCGGATCGATTCAATCGGAAGAAGCTCTTGCTGGCCTCGCTGGGAGGCTATCTGGCGGTGGTCTACCCGTTGTACGTCTGGGTTGGGGCGGAGCCGTCGTTCCAACGCCTTCTGGTCACGCAACTGGTCATGGGCGTGCTCAGTGCGATCTTCCTCGGAGTGTATTGCACGGTGTTGGTTGAGTTGTACGCCGTTCGGCTGCGCGCCACGTCACTCGCCATTGTCAACAACCTCGCGGTGATGGTGTTCGGCGGATTCTCGCAGTTCTTCGTCACGTGGCTCCTGCGCATCACGGGATCGCCGATGGCTCCGATCTTCTACGTGATTCTTGGGTTGGTGATCGGCTTGGTTGCGGTGGCATTCCTGCCCGAGCGCCATAGCTATATCGCCATCCGAACGGGCCGGCACGCCGCGCATCCCTGATCGCAGAGCACAGTTGCGGGGGCATGTCGCCTATCTGGCGGCATGCCCCTTTTTACCTTAGCCGGGCGTCACCGGGAGCGACCGCCCCCTGCTAGAATCCGGTCAGGCGATTGAGCGCGGGATCAGCGACGGGTATCGCTCCATCATCGCTACGTCCCACGGCGGCACCTCCCCCAGGAAGTCGATGAAGCTGCGGATCACCGGATTGATGTATTTGGATCGGAAGTACATGGCATACAGCGTGTGGGCGATGGTGCATCGGTACTCGGGGGCAACGACGTTCAAACGTCCTTCGAGGATGTCCTCGGAAACGACATACGTTGGCAAACACGCAATGCCTGCCCCCTGGATGGCCGCGTGACGCAACGCCATGCTGGAATTGCACGTCATGCGGGCCTTGACCTTCACATTCAGATGCGAGCGTCCGTTCTCGAACGCTCAGCCACCGTTCTGCGTCATCGCCGGGTAGACCAGACATTCGCGTCCGGCCACATCCCGCGGATCTGTAGTGCCACCATGCTCCTGCAAGTACGACGGCGCAGCGCAGTACACCCAGCGGATTGGCGCCAGACGCCGCGCCGGCAGATTCCATTGCGTGCCCGCCGTGATGCGCAGCGCAACATCGATCTCCTCCTCTGCGAGGTTGACGATGCGGTCCTCGAGCGAGACACGGACGTCGACCTTCGGGTACTGCATCAGATATCGAGAGATCAGATCTGCCAGGCGGCCCGACCCGAACGCGATCGAACCGGTCATGTGCAATACGCCCTCCGGCCGGGTGAACTGGCGGGCGGCGTCCAGCGTCATCTCGACGTCAGCCAAAATCGCGCTGGCCCTATCGAAAATGACTCGCCCGTGCTCGGTGAGCTTGAGGCTGCGCGTGGTCCGCATGATCAGCATGCATGCCCAGATGCGCTTCCAGCTGCGCAAGGCTCTTGCTGACTGCCGATGGTGTGATCTCGAGTTCCTTTGCCGCCGCCGTGAGGCTGCCAAGTTCTGCGACGCGTACGAATACGGTGATCTGGCCAAGTGATGCGAGACTCTTCATCGTCTTTCTATAAAGAGGTGAAGGCCGTCGCGCGCCCAGATCGGACGGGGACGGCCCCAGGGTGCTGCCACAACACCGGGCGCTTTGACGCTCAATCAGTGTTCCAGCAGCTTGAACAACGGCGATATGCACAGAAGGACCCCGGTGAACGCCACGAACAACACGCTCTGGGCACGGAACTTCTTCAGTGCGGGAACTCGCCAAACCAGATAGCAAGGAATCAGGCACGACACGATCCCGAACGCCGGCGTACTCCACTGCAGCAGCGCCATCGAGGAGATGTTCGCGACGACCCAGCCCGTCAGCATTAGCGTCGAGGCGATGGCGATACCAAACGGGAGCAGGCGATCGAACGTGGTGCCACGCGTCATGAAGCGATCCGCCACATTCAGGACGATGCCCTTGAGCGCATCGTGGAAGCCCAGATAAATGCCGAGGAACGCCGAGAGGATTGCGACGATGTTCAGCGTGGTGGACAGCAGCTTGACCGTGTCGCCCGGAATCACACGTGCGGCCAGGGCCAGCGCGGAAATATTCTGGGACACAGCATAACGCGCTTCGTCCGCGGTGATCGAGAACAGGAACGAGAACGCGAAGAACAGCACGCTCACCACGAGAATGATGTACGCATACTTGCTGGCACGAAGCGCGCGGTACGTGGCGACGGCCGGGTCCGATTCCACCTTGCGGAAGGCCACGTTCATCGGGTTCAGGATCTGGATGTACACGATCGAGAACACCGCGAACGGCAGCGATACCAGCACGTCACGAACGAACGACAAGGCACCGTCTGGAGCGAGGAAGTTGACATTGCCAAGGTTCCAGTACGGCATCATCGACAGGCCGAGGATCAACACGATCGACAGTTTCACGACGATCAGCGGACCGGACACCTTGAAGAGCAGGCGCTCACCGCGCGAGGCAATCGCCACCATCACACCGATAATGCACAGCGGAAACCAGGCCGTCGACGCGAGCGATTGCTGCGTCACACCAAACACCTGCAGATACGAGGCGCTGTCGTGGGTGATAGTCGCGGCGTATGCCAGCATGCCTTTGGTCAAAGTCAGGAAGTAGGCCGCGCTCATCAGCATGCCCCAGTTCTTGCCCAGGTATTCCGTGATGATCCCCGTGTAATCCTTGCACTCGCCACTCGCCGAGAGCGACCGGATATAAAGGTTCGACAGGTAGTGCACGGCCGGGTACGAGATCCCCAGAGCTGCGGCGGACGTCCAGAATCCCTTGATGCCCATCTGCAATGGCATAAAAACCACGCCTGAGCCAATCGCCATCCCGATACACAACACGACCCAACCGGCGTCATACGCCGTGAAGGGAATGCGACTGCCCGATGTCTGTCCGATCGAAACTGCGCCGCTGCCGATATTTGCCATTTTTCGCCACCCTCAGCATTGAAGAATCTATTCAATGTGGAAAATCTTTCTGTGACTTTCCATCGCTCGCGAATCGATGACGGTTCCGTTCTATTTCGACTCCGAATCAGTCTTCGTGAATCCGGTCTCGTTCGAATCAATCCATGAGCACTGAGTTTATTTTTTGACTACGCTGCCCCCTATCCGTAGTTGCCCTGCGAATTAATGAGCGCAGGTGAAGCGAGTTTTGACTTCTTCTCACGAATCGGAAAAATATTCGTGGCGCGCGCCTGCGCAGAGCACATCTGCGCGGACACGCGCGAAAGAACTCAGTTCATTCCACGGCGTCGTAAATGCGCACGTCCGGCTCGCCGGCGAGCAGCGGGCCCAGTTCTCCAACGACGTCCTTCGTGAACAGATCGCTGGTCAGGTAGGCGCCAGCCTGCTGAGCCGTCTCGAAGCCATGCAGCACCTGCACATCTTCTTCACGCACGAGAAGCTGCTTCGAACGAGCACCGGCGATGGTCTCGAGGAACGGCCCCTTGTAGCGTTGGTACACAGCAGCCGCCGCGCCGCGGTTGGCATGGGGGATACGCAGGGTGATTTCCAAAAACGTCATGAGGTTCTCCCAGAAGGGTTAGTTGGCAACTTCGAAACCGGCGCGCAAGTCGCCCATCAGGCTTTCAAGCCGAAGAAAATCTATGTAACCTTCCTCGCTTTCTGACCGCGGCGCGTCGGTTGTTGTGGCGACATTGCATGCGGGCTTTGCTTCCCACGTTGCCATTGTTTGCCCATGGATGCGCACGCGGCAAATGAGATAATCTATTTGAATCTGATAGAAAAAATTTCGAACATGAAAGCACCCATATTCCTGAACGCTTTGCGGGCATTCGAAGCCAGCGCACGGCATCAAAGTTTTTCAGCCGCAGCGGAAGAGCTGAATGTCACGCCTGCGGCTGTCGGCCAACTGGTGCGAAGCCTGGAGGGGTGGCTCGGGTCGCCCGTGTTTCTTCGAAACGGGACCGGTCGTGCCCGGTTGATTCCTACGGAATCGGCGCTGCGCGCCCTACCCGATATCCGCGCGGGATTCGATCGCTTGAATCTCGGTTTCTCCAGACTCAAGGAAGGCTCCGCCACGGGCGTCCTCACGGTCACCGTCAGTCCCGCGTTTGCAGCAAAGTGGTTGCTTTCGCGCATTCATCGTTTCCAGGAACTGTGCCCTGAGACCGACGTTCGCCTCGATACGAGCCTGAAGCTCATCGATTTCGCAGTACAAGGCATCGACATCGGCGTTCGCTACGGTAGCGGTTGCTGGCCGGATCTCACGGCGGAGAAGTTACTGGATGAAGAGGTGTTTCCGGTGTGCTCCCCTGCCTACAGGAAGCAACATCGGGAGATCCAGTCGCCCAAGGACTTGCTGGATGCTGCGCTGATTCACGACCTGTCCGTCGACAGTCAGGCCGGCTTCGTGACATGGGACACCTGGCTCAACTCCGTTACGGGCGAGCAAGCACCCTCGGCAAGAACAGGCCTGACGATCAACAATTCGGCATCGGTCCTGCAAGCCGCCACCGACGGGCGCGGCATTGCACTGGCGAGAAGCGTCATGGCTCGGGAAGATCTGGCGTCAGGGCGCCTCGTGCGTCTGTTTTCGGACATCTCGTTCCCGTCGAAGCTTGCCTACTACGTCGTCTATCGGCCAGAGTGCGCTTCGCTTGCGCGACTGAAAGCGTTCCGCGACTGGCTCATGCAAGAAGCGCAATCCTCTCAGGCGTCCGGCACCTGAGCCACCCGCGCCTCCGAACGACCGCGCGCCCGCACGGCGACAACGGCTCCGCCTATCCAACGAAGAAATTCTTTGTCTACGGCGCAGATTTTCTTGTTTGTCGCCGCGCGTCGCATCCTTCAGAATTTCCTCTATCCGTACCAAGATCGCCTGCCCCACAGATGCTCGTCGAGCGTCTGAATCTGTCTATCGGCTTTCCCGTTGCCGCCTACGCAGCTTCAATCAATGAAGAAAGCGCGACAGGCATTGCGCTCGGCCGCATCACACCCGCGTCTGCATGAACGTGCGGTTCTGGCAGCTCCCTTGGCGGCCGTTCGGCACGGCTTCGCCGACTTACGACGAAAGGACACTTTGAAGATGTTAGGGCTGACCACCAACCGCAACGTGCTGCGCCTGTCACTGGCGCAAGCACTGGCCGGCGCAAACTCGACCGTCATGTACGCGACGGCCGCAATCATCGGCAACATGCTGGCACCGGATCCCTCGCTCGCAACGCTCCCCATTTCCATATTCGTACTGGGCATGGCACTGTCGACGCTGCCGGTAGGCTCGGTCATCAAGCGCTACGGTCGCGTGACGGCGTTCGTGATCGGCAACGCCTGCGGTGTCGCCATGGGCCTCGTAGCAGCGCTCGCATTGGTCATTCATTCGTTCTCGCTGTTCACGTTCGCCATGATCTTCGGCGGCGCCTATAACGCCGTCGTGCTTACGTTTCGCTTTGCGGCCGCCGAGTGCGTGTCGCCCGCCGACCGTCCCAAGGCGCTCTCGACAGTGCTCGCAGGCGGCGTGCTTGCCGGCGTTCTCGGGCCGCAATTGGTGACCAGCACCATGAACGTCTGGCCGCCGTACGCTTATGCAGCGACCTACCTTGCGGCAGCTGCCGTGGCAGTTCTCTCCGCCGCCGTGCTGGCGGGCGGCAAGTTCGATCAGGCGCAAAAGGAAGACGTGCACCAGGAGGGACGCCCCGTGTCCGTGTTCCTGCGCGATCCGCGACTGCTCGTGGCGATTCTCTGCGGCGTCGTGAGCTACATGCTCATGAACTTCATGATGACCTCGGCCCCGCTGGCAATGGAGTTGTGCGGCATTCCCCGCCAGCATGCGAACTTCGGCATCGAACTCCACGTCGTTGCGATGTATGCGCCGAGCTTCTTCACCGGCCGCCTGATCTCGCGTTTCGGTGCACACCGAATCGTGCTGGTTGGCCTCGCACTGACCGCCGGCGCAGCGTTCGTTGGCATGGCAGGCGTCTCCGTGGGGCATTTCTGGCTGGCGCTCGTGCTGCTGGGCTTCGGCTGGAACTTCGGTTTCCTTGGCGCCTCTGCCATGGTCCTGACGTGCCACTCCCCGGAAGAGGCGCCGCGCGTTCAATCGATCAACGACTTCGTCGTGTTCGGCGCGATGGTGATCGGCTCGTTCGCCTCCGGCAGCTTGCTGACCTCGATGGGCTGGACGGCCGTCTCGAGCCTCATGCTGCCGCCGCTGGCGATCGGCGTCATCGGTGTGGTGTGGCTCCAGTGGGGACGCTCGCGCAGCAAGAGCCTTGCCTGACGAGCCCTCGCGAGGCGCAATAGATTTTCTATCCATGTTGCACAGGTAATCTCGTTTGCGAAGCCGATTGGCGAAAGGAAAAATATCGATACGTCGTGCGGGTTCGGCAGTCACAAGTCCTGTGCTGCCGCGTGCGACGAATCGACATGAACCACTATCGCCCCTCAGGAGCAATGAACCATGATGCAAGACTGGAATTCGTACCGCGCCGCCCTGTTTGAACGTATCGGCGAGTTTGCCGAACTGACGCCGGACGTCATGCGCGGCCTGAACACCGTGCAGGACGCAGCGGTCAAAACGGGGCAACTCGACTCGAAGACCCACGAGCTGATCGCACTGGCTGTCGCCGTGACGACGCGTTGCGACGGCTGCATCTCGGTGCACGCCAAGAAGGCGGTGGAATTCGGCGCGACGCGCGCGGAAGTCGCTGAAGCCCTGGGCGTCGCGATTGCGCTGAACGCTGGCGCTGCGCTGGTGTATTCGTCGCGTGTCTTCGACGCGATGGCTGCGCTGCCCCAAGCCTAACCGACGTGGCGGGCGGGGCTCGATGTCCCCCGTGCGTCGTGCCCTGCCCACTCGCCACACAGACTCAACACCATGCTTGTCAATTCCGATTTCTCGCGCCGCGCCATCGTGACACCCGACCAATATGTCTGGGTACCGTCACCACAGCGTGGCGTGGAACGCGTGATGCTCGACCGGATCGGCGCCGAGAAGGCACGCGCCACGAGCATCGTGCGATACGCGTCAAATTCGATTTTTCCTGCGCACAGCCATCCCGGCGGCGAAGAAATTCTTGTGCTGTCCGGAACGTTTTCCGAAGGCAAGAACGACTACCCGCAGGGCTGGTACTTGCGTAATCCGCCGGGGTCGGCCCATCAGCCGTCAAGCGGTCCTGGCGCGATGATCTTCGTGAAACTGATGCAGATGCCGGCGGCCTCCGGCCCCGAGGTGCGCATCGATACCAGCGATCCCGTGCGCTGGCGAACGTCTCAAGGTCGCACCACCTGCCATCTCCATACCGATGACACCGAGCACGTCGAACTGCTGCATCTCGACGGTGGCGAGCCCGTGTTCAAGCCATCGCATCTTCAGGATCTGCGATTGGCCGAGCTACTTGTCCTGCAAGGCGAGCTCGATGTCGACGGCGCGTCTCACCCCGCCGGCAGCTGGATCCGCTTGCCGGCAGGGGACGCCGCCAAGCCGGCCGCAGGCCCACATGGCACGACCGTGTACGTGAAGCGCAGCGTACCTGTCTCCGAAAACGGGGGAAAATGACCCATGGATACCGTACACATTGCAATCATTGGCGGCGGCCTCAGCGGTCTGTTCGCCGCGTATCAGTTGACCCAGCAAGGTATTCACGACTATGTCGTGATCGAGGCGAAGGAGGCCATTGGCGGCCGCATCCTGTCGCTGAACATCGATGACGAGACCAAGGCGGGGACTCACACGTTCGATCTGGGCCCGACCTGGTACTGGCCGGATTACCAACCGCAGCTCCGGCAAGTGATCGACACCCTGGATCTCCCGACGTTCGAGCAGCACGAGACGGGGGATATGCTGATCGAGCAAGCCAGCGGCCAACCCAATCGGATGCGAGGCTATCCGAACGTACCCGCCTCAGTTCGCCTGTACGGTGGCATGGGCGCGTTGATCGATGCCCTCGCTGACAGATTGCCCCCGGCCAACATTCGTACCGGCCTGACGGTCAAGCGGTTGAATTCGGGTGAGGACCGCGTCGAGATCAACGTTGCAGATACCTCGGGTGCCAGCACAACCCTCCGCGCAGAGCGCGTCCTGCTGGCGATTCCGCCGCGCATCGCCGTGTCGCGGATCGTATTCGATCCGCCGCTGCCCGAATCGCTCGTGACGGCATGGCGCCACACGAATACTTGGATGGCACCTCACGCGAAGCACGTCGCGGTGTACGACACACCGTTCTGGCGCGAGCAGCAGCTCTCAGGCGAAGCACGCAGCGGCCGGGGACCCATGGCCGAGATTCACGATGCCTCCGTTCCCGATGGCATAGGCGCGCTGTTCGGCTTCATCGGCGTCCCGCCCAACGTGCGTGCGTCGCTTCCGGAGGGTGCACTTCTAGAAAAGTGCCGTATGCAGTTGATCCGGTTGTTCGGCGACAAGGCGGCCAACCCCGTCGCGCACGTCATCAAGGACTGGGCTGCGGACTCGTTTGTCGCGACACCCGAAGATCTGGTCGGCTATGGCATGCACAGCAGTGCGCCGGCCTCCACCGCCTCGTCGGCGCCGTGGCACGGGCGTGTCATCGGCATCGCCAGCGAGTGGTCGCCGCAATTTCCGGGGTATGTGGCTGGTGCCGTCGAGGCGGCGTCGATAGGCGTGCGGGAATTGCTTGTCCAGGACAAGCGCAGCATGCGAACGCAGTCGCTGCTCCACTGACCTGATTTGATGCACTAAACCATCGCGTGCGCACAGCGGCCTCCACGGCCCGGGCATGCAGACCTGTAACCGTTCCAAGTACCGGATGACGATCATGAAAACCACCTACCGCGCAATGCAAGTCGGCTTCGCAAACCCGCTCGAACTGGTCGAGCGCCCTACCCCCAAGCCAGGTGCGGGCGAAGTGTTGATCGAAGTCGACGCATGTGGAGTGTGCGGCGCAGATGCCGCCGACATCGACAACGCCAATCCGGATTTGCACCCGCCGCGAGTGCCGGGCCATGAAGTGGTCGGACATATCGCGGCCGTTGGCGACGGCGTGCCGTCGATGTGGAAGCTCGGGCAACGGGTCGGCGTTGGCCGTAAGGGTGGTCATTGCGGCGAGTGTCAGCAATGCCGCCGCGGAGAATTCCAACTTTGCCCGAATCAGCCGATCCTCGGCGCGTCGTGTGATGGCGGGTATGCCGAAATGATGATCGCGCGCGCTACAGGCCTCGTGGCAATTCCCGACGAACTGAGTTCGACGGAAGCCGCGCCCATCTTGTGCGCCGGCATCGCCACGTTCAACGCACTGAAAAAGTCCGGCGCACAGGCGGGCGATACGGTAGCCATCTATGGTGTCGGTGGCTTGGGTCATATGGCCCTGCAATACGCCCGCAAGATGGGCTTCAAGGTCGTAGCGATTGGTCGCGGCAAGGATATCGAGCAGGACGCACTCGCGCTTGGCGCTCACGTCTATCTCGACACGAACACGGACGCCGTGGTCGAGCGCCTCCAGCAAATGGGCGGTGCACAGGCGATCGTGAGTACCGTAGGCAGCGCGGACGCCATCTCGACCGTGATGCCAGCCCTCGCGCCGCAAGGTCGACTGGTGCTTTTGGGTACTGGCAAGGTGCCGCTCACCGTGTCGCCGGGCATGATGGTCGGCGGCGAGCGAAGCATCGTCGGGTCGATTACCGGCTCTGCGTACGAGAACGAACGTACACTGAACTTCAGTGTGTTGGCAGACGTACGGCCACAGATTGAAACGATGCCGCTGGAAAAGGCCAATGAGGCCGTGCGGAAGATGCGCTCCGGCGAGGTCAAGTTCCGCATGGTCCTGACCATGGGCAATGGCGGCTGACTTCCAGCGCTGCCGTCAAGCGCCGCCCGGACACCGGCCTGCAATGACGTGGACGACGCTCCGCCAGGATGGAGGGCTCCGCCCTCCCGATCCGCTGACCGTCCGTGTACAGCGAATTCCGGCCCGGCACGAGTTTGCCGAGCACTCGCATGAATGGCACCAGGTAGTCTATGCAATATCCGGGCCACTGACGGTCGTCGCCGAGCAACGGTCTTTTCTCATTGCCCCTGAGCAAGCGGTGTAACTCCCGCGAGATACGGCGCACCGGGTCGGGTCCCTGCTGGGTGCGGACTTCCGAAGCCTCTGGATAGCAGATGGCGAACTCGGGCATGCCCTGCCGGGGATGCCCTTCGTGTTCAACGTGTCGCCCTTGCTGCAGGCATTGATCGTTGAAGCGGCGACGCTCCGGAAGGACGGGATTGTCGATTGCGACTACCTCCAGCGGGTCACCCGTCTCATCTTCGATCAGGTCGAGCGCGCAAAGGCAACTCCAGCCGCACTGAGTTGGCCATGGGAAGTGTCGCTTGCCAGCCTTTGTGAGTCGCTCTATATGAATCCGGCGGAATCACGCTGCGTTGAAGAGCGGGCCCAAACTCTCGGTATGTCTTCGCGAACGCTGGCGCGTCGCTTCCTGGCCGACACAGGCATGTCGCTGAGATCGTGGCGTCGACGCATGAGATTGCTACGCTCAATTGAACTGCTCGCGAGTGGCCTGGGCGTTACGCGCACGGCAATGGAGCTCGGGTACGGATCGACGTCGGCATTCGTCTACGCCTTCCCCATGGACATGGGGGATAGCCCGCGGGCTTATATGCGCGAGCATCACCCCGGGAGTCGAAGCCGCTTCTGTCGAAGATGCCGACCGAGATTTCGACGCGCCGACACATACAGTTGCATTGCCACCGACCGCGCGGCTCCCTCACCTCGATGGGAGCCGCGCGGTCGTGTCACTTCAGGGCTTCATGACGTCGCCGTCGTACAGCATCTGGTAGAGCTTCTGCCCGCCGGCCTTGAACGTGTGGAAACCGTTCTGCAGGAACGCGGAAACCAGGTTAGCCCCCACCAGTAAGACGAAGACCGTCATGACGACGCGCCCGGCCGCCTGCTTGTTCACCGTCGCCGATTCAGGTGCCACATCGCTCATCTGCGAGAGCAGCGGCAACGTGACGACGCAATACATGATCGCGCCCGTGAAGATCATGAAGGACCACGTGTACATGTGCAGTCCGAAGATCGCAGATCCGGTCGGCGTCGTGTACGGCGGCGCTTTGGCGAACATGAACAACAGGCTGATCAGGCTACCGATCAGCGCACCGAAAGCGCTCAGGACGTAGTTCCACGGGCTCGCCTTGAATCGCAGATTCAGGAGGAGCCCCGCACAGAACGGCATGAACGCAACGTGAATCAGGTTGCAGGAGGCGCAGGGCAGCTCGATTTTCGGCCCGTATCTCACAAAGAATTTGTTTCCAACTTTCAAAGAATATGCGCCTTGCCGGAGCCGCCCAATGCGCGGACCATTGAACATGGTGCCACGTCGTATGGTGTTGTTACCGAGTTCGCCATCGCGCGCTCCCGCCACGACGCCTCGGACGCTACCAGTCATACTGAAAGAAGGAGTTTTCAATGAGTGCAGTGCGTGTTACCCCCTGGCAAGACGGCGATCCTGTCCCTCCGGAACTGCTGGCCGGCATTCAGGCTCGCCGCCCGAATGGCGAACTCATCGGTATCGATCGCGTCTTGCTGCGGAGCTTCCCGCTGGCGACGGGTTGGAACGAGCTGTTGCGTCGTGTGCGCGCAGACTTCAGCCTCGAGCTCGAATACCTCGAACTGATCATGCTTCGCGTTGCCGTATTGAACGGCGCGGATTTCGAATGGGGTGTGCATCACCCCGCGTACCTGCAAGCGGGCGGCACTGAAGAGAAATGTGCCGCCATCAAGGCGCATCGCGCCACCGGCCCGTTCGACGAGAAGGAGCAACTGCTCATCGAGCTGGTTGATCAGTCGACGAAGTACGTGCGGGTGGACGAAGCAGTCATCGATCGCATGAAGGCGCTCTTCGGTGAAACGAAGACGGTAGAGGCTGTCGCGACTGTGGCTGCCTACAACATGGTGTCTCGCTTCCTCGTCGCGCTGGCGATTTGAGCGCCGTAAGCCGCCGCCCGTTGTAACAGGCAATATGCAGAGCAATGACAGGCATCGCCGGCCTGTGGAATCTGTCATTTGCTCAACATCGGTCGGCGGCTGATCGACATACGCGATGCCCGGTTTGCCGTTTAATGGTCTGCGCTGGCGAAGCCCTCGCTTCGCCACGTTCGGCGCCATGCCGTCGAACCGTGCCCATTGCTTTCACGGAGCGATAAACCAATGTCACAAGTCTCAGAGGCCACCGTCGATTCGGTTGCCAATACCGGTGACGCGCTGCCTCACGCAGATGTGATGCGCGTCATTTCCGGTGTCGTTCTCTGTATTCTCCTCGGGGCACTCGATCAGACCGTTGTCATACCGGCGGTACCGGCCATCGCGGGAGATCTGGGCGGATTTGGGCAGTTGTCCTGGATCATCGCGGCCTATCTCATCTGCTCGACGGTCAGTACGCCGGTCTATGGCAAGCTTTCCGATACCTACGGGCGTCGCAGGTTGCTGATGAGCTGTATCGCGATCTTCATGGCGACTTCGGCACTTTGCGCACTCGCACAGTCGATTCATCAACTGATCTGGTTCCGGGCGCTTCAAGGCTTGGGCGGAGGCGGGTTGATGGCCCTTGCTCAGGCAGCCATCGCAGACGTTGCGCCGCCGCGTGAACGTGGGCGCTATCAAGGGTATCTATCAGCGGTATGGGCGATCGCGTCGATCAGTGGACCGCTCGTCGGCGGATTCGTCGCCGAGCAATGGTCGTGGCGCTGGATCTTCTGGATCAATCTGCCGCTGGGGGCACTCGCGATCTGGGCTTGCAGCCGCGGACTTCGAAACATCAAGACGCATGCCAACGGACACAAGGCACGGATCGATCTGGTCGGCATGCTTCTGCTCGCCGGCACCATCTCGACGGTGCTGCTTGCGCTTGGCTGGGGCGGGCGCGAGTATCCGTGGTTGTCTTTCGAGGTTGTGGGCATGTTGGCCGTTGGCGGTGTGCTGGCGACCCTGCTCATGGCGCAGGAAAAACGCGCACGGGATCCGGTCCTGCCGCCCCCTGTGTTTGCCAACCCGACCTATGTATCGAGCGTGCTTGTCTCGACGCTGATGGCGGTGGTGCTCTTCGTCTGCCTTTTCTCCATCCCGCTCTATGCCCAATTGCTCAGAGACGCAAGCGCGGCGGAATCAGGCCTGTATGTTGCGCCGTTCATGCTCTCGAACGTCAGCGGCAATCTACTTGGTAGCATGTACGCGCGCCGCAAAGGCACGATACGCGGGGCCTTGCGCATTGCTACCGCGTTGAGTTGCTTCGGGCTGGCTTTGTCGGCGCTCATGCCGGCTGGCGCACCCGTGTGGATGACGGTCGGCGCGATGGTCATCACCGGACCGGGCGTAGGTGTCTGCCTGCTGGGCACCATCATGAGTGCGCAGAATGCCGTTCCGTCCAAGAACATTGGTGCTGGCACGGGCGCCCTGCTCGTGCTTCGCTCGGTTGGCGGTGCAAGTGGCTCGACGTTGGCAGGCGCGCTTGTGGCGTCTGGGCTCGCTGTCGCTTCGGGAGCAATGGCGGCATCTCACATCTCCGCCAACTTTGAACTACTGTATGGCATTACTGCCGTCATCTGTGCAGCAGCGTTCATCGTCACACTACGCATGCCGAATACTCCGTTACGGAGTCAGATTTCTTCGGTATCGCTGGGAGAGTGATGATCCAGCGGATCGATCCAGGCGGGGATATCTTGCACACTTTCCCGCCTGGATCGAATCAGTTCGCGGTCAGTGCGCCGGCAAGTTTCTCAGGATCCGACACCTTCATTTGAACATCGCCTGTTGCGGAATGGCTTTGCGCATGATGGGTTTAACTCCCGGGTGATGCTTGAGTCGGGAAGAAAGCAATCCTCTGATTGTTGTGCATTTGAAAGTATCGTTTAAGTATCCTTACTTTATTCTTGAAAAGCCGGCTTTGAATTTCTTGCAAACTCTAAGCGCATTCTCTTGCCCGAGACGGCCCATGGTTTCGTACTCGCGTGACACCGAGTAGGTGCGCTTTTCTTCTTACTTAGACTAGCTTTCGACTAAGTCGGCCAAAGCAGGACTGACTGTTAAAAAAAAGCCCGCTCCCGTTGGGATAAGCGAAGCCCGAAACCTCCACGTGCATTCGCGGGACACGCGAAGGGGTCTTACAAGCACTTGAGCCGTCGTACCTTGGGCACCGTAAGTGACTGTACCCATTCGATGCTGATCTCAACCGGCAGTGGCCGTGTAAAACCATCCGTGCAAGGGTGCTGCTTCGATATGTGGCTGTTCTTATTGGAAATGACAGGACAAACATATTTGCAACTGATCGGCACAGGCGCTGGCTGGTGCCAACTCGACCGTCGTGTATGCAACCGGCGCCATCATTGGCAACATGCTTGCCTCACGTCCAGCCCTGGCGACCATGCCGATCTCAGTGTTCGTCATCGGGATGGCGATGACAACACTGCCAGTAGGTGTGATGACCCGGCGCTATGGCCGGCGCGTGACCTTCCTGTTCGGCAATCTTTGTGGCGTCACCGTTGGACTCCTTGCCGCACTGGCGCTTGTTATCCAGTCTTTCACGTTGTTTTGCTTTGCCATGCTGTTCGGTGGTGCGTATGCAGCTGTCGTGCTGACCTTCCGCTTCGCGGCCGCAGAATGCGTACGCCCGCCGGATCGTGCTCGGGCGCTGTCGACGGTCATGGCGGGTGGCGTCTTCGCCGGTGTGCTCGGGCCGCAGTTGGTCACGGCCACGATGAATCTAGGGGCGCCCCATACTTATGTGGTCACCTACCTTGCCTCCGCCGGGGTGGCGGTGCTCTCGGCCCTTGTGCTGCAGGGGGTGAAGTTCGAGCACCAGCCACAGATTTCCCGCCGAACCGTCGGACGCCCGATCGCCGAAATTCTTTGGCAGCCGCGGTTCATGGTGGCAATGCTCTGTGGTGTCGTGAGCTACATGATGATGAATTTCATGATGACTTCGGCCCCGCTCGCCATGGAGCTGTGCGGGATGTCGCGCGTGCACGCCAACTATGGCATCGAGATGCACGTCGTTGCCATGTACGCACCGAGCTTCTTTACCGGTCGCCTGATCTCCCGCTTCGGCGCGCCCAACGTCACGCTCGCTGGACTGGCCTTGACCGCGCTTGCTGCCATCACAGGCATGAGCGGCATGACGCTCAATCATTTTTGGAGGGCATTGGTGCTTCTGGGCGTGGGCTGGAACTTCGGATTTCTGGGAGCATCCGCGCTGGTGCTGACCTGCCATACGCCAGAGGATCGGCCGCGTGTTCAGTCGATCAATGATTTTGTCGTGTTCGGCGCGATGGTTATCGGCTCTTTCGTGTCGGGGGGGCTGTTGACTGCGTTCGGATGGACGCTTGTATCGGGATTGATCCTGCCGCCGATTGTTCTTGCGACGATGGGTATCTTGTGGCTGCAATGGTCGAGACACAGTCTGGCCCGCCAGACGTAACCGGGGCACCCAGTCTGGAGAAGTCCGCAGACAGGATCGACGGTGCAATTCGAATCGATTTACCGCTCATGTCAGGTCGCTGGTATCTGCGCCATCCGCCGGGTTCGTCCCACCAACCTTCCAGCGACAAAGGCGCCACGCTACAGGCCGCGTGATGATCTGGCATATCGGGCACGTGCTTCTGCCACGAACGGCCACAGGATCCGCGGTTCGCAGGCTCAGTCGAAGCAACGCGTGCGAAATATCATAATTCGCCCAACTCCATGTACGGCAAGACCGTCAACGGACATGTGTTGGGTACCCCATAGCCCGGTTAACGGTCTGGCGGCTCAAGACCGCACTCGAGGGTGGCCCCCAGAGCCGGATTTCCAACTTAGACCGGTACTGATTTTGGGCTAGCCTCAGGCGTGGATGTACCCGTGCATCAGTCCTCGTGAGGCGAGGATAACCGCTGTGGGTAGGACCGACTTGTGACAAACAGGTGGACCGTACGTATGGCGAGGTATCCAATGAATAGGTTGGCACCGACGAAGACCGGTAAAGCTAGCACTTGTGCCGACCGGACGCCCGACTGCGCTAGCTTCAGTCCACTGACCGTCGCGGCGGCGACTCCGAACGTATAGGCCCAGTAGGCAGGGATGAAGGGCTGCACGCCCAACCAGGGCCCGAGGCGTAGGCCAAGCAGTAACTGGAAAAGACCATAGCCCCATAGCATGAGAAGCCAGTGGTCCGCGCCGCCAGGAGACAACGCCAACCAAGCCATGGCGCAAACGACCGGCGGGGCGAACTGAATGCCAATCAAAGGGCGCTGAGGCGCGGGTACCGCTGTCGAATGCCATAGTCGCTGGATGACCAGCGATTCGAGGGCCAACCATGAGAACAGCCCCGCACCCAGGAATAGCCAGCCCCAGTCCGGGCAGCCTAACGAACCGAGTGCCGCTGCGCTGGTGAAATTGCCAGCAACGGTCGGCAGATACAGGGTCGGCACCATGTCCACCGAGTTCCTCCCGCCTTGCCAGAGCGTGCCTGTGTGCCAGAGAGAGAAGCCCACGTGCCACGCAATGCCGCTGATGACCAGAAACCGCGCCAGGGTAATTGAATACGGAAGGACTGCCATGGCGACGAGCAAAGTCGAAACCGCCACCAACGCAGGCGTACCGCCCTGCACGGGGTGCAGGAACTCGGCTTTTACCATCTCGAAGTTCCGGATGGTTTGCCACAAGTAGCCGACGATCAGTATGGCCCAGACCAGTCCTGCGGTCGCCAGAAGAGCTTCGCCTACGACCGGCGGCAGATCCCATAGTCGCACCGCGGTGCGCCACGCCTGCCCGAGACCTGCAAGGCCTAGGACCATCCCGAAGTACGACGCCGGAATCTTCACCGGTCTGCGCATGCTACGTATACCCGACGATGCCACCGTCTATTGGTGCATGGAAATTCGTCCGTGGCCGCGAGGAGCGCCACCCGAGTACCAAGCAATTGATGAAAGTTCAGCTTCGCTGAACGGGTTGGCCACCGTCACCGCATACGACGCCAGCGGCCCAGGGCGCACGGCGGCATAGATGAATAGCCCCAGCAGTGGTGCTATGACAGCGATCAGTGCGAGCGTGCGGCGCTGCAAGCGAGGAAATTCATTACTAATGTCCACAGCACGTGT
Organism: Pandoraea terrae; assembly: GCF_902459695.1. Taxonomy (GTDB): domain Bacteria; phylum Pseudomonadota; class Gammaproteobacteria; order Burkholderiales; family Burkholderiaceae; genus Pandoraea; species Pandoraea terrae. The sequence goes on from NZ_CABPRZ010000009.1 coordinate 72,927, forward strand.
TCGCCTGAGCAGATGCTTTGACCGTTCCTTCCTCGACTCGCACAGGCGAGTAGCCCGCATCCGCAATGGCATCCCGAAGCTCCTTCGGATCGGCGTCGGCCGATTCGATCATCACCAGGTGTCTAGCCTGATCGATGGTGAACCCGGCATGGTTGTCCACAGACTTCAGCGCCTTGGTAATCGCGCTGACACAGTGGCCGCAGGTCATGTCTTTAACTTCAAAGGCAATCATGAGATCTCTCCTACTGAGTTTGTTGATGAGATGTTGGAACTATCAGTCTTCCCATCGCTGGAATGTCAAGGGGTGCATATCGAATCCTTGTCGATATCTCTGGCTTGAGATGCAATCGACTCGCAAGGCGGTTCCAGACAGGCAGTTCTGCCAACTGTTCCAGGAACGCACCAGCACAATTTGGTCTTTTCCAACAGACGCTTTGCCCTCAGCGGGCCAACAGGATCTCGGTGACAAGGAACTTGCTCCCCTCGTACTCGGCGCGAAAGCGCACCTTGTCGCCGGCCTGCACCTTGTCGAGCAGGGCCGCGTCGCGCACCTGGTACACCATGGTCATGCTGGGCATGTCGAGGCTCTTGATCGGCCCATGCTTAATCGTGAGCTTGCCGGATGCCTTGTCAACCTTGCGGATTTCACCGTCAGTGAGGTAGGAACTGGCCGGCGCGGCGGCATGCTGGCCTGCGGGCGCGCCCGCGGTCTGGGCTGTGGCGACGCCGGTCCAAGCCGCCGACGAGAGACTCAGCACGGCGCTGAGCATCGGGGAAAAATTGGCTTTGAGTTTCATAAGGCTCCCTCCTTTGGGTTGAAGTAAACCGCTTGACGCGGGTCTCTTGGGGGCGACGCAAGTTTGGCTTGATACCCGCTGCGCGCGCAGCTCTGTAGCGCCGCATGTGCGGCGCGCAACGCGGCTTCCGGAGTCAAGGAGCGCATTGCGAAAGTTGCCGATTCTTGTGCCGAAGCACCTGAACACGCGACGAGGGTTATGGCACATTGTAGGCAAAGCACAGTGGCTTTCATCCGAAGTCTCGTTGTACTTGAGGTGCGTGAGGATGTATTCAATTTCGCGATTCGACATGCGATGAGGGGTCAATGGTCCCCATGGCCGCCGGGCTTGCGCACCTGCACCTCGACCTGCTGGGCCGGCTGCTGCGCGCGCGGCATGGTGCCGCTCCCGCTGGAGGACGAGCGCACCGGCTCGTTCAGCGCGCCTTGGTACTCGGACGCTACCGTGCCCTGTGGATGCTGGTACCAGCCCGGGTCCTTGTAGTCGCCGGGCTTCTGGTTGCGCCGCACCTTGAGCACGCTGAACATGCCGCCCATCTCGACCGAACCGAACGGGCCTTGGCCGGTCATCATGGGCGCGGTGTTGTCGGGGATCGGCATCTCCATCTCGGTCATGTCGGCCATGCCGCGCTCGCCCATCACCATGTAGTCGGGAATCAGGTGATTGATCTTGCCGGCCATGCCGCTGTGGTCCACGCCGATCATGGTCGGCACGTCGTGGCCCATGGCATTCATGGTGTGGTGGGCCTTGTGGCAGTGGAAGGACCAGTCGCCTTCCTCGTCGGCAATGAATTCGAACTGGCGCATCTGCCCGACAGCGATGTCGGTCGTGACCTCGGGCCAACGCGAGGACTTCGGGATCGGCCCGCCATCCGTGCCCGTGACCATGAACTCGTGGCCGTGCAGATGGATCGGGTGGTTGGTCATGGTCAGGTTGCCGACGCGGATGCGCACCTTGTCGCCCCGTCGCACGTTGAGCGAGTCGATGCCGGGGAAGACGCGGCTGTTCCATGACCACAGGTTGAAGTCCAGCATGGTCATGACCTTGGGTGTGTAGGCGCCAGGCTCGATGTCGTAGGCGTTGAGCAGGAAGCAGAAGTCGCGCTGCACCTCGTCGATCAGTGGGTGCCTGGCCTTGGGGTGCGTGACCCAGAAACCCATCATGCCCATGGCCATCTGCACCATTTCGTCGGCATGCGGGTGGTACATGAAGGTGCCGGGGCGGCGTGCCGTGAACTCATAGACGAAGGTCTTACCCGGCGGGATGGCCTTCTGCGTCAGACCCGCGACCCCATCCATGCCGTTGGGCACCCGCTGGCCGTGCCAGTGGAGGCTGGTGTGTTCGGGCAGGCGGTTGGTCACAAAGATGCGAACGCGATCGCCTTCGACCACCTCGATGGTTGGCCCAGGTGACTGGCCGTTGTAGCCCCAGAGATGGGCCTTGAAGCCGGGGGCCATCTCGCGCACGACGGGCTCGGCGACGAGGTGGAATTCCTTGACGCCGTTGTTCATGCGCCAGGGGCAGGTCCAGCCGTTGAGCGTGACCACGGGGTTGTAGGGCCGGCCCGTGTTCGGAACCAGTGGTGCCATCGTATTGGCCGAAGTCTGGATCACAGGTTCGGGCAGCGCTGCCATCGCCACTCGGCTGACGCTGGCCGCGGCGATAGCGCCTCCGGCCAGCGAAAAAAACTGTCTTCTCGAATTCATGTCGGAGTCCTTGCGTGAAATTGACGGATGGATTCATTGCGCGGCATCTGCGCTCCCTCCCGTTGCACTGGCGGTTGTCGCGACGGCGCTGGCTGTGGGCCGGCCGATCAGGACCGCTTGCAGGGCCGCGTCGGCCAGCCAGAACTGTTGCTCGGCCGCGATGGCGGCCATTACCGCTCCCACCTGGTCGCGTGCATCGGCCAGCAGATCGAACACGCCGATCAGCATGCCGTTGTAGCGAAGCAGGTTTTCGTCCGAGATGGTCTTGCGCAGCGGCACGACCTCGTCACGTTGGTGACGTGCGATGTCGTAGGTCGTGCGGTAGGCCGAGTAACTGTCACGCACGCTGGAACCTGCCATGCGAAGCGTGGCTTCCAGGCGCTGGGCCGATGCCAGGACCTGGCCGTTGGCGGCGTCGCGCTGCAGATCGCCCCAGTCGAACAGCGGCAGGCTCAGGGCGATCTCGTAGCCGCGCCCCGTGGTCCTGCTGCCTGCCGCGCTGTCGAAGGTCGTGTTGCGAATTACGCCTAGCTCGATGCCGGTGACGCTGGTCACGCGGGTCAGACCCCGGGCGCGAGCCGCAGCGTCGAATTCGGCTTGGGCAAGTCGCACATCCAGGCGCCGGCGGCTGGCTGCCTGACTCACTTCGGCCGGCTGCAGAGGTTGCTTGGGCAGATCGGGCAGGCGCTCGGGCAGCTTCAAGTCCTGTACCTGGGCCTCGGTCAAACCCAGTTGACGCACCAGTTCCTCGCGCGCCGTCGTGGCCGCATAGCGCGCGGCCGCGAGCTGAGTTGCCGCGTCGGCGTAGAAGGCCTGTTGGCGCGCGCGCTGGAGCTTGCTGAAGTTGCCCACCTCCTGCATGCGGCGCGCGAGTTCGGCGCTGGCCTCGGCGCTCTCGTAGACCTGCCCGGCGTACTGCAGGCTTTGCTGTGCGGCCACTGCGCGCACCCAGGCCTGGCGCACTTGGGTGACCTGATCCACCACGTCGGAGGTCAGCCGCAATCGTGCTTGCTCGACCTGGTGTTCGGCCAGTTCCCGGCGCAATGGCAGGGTCAGCAGGTCCAGCAGGCCGATGGAGATCATGCGGCCGAGTTCGAGCGTGTCGCCGTTGCGCAAGTGTTCGAAGCTGAAGATGGGGTTGGGCAGGCGGCCGGCTTGGGCCGCACGCGCGGTGTCGGCCGCGTGCTGGGCCAGCAGGGCCTGCAGTGCTGGGCTGTTGGCAAGGCCCAGCTGCACGGCCTCCTGCTGCCCGAGCGGCTGGGCCAGCAGCTCGGACGCTGTCTTCCCGTGCGCTACCCGATCCTCGGGCGTCGCGGCCAGGGCCAGTCGGCCGCCGGTGAAGCTTGCCGCCTCCTCGTTGGTGCGCGTCAGGCTTTGTTCGAGGTTCACGCTGGCGCAACCCGAAAGCGCGAACAGGGCCAGGGCCACGAGCGAGAAGCGGCTGCGGAAAGCAGCATGGACGCTGCTCATGGCCGGCTCCCAAGGTGAGCGCCGTGACCGGCATCGTGGCTTGACGGCGCGGAAGCCGAAGCGGCCCCCGCGGGGGCTGCGGGTGATGTCTCCTGAGCGGCCTCCTTGGCATAGCTGCGCCAGCCGCCGATACGACCCACGGTATCGTTGGCCTCGCGCCAGGGCGTGACGGGCTGGTCTGCGTAGCCCTTGTAGGAGGCGAACGCCGACGAGTACACCAGCACTGGCGCAGTTTGCGGCGCTGCCTGCTGCGGCTCGGCATGGGCGCCCACGGTGGCCAGCAGCAGGGCCATCGTTCTGCCTGTACGCGAAGGCCATCGGAGGATAGGGCAAGTCATGAATTTCATCTCTTGTTGAACTTGGCGGCGAGTTGGTGTGTCGCACTGTCTTGCTTCCCACGATGGGAATGTCAATAGCCCTGCCGAAAAAGTTATGAAGCAATCGGAGATTTCTGTTCTGATTCGCTTGACCTTCCAATAGTGGCAAGGATCAAGCTGACGGCCTGTCGAAACACCAACGAACCGGAGATCCCCATGAGCACAGCCGTCGCACCGACCGCATCTTTGGAGTTCAAGCTCCCCATCGAAGGTATGACCTGCGCGAGTTGCGTCGTGCGCGTCGAGAAGGCGCTACAGGCGCTGCCAGGCGTCGAAAGCACCGCGGTGAACCTGGCGACCGAGGAGGCCACCGTCCAGGCCTCCGCCGGCATGGATGCCTGGGCGCTTGCCGACGCCGTGCGCAAGGCTGGCTACGAAGTCCGCTCCCGCCAGACCGAGCTTGAGATCGAAGGCATGACCTGCGCGTCGTGCGTGGCCCGGGTGGAAAAGGCGCTGCTGAAAGTCCCCGGTGTGTCGGCTGCGGCCGTGAATCTCGCGACCGAGAAGGCTACTGTCACTATGGTTGACGGCGTGTCGTACGCGGCACTGGCAGCCGCCATCGACAAGGCCGGATATGCTGCCAAACCGGTCGAGGCAATCTCCACTGCCCCAGCCGCCACAGGCCTTCCGCAATGGTGGCCGGTGCTCGTCGGGACACTGCTGACGCTGCCGCTGGTGCTGCCCATGTTGCTGGACTTGTTCGACATTGACTGGTCGCTGGACGGCTGGGTGCAACTGGCTCTGGCGACGCCGGTGCAGTTCTGTCTCGGCGCGCGCTTCTACCGCGCTGGCTGGAAGGCCGTGAAGGCCGGGACCGGCAACATGGACCTGCTGGTCGCGCTGGGCACGAGCGCGGCGTATGGACTTTCGGTTTACCTGTTGTGGAAGCACGCCGGCCATGGCATGTCGTCGCATCTGTACTTTGAGGCCTCGGCCGCGGTCATCACGCTGGTGCTGCTTGGCAAATGGCTCGAATCCCGCGCCAAGCGGCAGACCGCCGACGCCATCCGTTCGCTGAATGCCTTGCGGCCGACGGTAGCAAGGGTTTTGGTGGACAGCATCGAAGTCTCCACACCGGTCGCACAGGTTGCGGTCGGTGACATCGTCGTCATCCGTCCCGGCGAGCGGGTGCCGGTGGACGGCGCAGTCGTCGACGGCCGCAGCCACGTCAACGAGTCGCTCATCACCGGCGAAAGCATGCCGGTGGCCAAGGCCATCGGCGACCACGTGACCGGCGGCTCGGTCAACGAGGAAGGTGTGCTGCGGGTCCGCACGATGGCCATCGGCGCCGAGACCACGCTCGCCCGAATCATCCGCATGGTCGAGTCGGCGCAGGCGGCGAAAGCCCCGATCCAGCGCATCGTCGATCGGGTGAGCGCCATCTTCGTTCCCGCAGTCCTCGGTCTTGCACTGCTGACCTTCTGCGGCTGGCTTCTGTATAGCGGCGATGGGGAACAGGCGCTAATCAGCGCAGTGGCGGTACTCGTCATCGCCTGTCCCTGCGCGCTCGGCCTGGCCACACCCACGGCCATCATGGCCGGCACCGGCGTGGCCGCGCGCCAGGGCATTCTGATTAAGGATGCTGAGGCATTGGAAGTGGCGCACTCGGTGACCGCCGTGGCCTTTGACAAGACGGGCACGCTAACCGAAGGCAAGCCGTCGCTGGTCGCGATCGAGGCGGCCGACAAGGGTGATCCGAATGAGGTGCTGCAACTCGCCGCCGCACTGCAGAAGACCAGCGACCACCCGCTCGCCCATGCGGTAATGGAGAAAGTCCGGGATCAACGCACTACTGTACCGCCGGCGCATGAGGCCCAAGCCCTGCCAGGCCGAGGCGTGCAGGCCGTCGTCGGCGGCCAGCATCTCCTGCTGGGCAGTACGCGGTTGATGAACGAGACGGGTGCCGATCCGGGCACGCTGCTGGCCGTGGCCCAGCGCCTTGAGGGCGAGGGGCGGACTATCTCCTGGCTGCTGGCACGGGGGGACAGCCGGGCCCGCATGCTGGGGCTGCTGGCCTTTGGCGACACGGTCAAACCCGCGTCCTACGCCGCCGTCGCGCGGCTGCGCGAACTGGGCATCCGCACGGTGATGCTGACTGGCGACAACCAGGGCAGCGCCCGTGCCGTAGCGCACGAGTTGGGCATCGATGAAGTCCGCGCGGAACTGTTGCCGGGCGACAAGGCTGCCATCGTGCAAGAACTGCGCAAGCAGGGCCACATCGTGGCGATGGTGGGCGACGGATTGAACGACGCACCCTCTCTGGTGGCGGCGGACGTTGGTTTGTCGATGTCAACGGGCACTGATGTCGCGATGGAGGCGGCGGGCATCACACTGATGCGCGGCGACCCGCGCCTGGTGGCGGATTCGTTCGACGTCTCGCGCCGTACCTACTCGAAAATCAAACAGGGCCTGTTCTGGGCGTTCGCGTACAACGTGCTGGGCATTCCACTGGCGGCGTTGGGCATGCTGAGCCCGGTCATCGCCGGCGCGGCCATGGCCTTCAGCAGCGTGAGCGTCGTCACCAATGCGCTGATGCTGCGCCGCTGGCGCGGCGCGGCGACCGGCGCCAACCCGATTCAAGGAGCCCGACCATGAACATCGGCGAAGCAGCCTCCGCCTCCGGCGTCTCGGCAAAAATGATCCGGCACTATGAAGGCATCGGGCTGTTGCCCCCGGCGAGCCGCACGGACGCCGGCTATCGGCAGTACAGCGACAAAGACGTGGGCATGCTGCGGTTTATCCGGCACAGCCGGGATCTCGGCTTCTCGCTGGACCAGATCAGCGAACTGCTCGACCTATGGCAGAACCGCAAGCGCTCCAGCCGACAGGTCAAGGCACTGGCCCAGACGCACATCGCGGAGCTGGATGAAAAACTGAAGGAGCTCCAGGAGATGAAGGCCACGCTCGAATACCTGGCGCACTGCTGCAATGGCGACGACCGGCCCGACTGCCCAATCATCGAGTCGCTCGCGTCAGACGCAGCCGCGCGAGGCCGGCGCAGGACCGCTTCATCAACTTTGGTGTGAGGCGGTGTCCGGAGGTACAGGGGCAAATCCACACATGCGTTCACCAAAGCTGTGCAATGGGGCTACATGAAGCGCCTCTACCTGTGGAGCCATGATCTGCGCGCAGCCGTGAAAGATGCAGAGGCTGCACGACCGGTGAACATCTCCCCGTGGCTTTTCTGCAATCGTGAGGGGGTGGGGTATATCAACGAAAAGACCGGCCGCGCCGGCGGATGGGAGTCGCTGTGGCGCAACTTCATGGACCGTGTAATGACCGAAACCAAAGTCACTGTGCCGTTCAACGAACACGACATTCGGGCCAAGGTGGCGAGCGATGCGGAGTCCTTGGGCACGCCCGCGCACTGCTGGCGCACGCTGACAGCAAGACCACCGAGCGCGTCTATCGACGCAAGGCTGAGCGGGTAAATCCACTCAAATCAAAGGGCTGAACGACACAAACGGGCTTCACTAAAACGGCTGAAACCCGCATGCAATAAGGTGGCGGAGAGAGGGGGACTTTAGTCCGGAGCCACCAAGAACAATGAAAATCAACGACTTACGATTCCCTGTCTGCCATCAGTGTACCAGCACCTGTGTACCAGCACCTGTGTACCAGTCAAAATTTGCAACCTGCTGCACGAAGTGAGCGTCCACACGGATTTCATCCCGAGCGCTGTCATCGGTTCGAGGTTCCTGTTGCCTTTCGAGGGACTCAGGCCGGGGGCGGAGGCGGACCTGCAGACCCGGCCAATTGCTATAGCTGATCCACTAGCATTCCTCTGCGCCTGAACCGTTGCGGGCTCCTCATAGCACGCCTTAATGCTCTGCTCACCGGCCTGGCCGGTGAATATCAGGAACTCGGTGGTACTGTTGCGGATTAGCGCGCGCTAGTCATCAGTCATGGCTTAGCCCCGTAAGACTCAGCCAGCCGGTCCAGCAGATCCTTGTGACGCGCCTCCAAGTCAGCCAGCGCGAACGTGCCCGATGCCAGCAGGCGCTGAGAATTCGGCAGACTCTCGACGCGATCCTCGAAGTACCGCACCCGCTTGTCCGCGAAGTCCAGGTTGCCCAGCGACGTGTTCTTCCGACGCGACAGCAGCGTCAGATTGCCGAGCCGGTGCAGCCACGACTCCCTTTGCTCCTCAGTGAAGTCCTTGAGCCATTGGCTGGTTTTGCCCGGGGTTTGCGGAAGGATGTGCTCTACGCTGATTTCGTCAGGCAGATTCAGCGGAGCGGCGTGGCTGGCCAGCAGGTACTCCAGGCGCAGCAGTACGTACTTAGCGAAACGCCGACCATAGATGGCGCCGTCGAGCAGGGTCGCCAGCAGCTTGTCATCGAAGTCGAAAACGTTGCTTGATAGGACGCCGTCGGGGGTCGCAGCCGCTTCAATGGCCTTGAGGACATCGTTCATGTTGCTGATGCGCTGAGTGGGCGTGAGCTGGAGAATCCAGTCCGCTGAAAACTTGTTGTCGATGCGCTCGATCAGGTCGATCAGACTCTGTGCCTTGAACTTGCGATACCAGGCCAGCACTGGCGGAATCCAGTCCGTGGCCGGAAGCCCCCGGCGCATCACGTTGATGCGGTTGCGGTAGGCATTGCCCAAGCTGGCTGGCTGGCCTTCGAACTGGATGGCCTCGTCATAGGCATCCTTGTGGGCCTTGACAGCACCGAAGGTGTCCGTGCCCAGCGCCAGCAGCGGCGGCTTGGCGCCATAGATCCGTTCATCGAACTCCTTGAGCAGGCCCTCGCGCGCCTTGTCCTTGACATAAATGGTCCGCACGAGCGACAGAAAACGGTCGAACTCGTCGCGGCCCATCTCGCCCTCGACCTCTTCCCAGTATTCGGCCCACTTGCCGCGATCCTTCTCCCCGGTGATCGCGCCCAGGTTTTTTGCCTTTAGGATGTCGCTGTTCGACAGGGGAATACCTCGGTCGTTGAGGATCGTAAAGAGACGGAAGGCATCGTCCAGATCCTCCGTGGCCACATAGATGAACAGCGCGTTGTTGAGCAGAAAGCCGACAAAGCGGTCAAAGTCGGCTGCACTGGGGAAGCGCTCGGCGCCATCGATGCTGGCATGAATGGTCTGCATGCCCGCCGCCATATTGGCCAGCGACAGGTTCTTGCTGGCCGCGATGCCTGGCAGGTCCGCGCTGCGCGAACCACCATCGGCCTTGATGTACCTTTCAATGAAGGTGCCAACATTGTCGCGGATGTCATAAACAATGCGGTTGCGGCCAGGAATCTTCTTCCACTTGTTTTCTTCCTGGAACAGCATCTCGCGACACGCGCCCTTGAGCTTGGCATCCGTCACCCGGTCGCGAATGCAAGCGAGCATCAGCATCAGAGTGGTCAGGCGTTGCTGCCCGTCTAGCAACTCGTATTCCTCAAAGCTCACGCCGTCCGACGTGCGTGTGGCCTTGCGCAGCACCATCGAGCCCAGGAAATACTGCCCCTCCGGGTTGTGTTCACTGGCGTAATTCACGTCATCGATCAGTTCGGAGATCTCGTCCTTGCCCCACACATAGGCACGCTGATAGTCGGGAATGCGGAACCAGAAGCGCGAAAACACATCGCCGATGACGATCTTGGCGCTCTCGATCTGGCCTTTTTTGCTTGAACTCATTTCACACCTTAAGAATTGTCGGATGGGATACGCCACACTCCTTCGTCAGCCCTCGGGCCCAATCTGACGCTACCCTCCCCGCTGCGGAGTTACATAGGTAATCGGCGTCTCGCTGGGCTTAGCGATAGCGGAGTAGGTCGAATAACCACCGATGAAGAAGGTTGTGAATGATGCGATGCCTAAGGCGATAGTCATACAATTAATCACGTCGCCGATCACCCTCGCGTAGCTCCTTTGCCGATTGGCATGCCACGCGGAATAGGCAAACTGGCCCAAATACCGCAGGCCGGTGGCGAAACCAGCGAAGCCGATTCCGGCAACAAACCACCCGAGACCGAGGCCGACCTTGGACAGGAGGGGGTCACCTGACAACGACTGCCCCTTGGTGATCGCGTTTCCGGCGAAAGCGAGCAGCGCGGCCGCAGCACCTCCATTGATAACAATTGCTGAACGAAGAGCGGTCTGTCCCGCCTCGATTACCGACTTGAACATCTCGATGCTGTGGTTAGTGCTAGCGGTAAGCTGCGCCTTCCACACTTCCAGATTATGCTCGGCCTCGGTGATCTGTTCGGCGCCGGCGGATGACTCTTCGGCTTGAGCTTTCGTTAACGCCGAGGCCAAATACGCCTCAAGGTTGGCGATGATAATCTGCTGGTTCCCGTTCGCTTTAGCGCTCGCTACATCCGTCAGTATTTGCTGGATCGCTTCCGACGCTTTCATGTTGTATGTGGTCTGTATTATGGGCATTTGCGCCACCCCCTGGGATAGTCAGAAGTGGCGCCGCAATTTCCGCCTCGGTGATGCGCTAGGCAGCACTGAATTAATCACAAGTCTGGATTCTACGATTTTGCAACTGGTTGCACGAAGTAAGCACACACCGTTTTTTCGGCATTCTAGCTGGCCATCTTCGGATTACTTCGCGAGCCGGATTTGAATCGGACACGCCGTCAGTGCACGCTCCCCACTACAACGCCCCCCATATTAACGTCATAGCTCCCCGTCAAACCTCGCTCTTACACGCATTACGGTTTGCCTACTTGTACCCAGTTCGCGAGCGATAGCGGCAATCGGTGCGCCCTCCACGAGACGCTCTCTTACCAACCGCTCATTCTTCGCGGTCAGTGACCTTGGGCGCCCGAGTGACATACCTGCCGCCTTGGCGCGCGCAATGCCTGCCGCTGTGCGCTCCAGCAGCAAGTCCCGCTCAAATTCTGCGACTGCCGCCAAGACCGACATCGTCACCCTGCCGGCAGCACTCGTGAGGTCTGCGCCCCCCAGAGCCAAACAATGAACACGGACACCGGCGCGCGCAAGCTCGTCGACTGTCGCCCGAACGTCCATTGCGTTGCGCCCGAGCCGGTCCAGCTTCGTCACCACCAAAACATCGCCGGCTTCCAACCGGTCGCGCAGTTTCGCGAACCCCGCGCGCAAGTTCGCCGCTACTGAGCCACTGACGCATTCGGAAATCACCCGGCGAGGCTCAAGGTTGAAGCCGGCCGCGTGTATCTCGCGCACTTGGTTTTCTGTGGTCTGATCTGCCGTAGATACACGGCAGTAGGCAAACACCCGGCTCATTCATATTCTCCCGTCCAAAAAGCCTGTACGGAACTTTAGGGAAGTACGAAATGGTGTCAAGCAGATTTTTGGACAGGGAGTGAGCGGGTGTTCAAAAGGGACCGTTTCCGGACACGGGGAGCGGCTGCCCCCGACCCTGAGCGGACTTACGAGCGATCAACCTTCGAATGTCGCCTTTCGAAGGTCGAACTGCCGTTGTACATCCGCTTTAGCGGGAATTGCCCACGCAACGCACATCGCGACCGTCTCCGGGCCTCAAGCCGTCGAGCATGACCCGCGACCGGGAATTACAGCTTGTGGTTGATGCGGACAATCACATCCCTGCGCCGCCGCAAACTCTTGTTCTCTGCCCCGAAATATTCCGAAACGAGCTTGTACCCGAATGACATGCCTGCGCTGACAGCGGCAGCTGTCGCTGCGATCGCAGTGGTAGAGCCGGTCATTGCATTCGATACGGTGCCGGAAATCAGCCCGACACCGAAGTCCGAGACGGAAAACCTGGCGTACTTTTTCAGAGCCGTTTCAGCCTTCAGCTTTGATGCGATGCTCGTGATTTCCTCCTTGATGAGCACCTTCTGGTCGTCGTCATTGCAGTACGCGACCTCGGCAATCGCATCCTTGAGTTGACTCAGCAGCTCAGAATCGTTTTTGATTGCGATAATGTCGTCCCAAAGCGCTTCCGACAGATTCGGAACCTTTACGGAACTGACGATCTGATCAGTTTTCGGTTTAAGGATTCCACCCGTTCGCACATAGTCGTAAACGAGCCGGTCGCCCGGTAACGTATCAAAAAGACTCGATGAATATCTGCTGGCAACGATGGAATGTATGAATCCTATTACTAGGATTTCTGCCTTGTCTCCGAACCACATCGGATCGCCCTTCAGCAGTCCTTGTGATGGCGAGTCCTCAGCGACTTGGAGGCCGATCGGGCCAAGACGCACGCCAGCTGAATATTTGGCCTGTTCAAACCGTTGCGTAATTTCCTTGATCACATCTGGCTTCTTCAGCAGATCAACGACCGACTTCCTGAGTAATTCAACTTCGGGTTCCACCGCGACCTCCCAAGGTTGAAGGACGATATGCCCAGCGTCGGTCATAGGTCGAAGCTTAAGCAACTGCGCGACCAGCGGTGGCAGCGTCGAGTTGAGGAACGCGAAGCGCTCGGATACGTCAGTGGACCAATAGTTCTTCCACGACGATATTATTTGAGGGGTTTTGGAATAGCTCTTGTTGCCACTTTCCGGCAAACGCTTCCATAGCGCCGAAGCGCGCGGTGCCAACAGACTGTACAGCGGGTCCGGCAACATGACCTGCTTCGAGAACAGCAGAGGTAACGCAAGCTCTTCCGTGCGCTTCCTGCCTTCGACAATCTCTGTCGCTGTGAAAAGACTCTGATTGAAGCGTCCTACCGATGGCGGCAAGGCTTTCAAATAACAATTTTGGATGTCATCGGCCATTTGCCCTGCGGCTTTCCGACTGAATCTGTTGAAATCAAGGTTGGGACGATCAAGATTCCATTTTTCTATAACACCGAAAATATCCATTTTGCCGGGAGCCTTGTTGCTAAGCCGAAACGAGCAATATAGCCTAGTACTACAGCCGTAGATTTTTTTACTATACTTATATTAATTAGCAATACTTCACGTCTAAACTATTCATTCGACTGCAAAAGCGTGGGAGCGTGAACTGGAGGTACTGCACCAGCGGCTCGGGGAACTGTTCAGGCGTCCAGAGCCCCGACAGCGGTCGCTCGCATACCTGAAGGGCCTGCTGGGTACAGTCGAGCGCAAGAACGGCTGGCAACTCGCCGAATGGATCGGCGAAGCGACACCCGATGGCGTACAGCACCTGCTGGAGCGGGCACAGTGGGACGCTGATGCCGCTCGCGATGTGCTGCGCAGCTATGTAGTCGAAGAACTGGGCGAGCGTGACGCGGTGCTGATTGTGGACGAGACCGGTTTCATCAAGAAGGGACAGCACTCGGCCGGTGTTCAACGCCAGTACAGTGGCACGGCAGGCCGTATCGAGAACAGGCAGATCGGCGTATTCCTCTGCTATGCTGGTCGTGGCGGCAGTGCATTCATCGACCGCGAACTGTATGTGCCCAAGGCGTGGACCGATGACCGTGTGCGCTGCGAGGCAGCGGGCATTCCCGGATCGGTGGAGTTTGCAACGAAGCCGCAGCTTGCGCGCCGCATGCTCGAGCGGGCGCTGGACGCAGGGGTGCCGTGCGGCTGGGTCACGGGGGATGAAGTCTACGGCGGTGACCGCCAGCTGCGGCTGTGGCTCGAGTCGCGCGACCAGTCTTTCGTGCTGGCCATCGCGAAGAACGAACCCCTGTGGTGGAAAGGTCCAGACTACGTACGGGCAGACCGGATCGCCCAAGCCCTGCCGGCAAGAGCATGGCGCCGCGTGTCAGCGGGTGCCGGCGCCAAGGGCGAGCGCCTGTATGACTGGGCGCTGACTCCGCTGTGGCGCTTGCAGATCACCGAAGAGGAGCGTCGCTTCGGGCATTACCTGCTGGTGCGACGCAGCCTGGACGAGGAACGCGAACATGCGTATTGCGTCGTATACGCGCCGCGCAGTAAGGCCACACGACAAGCCCTGGTGAACGTCGCGGGCCGCAGGCGGGAAATCGAGACCGGCTTCGAGGCGACCAAAGGCGAATGCGGACTCGATCAGTACGAGGTGCGCCGATGGCAGGGCTGGTATCGCCACATCACGCTGGCCCTGCTGGCCCATGCGGTACTCGTCACCCTGCGGGTGCGCGGCAAAATAACACCTGAAGGTTTGGTGCCGCTCAGTGTGCAGGAGATCCGCCGGCTGCTCTGCCGCATCCTGTGGCGCGGCGCTCACTCTATCGCGTACGTGTTGTCCTGGTCGGCATGGCGGCGCCGACACCAGTACCGCGCCTAGTAGTGCCACTACCGAAAACATGGATGTGTGCCCCCCAGTGTCCTTGCATCCACGGCTGTAGTACTAAGGCGGACGAGCACGTCCCCCAGTTTGAGACGCTCAGCCTTGGCACATTCGGCCAACGCGAGACATCGTCGATCTGATAGTTGCGGTTGTCCGGCGCAATTCAATCAGCCGACTATGACAGCCCTTTCAGCGGAGCCGCTCGTCTGAAATGGTGCCTGGCCGTATGGTTTGAACCTCCCCAACGGCCAGGGCAAAACTCATCAGTGGTGATGGGCGGTATGACTCGGTGCGTCGGCGCCCGCGCCAATCGGGCTCGAGACTTCAGCCCCCATGTCCGGCGCAAGCTCTTCGACTGATCGGCCCTTGGTCCCGATGCCAAGGAAACCAGATGCAGATTGACGCCCTCGCGAATCGCGTCGGGGCCGACCATCGCCGACGGCATTCCAGGCGTGTTGAACTGCTGAATGGGTTGTTTTGTGACTGCGACTTGCATCCGCAAAACTCGATGAGATGTTGAGCCTGCCCTGTGGCTTCGACGCGGACGCCCAGGCAGGTGCCGGTCGTTCTCTGCGCTGTCCAGCCACACGGCGGTAAATCGCCCTCCACCTGCCTGATCTGACATCCGAAGCCCCTCGGCCACGCAATCTCGCGTGACGCCCCACCGTCTCCGACGGCCTCGTCCTTCATTTCAGGAGCGCTTTGTGATGAACCGGCAACCCCGCTTATGGCAGATCTTTCTCGATGAACTGCGCCAGAGCCTGCGCGACTACCTCCGGCCCCTGATGGCTGCGATCCAGTGGGCACGTCGCCGGCGCCGCAAGTGAGACCCTGCGGCCCCCCGCGGATTCCGGTCCCTTGGCTTGGGGACGACCGAGGCACATCACAAAACCGAACGGCCGGCAGGTCGTTCGGTGGCTCCAAGGCCGCGTTACCGTCCCCATCGACGCCGCCATACCGACGGAAGTCCCCCAGGCCTGGCATCGAAGATGCGGACGTGGCTCGGGCCCCAACGAGTGCGTTGAAGCCGCAACTATCCCCACATCCGCATCTCGAAGCCGACTTGCATCGGCGCAATCGGGTTGGACACTGAACCTCAGGAAGCGCGGTTCTGCCAAGGCCGCGCCCCGTCGACCACCACAATGCCGAGGTCCCTATGAAACAGCGTTACTCCCGCTCCCTCCAGCGCATCCGCCTTCTCGCAGTATTGGCCAGCCTGACTGCCGTGCTCACCCAATTACCCGGCCTGGCTCACGCCGGCGCTCTCCGAAACGGCACCGTGCTGGGTGCGACCGTCGTTGCGGCCGCGCTCATCTGGCTGCCCAACCCTCGCGTGCGCGGCTGGACGTGGGTCGCATTCCTTGTGCTTTGCCTGAGCCTGGTGCCCCTAGGATACGAGCGGTCTCTGTTCAGCATTCCCGCGGTACTGGTACTGACCGTCGCCGGCATCAGGCTCTGGCACCTGCATCGCACTGCAATCGTTCCATCCATGGAGATCGTTGGCGCCCAGGTCTGGATACCGCTGGCCATCAAGATCAGCCCCTCGGTACCGTCGGCCACGCCAGCTGCAGCCCCCGCACCGGCAGCGCCTGCAGTACCGGTAGCGCCTTCGGCGTCCGTCGTGCCCAGGGTTCCAGTCGCCCCCGTGGCTCCTGCGGTCCCTGCCCCGCCGCCGACCGCCTCGGCACCTCGCGCCCAACGGGCCGTGCAGCCCGCTGCGCCGGAGTATGACTTCAGCGACAACGTGCGCGAGGCCCGCTACACCTTCGCTGACGTCGTCGGCATGACCGAGACCAAGAAACGCCTGTTCGGCGCCGCGCAGGACATCATCGAGGCGCAGGTCCGGCCACGTAACGGGATCCTGCTCTTCGGTGAGCCGGGCAACGGCAAGACCCTGTTTGCCGAGGCCCTGGCGGGTCAGCTCGGCGTGCCCTTCCTCGCGATTGCCTATGGCGATACCGCCTCCAAGTGGGTCAACGAAACACCCCAGAAGGTCAAGGCAGTCTTTGCTGCGGCGCGCAAGGTCGGCACCTGCGTCCTCTTTGTCGATGAGATCGACTCGTTCATCAAGGCCCGCGACGGTGGGGCGCACGCGATGGATCGGGATCTGACCAATGTCATGCTCACCGAGATCGTCGCCCTGCGCGGTTCACGGGTCATCCTGGTGGCGGCCACCAATGCGCTGGACGCGCTGGATGGGGCCGGCAAGCGCGACGGCCGGTTCGACTTCAAGATTGAAATCCCGGCCCCGGATCTGACGGCCCGCGTGGCACTGCTCGACCGCGCGATTGGGGACGAACTGGGGGCAGACTTCATCGACCGGTCGGCCATCCAGGCGCTCGCGGGCCGGTGGGAGGGGTTCAGTGCGGCCCGCCTGTCTGCCCTGGGAGGCCAGTTGCGCGAGCTGCGCCGGGATGGGGGATTCAGGGGACCGGTCACGTTTGACATCGGCATGCAGGCGATGCGCCTGCTGCAGGGCCGCCGGGGGCAACTGCCGGAACACGTCAAGGCGATCGGGGACATCATCATGCCCGAAGCCTCTCGCGATCTGCTGCGGGATCTGGCATTCAAGATGGAGCAGGCCGAGCGGCTGGAGCAGCTGGGGGCGAGCCTGCCCCGTGGGCTCATCTTTACCGGCCCGCCGGGCACCGGCAAGACGCAGGCGGCGATGGCGCTGGCCAAGGCGAGCGGCTGGGCGTTTCTCCAGCTCACCGGCGCGCAGATCATCGCCGAGCCGCGCTCCTGGGACAAGCTTTACCGGGAAGCGTGCGACATCCGGCCGGCGATCGTGTTCATTGACGAGGCGGACGGTATCCTGCAGGACCGGCGGCACACGAACTATGGGATGTTGACCGAGAGGATCCTCACGACCATGGACGGCGCCGGGGGCCGCATGCGGGACGTGATGTTCATTGCCGCGACCAATTTCTACGATCGCATCGACACGGCCGCCCTGCGGGGTGGGCGCTTCGAGGAGAAAGTCACCTTCGCCGTGCCGGGGCCCAAAGCGATGGCAGGCTATGTGCGCGGGGCCCTCAGGAAGAAGCTGGGCAATCGCTGGCGGGTGCAGTCCGAGGCGGTCGACCTCCTGCACAGGCGGGTGACGGGGCGCTCGATTGCTGATGCCGACGCGATCCTCGACAAGACGCTTGGCGTGGCGGTGCTGCGTCGCATTCGGGACCGTACGACCGATATTCGGGTGGCGGATGTGGAGGCGGCGGTGCGGGCGGTGCTGGGGGAATGATGCTGTGTTGGGCGCCCATCGTGCCATGGTGACGACCGCGTCGTGGGAATGGTCATCAGTTGGCACGGGGTCTCGTTTGGCTGTCTTTCGGTCGTTGCGGTGGGGGATCACCACTTCAACGGCCGGTATGAGACAGAGGTGGCCTCGGCCGGGTTGAAAAGCACGAAGGTGCCGTGTCCGAAGTTGAGCCGGTACATATCGCCGTTAACGCCGCCGACAATGGGCTTGCCGATCCCAAGAATTTCGTCAAGGTGGTACGCGGACGACTTCACGTCGCGAGCAGCGATACCGACATGGTCGACCTGAATCATCGAGCGTTCTCCTTGCTCCCACATCGAGTGCGTTGATCGCCTGCCTTCGCCGACAGCTTGCTCTCGTACAGCGTCAACTTACCGCCTGGGCCGAACGCCAGGCACTGACATCGACTCCACACCACTACCGCGTCAGCGGTTTAGTACAAGGCCGATTATGCAAAGTGCGTGATTATGTGAAGTAGCATGAGCTTTTGCCGCAACAGCCTCGCCGCAAGCGGTCCGGCGGCAATTTCAGCTTACGCGAGCTCAACATAATTTCCACGATCCTTTGAGGCATTTGATTACACACAAGTCGGTCGCCCAGTTCTCGGGCGTACCTAAGGCCGGCGGCGAAATCCATCACTCGCTGCAGGCCTTGCCAGATGGTCTTGACTCCGGGTTCGCCGTCGCCTTTGCGCGCCAGGAAGCCGCCGAGCATGGCGACCAAGCGCACGACCTCATTCAGACGCGGTGACGTCTTCGGCGGTTTCTTCTTGTTGAGAATGAACGCCGCGCGCCATTCATCCCGCTCGAACAGCAGCCCGGCATCCAGGTCCGGGCAAGTTCGACCCAGTCGCATCAACCGAGCGATACGCCATGCCACCACCATGAACAGCGCCAAGGCACGCTCAAGCCGTGCCATCGATGCGAGTTGCAACGCCTCGACCCGACAGCCGTTCTTGAGCACGTGAAAGAATAGTTCCACCTCCCAACGCGCGCGGTACCAGTCAATAAGCTGCGCTGCCGCGTCAAGGTCGTCCACCTCGCGATTACTCAGCAGTCGCCATTCAATCGGCTTGACGCCTGCCGGCGGGTCGACCTCCCGGGCGACGATGCAAGTGGCACTCACCACGCCGCCTGCAGCATCAGGCAACGCGACACGTTGCGCCCACACCTGCTGCCGTACCGCGCGCGCAGGCTGAGCCTGACGGGCTGCCAGCGTGAAGTGAATCCTGCCCACTGGCTCACCCGCAGTCACTTTGTCCCACAGCTTGCCGCCGCCAGGTAAGGTGCGATTGTGCTGCGAGCGCAGTAGCCAATCCGCCGGGTGGCCCAACTCCTTTGCTTTGACCATCAGCGCCATGATGTCCGATTCCCGGTCAGCCACATAGACGAGTCGCGTGGCCGGCAGTGCAGCCGCCTGTTCGGCAACCCGCTCATACCCTTCGGTCCAGCGGGTACTTTCCTTGATGCCGGGGCGCACGCCATCCGCACCCTTCGGCTCGCGCGCCCACATGTAGGCGTCAAGCACGCCCAGCGGTTCGCGCGATGGCGTCACCGCGTAAGTCGGGTGCAGATACAGCCCGCGTTGCGCCTCATACGACAGCGGTCCCAAGCCTGTGATGGTCTGGCCGTTAAAGTCCAGCTCCGTGGTGTCTTGGATGCATAGCACCACTTCGCAAGCTCGCATCCGCTCCGCAGAACTCTGCCAGTGGGGCGCCAGAATGTCGCGCCAGTCCAGTTCATCCTGAGCCAGGAAGCGGTACGCCGCAGCCGTTTCCGCCCACCCGCCGCATGCGCTGGGTATGCTTGCCGTCGGCTTCTCTGCGAGCCGCTCCGCTAGCAGCACGGCCCGTTTGTTCAGGCGCTGGTCGCCCAAGTCAATGTCCTTGAATTCTGTCGCTGCCCAACTCGTTTCCTCTTGCTGCATGTGCCGGCCAAAATGCAAGAGTGAACGACAATCCGAAAGAGTTTACAACCCCACCCGCTATGTCATTGACCGTAAACGACTTTCTGCGGAGCACCAGCCGCCAGAAGTTGTGTGTAATGAGGTGCATTCAAGCCCCTCTTCCATGATGGGCTTCCTCCTGCAGCGGACGTGCCCTGCCGACCGTGACCGCGTCAACATCACTCGCTTGCGCGAAAACGTGTACAAATCGGATGCCCTCGTCCTGCAGTCCATGAAACGACCTCGACAGTTCAAGCCGCTGCCGACCGATAACATGAACGGGAAAATCGCGGTCAGTCCGTGCGGCATGGCGTTTCATCACAACGTCCTCAGGCAGATCAAAGACGATTGCCACGCTGTCGACGTTATGCGCCCGTGCAATCGCAATAAGTTTTCTTCGCGACGCAGGTTGAACGTTCGTCGCATCCACTACCGTCAATCTGCGGAGCTTCAACCGTTTCTCGACGATGGTGTGCAGGAGTTCGAACGCATCCCTGGTGACTGTCTGGTCGGTTTCGTCATCCGAGAGAATCGCACGGCAGCGGTCAGATGAGACGACCTCAGTTGGTAGAAAGTGTGTTCGTGCGAAGGTTGACTTGCCGGCACTAGAGGCGCCGACCAGCATGACCAAGCTCAGTTCAGGAATTTCAATATGCATGGAATTACACGTTTCTTTGGGCATTAACAATATGCTAAGGCTGGCTAGACTAGCATGTCTACGCGCGCATTGCCGGCCGGTTACTTATATGCGCTCAGAAATCTTTTGAGCGCGTCCGCGCCAAGGCGGCTGAAAGTGCGGCCCTGGTATAGCTGTCGTCGCGCCACTCCAGCAACTCTGCACCTGACACCGCTGAACGGCCCGCAATCTGGTGGTCGAACTTCTTGATAAACGAGCTCGTGCCGCTACGGCAGTTCCCTACTGCAAGGCTGTCAAGTGGCGTCACGGTCACCGACGCCAAATCGTGCCGGTCATCACCAAGTCGATAGCGCCTGCGTGCGGCAAGAAGTGAGTCGAGTCTTGCTCGACGAGCAGTTGATGCTTTCCTGCGAGCCGCCACCTCCGTCCCGCCAGCGACGTGGTATCCCCGGATGATCCAGCCCTCGACCACCTTCAGCCCAAAGCCGCGACCCTGCTCCGCCCAGACTGCCTTATATTCGCGAGGCCCTATCCGCCCGGCGTCAAGCGTCACCAGCCGGCCAACTACGAGATTGGCGCCGAGTTGGTGCAGGCACCGCTCGGTGATGCTTAGGTGCGCGGCGCTGTTGTTGCCCGACCATTTGCCGTTAGCCGACCACACACGTCTGCTTGTACCGGTAGCATCGGGTATTTCTGCAATCTTGATGGCGACCGAATGCTCACCACCGGCCCAAGAACTTTCCGACTGGCGATAAGGCCAATTTTCAATGAGCATCGCGCCAACCTGTTGCTCTGCTGCTTCGATGGATAGTGTCTCGATAGCACGACGAAGGTCCGGTGTTCCGTTCCGGCAGACGCTGTGGCGAAGATGAATCCGCTCAAGTGGCGTCTCCCCAGCGAGGGGCAGGCAAATTGCCAAAGCGCGGCGCTTGATGCGTTCACTGTGGGAGCGGTTGTACTGCGTGTCAAAATCAATCGTTCGCCCCGTCGATGTAACCGGGTCGCGGCCCGGCAGTTTCAGATGCCCAATTCCCGGAATACAAACTGGCATGTGAGTCTTTGCAAAGCGCAAAGCGCCGCGAAATGTCTTAGCCGTGCTCCCATGCTCCCTCATACGCCCGATAAAATCGGAAATGAGCGTGTCTTTTCTTTCCACGGAAAATCGATTCATATCTGATGCGCCCCCTTCTCAGCGTTGCACGGTAATGGTTTTGTCGATTTACGTTCCGATGTTCGCGTATAAAATTTCCGGTTCGCTGTCATATTACTCAAAAAACGCATAAAAATCTTGACAGTCGCAATTAATTCAACGCAAAAACATTTTTCCAGATCGCATGGAGACTCCTCACGTAGTGTTGCGCCGAAAACTTTCGGCGTGAGGAGAATTTTGGGTGATGCGCCTAGCTATATTTTTTCGAATGTCGGTGAATTTGACATGGTTTTTATAAAGCAACCACACCATTCACACAAATCGCAAGCGGGCGTAAAAAGAGAGGCCATGAATAGAAAAAATCAAACAAATCAATAATTTAAAAAACTTGCTTTGTCAGGGGCAATCCCTCCGCCCAGCAAGCGAGCGTGAAAGGAGAATATTCCAGCAAAGGGAGTTCTACAGAATGAAGAAGTCGAAGTTCACGGACAGCCAGATCATGAATGCGCTCAAGCGGGCGGAAGCAGGTTTGGCGGTGCCGGAGATTTGCAGGGAATTGGGCATCAGCACAGCGACCTTCTACAACTCGCGCGGCAAGTACGGGGCGTTGTTGCATAAATCAGTTTGTCGGGCGAGCTGACGTATACACGCAACAGTGCTTGCGGTGGGTCTGTTAACTTCGTGTGGAACTGTGTAGTTCCTTGGAGGATGTCCTGCTAATAGGAACCTTCTCAACCAGCTTACCTATTTGCACCAGCACCTCGCATGCCGGGTTGGCTTGCATCAGCCAGGAACCAGGATAAATTCCGTATTCGCTGAGCAACGTGAATCGCGCGGCATGCTTGCTCAAAACCAACCCACTAACCATACCGCGCGTTTCTACTTTATCGAGGAAACTCATGTTTAAGTATCTGGGTGCAGTTGTTATGGCTCTCATGCTCGCGGCCTGTGGCGGCCGTGCAGGTTCGAGCGATCCGCTCGCCGGTACGTGAGGTGTCAAGGACGGCGATACCGTCACGCCGCTTCTGAAGGTTGAGAAGAACGGCGATCAGTACACCGTCTCCGACTTTAGCAACGGCGCCTGGGAGCCGCTGAAGGAGCAGATCAAGCCGATGACGCCGGATGATCTGGCGAGGGTCACGGGCCGCAAAGAGGCGGATAGCATAGTCGGCATTCAGGCCAACGCGTTCGCGTTCTTCCACACGCCGGTCGGCTGGTCGGTGCCCGGCTTCGCGACGCAGACCGGCTATGTGATCTTCGTCCCGATAAAGCTCATCGACCTTCAGCGCATCTCGTAATAGGTCTCACGGGGCCGCCCCGATGTTTGGTGGTGCCAACTCTTGCGCGATGAGTTTGTCCGAGTTCAAACAATCACCAGACATCGCCACTCGGTCGAACGCGCTGCATAAACATGCGCCCCCTTTGCGATGTACCGCCGGTCAATACATTGAATCCGTTCTCCTGCCGGAAGATCGCCGCCGTTCCGTCGCCCAGCTCCTCCCGGCCCTTCACGCCGAAACGCGGTGCCTGCATCGTGCCGCTCATCGCAGAGAACAGTGGCTGTCCGTTCTGGTTGCCAACGTAGTTGAAGCCGGTTGAGATAAGGCCGTATATCGTGACGCCGTCATGAGCGTGCTCCGGCGTGCTGCCGAACACCATGCCCACTGCAACGCAAGACGAAACGGCGAGAAGACGACATCGAGTGTCGATAGACGTACCTTTCTGAAAATAGAGCATCGCGAGAGTTTTTTCTGATGTGAGGTCCGCAATCGGCAAACGGCGTTCTGTACACACAGTAACTGTGCGACGCACAGATATTTGCGTTAAGGCGGACGAGCACATCCTCTAGCTTGAGACGCTCAGCCTTGGCACATTCGGCTAAGGCGAGGCATCGTCGATCTGGTAGTTGCACTTGTCCGGCGCAATTCAATCAGCCCTCCGGCCTGCGATCGTGTTCATTGACGAGGCTGACGGTGACTGGACGCTCGATTGCCGATGCCGATGCGATCCTCGACAAGACACTTGGCGTGGCGGCGCTAAGCAGGATTCGGGACCGTACGACCGATATTCGGGTCGCCGATGTGGAGGCCGGGGTGCGGGCGGTGCTGGGGGAATGACTCTGCGGCGAGCGGCCATCGTGCCATAGTGATGGCCGCAACGAGATATTCGTCATCCTCTGGCATGGGGTCCAGGTCAGCAATCTCTAGGTCATCGGATCACCGCTTAAACGGTGCGGATGAGACACTGATTCAACAATGCTCGCGCAGTCGTCTTGGACAAAAGACAAGTATTGGAACCCGTGAATCGGACGTGTCATTCCATCATGAAAAAGTTCATCGCAACCAATGGTCGTGAAGTTCTGAAAACCATCACCGAGTCCGGGGTCACGGGCTACATGGACGCGTCCATCCGTGCGGATGGTGATACCGGCTTGGCGGAAGCAGATCGCCGAATTACGCGCTCGCAACCGTCGTGAACTCTCGCACATTCTAGAATGCGCGGATGGCCACTCAGGCACTATCCCCGCCGCCTCAAAGTGACTCCAGGTGGGCGCCAAGTAGACCCGTGCGACGCGCTGCGCGGCCCACCAAATAGCATGCTTACGCCTACGTCTCGCCATTGACAGCCGGGAGGCGGAGTGCCGCGAACACGTGATCAAGATTCTCTTTGACGCTGGCCACGGTGCGCTGGATTGCGAGCGTGCGAACTAGTCGAATTGTCTCCGCCCCCCGCGGATCCCGTCTTATCTCTTCGTCCAGAGCTGTGCGGTAATCCGTGCGGTCGTTCATCATCTGATGGAAGGACAGACCTTCTTCATGAAGATCTGCGTGAATTGGACTCTCGTAGACGACGAGACCTTCGTAGTAGTAAAGCCCCGGGGTCTCTTTCAGGTACCTGATGACGCGTTCAAACTGGATATCCGGGTCATTGTCCTGGTCGGCGGTTGCGCGGTTGAACAGGACGCGCAACTTTTCCAGTTGCAGCCCAACCTTGCGGAGCATCTCGATCGCCCCGATAGTATCCTCCTGAACTCGGCCGTCGGGCGTCGTCGGAACGATCACAACATTGAAGTCGTTGATGGCACCGCGAACGCGGTCGAACTCATCCATGATGTAGAAGTACTGTGATGCGCTGACATCGACGATCAAGTCATTGGGTTCCAGGATAATGTCATCGAACAGCTGCTGGAAGTTGCTGGCGCAATAGCGAACGACGTCGATACCGTATCTGCCCGCCCCCTGGTTTTGCGTCTCGACTGAGAACACGCCCGGCGAGTTGAGTTGCGGATGCAGCAGGGACGCGACGATAGTGCTCTTGCCAACGAGACTGGTCGAATGGATAACGAGGATCTTTACCGGCACGGTTACTCCTTTGGGCCCTGATCGATCGGGTTTGCGATTGATTCCTGCGCTGCCTGTACGCTGCTAGTTTTTCGTGATGCTCCGGGGGTCCACGCTGGCAGCCGGCCGCAAAATACTCCCCCAAACGCTTCATTCCGCGTCCGAAGTCGGCGCCCCTCGAGCGGGCGCTTTTCCTTGAAGTCCTTGTCTGGAGTCGACACATTCCCCAAGTACCAGTCACATTCGCGGGCGTCTGCATCGGTCTGGCAAACGCGCCAGGCGAAACGGTCTGTGCTTCCCTGCCGTTATTCAAAAAACCTATCGCTCCCGAATTCGGCGCGCAATCTCCCCGCTATCTTTCTCTGCGAGGAGCATATCTTGCGAGAACGTCAGAGCGTCTTTTTTGAACCGACTGATTATTTCCATTTGAAGCTCATTGAGCATGCTCTCAGTCAGCTCTAAAAACTGGAGAAACCCTTCAAGCTGATCGAAGCTCTCCAGGAGAAGCCCGGTGGATATACCAGTGACGCGCGCAGGGTTAGGCAGAAACCGCTTCGTACTCTTTTCTTCCATCTTCTTTCCCTTTTTTGATTGCCGAAAAAGCGTGTCGAGATCAGTTTCATCGAACGCGCACGACACCGTTCACCTCCCATCCTCGACCGGGACAAATATTTCACGGGCGATGCGGGGAATCAAGCGTAACGCCTCAAAATCTGTGCCGTCCCATACTCAAAGCACGCAGCCTTGACGCAAGCGCATCCAATATCACCGGCCCCAAAAAATCGAGGCGTATTGCTGGACACAGCGTGTCAAAGAGGCTTACTTATCTGAAAGTGCGGGGTTGGATACCTTGCATCGACAGAATTCCTCCAGGGAATTTCCGATCAATTCGCCCAACTCTGGATGTGCCTACCAAAGCCGTGACGAACCATCGAAAGATCGCTCAACGTCTCATCAGAAATGCGTGCCTCTACTCCGTTAAGAAGCAGGCGATGGGCGACGCTCATCGGCACCTGATCCGCTCACGTCAAACCGCCGTTGTCTATGAAGACTGTGTGTCGAATTTTCTTGCCTTCCGTTCAACAGGCAAGGTGCCGGCAGAGGGGCCATTCTTGCGAGCGGAAGCCGACGAATTTCTCTTTCTGAACAGTCTTGTGTGGCAGCAGAAGACGCTGGACCAGCACCGCCAGGCACTGAACAAGGTTCTATGCATTGAGCTCCCGAGATACCGCGCGTCCGTTCCGACATTCGTCCGATCCCGGGCGTATACAAACGATGAGATCAACCTCATCGTCTCTCAGATGAGTCAACGTCACGCTTTGTCGGCTCGCTTGATCTCGGCAACCGGAATGCGGGCATTCGAGCTGTTGTCATTGTCTGACGTTGACAAGTGCTCACCATCGCCCGACCGGCCATGGCGAAGCGACTTATTTTCCGGTCTCACAAACTTCGTGCGCTGCACCACCGTGGGAAAAGGAGGACTGGCCAGAAGTGTCGCGATCCCTAAAGTCATGTACGAAGAAATCAACCAGTTGCGGTTCGTCTGGCCTACGATCGTGTCAGACAGGAGGAAGTCCTACACACCAACCTTCGATCTTGCGGCGGGACAGGCGCTGTCGCTTGCGTTTACTCGCGCATCGCAAAAGGCGCTCGGCTTCTCCTTTGGCATCCATGGCCTACGACATAGCTATGTTCAACGTAGGTTGAACGAGCTCCAAGGGCAGGGCTTCACATTTCTGGAAAGTCTCGAAGTGTGCGCCCAAGAAGTCGGGCACTTCCGCAAAGACATCACGCTGCACTACACCACCGTAAGGGGCTGATAATGGATATCGGGAATCTTCCAACGAGCCTTCGTGCCCGTCGTCAACGCAGCGGGATCACCTATTTCTATTTTTCTTCTGCGCCAGGATTCAAGGAGGTTGCGCTGGGGAAAAATCTTGCGAACGCGCTGGAACAATACCAGATGCTGCAACGCCAATTGCTTCTAGCCACGCGGCCTGACGGTCTGTCCACTTTGGATCTTCTGAGTCAGTTTCAGAAATGCAATCCTCGCCCAACTGACCGGCATGCGGATGCTCGGCGAGCGCATGAACTGAAACTGTTGCGCACGTTTTTCACTGAATGCGGCAACCCAACGGCATCCGGCATCCCCAGCCTGCCGGCATACCAGAAATGGCTGGACCAGCACGCCGACACACGCAATTTCGATTCTGTTCGTCTCTTCCGAAGAATCTGGGAATTCATGCAGCGACATGAATACGTGATCGGTGCCTGCCCGTGGGCGTCGGTGCCAAGTCACAGCGAACGGGTGACGCTAGAACTTGCGGATGTTATCTACCCGTACTCCACATCCGAATTGAAGCAACTGCTAGCGCAGTTGCTCGACCCGAAGGTACCAGACGGCACAATCTGTCATTGCGACACAGATCCAGTGTCGCCTCGGTTAGGCAGCGGTGCGCCGGCGCATTTGCAAGACCAACTTCTGCAGGCAAAACGGGCCGCGACCCTCGCGCTTGAAAACAGTCACCGTAACGACCTGCTCCCTCCCTTATCAAAACTTACCGTTCGTGACCTCACAGAAGCACTGATTTCCCCTACGCGTGTCAGGCATCTTCCCCCAGGGAAGATCGATCTGACCGTGGCGCGAAAGCTGGTGATTCAGCGCCTGCGCCAAGAGCGCCGGAAAGAGGGCGGAGACAATCAGCAACTCACCGTTAGAAAAGATTCAGACGAAGACCAGCAATAAGACCGCGGAGTCGAGACCCGCCATGTAGACTTCTCGAATGCCGTTCGTTCACAGCGGTCGCGAGAGATGGGTGGGCGGCCAAGACTCGCCAACAAGGCCTCTCATCGGGAAGTAAGGGGCACCGTTTGACTTCGGATGGCAAGCCAGAGAACTAATGACAATTTTGGCAACCGCTTGAGCCATTGCTGCGAAGGCGGCGCTCTCGTCAAGAAAACTGGCGTCCTCACGTACGCGATCCTGTGGCATTAAACGGGATTCCGTTCGCTCTGCAAAAATCCCCCATATGAGAACCAAACCCAGGCGCATCGATTCAGCAGCGGCATGACTTGCTGGCGTTTTTTGAACGGCTGTGCAGACACCATGCAATTGACTGGGGTGTTTGAAACGACGACGAATCGCTGCGCGTATGGCCCGTCGTGGCATCGAGAGCAGCGAAAGGCAGTCACCGTCATCGGGTTATGGAACGCCCATGTCTGGCCGGCCAGTTTCGGCAAAATCCGCATACGCTTTCAGCGCAATCTCGATACCTATTTCGCCGTCGTCACTCTTGCTTTTTTTCTCAACTTTTCAGGGTTGTTGACCAACCCCTCAGTGACGTGCCCCCATCAGGCAACTCAAAGCGGCACTTTGAAATTGATCGCGTCGGTCGGTATAGCGGCGATCTTAGGGCCGAAGCTTCCGATGTTCGATAACGTCGCGTTGTGATGCTCACGAATACGCGCCGCATCCGAATGCGACTTGTCATGCGTGGTGTGTGCGTCGGAGGCAATTGTCACCGTGTAGCCGTTTGCGGCAGCGCGACGGACCGTCGTATCAACACAGAATTCGCTCGCGTACCCGCAAACCACGACGTGCTTTACGCCGCGCACCACGAGCAGCGGTTGAAGTTCGGTGTCGAGAAATGAGTCGGGAGCGCGTTTATGGATCCTATGATCACCGGGCTCGACGTGCAGAGCCCGTGACAGCTCCCAAGCGGGCGAACCGTGAAGTAACTCCTCATCGTCTTCATGCAGGACAAACACCACTGGCACGTTCGCGCCCCGCGCGCGCGAAGTCAATGCGTTTATGTTGGCTGTTACTTCAGCGACGTCGCCAGGCAACGGGGTCGTACTGACTAGGCCATTCTGAAAATCGATCACAAGCAGCGCTGATGTCATGCCTCTCTCTCCCGAAAAGGAAAAATTCTAGCGCGTATCCACAGGTCCCGGCAGGCGTATTTGGTGACGCTTCAAGCACCGGGGCGCAAGACGGGGACGGACGCGGTCGTCCCATTCTTTCATGGCAAACGATAGGGCCCAAATCCGACGGAAGTCCTCCGTAAGTCCGACTTCTCTGGACACCCCTCCAATCTCAAGAGGAATCTCCGGCCCAAGTCGGACATTGGGGCGGCTCAGGAGCATGTTGCGCTCCATGAACCACGTTCTCCTCTACCGAAGCTAACTTTCCCGAAAAATCCCGACCATTTTTCTTTCGCCGCGATCAACTCAAACGTCGTGCGGCTACGCCACTAACGCGCGTCTCGTCGGCTGCGCATGACTGAACCGCGCGTCAGTCGTTTCAAAGCAATCGATAGCGCCCCCATCCCAGAAGTTGACCTTCGTACCCAACATGGCAGCATCTTCCCGGTCGTTAACCACTGCGCGGCGGATGGAAAGGTTTTCGAATAAAAATACGGCTGTGTCACATCCAGAGAAGAGTCAATTTTCTTTTTATATCAATTGGATACATTTCTCTTCTTGCTTCACACACGTCACTAAACACCTCAATGCGCAGGGGGACGAGGCCACGCGACATAGGCTGCGAACGTCTAGGTGCCGGCCGTGTGGACGATCAATTGCCCAACGAAGCGCCTCAATTTATCGCCCCCTCCGTTGCAGATCGTTGTTTTGCCCGGTAGGATTAAGGCTATGCAACTAGCCGCTCTGCGGCATGAATCACATAAATTTGGATTCCAACAATTAAGCCGGAAAACTTCCGGCAATAAATGGGAAGCCTCTCGCTCAGAGCGTCACGAGCCATGATGGGCGTCTCATATTTCGCGATACTGCCTCGGCAGCAATCCACGTTGCGCTAAGGCGGAGCTTGGCACGCAGCAGCCCCGTATGAGCTCGTTCGCCTGCTCGGCTAAGCAAACAATGTCAGCCGGGTGGTCTCGCTCGGCGACAGCCGCATTGGCATATCAATCTCAACGTGGCGCACCGACGCAACCTGAAAAGTCTGGTCACTCCAGCTTTCGATAGCGCGCCGCGGCGTCGCCCCGTCACCAACCCTCCAGTAACGAACACGGCAATCACGCCGTGCCTACCGCAACTAAAGCCGTGGCCTCGCGAGGCCACGCGTGACTTTGCGTCACTTCACCTTTCATCGAATTACCTTAGCGCCCCTTTAAGCAACGGGGCGCGTCTGTCGTTACGCTGCAGACGCCCACGCTCGAGCGCGTGAAGTTGCTTCAATACGCCCCTGTGCACAAGGACAGCGACCAGCACAGGTGCTCTCCGTTCGACCGATCGCGATTTGCGTTCGTCGCTCTGGATGTGATGCTGTCCCAATGCAATCAGCGGGGTATGCCGCTGATTGGCCGCTGTCCGATCAATGTCACGCTCACGAGCCATGAACGCTTTGGGCGTGCGTGTCGGATTGTTGTTGTCATTTACTACAAAGGAAAGGAAACGAGATGGAAAACATCGTTGATGTGCTCGCATGCGACATCGGGTATTTCGCCGTCAAGGCGGCATACCGTGCCCGCGGGTCAGTCGAAAAGTTCAGCTTCCCCAGCGTCGTATCTCGCGCAACGCGCACCACCCTTCGCTCCAGTGCAGAATACTTCGGAAAAAATCCCAACCGTGTCGAGGTCTGCGTCGGTGGCACGACCTATAGCGTGGACACTAGCATGTCGGCTCTGCCGGGCTCGTCCGTCGTCCGCACCGAGGTGGACAATTTTCCCCAGTCCGAGCCATACGCCGCATTGATCTTGGCGTGCCTCCAGAAGATTCGCGCGTCGAGGGTTAGGTGCCTGGTGTTGGGCCTGCCTCTTCATACGATGCACAAACACACGGATTATCTGAAATCGCGGTTCTCTGCGGCCCATCATTTGAGCCCGCATGGTGTGTGCGTGGTTGACAAAGTGGTAGTACTCCCGCAGCCCTTGGGCACATTCGCGACACTGCGCGCTCAGGGTCTGATCTCCGCCGAGCGCCGCACGAATACTTGCATTGTGGACGTTGGCTGGCATACCACCGACGCGATCGTCATTGAACAAGATGGCACCCCGGACCTCGACCGCAGCATTGGCTTATCTGGCGGTGCAGCTCGCGTAGTTCGTGAGGTGGCACGACTCACCAGCGAGAAAACAGGCACCCGTGTAGACAACCTTGATCGCGTCGACTATGCATTGCGTACCGGCGAGCATCTCCCTGTCGCGGGTGAAGCCGTGGACCTCCGTCCGTTTCTTCGCGTGGCACTTCAGGACACACAGCAAATTACTGACGCGGTACTGACCGCATTGAAAACTAGTGAGGACCTGACCGTGTTCGTCAGTGGTGGTGGCGCTCGTTTTTATGTGGACGCCCTCTCGAAATCCATGGGTTTCGCCGTGCGCCATGTAGATAGGTCTCATATGGCTAATGCGCTGGGGTTCCTGACCGCCGCCGAGGCGGCTCTCAAAGCCAATGGAGCCCGCTGATGCGAGATAGCATTGAGATCCAACTGAGCTTCAATGAAGCGGCCTACCCGTGCGCGACGCGGGCGCTCCGTGGGTTTGGCTCAGCGCGGAACAGGGCGGATTACCTGAAGTCGATTCTGGAGACACACTTCAAGGCACTTGAGGATGTGAGAAATCGTACGTGTCAAGACGAGCCTAGGCACATCGCTCCGCAGCAAGCAGATGGACAGCATCAGGGGTTATCAGGGGAGTTGAACTCACAAGACGTCAATCACGCCTTCTCTTCGTACTTCAAGTAAGCGCCGCCGACGGGCTGCCTGGCGACGCCTCAATTTCTCGACACGAGACGGGCAGCCCCCTTGACACGGCCTGAGAAGGTTGGAAAACTAACAGCTGCTGTTAAATCAGCATGAAATAAAACTCGTCAATTGCAGCGGAACGCTGTTGCGTCCCGCGACTGATCATGCGCCACCGCGCCTGCGGCGCGCCAACCAAACCAGCAATCTCGCGCGAGACCTCGCGCCCGCTCGGCATGACGCCCAGCGGGTTCATCTCCGCTATCCGAAATGGCCCACTGGGCCGGACCGCTCTCCATGGCGACGAGTGCGCGCGTCAAACAGAAACAGATTTGCCACCGGACCTCGAGCCGTGGCGCCCGCCGTTCCCCTTCTGTTTGATCGCTCATTCCACAAAGGAGAGCTGAGAATGCCCATGTCTAATAAGGCCTCGCGCGCGCGTGCGAGTAAGCTGGACGATCCAGCCATCGTCGCGACCATGCGCGAGTATGCCGTCAAGAAGGCAGCCTACCCAAACTCACACCGCTTTTCATGCCGGTCGGTCGCTGTCGAAATAGATCGTCGACACGGGGTGCGCGTAGACGCGAAAACCGTGCGATCGCAGTTGAAAAAGCTCGGTATTTACCACCCGTGGTCGCGTCGACCCAATGCGCCCTTGCATTGATCATAACGAAGGGCATGATGAGGGACAGCATGCGCCACGTCGTTCCTAAATGTGAGGGAGCGTTGGCGGCGGACATAGCCGCAACCATGGCTGCCATTGGCACAGTGGCAGCCATGGTCTGACGTCAAGGGGGTAACCGTGACACGCACGTATGACATCACCGATGTATGCCGAATTCTTCAAAGTGAGCGAAAGCGCGACCGAAATTCACTCACCTCGTCAAAGAGCTTTTGCCCGACACTGCCGGCGGGGAAATCGCGATGAGCCAAACATTCCTCACCCAAGACGAAGTACGGGAACTGACTGGACGGACGAAGTTCAAGTCGCAGGATCACGTCCTATCGGTTCTGGGCATAGAGCACAAGGTACGCCCGGACGGAAGCATGATTGTTTTGCGCGCGCACGTTGAGCAGTTGCTTGGCTGCGGCACGAGCAAGCGCCCCCGAAGCCACGAGTACGAAATCGATAGGAGTCTGATGTAATGCCACGCAAGCGGAAAACCGAGAACAAGGGCCTGCCCGCCCGCTGGCAGCTTACCCACGGCGCATACTACTACCGCGTGCCGCCCGGCCTTGAGGCCCTGTGGGACGGCAAGACTCGCTTTCGGCTTGGCAGTTCGCTCCCCGATGCGTATCGAGCGTGGGCCGAGCGCATGGGCGCGAAGGACAAGGCAACCACCATCGGCCAGCTGCTCGATCGATATGCACTGGAGGTCGTCCCGACCAAGGCCCCCACAACGCAGGCACAGAATCAGGTCGCCCTTAAGAAGCTGCGCCTCACCTTCTGCGCATGGCCACTGACGGCCATCGAGCCGCACCACATCTACACCTATGCCGACGCCCGCACAAAGACCGTGACGGGGCCTGATGGCAAACCACAGCGAGTTAAAGCTCGTACCGCCGCCCTGCGCGAGTTGGAGGTGTTATCACATGCGTTCACCAAAGCCGTGCAATGGGGCTACATGAAGCGCCATCCGTTTGCACGCGAAGTGCGCCTGGAAGGCGAGAAGCCACGGGATCGGTACGTGGAGGATTGGGAGATAGCCGAATGTCTATCGCTCGCGTCGAAGCGCCGGAAAGGCAGCGTGCGGGCCGCACAGGCATACATTCGCATCAAGCAACTGACGGGGCTGGCCCGAGGGGATCTGCTGCGCCTGCGACCCGCTGTCGACTTCAAGGATGACGGGATTCACGTCCAACGACACAAGACAGCGGGAAGCACCGGCAAGCGAACCATCTACCTGTGGAACGATGATCTGCGCGCCGCCGTGAAAGATGCAGAGGCTGCACGACCGGTGAACATCTCCCCGTGGCTTTTCTGCAATCGCGAGGGGGTGGGGTATATCAACGAAAAGACCGGCCGCGCCGGCGGATGGGAGTCGCTGTGGCGCAACTTCATGGACCGTGTAATGACCGAAACCAAAGTCACTGTGCCGTTCAACGAGCACGACATTCGGGCCAAGGTTGCAAGCGATGCGGAGTCCGTAGAACACGCCCGCGCACTGCTTTCGCACGCTGACAGCAAGACCACGGAGCGCGTCTATCGACGCAAGGCAGAGCGAGTGAATCCGCTCAAATCGAAGGGTTGAATGGCACAACCCTGTATCTATGGCACAAACGGGTTTCGTTAAAACCGCTGAAACCCGCATGAAATAAGGTGGCGGAGAGAGGGGGATTCGAACCCCCGATAGGCTATTAACCTATACACGCTTTCCAGGCGTGCGACTTAAACCGCTCATCCATCTCTCCTGAAGGTCGCGCATTATAGCAGGTTTCTTCGCGTTTACCCAAGCCCGCGCCACCGGCACTTCGTTGGCCGACGCCGCGGCCGGACACTCAAGGCCGTCGCAAATGATCCACCAGATGGACATCGCGCGCCGTCGGCTTCGGTCCGAGCAGGCTGCATACGATCGCCACCGCAAACCCCACGGGCACCCCGAACGCGCCTGCGCTGATGGGATCCACGCCCCACCACCGGGCGCCAACAAACCCCGTCAAACGCGTGAAGTACGGATACGTCGTCATGATGTAGTACACGCACACCGACAGCCCGCTGACCATGCCCAGCGTCGCGCCCACGCGGGTCGTCCGCTTCCAGAACACGCCCAGCA
Organism: Pandoraea terrae; assembly: GCF_902459695.1. Classification (GTDB taxonomy): domain Bacteria; phylum Pseudomonadota; class Gammaproteobacteria; order Burkholderiales; family Burkholderiaceae; genus Pandoraea; species Pandoraea terrae. The sequence continues at coordinate 107,213 of NZ_CABPRZ010000009.1, forward strand.
CCAGCGCCGGAAACAGGCACGACGCCGCCAACGAAAACGCCGCCCCGACCAGAAACAGTATGTTCCCCAGTTTCAACGACGTCACGTAAGCCGCAAACATCGCCACGCACAGCAGCAGAATCTTGGACGTCGTCACCCGCTTCTGGGCCGATGCGCTCTGGTCGATCATGTGAAAATAAACGTCATGCGACAACGCGTTCGCAATCGTCAACAGCAAACCGTCCGCGGTCGACAACACCGCCGCCAATGCCCCTGCCGCCACCAATCCGGAAATCACATACGGCAACCCCGCGATCTCTGGCCCCGCCAGCACCAGCATGTCCGGCTGCATCCAGATCTCGCCCCACTGCACCACCCCATCGCGATAAACGTCCGACACATCCAGCTGCAACGGTGTCGCATGCCGCCACTGCACCACCCATGCCGGCAACGCATCGAACCTCGCACCGACCAGATGGAGCAGCACGTCGTACTTCAACATGACCGCCAACGCCGGCGCACTGATATACAGCAGCGCCACGAAAAACAAGGTCCACGCGACCGAACTTCGCGCGCCCTGGACCGTTCGTGTGGTCGCGTAACGGGTCAGAATGTGCGGCAAGCTCGCCGTCCCGATCATCAGGCACAGCATCAGCAAGAGAAAGTTCAAACGCTGCGACTGCCGCGCCCCCTCGTCTGCGGCCGGAAACGGTTCCGTCATCGCATGCGGCGGTTCCGACCGCGCCGTGTAGCTATTGTGCAGCGCCAACCACTGGTTCTGCGCATCCGCCACGTCGTGCGGGAAGGCGTCCAGCTTTGCCTCCAATACCTTGATGTCGCGCAGCGGCCCGTTGCGCCGCTTCGTGTCGAGCAGTTGCCGCTCCAGTGCTGCGCGCTCGAGATAGAAGCTGTCCGGCAAACCATCGAGCCGCCGCTGCATCTGCTCGGCCTGTTCGCGGTAGTAGTCCCTCACTTCGCGCTCAGGCTCGGAATCCAGCAGCTCACGCTCCAGCGCCTCCACCTTCAATAACGCCTGCCCGTACGTAAACTGCGGAAACCAGCCGTTGCCGGTCTGGTGCCCGATCCATGCCGTCGGCACCAGGAACGCCGCGATCATGATGATGTACTGCGCGACCTGGGTCCATGTGACCGCCCGCATGCCGCCCAGGAACGAACACACCAGAATCCCGGCAAGGCCGAAGAAGATGCCGACGGTAAATTCGACGCCGATGAACCGCGACGCGATCAGGCCTACGCCCTGGATCTGGGCGACGAGATACACGAAGGAACACAGAATCGTCGAGAACACGCCCAGCCCGCGCACCACGTTGCTGTCGTAACGCGTGCCCAGAAAATCCGGCAACGTATATCGCCCCATCTTGCGCAAATACGGCGCCAGAAGGAAGGCGACCAGGCAATACCCGCCCGTCCAGCCCATCACATACGCCAGCCCCTCGAAGCCGGAGACGTACAACGTACCCGCAAGCCCCATGAACGACGCCGCGCTCATCCAGTCCGCCGCGCACGCCATGCCGTTGAACACCGGCGGCACACGCCTGCCCGCGACGTAATACTCGGTCACGTCCGACGTCCGGGAGATCAGGCCGATCACCGCGTACACGGCGATCGTCACGAACAGGAACGCGTAGCCGATCCATACGCCCGGTCCGTTCGCGCGCTCGAGCATCGCGATCATGAGCACGAACGCAATCAGCCCCGCCGTGTAGTAGGCGTAATAACGAATGAGACGCCGTGTGAAAGTCATCGCCCGGACGACAACGCTGCATGGCGCGCCGCGCGAAGCGCATGCAGCTCACGCCGGTAATCCGCGTCGTTGCGACGCTGCACGAGCGCATACACGATGATCAAAACGATATCCACGAGGATCGACCCTTGCGCGGCCATATAGAACGGCAACGGCCAGCCGGCGAAGCGGATCGACGACCACTCGCGCGCCCAGAAGGGCGGAAGGAAGGTGACGCAGAACCCGATGACCAACAACACGGCCACCAGCCACAACGAGCGCCGCCAGTGCCGCCCGGCAACGTCGGCGGCTGCCGCATGCCAGTCGGCATCATGAAACGATGCCGCCTCATCGGGCGGCATCGCGTCAAACGCCGAGGATTGCGAAGTATGCGCCACCTGCGCGCAGTCCTTACTGCGCCTGCTTGAGTTGATCGAGAATCGCGGGATTCTCAAGCGTCGACGTGTCCTGCGTGATTTCCTCGCCCTTGGCAATCACGCGCAGCAGCCGGCGCATGATCTTGCCCGAACGCGTCTTCGGCAGGTTGTCGCCGAACCGGATGTCCTTCGGCTTGGCGATCGGGCCGATCTCCTTGCCCACCCAGTTGCGCAACTCCAGCGCCAGTTGCCTGGCTTCTTCGCCCGTCGGGCGGGCGCGCTTGAGCACCACGAACGCAACGATTGCCTCGCCCGTCGTTTCATCCGGGCGGCCCACGACTGCGGCCTCCGCCACGATCGGGTTCGCCACCAGCGCCGACTCGATTTCCATCGTGCCCATGCGGTGGCCCGAGACGTTCAACACGTCGTCGATCCGCCCCATGATCGTGAAGTAGCCGGTCTTGGCATCACGAATGGAACCGTCGCCCGCAAGATAGATCTTGCCGCCCAGCTCCGGTGGGAAGTAGCTCGTCTTGTAGCGCTCGGGGTCGCCCCAGATCGTACGGATCATTGCCGGCCAGGGACGCTTGATGACCAGCATGCCGCCCTGGCCATTCGGCACGTCGTGCCCGGTTTCGTCGACGACCGCCGCGGCCACGCCCGGCAACGGCAACGTGCACGAACCCGGCACCTGCGGCGTCGCGCCCGGCAGCGGCGAAATGATATGACCGCCGGTTTCCGTCTGCCACCACGTATCGACGATCGGGCAACGGCCGCCGCCCACGTTCTCGTAGTACCACATCCACGCTTCCGGATTGATCGGCTCGCCGACAGTCCCAAGAATGCGCAGGCTCGACAGGTCGTATCGCTTGGGATGGATCGCCTGATCCGCCTCGGCCGCCTTGATCAACGACCGGATCGCGGTCGGCGCGGTGTAGAACACGGTCGCCTTGTGACGCGCGATCATCTCCCAGAACCGGCCTGCATTCGGGTATGTCGGCACGCCTTCGAACACGATCTGCGTGGCGCCCACCGCGAGCGGGCCGTAGGCAATATACGTGTGCCCGGTGATCCAGCCGATGTCGGCCGTGCACCAGAAAACGTCGTCCGGCTTGATGTCGAAGGTCCACTGCATCGTGAGCGACGCCCACAGCAGGTAGCCGCCCGTGCTGTGCTGCACGCCCTTCGGCTTGCCGGTCGAGCCCGACGTATAGAGAACGAACAGCGGATGCTCCGCGCTCACCCACTCGGGCTCGCACGTCTCCGACTGCTGCGCCACCAGTTCCTGCAGCACTTCGTCGCGGCCAGCCTGCATCGCGACATTGCCGCCCGTACGCTTGTAGACGATCACGGACTTGACGGCATCACAGCCGCCCATGGCGAGCGCTTCGTCGACAATGGCCTTCAGGGGCAAGGCCTTGCCGCCGCGCATTTGCTCATCGGCCGTGACGATAGCCACGGCGCCGGCGTCGATGACGCGTTCGTTCAGGGATTTCGCCGAAAAGCCGCCAAAGACGACAGAGTGCGTCGCGCCGATCCGGGCGCACGCCTGCATGGCGACCACGCCTTCGATCGACATCGGCATGTAGATCACCACCCGGTCGCCCTTCTTGACGCCCTTGGCCTTCAGCGCATTGGCGAAACGGCTCACGCGGCCGAGCAGGTCCCGATAGGTCACGGGCGTGACGGTGCCGTCGTCGGCTTCGAACAGGATGGCGTTCTTGTCGCCGAGCCCGTTCTCGATCTGACGGTCGAGACAGTTATAGGAGGCGTTGATCAAGCCATCCTCGAACCACGTATAAAAGGGGGCACGGGATTCGTCGAGGACCTTCGTGAAGGGTTTTTTCCAACTCAGGTTCTCGCGCGCCTGACGCGCCCAGAACCCTTCGTAATCTTTGTCGGCCTCGGCGCAGAGTGCGTCGTAAGCGGCCATGCCCGAAATGCGGGCCTTTTCCACCAATGCCTGAGGCGGTGCGAACACGCGCTGCTCCTGCATTACGGATTCGATTGCTGCCATGAGTTGTCCCCTCTCTTATATGGAAATACAGAAATGCAAATCGCCGATAACGCCACATTAAGACGAACGGCTTACTAACGCCTTACACTGGCGCGAAACCGCGCTCTTCGCCGCGTCGGGACGTACGCGTCGTTCGGCGCGCCCCCGCCATAGGCGTGGCGCATTCGCTACAATCCTACTCGTTTCAGCCAAATCAGGCCATCGTGAATTTCGCCAATTTCCCGACGTTGTCCCTCGCCGTCGCCATGACCATCGTGGGGACCAACGTCGGCATCGGCAAGACGATGGTCGCGCTCATACCCGTCACGGCATTTGCGCTGCTGCGCTACGTGATCGCCGTGATCGCCCTGTCGCCGCGCTATCGGCCGTCCGCGATGCGCCGCGTTTCGGCCAACCAATGGTGGCATCTGCTGATCCAGACGTTCTTCGGCACGTTCCTGTTTACGCTGCTCATGCTCTACGGGGTCCGTCAGACGACGGCAACCGCCGCCGGCGTCATCACCGCGACCCTGCCCGCATGCGTCGCCCTCCTGTCGTGGGCGCTGCTGCGCGAGGCGCCGTCACGACGCGCACTCGTATCCATCGGCCTGGCCATCGCCGGCGTGGTGCTGCTGAACCTGTCGAAGGGCGCGTCTGCCGCCGGCCATGGCCCGGATGGCGCGGACAGCGGCGGTTCGTGGGTCGGCAACGCCTTCGTCCTGGGCGCAGTGTTCTGCGAAGCCGTCTACGTCATCGCCTCCAAACGCCTGTCGGCGCAACTGCCCGCGCTGGATATCTGCGCCTATACCCACCTGCTCGGCCTATGCCTGATGCTGCCCGTCGGCATCGGCGCGGTGTTGTCGACGGATTACAGCGTGCTTGGCGCCGGCAACTGGGCCATGCTGATCTGGTACGGGCTCGCGGCAAGCGTGTTCTCGTTCTTCCTGTGGATGCGCGGCATCCGTCACGTGCCGGCCCAGTTGGCGGGCGTGTTCACCGCAATGGTGCCCGTCTCCGCGACCGCTTACGGCGTGCTGTTCCTCGGGGAACGCCTCTCCCTGCCGCAAGGCGCCGCGCTGGCGCTCACGGTGACCGGCATCGTGCTGGCCGCCCTGCCCGCGGGAGCTCGCCGCGCCGTGTCCGGAAAGCCGTACTGACGCGGCCCGACCAGCGGGCGGTCACGATCGGCCGACCCGTTCCGCCGAGACGTTGTAAAATGCCGCCGGTATAAAGTGACCCACGGCAGCCTCGCCCAGGCGCCTGCGCCACTGCAACGAATCCCCACCAAACCGAGAAACTCATGTCTACCGTCATCAAAGAGGACGATCTGATCCAGAGCGTCGCCGGCGCCCTGCAGTACATCAGTTATTACCATCCCCTCGATTACATCCAGGCCCTCGGCCGCGCATACGAACTCGAAGAGAGCCCCGCCGCGCGCGACGCCATCGCCCAGATCCTGACCAACAGCCGCATGTGCGCCGAAGGCCGCCGTCCGCTGTGCCAGGACACCGGCATCGTGACGGTGTTCGTCAAGGTCGGCATGGATGTGCGCTGGGAAGCCAAGCGCAGCCTGACCGACATGATCAACGAAGGCGTGCGCCAAGCCTACCTGCATCCGGACAATGTGCTGCGCGCCTCGATCGTGGCGCCGCCGGAAGCCGGCCGCAAGAACACCAAAGACAACACGCCGGCCGTGATCCATTACGAGATCGTCGAAGGCAACAAGGTCGACATCACGGTCGCGGCCAAGGGCGGCGGCTCGGAGAACAAGTCCAAGTTCGTGATGCTGAACCCGTCCGATTCGATCGTCGACTGGGTGCTCAAGACAGTGCCGACGATGGGCGCCGGCTGGTGTCCGCCGGGCATGCTCGGCATCGGCATTGGCGGCACCGCGGAAAAGGCGATGGTGCTGGCCAAGGAATCGCTGATGGACCCGATCGACATTCAGGACGTGATCAAGCGCGGCCCGAACAGCTGGGTCGAAGAAATGCGGATCGAGTTGTTCGAGAAGGTCAACGCCCTCGGCATTGGCGCGCAGGGCCTCGGCGGCCTGGCCACGGTCCTCGACGTGAAGATTCTCGACTACCCGACGCATGCTGCGTCGAAGCCGGTCGCCATGATCCCGAACTGCGCGGCCACGCGCCACGCGCATTTCGTGCTGGACGGCTCGGGCCCGTCGCTGATCGCGCCGCCGCCGCTCGACGCCTGGCCGAATGTGCACTGGCAGCCCAACACCGAGACGAGCAAGCGCGTCAATCTCGATACGCTGACGCCGGAAGAAGTCACAAGCTGGAAGCCGGGCCAGACCCTGCTGCTCTCGGGCAAGATGCTCACGGGCCGCGACGCGGCCCACAAGCGTATCGCCGACATGCTCGCCAAGGGCGAGGCACTGCCGGTCGACTTCAAGGGCCGCGCGATCTACTACGTGGGTCCGGTCGACCCGGTGCGCGACGAAGTCGTCGGCCCGGCAGGCCCGACCACGGCCACGCGCATGGACAAGTTCACCGACATGATGCTGTCGAAGACGGGCTTGGCCGTGATGATCGGCAAGTCCGAACGCGGCCCGGCCGCGATCGAAGCCATCAAGCAGCACAAGGCCGCCTACCTGATGGCCGTTGGCGGTGCCGCTTACCTCGTGTCGAAAGCCATTCGCGCCGCACGTGTGCTCGCGTTCGATGACCTCGGGATGGAAGCGATCTACGAGTTCGACGTCCAGGACATGCCCGTGACCGTGGCGGTCGATTCGACCGGCGTGTCGGTGCACCAGACCGGACCGAAGGAATGGCAAGCCAGGATCGGCAAGATTCCGGTCGTCGCGTAACACGCATCGCCTGAACATCATGGCCCGGAAGTTCCGGGCCATTTTTTTGTCGCTTTTGCGCCTCGAAGCCGACGCATCGCAATACGAACAAGTCGCGTTACCATTCTCCCCTCGGTTCGCGAAAAGCCTTGCGGGGCTTGGCTTTCCGGCCATTTCAGGCTATCGTTGAACGGCTCGGAACATGAATCCTTCAGGAAAAAGAAAATGAAAGGCGATAAGAAAGTCATCGAACTGCTCAATGAGCAGTTGAAGAACGAATTGACGGCGATCAACCAGTACTTTCTGCATGCGCGCATGTACAACCACTGGGGCCTCGACAAGCTCGGCAAGCACGAGTACGACGAGTCGATCGGTGAAATGAAACACGCGGACAAACTGATCGAGCGCATCTTCATGCTCGATGGCCTGCCCAATCTGCAAGATCTGCACAAGCTCCTCATCGGCGAAGACACCAAGGAAATCCTTGGCTGCGACCTGAAGCTGGAGATGATTTCCCAGAAGACCTGCAAGGAAGGTATCGCCTATTGCGAGAAGGTCCATGACTACGTCTCGCGCGAAATCTTCAACGAAATCCTGCATGACACGGAAGAACACATCGACTGGCTGGAAACGCAGATCGAACTGATCGAGAAGGTCGGGCTTCAGAACTATCAGCAGTCGGGCATGACCTCCCTCGAAGGCTGAGCACAGCGAGGCTTTACGATAGAATGCATGGGCCGGCAAAACGCCGGCCCTTTTTTATGGTGCGAGCCGGTGCTCGGGCGACTTACGCCCTTCGGTTCGCCACTTTCACGACCACGCCAACAACATGCCCGCCAATTCGCCCATCGGTATCTTCGATTCCGGACTGGGCGGCCTGTCCGTTCTGCAGGCAGTCCGCAGCCTGCTGCCCCATGCGCCGCTGATCTATTGCGCCGACTCGCGCTACGCGCCCTATGGCGAGCGCACCGATGCGTTCCTCTCGGCGCGGACCGTCGCGATCGGCGACTGGCTGCGCGCGCAAGGCGCCAAGGCGTTGGTGGTCGCGTGCAATACGGCGACGGCCCATGGCATCGCCGCCTTGCGCGCGCAGGCCGAATGGCCGGTGATCGGCGTGGAACCCGGCATCAAGCCGGCAGCTCAGGCGAGCCGAAGCGGCGTGATCGGCGTATTGGCCACGGCAGCGACGCTGCGCAGTCAAAAATTCCAGCGCTTGCTTGCTGAACATACCAACGAAGGGCGGCGTTTCCTGTGCCAGCCGGGCCACGGACTCGTCGAATGCATCGAGGCAGGCGACATCGATTCGCCCGAGGTGATGAGTCTGCTTCAGACCTATCTCGCACCGATGCTCGATCAGGGTGTCGACACGCTGGTGCTGGGATGCACCCACTACCCGTTCCTGATCCCCGCCATCCGCAAGCTGACGGGCGACCGGCTCACGCTCGTCGACACCGGGGCGGCCATCGCCCGGCAGCTGGCGCGACAGCTGGCAGCCAACGGCCTGACGGCAGCAGAAAGCACGCCTCTGGCAGCGCCTGGCACACTGACGCTGTGCACGACGGCGGGGGCCTCCGCCTTGCAGACCATGGCCGACCGCCTGCTTGCGCAGGCCTCGGAAGTCCACACCGTCACGATCGAAGGCGTCAGCGCTTAGCGCACGCGCGTGCCCGGGCGCCGAACGCCCGCACTTGGGCCGCGCCATACCTATCCCCTATAAATCAACGACTTGCCATCGTTTTTTTCAATAAAAAAACGCGAAAAAAGACCCTGGATTTGGTGCGGAAACGCATTTTCCCTCTTGCAAAACCTCGCGACTTAAATAATAATTATTCTCATTAGTGTTACATTTTGGTTCTTGGCTATGATCGTTTGCGTCTGCAAGTCCGTTTCCGACCGCCAGATCAAGGCGTGTCTCGAGGCGGGCGCCAATTCGCTGGAAGATCTTCAGATCGATCTGGGCGTTGCGCTTTGCTGCGGCAAGTGCGGTCCGTACGTGCAGGAAATGCTCGACGGCGTGCCGTCGTGCTGTGGCCGTGGTTGTGGCGGCGCGTGCAGTTCGGTCGATGCAGGTGACACAGCCACGCAGGTCGTGGTCATGCAGGAACTCGCTCTGGCGGCGTAAGATACGGCCAGGCGCTCTCCACGTCGGTCGGGCGCACCGTTATCGCTGCGTCGCATCGCAATCCCCCGTTTCATGCCGCTGCGGCAGTGAATGCAGCGGTCACCAGCCAGCCATGGGCGCCCGCATACGTGCTGCCATGCGCCAGCCAGCGACTCGTTCGACATCTTGCGGAGGTGTGAGATGGAACTCCTGATTGGCTTTGTCTCGACGTTATGCATATCCTTTTTCCTGTTTCGCAGATGACGTCTGCGTTTGCTGACGGATCGCACGTCGTACCGACCGCGCCTCACGGGCGCGGTTTTCCGTTGATCGGTCACCTGATTTCCGCCGTGGAGTCTTTGCGCGCGCCGCCAAGCCGTTAATATGTCGACTGTGCCCCCCGTAACCCTGGCGTTGGCGCCGGCCCGCGATACCATGCAGGATTCCCTGTTTTCGCCGCGTACGATGACGGTCGTGGGCGTGATCGTCGCCGCGCACCTGGCAGCGCTGTTCGGCCTCGCCCATTTGAACAAACCCGCCCCGGCCACGATCGAACCCACAACGTTTACCGCGACGATCATTCCGCTGCCACCGGCGCCGCAGCCGACGCCCGCGCTGCCCAAGCCGCAGCCGGAGCCGCCCAAGCCGCAGGTGGCGACGGCGACGCCGCCCCCGAAGCCGCGCGTGCAGCCGAAGAACACGATCACGCAGAAGGCGGCGCCCGAGACACCGCCGGCGCCCACCGCGCCGACCGCACCGGCCGAGCCGGTGAAGGATGCTGCGCCGCCGGCGCCGGTGGCGCCGCCTGTGGTCGCACCAGCGCCGTCGGGGCCGGTCGAAGGATTGAAAGTGAGCTGCGACGAGCGCGTGCCGGTCTATCCGACCCAGTCGCGTCGCATCGGCGAGGAAGGCACGGTGCAGATTCGCATGATCATCGACGAACGCGGCGTAGTGTCGAGCGCATCGGTCGTCAAGTCGAGCGGCTTCGCGCGTCTCGACCAGGCCGCCAAGGATGCGGCGCTGGCCATTCGCTGCAAGCCGCCCGTGTCCGGCGGGCGCGTCGTGTCGGCCGCCGCAGTGAAGCCGTATAACTTCCGTATCAGCGATTAACGAACGCGCACTTCCGAGGAACGCAAAATGCAAGAGTATGGTTTGAGCCACGTTTGGGAGCAGGGGGACTTTGTCACCCGCGCCATCGCGATCGTGCTGCTGGTCATGTCGGTGCTGTCCTGGACTGTCATCATCATCAAGGGCACGCAGATGTTCCGTCTGGGCCGCGTCACGAAGAACGCCGAGCAGCAGTTCTGGCACTCGGAGAATTTTGCCGCCGGCATGCAGCAGCTCGGCGAAGTGCGCGGCTACAATCCGTTCCTCGCGCTGGCTCTCGCCGGCCAGGATGCCGCGGAACATCACCGTCAAAGCCAGCCGCATCTGCATGACCGCATGGACATCAGCGACTGGATCACGCGTTGCCTGAAGAATTCGGTGGACGACACCGTCTCTCATCTGCAGAGCGGCCTCGCCGTCCTGGCGTCAATCGGCTCGACCTCGCCATTCGTCGGGCTGTTCGGCACGGTGTGGGGCATTTATCACGCGCTGCTGTCCATCGGCGCCTCGGGCCAGACGACGATCGACAAGGTCGCGGGTCCGGTCGGTGAAGCCCTGATCATGACGGCATTCGGCCTGTTCGTGGCGATTCCGGCGGTGCTCGGCTACAACGCGCTGACGCGCGGCAACAAGAGCCTGCTGATGAAGCTGAACCGCTTCGCACACAGCCTGCACGCATACTTCGTAACCGGCGCGAGCCTGCATTCGACGCAATTCGCCGCCGTCGGCAACGTGACGCCGGTGCGCAAGCCGAATCCGGCGAGCACCAACTAAGTCCGCCGACGCAAGGAGTTCGCCATGGCCATGGGTTCTTACGGGGACGACAACACCGATGACGGGATGATGAGCGAGATCAACATGACGCCGCTGGTAGACGTCATGCTGGTGTTGCTGATCATCTTCATCGTGACGCTGCCGGTCCTCAACCACGCCGTCAAGCTCGACCTGCCGCAGGCAAGCAGCCGGCCGGAAGAGACGAAGCCGACCAAGATCGATGTGTCGATCCAGGCCGACGGCAAGATCTTCTGGGACAAACAGCCGATCGACGACGCCACGCTGCACGATCGCATCACGGCGGCAGCGCATGCCGAGCCTCAACCGGAACTGCATCTGTTTGCCGACAAGAATGTGCGCTACGAAAGCGTGGCGAAGGTGCTGGCCGACGCGCAGTCAGCGGGTTTGACGAAGCTCGGCTTCGTAACGGAGCCCAATCGGAAGTAACGCCGGGCGTCGCGAGACGTTCCAGACGCGCGGCCCATTCCCGGGCCGCGCGTTTTCGTTTACGGATCTGCCGGCACCGAATCCAGAAACTTTGCCGCCGATTGTTCCAATCCCGCAACAATCCTTCCTGTGCACGGGGGCTAATCACCGTGGGGGCCGTCCCGATATAGTCGTGACATGGACTTCGCCGCGCCCATCGCGGGTGCGGGCCCCACAAGGAGAATCGTCTCATGAGCAACCCGCAAACCGGCCGCACGGTCTCGCGCGTCTTCACCGCCGCCCAGACGCAGGAGGGGGCCGGCTTCCACGTCAATCGCCCCTTTCCGACGCGCATGCTGGCGGACTTCGATCCGTTCCTGCTGCTCGACGAGATGGGTCCGATGCAAATCGCTCCCGGCAATGCCAAGGGCGCCCCGGATCACCCCCATCGCGGCTTCGAAACCGTCACGTATCTGCTTGCCGGTGAATTGGAGCACAAGGACTCGCGCGGCCATGCCGGCCGGCTGACGCCGGGTGACGTGCAATGGATGACCGCAGGCGCCGGCGTGGTCCACTCGGAAATGCCTTCGCAGGCATTCCAGCAATCCGGCGGCGCCATGCACGGATTTCAGCTCTGGGTGAACCTGCCGCGAACCGACAAGATGATGGCGCCGCGCTATCAGGAATTGCCGGCGGCCAACATTCCGACCGCGCAGAGCCGGGACGGCAAAGTCTCCGTGCGCGTGATCGCGGGCGAGGCCCTCGGGACACGTGCAGCCATCAAGACGCGTACGCCGATTCTCTACCAGCACTTCACGCTGCAACCGGGCGGCGTGCTCGAACACGCGGTGCCTGCGGACTTCAACGTATTCGCATACGTCATCGAGGGCACCGGCCGCTTCGGCGCGCAAGCGTTGAGCGCTCATGCACGCCAGATGGTCGTGTTCGACCACGACGGTGTTGACTTGACCGTGCGCAACGACGGCGATGCACCGCTGTCGTTCCTGCTCATCGGCGGCCGGCCGCTGAACGAACCCGTCGCACGCTACGGCCCGTTCGTCATGAATACCGAAGACGAAATCCGTCAGGCCATCCTCGATTTCCAGGCCGGACGCATGGGCCAGATCCGCGCCTGAATCCCGGATTTGGGCGACAATGTCGCCATCGGCGGTCGTCGTCCGGGCGAAACGCTGCGACGACGGCCGTTTTGTTTCCGCCGTATGATCCATTCATGCACACCGCCAACGCGCTGTGCACTTTCAGGAGCCTTTCATGGCCGAATCGACCGTCACCGCCCACCTGGGCCGCACCGGCTTTACAACCCTGCTCTCCGACGGCACACACCAGTGGAAAGCCGATGAACCGGCTGACATTGGCGGCGCCGATCTCGGCCCGGTGCCGTCGGCGCTGCTGCTGTCGAGCCTGGGCGCGTGCACGTCGATCACCTTGCAAATGTATGCGCGGCGCAAGGAATGGCCGCTGGAAAACGTGGAAGTTACACTGAGCATGAATCCGGAAGGCAAGCCGGCCGGCGGCGGCACGCAAATCAGGCGGCACATCGTCGTGACAGGCACCCTCTCCGAAGAACAACGCGATCGCCTGCTGGAAGTGGCCAATGCATGCCCGATTCACAAGGTGTTGTCGGGCACGATCGCCATCGACACCGCGCTGACCACCTGATATCCGCCGCGCCCGTCGCGCGGCAATGTTGCACCGACGCTTTAAGGGGAAATCTTGCAGTACGAACACCTGATCGAGGTCAATGACCTCCTGAACCCGCTGACCTTGGCCTTGACCCGCGAGCAACTCTGGCAAGGCCTTGTGCTGCGCGCCGAACAGCCGGAAATGTTCGTGCTGGGCCTGGATGAATGCATCATCCACAAGCGCGTAGGGGCAACGCTTGAGCGCGAGTTGCGATTCGGCCAGGCGACCATCCTCGACCGCGTCGTGCTCACGCCGCTGCAATCGGTGCGCTATGAAACTGCTGCCACCGATGAGCATGCCGGCGGCACGCTCACCATGACCATCGAGGAACCATCCGAACACCGCCTGTTCGTGCGCTTCACGTATTCGACCACGCTGTCGGAAGTACAGACGCCGGGCGATCCCCGCTACAGCGAATTCGTGAAGTCGGCCTACCGGGAAGCCGACCTCGATACCGTACGGCGTATCCGGGAACTCGGCGAAGGCGGCCGGCTGGGCTGACGCGCCTCTGGCAACACAGTTAGCAAAGGGCTATGGCGGATGAAATCCACATAGCCAAATTCAAATTTAAATGGGAATGATTCTCATTTAATATTCACCTCACAGTCAGCCACACGGAAAGCGACATGAGCTTGAACCACACGCCAGGACGCCAGGCCACTTCGGCCACCGCGCCGCGCCGCACCCTTTCAGTGTCGCGCAGCAACGCGACCGCCGAAGTGTCAGCCAAGCCGGTGCATGTCGGCAACCGCGCAAACGGCCGTGCGCTGACAAGCGAACACCTGCTGCAGGGCACACAGTGCGTGAATATCCTGCATAACGGTCAGACGTACCAGCTGCGCGCCACACGCTACGGCAAGCTGATCCTGACCAAGTAACGAATTTTGCCGGCTGCGCGCAGATGCGGCGCAGCCGGCTTCACCGAGTTTTGTGGGGACCACCTCTCAGAGGTGTTTGGCAGTAGCCAGCGAACGCAACGCAATCCCATGTAGTTACGGCAAGCCCCTCTCTACCTGCGTTGCGCGCCAGCCATGCCGCTTTTTGTCAGACCACCAACTTGGCGATCCCGGCCTTGGCGATCTGCGCGTCTTGCGACGACTGCACGCCCGAGACGCCGACCGCCCCGATCACCTGCGAATCCACGATGATGGGCACACCGCCTTCGAGCATCGCCGTAAACGGCGCGCTCAGGAACGCATAGCGGCCTTCATTGATCATCTTTTCAAACGCGCCGCTTTCCTTTCGTCCGACGGCGGCCGTTTGCGCCTTGCCCAACGACACCATGGCAGTGCTCGGCGCGGCGCCATCCATACGGAACATCGACAGGGCATGACCGCCGTCGTCGACGATCGTGATGCACACATTCCAGCCGTTGGCAGCAGCTTCGGCGACGGCAGCAGCGTTGATGGCCTGCACGTCGGCAGCGGTCAGTACGGGTTTGGTTTTCATACAAAGACTCTCTCTACGTCAGGTGAGGAAAACAAATCACAGGTAATCAATGGCCGACGGCCATCGCCATCCATTCGCGCATCGCGTTGCGCGTCTGCAGGAGCCCGGCCAACGTCGGCCACAGGCCCGAAGCGGTTTCGGCATCGAGGGGACGGCCGAAGCCACAGGGCGCCGGAATAACGGTCAACCCGACACGCCGGAAATGCTCGATCGACCGGCGCATGTGCCAGCCATGGGTCACGAGATAGATCCGCGTGATGCCGCTGTTCGTCAGCATCGCTGCACTGAAGGCCGCATTTTGCGCCGTGTTGCCCGATTGCGCTTCCACCCAGCGCACCGGCAAACCATACTCCTGTTCGAGCGCGTTCTGCATCAGTTTCGCTTCGGCAATCGGAAAGCCGCTCGGCGCGCCGCCGGAGACCAGTATCGGCAAATGGGTATGACGCGCCAGAAACGCGGCGTAGCGGGTACGCTCGAGGGAATAACGGTTCAGATTGGCGCTCTGCGCATCTCCGTACTCCGCGGCCTCGGTCTCGATGCCGCCGCCGAGAATGACAATGGCTTGCGGCAGTGTCTGGTCGGCATTTCCGGCATTCGCTGCACTCGCGGCAAACGCGCGGTCGAGCGCCGCCGGATCAAGCGGCTTCGCCACCCGCAGGCCGCGCTCGATTTCGTCCGCCACGCGCGGCGCCGCCTGCAGCCACAGTGCGACCATGGCGAGCACGGCCAACCCGCGCCCCACGCGCGGCCGGCGCCGCACCACGGCGATCGCCAGCAGGCCAAGCACGATCACATTGGCCGGCGGGAGAAACAAGCTCACAACGAGATTTCGGACAAGCCAGTCGGTAAACATCCGTCGAGTGTACTGGACCGGGATACGCGGCGCATCAGTTGTCTATGATATTTCTTATGTCGATAGCCACGACATACGCCTGCACGGCGGCATGCCATGAAAAAAGCGGCCTGAATGAAGGCCGCTTTCGCAGATAACTCGCATTCCCCGGACCCGATTACCAGAGCCAGAACATCAGCAGCCAGAGCCAGTTGACGAGCGCCAGCGCTGCCACGATACCGGTCATGCCGGCAACACGGCGCAACCATGATGTCGCGTGGCGTCCTGTCACGCGCCAGCCAAGCCACAGGCTCCAGAGCGTGGTGGCCGCCAGAATCGCCGCGCGCACATCGTTGGCCCACCCGACCGGAAGATGCTCGGCGCGCAGGAGATTGATCGTGGTGGCGGACAGACCGATGAACACGCCAGCGCCCGCGATCGGGATCAGGGCTTGCACGAGATGGTTGAAACGCGCCGTGCGCCAGGGGCCCATCGCACGGTTCGTCACGGCGAAGATCGCACTGAACGCAAGACCGAGCACCAACCCGTTGCCCAGAATGTAAGCGACGACGAGCGCGCCATCGAGCCAGCTGAAGACATCGTTCTGCGCCGGGTAGTTGGTAAACACCCACCACGGCGCGTTGGTCTCGAACGGCCACATGATGTTGCGATCGATCAGCCAGGTCGCGAGCATCTCCTTGACGTAGACGAACCATGGATTCACCGTCCAGTGGAACGCGCCGATCGCGACGCCGAGCAGGCCGAACATCAGCAGCGTGCTGTCCCAGAGGCTGTTGTGGTCCTTGTCGCCGAACGTGACGATCTCTTCCGACGGCGAGCGGCCCGCCAGCGCGATCGCACCGCGGTGTCCGGCGCAGCGGCCGCACATGTGGCAGTCGGCCGCGCCCTTCATATTACGCAGCGGCACGAGCGGCGCGCAATTGACCGGAATGATCTTGCGTCCATTGGTGTGGTACGACGCACGCCAGGCGGCTTCGTTGACCTTGAAATGGAACGGCGAGAGGCGGGACAGCAGCGAGAACACGCCGTTGACCGGGCACAGGTACTTGCACCAGACACGCTTGTCGCGGCCGTAGAAATAGCCGACCACCATGGCGCCGACGGTCGAGCCGCCGAGCACCAGCAGCACGGCTTTCGGATATTGGTAGACGGACACCATCTGCCCGTACAGCGTGGTGCCGGCAAATGCCACGAACGGCCAGCCGCCCCAGCGCATCCAGCGCGGAATCGCCCAGCCGCGGCCATGACGGCTCGCGAACTCGGAAAGCGTGCCTTCGGGACACAGCACGCCGCACCAGACACGCCCCAACAACACCATGCTGATGAGCACGAACGGCCACCAGATACCCCAGAACACGAATTGCGCAAAGACGGTGAGGTGGGTCCAGATGTGCGCCGTCTCGTCGGGCAGCGGCAGGAACACCGGCACCCCGATCAGGAATGCGTAGGCGAGGACCACGACCCATTGCACGCCACGGATCCAATTCCCGTGGCGTTGCATCCACAGTCCGACGCGCGGCACAAACGCGGGGACGGGAACCGCGATGCTCATGCTGTCTTCGCCTGTTTGGCCGGTGCGGCGGCATGGCGCAGCAGGCCCCAGATGAAGACCCAGTACACGGCGTAGACGACCAGGTTCATCAAGGCCGGATGGGCGCGATAGCCGGTCAGGATGGCGACCAGATTGCCAAACGGGCTGGCGTCATCGAGCAGTGCCGACATATTCCACACCTGATCGACGATCGGTGGCACCAGATCGAGCGATATCAGCTTGTCGAGACCGAACATCAGCAGGCCGGCCGCCAGGAACAGCAGCATGATTTCCGTGACCTTGAAGAACAGGCGCCACGAGAAAATCCTGCCCCCCAGTTGCAGCAACCAGAAGGTGAGGATCGCAAGACCAAGGCCAATCAGCACGGCGAGCCACAGCGACATCGGCACACTGCCGGACTGGCCGAAACCGATGCCATATAGGAAGATGGCCGTCTCGCTGCCTTCGCGCGCGATGGCCAGCGCCACCAGCACCAGCACGCCCCACCAGTTGGCGTCGTCGTGACTCTTCTTGAGGGACGACTCCATGTCACGCTTGAGCGTGCGGCCGTGCCGTCGCATCCAGAACACCATCTGCACGATCAGCACGGCGGCGACCAGCACCATCGCGGTCTGGAAATAATCCTGCGCATCGCCCGACAGCACCTCGGTGAAACCCACCAACGCAGCGCCGAGACCGACAGCGGCAAGAACGCCGATGGCAACACCGGCCCACAGGTACGGCAATCCCTTGCGCGCGCCGTGCTCGGGATTGGCCAGCCAGGCGTGGAGAATGCCGGCGACCAACAATGCCTCGACGCTTTCGCGCCAGACGATGAACATGACCTGACCCATCGAATTACCCCTACTAGTTCGCTACCTGCGCGGTCGTATTCGACGATCCGCGCCCTCGCTAAAAGCCATACCCGACTTACTTGGCGACAATCACGCCCTGTGCGGTCTGCATGTGAAAATCGTCAAAGAACTTGTACTCGCCCGGTTGCAGCGGTGCGATCACGACAAACGACTGTGCCCCCGGCGCGAGCACCTTTTCCTTGCGCAGCTGAATACTCTCGAACTCCACGGCCGAGGTGCCCGTGTTGAACACTTCGATCTTGATACGCGTGCCGGCCGGCACTTCGATGCGCGCCGGATTGAGCACGCCGTCCTTCATTTCCAGCTTGAAAGTCGGCAGGTCGGCGGCGTGCGCCGGCGCCAAACCGCCCAATGCGAACAGGGCTGCGGTCGTCGACACGAGGCGCGCGATGCGCTGATTCATTCATCCACTCCAAACGAAAACAGCGCTGGCCAATGGCCAACGCTGCAGTACATGCGGGTCGCTTAGTAGCCGCCCTTCTTGCCGACACCGGCGAACGTGAAATCATAGCTGGTCTGGAACGGCTTGAACCACGGGCCCACGCCGGTTTCCTTGTCGACGTGACGACCGAAATGCGTATGCGGATCGGCCGACGGCGGCTGCACGGTCAGCTTCAGCGTGTACTTGCCCGGGCCGTCGAGCTTCACGTTGTCGCCGTAGTGCGGACCATCGCTTGCGACCATCGGCATCAGATCGCCCGAGATAACCTTGTTGGAGCCGGCTTTCTTCAGTTCGTACTTCACGACCAGGGCCGGCACCCAATCGCCTTCCGCATAACCATTGGGATTGTCCTTGACGGCTTTGATGTCCGCTTCCAGATGGATATCGGACAACTCCGCCTTGCGCATCATGCCCTCGGGTTCCATCTTGATCGGCTGCAGGTACACGGCCGCAACTTCCATGCCGTTAGCGTGCTGCGGCTTGCCGATCGGATATTCAGCAGCCTGCGCCGCAACAGCGGCGCCGGTGAGCAGCACCGCTGCCACGAGGGATTTCAAGCGCATAGAGACTCCACGAGAATTAGAACTTAATGCAAACCATTCTCAATAAGTTTAGCACTTTCATCCTGTGGAGACAAACGTTTACGGGATTACGGCAGCACGCCGCCACGGTCGATCTTGCGGGCCAGCACGACCGAGGTCGTCGTTTTGGTCACGCCGTCGATGTCACCGATCTCGTCGAGCAATGCGTCGAGCTGATCGGGCGAGGCCGCGTGCAGCCATGCGACGTAGTCGAATTCGCCGCTGACCGTGCACAGCAGATGGACTTCCGGCATTTTGTTCAATCGCCGCAACACATCGCGCCCCGCACGCGGTTGCAGACTGATGCCGACACATGCCTGAAGTCCGCCGCCGGCGGCATCTTGCCCCAGTTTGACCGTGTATCCGGCGATCACGCCCGTGCGTTCGAGACGCGTCAGGCGGGCCAGGACCGTGGTACGGGCAACGCCGAGCCGCCGCGCCAGGTTGGCCGCGCTCTCCCGGGCATTTACGCGCAGCAATGCAAGCAGGTTGCGGTCAAGTTCATCGAGCGGGGCAGTGGCGAGGGTCATGGGGGCGCTCCTGATGGCGACTGGCTTTGCGTTGCCAGCGATACGATTCGACGAAAATTTTCGTCGATACGACAATTCTATCGGATAGTTCGACGCAATCACGCTACATTTCAACAACCCGATTCCCTAGAATCGAAGCATCGACAACACGCAACATTCAAGGGAGACCAACATGAAGAAAATCGCCCTTCTCGGCGCCGGTCACATCGGGCAAACCATCGCCCGGCTGCTGCATGACAGCGCAGACTACCGTGTCACTGTATTCGACCGCAGCGCACAAGCGCTCGCGCGCGTCGCGCCGCACGCCGACGCGGTGTTGACGCTGCCCGGCAGCGATGCACCGGCCTTGCGCCAGGCGCTCGCCGGTCATGACGCCGTGATCAACGCCCTGCCATACACCATGGCGACGAGCGCGGCCACGGCAGCCGTCGCGGCCGGTTGTCACTATTTCGACCTGACGGAAGACGTCGCCGCCACCCACGCCATCGCGCAACTTGCCGAAGGCGCGAATACGGCGTTGATGCCGCAGTGCGGTCTCGCCCCCGGTTTCATCGCGATCGCCGCGCATCATCTCGCCGCGACGTTCGACGAGGTGGAATCGGTCAAGATGCGTGTGGGCGCGCTCCCGGCATTCCCCACCAACGCGTTGAAATACAACCTGACATGGAGCGTCGACGGGCTCATCAACGAGTATTGCCAGCCGTGCGAGGCCATTCGCGACGGTGTGCGGCTCACCGTGCAGCCGCTTGAGGACCTCGAACATTTCTCGCTCGACGGCGTCGAGTACGAAGCCTTCAACACGTCCGGCGGTCTCGGCACGCTGTGCGAAACACTGGCGGGCCGCGTACGCGATCTCGACTACAAGTCGGTGCGTTACCCGGGGCATGGCGCGTTGATGAAAGTATTACTCAGTGAGTTGCGCCTGAAGGACGATCAGGAAACGCTCAAGACGATACTCAAGCGCTCGGTGCCGAGCACATTGCAGGACGTGGTGCTGGTATTCGTGGTGGTCAGCGGCCTGCGCAGTGGCGTGCTCACGCAGGAAGTCTTTGCGCGCAAGATCTTCGCGGAGCGCAACAACGGACATAGCGCGAGTGCGATTCAGATCACGACCGCCTCCGCCGTGTGCGCGGCCGTCGACATGTTCTTTGGCGGCCAACTGCCCGCGCACGGCTTCATCCGCCAGGAGCAGATCGCCCTGCCTGACTTCCTCGCCAACCGTTTCGGCCAGGTGTACGCGCATTCCACCCGTATCGAGTCGCTGTCGTAACGCGTGCGGCGTCCGCCATGCGCGCTGCCGGACCGGCGCGCGCGGGCAAATGACCCGCCGGGTGTCAGGCGAGCGCCCGATCGCGCAACGTGAATACCGCGACGGCGGCACGCAGCGATCCGGCCTGTGCCGCAAGGGATTGCGTGGCGGCGGATGCCTCTTCGACAAGCGCGGCATTCTGCTGCGTGACTTCGTCCATCTGCGAGACGGCCGTGTTGACCTGTTCGATGCCGGTGCTTTGTTCATGCGAGGCCGTCGATATCGCTGCGACAATGGCCGCCAGACGTTGCACGGCATCGACAACCGTCCGGATCGTGCCGCTCGCGTTGTCGACGAGCGCGGTCCCGTCCTCGACACGCGCGGCCGACTGTTCGATGAGCGTCTTGATTTCGCGCGCGGCGGTAGAGCTGCGCTGCGCAAGCGCCCTTACCTCGCCCGCGACCACGGCAAAACCGCGCCCCTGCTCGCCGGCCCGCGCCGCTTCCACCGCCGCATTGAGCGCCAGAATATTGGTCTGGAATGCAATGCTGTCGATCACGGCAATGATTTCGCCGACCTTGGCCGAACTCGCCGATATCCCCTGCATCGTGTCGACCACGCGTCCCATGATGCCGCCGCCGCTTGCCGCCGTGCGGGACGCCTCGCCGGCAAGCGCCGACGCTTGCCGGGCGTTCTCGGCCGACTGACGCACCGTCGCTGTCAGTTGCTCCATGCTCGCCGCCGTCTCCTGCAGCGACGCCGCCTGCTCTTCGGTACGTGTCGACAGATTGAGATTGCCCGCGGCGATCTGCCCGCTGGCCGACGCCACAGCCTCCGCGTTCTGCCGCACATGGCCGACGACGTCCGACAGCTTCTCCTGCATGGCTCTCAGGGCGATCAAAAGCTCGCCGATCTCGTCGCGCCCTTTCGCCTCGAAATCGAGTGACAGATCGCCTTTGGCCACCGCTTGCGCGCAGTGCAATGCATTTCGCAATGGGCGCGACACCGTGCGGCTGAACAGCACGCCGCCAATCATCGCCGTGACGAACACGACGAACATGAGCAGGAGGCTGACGATCGTCGCATCACCGGCGTCTGCGGCGGCCTTGGCCGACACGCCCGCGCTGTCTTCCGCGATTTTGCGCGCGGCACGTTCGAGCAGTGTTGCCGGTTCTCGGTCCATCCCCGCGACTTGGGCATCGCCGACGGAGGGGTTGAAGCCTGCCGCCTGAAATGCGGCGAACCCCTTGCGGTATCCCTGCCCCATCACGGTGTGCGCCTGGGCGAATTGCCTCACCAGCGTTCGACTCTCACCTTCGGGCAGTTTGGCCGTCAGGTCGGCAGCCATCGCGCCAACCCGTTGCTCGCGTGACCGGAACGCCTGCCAGTGCTTGTCGAGCTTCGCCGGATCCTTGCCGCGCAACAACGTGTCCTTCCATTCCTGTACCTGCACCTTGAATTCGGTGAGCATGACGGCCACGGCGCGTTCGGCAGCCATGTTGTCCTGTACGGTGGTGCGGTAGACATCAATGGATTGGTTCAGCGTGTAGATGCCGTACAAGGCACCCGAGGCGATCAGGACCAGCGCGGACGCAAATGCGAGAGGAAGTTTCAGGCTGAGCTTCATGGGGCGTTCGAGGTGCGGGAAATTCGCGCGCAGCGGGTCCGGTACAGCCCGGGCCCGGCGTGGCGCGGCGCATCTTCTCATGCCGACGTTGCGCCCATGTGAGCGGTGGGGAAATTCCAACATAGGCAGTGCGGACTATAGCGGTACGCTGGCAGGTGTGCTCAGTCGGCAAAAGGACGTGGTGCCAGGGACGCATGGAGAAACTTGTCACCTAACGGTTTTCCCGCCTTTAATAAACGAATAAGGACGAATAAGGACAAGGAGGCCGCCGTGGCCGTCACACGCTTCCAGAGCACTCCGGGCATCGGGGTCGACAGGATGGCCAATACCGCCGACGCCATGCCCGGGGTGCCCGCGCCGCTGCTTGCGATCGATCGCGTGACACTCCAGTACAAGACCGACAGCTTCCTGGTCACTGCCGCTGCCCGGGTCAGTTTCAACGTCTATCCGGCGGATCGGTTCATTTTGCTGGGGCCGTCGGGCTGCGGCAAGTCGACCTTGCTCAAAGCCATCGGCGGCTATCTTCAGCCAGTGGAGGGCGCGATTCGCCTGCACGGCCAGATTGTCACGCAGCCGGGGCCGGACCGCATGATGGTGTTCCAGGAATTCGACCAGTTGCTGCCGTGGAAAACCGTCCGGCAAAACGTCGAGTTCGCGCTGAAGGCGAGCCGGCGTCTTCGCGGCGCCGAAGCGGCCGAGCGCGCGGCGCACTACATCGAGAAAGTTGGACTCGCAACGTTTGCCGACAGTTATCCCCATACCTTGTCGGGCGGCATGAAGCAACGCGTTTCGATTGCACGCGGCATGGCGATGGAACCGGACGTACTGTTGATGGATGAGCCGTTTGCCGCGCTCGATGCCCTCACGCGCCGCAAAATGCAGGACGAACTGCTGCGGCTGTGGGACGACACCCGGTTTACCGTACTGTTTGTTACGCACTCGATCGAGGAAGCGGTTCGCGTCGGCACGCGTATCCTGCTTTTGTCGCCGTCCCCGGGGCAGGTCAAGGCCGAACTCAACAGTATCGCCCCCGAAGACCGGGGGACTGCGCGCCAGAGCGCGCTCGAGGCGCACATCGATCACCTGTTGTTCGCCCAGTAGGAGATTCTCATGAAACCTGTCACCCCCGTGGTGCGGCCCGAAATCCTGCTGGCGCCGGCGCATGCCGAGCTGTCGTCGGTACAGCGCCCGTTGTCACCACTCGAATCCCTGTATCGCCTCGGCTGGATCCGCAAAACGGTCATCCTGCTGGTGCTGGCACTGATCTGGGAAGTCTATGGCCGTTGGCTCGACAACCCCTTGTTGTTTCCCAGCTTCAGCGAGACGGTGAGCGCGTTCCTCTCCGGCGTCGGTAGCGGCGTCCTGCTGGAACGCGCCGGCGTGTCCCTCAAGACCTTGCTGGTCGGCTACGGCATCGGCATCGCGCTGGCCGCGACGCTGACCACCATTGCGATCAGTTCCCGACTTGGCAATGACTTTCTGGAAACGCTCACCTCGATGTTCAATCCGCTGCCCGCGATTGCGTTGCTGCCGCTGGCACTGATCTGGTTTGGCCTGGGTACCGGCAGCGTCATCTTCGTACTGGTGCACTCGGTGCTGTGGGCGGTGGCGCTGAACACCTACAGCGGCTTTCGCGCAGTGTCCGTTACCCTGCGCATGGTCGGCCAGAACTATGGCTTGAAGCGCTTTGCGCTGGTGCGCTCGATCCTGATCCCGGCCGCATTTCCCAGTATTCTGACGGGCCTCAAAGTTGGCTGGGCATTCGCCTGGCGCACG
The DNA here is from genome assembly GCF_902459695.1 of Pandoraea terrae. Lineage (GTDB taxonomy): Bacteria > Pseudomonadota > Gammaproteobacteria > Burkholderiales > Burkholderiaceae > Pandoraea > Pandoraea terrae. The sequence goes on from NZ_CABPRZ010000009.1 coordinate 131,134, forward strand.
TTGCTGGCAGCCGAACTCATGTTCGGCGTATTGTCCGGGTCCGGTGGCCTGGGCTGGTATATCTTTGAGAACCGCAACCGACTCGAGACCGCCAACGTGTTCTCCGGCCTGTTCTTTGTGATCATGATCGGCCTGTTGGTGGAAAATCTGCTGTTCGCAAATATCGAGAAACGCACGCTGCAGCGCTGGGGTATGCAGCAATGACGGTCGCGCTGGCACTACCCGCATGAATATCCTCATCACCGGAGACAAGCTCATGACCCGCCGCCTTTTTTCCCGTTTGCTTCTGGCCCTGACGCTAGGCGCGTTGGCGCTCACCAACGTCGCCCACGCCGAAGTCTCCACGGTGAGGCTGTCGCACGGCTTCGGCATTCTTTACCTGCCGCTAATGATAATGCGCGACCAACATCTGGTCGAAAAGCATGCCAAGCAGATGGGGCTGGGCGACGTGAAATCGGAATGGTCCGTGATCGATGGCGGGAATTTGATCAATGACGCAGTGCTGGCCGGGAATATCGACGTTGCCGGCACGGGCGCGGCCGGCTTCGTAACGCTGTGGGCGAAGGCGCACAACGTTCCCCGCTCTGCGGTCATCGGTCTCGGCGCGATGAGCACGGGTTCGGTGTGGCTCAACACGAACAATCCCAACGTCAAATCCCTGAAGGATTTCACTGCGAAGGACAAGATCGCCCTACCGGGCACCAAAACCACGGCGCTTGCGGTGTTGCTGGAAATGGCCGTGGCCAAGACCTTCGGGGCTGAAAACTATGCCAGGCTCGATCCGATGACCGTGACGCTTAGCCATCCGGAAGCGGTCGCTTCACTGTTATCAGGCAAGACCGAGGTGACTGCACATTTCGCGTCGCCACCGTTTTCGTATCAGGAGTTGAAGGATCCGAAGATCCGGCGCGTTCTCAATTCGACGGAAGTGCTCGGTCCGTTGACGGTCAACATGGTGTTCGCATCGAAACGGTTCGCCGACCAAAACCCAAAGCTCGTCAAAGCCATCATGGCGGCTCAGGAAGAGGCCAACGCATATATTCAAAAGGATCGGAAGGGCGCCGCCGAAGCGTATTTGCGCATGTCAAAAATCAAGTTGTCACAGGATGAGGTCGAGCAGGTGTTGGCCGATCCCGATACGCGGTTTTCGACCGCACCCAACGGCATCATGCAAATTGCACAGTTCATGAAACGCACGGGCACGATCTCGATCACTCCGGCGAAATGGCAAGATCTGTTTGTGGCGGATTTCGCAGGCCGAGAAGGCAGCTGAGTCAGCGGCACCTACCCTCTCAGCAGTGGAGTGACAACGCGCTCCAGGCGTTCGGCCGTCCACGCGGGGGACTTGTCGTCCCAGCCATTGTCGGCCAGGCGGCCAGCGCGGTCGATGGTGAAGTTCACCGGAATGCGCCACATACGCCCGTAGCCGCCAGCCCAGGCGCTACCCAGTAGCCCAACCGGAAAACTCAAGCCGGAAGAGAATTTTCGTACCGCTGGCAGATCATCCGGCCCATCCAGACTGAAGCCCAGGACCTGTAGACCCTCATTGGCATGGCGGGCGGCGTAGGCGGACAAAAGCGGCAATTCCTCAAGGCAGGGTGAGCACCAGGTCGCCCAGAAAGTGAGGATGACGACTTTACCGAGCAGTTCGCGGGTGTTGATGCTGCGCCCATCCAGGGTGTGCAATTCCAAAGGCGGCGCGGGTTGTCCGACCGACAGCGCGTTAGCGCGTGCCGCCATGGGCCAGCCGGAAGTGCCCGCCCCCAACGACAACGCAAGGGCTGCGCGCAGCCAAGCGCGACGCGCAGCGAAGGCAGAGAACGCGGGATCCGTGAGGGCCGGCAAGGAGTGTGGCGCCTTAGAATGCATAGCTCACCCCGACATTGCCCGTCCAACGGGGAAACAACTGATACCCGTCGAGCTTGCTATACATCGCACGTTGCACGAACGCATAGACCTGTGTGTTTTTCCAAACGCTAACGGTAATGCCGGGACTGAGATAGACGACCGTACCCGCCGTATTCCCGGTGTCGGCCAAGGCCCCTTGGTCGTGGCTCTTGCGATAGAGATTGATCTGTAATTGCGGTACCACCTTGGGGTTGGCCTCATAACGCAGACCCAGGCTTACGTTGGCGACATTGCCAGGTCGGAAATCCGCACCGGGCTGGTTGAGACGTTCCGAGACCGCGGTCTGAAATTGCCCGTTAATGAAGGCGTCGAAGTCCTGGCTGATCGCTTGGTAGTAGTACGCTCCGACGATCAAGTCAGTGCTGCCAGTGCCGGGCTGCAGGCTGGTGTCGAGCGCCTGGCCCGCGCTCGCGTTGGGGCCGGTCGAAAAGAACACCGGATTGCGCCCGACGGTCTCTCCGGTGTTGACATTTTGACCGCCGTAGCGGCCCGTGGGGAGCTTGACGCCAAGTTGCACCCCAAGATTGTGCGTAGGCAGAAAGCCCTGGAAGCTGGCGATGAGCTTGACGTCTCCCAGGCCTTGGCTGGTTGCACCGCTCAGATTGTCGGGCGTGAGCTGGTCAGTGGTGGCATTGCCGTACGTGGTATGGCTGCGGTCGATGTAAGGGATAAGCGCACTGAAATTCCAATTCACGCTCGGGCTGTAGCTGACGCCAAAATTGACGTATCGATTGATCGTCTGGCGTTCAACCTCCTGGCTGCCGCCCGCATCGTTGATAGCGGCCGGCTGCGTATTCGGCACCGCGCTTGTGCCGCTGCGCAACTGGTTCTGGTTGATGAAAACGTATTCCAGGCTGAATCGCCAGCCGGGCGCTGATGAATAGCCCATCGCGGCGTCGCTGCTCAAGGAGCAGCCGCAAGTGGCACATGCATGCGCCGTGGCAGGTAGTGCCACGCTTACGGCCAATGGCAGTGCGCAGCGCAGCAGGATGTTCTGTTTGATCGGCACGATTTCCTCTCCGATGGGTGCAAATGTACGCACACCCCCCCCCCGCGGCGAAGGTGCGCACTTGTGTCCTGAAAGACAAATGGATGCCCGCTCGCCCCTTCACGGGGCGCATTGACGCGGTGTCACGAATAGCTGGGATCAGGAAACGACGGGAGGACCACGAGGACGGCCGGACGGAAACGCGGCGTAGGGGATTAATGCAAACGGTGCCGATACCTGTGCGCGTGCCACGACAACACGGGTCACAATGCGCGTAGGGGTTACGCTTGGGGCGAACCCGTGGTGGCTCAGGAGGTCACAGTAGCCACATGCGCTCAGCGGGTCCGGTGATACTTGATGCGCGGGGGCGGAGCCCTCGCGCTTGACCGTCGAGCAAATTATCCCGACGGACCGATCTGCCCGCGCGGCGATAAATTGGCTGACAAGCGGCGCAAAAACCACGAGCAACATGGCCAACAGGCCAAGCCATGCAACAGTGTGTTTGCGAGCGCGGAGCTTCATGATGGGTAAGAATTTTTCGCGATTCTATCCCTTGGATAGCGGGCCTGTACAGAATTTTGCGCGCACCAGCGCGCGCCTTGATAACGATTATGGTAGACGCGTCGGACGGCTCCCATGGGCAAACGCCCTCCATCAGGCTGGGTGGAACGGGATATTTCGCCTTTTTGGGCCGCTACGTTCAACGGATCGGCATTCGCAACGCTTGAACGAGGATTGTGAAAAGCTGAAAAGGCTTGCTCGGACTACGCAAGCAAGTGGTGCCGGGGACCGGACTTGAACCGGCAAGCCCGAAGGCGGCGGATTTTAAGTCCGCTATGTTTACCAATTTCATCACCCCGGCAAGGGGATCGCATTCTAACATTCCGAGCCGAGACCGGGCCAGTTCAGTATCATGTGAGTATCCGCAAGCATCCGTCGGAGGTTGCCCATGCTGGAAAATCTGGATCGCATCGCCCTTTCGCTCGACGCCATTGAGGCCGCCGCGCACGATCTGGCGATGCATTCGCCCGAAAACTCTCAGGCGCTCTATAGCGCGCTGATGGAGATCCGCAACGCCATCGCGCTCGTCGCGCAGGAAGTCGTGCGGCTCGAACGGGAAATCCACGCACACGGTTCCAACGGCCAGTCGTAGTGGCCGCCCCCCTTTGAAGTGTCGCGCCGCACGGGCGCGACCGGGGGAGTGTTTTCTGCCATTTCCCAAGGTGAACAGGCCCTGACGCCCAATTAACACCGACGCCGCAACCGGGCTACAATAGACCCAAGCCTCACAACACGGATGTCCCACAATGACCGTTCCCTGTTGTACGCCCCAAACCACAAGTCCTACCCCCACAGAATCGCTCGCCGCACGTTACCGCGCGGTGCGTGAAGCGTCCGTGCAGCTCGCCGAAGGGCTCTCCGACGCCGATGCCACTGTCCAGTCAATGCCGGACGCCAGCCCCGTCAAATGGCATCTCGCGCATACGACGTGGTTCTTCGAGACATTCCTGCTGCAACCGCACGTGGACCGGTATCGCTCCTTCGACGCGCGCTACGCATTTCTCTTCAATTCCTACTACGAATCCGCCGGCCCCCGGCACCCCCGCCCGCAGCGCGGGCTTTTGACGCGTCCAACGTTGGCCGACGTGCTCGCCTATCGTGCCCACGTCGATGCCGCCATGCTGGAGCGCTGCTTGCCGGCCGATCTAACGCATGAGATCGGCACGCTCGTCATGCTCGGGCTCAATCACGAAGAACAGCATCAGGAACTGATGCAAACGGACTTGCTGCATCTGTTCGCGCAGAATCCGCTGCGGCCGGCGAGCCGCCCGGCCCTCGCCCACGAGCGGCCGGCAGGACCGCTCGAATGGCTGGCCTTCGACGGTGGCCGCCATCGCGTCGGCCATCACGGCGAAGCCTTTGCTTTCGACTGCGAGACACCCGCGCACGACATTCTGATCTACCCGTTCGCGCTCGCGTCGCGTGTCGTCACCAATGGGCAATGGCGCGCCTTCATCGAGGACGGCGGCTATCGCACGGCGTCGCTGTGGCTCTCGGACGGCTGGCAAACGGTCGGTGCGCAGGGATGGGCGCATCCGCTCTATTGGGAATCGCAGGACAGCGTGTGGCGATCGATGACGCTCGCCGGCATGCAACCGCTCGATGACGACGCGCCGGTGTGTCACGTCAGTTATTTCGAGGCCGACGCATTCGCGCGCTGGGCTGGCAAGCGGCTGCCGACGGAATTCGAGTGGGAAGTCGCCGCACGCACTCGGGCCGATCGCCTGGAGCAACTCTATGGGCCGGTGTGGCAATGGACGGCAAGTCCGTACATTGCCTATCCGGGTTTCAAACCGGCGGCGGGGGCCGTCGGCGAGTACAACGGCAAGTTCATGTGCGGCCAGTTCGTGTTGCGCGGCGGTTCTCGCGCCACACCCGCCGGCCATGCGCGCGTGACTTACCGCAACTTCTTCTATCCCCATCAGCGCTGGCAGTTTTGCGGCCTGAGGCTAGCGGAGGACCGCTGATGTCCCGGATGCCGCCTATGCCCACGATCCCCCTTTCTCCGTCCCATCCCGCCTACGTGTGCCCGTCGCTGCCCGGCGACGCCTTTGCCACCGATGTCCTCGAAGGCCTCGCGCGCACGCCCAAAACGCTGCCCAGCGTGTGGCTGTACGACCGGCGCGGCAGTGAACTGTTCGAGGCGATCACGCAACTGGACGAGTATTACCAGACGCGCACCGAAACCGCGCTGCTGGCGGAATGCGCGCCCGCGCTGGCCGCCGCCGTCGGTCCGAACGCTGTCGTCGTGGAATTCGGCAGCGGGTCGAGCCGCAAGACGCCGCTGCTGCTCGACGCGCTCGACAAACCCCGCGCCTACGTGCCCGTCGATATCGCGGACGACTTTCTCGACGACGCCGTCGCCGTCCTCGCCCGCCGTTGTCCCGGCATCCCCATGCTGCCGGTGCGTGCCGACTTCACGCGGCCTTTCCGTCTACCGCCACAATTGAAAGACACGCCCGGCCCGCGCCTGGGCTTTTTTCCAGGCTCGACCATCGGTAACTTCGCGCCGGCGCAAGCGGCCGCCTTCCTGGCCCACGTCGGCAAGATACTCGGCACCAGTCGCCGCATGATCGTGGGCGTCGATGCGTGCAAGGACGCATCGATCCTCGTGCCGGCCTACGACGACGCGCGCGGTGTCACCGCCGAATTCAATCTCAATCTGTTCGCACGCATCAATCGCGAGCTGGAGGGCGACATCCCCCTGGATGCGTTTCGTCATGAAGCGCGCTACAACGACGCGGCAAGCCGCATTGAAATGCATCTCGTGGCCAAGTGCACGCTTGACGTGCACGTGCTGGGACAGCCCTTCCGGTTTGCCAAGGGGGAGTCCGTCCATACGGAGAATTCATACAAGTACGGGGCGACAGAATTCCGTGCACTGGCCTCGAGTGCAGGGTGGGACGTCGAACGTGTCTGGCACGATGGCGCGCGACGGTTCGCGGTCTATCTGTTGAAGCCCGCGAACGCCGCCTGATGGCGTGAAGGATGATATTGGCGTGAACAGGATCTAGTCGTAGGCGCGCGCGTCCTCGATGACTTTACCGTCCGCCGGCAACGCGCCAACCGCAACGAATTCGATCTCGCCGCGCAGCTTCGTCAAGTCGCGCAAAGCGATCTGGACCCGTGCCGCGAGGCCTTCGGGCGGTGCGGCGGCGGCGGTTTCGCAGACGAGCGTCATTCGGTCGTCGCCAATACGCCCCTCCACGCGCAGACGCATCCGTCCGAGTTCCGGGAAACGCTTGCCGATCTCGCCGATCTGCCCCGGGTGGACGAACATGCCGCGCACCTTCACCGTCTGATCGGCGCGGCCGAGCCACCCCTTGAGCCGCATGTTGGTGCGCCCGCATGGGCTCTCGCCCGCAACGACTGCGGACAAGTCACCCGTCGCGAAACGGATCAGCGGATAGTCGGGATTGAAGTTCGTCACGACGACCTCGCCGATCTCCCCAAACGCCACTGGCTTCATGCCGCCCGGCTCCACCAACTCGACGAGCATGTGTTCGTCAACGATCAGGCCGGCCTGCGCCTCGCTCTCGTAGGCGATCAGCCCCAGGTCGGCGGAACCGTACAGTTGACGCGCGATGATCCCCCGCGTATGGAACCACTGCTGCAAGGACGGCGGCAGTGCCTCGCCCGACAGCGATGCCCGCTTGAGGCATGTGATGTCGGCGCCCAGTTCCTCGGCCTTCTCCAACAGGATCTTGAGGAACGACGGCGTGCCCGTGTAGCCGGTTGGCCGGAGGTGGGCGATCGCCTGCATCTGCTGTTCCGTCTGCCCCACGCCCGCCGGGAAAACACAGCAGCCGAGCTTCGCCGCCGCGGTTTCGATCATGCGTCCTGCCGGTGTGAAGTGATACGAATAGGTGTTGTGAATCAGGTCACCGGCGCGAAACCCTGCCGCGAACAATGCGCGCGCAAAACGCCACCAGTCGCTGCCGTGGCCATCCGGCTCGTAAATCGGCCCGGGCGACTGGAAGATGTGCGCCAGCCCGCCCACGGGCGTCGCGTTCAATCCGCCCAGCGGCGGGCGCGCAATCTGTTGCGTGGACAGATCGGACTTGCGCGTGACGGGCAACTCGGCCAGCGCGCTGCGCGACCTGATCGCCGCGGCGTCGATGCCGCCAAAACGCTCGGCAAAATAGGCGGCGTGGGTACGGGCATGCGCCACGTGGCCCGGCAGCGCGGCCAGCAGCGCCGCCTCGCGTGCCTCGGCCGGGCGGGTTTCGAGCGTGTCGAAATGGTCGTTCATATTGCGGGTGTCCGAAGAACGCGATGGGGGAATGAATCAGGCGAGCCAGCGCTTGCGGCGCCGATAGCTCTTGACGTTGCGGAAACTGCCGTCGCTGCCCGCGCCGTCCTTCGCGATACCGAGGTAGAACTCCTTGACGTCCTCGTTGTCGCGCAGCGAAGCGGCATCGCCGTCCATGACCACGCGGCCGTTCTCGAGGATGTAGCCGTAGTCGGCATAACGAAGCGCAGCCATCGTGTTCTGTTCGGCCAGCAGGAAACTCACGCGCTCACGCTGGTTCAGGTCGCGCACAATCTCGAAAATCTCTTCGACGATCTGGGGCGCGAGGCCCATCGACGGTTCGTCGAGAAGAATCATCGACGGCTGCGCCATCATCGCGCGGCCGATCGCGCACATTTGCTGTTCGCCGCCCGAGGTGTAGCCCGCCTGCGACTTTCGGCGTGTCTTCAGGCGCGGAAAATACGCGTAGATGCGCTCGAGCGCCTGGGCCTGCGCACTGCGCGAGGCATGGCGCACATAGCCCCCCGTCAGCAGATTCTCTTCGATGGTCAAATGCCCGAAGCAGTGCCGCCCTTCCATCACCTGAATGACGCCGCGCTTCACGAGACCGTTCGGCGTGAGCTTTTCAACGCGCTCGCCGCGATAGTCGATCGTCCCCTTGGTCACCTCGCCGCGCTCGGCGTGCAACAGGTTCGAAATGGCTTTGAGCGTCGTGCTCTTGCCTGCGCCGTTGGCGCCGAGCAAGGCCACGATCTTGCCCTCGGGCACCGCGAGCGACACGCCCTTGAGCACCAGAATCACGTGGTCGTAAATCACTTCGATGTTATTGACGCGCAAACAGGCTTCCATGCCGCATTGCTCCTGTCGTCCCGCAGCCGGGATCGCTTGGGTTCGTTCCGTGAGACAGGGGGCGTCCGCGCCGCTGCCATCGTCCGATGGCGCACGACACGGACTGCACCGCCCTTTGAAGCGTGACGCCTACATCTTGTAACAGGCAGGCGTCATGCCCTTTTCCTTGGCGTACTGCTTCGCCGAGGCTTCGAACAACGGGTGGATCAGGCGGCGGTTGCCCTCGATCCAGTCCGAGACGAGCACCCATTTCTGCCCGTCCCATTGCTGGATCCTGACCTTGCCCGAGCCTTCGTGGTCCTGGCAGCTCGTCTTGATTTCCGGCAGCAAGCCCGTCGCGCCAAGTGCTTTCAGGCGCGCGTTGTCGATGTTCAGGTTCTCCAGCGCCCAACGCACTTGCACCGGGGTCGACACCTTGCCCTTGCCGAACTTGTTCTGTGCAGTGTTGAGCGCCTCGACGGTCGCGACGGCCGCCGACACGCCACGGTTATACAGAATCGAGCCGACCTTCGACGCGTCCTGCATATTCCCCTTGCCCGCGCCGTACACGACCTTCTCGATATCGGCGATCAGCGGCACCTGCTTGCCCGCCACGTTCCAGGTCGCGCTCATGTAGCCCTTGGCTGCCGGGCCCGCCGGAATGGTGTCTTCCTCCGAGCCGGCCCACCAGCTGCCGATCATCTTCTCGCGCGGATAACCGACCTTCTGCGCCGACTTGAGCGCCGTCTGGTTCATCACGCCCCAGCCCCAGAACACAACGTAGTCCGGGTTCTCCTGACGGATCCGCAGCCACTGCGCACCCTGTTCGTTTCCGGGATGCGCGACCGGAATCTCGATCAGGTTGAACTTGTGGATCTTCGATTCGGCTTCCATTGCCGCGATCGGCTCCTTGCCGTAGGCCGAGTCGTGGTACAGGTAGACGATCTTCTTGCCGGACAGCGAGCCGCCGTTCTTGTCCGCCAGGAACTTGATGATGGCCGACGCCTGCATCTGATACGTGGTGACGAGCGGGAAGGCCCACGGGAAGACCGTGCCGTCGACCGCATCCGTGCGGCCGTAGCCCATCATCACCAATGGCACCTGATCGGTGGCCGTCTTGTCGATCAGGGCATACGAAATGCCCGTCGCCATCACGTGATACGCCGTGCCTTTCGTCACCTGATTCTTGCCCTTGAGACGCTCGTAGCACTCAACGCCCTTGGCGTTGTTGTATTCCGTCTCGCACTCTTCCCACGACAGCTTGACCCCGTTCACGCCGCCGTTCTTGAGATTGACGTATTGCAGATAATCAATGAAGCCGCCGTAAAACGACTGTCCGTTTGCGCCATACGGCCCTACGCGGTAGTCGGCCAACGCGATGAATTGGTCGCCCCCCGACTGCGCCATGGCGGGCGCCCCCGCGCCCATGCCGAGCGCGATCGCCAACCCCAGCGATACCGCCACTTGCTTCGTGTTCATGGTGTGTCTCCTCGTAGTCTTATCGATAAGGAACCGCGGGTCCTGCTCGCCGCCGGCCGACGGCGTCTTGCTTGAAACCGGATGCGCGCCGCCTCAATGCGGGAACGGCCAGATGCGCAGTTTTTCCTTGGCGATCTGCCACAGCCGCGCCAACCCGTGCGGCTCGACGATCAGGAAGAAAATGATCAAGGCGCCGAAAACCATCAGCTGGATATGCGAGACGGTCGCGTTGGTGAACGGCAGATGCAAAAACGTGGCCAGCGCCGGCAACGTGCTGTCGAGCAGGATCGGTAACAGCAGGATGAACGCTGCGCCAAGGAAGCTGCCCAGAATGCTGCCCACACCGCCGATGATGATCATGAACAGGATGCGGAACGACAGGTCGAGCGAAAAGCCGTCGGGTTCGACGGAGCCGAGATAACAGTACGCATACAGCGCGCCGGCCACGCCGCAGTAGAACGAGCTGACGGCGAACGCCAGCAGCTTCACGCGCATGAGCGGGATGCCGATGACTTCCGCCGCCACATCCATGTCGCGGACCGCCATCCACGCTCGGCCTGTGTGCGAGCGCACCAGATTCTTCGCGGCGAGCGCCATGACGGTGACGATACTGAGCACGAACAAGTACTTGCGCACCGGCGTATTGATGTCGAAGCCGAAGAGGGTGATCTTCTGCGCGGTGATCACGCCCGAGGCGCTGTTGTTCGACAGCCACGGGAATTTTGTCAGCACCCACAGCACGAAGAATTGCGCGGCGAGCGTGGCGACCGCGAGATAAAAGCCCTTGATGCGCAGCGACGGCAATCCGAACGCAATGCCGACGAGTGCCGCGCACACGCCGCCTAGCGCGAACGACGCCAGGATCGGCATGCCCTCGATGCGCAGTTGAAAGTTGTACGAGGCGTACGCGCCGACGGCCATGAACGCCGCCGTGCCGAGCGACAGCTGGCCCGCGTAGCCGGTCAGGATGTTCAGGCCAAGCGCCGCCAGCGCGAACACCAGAAACGGCACGAGGATCGCCGAAAACCAGTATTCGGAGGCAAACCACGGCACGACGCCGAAGGCCAGCGCCAGCAACGCGCCGACCGCGAGCCGGTCCTGCCGGATCGGAAAAATCTGACCGTCGGTTTCATACGAGGTCTTGAACTGCCCGGCTTCACGATAGAACATGGATGGCCTCTGTCATGTGTCGTAGGTGGCGCGTCAGACGCGGTCGATGTGCCGTTCGCCGAACAGCCCTTCAGGGCGCACAAGCAGGAACAGCAGCGCGAAGACGTACGGAAACCACCCCTCGATACCGCCAAAATTGCCGCCGAACTGCGCTTGCAGCAATTGCGGCAGATAGATTTCCGCAAGCTTCTCCGCCGCGCCGATGATCAAGCCGCCGACGATCGCGCCCGGGATCGACGTGAAGCCGCCAAGAATCAGCACCGGCAAGGCCTTGAGCGCAGTCATGGTCAGGGCAAACTGCACGCCGTTGCGCGAGCCCCAGAGCATGCCGGCCACGAGCGCCACGAATCCCGACACGCCCCACACCACCACCCAGATGCGTTGCAGCGGAATGCCGAGCGAGAGGGCGGCCTGATGGTCGTCCGCGACCGCGCGCAGGGCGCGGCCGATGCTCGTCGCCCTGAAGAACAGGGCCAGCAGCGCTACCAGCACCGCCGCGATGCCGGCAGCCGCGAGGTCGAACTTGCTCACGAGCAAGCCGGTCGCGTTCATGACCGCGTCGATGGGTTCGTCGACAATGCCCAGCGCGAGCGGTCGTACCTCGTTGCCCCACAGCAGCGGCGCCAATCCTTCGAGGAAGAAGGACAGTCCGATCGTCGCCATGAACAGCGTGATCGGCGACTGGTTCACCAGCTTGCGCAGCACGAACCGTTCCGTCGCCATGCCGACCAGGATCATCACGCCGAAGGCCCCGATGGCTGCCAGCCACAGCGGTGCGCCCCGCTCCATCAGCCCGACGACCGACAGCGCCGCGAAGTACACCATCGCGCCCTGGGCAAAGTTGAAGACGCCCGAAGCCTTGAAGATCAGTACGAAGCCGAGCGCCACCAGCGAATACATCACGCCCGAGAGCAGCCCGCCGATCAGGATTTCCAGAAAGAACTGCATCGATGTCTCCATGACGCCGCAGCGTCGTCTCGCACCCGTTATTCCGCGGGCTTAATGGTGATGGGCCGCGCCGAGATACGCGCGAATCACTTCGGGATCGGCCTTGACCTGGGCTGGTGCACCGTCGCCGATCTTCTTGCCGTAATCGAGCACCACGACGCGGTCGGAAATGTCCATCACCACACCCATATCGTGCTCGATCAGCACGATCGTCGTGCCGAACTGTTCATTGACGTCGAGGATGAAGCGGCACATATCGCGCTTTTCTTCCAGATTCATGCCGGCCATCGGTTCGTCGAGCAGCAGCAATTCCGGCTCCGCCGCCAGCGCGCGTGCCAACTCGACACGTTTTTGCAGGCCATATGGCAGGCGGCCGACCGGCGTCTTGCGAATGTGCTGGATTTCCAGGAAGTCGATGATCTCCTCGACCTTCGCGCGATGCATCGTTTCCTCGCGGCGCGCAGGGCCCCACCAGATCGCATTGGCGATCAGGCCGGAGCGCATGCGCGTGTTACGGCCGGTCATGATGTTGTCGAGCACCGTCATGCCCTTGAACAAGGCGATGTTCTGGAACGTGCGTGCGACGCCGTTGCGCGCGGCTTCGGTCGGATGCATGCGCTGGCGCACTTTGCCGCGAAATACGATCTGACCGTGTTGCGGGTGATACACGCCGTTGATGACGTTGAGCATCGAACTCTTGCCCGCGCCGTTCGGGCCGATGATGGCGCGGATTTCGTGCTCCCGGACATCGAAGGAGATGTCGGTCAGCGCCTTGACGCCGCCGAACGACAGGCTGATGCGCTGCAGATCGAGCAGCACCTCGCCGGTCTTGCGGCCGGTGTTGCGAACTTCGCTCATGCGTTCCCCTACTGAAAACGGATGCGATGGCGGGTCAACCCCGTCGAATGAAAGCCTGTCACCGAATGCCGCCTGACCCTGCCGAATCCCCGCGGAATCGTTAAGCGGCGCACCGCAGTGGCTTCGCAGGCGCGGGGTCTTCCGCGGGCGCGCGCGTGCCGATCACGCGCGCGGGATGGATCGCGATCGTGGCGCTGACGCTGCCCTCGCGGCCGTCCTCGAACTTCACGCGGGTCTCGATGAACTGCGACGTCTTGCCCGTATAGAGCGCGTCGATCAATACGCCGTATTTCTCGGCGATGAAGCCGCGCCGCACCTTGCGCGTGCGCGTGAGCTCATCGTCGTCCGGGTCGAGTTCCTTGTGCAGGATCAGGAAGCGATGGATTTGCGCCGCGGCAAACGCCGGCTCCCTGGACATGGCTTCATTAACCTGTTCCACGCAACCGAGGATCAATTGCGCGACCTCCGGATGGCTGGCGAGATCCACGTACCCCGCGTAAGCCAGATTGTTTCGCTCGGCCCAGTTGCCGACGGCGTCCAAGTCAATGTTGATGAACGCGCAGACTTCATCGCGCGCGTCGCCGAACGCAACCGCTTCCTTGATGTACGAGAAGAACTTGAGCTTGTTCTCGATGTATTTCGGGGCAAACAGCGCGCCGCCGGCGAGCTTGCCGACATCCTTGGCGCGGTCGATGATGCGCAGATGTCCGTCGGCGTCGATAATGCCGGCGTCACCTGTGCGGAAGTAGCCGTTCTCGTCAAGCGCTTCGCGGGTCGCGTCGGGGCGCTTGTAGTATCCCTTGAGCAAGCCCACGCCACGCACCAGCACTTCGCCGCTCTGGGCGATCTTGATCTCCATGCCGGGCGCAACCGGTCCCACGCTGTCGAAGCGCACTTGGCGATCCGGCTGCAGGCACACGTAGGCGCACGTTTCCGTCTGGCCGTAGAACTGCTTCAGGTTGATGCCGATCGCGCGGTAGAAGCGGAACAGGTCGGGGCCGATGGCCTCGCCCGCCGTGTATGCCACGCGGATGCGGCTCATGCCGAGCGTGTTGCGCAACGGTCCATACACGCACAGGTTGCCGAGGGCATATCGCAGACGATCCAGGAGATTGACATGCGCGCCATCGAGCACCGCTGCGCCGCATCGGCGCGCGACGTTCATGAAGTAGCCGAACATCGCTCGCTTGAAGGCGCCCGCGTCTTCCATCCGGATCATGACTTGCGTGAGGACGTTTTCGTACACGCGCGGCGGCGCGAAGTAGTAGGTCGGGCCGATCTCGCGCATGTCCGTCGCCACCGTGTTCGGCGACTCTGGACAATTGACGGTGAAGCCGGCCACCAACGCCTGCGCGTACGAGAAGAGGTTGTCGCCCACCCAGGCCATCGGCAGGTAGGACAGCACTTCGTCGCCCGGGCCGAGGCCGTCGAAGCCGCAACCGTGATGCGCGGCGCCGATCAGGCCGGCGTGCGAATGGCAAACGCCCTTGGGCTTGCCGGTCGTGCCGGAGGTGTAAAGGATGATCGCCGTGTCCTCAGGATCCCCCTGGGCGACGGCGTCGTCGAAATGGCGCGGATGTTGCGCATCGAAGGTACGCCCCTGTTCGAGCGCCGCTTCGAACGACATCAGCCCGGGCGCATCATAATTGCGCAGGCCGCGGGGATCGTCATAAATGATGTGGCGCAAGCGCTGGCTGAAGCCCGGCACGGTATCGCGAATCTCCAGCAGCTTGTCGACCTGCTCCTGATCCTCGACGATCGCAAAATCGATCTCGGCGTCTTGCAGCACATGGGTCATCTCCTGTGCTACGGCATCCTGATAAAGCGGCACCGGCACGCCGCCGAGGGCCTGCGCAGCCGTCATCGCCCAATACAGGCGCACGCGGTTATTGCCGATGATGGCGAGATTGTCGCCACGTTTGAATCCGGCGGCGGCCAGCGCACAAGCGAGAAGGCGCACTTCATGCGCCGCTTCCTGCCAGGTCCAGCATTGCCAGATCCCCAGGTCCTTTTCCCGGTAGGCCACGCGCGTGCCGCGCAGTGCGGCGTGTTGCTGCAATAGCCGCGGGAAGGTTGTCCGCTCCTGCATGCCTGTCTCCTGTATCTCGCCGCCTTTTCGAGTTTAAGATACTCCATGGCCCGGGGCGGCTTTGTCGCCTGGATGACAATCAAGGGAAAGTCCCTATATGTCGCTTGAAAACCTATTGCAGCGCAGCGTATGGGCGCAAGGTCTGACAGACGCGCAACGCGAGCGCGTGTATGCCGAAACGCAGGCGCGGCCGATCGCCGGCGGCGGGTATGTGTGCCGCAAGGGCGACCCGTCGCAGGCGTGGTTCGGCGTGATCGAAGGGCTCGTCAAGATCACGACGGTGTCGGCCAGCGGCAAGTCGGTGACCTTTACCGGCGTGCCTGCGGGCGCCTGGTTCGGCGAAGGGTCGCTGCTCAAGCGCGAAAATCGCAAATACGACGTGCTCGCCCTGCGCGACTCGGTCGTCGCGCATATGCCGATCGCGACCTTCGAATGGTTGCTGGATACGAGCATTCCGTTCAACCGCTTCCTGATCCTGCAGTTGAACGAACGGCTCGGCCAGTTCATCGCCGCCGTCGAACACGAGCGCCTGCTCGATACCGACGCACGCGTCGCACGCTCGCTCTCGGCCATGTTCAACCCGTATCTGTACCCCGGCAACGACATGACAGTTCAGATTTCCCAGGAAGAACTGAGCTACCTGGCCGGCGTGTCGCGCCAACGCGTCAATCTGGCCCTCAAGGTGCTCGAACAGGCAGGGCTCCTGAAGGTGGACTATGGTGTCCTGACGATTCTCGATCTCGAAGGATTGCGCGAGTTCGGCATGTAATTCGCTCAAGATTCAAGATTTTTGCCGGATTCCTGACCGGGAGGGGCGAGCCAGGACGTTTTTTAATGACGCGCGGTGACCTTTTACGGTGAGATACGTTAGAATTCCCGGCATATCGGGCCCACGTGCCAGGAAGTCTTTACGATGAGCCGTATTTCCCTCACCCTCTCCGATTCGGCACTCTCCGACCTGCGCAAGGACTTCGACGCCTTCGTGCGCATTTCCGCGGCTGTCGACCGTCATTTCACGCCGCCGCCCTTCGACGACTTTCTGCGCGCGCGCCTGCTCGACAGCACCGTGCCGCTGACCGAAGCGGCCGTCGCGCAATTGCTGGCCGGCGGCCATTACGCCTGGGCCAAGCGCACTTTCGACAAGCAATTCCCGGACGTCGTCTCGATTATTCTCAATCAGGCGCGTCAGCACGGCTTCTACTTCGTGTCGCGGCCCGAGTGGAGCCGTGAAGATCTGGCGCGTCAGGCCACCCGCTGGGCCGAAGGGATCGTTCGCGAGGCCAAAGGCGAGGAAAGGACCGTCGAATCGCTGGCCGGGCAGATCGTGACCTCCTCGCAAGACCTGCGTGCGCTTGAAGCGGCACTCCAGACGCCCGCCTGGCGCGCCGCGTCGCTGCTGCGCGAGCGCGTATTCGAGGCCAAACGCGGCGTCGAGACGGCGCGCGCGTTTGCCGCACGGGAAAAACTCGGGGAATTGAAGGCGCTGCTCGACCTGGGCGTCATCTATGGCTCGGTCGGTGCCCAGGAAGGCCAACAGATGCTTGACTATTTGCGCGTGCTGCGCCCGGAGCTGTTCAACGACGATGCGGGCATTCTCGAGCGCATCGCCGGCTGGCTGCGCCATCTGCTGACGCCCGCGCCGGTGCGCCCGGCGGCAATCGCCCCGGCGCCCGGCAGGATCACCGACCCGGCGGCGGCGCCGCCAACACCTGTCAGCGAATGAAAATCAGCGCCACCCCCGCGCCTGCCAGCAAGGCGCCGTACCATGCGCCGGCGGCCGGCGCCTGCCGGGTACGCAGCCACAGCAGCGGCAGCACCATGATCGGCGTCGTGGCCGAAAGCGTTGCGATCACGCCCGTGTTACCACGCCCCATGCCATAGAGCAGCAAGGTCATGCCGACGGCCACGCCGATAAATCCCGAAAGGGCCGTCAGCCCGATCACTTTCGGCGTAAGCGCGGCAAAGGTTGCCCGGCCACGGCGGGCCGCCAGCGCCGTCAGCCCGAGCGCCGACACGGCCACACGCACGGCCGAAGCCCCCACCGGGTCCACGCCCGCCGCCATCACCGGCTTGGCGATCAGCGTGCCGATCGAATGGCACAACGCCGCCGTCAGGCCGATCGCCACGCCCGTCTTGACATCCCCTCGCACCGTTTCCCAATGATGCGCGCCTTCACGGCGCCCGCCGAAGGCGATCGCCAGCGCGACGCCCGCGGTCACCAGCGCGATTCCGGCGACCGCGCGCCACCCAAGCTGCTCGCCGAGCAGCAGATAGCCGAGAACGGCCGTCATGGGCGCATTCGTCGCGAAGATAATTGAGTTGCGGCGCGGACCGAGCCGGCCGAGCGAGGTATACAAAATGGTATCGCCGACCAGGATGCCGACGAGCCCCGAGGCCGTCAGCCGCAGCCACTGCCCCGCGTCGAGCGACGGCCACCCGCGCAGGCACGCCAGCGCCACGAGCAGCATGGCGAGCACGAGCAACATGCGAACGTAATTGAAGGCGAAAGAGCCGGCCTGACGGACCGGATGGATGGCGATCATGCCGCTGCAGGCCCAGCACAACGCGGCGCCAAGTGCCGCCAGATAAGCGAGATGGGTTGTCATTGTCGAGGAAATGGCCCGCGCGCGAGCCATCGCACGCGCCGGTGGGGGGCCATTATAGTCCCCGGCCGGCGGCCGATGCGTTCATTTCCGCGATTTGGAAGCTACTGAACCTACGTGCCGGCACTTACGTTTCAGAATTGAAACATTTTTGGCATGTTTGGATGACGCTGCCTGAGCCGCGCCGGCAAATTGTTTTGCCGATCAAGCGCCTACCTTCACTGGCATGGATCTCGCATGAATTGCCTCACGATTTGGACACCGTAGTCATAAGGTGATCCTTACCCGCGGTAGCACGGTTCGCACTCAATGTGGTGCAACTGAGACACAAAACTATAGCAACCGAAAACGCGGCACAGGAAAAAAAGAGCGCACGAATGCCACGATGCGCAAGTGTGGACAACGGGGGATTGCGTGGAAAGAGCGCACGTATGTTTCACGGGGGAAGTCGGGGCGATCTACCTCACCAGTGGTCGCTCGCCTGACAGGACTGACCGCGCGCCGGCGTCAGCCGCCAGCGCACACGCAAGTCGCCGTGACCATCATGGCCGCGACGGCGCGGCCCCCGTCGTCACTGCACGTATTGCCTCGACCGGGCGCCGTGCCACACAACAAACACCTTCTGTCGACGCGTTCATCGAAAGCCCATCCCCGCTCCCTGGAAACATCCGGGGTCAGCATCCCGTCCGCCGAATCGCCACCGCCCCTCGAGGAGAAGCCCATGCTATCGCCTGAACAACAACGAGAACTGACCATGCCCGGCCACGATAACCCGTCCCTCCCGATAAGCACCGGACTGGAAGCTCCTCGAGACTCATCGCCCGGCCGGCCACGCACGCACGACGAATTGTTCGAAGTCGTCGTGCGCGTGAGCGCGACCCTTTTGCTGAGCCTGTTTGCCTACAGTGCCGTCGTTCACTGGCGAGCGGAGCCCGGCCGGATCACCCTGTTGCTTCTGGTCGTCGACGCGTTCTTGATCATGGGCCTCTCGCTGTTTGCACGGGTGCCGAAGAAGCGCGACTGGGGGCCAGTTTCATTCCTATGTACGATGGGCGCGACGTATTACTTCCTCGCAGTTCAGCTTGCGCCGGGAACGAAGCTTATTCCCGAAACCCTCGGGGCAATCCTGCAAGTGTCGGGAATTCTCTGGCAATTTTTTGCCAAGGCGTCGCTGCGTGGCTCGTTCGGCCTCTTGCCCGCCAATCGCGGCATCGTGTCGCGCGGCGCCTATCGTTTCATGCGGCATCCGATGTATCTTGGCTATCTCATCACCGACATCGGCTTTCTGTTCACAAACTTCGGATGGCAAAATTTGTTGGTGTATGGCATCCAGTTTGGCCTTCAAGTTGGCCGCATCATTCGCGAGGAGCGACTCTTGTCCGCGGATCAAAGCTACCGCGCATACATGGGCAAGGTTCGATATCGTGTAATTCCGGGAATTTTCTGATTCGAAAGCCGCACCGAGGAATGCGCAAGCGGTGCGGCGGGCAGCGGTGTCGGGCTTGCGCCCGGAATGCTGCTGCCGTATTCCCCCACTGAAACCTGCACAGGTTAAGCGGCTAAAGCAAACGCCTGAGCCGGGGTCATCGTCTTCAGCGCCTGATGGGGACGGCCCAGCGTGCCGAAGCGTGCTATCGGAGTCCGCTCGGGCGCACTGCCGGCTGTCGTCGCCTTGCCGCTGCGCGACAGGTGCCAGCCCATCGGTTGGCCATGCAGCGCTCGCCATCTTCCGCCCGCGACTCGACTTCGGAGGGGGAGATGTGAAACGCGGGTCGCCTCGGCTACCGTCGTCTTTCCCTGAATGATGTCCAGCACCAGCGCGCTCTTGCGCTTGGCCGTCCATCGTTTGATTTCTTCTTCCATCTTCGTGCTCATGTGGCAGTCTTCTAAGGTTACGACCTGAGCAGGAAATCAGTGGGTAAATACACTGCGTCACATAGGCGCTCGAAGCCACTGACTCCGATGCCGACGCCGACGCCGAATCGCGACGTCTTCAATCACGCTCAAAGCAGATGAATCCCTGGGAGACGATCGTTGGGAGCCGGCTTTCGCCAGCCCGCATCCCCGCACCACGACAGATGCAAGCCGCGCGCGTTTGGGATGCGGAATTATGAAGTGGTATTACGGGGCGGCGCCGGGCTTTTTTCCTGATCCCCAAAGTGGCCCGCCATGTAGCTGTCGATGACAGCCAACAATCCATACAAATAATTCCTGACGCTTTCCAGCTCCCGGTCGCCGAGCGTGCGCTCGAAGGCTTCCAGACTCCCGTTGACGGATTCGTAATAAGCATTGATCATCGCCAGGCGATTCGAAATAAACCGCAGCAAGATGCGCCGCCCGTCGGTTGGATCTGGCTCACGCTTTATCAATCCCACGTGTTCAAGGCGATTGAGAGACGTCGTGATGCTCGCCGGCGACAACCCCATCAGTTTCGACAGCCTGCCCGGCGTGACAGGCTGCGCCTCGTCGTAATAAGCAATTTCCAGGCACTTCAGGTCGGTGACGTTCAATCCCAACTCACCGGCGACAAACTGGTTGAAGGCAGCCAATTTGACACCGAGCATAAACCGGAGCCTGACGACTTCCACACGCTTTTCGGAGTCATGTTCCATGATCATCCCTGCATCAGGTTTAAGGCAATCCGCTGCCCGCGTGGCCGGTCAACGTCGGCAGCAACACGCGAACCACCTGGATAAACGCGGGGCCGAGCAAGACCAGCATCAGCGTCGGAAAGATGCAAAAAATCAGTGGAAACAGTAATTTGACGGCGATTTTCCCGGCAGCCTCTTCCGCCCGAAGACGTCGCTTAAGGCGTAGGTGTTCCGAGTGCACACGCAGCGAGTCCCCCACGCTGGTGCCGAAGCGCTCCGCCTGAATCAGCATGGCCACCAGAACGTCGACGTCTTCCACGCCGGTACGCAACGCCAGATTTTTCAGCGCTGTTTCCTTGCTTGAGCCAGTCCTCAATTCAAGCAGCACCAGTTGCAACTCCTCACTCAGCTCCCTGCATTTGAGGTGCAATTCGTCGGCGACCTTCATGAGCGCAGCGTCCAGTCCGAGCCCCGCTTCCACGCATACCGTGAGCAGATCCAGCGCATCGGGAAAATTCTCGAAAATCGTTTGCTTGCGCAGACGTCCGCGACGCGCAAGGATGACATTCGGCAGGTAATAGCCAACGCCTGCAAATATCAGCAACAACATCAAGAGCACATTTTTCTTCTCGGGTCCCAGGTATGGGCCCGCCGCAATCATGCAGACGGCGGGCAAACCGATGGCCAAGATGGTCTTGGCAGCGAAATAAATCGCTGGAGCGGCCGCGTCGCGCCACCCCGCGTTCATGAATTTCGTGCGCAACAACGAACGCTCCCAGCCCTCCTTGGGAAGGGAGAGTTTGGCGATCGGCTCCGAAACGCTGGCGAACTTCTGCACCCATTGCGCCCCCGCGCTATCCATCGTTTCGGATGGCGACTGCCCGGTGCTGGCAAGCTGCCCGAGACGGCGCTGTATCGAGTTCGGCATGATCAGTGCCATCAAGCCGAACGCGGCGACGGCGACGATCGCAAAAACGATGGCCAGTAGCAACAGTTGTTCAGTTTTCATGTCGGGCATGGGATAGACCCATCTCCAAAAGATGAAAGTGAAGCGCTCGCGTCAAATATGAATGCGAATGATTTTTCGCATCCAGACCACGCCGAACGTCATCATGACGAGCGCTGCGCCGATCATTTTCACACCGGCTGGATCGGTCCACAAAATGCGGAGAAAGTCCGGATTAATGACCGATATCAGCAACGCCATCACCAATGGCAAAACTCCAAGAATCCAGGCCGACAGACGGCCTTCGGACGACAACACCCGGACCTTGCCGAGCAGCGCGAGCCGACTGCGGATAATCTGGCTGATGTTGCCGAGAATTTCGGCCAGGTTGCCGCCGGTCTCCCGCTGAATTAACACCGCGACCACAAAGTAGCGCAGGTCGTTGATCGGTACGCGAGTGGCCAACCCGGTCAGCGCGTCGTTGAGCGGGACGCCAAAATTGATCTCGTCGAACGCGACGCGAAACTCGCCACCAATGGGCGCGGGCATTTCGTCTCCCACGATGCCGAGTGCGGTCGAGAAGGAATGCCCCGCCCGCAACGACCGGCTAAGCATGTCGGTAGCCTCGGGCAATTGCTCCTCGATCTGCTTGAGCCGGGAAGCCTTGGCCCGAGCCACCTTGAGCGACGCGAAGCCGGGGGCAATCAGCATCGCCACCGCTAGCGCCAGCGGCGAGAGGTGGATCATGTTCCCTGCCGCCCAAACAACGAACGGCGGAAACGCGGTGTAGAAGAAAAACTTCTCTACGGACCAACTCAACCCGGACTGAACCAACCAGCGATCGAGCGCGTGAATGCGCGGCACCTGCAACAGCAAGCGGGCAAGCGTTGGCGACGCGCTCAGTTCACGTTGCTTGAGAATCGACAGCGCCTTGTCGTTTCCATGCCCGCCTGCGGACATCATGCGGATACGGCTTTCGACCCGCTTTGCGGCACCGCTGTGGCGGCTTTGCCACCAGATATACGTGGCCTCGATCAGTAAAATGATCGCGAAGAACACCAGGATAATGAAGCCGTAGAATAGATAATTCATGACGATGCCTCTCTCAATGGCCCACCGGCTTCGCGCCGCCCCGTCTGCAGCCCCGCCTTGCCTGTCGTCCCGCCCGATTGCCGTTACACGGGATAAAGCCTGGTCGGGTCGTATAGCGTGTCTGGCACCGCCACGCCAAAGGCCTGCAGTCGCTCCGAAAATTTCGGCCGCACGCCGGTTGCGCAAAAGTGCCCCGTGATGCGGCCGTTTTTATCCACACCCTCGCGCTTGAAGGTGAAAATTTCCTGCAGATTGATAATGTCGCCTTCCATGCCGGTGATTTCCTGGATGCTGGTGATCTTTCGGCGTCCATCTGTCAGCCGGGCCACCTGAACGATCACGCTGAGCGCAGAACTGATCTGATGGCGCGCGCCCTTGGGCGGCAAATTCAGCCCGGCCATACCGATCATGTTTTCAAGCCGTGTCAGCGCATCGCGGGGTGTGTTCGCATGCACCGTCGCCAGCGACCCCTCGTGTCCCGTGTTCATCGCCTGCAGCATGTCGAACGCCTCGGCGCCGCGCACTTCGCCGAGGATGATCCGGTCGGGCCGCATCCGCAGCGCGTTGCGCACCAGCGAACGTTGCGTGATCTCGCCCTTGCCCTCGATGTTGGGCGGGCGTGTCTCGAGCCGCAGGACGTGCAACTGTCGCATCTGCAACTCCGCCGCGTCTTCGATCGTCACGATTCGTTCGTCTGCCGGAATGAACCCGGACAAGATATTGAGCAACGTTGTTTTGCCGCTGCCCGTGCCGCCCGAAATCAATACGTTCAGTTTGGCGGCCGACATCGCCTCCAGCACTTGGACCATCGGCGGTGTGAGGCTTTGAAATTCGACCAGGTCCTTCACGGTTAGCGGATTGACGGCAAAGCGGCGAATCGACAACAGCGGGCCGTCGATCGCCGAGGGCGGGATGATCGCATTCATGCGCGAGCCGTCCGGCAAACGTGCGTCAACCATCGGGCTCGATTCATCGATTCGGCGACCTACGCGGGACACGATCTTTTCGATGACCTTCATCAAATGCGCGTCGTCGTAAAAGGTGACATCGGTCAGCTCCAGCTTGCCGCGCCGTTCGATATACACATGCTTGTACGTGTTCACCAGAATGTCGGAGATGGTCGGGTCTGCCAGCAGTGGTTCGAGCGGGCCAAAGCCGAGCATTTCGTCGCGCACGTCGTGCACCAGGCGGCGTCGCTCGACTTCGTTCATCGGAACGTTGTCTTCGTCGATAATGCGCTCGACCAGCTTCGCCAGTTCATGCTGGATCTGCTCGTTCGAGAGCCGCTGGAGCTTTTCCAGCTCGATGCGGTCGATAATGGTCTGATGCACGTTTCTCTTGAGTTCCTGATACGCCCTTTTGGCCATTCCGCCTTGATCCCCGCCGTGGTCGTGCCCGGGCAAATCGCCGGGGCTGAGAAATTGCTCACGCAGTGTCATGACGCGTTCCATGATTCGCTCTCCTGAGTTCAGGCCCTGCTCAACGTCGGCTTACTGAAAATTCTTTGCAAAATGCCGCTCCGACGGGTGGACGGCGGCGGCGACAGACTACGCACTAGTTCGCTCAAGCCTTTCGCCACGCCGCTCGATTTCGCCAGCCGCAGAATCGGCACGCCCTGATTGACCGAAGCCGACACGGAGGCACCGTCTTCCGGAATGACGCTCGCCACTCGCAGGCCCAGCGCCTTCTCGAGTTCGGGCAGCCCCACCGCACCTTTTTTTTCGTAGCGATTGACTACCACCCGCACCTTATCCGCGCGGTAGCCGAGAGAGCGAAAGATGTCGAGAAGCCGGCGCCCGCCACGCAAATAGGGCACACTCAATTGCAGTACCGAAAAAATGCACTCGCTCTGGTCGAGCGCTACGATCGACACGTTGCTCAGACTCTGGCCGATGTCGAATATGATGAGGTCGTATTCGTGCCGCACCAGATTCAGGATGCGCTGCAAATGTTCCGCCTTGACTTCCTTTGCCTTGGCGGGATCGGCCGCACCGGCCAGCACGTCGAAGCTGTTGCTGATATGTGTCAGACACGCTTCGAGGAACGCCGGGTCGAGTCGGTCAATCTGCGTGCTCACCTCTGCCAACGTGGCCGGCGGCGTGACTTCCGACACCAAAAAGGCCGCTTCGCCGAATTGCTGGTTCAAATCGATGAGCAGTGTGCGCTTGCCGGCCACCGACGCGGCAAAGCCGAGGTTGGCGGCCAAAAAGGAGGTGCCGCTCCCCCCTTTACAGGACACGAATGAGATCACGCGGCCCTCGCGCCGCGTGCTGTGGACTTTGCGTGCCGCGCCGTCGACGGCATTACGCAAAGCCAGCGGATCGCCTGGCCACGGCTGCACGTCGCGTACGCCGGCACGCATGGCTTGAATCAGCAGATCGGCCGACGGTGACGGCGCCAACAGCATGCAGGTCAGATCGGCATGCCGCGCGGTAAGTGCGGAGAGCGTGTCGAAATCCTGTTGCGCCATCCGGACGCCATCCACTATCAGCAAATCGACGCTGTCCAGCGTCTGCTGCTGGGTACCAAGATCGGCCAGCGCCGCGGTCGATGTCCTGGCGTGGTGATGGGCGTCGCCCTCCCCGACGATCCGCGCGATCTCGCTCGCTTGCGCCGGGTCGGGTGAAATAATGAGAATGTCGATCATTTCGTTCTTCCCTGTAAATGAGGCGTGCGCTAACTGCAGGTGGGATTCGTGCCGCCCACGCTATTCAGGCTTTCCGTGGGCAACGTCGTCGTGAATGGTGGCATCGTCACCGTGAATCGAGTAAAGGGCACCGCCGTATTGATCGAGACACCGGCGATGCTGACTGTGACTGAGACCGACGTGTAAGCCACGTTGATGTTGCCGGGTTGCAGAATGGGCAACATCTGCTGCATTTTTATGTACAGAGGACTGGACGCCGTCAGCGGCATCGGTTCAATGTCGCACACCACCGCCATTCGGGCGCCGAGGCGGGTCGCTTCGCCCACGGTATTCCAGTAAAAAAGCACACGCCCCATTTCCATGACGCCGATCAGCAGCGGAAAGAAGGCCAACGAAACCAGGGCGAAATCGATCGCGGCGGCGCCTCGCTGACGCCGAGTGCCGGGGCGCCGATGCTTGTTGAACGTGTTCATAGCGCCTGCCTCATCACGGAACTGATATCGTCAAAGGTCAATTGGCTAAACTGCGGGAAGAACGCTGTAAGTTGCGAGTAGGGGTATCCCGTAACCGTTACCTGCACCAGGTTGATCGTGTTGCCACCCGGCGTGGTTGTCACGTTTTTGAATTGCCCGGTGCAGCCGGTGGTATTGATCTCATCGCATATCACCACCATATTGGTCGTTAGCCCGGGGACCAATTGCGGACCGGAACAAGCGCTGTTACCGTAAACGACCAAACATCGAGCGCTCGCCATGGGGTAGTCGGATTGCGCTGGACTGTAGGCCGACAACATGCGTGCCGCATCGCGCACTGATTTGACGATCGTGTTGTACTGATAAAACGCATGACCCACTTCGGCGATACCCATCAGCAGAATCACCATGGGAATCGCGACCAGGGCGAACTCGACCGCCACGGCCCCACGCATGCGTCGAATACGATAAAGGCGATGATTCATGATGGCTCCCCTACTGCACCAATACGGGCACTTTCGGCCCGATC
Source organism: Pandoraea terrae (assembly GCF_902459695.1). Taxonomy (GTDB): domain Bacteria; phylum Pseudomonadota; class Gammaproteobacteria; order Burkholderiales; family Burkholderiaceae; genus Pandoraea; species Pandoraea terrae. The sequence continues at coordinate 157,096 of NZ_CABPRZ010000009.1, forward strand.
CCGACGGTGTTGGTGCCGGGTATGCCCTGCGTCGCGCAAGGGGTGTTTGAATCGCTGGCATCACCAAGATATTCGAGTATGACCTCACCCTGCAGCGGATCCTTGATTGGATTCGACGTCATCGGGTGCAGCATCAGAATGCAGGCCCACGACGTTACAGTGATTTGTGATTTCCCGGCGACGCCACTGCAATTGTCTACGACCGGAACAATCGCGAGCCGGCGGTCAGCGCCATTGACATAATCGCTGTTCGCCGGTGGACTGGCGTTTCCGTCGGTGGTGAGCAAGCCAGCACTATTGTCGCCCTGGTACGCTTTGAACAGCTTGCGCTTACTCACGAAATCCGAGTAGGCATCGCTCGACGTGCCCCAATAGGCATTTCCATTTGTAGTCCAATCAGTCGGTGTGTAAGCAAAGCCCGCGAAATCGGACGCGCCGTCACTTGGCCCCTTATACGCGCCTTTGTATATGCCGAAGCGGGTATTCCATGCGTCAGCGGCGGCCTGGATGTTCCCTGTCTGAGTATTCAGTGTCGGGCCGGTTGGCAGATTGCATTGCCCGGAACCCGTGAGCAGACCCTTGATTGCATTCGCACCGCCACCCGTGTAGTCGACCCAGCCGAAATTGCCTTTGATCTTGTCGCACGGCGGTGGAGACCCCGGGCCGACCTTGCTGCACATCCAGTCGCCTGGCTTGATGGTCGCTGGCGCGGGCGGCTGGCAAATGTATACCGGCAGAGCGCATGTCGTTTGCGCTTGGGTGGTCGAGGCCACAGCCGTGGCCGCAACGGCCGACGAACCCAGCGCGGCACGCGCAACGCCCATGAACCAGTTGGCAATGCCGGTACGCTGCGCCGTGCATCGGACATAACTGATGCTCGGCAGGTCCGCCGCGGAATACTGGCCTTTGGTCTGATAGGTCCCGTTGAACGTTTTGCTGAACGTGACGGAGCTATCCGTCGAAAGCGATACGTCCTCACTCTGGAGCAACACGCGATTGCGCGTGCCCGCCGTGATGCCTGCCGCTTCGGAAGCTGCCAGCGAAACCGCCTTCGTCAGATCCCGTGCCGCCGCCAGCGCACACGAATCGGCGGCATTCGCCAGCTCGCTTTTGGCGATATACAGTTTGCCGAGATCGATGGCGATACCGGCAAACCCGATGAGCATGAACAGCATCAGGCCGACCATGATCGCGATCACCCCGCGCTGCCGCTTCGGCGAGCCGCTCGTCGGCGCACGGCGCGGCCGACCATTTTTGACTGTCGCATGCATGGCACCCCCTCCGAATGCTCGCCACGAATTAACGGGAACCGCCCCCGCTTCCACCCGTCCCCACGCCAATCACATATGCATTCGCGTCGCCCGAGGGAGAGCGGAACGACTTGTCATATTGGTTCATGGCCTCGTTGCCGGCCTTGCCGTCGATACCCAGCACTGGATCCCGGTCTTGCGATGCGCCTGGATTCAACGTCTGCATCGCCCTGACTTGCGTCACCGCATTCCCGAATTGCGCATCCCATTGCGGTGTAGACGTGTAGCACCCGGTCAGCGCGCTGCCGATGCACGCGCCGATACCGACTCGCATAAGTATGAATAGGCGTTTCATGGTTGCCCCCGTATATCCTGAAAGTGAAAAGGCACGCATATCTGGTTCGAGCACCGGTGTCTCCGGCCCAACTTAATTCGTTCCGCTTTCGAGCGGCTTCACGATCACCGCCGTCGATTCCACACGTTGCGGGATCGCCGGTACGTCGCGAGAGGCCTCGGGCGGCACGGTTGGCACGGTTGGCGGCGCCGCGGGCGGCGTTGCGGGTTGCACTGCCGGCTGCGCAGGCTGTTGGGACAGAGGCGATACCGCGGTGCCCGCGGGTGCCGGCGCCTTTTTCCGCCCTTCCATGTCTCCCAGCAGCAATACACCCGCGGTATTTGTTTGGCCAAACGTGTCGGTCGGCAACGGATAATTCGGGTCAAGCGGCTTGACCAGGCGCGGGGTTATCACAAACACCAGTTCGGTCTTGTCCTGCTGGAAGTTCGTGCTGCGGAACAGCGCCCCCAGCACCGGCACCTCGCCCAGCCCCGGCAGCGCCTTGACATTACTGGTAATGTTGTTCTTGATCAGGCCGCCGATCGCAAAGCTCTGGCCGTCACGCAATTGCACGGTCGTCGAGGCGCGGCGGGTGTTGATGAGCGGCAAAATGGTGCTGCCGCTGACGTTTGGCGCCGTCAGCGTTACGCCGGTGGTCGACAACTCCGACACCTCGGGCGCGACCTGCAGGTTGATGCGCCCGCCATCGAGGACCGTCGGCGTAAATTTCAGGCCGACACCGAACTGCTCTTCCTGCAAGACGATGGTGGAGCCGCCCGTGCCATTGCTCTGCGGCACGGGGATGAACACCTTGCCGCCTGCGAGGAAACTCGCGGTCTGACCACTGATGGCCATCAGGTTCGGTTCGGCAAGAATCTTCACCAGGCCGTCACGCTTTTCGGCGTCAAGATTGAAGTTGAGTGGCAGGTGGTTGTTCTTGACAGCGCTGACCACGCCCGACGACCCGCTCAGGAAATTGGCGAGCAGGCCGAATGACCAACTGCCGAAAGCGCCGTTGATGTCCGCTGAGGCGCCCAACTGGTCGATCAGGGTTTTGGATACCTCAGCCACCTTCACTTCGAGCATGACCTGTTGCGGGGCGGCGATGCCCATCATGTTCACGATTCGGGCACTCTTGCCTTCGCCTTGGCCCCCACTTGCGCCGCCGCCATATTGCGCAGGACCGCCGCCAGGTTGCGTGCCTGCGCCGTTGCCCGAATCCACGCTGCTGGATGCTCTCTGCGCGAATGCGTTGGCGATCTCAACCACTCGCTGTGCTTTGAGAGAGTCGGACACAGTACCGGACAACACGAGGCTGTCGGCCGCCGAGTAGACACGCACGTTCTTTTCGTCGGGCATCAGTTCAGCGAGCGCGGCCTGCACCCCGCCCGGGTCCGCGCCCACCGCCACGTCGATCACCGAGCACGTGCCACTTCGGCCTTGCACGATCATATTGGTCGAGCCTACCGACAAGCCCAACAAGTAGAGCGAGCGTGACGACACCAGCATGGCCTGCAGGATGTGCGGATTGCCTACGGTGCGGTTACGCACCGGCTCCGGCAGATTAATGATGGTCGATTTGCCCACCGGCACCGTGACATGGCTTGCCTCGCGCATCTCGCCCACACAGTTGGGTCCCTTCGATCCGGGTGCGGGCGGCTCGGCAGCATTGGCCATGCCGATCGTCACCTGAACCTGGCCGGGACTCACCGCCCTGACCGAATGCGGCGGCGGGCTGTTTTTTTGCAACGCGCCAGGCTCCACGACAGCCTGTGCAGCCGCCGCCCCCGCCCACATCACTGCGCATGCTGCCAGCCCCCATCGGGTCGTGCCACCCTGGCCAAACCGATTTATCGCGTCGAGCGCCGAGCGCTTATTGTTCATGCGGTCCATGTTTATCCCCCGGTGAGATCTTTCCCTCTTCCTGCGCTAACGCTTCAGAAACACTCGTGGCTGTTTTGTGTGCCCGTGATGACGCCAACGCAGTCGCCACGCGGTGCCGCCTGCGCGGTCACGACACGCCGCGCTTTTGCTTTTACGACGGGATGTACGCTCGGTGCCGCCGGCCGTTCCGGCTGCTTGGCTTCACCCAGCAACACATCCTTGGTGACACCTGCCGTGACCACAGGCTTCAGCTCGACCTGATTGCGCAGCACCAGCGATAGCGTGCCGACGCTGCGGGCCAGGTCGAGCTTTTCGGCCTCTTCCGGCGTGACTTCCAGCGTGACCGCGTTCACCACCTTGGGCTTGGTTTCGTCACGGCCGACTTCCTGTGCGACGGCGAGCACCAGAATTTTTTCGAGCACGATCTTGGAAATGCTTTCGTCTTTGCTCGTTTTGCTATCAGCGCCTTTGTCCTGCTGCGTACTGACGATAATGTCGACATAGTTGCCGGGCAAGGCAAAGCCAGCTACGCCAATCACGTCATTGACACGCACCGTGATCGCTCGCTTGCCTTCTGCAATGACCGCCGACAGTCCGCCCTGCGTGCCGACCGGCGTCAATTTGCCTTCGAGAATCGGCTCGCCGCGCAGCGCGCTGTTCTTCATGACGCGACCGTCGAGCCGCTGAGCGTCGCTGAAGGCGCCGTCAGGGATGCTCCCCGCCGGCCAGTCGACCATCTTGATGAACTCAGGATTGAGACGCTGGCCAAGATTGATATCCAGGCTTGCGACTGCGACTTTTGTTGTCATTCCCGACGATTTATCGATCAGCCAGCGCGACGCCATCCCTACCGCGCCAAGCCCTGCGACCGCCGCGACCAATAACATCACCACCGCGCGTACGTTTTTCATGCTGAACCTCCATGATGCGTGACCTGTTTTCTGACTATCACTTCCGGCCGCTTAACCGGTCACTTAACCGGCCGCGACTTTTTTTGGCTGCCACTCCGCGCCAACCTGCGGCGGTGGCTGATTTTCGTGTTCGCCGACTACCGCGAAGTAGCTGTTCCAGGCGCGCAACAAGCTCGGTCCGTCCGCCACGGCGGGTTGTTCGAAGTAGCTGGCATTGGCCAGCACGATACGCAACAGATCGCCGGGATAACAAGCCAGCAGTTGCCGGCCGGCAGGTACGTGCAGGCGATGAATGAGGAATTCGAACGCCTCGTCATCCGACGCAACGCCAAGCTCCTTGCAGCGCATGTCGTACACGGAGCGATATTCCGCGACATCGAGCGGGCCGATATACAGCTTGCAACCGAGGCGGCGGAAAAATGCCTCATCGCCAAGTTCCTCGGGGGCGAAATTGCTCGAAAACCCGACCCAGACATCGAAAGGCAGCGAGAAGCGCAACCCTGTGCGCAGGGTAAGCATGTCGCGACCGCGATCGAAGGGCACGATCCAGCGGTTGAGCAGATCGGCCGGCGCCACGCGCTGGCGCCCGAGGTCGTCGACAATGTATAAGCCGCCATTGGCCTTGACATGCGGCGGCGCCTGGTAAAAGCCGCTGACCGCGTCGTAGCGCAACTCCAGCATGTCAAGCGTCAGTTCGCCACCGGAAAGCACGGTAGGGCGCCGACATATTTGCCACCGGGCATCCGCTTGAGGGCTCAATGCGCCATCGAGCCCCGCCGTTTCGCACGGCTCGTGTATGAGCGGATCGAAAACCTGAATCACCTCGTTTTCTATCGCGATCGCGTATGGCACGGCCACGCGGCCCGGCAGCAGCCGTCCCAGTCTTTCGGCAAGCGACGTTTTTCCGCTCCCTGGCGGGCCGAAGAAAATCACGGGCTTGCCGCTGTTGACCGCGCCGCCAATATCGTCGAGCAACGCCGGCTTGACCGTCAACCCGGCAAAGGCGGCGCGCACGCTGGCGCGCGTGGCCTGGATCTGCCGCACCGATTGCCGGAGAATCACTTCCTCGTATGTGGCAAGCGCCACCGGCGCGGGGCCGGCATAGCGGCAACGCGCCATGTATTCGGTCGCGCGCACGCGTCCGTTGTCTGTCAGCTGAAGCTCGACGTCAATATCGTTCGCGCCGCGGCGCACAATCTCCATCACGCGTTCGCGCACTGCGAAAGCCACCACGCTATCGAGTACGCCGGCGCCGAGCTTGAGGCGCTGAACCAATTGGGTCAGGGACACTTTGCCAAGCAGGAGAGTGCTCTTGGCAATCAACTCCAGCAGAAAATTTTGATCGAGCCCCGTATCGGCGATCGTGCGCGGCGCACGCGCCACAATCCGTTCGCCAGCGTCCAGCTTGTGACGCGCACTGCTGGCATCTTGCAGGCGGCTGACATCGGCCGGTGCACCCGGCGCCGATTTCCATTTTTCTGTCATGTTCTTTCCCCGGTGAACCCACGCCACGCGCGGGCCTGCTGCCTTGTTGCAATGTGCTTCGTTTCGAGGCTCTTGTCGCTCTTGTCGCTACAGAATGGCGAGTTCACTCGCTATCAAAATGCCCCGTACACCGTTTCCACGTACATGACGCCCAACGTGCCCGACGCCACGGCCACGTCGTACAGCATTGACGCAACCGACGCAAACATCGCACGCGTATCCGGTACACCGTTCAGGGAGCAGGCCCGATGGAGGAACGCGCCGCTCCCTTTCGGAAGTCCGATTAACCAGGCACGAACCCATTCAATTGCCCCGACACAAAATTGAATACGTTATTCAGAGCGTTTCCTACACCGGTCGTTGCGATGATGATGGCGATCGAGATCAAAGCTGCCAGCAAGCCATATTCAATCGCCGTCGCACCATCTTCTTCGCGCAGAAAGTCACGAATCAGGTCGAGAGTTTTTTGCATTTGGAGCTCCTTGAAAAAGAAGTTACTTACTCAAGTCCTAGAAATTATCAAAATGCCCCGTACACCGTTTCCACGTACATCACCGCTAACGTGCCCAACGCGATGGCCACGCCATACGGCATTGACCCAACCGACGCAAACACGGCATGCGTATCCGGTGCACGGTTGCCTTCCTGCCCGCGGATGCCCGCCTGCAGTAGCACGGTCAGCATATTTGCTCCCGTGGCTTTCACGGCACGCTTGTATACGATCATCGTCACCGCCCACACGCCACCCATCACGCAGGTCAGCAGCACAATTTCCAGCCCCACGACGGGCCCGACAAATGCGGCGACCGCCGCCATCAGTTTCACGTCCCCCGCACCCATGCCGCGCAACATGAACAGGGGAAAAAACAAGCCACCGCCGATTAGCGCCCCAAGTGCCCACCGGCCCGCCCCATCGGCCAAGCCGAAGAGGTGCACTTGCACCGCCAGCGCCACCGCCCCCCCCAACAGCACCAACCAGTTCGGAATACGGCGAGAGTGCAAATCCCAGCCCGCGGCCGTCGCGACCAGCGCCAGCAGGCACACGCCCACGGGAAATTGAAAAGCGTTCATGGCATTCCTCGCTCCGATTTCGCCACAATTGGACCGAGAGCGGGCCCGAAGGAGGAACGGGCCGCTCCCTTTCGGAGGTCCAATTAAGCAGGCACGGCCCCGTTCAATCGCCCCGAAACAAAATTGAATACGTTATTCAGAGCGTTTCCTACACCGGTCGTTGCGATGATGATGGCGACCGAAATCAATGCTGCCAGCAAGCCATATTCAATCGCCGTCGCACCATCTTCTTCGCGCAGAAAGTCACGAATCAGGTTGAGAGTTTTTTGCATTTGGAGCTCCTTGAAAAAGAAGTTTTTTACTCAAGCACTCAAAACATGCCCGCTGCGGGACCGAGCATTGATGACAGGCCGCCATTGGTTGCACGACCACGATCGGCTTAGCCGTCCGGTTCGATACCGAAGCGCATTGTCTTGACGCCGCGCCCTCATGGTTCTTCCCGTCCGACACTGCCACTTAAAGGGACTTCGATTTACGCCGAGCCCGGCCATCTCTATCCCCGCCTTCGACACCGCAGAATTGTTTCCCCGTCAGCAGTTCTGCGGTCCCCGAAACCGTTGCACTCCGTACAGCTCAACGGTGTGCCGTCGGCGCATGACATAACGCAATGCGCGTGCCAGGCATTGAAAAGAGTTGATGACGTTGAATGTTCAGGCGAGTGAACTACCTAAACGTGCTGGCGTCGCGGGAAACGTTTCACTTCTGATACAGGCTTTCGCGAAATCGCCTGAAACGCTAAAAAAATGATTTACCGACGCGTAGGAAAAATGCTTCCTTGCAGGGGACACCGTCTTTCAAGGACCGGGTTAACACCGCAGTAGCCGGGGCGGCGCCGGCCGGAGTGGGCCGACGGTTGCCAGCAGAAGGTACGGCGCGCAAAAGTTACCCTGAACCGGGTAAGAATGCCCGGCGGACGGCGTGCAGCGGGCGAATCGTTTAGTCCGCCGTACGTCTCATGCCCGGCGAGAACGCCGAATGATCTGATTGGGAGAAACACTGACGAAGTGCCCCGCCGGCGTACTTTCACGCGATGCTTGGGGACAATGTATCAATTTGTTACAAAAGTGAAATTGGAGATGGTCCCGGTCGTTGGGGCGCCCCCTTCATACGAATCGAGCGGGCTTCTGAACCGTACGGGTTTCTTTGGATCGCGATCGAAGTTGCGAGCCGGTGTTCCCGCCGCTCCGGCAGTATGCCGATGTAATGTCCTAGCGCGACCTGAGCAGGTTTCGCTGACCACGAGGACGGCATCGGCACCAGCACCGCGGCATCCGACATGTCGTGGCGATGGCGCGGGTTAACCTTCTCTAACCTTTTCCTTCGCCACCGCAGCGTCTTTCTGCTGAACCTGCTTGAAACGTGTTTCGAGATGGCTGAGGGCTTCGCTGAGCGCTTCGATCTGCTGGGCGTTCAGTCCATCCAGCGCATGATCGAAGAACGCGGCGCGACGCGGCATGGCTTCGTCAACGACCGCAAGACCCGCGGGCGTGAGCGTCACGTTCGTCAGCCGGTTATCGTTCTCGTCGGTGGCGCGCGAGAGCCAGCCGAGACTTTCCATGGCTTGCAGTTGGCGCGTGAGCGATGCCGGATCGAGGCGGCAGTGCTCGGCCAGAAACTTCTGCGAGGAGCGTCCGTGCTCGGACAGCGCGAGCAGGATGCGCCAGCGCGGCAGCGGATGGCCAACTTGCGAATCGAAGGCGGCCATCATGGCGCGATAGGTTTGGCCGAGTTGCTGGATCACGTTGAGTTTCTGTGGCGTAGGCATGACTTACTCCCCGACCGGGGCGACGGGCTTGGCGCCGCGCGACAGGCGGATCGGCGGAACGCGGCGAACATACCACAAGCCGACAAGCGCGACGGCCATCGCAATCATCTGGCCGTTGTGAATCGCGGCGACGAGCGCCTGGCGCGCCGATTCGATCAGCGGTGCGCCGTCCTGCCCCATGTGCGCGAGACGCGTCAGGAAGTCGTGTTGCGAGGCGGTGTTCACAAGGATTTGCGGATCCGTGAGCTCGGCGGCCCATTGCTTGCCGCCGCCGGCCTCCAGCGTCGCGGTGACGTGGCTCGTATAGCTGTGCTTGACCAGCGTGCCCACCAGCGCGGTGCCGAGCATCCCGCCGATCATGCGCACCGACTGTAGCAATGCGGTGGCAATGCCGAGGTGGGCGCGGCCAGCCGTTTCCTGCGCGAACACGGTGAGGTTGGGCATGACGAAGCCGAGCCCGAGCCCGGCGAGCAGCATGTAGCCGGCGACGAGGCCGTGCGGCGTGCCGCGATGTGTCGTGACAACCCCGGCGCAGGCGAGCGCCATCAGCAGGAAGCCGCCGTAGAGCATGACGTTCGGATTTGGAATGCGTGTGACGATTCGCCCGTTGACGATGCTGCCCACGGTGATGCACACGACCATCGGCGTAATGAGGAGCCCGGCCTCTTGCGGCGCAAGGCCGAAGCCGCCTTGCAGCAGCAACGGCGCGTAGAACAGGATGCCGAACATTGTGAAGCCGGCAAACAGCGAGAGGACAAACAACGCGGCGAGGCTACGGTTGCGGAACATCTCGAATGGCAGAATCGGATGTGAGCAACGCGGCTCCCACCAGAGGAGTCCGATAAGCGCGGCAACACTGACGACCCCGAGCGCGACGACGGTGGGGGTGAAGCCATCGGTCGGGAGCCATTCGACGAGCATCTGCAGACCGCCGAGCGCGATGGCGATGAGCAGCGCGCCGGGCCAGTCGAGACCCGCCTTACCGTGTTCGCCGGAGCGCAAATGCGGCAGATGGCGCACAACGAACCAGAGGCTCAGCAAACCGACCGGCAGGTTGACGTAGAACACTGAGCGCCAGCCGTAGGCGCCGGTGAGAAAGCCGCCGAGCGACGGGCCAACGGCATTGGCAATGCCGAAAGCGGAGCTGAGCATGATCTGCCAGCGCAGGCGCACATGCGAGTCTGGGAACAGCTCGGGGATACAGGCGAAGGCGGTGCCGACGAGCATGCCGCCACCGATGCCTTGCAGCGCGCGGGCGACGACGAGGAACAGCATGCTGTTGGCGGCGCCGCACAGCACGGACGCCGCAGTGAAGATGACAATCGCGGCGATGACGAACGGCTTGCGCCCGTAAAAGTCGCCGAGCCGGCCGAAGATCGGGACGGTGATGACGGAGGTCAGCAGATACGCCGTGGCGACCCAGGCGTAGTACTCAAAGCCCTTGAGTTCGGCGACGACGGTCGGCAAGGCAGTGCCGACGACGGTCTGATCGAGCGCCACCATCATGGTGACGAAACACACACCCAGCATGGCGAGCAGCGACTGCCGGAACGGCAGCACCTGACCCGCGGAATGCTGAGCGGAAGGCGTGGGGGACATTTTTGGATCTATCAACGATTGATATATCAATCATTTTAGCACAGTCCGACACCTTCCGTTGCGCCCTCAGCATTCGATGATGTTGACGGCAAGACCGCCGCGCGCGGTCTCCTTGTACTTCGTCTTCATGTCAGCGCCCGTCTCCCGCATTGTCTTGATGACCTTGTCGAGACTGACGTGGTGGATTCCGTCTCCATGCAATGCCATCCGCGCGGCGTTGATGGCTTTCACCGAGGCGACCGCATTTCGCTCAATGCACGGAATTTGTACCAGTCCGCCAACCGGATCGCAGGTGAGGCCGAGATGATGCTCCATGCCGATCTCGGCAGCATTCTCGACCTGCTCGGGTGTGCCGCCCATCACCGCGCACAGGCCAGCCGCCGCCATGGAGCATGCGACACCCACCTCCCCCTGGCATCCGACTTCAGCGCCGGAGATGGATGCGTTCTCTTTGTACAGGATGCCAATCGCCGCCGCCGTCAGCAGGAATTCGACGATCCCGTGCTCTGATGCACCGGGGACGAACTTCAGGTAGTACTGCAGCACTGCAGGAATGATCCCCGCTGCACCGTTTGTCGGGGCAGTCACTACCCTGCCTCCCGATGCGTTCTCTTCGTTCACGGCAAGCGCGAAGAGATTGACCCAGTCAATCGCATCAAGCGGATCCGAGGCATCAGGACTACGTGACTGGAGTCGCCGAGCCAGTGCCGCTGCCCGCCTGCGTACTTTGAGGGGTCCGGGCAGTGTGCCCTCCGCCTCGCACCCCCGCTTTATGCAAGCCTGCATGACGCTCCAGATCTCGAGAAGCCCGGCGTCCGTGTCGCCATCGTCGCGCCACAGCCTTTCATTGCGATGCATCACTTCGGCAATACTGAGGCCGTGAAGGCGGGTCAATGCCAACAGTTCTTCCGCAGTCCTGAACGGGAACGGCAGGCCGCTGGCGTCCGTAGACGAGCGAGAATCCGGCGTCGCGTTGGTCATCAGCGCCTCGCCGACGACAAAGCCTCCTCCCACAGAGTAGTAGGTCGCCAGGTGCAAGGATTCGCCCCGCACATCCAGGGCGGTGAAGCGCATCCCGTTCGCATGGAGGGGTAGGGCCCGACGATGGAACTGCATATCCCGGCGCTCGTCGAAGCCCACGCGATGCCTTCCGGCCAGGCAAAGGCTCCGCGCACTGCGAATGCTTGCCACGATGCCCGGCACCGCGTCCACGTCGACGGTATCCGGTTCGTGACCGGAGAGGCCGAGAAGCACCGCAACGTCGCTGCCGTGGCCCTTTCCCGTGGCGCCGAGTGATCCGTATAACTCCGCCCGCACGCCATGGACGCGCGGGATCAAATCCTTATCCTCAAGCGCACGCACGAAGGTGAGCGCCGCGCGCATCGGTCCGACGGTGTGGGAACTGGAAGGACCAATGCCAATCTTGAACAGATCGAATACGCTGACTGCCACGGGGACCTCCGCCTTAGCGCAGATAATGCAGCTTGTTGAACTGGCTGCGATAGTCGCTGACAGCGGGCGCGATAGCCTCCGGCGCCTGACGCCCGAGCAGCACATCGGCAATGAACTTTGCCAACTGCGGCATGTGCTCGCAGCGCATGCCCCAACGGACCAGTTCCGGGGTGCCCATGCGCAGCCCGTTGACGTCCCCGTCGATTTCGGGAAGCGGCAGGCCGATTCCGCATGCCAGGATGTTGGCACGTCGCAGCAGCTTGGCCATTGCCTGGCCGCCGCCGAACGGGTGTGCCTCCACGGCAAACTGATGCGACGTGGTGATGCCGCGATCCCGTGCGAAGACCGGCAATCCCTCGTCAACCAGCGCCTGACCGAATGCCTTGCTGGTCCGCACCATCTCAGCAGCGTATTCACGACCGTGGACCTGCCAGTCCAGCATCGTCATGGCGATCGACGCCGAGCGCGCCGCGTCGAAGTTGGCCGTCATCCCGGGGTAGGCGACCGCATCGAGGCGCTTGGCAATGTCCGCGTCATTGGTGACGATCAGGCCACCGGCAGCGCCTGCCAGGCTCTTGTACGTGCTCATCGTCATCAGATGCGCACCTTCGTCAAGCGGAAGCTGCCAGGCGTGACCGGCGATCAGTCCGCAGAGGTGCGCCGCATCGAACAGGACGATCGCGCCGATCTCGTCGGCAATCTCCCGTACTTCCTTGATCGGGTGCGGGAACAGGTTCAGGCTGTTCCCGATCGTGATCATCCTTGGCCTCAGCCGCCTGGCGTCTTCGCGCAGTTTGTTGACGTCGACGGTGTAGCGGTCCGCATCAAACGCCATCAGATAGGGCTTGACCCCGTACATGCCGGCTGCGCCAATGGCGTGGTGGCTGAAATGGCCGCCGACCGTTGCGCTTGGCACGAAGACGGTATCGCCCGGCCGTGCTGCGATCATGTATGCGTACAAATTGGCAAGCGCGCCCGATGCCACACGAATCTCCGCGTACTGCGCCGCAAACACCTCGGCAACCAGTTCCGCCGCGAGAATCTCGATTTTCTCGACGCCTTCGAGCCCCATCTCGTACTTGTCGCCGGGATAGCCCAACGACGGGCGCGATCCCACGCCCGACGCCAGGAGCGCCTCTGCCTTGGGGCTGATCGCATTCGTTGCCGGGTTCAGGTTAAAGCAATCGCGCTCATGAATGACGCGGTTCTCCTCGACGAAGGCGAGCAGGTCGCGCTCGTTCTGGTCAGGCGTCTGGGCAGCAAAGCGTTGAGCCAGGGCGTGGATGTAGTGCTCGGGGCCTTCCGGCACCCACGGACGGGGATTCAGCATGGGAAACTCCTCTAGGTAAGTCAGTTCGTACCGATGTCAGTGCTTGAGTACACGGCCAAGAAATGCGCGGGTCCGCTCCTCTTTGGGTGCATCGAATATTTGTGCGGGCGTGCCTTGTTCGAGCACATTCCCCCGGTCAATGAAGACGACGCGATTGGCAACCTCTCGTGCAAAGCCCATTTCATGGGTGACGATCATCATGGTCATGCCTTCCGCGGCAAGCTCGCGCATCACATCCAGGACCTCTCCGACCATCTCCGGATCGAGGGCGGAAGTGGGCTCATCGAACAGCATGACCTCCGGTTCCATGGCCAGCGCCCGCGCGATGGCTACGCGCTGCTGCTGTCCGCCTGACAACTGTCCCGGGTACTTCTGCGCATGCTCGGCGAGGCCTACGCGATCGAGCAGTTTCATCGCGACGGCTTCCGCCTCGGCCTGCGGCTTGCGCTTGACACGCATCGGTGCGAGACAGATGTTCTCCAGAACAGTCTTGTGCGGGAACAAATTGAATTGTTGGAAAACCATGCCGACGCGCTGCCGTACTCCCGCCAGGCGCTTTTCCTCACCCAGTTCACGGTCTGCCTCGCAGGGCAGTTCGCACCCGTGCACCACGATCTGCCCCTTCTGGAATACCTCCAGCCCATTGACACAGCGAATCAACGTGGACTTCCCGGAGCCGCTCGCGCCAATGATGACAAGGACTTCCCCCCGCGCTACCTCGAGATTGAGCTCGCGCAGGATATGGGCGGTACCGAAATACTTGTCGACGTTGCGCAACTGAACGATTGGTGTCATTGCGGGCTCCTGTTTAGCGATGACCGGCAGCCATCCTGAACTCGAGGCGCCGTGCGCCATAAGTGATCAGGGAGGAGACGGTGAGATAGACGGCGAACATGAACAGATAGATCTCGTAGGTCCGGCCATTCGCCTGCGGATCGACAAGGACCATCTGGCCGGCGCGCAGGAAGTCCGTCAGTCCGATAATGAAGAGCAGCGGCACGGTATTGAAGATATCCAGCACATTGCCAACCAGCGCAGGTGTGACCACGCGAAGGGCCTGCGGCAGCACCACATCCCGGCTGGTCTGGGCGGTACTCATTCCGAGCGACGCCGCGGCCTCCGTTTGTCCGCGCGGCACGCTCTGCAGGCCGCTGCGTACGTACTCGGCAACGTAGGCGGCGAAGAACAGCGTGAAGGCGACAAGTCCGCGGGCCAGATCCGGTACAGGGCTCTCCGGCGCCAACAGCGGCGTCACCACCCAGATCCAATACACGATCAGAATCAGAGGGAGGGAGCGCATCAGTTCGATGTAGCCGGTGCACAGCACCCTGGCGCTCGCGTACCGGCTCCGGCGCCCAAAGGCGAGGAAAACGCCCAAGGGAATGCTGAGTACCGATGCGAGCAACGTGACCAGGACACTCATCAGCAGACCACCCCAGTGCTCCATGCCGACCGGTGCAAGCGCAACACCGACGGCGGCAACGGCGGCCAGCCATGCGGGGCCCAGCGCTTTGGTCGTCGTCCGGAGGACTGCGTCGAAGCGGGAGACGACATACCACGGCAGAATTCCCGCCGCCAGACAGGCGAGAGAGGCGCTGAGGCGATCCAGGCCTGCAAGCAGGCAAGCCACGGCAGCCGCGACGACGGCGCCCGCCAACAGGACAAGGCGCCGGGGCCGCGCCACCAGACCGAGCGTTGCCCCGGTCATCACCGCCAGGATGCTCGCCGCAAACCAGGCGCGTCCGGTGTACTCGCCGGGAAAAGTTCCCACCATCAGCACGCGTAGGTTGTCCGCGACGATGGCCCACTTCGCCTGCGTCAGTGCCCATTCACCGAGGCGCCAGCCGAACGCCAGCGTCACAGGGATGAAGACCACGGACAGCAAGGTGTCAAACGGACTGGCGAACAGGTTGACCCGGCACCAGCGCACGAGACCGTTGTTGCTCATTTCACACCCCCTTTGGCCACGATGCGGCGATTGAGAAGGTTCACGCACGCGCTGATGCTCCAGCTCAGAACGAGGTAGGCCAGCATCACCACGATCACGCCTTCCAGGCTACGGCCCGACTGGTTCGCGACAGTGCCGTACACGTTGAACAGGTCCGGATAACCGATCGCAATGCCAAGCGAAGACGTCTTGGCCAGACTGATGTACTGGTTGCCAAAGGCCGGCAGCACCACCCGGAATACCTGCGGCACCACGACATCGCGATACGTCGTGCGACGACTCATGCCGAGCGCAGCCGACGCCTCCCATTGGCCACGGGCGAGCGCCAGGATGGCACCGCGTACGATTTCCGCGATGAAGGCAGCCGTGTAGACCGTCAAGCCCAGCAGGAGCGCGACAAACTCAGGGGAAAGGGACAGTCCGTCCTGCACAACGAAACCCTTGACCATGGGAACGGTTCGGACCAGGGGGAATCCCAGTGCGAACGAGATGGCCACCGCAGCCAGTCCCGCAGCCAGCAGCCGCCAGCGGAACTTGCGCAAGGCAGCGGCGCCCGCCAACAGGACGCATCCGCCGATCAAGGCCCAGGCTGCCGCGGCGGAGGCGTCCGGGGCTATTGCGAGTCCTGGCAGGAAAATGCCCTGTCGGCTGGCGATCAGCCCGCCGTACCAGCGCACGGCATTGTCAAGCAGTGGAAGCTTGAGCACCACGGCAAAGTACCAGAACACCAGTTGAATCAGCATCGGCGTATTGCGCAGCAACTCGACGACACCGAACGACAATTGCCGGACGAGCCAGTTGTGGGCGACTCGCCCCATCCCGAGAAGTACGCCGAGGATGGTGCTGAGAACGATCGCAAGGCTGGCCACTTTCAGCGTATTGACGAAGCCGGCAAGCAGCGCGTCGGCATTGCTGTCGTTGGACTGGAATGCACGTATGCCGTCGGATACCACGACAAGTCCTTCGCTGATGTCAAATCCCGCCGCCTGCTTCAGAAAGCCCATGTCGAAGGCGATCCCGTTGCGTGCGAGACCCGCTCGCACGCTGAGTGCGAACCACGCGATTATCGCCAGGACGGCAAGCACGATTGCGGCTTGCTTGATCGCGTACAGGGCTTTGCGTCGAGTCCGCACGCGCGGTGTCAGCAGACCGCCTGTGGCAGGCGGCGAGAGCGTCATCGGTTGTTCCATGGTGTGTCCCCTCCGAAGTGCGCCGACCAGCCTCAGATCCAGGGCGGTGAGTACACTGCACCACCCTCGTACCACGGCGCATTCAACGTGCCTTTCCGGCCGATCGGGTAAGGCGTGCCGGGCCCGAGGTTGCGGTTGTAAATCTCGCTGTAGTTGCCGACCTGGCTAACGATCTTCGCTACAAAGTCTGCGGGAAGCCCGAAGTCCGGCCCGAAGCTGCCATTGACGCCCAGGAACTTCTGCACGAACGGATCCCTGGATTTCAGCGCCTGCGCTACGGACTTCGAGTCGATCTTGCTTTCCTCGGCCTGGAATGTCGCGAACATGATCCAGCGCAGCGCATTGCGCCAGCGGGAATCGTTGGCGACGGTGAAGCCGGCGAATGGGGACTTGTCGAGCGACTCGGGAAGAATGTTGTAGTCCTGCGGCTTCGGCGCGTTTGCCTTCCACGACGCAAGGGCCGAGCGGTCGGTGCTCATGCCGTTACATCGACCGGACTCCATCGCCGCAAATAGCTTCTCGAGGTTCTCGTAGGTCAGGACCTTGGTGGACGGACTCCACCCCTCGGCCTTGATGTAGGCGGACAGCGTCTGTTCCGTCGCGGATCCTTGTGTCGTGCAGAGGGTGGCGCCGTTCAGATCCTTGACACTCTTGATCTTGTCGCCTTTCACCATCACCCCGTTCCCGTCGTAAAAATAGATCGGCAGGAAGTCGACGGTAATCGCAGATTCGCGTCCCGGCTTGACCGTGGTATGCGCAAACACGACATCGACCTGGTTGGTCTGGACCGCATTAAACCGGCTCTTGTCTGTCACGACGACGAACTTCACCTTCTTTGCATCGCCCAGGACAGCAGCCGCGACGGCTCTGCACATATCGACGTCGAGCCCCTCAAGGTGTCCCGTCTTCGTGTTCAGGTAACCAAAGCCCGGCGCGGCATTGTCCGTCCCGCAATTGAGGACGCCACGTTGCTTGACCTTATCCAGCAGGGAGGGCGCAGCGTGCGCCGGCGCGGCGGCAACGGCTGCGAAGGCGGCGGCAATCAGGCCGCGAAGGATGTTTACCGCAATCTTCATGTCTGGCTCCTGTTCTCAAGTGGGGGTGACGGCAAGACTCATTAAAGAAGATTGGTATAGTTACGTCTACTGATGTTTTCTTATTTGATGCGTTAGAAAAACTGTTCAGTTATTGCGGGTATTTACCTAAGGGTTTTCGCATGGATCTGGCGCGTTTGAAGATACTGAGAGAGCTGTCCCGGTGCGGCACCATGGCGGCGGCCGGGGAAGCGCTGTCCCTGTCGCCCTCTGCCATTTCCCAGCAGATTGCCCAGCTCGAGCTTGAGGCGGGCGTGAGCCTTACGGAGCGGCGCGGGCGTGGCGTGATACTGACGCCCGCCGGCGAGGCTCTGGTCGGCTATGCCGAGCGCGTGATGGTGGTGTTGGACGAAGCCAAATCGGAAATGGCCCAACTGAAACGCGAGATCGCTGGGGACCTGCGCGTCGCCGCCTTCCCCTCAATCGCATCGGTGGTCATTCCGCAGACAATTACGGCATTGCGGCAAGTGTTTCCCAGGCTTCACGTCATCCTGGACGAGATGGAACCCATGGATGGTCTGGCAGCCCTCAGATCGTGGCGTGCCGACGTCGCCCTGATCGACGATCTTTCGATCCTGCTCGAAGGCAAGCAGGCGGGCATTAGCCGCGTACCGCTCGCCGAAGACGTGCTCTATGCATTACTTCCCGACCACCACCCGCTCGCGCGCAGGCATTCCATTTCCGTGACGGACCTCAAGCACGAGTCCTGGGCGCTCGACTCGACATCCAGTGCGTTTGGAGATTTCATCATGAACCTCTGCCGCCGAACAGGATTCGAACCGGAACTGAATGCAAGCTGCAAGGGCTTCGAAATGGTTGCAGCGATGGTGTCGGCCGGTTGTTCCGTATCCGTGGCACCAGGCCTGAGGTTAACGAAAAAGATTATTGGTGTGCGAGCGGTCAAGTTGAGACCCGAGGCTCGCCGCAAGATTTCGGTGGCATACCGCAGTGGTGAAAAGGAGCATCCTGCGGTGAAGGTATTCCTCGAGGAACTCCTGCGGTCTGCGGCGCGCCTTGGCGTTCATTAGATTCCCTGTGCCAGCAGGCGTACGCGGTGCCGCAGAGGCGATCTATCCGGCGCTGGTCCAGCAGGCTGCCCCCCGTCAGAATCGAGTTGCAGACGATGGATACCGCACCAACTACAAGCCACGTGCCCCATTTTTCAAACACCGAATAGCTGCCGTCCTCGATTTTGGCGTCGGGATTGCGGCCAGTCGTAGCAGCAGATGCACGAGAAGTGCGCCCAATCTTCGGCTCGAGAAATCCATACAGTCGCACTGCGCACGGCAGCGAGATGAAGAGCGTGAAGTAGACGCCGACCGTGCTCGTAATCAGGTTACTCGCTGCGGCAAACGTAGCTACCTGCTTCGCCACTTCGGCCGTTTGTTGTGCCGCGATTGCTCCAGACGCCGCCGCCATCAGGCTGCTCTCACGCGGCCGCCGCTGCGCCGCCTGATCTACATTAGTTGCCCGCCTCCAGCGCAACAACGGCATAGGTCGCGAGCCAGTGCTCCCCCATGTAGTCGCCCGCGACATGCGGCAGGCCCGCCGCAAGGTGGCGTTGTGCGGCTGTCTGCGCGATGGCGCGGCGTGGGTCGTCAGGCGCCAGTGCGCTTGCCACCGATCGCCAACACCATGCCCGGCTGAAATTCAGTCCGTCGAGGTGGGCGATCTTGCCGTCGGTACGGTCGGTGACGGTGGGCGGCTGGAACAGCACGGCGGGCTCGCACCGGGCAACGCCGGGCAAGAAGCGGTCGAACCAGGCGTGGAACCGTGCGGGCGGCAGCAGGCGCCGCATGCACTCCGCCTCCACCAGCGCCGGGGAATGGAAATCGTCGAGGTTCGGCTCGCCCCATGACGGGCAATCCGAATCTGACCCGTACCACTGATTTGCGGCGTTCGCGAGCAATTCCGTGAACGCCGGATCCTTCGCCGCTTCGGCATAGTCCGCCGCCATTCTCAGGGCAAATGCCGTGTTCAAGTGCGTGCCCACCCGGACGGGATACGCCGCCTTCGGCAGAAACGCCCGAAACTGCTCCACGATCACCTCGGCCAGCGGCGTCAGTGCTTCCGACCACCCCCGCCCTTCGTGACACGTCAGCTCGGCGGCGAGTTTCAGCAGCCATGCCCACCCGTACGGGCGCTCGAAACCCCTCGCGGTGGCCGGTGCGAAATACGCGCACTCCCCGGCGACATTTTCCCGGGTGAGATGCGCGTCGAACAGTTCGCCGATTTCCGCGGCCGGCACCGCTTGCGGAAACCGGCGCAGCAAATACGCGAGCATCCAGTACCCATGGACGCACGAATGCCAGTCGTAGCTGCCGAAGAAGACCGGATGCAACGCGCGCGGCGTGCGCACATCTTCCGGACCGGCAAGCGCATGGGCCAGATGGTTCGGATATTCTCGCGTCACGTGCCCGAGTGCGATGCGGGCAAAACGGGCAGCGAGATCTTCGGTCAGCGTGAGAGGCAGGGTCATGGGCAACTCCTCGGCAGCGTCATCGGCAATATCAGGCGAGCGCTCCTTTGGGCAGCAACGGCGCGCTTCGGCAAAACAAATATAGGTTCGATCCCAACGTCGTGCCCCGGCAGGACAAAAAATGGGTAAAAATCTGCCGGCGCCTCAGCTATGACAAAATACGCCATCCACGCACCGCGAGCGTACGCGCTCGCGATTTGACGACACCGGCCCCTTGAATCCCCTTTCCGCTACCGTACCGATCTCACTGGTCAACGGCTTCCTGGCCGGCGCCGACCCTGCGGCGATCGAGCGCTTGGCCGGGCAATCGGGCATCCCGCACGAGTTGCTGCGCGAGTCGGGCGCCCGGGTGACCCAGGAGCAATTTTCCACGCTCTATCGGCTGCTCGCCAGCGAACTCGACGATGAAATGCCGGGGATCTTCAGCCGTCCGTTGCGCAACGGCACGCTCAAATACCTCTGCCTGAGCCTACTCGATGCGCCGCGTCTGGAAGTGGCCATACACCGGTTCGGCCAATTCTTTCACCTGATTCTGGATGAGTTCAGGTTTGAATCGCAGCGTGAAGGCGCTGCCTGCCGCATAGAACTGGTGGCCAAAGCTGACGGCCCGCCATTGAGTGTGCTGGGTCGCGAGCTGATGCTCAAGCTCGTTCACGGGGTGGCATCGTGGTTGATCGGCCAGAGGATCCCCCTGCTCGAGGTGGAATTCGATTTCCCGCGTCCACCGCAGGCCAGCGACTACCTCTACCTCTTTCCGGGCCCGGTGCGATTCGACTGCGCGCGCACCTTCATCTCGTTCGAGGTGAAGTATCTCGACATGGCCATCCGGCAGCGTAAATCCGACCTGAAGATATTTCTTTCGCGTGCCCCGGAGGACTGGATTTTCGTATCGTTTGCCGAACAGATGGTCTGCCACCGTGTGCGCCAATACATCGCCGATTGCCTTCCGACGGTCCCGACGATCGAGGCCGTCGCACGGGAGATGCATTACTCCGTTCGAACGTTGTGCCGCCGGCTGTCGGCGGAAGGCACCACGTTCCAGGCGATCAAGGACGAATTGCGTCGCGATATCGCGATCCAGCGGCTCACACGATCGGCCGACGCCATTGGCACCATTGCCTACGACGTCGGTTTCGACGATCCCACTGCATTTCACCGGGCGTTCCGGCATTGGACCGGCAGCACGCCGCAAGCGTATCGCAAGATGGCCTGAGATGCGCGCCTATGCCGGGCGGGCGCACGTGCCGACAAAATGCTGGCCGAAGCGCTGCCGGAGCACCAGCTTATGCAACTTTCCAGTGGCCGTGAGCGGCAGTTCGGAAACAAACACGACGTCGTCCGGGATCCACCATTTCGCGACCTTCCCCTCATAAAAGGCCAATAAGTCCGATGCTGTCAACGTACTGTCGGGACGTCGCACGACGACCAACAGCGGGCGTTCGTCCCACTTCGGATGCTCACACGCTATGCAGGCCACCATCTCGACTTCCGGATGCGACATGGCGATGCATTCCAGTTCGATGGAAGAGATCCATTCACCGCCGGACTTGATCACGTCCTTGCTGCGATCGGTAATCTGCATATAGCCGTCGGCGTCGATGGTCGCCACATCCCCGGTCGGGAACCAGCCACCCTCCAACGGCGACTGTTCCACCCCGTAGTAGCGGTCCAGCACCCAGTGGCCACGCGCCATCAGATCGCCCGCGGACTTGCCATCCCAAGTCAAAGGTTCGCCGTCGGCGCCGACGATCTTCAGTTCGATTCCGGCGATCGCGCGGCCCTGTTTCGCATCGAGGCAAGCACGCTCGTCAGCGGGCTTGTCTGCGTAATTGTGCGAGGGCGAACAGACGGTGCCGACCGGCGACAATTCGGTCATGCCCCAGGCGTGGACCGCGTTGATGCCGAGCTCGCCCAGCGAACCGGCAAGTTGCGGCGGGCATGCGGAACCGCCGACGATCGCACGTTTGAACGTCCCGCTCCGCTTGTCGTTACGGCGCATATAATCCGCCAGTCCGAGCCAGACAGTGGGAACGCCCGCTGAGCACGTCACGCCCTCCTGTTCAAACAGGGCACACAAGGATTCGCCGTCGAGTTTCGCTCCGGGCAGGACCAGCTTCGCACCGACGAGTGCCGCGGAAAACGGCAGCCCCCAGGCGTTGACGTGAAACATCGGCACCACAGGCGCGATGGTGTCGGCCGCCGAGAGGCAGAGCGCATCCGGGGCCACCGATGCGTAGGCCATCAACGTGAGAGAGCGATGCGAATACAGCACACCCTTCGGGTTGCCCGTGGTGCCGGAGGTGTAGCACAAGGCGGCAGCTTCGCGTTCGTCGAATTGTGGCCACGCGAACTGCGCAGGATGCTCGCCGATGAAGGCCTCGTAGCTTTCCAGCGGTATCGCGAACGCGTCTGGCAAGGCCGCCTCGTCACCAAGCATCATCCACGTTTCGACATGCGGGCACTGGTGCGCAATCTGCTCGACAAGCGGCGCGAATGACGCGTCGAAACAGATCATCCGGTCGCGGGCGTGATTGATGATGTACGCAATCTGCTCAGGGAACAGCCGGGGATTGATCGTGTGACACACCGCTCCGATGCCGGAAATGCCGTAATACAGCTCCATGTGGCGATAGCCGTTCCACGCCAGTGTACCGACACGGTCGCCCCCGTGAATGCCGCGGCGCGTCAATGCGTTGGCAAGCTGCATCGCGCGCGCGTGGCAATCCCGGTAGGTATAGCGGTGAATGTCGCCCTCGACACGGCGCGACACGATTTCGACTGCCGCCGCGCGTTGCGCCGCCTGCGCAAGCAACGACGACAGCAATAACGGCGCGTACATCATCTGTCCGGGCATGTTCATGGGTCTGTCTCCTGAATTTGTCATGAGCCACGATCTACCGCGAGGTGTCGGAGGGACGCTGGCGAACGTCGCGCAGGGCGGCAAAGTGATCGGTTTTGCGACTCATTCTAGTGAGCCGCTGCACACGCGGCACTGGCAGGACTGGCCGATTGATTGACCGAATCTGCCAATCCGGCCGCCAGGCGCGCGTGTCCGGCCGTCGATTGCAGGGGATCGGGGAGGACGGCAGATTTTGTCAATGAATGGGCAGGTTTTGTTATAGGGACGCGGCTGTCGCGAACGCTACGATTCGTCATCTGAATCATGTCGTGCGCAAGCCGAGTCTGTCGCGCGACGCATATCTTCGCTGGACATTCAGCGACAGGAGACACGCGATGACTTATGCCGCCCCCGTGAAGGACATGCTGTTCGTGCTGAAGGAATTGGCCGGCCTCGAAGACGTTACGGCATTGCCGGGCTTCGAGGATGCCAATCTCGAAACCGCGCAGGCCGTACTCGACGAGGCGGCCAAGCTTTGCAGCGAGGTGCTTGCGCCGCTGAATGCCGAGGGTGATCGCAACCCGAGCCACTGGAAAGACGGCGAGGTTACGGCGACGCCCGGATTCAAGGATGCATTTCGTCAGTTTGCCGACGGCGGCTGGCAAGGCTTGCAGCACCCGGTCGAGTATGACGGCCAGGGCCTGCCGAAGGTGATCGCGACACCTTGCATCGAAATGCTGAACGCGTCGAACCTGTCGTTCGCGCTGTGCCCGCTGCTGACCGACGGCGCGATCGAGGCGCTGCTGACCGCAGGCAGCGAAGCACAGAAGCAACGCTACGTACCGAAGCTGATCTCGGGCGAGTGGACCGGGACGATGAACCTGACGGAGCCGCAGGCGGGCTCCGATCTCGCGTTGGTGCGTTCGCGCGCCGAGCCGCAGGCAAACGGCGCGTACAAGATTTTCGGCACGAAGATCTTCATCACGTGGGGCGAGCACGACATGGCCGAGAACATCGTCCACTTGGTGCTCGCGCGCACGCCGGACGCGCCGGAAGGCGTGAAGGGGATTTCGCTGTTCATCGTGCCGAAATTTCTCGTCAATGACGACGGCAGCCTCGGCGCGCGCAACGACGTTCACTGCGTGTCGATCGAGCACAAGCTCGGCATCAAGGCGAGCCCGACCGCGGTACTGCAATACGGCGATCACGGTGGCGCGATCGGCTACCTGGTCGGCGAGGAGAACCGCGGTCTCGAATACATGTTCATCATGATGAATGCGGCGCGCTTCGGCGTCGGCATGCAGGGCATCGGCGTCGCCGAGCGCGCGTACCAGATGGCGGCGGCGTTCGCGAAAGAGCGCGTGCAGAGCCGCCCGGTCGACGGGTCGGCGAAGCAGTCGGTGACGATCATCCAGCATCCGGATGTGCGGCGGATGCTCGGCACGATGCGCGCGCTGACAGAAGGTGCGCGGGCATTGTCGTATGTCGCGGCGGCACATGACGATATCGCGCATCACCATCCCGACGAGGCGGTGCGAGCACGCCACCAGGCGATCTACGAATATCTGGTGCCGGTCGTGAAGGGCTGGAGCACCGAGATGGTCAACGAAGTCGCAAGCCTTGGCGTGCAGGTGCACGGCGGCATGGGCTTCATCGAGGAAACGGGCGCCGCGCAGTATTACCGCGACGCGCGCATTCTCGCCATCTACGAAGGGACGACGGCGATCCAGGCGAATGATCTCGTGAGTCGCAAGACGGTGCGCGACGAGGGGACCGTTGCCAAGACATTGCTGGCGGACATTGCCAAGACGGTAGAGACGCTGGGGGGTATCGAGGGCGCAGCGGCCGCGTCGATGAGGACGCGGCTGGAGCAAGGCGCACGCGCGTTGGCAGCGGTGGTGGATTTCGTCGTCGTGAACGCGAAGCGCGACCCGAACGCGGTGTTCGCGGGCAGCGTGCCGTACCTGAAACTGGCGGGTATCGTGCTGTGCGGCTGGCAGATGGCGCGCGCGCTGCTCGTCGCACAGCGCAACCGCACGGACGATCCGATGTTTTACGACGCGAAGATTGCGATCGCGCAGTTCTATGCGGAGCACATCCTCGTGCAGGCGAGCGGCCTTGAAGCATCGATCCTCGCCGCGAAGGGCGGCGAAAGCGTGCTCGCGCTGACCGAAGACCAGTTCTGACTGGCCGAACAGGGAGGAGACCCAATCGTGTCATCGAATGACCTGATCGCGCAATACGGGCCGCGCGAGTCGATGGAGTACGACGTCGTGATCGTCGGCGGCGGCCCGGCCGGGCTGTCGGCGGCGATTCGGCTAAAGCAGCTCGCAATGGAAAAAGGCGTCGAGATCGGCGTCTGCGTGCTGGAGAAGGGCTCGGAAATCGGCGCGCACGTCCTGTCGGGCGCGGTGATGGACCCGCGTGCGATCACCGAGCTGATCCCCGACTGGAAGGCGCAAGGCGCGCCGCTTGACGTCGAAGTTACGGAAGACCGCTTCCTGTTCCTGTCCGAGAGCAGCGCGAAGCAGGTGCCGAACTGGGCGCTGCCGGGCAACTTCAAGAACCACGGCAACTACGTCATCAGCCTCGGCAACGTCACGCGCTGGCTCGGGCAACAAGCCGAAGCGCTCGGCGTCGAGATCTTCCCGGGCTTCCCGGCGGCGGAGATCCTCTATGACGACGATTCCGTGAAAGGTGTTGCTACCGGCAACATGGGCGTTGGCCGCGACGGCGAGCCGACCGAGAACTTCCAGCTCGGCATGGCGTTGCACGCGAAGTACACGCTATTCGCGGAAGGCTGTCGCGGGCATCTGGCCCGTCAGCTGATCGACAAGTTCAAGCTGAACGCGAACGCCGACCCGCAGGCGTACGGGATCGGCATCAAGGAGCTGTGGGAAATCGACCCGTCGAAGCACAAGCCGGGCCTCGTGATCCACACGGCGGGCTGGCCGCTCAAGCGGGACACCTACGGCGGCTCGTTCCTCTACCACATGGACAACCATCAGGTGGTCGCCGGCTTCGTCGTGGGCCTTGGCTATTCGAACCCCTACCTGTCGCCGTTCGAGGAATTCCAGCGCTACAAGACGCACCCGGCCATCCGCACCTTCCTCGAAGGCGGCAAGCGCGTGTCGTATGGTGCGCGTGCGATCACCGCGGGCGGGCTGGTGTCGCTGCCGAAGACGGTGTTCCCGGGAGGCGCGCTCGTCGGTGACGATGCCGGCTTCCTGAACGCCTCGCGCATCAAGGGCAGCCACGCGGCAATCAAGACCGGCATGCTGGCCGCCGAAGCGGCGTTCGACGCGCTGCAGGCGGGCCGCCAGGGCGACGAGCTGAGCGCATATCCGGAGGCGTTCAAGCGGTCCTGGCTACACACGGAGCTGCACCGCGCGCGCAACTTCAAGCAGTGGATGGGCAAAGGGCTGTACCTCGGCACGCTGATGGTCGGCGTCGAGCAGAAGCTGATGGGCGGCAATGTGCCGTGGACGCTGCACCACAAGCATGCGGATCACGAGATGCTCAAGCCGGCGTCGCAGTGCGTGCCGATCGAGTATCCGAAGCCGGACGGGAAGCTGACGTTCGACCGGCTGTCATCGGTGTTCATCTCGAACACGAACCACGAGGAGAACCAGCCGGCGCACCTGACGCTGAAGGATCCCGGCGTGCCCGTGAGCGTCAACCTGAGCACGTACGCAGGCCCCGAGGGGCGGTTCTGCCCGGCGGCGGTGTATGAGTTCGTGAAGCACGACGACGGCAGTGACCGGCTCCTGATCAACGCGCAGAACTGCGTGCACTGCAAGACCTGCGACATCAAGGACCCGACGCAGAACATCGTGTGGGTCACACCCGAAGGCGGCGGCGGGCCGAATTATCCGAATATGTAATGGTGCGACGGGCGCGACGCATGTCCAGCGCGTCCGTCACCCGCAACACAAGGAGACGACAATGAGCAAGGAAGTGGTGGTTGTCAGCGGTGTGCGTACCGCGATTGGCAAGTTTGGCGGCAGCCTGAAGGATTTTGCACCGACGGAGCTTGGCACGATCGTCGTGCGCGAAGTGCTGGCGCGAGCCGGCGTGGCGGGTGATGAAGTCGGTCACGTCGTGTTCGGCAATGTGATTGCGACGGAGCCCAAGGATTTCTACCTGTCGCGGGTCGCCGCGATCAATGCCGGGGTTTCCCAGTCGACGCCGGCGTTCAATGTGAACCGCCTGTGCGGCTCGGGCCTGCAGGCGATCGTGTCCGCGGCGCAAACCATCCAGCTCGGCGATGCAGACATCGCGATTGGCGGCGGTGCGGAGAACATGAGCCGCGCCCCGTACATCGCGACGGACGCGCGCTTCGGGGCGCGCATGGGGGACATGCGACTCATCGACATGATGCTCGGCGCGCTGAACGACCCGTTCCACACTGTGCCGATGGGCGTCACCGCAGAGAATGTCGCGCAAAAGTTCGGCATCACCCGTGAGCAGCAGGACGCGCTGGCGCTGGAATCGCATCGCCGCGCGGAACGCGCGATCGCCGAAGGGCGCTTCAAGAGCCAGATCGTGCCGGTGACGAGAACCGTCAAAGGACGAGAGGTGTGTTTCGATACCGACGAGCATGTGCGCAACGACGCGAGCCTGGACAATTTCAGCAAGCTCAAACCGGTCTTCGCGAAGGAGAACGGGTCGGTCACGGCAGGCAACGCATCGGGCATCAACGACGCCGCAGCCGCCGTGCTGATGATGTCGCGCGAGAAGGCCGAGCAACGCGGCATCCGCCCCCTCGCCCGGCTGGTCGCCTACGCGCATGCGGGTGTCGACCCTCTTCACATGGGGATCGGGCCGGTGCCGGCCACGCGCTTGGCACTCGAGCGCGCGGGCCTGTCCATCGCGGATCTCGATGTGATCGAGTCGAACGAGGCGTTCGCGGCACAGGCCTGCGCGGTCACGCAGACGCTGGGGCTCGATCCGGCGAAGGTGAACCCGAACGGCTCGGGCATTTCCCTGGGCCACCCGATCGGTGCGACCGGTGCGCTGATCACGGTCAAGGCCCTCTACGAGTTGCAGCGCGTCGGTGGGCGCTACGCGCTCGTGACGATGTGTATCGGCGGTGGACAGGGTATCGCCGCCATTTTTGAAAACCTTCAATAATTATTGCGACGCATCGCGTCGGACAACAGGAACGTTCATGACAATCGAAACCGTGGGTGTCATTGGTGCCGGCGCGATGGGCAACGGGATCGCGCAAACCGCTGCCATCGCCGGACTCAAGGTGGTGATGATCGACGTCTCCGACGCGGCGCTCGCCAAGGGAGTCGCCACGCTGACGGGCAACCTCGACTATCTCGTGGCAAAGGGCAAGCTCGATGCCGCGGCGCGCGATGCTGCGCGCGTGCGCATCGAGACGTCGACCGACTATCAGCGCCTGGCGGCTGCCGACCTCGTCATCGAGGCGGCAACCGAGAACCTCGAGCTGAAGACACGCATTCTGAAACAGGTCGAGGCTGCAGTGCGTCCCGACGCGATCATCGCGACGAACACGTCGTCGATTTCGATCACCGCGCTCGGCGCGACGCTTGACCGCCCGGCTCGATTCATCGGCATGCATTTCTTCAATCCGGTACCGCAGATGCCTCTGGTCGAGGTCATTCGCGGCCTGCAATCGAGCGACGCGACCGCGCAAGCCGTTCACGAGGTGACGGAGCGCTTCGGCAAGTCGCCTGTCGGTGTTCGCAATTCGCCCGGTTTCGTTGTCAACCGTATCCTCGTGCCGATGATTAACGAGGCGTTTTTCGTGCTTGCAGAAGGCATCGCGACGGCCGGAGAGATCGACAAGAGCATGCAGCTCGGCGCCAGCCACCGGATGGGGCCGCTCGCGCTCGCGGATCTGGTCGGGCTGGACGTGTGTCTGTCAGTGATGGATGTGTTCCTGAAAGACTTCGGCGACCCGAAGTACCGTGCGTGCCCGCTGCTTCGCGAACTTGTGTCCGCAGGGCGGCTCGGGCGGAAAACCGGCTGGGGAGTCTATCGGTACGTGGACTAAGGATGACCGGTTCTGCCGGCCAGGAACCACGTGTGGAGCTCGCCCATGCCTTTCGCCGCAATCGTGCCGCGCTCCTCGAAGACGAAGGGATCGCCTAGCCTGCCGCGAGTGGCCTCGGTCACCTGCACGCGGCCGGCTACGCCTTGCGACTCCATCCGGCTTGCAAGGTTGACAGCCATTCCCCACAGGTCGTAGATGAACTTGCGCTTGCCGATCACGCCGGCCACGACCTCGCCACTGTTGATGCCGATACGCAATTGCAAGTTGCAGCGCCTGAGCTCGTTGAAGCGGGCCATCGCGTCGATCATGTCGAGCGCCATGTGCGCCGCCCGCACCGCATGGTCGGCCACCGGGACGGGCAGTCCCGCGGCCGCCATGTATGCATCTCCGATGGTCTTGATCTTCTCGAGGCCACGATTGTCGGCGATGATGTCGAAGTCGGTGAAGATCTCATTGAGAATCTCGACGATTTGCTCGGGGCCCATGCCGGCCGAAAAGCCGGTGAAGTCCACGAGATCCGCGAACAATACCGACACCTCCGGGAAGCGGTCCGCAATGACTTCCGGGAAACCGTCGGCAATGCCATCGAGGTGAGCCTTCAATCGCTGCGCAATCGGATAGGGCAGCATGTTGAGCAGAAGCCGCTCGGAAACCTTCTGCTCGGCGACGACCTTGGCGTATAGACGCTTGAGCTCGTCGCTCTGGCGGCCAATCAGCTCTCGGCTTGCCTCCACTTCCCGCACCTTTTGCTCAAGCGCTTTGCTGTAGTTGCGCGACTCCCGGTGCAGCAGGCGGACCTCCAACATGTTGTGAACCCGCATCAGAACTTCGGCCAGATCGAACGGTTTGCTGACAAAGTCCTTCGCGCCGGTTTGCAGTGCGCGCAATTTGTGGGCCGGCTGAGCGGTGATCACAATGACCGGAAGATAGTTGTCCGCCTCGAGTTCCTTGAGGCTTTCCATCACCTGAAAACCATCGAGACCGGGCATCTGGAGATCGAGCAGGATCAGGTCGTAGCCATTTTGGCGGTGAAGCGCGTAAACCTCGGATGCATCCGTCGTAGACGCGACATGAGCATAGCCCGCCCGGTGCAGGATTTGCTCGAGCAGCAGGACATTGGCTTCCAGATCGTCGACGACCAGGATTTTGGCGTCGAGGATCGCTGAGGAATCGATCATGGTTTGAACCCTGGTTACCTGACTTGCGCTAATGCTTTCCTTCCGCAAACGCGATGGCTTCGGCAAGCGCGTGCATGAACTGGTCGATCTTGATCGGCTTGGTCAGATAGCGAAAAAAGCCCGCTTTCAAGCCCTTCTCGATGTCACGCGGCATGGCATTCGCACTGAGCGCCACGACGGGAATTTCCGCCGTCGTGGGGTTCTTGCGCAAGATTTTCAGCGCTTCGATGCCGCTGATATCGGGCAGATTGATGTCCATCACGATCACCTGCGGTAGCGCCCTGCCCGCCAGTTCCACACCGAGTTGTCCCGTCACCGCACCGAGCATGCGCATGTCTGCGTGCCTGGCGATCAGTTGCTCGACCAGTTTCAGGTTAGCCGGGTTGTCCTCGACATAGAGCACGGTGACAGCACCGCTCTTGGTCACGCCCTCAGCTGACGGGGTGAGTTGTGCGTCAACCATCGCTGCAATTTCCGGGGCGGGCGCCGTATCGAGTTCAATCCAGAAGACACTCCCCTTCCCGACGGTACTTTCAACACCTATGGTGCCACCCATCAATTCTGTTAGCCGCTTGGCCACCACCAGGCCTATCCCCGTGCCCTCCTCGGCGCCTGCGTCCTGTCCCAGGCGATTGAATGGCTGGAAGAGTTGGGCCAACTGGTCCGGCGACAAGCCCGGGCCGGTGTCGCTGACGCTGACGCGAACCCGGTCCGGTACGCGCGTGCTGTAATCAACGTCGACCGCGCCCGACGGGCAGTTGTATTTGATTGCGTTCGAGAGCAGATTGATCAGGATTTGCTTGAAGCGCGTTCGGTCGGCATGGACATGACAGAGCGGCTCGACATGTGGAAATCTCACACGAATGCCCCGTTGCTGCGCCTGTGGCTCGATCATGGATTGGCATTCGTGCAAGGCATCAATCAACGATACGGGTTCGGGCGACATCGATACTTGCCCGGATTCGATCTTCGCCAGATCCAGCACTTCGTTGATCAACTCGAGCAGATGCCATCCTGCACGCAGAATCTGATCGATGCTCGTCTGTTGTGAGGGCGTAGGAGGCGGCGAATCGGACGCCATGAGTTGCGCGAAGCCCAGAATGGCATTGAGTGGGCT
Source organism: Pandoraea terrae (assembly GCF_902459695.1). GTDB lineage: Bacteria > Pseudomonadota > Gammaproteobacteria > Burkholderiales > Burkholderiaceae > Pandoraea > Pandoraea terrae. The sequence continues at coordinate 188,047 of NZ_CABPRZ010000009.1, forward strand.
ACGCAACTCGTGGCTCATACTGGAAAGAAAATCCGACTTGGCGCGGTTGGCGCTCTCCGCCGCGGCCCGGGCCTGCTTCTGATCTTCGATATCGGTCTCGGTGCCAAACCACTTGACGACTTTTCCATCGCGATCCTTAAAGGGTAAGGCGCGACAAAGAAACCATCGATAGGCGCCATCGGAGGCTCGTCTGAAACGATATTCCATTTCAAATTCGTTGCCATTCTCGATGGACCGCCTCCAGAAGTCGACGGCGGTTTGCAAATCGTCCGGGTGAATAAAGCGTTCCCAGCCCAAAGTCTGGAGTTGCTCGAGCGTGGCTCCGCCATAGGAAAGCCCACGTTGGTTGACATAGTCGATCCAACCGTCCGGATTGGCTATCCACATGATTTGGGGGACGGCGTCAGCGAATGCCCTGAAACCCCGTTCCCCCTCGAGCGCTTCGGCCACTCCAGAAGGAAGTTGCGCAGACGGATGTGCATGGTGCTTTCGCATGATCTGTTCCCGGACCGAGCATGAATGCACCTTCAGTGTAGACATTCGCGAACGGGTCTGTCCACCCATGGCCCGCTTTACGGTGCCCCAGGATCGACATCGCACATCAGCCGCATCAACTGCTCGCGCAGCCACTGATTGCCCTGATCCCGATCGACGCTGCGATGCCAATAACAGTAATATTCAAGGTCAGGCAACTCGAACGGCAGTTCGAGAATACGCGCCGGATAGCGCTGAAGCAGCCGGACCGGCGCCGTCAGTGCGAGATCGCCGCGCATCGCGATCAGCGGCGCGACCATGTAGTGCTGGACGCGCATCTGGATGCTGCGGCGCTGCCCGAGACGCGCCAGCTCCGCGTCGACGTAGCCGCTACCCTCGCGGCGGCTCGACACATGGATGTGCCCCATCGCGAGATAGTCGGCCATCGACAGGATATTGCCCTTGAACGGATGGTCGTGGCGGATCATGCATGCGTAGCGGTCGCGCACTAGCGGCGCCTGATGTAGATGAGCATCGTCGATCAGTGGTGCGTCGATCGCGATGTCGACGGAGCCGTTGGCAAGCGCGGTCGGCACCTCGCGGCGATCCGTGTAGTAGCTGCGCACATGCATGCCGGGCGCATGCCGTTGCAGCAGCTCGCCGAGCGCCGGCAGCAGAAGCGCCTCGGTCAGATCGCTCATGCTCAGCCGGAACACGCGCCCGGACGACGCGGGATCGAACACATCCCCTTCGTGCACGCTGGAATCGAGCATCTGCAGCGCCTCGCGCACGCGGCCGATGATGTTCTCCGCCATCGGCGTCGGCATCATCCCCGCCGGCGTGCTCACGAACAGCGGGTCGTTCAGGGTTCTGCGCAACCGCGCGAGCGCATTGCTGACGGCCGGCTGCGTGATGTTCAGCACTTCGGCCGCGCGCGTCAGGTTGCGCTTGTTGTATATCGCCTCGAATACGACAAACAGATTCAGATCAAGCTTCGATAAGCGCATTGCGGTGCCTCCTTGCCGGCATCTTAACGCGCATGCCGGTCAGGCGGCTACGCCGGGCCGCGACGTCGCGTTTGCCGCAGCCCGCATTCGCCGCCGCGGTGGCGGCGAATGCAACCATCAGGACCGCGGTGGCACGGTCAGATAAGGCGCGGTCGAACCGGGCGTGCTGTCCTTGATCTCCATCCGCGCGATCGCCTGCAGGTGCACCTCGTCCGGGCCATCCGCGTAGCGCAGCGCGCGGCCCCACGTCCAGTGGTCGGCGAGCGGTGTGTCGGGGCTGATACCCATCGCGCCGAACACCTGCATCGCGCGGTCACAGACATTCGTATGCACTGTCGGCACGATTGCCTTGATCATCGATATCTCCTTGCGTGCAGCCTTCGCGCCAACATTGTCGATCATCCACGCCGCCTTCAGCACAAGCAGGCGCGCCTGCTCGATTTCGATCCGCGAGCGGGCGATCCACTCGCCGACGGTACCGTGCTGATTCAGAGGTTTGCCGAACGTCTGACGCGACTGCGCGCGGTCGACCATCAGTTCCAGCGCCAGCTCCGCCGCGCCGATAGAACGCATGCAGTGATGGATCCGCCCCGGCCCGAGGCGCGCCTGAGCAAGCGCGAACCCGCTGCCCTCCTCGCCGAGCAGGTTGCGTGCCGGCACGCGCACGTTGTCGAACGTGATTTCGCAATGCCCTTCGGGCGCGAAGTGGTTGAGCACGGTGATGTTGCGCACGATCGTCACGCCCGGCGTGTCGCGCGGCACGAGGATCATGCTCTGCTGCTGGTGCGACGCCGCATCCGGGTCGGTCTTGCCCATCACGATGAAGATCTTGCAGTCCGGATGTGAGGCGTTGGTGATGAACCACTTGCGGCCGTTGATCACATAATCGCCGCCGTCGCGCTCGATGCGCGTCGTGATGTTCGTCGCGTCCGACGACGCCACGTCCGGCTCCGTCATCGCGAACGCCGAACGGATCTCGCCGCGCAGCAGCGGCATCAGCCACTGCTCGCGCTGCTCGGGCGTCGCGAACATGTGCAGCAGCTCCATGTTGCCCGTGTCCGGCGCATTGCAGTTGAACACTTCCGACGCCCACGACACGCGCCCCATGATCTCGGCAAGGGGCGCGTATTCGAGGTTCGTGAGGCGCGTGCCGGGCTCGTCATCCTTCAAATGCGGCAGGAAGAGATTCCAGAGCCCCTCCGCTTTCGCGCGCGCCTTCAAGGCTTCCATGAACGACACCGGATAGCGGCCGGCGTGAACCTCCTCGTGCCATTGGCGGATGCGCGGCACGATATGCTCGTCCATGAACGCGCGCACGCGGCGGCGTAGATCTTCCACTTTCGGGGTATAGGCAAAATCCATGATTGTTTCCTCGGTTCCGTTCGTCTTCTTCGCGGTCTCAGATCGTCAGGCCGCCGTCCACGACGATGCATTCGCCGTTCGTATAGCTCGATGCATCCGACACGAGATAGAGCACGGTGCCGGCCATCTCGCGCGGCTCGGCGTGGCGACGCAGCGGGATCTTGGCCATCCAGGCTTCGTGAATCGCCGGATCCTCGAACAGCGCGCCCGCGAATTTGGTTTTTGTGAGGCCCGGCAGCAGCGCGTTCACGCGGATGCCGAACGGCCCGCACTCCTTCGCGAATGCCTTCGTCATGTTGACGACCGCGGCCTTCGTGATCGAATAGATGCCCTGCTTATCGCCGGGCTGCAGCGCGTTCACCGATGCGGTGTTGACGATCGCGCCGCCGCCCTGCGCCTTCATCATCCTGCCCGCCTCGACCGACATGAAGAAGTAGCCGCGGACGTTCACTTCGACGGTCTTTTCGTAAGCTGCGAGATCGGTATCGAGGATGTGGCCGAAGTACGGGTTCGCGGCCGCGTTGTTGACGAGGATGTCGAGACGCCCATGCTTGCCGCGGATCTGCTCGAACGCGGCGGCGATGTCCTCCATCCGGCCGACGTGGCATGCGAGCGCCTCGGCACGGCCGCCGGCCTTGACGATCTCGTCGGCGACCGCCTGACAGTCGTCGAGCTTGCGGCTCGACACGATCACGTATGCGCCCTGCTCCGCGAGCAGTTTTGCGATTTCCTCGCCGATCCCGCGGCTCGCGCCGGTCACGAGCGCGATCTTCCCCGACAGATCGAACAGATTCGTTGCCATGCTTGGCTCCTCCATTTGTGTGTGCGGCACATGCCGCTTCAAGTTCTCAGCGATGCGTGTCGATCACGCGCACGGCCTCTTCGGCCAGCGGCCCCGCCATTGCGCCGACGCGCAGCGCCGCCGCGCTCGACGCGTTGCCCTTCAGCGCGCGAGACTTCACGCCCTGCGCGATCGCCGCGAGCCGGAAGAAGCTGAACGCGAGATAGAAGTGCCAGTCGCGGATCGGTTCGATCCCGCGCAGCTCGCAATAGCGCGCGACAATCTCCGTTTCCTGCGGCACGCCGAGCGCGCCCCGGTCCTGGCCCGCGAGCCCCGGGATGTAGCCGTCCGACGGCAGCCGCAGGCACATGCAGAAATACGCGAGATCGGCGAGCGGATTGCCTAGCGTGGAGAGTTCCCAATCGAGTACGGCCTTCACGCGGTAGCTGTCGCGCTCGAACATCACGTTATCGAGCCGGAAGTCGCCGTGCACGATCGTCGGCCTGCCCGCGTCGGCGGGACACGCGTTCGGCAACCAGGCGATCAGCGCCTCCATCGCGTCGAGGCGCTCCGTTTCCGCCGCGCGGTACTGTTTCGTCCACACGCCGATCTGCCGCTCGAAATAGTTGCCGGGCCGGCCGTAGTCGGTGAGGCCTACTGCGTCAACGTCGACGTCATGCAGCGCGGCCATCGTCTGAAGCACCGCGTCGTAACAGACCGCGCGGTCCGGCCGCGGCAGATCGGGAAACGCGGGATTCCAGAAGATCCGTCCATCCTCGAAGCTCATCACGTAGAACATGCTGCCGATCACGCCGCGGTCCTCGCACAGGTGATACGGTCGCGCGACCGGCACCCGGGTCCCCGACAACGCGGTCAGGATCCGGAATTCGCGATCCACCGCATGCGCGGACTTCAGCAGTTCCCCCGGCGGCTGCCGCCTCAGCACATAGAGGCCGGTGTGCGCCTTCAGCAGAAAGGTGGGATTCGACTGGCCGCCCGCAAATTTCTCCGCGTCGACGGGCCCTTCGAAACCGGGCATATGGTCTTCCAGATAGCGCGCCAGCCTGGCGACATCGAGTTGCTGCGGTGTATTCGTCATTGTCCCGATCGTTCCGTTTCGTGGGTCAACCGTAGGTCCTGAATGCCTGCCGTTCCGGATCGTCCAGGTGCGGGATGCCGTTGAACGAAGCCAGATGGAACGCATCGGCGTTGAAGAAATACTGCGAGATGGCGCTGTTGCGGATCTGCAGGTTCAGCGCGATCGCACTCGAGGCCGGCGCCGCGAGCACCTGCTGCACGGTGGTGGCGATCGGACCGCCCGAGCTCACCGCGAGCACGCGCTGCCCGCCGCCTTGCCGGATCGCGGCGCGAGCGTCGGCGACGCGCTGCTGGAACTGCGCCCACGTCTCGGGGACGGGGCCGCGAAGCCTGTCTTCCGACCACAAATGCAACACCTGCCTGAGTGCCCGAAAGTGATCCCGCATCGATCCGGCGGCGAGCCGCGCGATCTCCGGATAGTTGTCACCGGCGATGGCGATCAGCCCGTCGAAGTCGTATTCGTTCAGGCCCGGGTGTCGATCGTAGCGGACGTCCTCCCGGCCCATCCCGCGCAGGATCGCGTCGACCGTCTGCGCATGCCGGCACTGCGTGCCGCAAATCACGCGATCGAACGCGGTGCCCTGCCGCGCGAAGTATTCGCCGAGCCAGACGCCTTGCTGCTCACCGAGCGTGGAGAGCTGATCGTAATTCTTCGTGCCAAACGACGCCTGTCCGTGCCGCACCAAATAGAGTTCAGCCATCGCATGCTCACCAAATCAGATGTATTCAGCATAGCGGCCGCACACTCATTTTTGAAATTTATTTCTTGAATCCCACGGCATTCATCACGTGAATTGCCGATGCATCCGGCCGCCTCAATTGAATAGCGGCTTGCGCTTCTCGACAAAAGCCGGCAACCGCACCGCGCACGCTGGCGATTACCGGGTTTTCATGCGTCGGATCCAGATGATCGATTCGTGCGCGTGCGCGATGAACCGCTCAAACAGCCGGCGACGCTCGCCGGGAGCCTCGTCAAGGATAGCGTGATCTTCCTCATCTCAAACAGCCTGGCTGGTGTTTCGTCGGTCCTCCCACTAGGCGACGATACGCACCAGGCGACCGCGGATGATCTCTGTCGCTTCGCTCACGATGCGGTCGATGAGTTCCTTGACCGTCGGGACGTCGTGGATCAAGCCAACGACCATACCGCATGACCATGCCCCCGCATCGAGGGCGCCTTCCTTCATGACGCGTGGATATACGCCGGCAACTTCGTCGACGATGTCCTCGAACCTGATGTCGGTGCCGAGCAGGCGTTCCTTCTCCAGCAGACGGTCCACTGCGGCATTGCGCAGCACACGCTCGGTGTTGCGCAGTGGACGCATCACCAAGCGCGTATCCAGTTCGGTGGCGGCGACGATCGCCTGCTTGACGTTCTGATGCACCGGCGCCTCCCGAGTCGCAATGAAGCGGGTGCCCATATTGATGCCATCGGCGCCAAGCGAGAGCGCTGCGGCCAACGACCGGCCGTCAGCCATGCCGCCGGAGGCCACGAATGGAATCTTGAGCGCGCCGGCAGCGCGTGGCAGCAAAATGAAGTTGGGGACGTCGTCCTCTCCCGGGTGGCCGCCGCATTCGAACCCATCGACGCTGACAGCATCGCAACCGATGGATTCGGCCTTTAGCGCATGACGAACCGACGTGCACTTGTGGATCACCTTGACGCCCGCCTCCTTTAGCGCGGCCACGTATCGCTGCGGGTTGTTGCCGGCCGTTTCTACAACTTTGACCCTGCCTTCGACGATGGCGCGGATATAACCGGGATAGTCGGGGGGATTGACAGTCGGCAGGAAGGTCAGGTTCACACCGAACGGCTTGTCGGTCATCTCGCGGCAGCGCCGAATTTCGGCAGCCAGGTCATCCGGGGTTCGCTGGGTGAGGCCCGTGATGATGCCGAGGCCACCTGCGTTGGAAACGGCCGCTGCCAGCTCGGCGAACCCGACGTGATGCATGCCCCCTTGAATGATCGGATATTCGATGCTGAAGAGCTCGGTGATCTTGGTTTTCATGGTGTGTGTCGTTTGCGTTGATTACGCGATCCCCCTGATGCCCGCTCGTCGGTTACGCGCCGTCGATTGGCGGTGTACCAGGACCGGGTATTCGATCAGATCGCAGTTGTCAGTTCTGGCACCGCCTGAAAGAGGTCGGCTTCGAGTCCGTAGTCTGCGACACCGAAGATAGGCGCTTCCGGATCCTTGTTGATCGCGACAATCACCTTCGAATCCTTCATGCCCGCCAGATGCTGGATCGCACCCGAAATGCCGACCGCGATGTACAGTTGCGGCGCTACGATCTTGCCGGTCTGGCCAACCTGATAGTCGTTCGGAACATAGCCCGCATCCACCGCAGCGCGCGATGCGCCCAGCGCGGCTTGCAGCTTGTCCGCCAGCGGCTCCAGCACCTTCGTATAGTTCTCGCCGCTGCCCAGACCCCGGCCGCCCGACACGATAACGTTGGCTGACGTGAGTTCCGGACGGTCCAGCTTCGTCACGTCACGGCTTACGAACTGCGAAACGCCTGCATCCGCTGCGGCGTCGATTTTCTCGACCGATGCGCTGCCGCCTTCCGCTGCCACCGGGTCGAAGCCCGTCGCGCGCACAGTGATCACCTTGATCGGATCGCTCGATTGCACCGTCGCGATCGCGTTGCCCGCGTAGATCGGGCGTTCGAATGTGTCGGCCGAGTGGACCGCCGTGATGTCCGAGATCTGAGCCACGTCCAACTTCGCTGCGAGACGCGGTGCAATGTTCTTGCCGTAAGCGGTCGCCGGAACCAGGATGTGCGAATAATCCTTCGCGATTTTCAGCGCGGTCGCTTCGACGTTTTCCGCGAGGCCATCAGCGAGTTGCGGCGCGTCGGCCACCAGCACCTTCGTGACGCCGGCGATCTTCGCAGCTTCGTCCGCCGCATCCCCCACGTTGTGGCCCGAGACAAGCACATGGATCTCCTTGTCAAGGAACGTGGCAACAACAGCTGCGGCCGCCACCGCATTCAGTGTCGCCGGCTTGATGGACGCGCTGCCCCCCAATCCCCCAAGGGGACTTCCTCCGCGGCGGGGGGCTTCCTTCGCGGCGTCGTCCCCCAAGGGGATTTCCTTCGGGGCATGTTCGGCAATTACAAGAATCGTCATTTCTTTGCGCTCCCTTACAGCACCTTGGCTTCGGTCGTCAGCTTCTCGACCAGCGTCTTCACGTCCGGCACCTTCACGCCGGCCGCGCGCTTCGGCGGCTCCACCACCTTCAGCGTCTTCAGACGCGGCGATACGTCGACACCGAGGTCTTCCGGCTTCACGGTTTCCAGCGGCTTCTTCTTCGCCTTCATGATGTTCGGCAGCGTCACGTAACGCGGCTCGTTCAGGCGCAGGTCGGTCGTGACCACTGCCGGCAGTGTGAGCGACAGCGTTTCCGCCCCGCCGTCGACTTCACGCATGACCGCGGCCTTGCCATCGACAACCAACAATTTCGACGCGAACGTCGCCTGCGGCAGGCCTGCGAGCGCAGCGAGCATCTGGCCGGTCTGGTTGCAGTCGTTATCGATTGCCTGCTTGCCAAGGATCACGAGTCGCGGCTGCTCCTTATCGACAAGCGCCTTCAGCACCTTCGCGACGCCAAGCGGCTCGACGTCGTCGCTCGACTCGACAAGGATTGCGCGATCCGCGCCGATCGCCATTGCCCCACGCAACGTCTCTTGGCAGGCGCTCCCGCCACACGAAACCACGACCACTTCCGTCGCCACGCCCGCCTCTTTCAGCCGCACGGCCTCTTCCACGGCGATTTCGTCGAAGGGGTTGATGCTCATCTTGACGTTCGCAAGATCGACGCCCGATCCGTCCGCCTTGACGCGGACTTTCACATTTGCGTCCACGACGCGCTTTACCGCTACCAACACTTTCATTGCTTCTCCCGATTCAACCCCTTCACTCCGCACGTTCTGACCAAGCCCGATGCCAAGGCCGCGCTTTGGCCTGCATGCCAACCGAATTGCTCATGCAACCGGCCGTTTCATTTATAGTATAAAATACAAATCTTAGGTCATAATGACAAACAAACGGAAGAAAAAAAAGACAGGGTATTCCCCTGTCTCTTCTGGTCGCTGCGGCGACGTTCCGGCGGCTACTTCTTCCTGACGCTCTGCGACTTCCCCTGCACGAGGTAATTGGCGGTCGCCAGGAATCTCGCGTCGAGCCCCTGCGCGCGCCGCCCCGCTCCGAATTGAAGCGCCAATCCGTCGGCCATCGCAATGAGCAGCGTGGCGACGTGCAGGCTGTCGGCCTCACTGCACTCCGGATTGACGGCACGGACGAGCGTTGCGATCCCGTGCGTCAGCGCGTCGTACCAGTCGTCGAGCAGTCGTGAGCACTCGGGATCGATCGACGCGAATGAAACGAAGTGCGCCCACAGCGCCGTGTTTTTGGTATCTTTCGCATCGCGGAGCGCCCGTTCCAGAAGCGCGTCAAGCGTCTCGCGGGGCGAGGCGCTGCTGTCGAGCGCGCGCTTGAGCTCATCCATGTAGCCGTCGATTACGGGCTCCATGACCGCCCGCAATACTGCAAGCCTCGTCGGAAAGTAGTACTGGAGGTTGCTGACGCTGATACCGGCGCGAAGGGCGACTGCGCGCTGCGAGAATTCCAGGGTGCCACCTTCGAGCAGCAGCTTTCTTGCAACGCGAACGATGGCATTGCGTGTGCGCAAGCCTTGGGCACGCAAGCCATCTGTTCCGTTTCCTGCGGGTGCTGCGCTCGGTGTGCGCCGTTTCCTGATACTGCGCTGCTCCATGGGCACTGTCATCGGTTCCGTCGTGATTTGGGCGTTGTTGCCTCGCCAAAGTAATCGCGCTCAGTGTTTCGCTGAGCGCAAATGACTATACCTGATGCCAGCCTCATTTTCCATACGGCGCTATACACCCCTTACATCGGTGCAACCTGCGTACTGACCTTGTTCGAGTTTTGCTCATTGGCCTCTGCGCCCTCCAGGGCACAATAGGCGTAATACAGTTCGACACTCAGGAATGACCATGTAGTTACCGCCAGAATATAGAAAACAATGTGGTCGTCGTCTCCAGGTATTGTGTAGAAATCATAGATGCATGCAATAGCCTGGGACGACAATAGAACCAGGATCACGCCCATGGCGTGAAGGTTCTCTCCGGCGCTCACCAGCCTCTTGGCAAAATAAGCGAGGTAAATCGAGAATGCGCCCCACATCACCACATAGAAGTATGGCCTGGGCTGAATCACGAAGTCGGCTGCCACCAATGCGACCGTTCCCGCAATGGCAGCCCCAAAAAAAACGACATCCATGAGAATCGATGGCTTGTATCGATGCGTAACGGCCATCAGGCCCGCCACGGCGATAACGGGTATGCCGAAACCTCTGGAAAACGCATCCAGAAAGAACGAGATTCTATAAGCGAAGTGCGCACCGCTCAGGAAATAGAATAGAAAATTCGACGCCGAGAACGTAACAATCAGCAACTCAATTCCGAGGAGATAGTTACGTTTCTTGAGAAACTTCAAACCATAAATGAATGAAGTCACCACCAATAAAAGGATGGCGAGGCAGACGCTGTAAAGCTTGATATCCATGGCTACTCCTGGTGATCCTTTCGTGAGTTTCGTGAGGTTTGATCCATCATTTATTTTCCGGGGCAAGGCTGGCGAGGTAGGTCGCGATCGCCTTGCGGTCCTCCGGTGACGCGGCTATGGCAATGTTTTTCATCATGCCGGTGGACTCGCTTCGCGTGCCGACGGCAAACGCGCCGAACTGCGCCAGGAGATAGTCATATCCCTGGCCGGCGAGTCGCGGAAACTGGTCATGGCCCATCAGTCGGGCACCGTGACACGCGGCGCATGCCCCTTTCTCCACCAGTTGCCTGCCCTTTTCCCTCAAGCCGGGATCGGGTTCGAAGGACCGGTTTTCGCCGACGGGCTGCTTGGCGAAGTGATCCGCCAGGAGCTTGATCTCGGACTCGCTCATGGTCATGGCCAACGGCCCCATGTTCGGATTGGCTCGCTGCCCGCCGGCGAACTTGTGAAGCTGATCCGCCAAGTACGGAGCCGGCTGGCCCGCCAGGCTCGGGTAGGCTTGATTTTGCGAGTTGCCGTTGACCCCATGGCAGCCGATGCAGGTATCGGTCGGGTGTGGCCACGGGCCTTTGTCGGACCGGTAAGCTTCGGCCGACGCTCCGATGTAACGCTGAAGCCGGTAGAGATCGAGGAGTTCGGGGCCGAAAATAATCGCCACCAGGGCGACAATGATTGCGGAAGCGCCAAGCAATATCCGTTTTTTCATCGCCGGCTCCTAAACCCGCCGCAGGGCATTAAGCGCCTTGAGGGCCGCATGGTGGCCCGAGCGCACGGCACCATCCATGTAGCCTGCCCAGATGTCGGACGTCTCCGTACCCGACCAAATCAGGCTGCCGCAGGGCGGATGCAACGCTTCGCCGTGGGTGCTCCAGAAGCCTGGCGGGATCGCGGACACGCATGTGAGCGTCCAGGGATCTGCCCGCCCCCAGTCACGATCGTGGTAGGACACCGGGGTCAACGCTTCGCGGCCCCAAGCTCGGGCATAGATCTCCGTCAGTTGGCGCTGCGCCGCCTTGAGATCCGAGGGAACCATTGCGTTCGCGATGAAGGCGTTGATGACGCCGATTTCACCACCCGGCGGGGAGTTGTCGTAGGCCCAGTAAATGGGGCCGTTAACTTGAAAGATGTGTCCGTTCAGCCCCTTGTCACGCCAGAACGGACGGGAATAGACCATGGCTGTCTTCCGTGCCGGTGAATGGGCAGGCCAGGCGCGTTGCAGCGCGGCACGCTTCTGCGGCAGGGGTGGATCGAATTGCACCCGATTGCACAAGGCCGGATGGATGGCCATGACGACCCGACGCGCGCGCACCTCTCCCCGGTCCGTGTGCAGCGTGACAATCTCGCGATCCCAATTGGAAATCTTGCGGACCGGGCACGACAGGTGCACCTTCTCACCCAATTTCTGCGCCAGCTTGATGCTGAGGACTTGCGCGCCTCCCACGAATCGGGTTTCCTGCGCACTGTGCTTGATCGCGTCGAGCTGCGAGTAATCGCAGTTGGCGGAATTGATCATGGACAGGAAATGCAGGAGCCCCATTTTTGCAGGCATGGTGCCACCGGAAAGTGCGGTGCTGACATCCCACCCCATGCGGTCCTCGTCCTTGATGCTTTGCTTTGCCAGCCAATCACCGACCGAGAGTTTGTCGAGCTCGCCGACCTTGGGCGATTTCCATGGCGCGCCCGACGGCACATCGCGCGAGAGCTTGCTGAGCTTCGCAGTGATGGTCTCGTCGGTGCCCAACGTACCCTTCAAGTCGATCTCCGTCCGGCCGTCACCGCCGAGAATGACCGTTTTTCCCGTGTAGTAGCTTGGAAACGTGTCCACTTCCAGTTCGCGGGCGAGATCCGCCACGGCCGTCTGGCCAGGTCCAATCCACTGGCCGCCGGCGTCAGAGATCTGTCCCCCGCCCAAGTCGTGGTTGAGGGTTCGCCCCCCCACACGGTCTCGTGCTTCCAGGACTACGAAGGACTCGCAGCCGGCGTGACGCAGGTCCCGCGCGGCCGTCAAGCCGGACAGCCCCGCGCCAATGATGGCGACGTCGAGAACATCTCCCGACAGGCCGGCATTTGCCTGCCCGGCGCTCAGGCCGATACTTCCCACGGCCGCTGAGGCGCCGGCAAGTTTGAGCAATTGCCTTCGCTGCATGTTGATTGAAGTGTCAGAGGACGAGATCTTGTCCATGTTGCATCGCGTAACTGTTTTGAAGCGTGGTGGTTCACCACGCCCCCGTTTCAAATACCGTGTTTGCAAGGGCTTCGCATCGGCTTGGGCAGCGAGCCTGCCGCGAGCGTCTGCGCGCGGCGCTTATTCCCGCGTCCATCCGTTCTGATAGAGCCGTCCCGCCAGCACGCCCAGGCGTGACGTGAGGATGTAGTTCTCACCGTCTTCGATCAGCGCGGAGCGGACATCCCGAAACAGCTTTTCGATCGGGAATTCGCGGGTCGTGGCATTGCCGCCGAGGAGCTGGAACGCCTCGTGCGTGATCTTCATCGCTTCTTCGGTCACGCTGACCTTGGCCTGCGCGGTCGCGTACGGGTGGCTCTGCGGCGACATGCGTGAGTAGGCCAGGCTGCGGCGGGCGATGGCACGCGCCATTTCCAGCCGGCGCAGCATGTCGCCCAGACGCAGATGCGTCATCTGGTGTTCGATGAGAAGCGCTCCGCCCTGCTTGCGCTCGTGGCAATAGGCAAGCGCGAGCTCGAACGCGGCGCGGGCCGCGCCGACGAAAACCTGGCACATGTGCGTGCCGCCGTACGACCAGGTTGAGGCCAGATTGCCGAGATATTCGTCCTTCAGCGCAACGGCGAAGCGCTTCGGCACCTTGACGTTGTCGAAATAGATCTCGCCCTGGGGCAGCGCGCGCTGGCCGATCTTGTCGAGCGGCTTGCCGCGCGAGATGCCCGGCAGATCGAGCGGAATGATCATGCCCACACCGTTGGTGAACGAGCCCTGTTCGCCAGTACCGTAGAATCCGTCGCCGTAGTCCGCCGCCATGTAGGCGAGCGCGACCTGCGCCACCGAGCCGTTCGAGACCCACGCCGAACTCTGGCCGTTGATGACGATTTCGTCGGCGCCGACCTTCGCTGTGACGTTGCCCGTCGGCTGCTTGCCCACCGCGCTGAGTTCCTGCCGATACAGGATCGCAGCATCGGAACCGCGGTCAGGCTGCGTGTTCATCCAGCATCCGATCTTGCCGGTGCACATTTCAATCAGCTCCGGATTGCCGAGCGACTGAGCCATCAGCAACGGCACAGTCGCCGCACCCAGCGAAACGGCCAGGCCCGAATCGCCCCAGCCGAGTTCTTCGCCGATGAGCGATTCGATGCGCACGGCGACCTCCGGGGGAAACTGCGCGATCAGTTGCGGATCGAGCCCCAGCTTCGCGCTCTCGACCATCGCGGCCCAGTAAGGGGATCCGGGGGCGATCACCTCCTCCGGCGTCATACGATCGAGTTCCCGTCCGATCGGCCGCAGCACGTCGCGCGCGAAGCGGTGGACGGTATTCTGGATCGCGCTTTCCTCTTCGCTCAACGGCGTCTCGAAACCGGTCATTTCGACCGAGGGCAACGCTGCAGTCTTGTACAGACGAATCATTTCGGTTCTCCTCCTGGGGAAGCATGCCAACCGGATTGCCGATGCATCCAGCGATCTCGTATTTAGAAAACGTTACCAATTATAGGTCATGATACAAAACATAAGGAAAAAGAAAAGACGGGGTATTCCCTGTCCTCCTGGCACTGCGGCGACGGACCAAAGGCTACGTGCCCCCGACGTCCAGCAACTTTCCCCACACGAGGTATTTGGCGGTTGCCCGGAATCTGGCGTCGAACCCCTGCATGTACGTGCGCTTGTGCCGCCCCGCGCCGAGTTGAAGCGCCAGGCCCCCGTCGACCAAAGCGATGAGCAGCGTGGCGACGTGCAGGCTGTCGGCCTCGTGGCATTCCGGATTGGCGGCGCGGACGAGCTGTGCGAGCTCGCGCGTCAGCGTGTCGTACCACTCGTCGAGCAGGCGGGAGCACCCGGGATCGGTCGACGCGAACGAAACGAAGTGCGCCCACAGCGCCGCGCTTTCGGCATCGTTCGCGTCGCGCAACCCCCGCTCCATGAGCGCGTCAAGCGTCTCGCGGGGGGAGACACTGTTGTCGAGCGCGCGCCTCAGATCGCCCAGATATGCGTCGATGACGGGCTCAATGACCGCCCGCAGTACGGCCAGCCTTGTCGGAAAGTAGTACTGGAGGTTGCTGATGCTGATCCCGGCGCCAAGCGCGACTGCGCGCTGCGAGAACTCCAGGGGGCCGCCTTCGAGCAGCAGCTTTCTCGCAACGCGAACGATGGCATGGCGGGTGCGCAGGCCTTGGGCCCGCACGCCGTCATGCCCGGTTCCTGCGGGCGCTGCGCTCGATGTGCGCCGTTTCCGGCGGCTGCGCTGCTCAATGGGCACTGTCATCGGGCGGCAGCGCGTACCTTGCGATTGACTCGGCCGTCGAGCATGTTCGTCATGCCCAGTGCAGAATTGACGGCACACCATCGCAGCGGTTCGGGCAGCATCGACGGCGTCTTGTGGCGCAACGCCGAAAGTAGCGGATGCTCGGTGCCTCGAATCCGTTCGGCAAGCAGGTGCCCCATCAGCGACTGGGTGCCGACGCCATGCCCGGAACACCCGGCGGTATAGAAGACGTTCCGCTGGGCGCCGGTTTCGCCCACCACCGGCAGCGCATCGAAGGCAAGGCTGACGTAGCCGCTCCAGCATGATCGGATGGCGAGGTCCCTCAAGGTGGGGAAGCGGTCGTGCAACGCCACTTCCAGCTCGCGATAGGCGGCATTGTCCGGCACATTCGGGGTCTGCGAGCCATATACATAGTGGAGCCGCTTCGTCGTCAGCACAAGCGTGTTGCGCGCCGTCAAGCGATGGCTCTCCATGGTCCAATGCGCGGTCACAATGCCTTCGCGTCGCGGCCAGCCCAAAGCCGCCAGCTGCGCCTCGGACAGAGGCTCGGTCTCGATCGCCGAGACCCGCAGCGGCACCACCTTGCCCCCGAGCAGGCCGAGTTGCGGCGTATAGGCGTTGGTGGCGAGCACGAGGAACGGAGCGCTCGCGCTGCCCCGTGCGGTTTGCACCTTGACGATCTCGCCTTCGGCATAGGACAGCAGCGCCGTGTTCTCGTAGACTCGCACGCCCGCCTGGAGCGCCGCGCGCCGCAGTCCCATCACGTACTTGCCAGGATCCAGCGTGCCGCCGCGCTGCGCGTAGGCACCAAACAGAAATGCCGGCGGGATGCCGCGCGCGCGCATCTCGGCCTGGTCCAGGAACTGGGCGGGGGAGCCGAGTTCGATGCCGGTCTTCATGCCCTCGCGCAGTTTCCCCTCCTGGGAGGGATGCACGCCCGCGCGGATTATCCCTGAGGCGTTGTAGTCGCAGTCGATCCCGTATTCGCCAAACTTCCTTTCGACGTAGGCGACGCCCTCATCGTAGAAACCGACGATCTTCTTCGCCTGCTCGCGGCCCACGCGCTTGAGGAAAAGGTCGAATTCGAGCCCCAAAGCGCCGGCGAGATAGCCCGCATTGCGCCCGCTCGCGCCAAAGCCGGCAAACTCGCGCTCGAGGACGATCACTTTCGCCCCGTGCGCGGCAAGCTCCAGCGCCGTAGACAGCCCGGCGAAGCCGGCGCCGACGATGATGACGTCCGCGCAGACCTCGGCCTCAAGCTGCGGTTGCGGGTTATCCGGCTTTTCTACCCACCCGCCGAGCGGGCGATACGTGTCAAGCGTCACACTCATTTGGTTTTCCTCCCCGCAATGCGTGAAAGCCATGGCCGTGCAAGCCTTCGCCGGCACGGCTGATCCTGCAGCAGTGATATTGCTGCCTCGATCAATGCTTGCTCAGAATATGAATGGCAAGCGCCGCCTCTTCGACGCCCTGCAGTCCCCCGCCGTTTTCCTGAATCGCGTGACGCGCGCCCGGCACCTGTCGCGCGCCAGCCTCCCCGCGCAGCTGCGTGACCAGTTCATAAAGCTGACCGATGCCCGTTGCACCGAGCGGATGGCCTTTGGATTCGAGGCCGCCGGACGTATTGATCGGGATGCGCCCACCCAGTGTGAATTCGCCGCGCTCGGCAGCCGGCCCGCCGTGGCCCAACGGCACCAGACCGAGGTTCTCGGCCTGGATGATTTCCCCCATCGCCGACGCATCGTGCACCTCGGCAACATCCATGTCCTGGGGGCCCAGGCCGGCCTGCTCGTATGCCTGCAGCGCGGCGAGGCGGCCGATGTTCTTTTCCGGCTCGTCGATACGCCGGTGGGTGAAGCTGCGGATCACGCTGGCCGCGATCGTGATGCAACGGCTGCGGTCGGCACCGATGCGCCGCAGGCCCTCTTCGGAACAGAGGATCGCCGCGGCCGCACCGTCCGATAGCGGCGCGCACATCGGAAGCGTGATCGGATAGGTGATCGGCGGCGCGGCAAGCACCTCGTCAATGGTGAAAGGCTGGCGGAACTGCGAATGCGGGTTGTGCACCGAATGCAGATGGTTCTTGGACGACACGGCGGCGATCTGGCGCTGCGTCGTGCCGTAGGTCTTCATGTGATGCCTGCACATTGCCGCATAGATCTTCATGAAGCGGCTGTAGGGACGGTCGGATTCCGATCCGGGCGGCGGCTCGATGCCTTCGCCCAGGTTTGCCAGCGTCGCGAAGTTCTCGTCCACGCGGGACACGTCCCACCCCGCATCGAACAGCGCGAACGACCTCGCCTTGTCGGCGACGTTCATCTTTTCCGCGCCCAGCGCCAGCGCAACGTCGCAGGCGCCCGCCATGAGACGCTGTACCGCCAAATGAACCGCGGTGCTGCCGGAGGCGCAGGCATTCTCGACGTTGAACACCGGAATGCCTTCAATCCCGATCTTGCTGAACACGACCTGCCCCGGGATCGACAACTGGCCCTGCAGCGCGCCATTGGTGATGCCGGAGTAGAACGCCGCGCCGATGGCGTCGGCGCGGCAGCCTGCGTCCTGCAACGCGCCGTGCAGCGCCTCGCCTGCGAGATCCTCAACGCTACGCTCGATGTGCCGACCGAACACGGTCATGGCGATACCAGCGATGTAAATTTTGCTCATGGTGTGTCGTTGGTGTAAGGTCGGCTCAGATCTTGCGTTCCAGGCCCTGCCAGTACTGCTCGCGCAGGTCTTTCTTCAACACCTTGCCGACGGTGCTTCGCGGCAGCGCGGGGACGAAGTCCACGCTCTTCGGCGCCTTGACCGAGCCAAGCTTCTCCTTGCACAGCGCGACGAGTTCCTCCGCGTTCACGCTCTGGCCTGCGTTGAGCTCGACGACCGCCTTCACGGCTTCGCCCCACTTCTCGTCGGGCACGCCGATCACCGCGCAGTCCTGCACCGCCGGGTGCGCCCAGATGACCTGCTCGATCTCGCTCGGATAGACGTTGAACCCGCCGCTGATGATCATGTCCTTCTTGCGGTCGGTGATGTGCAGGTAGCCTTCGGCGTCGAGATGGCCGATGTCGCCGGTGTGCAGCCAGCCGTCGATGATCGTCTCGGCGGTCTTGTCCGGCGCCTTGTAGTAACCCTTCATCACGAGGTCGCCGCGCACGCAGATCTCGCCGGTCTGGCCTTGCGGCAGCACTTCGCCGCGCTCGTTCATGATGTCGACGCGGACGAGCGGATTGGGGCGGCCGACCGACGACAGCCGTTCGTCGGAAGCCAGCTTGCCGTCGACGAAATGCTCGGCCGGCGTCATGTTGGAAATCGATGCCGGCGCTTCGGTCTGCCCGTAGCCGCCCGCCATCACGGGACCGAACACGTCGATCGCGCGCTTGAGCTTTTCCACCGACATCGGCGCGGCGCCATAGAGGAAATACTTGAGTGACGAAAAATCCAGCGCCGCGATGCCGGGGATGTCGAGCAGGCGATAGATGACAGTCGGCGGCAGGAAGAACTCGGTGACCCGGTGCATCGCGATCGCGCGCAGCAGGAGCGCCGGATCGGGCTTCGGCAGCACGACCACCGTGCCGCCACGCGCCGTGCACGGCAGCGAAAGCATCCCGGCAGTGTGCGTCATGGGCGCCGCGGCGAGATTCACCGGGCGCTCCACGCCGTAGGGGAATGCTGTCATGAACTGCGCGAAGTAGGTCTGAAACGAACGGTGCGTGTTCATCACGCCCTTCGGCGCACCGGTCGTCCCGCCCGTTGCCGATAGCGTCACGACGTCATCCATGTCGTAATCGACGAGCGGCATGGTCGTCGGCTGGCCCGCGCTCCACGTCGCCAGCGACGGCGCCCACGCCAGGTCGGCATCGATGCACACCCAGAGCTTGACCTTCGGCAAGCTGGCGCGCACTGCTTCGATGGCCGGCGCGAACGCCTGCTGGAAGAACAGCGCCTCGCAGTCGAACAGATCGAGAATGAACTGGTTCTCGGCAGGCGTGCTGCGCCCGTTGACGGGGATATACGCGAGAGCGGCACGCCAGAGTCCGAGCGCGCAGCCCCAGGCCGTGACATCGTTGTCCGCCCAGACGGCCGCTTTCGTCTCCTTCGCCAATCCGGCGGCGATCAACCCGTTGGCGACGCGGCAGGACAGCTCGCCGATCTCCTGGAACGAATAGCTGCGCTCGTCCTGGATATACGCGATGCCGTGTGGCGCGATCCGCCACCCGCGATCGAAGAAATCAATGATTGCCATGTCTTGTAGTCCTTTGGTTCGGCACCGGATCGACGACGGGCGTCACAGTTGCGTCACCGTCGCGCGCGCGAGCCCGCGCTGCTCCAGGAACCCGAGCAGGTAGCGATGCCCGAACGCCTTCGAGCCGGACGCGAAGCCGACCTTGGCGGTCTCCCCATCGAGCAGCTTGATGACGCCGGCGGCATGAATGGCGCCGGTCGAGATGTACGGTGTGATCCCGTGTACGGTCGCGCGCACCGATGCGAGCTGACCGCGCCCGATCGCGAAATCGACGCTGCGCTGGATCGTCGTGCGTTCGCGCGGCGGCATCGACGGTGTGGTCGAATCGACGACCTGCTTCAGGATCGCGTCCTGCTGCTCGCGCGGCAGGTGCTTGTATTCGGCCTCCCATTTCTGCCCGAACTGATGCACCATCTTCATCACGTTGTTGTCGTAGAAGCCTACGCACGAGATGCAGCTGCGCACACGCGGATCGCGCTCGAAGTAGACGGGCAGCGACGTGCCGCCCCACGGCAGGCAGAACACCGGTTGCATGAACTCGGGCGCGGCAACGGTGAACGACGCATCCGGGGCGTGAGGGGTGAGTTTCTTCTCCCACAGGTAGTGGGACTCGTGGCGAGAGCCGTCGAAGATGGTGGCCGTCGAGCCCACGCTCACGCCCGCCGCACCGCGTGGGCCGCGCGTCAGCGTGGCGGTCTCCAGCGCATCGACGCCGGGCGTCTCGAGCGCCAGCTCGGCGGCGATTTCAGCGAACGTGTACATGTACGCATTCGACGAGGACGCCAGCAGGCCGGCCTGCCGATACAGTTCGCCGAACTGGTCTCGCACGTCGCGGATGTACGATTGCTCGCCGGTCGTGTCGAGATGGTGACACCCCGCCTTCAGCGCGGCTTCGACGCCGACGAGCCCGAAATTGGAGAACGGCCCGACGGTGTTGCACACCACCTTCGCGCCGCGGAACGCGTTGACGAGCGAATCGACGTTATGTTCCGCTTCGATGATCTCGTATTCCGCCGATTCGAGGCGCACGACACGCTGCGCCATCATTTCCTTCGTCCGGCCCGCATTGCGCGCCACGGCCGTGAAAGGGATGTTCTGGTCGATCAGCCAGTCCATGATCAACATGCCGGTGTAGCCGCTTGCGCCGTAGACGACGACGGGGTGCTTTGCCATGGTTGTCTCCTGAAACGTGGTTTCTTGAAAGTTGGGTCGATAAAACTGAAGGATGGCAACCAAGTCGCGAACGCTTCCGGCCGCCATTTGTAGAACACACTACCAATGTTAGGTAATAATGACAAACATACTGGACAAAAAAAAGACCGGGTATTCCCTGCCCTGTTCGGCACCGCAACGCGAATATGTCCCGCTGGAACTATCGGGTGCCGATGTCGTCGTGTCCGGGTGAGGCTCTGGCCAGGTAGTGGGCCACCGCCCGGATATCGTCGCTCGACAAAGTGGCGGCAACCCCGTTCATTGCGCCGGTCGGGTCATGGCGTTCTCCCGTCTTGAAGGCGGAGAGTTGGTTCGCGAGATAGGCCTCTCCCTGGCCCGCGAGCCGAGGCGCTTGATCTTTGCCCACCAGTCCTGCGCCGTGGCAGGCCTGGCAACTCCTGGCCTGGATCACAGCCATCCCCCGCTCTTCGAGCGCCGCCTCGGCCGGAACGTCCTCGTTTCTCGCCGGCGCCTGCCGTGCGAAATAGACGGCCATCCGCTGGATCTGCTCTTCGTTGAGTGCCCTGGCGAGAGGTCCCATGTTCGCGTTGTGGCGCTGCTCGCCGGCGAACGCGCGCAGTTGAGCGGCAATGTACGCCTCCGGCTGGCCGGCCAGCGCCGGGTACCACGCGTTGCGGGACCGGCCGCCCGGGCCGTGGCAAACGAAACAGGTCTCCAGCGCCTGCGGCCAGGGACCGGCGTCGGCCTTGTTCGTTTCGCCGATGTGATTCATTGCTTTCTCGAAACGCATACCGTCGAGGTAATCGCGTCCAAAGAGCGCGCCCGCGCCTATCACTCCCGCGGCGGCCACGACAGCGCCGATGATCATTGCCCGCATCATTCAGGCCTCCCGACTGCGATGTGCCATGGCGCCTAGCGCCTGCAAGGCCGCCCGGTGACCGGAGCGCACGGCGCCGTCCATCGCGCCGGGCCATAAATCGGCGGTCTCGGTCCCGGACCAGATCAATCGGCCCACCTGGGGACGGAGAAACTCGCCCCATTTCGTCCAGAAGCCGGGCGGTATCGGATGGATACAGGTCAACGACCACGGATCGACCCTGCCCCAGTCGAGATCGTGGAACTGCTTCGGATGCAGCGCCTTGTCTCCCAAAGCCTGCGCATAGATGGCCGACAGCGTCCGCTCGGCGGCCTTGGGCTCGCCGGGCAGGGATCCCGGCGAGACGAATGCGCTGAGTACGCCGACCGAACCGTCCGGAGGCGAGTTGTCATAGGCCATGAAGACAGGGCCGTCGACCTGGAAGATCTGCCCGTTGTATCCGTCATCTCGCCAGAAAGGCCGTTCATAGACGTGCACCGTCTTGCGCATCGGTGCATTTGCCGGCCAAAGTCGCTGCAACTGGGATCGCCCGGCCGGCAACGGGGGATCGAAGACGATCTGGTTGCACAGGGCCGGGTTCAGCGCAGCAATCACCTGGCGCGCACGCACGACGCCCTGATCCGTGTGCAATTCGACGATGTCGCGATCCCAGCCGGAGATCTTGCGCACCGGGCAGGACAGCCTGACCTTGTCGCCAAGATCACGCGCCATCTTGATGCTGAGAACCTGTGAGCCGCCGACGAAGCGCGTTTCCTGGGCGCCTCCCTTGGTCGACTCCAGCCGCTCGTAACTGCAGTCGGCGGTGTTGATCATCGACAGGTAGTGCAAGAGGCCAAGCTGCGCCGGCGCCCCGCCGAGCGACAGCTTCGCGGCCAGTGCAAGGAAGTATCCGTCCTCATATTTCACGCCTTGCTGCAGCAACCAGTCGCCATACGTGAGCCTGTCGAGTTCCGCCGCGTGCTGTGCTTCCCAGGGTGCAGCAGAAGGCACGCCACGCGCCAACGCGCTGAGCTTGGCGGCGATCGCTTCATCGCCGCCGAGGCCTCCTTGAAGGTCCTGGGCGACCCGAGCGTCGCCTGCCAGGACGACGGTCTTGCCGGCGTAGTGGGTCGGGAAGGTGTCAACCTCCAGCTCGCGAGCCAGATCGAAGATGGCCGTCTGCCCCGGCCCGATCCACTGGCCGCCGCCTTCGGAGATGACGCCGCGCCCGAGATCGTGGTTGTACGTGCGTCCGCCCACGCGGTTGCGCGCCTCCAGGACGACGAACGATTCACACCCGGCGCGCTTCAAGTCGCGTGCGGCTGTGAGTCCCGCCAGGCCGGCGCCGATGATCGCGACGTCCAGCACGTCGCGATCCGCGGATTTCGCTGCGCCGCCCGCTGCCAGCGACACCTCGCCTGCCGCGAGCGACACAGCGCCCACCGCCGCAAGGCGCAGGAGCTGGCGACGGGTTTGTGGATCGGGCTTGCGTTTCGAGGTCATCTGCCGGGTCATCTTCAGTGCCGCATCGACTTCCATTGCGCCACTCCTTGCTTGATATTTATGTGGATTACTATGGACATACGAAGTAAACAGAAATGCGGGCTCACGGTCCCGCAAGCACACCATCATTCGAAAACAGAATCGGCTTTCCGCCTGCATCAATCACGGTCGCAGTCAGTGCAGCCCGATCCGGACGCTGCGAGACCTCGAGCGGCGCGCCGCCGGCGCGCTGCGTCAAGACCAGTCCGTCGAGCCCGACCGCGACCAGTCCTTTCCCGGTCGCAACGAGCTCGGTGATCGAGTTCTTCGTTTCCGCCTTCAGTGGCGACCACGTCGTCCCCCCATCGCTGCTTTGAAACAGGCTGCCGAGCAGGCCCCCCACAACGATCCGGCCGTCGGG
>NZ_CABPRZ010000010.1 GCF_902459695.1 Pandoraea terrae
GTTGCTTGGTCATCAGACACCTCTTCATGGCGAGTATTCTCGCCTAAATCAGTGTCCGGGTTCATTAGACCACTACAAAGTGCCGATTACACGAGTTGTCGCGACATGTCTGAGATGACGAAATACACAGGCTCGGCACTCGCCGACTATATTGAAAATCTTCCGAACCAAGAGTGTCACGACGGATTGTTTTCAATTGATAGAGTGCTCGCCGGCGCGGTTTTCAGTGGGGATAATCTTCACGCGGTAGCCAGCCGCTTCGTCCAGGCGATATACGAATACGATGCCACCAATTTGAAATTGATTAATCTGATTATTTACTTGCGTGCTGCATATCAAGTGTATGAACGGGAAAACCTGGAGAATCCGTACCCGATGCTGCATGTTTGGCTGCGCCCCTACATCGAGCAGAGCCTGGAGGGTGATGCGTTGTTCAAAGAAAATCCGCTTGCGTCAAGCACGGCGGGTGGGCTAATGAGGCTCATCACAGACATGGAGGATGAGGCTCACTACCTGAGCAGGCTAAAAGAAGTGATTGAGCGCCATACGGCGAGTGAAAATAATCCGGAAGCCGCACGTGCGCTATTGACCCCGAGCGCTGCGAGTTGGTTTACCGGGCTGCTGACGGTGTTCTACTATGCCCACGAACGTCCCGGCAACCGGCATCTCCTGGAGAACGACCAATCCTTGCTTGAGACGCTCAACCGGTTTGTGGTCAAAAACCGCGAAAGCTTGTCGGGCACGAGCGCAGCTCACCAATTAGCAAACGTCGCCCGGGAAGCCTACCGGTTTCTGCAATATCCGAAGCAGCGCGCACAAGTGAAGCCGATGGTCCAGCAAATGCTGGCGACAACAGACATCGATGGCCCTGACAAGCGCTTGTGGGAGGTTGCCGTGGAAGCGGTGGAGTACCACGATGCGCAGAATTGCGGCGACTACGGCTTATGCGATCATCGAAAGAACCAGGCCGCCAACAGAAAGAACCTGGCCGCCAAAATAATGAAAAGCAAATATGCGTGCAATGAAAAAATCAGGATAGTTGCTCAGGATTTTACACGTAAGCAAATGCGGAAAATTTGCGCAGTGGTGGCCAAAACTGAGAATCAATTTCATCGGATGATGAAAACACAACGCAATCCAGTACCAGATGATTACACCGATTCGGTCGAGATCGTAGTGTTTAATGATATGGAAAGCTACAAGGCGTATGGGTCCGTAATCTATGACATCAACACGAATAATGGCGGCCTCTACTTCGAGGGAAATCCCGAGGAGCGCGGCAATCAAGCGCGCCTCTTTGTCGTAGCCAAGTCGTGGCTTAAGCCTCGATTCGAGATCCATGGCTTGAGGCATGAGTTTGTTCATTATCTCGATGGCAGGTATAACAGGGCCGGCGATTCCGGCGTGAGCCGTGCAAAACCTACTATCTGGTGGGTTGAAGGCATCGCGGAATACTTTGATCACAAAAATGTCAATCCGGTTGCGATCAGAGCGGCGAAGACGAATACGTACCGGCTCTCGGACATATTCCAGACCGGTTACTCGTCCAGTGACCGTTACACGCGTGCGTATCTTTGGGGCTACATGGCAACGCGCTTCCTGTTCGAGCGCCATCCGGAGATAGTGGATTCGATCTTGTCCCGTTTCCGGGCGGGAAATTACGACGGTTATGCAGAGTACCTCACCTCGATCGGCAATCGGTATGACCAGGAGTTTATCGAATGGGTCCGCGATACAGACCCGACGGGCAAGCGAGCGCGTTCGGACTCACAATGAAACGCCGTACGACGGATTTGCGGCACTATGCCGCAAGCGCTCCGCGACACGCGACGTTGCGCGATTGCCCCTTTGGCAACCTCCTGCAGCACGTGTGCATTTTTGCGGCAAATACTGTATATTTAACCAGTATTCCGCTCACTTCCCCGTTCCGTGACGCGCAAGATCATCCACTGCGATTGCGACTGCTTTTATGCTTCGGTCGAGATGCGCGACGACCCGTCGTTGCGGGGGCGCCCGTTGGCGGTTGGCGGGCAGCCGGACCAGCGCGGCGTGATCGCCACGTGCAATTACGAGGCGCGCGCGTTCGGCATTCGCTCGGCAATGCCGTCGGGGCAGGCGGTCAAGCTCTGTCCCGATCTGCTGATCCTGCCGCCGGCGATGGAGCGCTACCGTGAAGCGTCGCAACGCATCATGGCGATCTATCGCGACTATACGGACCAGATCGAACCCCTGTCGCTCGACGAGGCTTATCTCGATGTGAGCGACAGTGGCCGATGCGGCGGCTCCGCGACGCTGATTGCCCGCGAGATTCGCGCTCGCATCGCGGCAGACGTCGGCATCACCGTCTCTGCCGGTGTGGCACCGAACAAATTCCTTGCGAAGATCGCCAGCGACTGGCGCAAGCCGGACGGCCTGTTCGTGATTCGTCCCGACGACGTCGACGCCTTCGTCGCAGCGTTACCGGTCGAGCGGCTGTTCGGCGTGGGCAAGGTGACGGCGGAACGGTTGCGTGCCTTGGGCGTGGACACATGCGGCGATTTGCGCACCCATGCGCTGGCCGATCTGTGTGACCGATTCGGCGTGTTCGGCCAACGCCTTTATGAACGCTGCCGGGGCATCGATACGCGTGAAGTCTGCCCTGACCGCGAGCGCAAATCGATCAGCGTCGAAACGACCTACACGCGCGATCTGAAGACGCTCGCCGATTGCGAAGCGGCGCTGCAACCGCTGCTGCGCCAACTCGACGAGCGCATTGTCCGCGCCCGCCGCGGTGAGCCGCTGACCATTGCCAAGGTGTTCGTAAAGATTCGTTTTGCGGATTTTTCCCGTACCACGGCGGAAGCCGGGGCACTTGGCGTTGATCCTGAGCAATGTCGGCAACTTCTGGGCGAAGCGGTCGCAAGACGCCGCCGTCCGGTGCGGCTTCTGGGGGTAGGGGTGCGATTGCTCGATGCCGGCGCGGCGCGGCAATTGCGCTTATTCGACGACCTGCCGGCTGCCGAACCGGCGTGACGCCGCCGCACCAAAGAAAACGCCCGCCGAAGCGGGCAAATGACGTTATCGCAGTACCCCCAAAAGGACGTAAGAGGGTGAATGCATTGTCGATGGGCCCTTGGCTTGTCACCATCGGTGCTTGCCCGATTAGGGAAAGCACCGCGCGGCGCGCGCCGCTCCGAAAGGGGGCGTGGGCCGCCCGGTTTCATTGGTTCGGTGAACTACCGCTGTACGCGAATTTCCGTGGCGCGCGCCTGCGCTTGCCGTATGCCGCCGACCCGAAGGTCGTCGGCTGCGACGTCCGCCTGGCGGGCGGCTTCGGCAGCCGTCGTATTGGCCGCGGTGCCCGCCTGGCGCTCCTGGCGGAACCGCTGCGCAATCGGTGCGCACTCCTGCGCAGCTTCGCCGGCCAATGCCGCACTGTCCGTGTTCAGATACGCGTAGCGTGCGACGTAACCGTAAAGGCACGTCCGGTACTGCTGGGCGGCGGCATCGGCGGCGGCAAGATGCGCCGCGCCGGCATCGCGCCCGGGGGGAGCGGTCGCGGCCGGGGCGGTGATGACGGTATTGCGTGGGGCAGTGGCGCAGCCTGTGAGCGCGGCCGCCATCGTCCATGCCGCGACGATGATTCGTGCGGCGTGCGCGGGCGCAACGTTGAACCCCGTACGGTGGCACTTTCCTGACGGCGTTTCGCCTGAAATCCGAATCAATTCGCGCATGAGTCCGACGGTACAAGCATTAGGGTGGGGTTATGGTACGGGAATCGGGGCTGAATCCCGTGTTGATCAGTGTATACCCCGTGTCAACTATTTCCGGACCGGTCCGTTAACGGAAGTAAGGCCCTGACGGCGCAAGCCGTTTCGAACAAGAGGCCGGCCACACTCGGGCGGCGCCTGTATACGCAGCCCGGCAACGACCGATACGTGCGAAGACACGCAGGCGCGGGATACACGCGACCAGGAAGCGATTCAGTGCGGGGCCTTCGGCCAGCCGAATATCGCCAGCAACGACGGCTTGATAACGATAACGGGGAAGCAACGACAGCGTGCGCCGCCAGCGCGGCGTCAAGATCAACACGGGGTTAGCGCGAGTCGATGCCCGAAGCATGCGAATGCTTCGGGCTTTTTCTTTTGTGCTGCCCGATATCAGCGTGAACAGGCGCTAGTCGGCGGCGGGCGACGTGACCGTCAGCAGTGTCCAGACCGCGAGGTTGAACGGCAGCGTGAAGTAGGGCCAGCCGAACTGCCCGAACACAACGCACAGGAACGCCGCGACGGCCGCGCCCGTGAGCCGGGTCGGCACGTTGCGCCGGAAAATCCCGAGTCCGAGGGCCGCAAGAAAGCCGTTGACGCCGATGCCGCCCGCCTGTGCCGCCAACGCGGGCCATGCGCTGCCGAACGTCGCGACCGCGAGGCCGCAGACGACCCCGCCGGCAAGCGCCCAGGCCGTCACGCGTGCGTGCCAGAGATGCAGGACATACCACGTCAACAGGCCCAGGACGAGCGGTGCGATAAACACGACCTGCCCGACGGAACAGAAGGCAAAGCCGACACTGTGGGATGTGCAGCCCGCCCCAAGCGCGCGGGGCACGAGGTGGAGCGTCCCGCGCAGGCAATGCGTCACGCTCATGACCGCGACGAAGGGGCCGGTGAGTGCCGCCCATCCCAGCCGGGCCATCAGGCGTGTCAGAAGTACTGTCGCGACGACACAAGCGAATAGCCATGCATACAACCAGAGGTCCGTTTGCCAGAGCGTGCCCAGTGCGATGCCCGTGAGCGTGCCGTTATAGCTGAACAGGCCGGCGCGGCGTGCGTCGGCGGGAAATCCCAGGCCGACGGCCGTGAGCGTGGCCATCACGGCGCCGGCAAGGCCGGCCCATGCCGACGGCATGTCGGCGAGCATCAACAAGCCGAACAGGAGCAGCCCGCCCACCGCGGACGGCATGAAGTAGATTTGACCGAAGCTGGCGCACAGACCGTGCAATTCATCGGCCAGACGTGCCCCTCGGTCACGCCAGCGACTGAGCGGGCCGCTGGACGTGAGCGACGACGCAGACTCGGGTGAAGCCAGGCCCATGCTGCGTCACTTGCCCTTGGCCGGCTTGGCCGCCCAGCTGTCCTTGAGCGAGACAATGCGGTTGAACACCAACTTGCCCGGTTGCGAGTCGTAGCGGTCGGCCACGAAGTAGCCATGACGTTCGAACTGCACACGGTCTTCGGCAACGGTGCCTGTCAGGCCCGGCTCGACGAACGCTTGCGTGATGCGCTTGGCGTTCGGGTTGAGCGCGTCGAGGAAGTTCTTCTCGCCGGCATCGGGATTCGGGTCCGAGAACAGGCGGTCATAGAGCCGCACTTGCGCGGCCAGCGCGTGCGGCGCGCTGACCCAATGGATGTTGCCCTTGACTTTGTACGTATCTGCCCCCGGCGTGCCCGACTTGCTGTCCGCGAAGTACTGGCAATGCACCGCCGTGACATTGCCGTCGGCATCCTGGTCGAAGCCGGTGCATTCGACGACGTAGCCATAGCGCAGGCGCACCTTGTTGCCCGGAAACAGACGGAAAAAGCCCTTGACCGGTTCGGCCTGGAAGTCTTCGCGTTCAATCCACAATTCGCGCGACAGCGGGAACGTGCGCACGCCGCGTTCCGGGTGGTGCGGATGCACCGGGGCCTGGCAGGCTTCCTGTTGGCCTTCGGGGTAGTTGTCGATGATCAGCTTGAGCGGATCGAGCACCGCGACCGAACGCGCCGCCTTGGGGTCCAGGTCATCGCGCAGCGCCTGTTCCAGCACCCCCATGTCGATCCAGGAATCGTTCTTGGCCACGCCAATGCGTTCACAGAACAGTTGAATGCTCTCCGGCGTGAAGCCGCGCCGGCGCAGGCCGACGAGCGTCGGCATGCGCGGATCGTCCCAGCCGTCGACATGCCCGTCGCTCACGAGCTGGCGCAGCTTGCGCTTGCTCGTGATGGCATAGGTCAGGTTCAGGCGCGCAAATTCGATTTGCTGCGGCATCGGGCGCTTGAACACACCGGCTTCGGCCAACTGTTCGAGCACCCAGTCGTAGAACGGGCGCTGGTCTTCGAACTCGAGCGTGCACAGGCTGTGCGTGATGTTTTCGATCGCATCTTCGAGCGGATGCGCGTAGGTGTACATCGGATAGATGCACCAGGCGTCGCCCGTGCGGTGGTGATGCGCGTGGCGAATCCGGTAGATGGCCGGATCCCGCATGTTGATGTTGGGCGAGCCCATGTCGATCTTCGCGCGCAGCACGTGCTGGCCGTCGGCAAATTCGCCCGCGCGCATGCGCCGGAACAGGTCGAGGTTCTCTTCGACCGTACGATTGCGGAACGGCGAGTCCTTGCCGCGTTCGGTCAGCGAGCCGCGGTTGGCGCGCATCTCTTCGGCCGTCTGGCTGTCGACGTAGGCGCGGCCGTTCCGGATCAGCAGTTCGGCGCACTGATACAGCTTTTCGAAATAGTCGCTGGCGAAGTACAGATGTTCCTTGTCGCCTTGTTCGTACGAAAAGCCGAGCCACTTCACCGTCTCGATGATGGCGTCGACGTATTCCGTTTCTTCCTTTTCCGGGTTGGTGTCGTCGAAGCGCAGGTGGCAGATGCCGTGATAGTCGCGCGCGATGCCAAAGTTCAGGCAAATGCTTTTCGCATGTCCGACGTGCAAATAGCCGTTCGGCTCGGGCGGAAAGCGCGTTTCGACGCGCTCTGCCCATTTTCCATTGCGATTGTCTTCGTCGATGATGTTGCGGATGAAATTGGATGCCGCAGTTAGCTCGTTGCTCATGCCAGTCCAGAAGGTCGGTGTTTGCCGAATATTCTACCGTACCGCACCGCAGCACGGGCGTGTCGGGCGCATTTGTGTTGCCGCGGGGACGCAATCGTTCGATCTGCAGACCGGCTTCGCGTGGCGTGCATGGGACGGCAGGGCATAGTGCAATTGCTATCGGGCTTTCGCCACCGCTGCATTTTTGTCCTATCCTGAAGACACTGCCGCTGCCCGGCGGCCCGTTCGGGAGGACGTTATGGAACTCCACCTGCACTCGCATCGCTATTCTCATCGCACACCCGACTGGGCCGCCGCTGCCGTGGCGGGGTTCATCGCGTGCGCTTTCTTCTCGGCGGTGGAAATGCTGACGGTGTTGCTCATGACCGGCCAGAGTCCGTGGGTGCCCCCACGCATGGTGGCCGCCATCGTGCTCGGGCAGGGCATCCTGCCGCCACCGGCCACCTTCGACGTGACAATCGTCGCCGTGGCACTCGTCGTGCACGCAATGATCGGCGTTGTCCTTGGCCTGATCCTCGGCGCGATCGTCGCACCGTTCCGGCTCGACTCGGACGTGTTTACGGTGTCGATCGCCGGCGGCGCCTTCGGGTTGCTTGTCTACGTCTTCAATTTCTACGTGATGACACAGTTTTTCCCGTGGTTCGTGGAATCGCGCAACTGGATGATGGTGGCCGGGCACATGGTCTTCGGCGCCTTCGCCGGGTATATGTACTGGGTGCTGGCGCAGATCGAGGACCGCGAGGCTGCGCCCGGGGCTTGATCCCGCAAGCAGAACGCGCGAACTTCGTGTAAAATGCCGGCATCGCATCCAAAATCGGGTGCGGTGCCGTTTGCTTGCGTTGTCCTTGCCGGTGTTGCCGGCCGACTGCGAGCGTGAGCGGCATTCGTGCCAGCCCGTTTCTCCGTGCGCCGTCCCAACGGGCGCATGTCAAGACAACCGGCGCGTGCCGGTGTGACCATTATCAGAAGATTTCACGCCAGCCCGATGTCCGTCAGCCACGCACGACACTGATCAGTCCAGGTGTTCCACGTGGGCCGATTGGCGATTCGACTGCGGCAGTGGTGCTTTGCGTGCCACGCCAGTCGCGACTTATCCCACTACTGAATCGAAACGATCCGTATCGTCACGTTCCGTCGCCTGGCAACGGCGGCACGTCAACGAATGCGACATTTCCCGGCGTAAACCCCGAACACGGATGTCGCGCGGCTGTCATATTGCCGCGTTAGCCTTCGTGCGCGCTGGGAAACATTTGCACGTTTTTGTAATCTCATCACCGTATGCCGATTCGAGAGGGATTTATTTATCAAGTTAATGCTGTAAAGAAGGAAGTAAAAATGAAAACGACTCAATACCAGGATTTCCATTACCGTGTCGCAGCCGTGGAGCGTGAAAACGCCCGCTGGGATGCTTACTACGAAATCCACCGCCCGACCGGAAACGGTCTGGAAAAGGTCGGTGCCTACCAGGTGCAGACCGCCTATGGCTTTGCCACGCAAGGTTTCGCCCTCGATGACGCGGAACGCAATGCGCGCGCCGACATCGAGCAGGGCATCGTCGGCTATTACCAGTAACACCAGTAACGTCCACGCGTTCGGGCCAGCGGCCGCACTGAATTCGCCGGCCTCGCCGAGGGCCATCCGGGCGGATCGTCCGGCACCGGCCCGCCCCAAATCCCGCCCAAACGTCGCCTGATTGCCCGACGGGCCGCGCAGCAGCGGCCTTCGGCGCAGGCGATGCTATAGTCGTGGGCTTTTGCAAGGCGCGCGGAGGTGGAGTCATGGAGTGGATGTGCAAACGATTCGACGAGCTCGAACCGGCATTGCTGTACCGCGTGCTCGAGGCACGCAGCGCGGTGTTCGTCGTCGAGCAGGACTGCGTCTATCAGGACATCGACGGACGCGATCTGCAGTGCCTGCACCTCATCGCGCAGGCGCGCGACGCGCAGGGCGAGCTTCGCATCGTTGCCTACCTTCGCCTGTTGCCGCCGGGACTCGCTTATGAAGAGGCGTCGCTCGGCCGTGTTTTGAGCACGGCGCCGTATCGCGGTACGGGCATCGGGCGCGAACTGATCGCACGCGCGCTCTCGGAGATTGAGGCGCATTGGCCCGGTGCGGCGGTACGCATCAGCGCACAGGCGTATCTCGAAAGGTTTTACGGGGCATACGGCTTTGTGACCCAATTCGGTCCCTACGACGAGGACGGTATCCCGCATCTCGACATGTTGCGGGCGGCATCCTCCGAGCCGCGCTAAAGACGCTTCCGAATTCCTCCGCTCGCCGCGGCTTCGGCCGTTCCGAGCGGTACAATGACACGCTTCGCAGTCTGGCATTTCACCATTTATGGCTTTGTATTCCATTACCGGCGCCCAACTGGCGTTCGGTCACGTAGCGTTGCTCGACAATGCCGATTTCGCACTCGAAGCGGGTGAGCGGGTCGGGTTGATCGGCCGTAACGGCGCGGGCAAGTCGTCGCTGCTCAAGATCGTGGCGGGGCTGACCGCGCCCGATGACGGCCTCGTTGCGCGTCAAAGCAGTCTCAATACCGTCTACGTGCCGCAGGAGCCGACCTTCGACCCGGAACTGAGCGTGTTCGATGCCGTCGCGCTCGGCCTGGGCGAGCTGCACGCCATGCTGTCGGAGTACGATCACACCGCCGCAGCGCTGGCCGATGCGGCCGAAGGTGCGGCGCATGACGCGTTGCTCGCGCGCCTGAATACGCTTCAGTCGTCGCTCGAGGCGACGGGGGCGTGGCAAGTGAAAACGCGCGTGGAAACCACGATCGCGCAGTTGGGGCTCGACGCCCATGCCCGCGTGGGCACGCTGTCGGGCGGGATGCAGAAGCGCGTGTCGCTCGCGCAGGCCTGGGTTGCGCGGCCCGACATCCTGCTGCTCGACGAACCGACCAATCACCTCGATTTCGATGCGATCCGCTGGCTCGAGGAACTGTTGCTGGGGTTTCGCGGCAGCCTGCTGTTCATCACCCATGACCGGAGCTTTCTGGACCGCGTCGCCACGCGGATCGTCGAACTCGATCGCGGCCGTTTGCTGTCGTACCCCGGCAATTTCACGCAGTATCAGGAGCGCAAGGCGCAACAGCTCGAAATCGAGCGTGTCGAAAACGACAAGTTCGACAAGTTGCTCGCGCAGGAAGAGGTGTGGATCCGCAAGGGCGTGGAGGCTCGCCGCACACGCAGCGTCTCCCGGATCGAGCGGCTCAGGGACATGCGCGCGCAGCGCGCCGAACGGCGCGAGACACAGGGCAACGTGCGCATGGATGTCGCGCAGGCCGACCGGTCGGGAAAGATGGTGGCGGAACTGATCAACGTGACGAAGGCGTTCGGCGAGCGCACGGTTGTCCGGGATTTTACGGCGACGCTGATGCGTGGCGACAAGATTGGCCTTGTCGGACCGAATGGCGCCGGCAAGACGACGTTGCTCAAACTCATGCTTGGCCAATTGCAGCCGGACGCCGGCCAGATCCGCGTCGGCACCAATCTTCAGGTCGCGTATTTCGACCAGATGCGCACGCAACTGGATCCGGAGAAGTCGCTGCTCGACACGATCAGTCCGGGCAGCGACTGGATCGAAATCAACGGCGAGAAGAAGCACGTCATGAGCTATCTCGGCGACTTCCTGTTCTCGCCCGAGCGGGCGCGTTCGCCGGTGCGTTCGCTGTCCGGCGGGGAGCGCAATCGCGTGCTGCTGGCCCGCCTGTTCGCGCGTCCCGCGAATGTGCTGGTGCTCGACGAGCCGACCAATGACCTCGACATTCCGACGCTGGAACTGCTCGAAGAGTTGTTGCAGGACTATAGCGGCACGGTATTCCTCGTCAGCCACGACCGGACGTTTCTCGACAATGTTGTAACCTCGGTCATTGCGGCCGAAGGCGACGGCCTGTGGCGCGAGTACGTTGGCGGCTTCACCGATTGGCAAATCCAGCGCGATCGCGCGGCAGCCATTGCCGCGCAACGTGCGCCGGCGCCGGCCGAGGCCGTAAAGGAAGTTGCGGCGGCCAAGCGTGGCGGCAACCGGACCGTCAAGCTCAGTTACAAGGAGCAGCGCGAGCTGGAAGGCTTGCCGGAGCGCATCGCAGCACTCGAGTCGGAACAGTCCACCGTTTCGAAGCAACTCGAGGACGGCACCATTTTCGCGAAGGACCCGCAACAGGGTGCGGCACTGTCGGAACGCTTCGAAGCCATCGAACTGGCGTTGCTGGAGGCGCTCGAACGTTGGGAAATGCTCGAGGCCAAGCAGCGCGGCGAGGCGTCCTGACGTTTCGAGCGTCGGCGGCCCCGGGAACGGGGCCTTCGGCGGGAGACAGTACAATAGCCGCGGCCTCATGGTCGTGGCGCACTCCTGAATTGCTCAAAAAGTGGGCGCCGGAAGGCAAGTCATTGATCTGGCGACGCTTTTGTCATGTGTTAACGGGTTGTCCCCGCGGTTGTCCACAGCGCGTGTGGATAAGCGGCGGGGCGTCGAGCCCATTTTCATTCACGCTATGTCGAAAAAAAATACGCCCGCGCAGTACAGCGAAGCCTCGATCAAGGTTCTGAAGGGCCTTGAGCCGGTCAAGCAACGCCCGGGTATGTACACCCGTACTGAGAATCCGCTTCACATCGTTCAGGAAGTCATCGACAACGCGTCGGACGAGGCCCTGGGTGGTTTCGGCAAGCAGATTCTCGTCACGTTGCACAAGGATGGCGCGGTCAGCGTCGAAGACGACGGCCGGGGCATTCCCATCGGCATGCACCCCGAAGAGGGCGTGCCGGTGGTCGAGATCGTGTTCACGCGGTTGCACGCGGGCGGCAAGTTCGACAAGGCCGCCGGTGGCGCCTATACCTTCTCGGGCGGCCTGCACGGTGTCGGTGTGTCGGTATCCAACGCGTTGTCGACGCGATTGGCCGTGACGGTCTGGCGCGACAATCAGGTCTCGGAACTCGAATTTGCCGGCGGCGACGTGAGCGTGCCGCTGCACTCCCGACCCGCCGCGCGCGGCGAGAAGAAGAGCGGCACTCGCGTGACTGTGTGGCCGGACGTCAAATACTTCGACAGTGCGCAGTTGCCGCTAGGCGAGTTGCAGCGCCTGCTGCGTTCGAAAGCCGTCCTGCTGCCCGGTGTGCGTGTCACGCTGATCCAGGAGAAGAACGGCGAAGAACAGACGTGGTGCTACGAGCAAGGCCTGCGCGGCTATCTGCTCGAGACGCTGGGTGGGGCTGAGCCGCTGATTCCGCTGTTCGAGGGCGAGCGATTTGCCGATGGTAGCGAAGACAGCTTTGCAGAGGGCGAGGGCGCCGCGTGGGTCGTGGCATGGACCGAAGATGGCGCGCCCGTACGTGAATCCTATGTCAACCTGATTCCGACGCCTGCCGGCGGCACCCATGAGTCGGGCTTGCGCGAAGGGTTGTTTCAGGCGGTGCGCGGGTTTATCGAACTGCATAACTTGCAGCCCAAGGGCGTGAAGCTGCTGCCGGAAGATGTTTTCTCGCGCGTGTCGTTCGTGCTGTCCGCCAAGGTGCTCGACCCGCAATTCCAGGGGCAGATCAAGGAACGCCTGAACAGCCGCGACGCGGTGCGTCTGGTGTCGTCGTTTACACGTCCGGCGCTGGAGTTGTGGCTCAATCATCACGTCGAACATGGCAAGAAGCTCGCGGAGCTCGTGATTCGCCAGGCGCAGGCGCGCACCCGTGCGGGACAGAAGATCGAGAAAAAGAAGAGCTCCGGCGTGGCTGTGCTGCCGGGCAAGTTGACCGACTGCGAGACCGAAGACGTCGCTCGCAACGAACTGTTCCTCGTCGAGGGCGATTCGGCGGGGGGCTCGGCCAAGATGGGGCGCGACAAGGAGTTCCAGGCGATCCTGCCCCTGCGCGGCAAGGTGCTGAACACGTGGGAAACCGAACGCGACCGCCTGTTTGCGAACAATGAAGTGCACGACATCGCGGTGGCGATCGGCGTCGATCCGCACGGTCCGCAAGACGATGCGGACCTCTCGAATCTGCGTTACGGCAAGATCTGCATCCTTTCCGATGCCGATGTGGACGGATCTCATATCCAGGTCTTGCTGCTCACGCTATTCTTCCGTCATTTCCCGCGTTTGATCGCCCAGGGC
Organism: Pandoraea terrae; assembly: GCF_902459695.1. Taxonomy (GTDB): domain Bacteria; phylum Pseudomonadota; class Gammaproteobacteria; order Burkholderiales; family Burkholderiaceae; genus Pandoraea; species Pandoraea terrae. The sequence goes on from NZ_CABPRZ010000010.1 coordinate 12,896, forward strand.
AATGTGTTCGTGGCGCGTCCGCCGTTGTATCGCGTTGATGCGCCGGCGCGCGGCAAGAAGCCCGCGCAGAAGCTGTACGCGTTGGACGAAGGCGAACTCGAGGCCATTCTCGACAAGCTGCGCAAGGACGGCGTCAAGGAAAATGCCTGGTCGATCAGCCGCTTCAAGGGGCTGGGCGAGATGAGCGCGGGACAATTGTGGGAAACCACCATGAACCCCGATACGCGGCGATTGAGCCCGGTGGCGCTCGGCACCCTGGATTTCGACGCCACCGTGTCACGCATGAACATGCTGATGGGCAAGGGCGAGGCCGCGCAACGCCGCAGTTGGCTCGAAGCCAACGGCAACGAGGTCGAAGCCGACATCTGATCGGCGTTCCGGCGCGCTCGCGTGCATGGTGGGATAATGCGGCCTTATCCTGCGCCGGCGCGGTCGGTTCGAGGCACCACCATTCATTCTGAAAGGAGTCGGGTCATGATGCGAACGACGCGTTACCTTCTCGTCCCGTTGTTGCTGACCAGTGCGACGGCTGCGACGGCTGCGATGGCTGCCGAGCGCGTGTATTTCGTCGCGCCAAAGGACGATGCAAATGTCATGAATCCAGTGACGGTCAAGTTCGGCGTCGACGGCATGACCGTCGCGCCGGCGGGCACCGCGACACCCGGCACCGGACACCACCACCTGATCATCGATGGCACCGCCGAGCCGAAAGGCGACGTCGTTCCGACCGACGACACCCATCTTCATTTCGGGAAGGGCCAGACCGAAACCCAAATCAAGCTGACGCCAGGCGATCACACGTTGACTTTGCAATTTGCCGACGGCGCACACCGATCCTTCGGTCCGGCCATGAGCCAGACCATCAAGGTGCATGTCACCGGCAGCAACTGATCCCCTCCGGTGCTCCTGGCCGCGTCTGCGAACGTGGTGGGCTGCGTGCGGCCTGGCGATGGCGCTCGTTGGCGCGTCACCGGCTGCACACGCCGACCTGTACGGCTTTGTCGACGAAAACGGCACGGCGCACCTGGCGACGCGGCCGCTCGATTCCCGTTACCGATTGTTCGTACGTTCGGGCGGATCGCTCGACCTGCGTGGCCGCGCCGCGCTGGGTGCCGCGCCGGCAGGCGGCAGCGAGCGCGCGAAACTGTACGACGCGTTGTCGCACCATCCGGCACTCAAGCGCCTGTCGCCTGTGATCATGCGTGCGGCGGACCGCTTTGATGTCGACCCCGCGCTGCTCAAGGCCGTCATTGCGGCGGAGTCCGGTTTCGACCCGGATGCCGTCTCGCCCAAGGGCGCGATCGGATTGATGCAGGTCATGCCCGAAACCGGTGAACGTTACGGCGTGCGCGCGGACAAGAAGCGCTCCGTGGCCGACAAGTTGTCCGATCCGTCCATCAACGTCGCGACCGGGGCCCGCTTTCTGCGGGACCTGCAGGCACGCTACCCGGCGCGTCTCGAACTCGTGCTGGCGGCGTATAACGCGGGGGAGGGCGCCGTCGCGCGTCACGCGTATCAGGTGCCGCCGTATGCGGAAACGCGCGATTATGTCGTAGCCGTCATGGAGCTTTACCGGCGCTTCGATCCCGATGCGGCGATGGCGTCCGCCACGTCCGTGACGGAGGGGGCGGTGCGCGCCGCGCTGCCGTCGCGGCCGGGCACACAGGGCAATGCGCGTGGCGCCGGCAATCGCCGCGTGCATGTCATTCTGGGCGCGCCGGCGGGCCTGCCGGTGGTGCCGGCGGAAATCCCGGCCGTGTTGAAACATGATTCGCACGACGCGCCGCGCACAGAGGCACGTTCCGGACCACCGGTCCCCCTCTCATCTTCCGATCCGTGAGCGTGCCATCACGCGTGGCGCGTCCTGCGGACCGAACTTTGCGTTGTACTTCCCGTCGATTCGCGCGGAAATCATCGAGCTGCCCTGACGGCTTGGTATGATCACGCGTTTGCCGCCGATTGCGCGTCGTTGACGACGCCTCCCGCGGCGCGCGGCTTCAGGGCTTCGCCACTTTATTGCACACGTTACCGCACAGACGCCTGCCTGCTTTATGGAACAACAAGATCTTCTCTCGCCCGACGACGATACGCTCACCCTCGGCGCGTATGCCGAACGTGCCTATCTCGATTACGCGATCAGCGTCGTCAAGGGCCGCGCCCTGCCTGATGTTTGCGACGGCCAAAAGCCCGTGCAGCGCCGCATTCTGTTCGCGATGAACGAAATGGGGCTCGCGGCCGACGCCAAGCCCGTGAAATCCGCACGCGTCGTGGGCGACGTCCTCGGCAAGTTTCACCCGCACGGCGACCAGTCGGCCTACGACGCGCTCGTGCGGCTCGCGCAGGACTTTTCCATGCGCTACCCGTTGATCGACGGCCAGGGCAACTTCGGCTCGCGCGACGGCGATGGCGCGGCGGCCATGCGATACACGGAAGCGCGTCTCACGCCGATCGCGCGTCTGCTTCTGGATGAGATCGACGCCGGTACGGTGGATTTCGTGCCGAACTACGATGGCTCCACCGACGAGCCGCGCCTGTTGCCCGCGCGTCTGCCGTTCGTGTTGCTCAATGGCGCATCGGGGATCGCGGTCGGTTTGGCCACGGAGATTCCGTCGCATAACTTGCGCGAAGTCGCACAGGCAGCGGTGGCGTTGATCCGCAATCCCAAGCTCGACGATGCGGGCCTGATGGAATTCGTTGCGGGCCCCGATTTCCCGGGCGGCGGCCAGTTGATTTCGAGCGCAGCCGAAATTCGCGCGGCGTACGAGTCGGGCCGCGGCAGCCTGAAGATGCGCGCGCGCTGGAAGATCGAGGAAATGGCGCGCGGCCAGTGGCAGGCCGTGGTGTATGAATTGCCGCCGAATACGTCTGGCCAGAAGGTCCTCGAGGAGATCGAGGAACTGACCAATCCGAAGATCAAGCTGGGCAAGAAATCGCTCACGCCGGAACAGCAGACCCTGAAGCAATCGATGCTCGCAATGCTCGACGCGGTGCGTGATGAATCGGGCAAGGACGCGCCGGTGCGGCTCGTCTTCGAACCGAAGTCGAGCCGCATCGACCAGCAGGAGTTCATCACGACGCTGCTCGCGCACACCAGCCTGGAATCGAGTGCGTCCATCAACCTGGTCATGGTCGGCGCCGACGGTCGTCCGTGTCAGAAGTCGCTGCGCGACATCCTGGGCGAGTGGATCGGGTTCCGTTTCGCCACGGTCACGCGCCGCTCGCAACATCGCCTTGGCAAGGTCGATGACCGGATTCATATCCTGGAAGGCCGCCTGACGGTTTTCCTCAACATCGATGAAGTCATCCGCATCATTCGCGAATCGGATGAGCCGAAGCAGGCGCTGATGCAGTCGTTCTCGCTGTCGGAGCGGCAAGCGGAAGACATTCTCGAGATTCGTCTGCGCCAGTTGGCGCGGCTCGAGGCGATCAAGCTCGAGCAGGAGCTCGCCGCGTTGCGCGACGAGAAGGCCAAGCTCGAGGAACTGCTCGCGAGCGAATCGGCCATGAAGCGCCTGATCATCAAGGAAATCGAAGCGGATGCCAAACAATTTGGCGACGAGCGCCGTACCCTGATTCAGGAAGAGAAACGCGCCGTCGCAGAGACCCGTGTGGTCGACGAGCCGGTGACGGTCGTTGTGTCCGCGAAGGGCTGGGTGCGTGCGCTCAAGGGGCACGGGCTCGATGCGCAAGCGTTCACCTTCAAGGCCGGCGACGCGCTGTACGGCGCGTTCGAATGCCGTACTGTCGATCCGCTGATCGCATGGGGCAGCAATGGGCGCGTGTATTCGGTTGCGGTAGCCACGCTGCCTGGCGGGCGCGGCGATGGCGTGCCGCTGACCTCGCTGATCGAACTGGAGGCCGGCTCGCGTCTGCTGCATTACTTCGCGGCACCGGCCGATCGCGTCCTGCTGCTTGCGACGAGCGCCGGTTTCGGCTTTACGGCCAAGCTTGGCGACATGATCAGCCGGGTGAAGGCGGGCAAGGCGTTCATGACGGTGGACGGCAATGCGGAACCGCTTCAACCCGCGCCGGTTTGGCCGGGCGCGAGCGCTGTGGCGTGCCTGTCGAGCGACGGACGCCTGCTGGTCTTCGGCATGGACGAAATGAAGGCCTTGTCGGGCGGCGGCCGCGGTGTGACACTGATCGGTCTGGAAGACGGCCAGACGCTGCTTCAAGCCGTGCCGATCAGCCAGGCGGGCGTGCGCGTGTTTGGCGTCGGCCGTGGCGGCAAGGCGGGTGAGGCGCGGTTGACGGGCGATGCGCTCGCGCCGCACATCGGCAAGCGGGCCCGCAAGGGCCGCGCGCCGGCCATCAAATTCTCGCCGCAGGCGTTGGCGCCGGAAATCCCGGCCGCGCCGCCGGCGGCTTGAGGAGCGTTGAATGAGTGTCTATGCGTTGAGTCTGATGTTGCATGTGCTGGGCGTGGTCGTCTGGGTGGGCGGCATGTTCTTCGCGTACGTCTGCCTGCGTCCCGCGGTGGGCGAATTGTCGCCTCAGCAACGTTTGCCGCTGTGGGAGGCGGCGCTGTCGCGTTTCCTGACGTGGGTCGGCGTGGCGATCGTCGTGATCCTGCTTTCGGGCGGGCAAATGATGATGATGGGCCAGGGCGGCCTTCACGCGCGCTGGCCCGTGCATGCCATGGCCGGGATTGGCGTGGTCATGATGCTGGTGTACGGCCATATCCGTTTTGCGTTGTTCCCGCGTCTGCAGCGGGCCGTGCAGGCACAGTCGTGGCCCGACGGCGCTCGCGCCGTCAACGGCGTGCGTCGCCTCGTCGCCCTCAATCTGGCACTCGGCGTGATCGTGATCGGGTTGGCGTCCTCATTGCGCGGATGAGCCGCGGGGTCGCGCGCCGGTCCGGAATGGGCAGGCGCGGGATCCGGATCCGCTATGCCGCGCCGTCGCGGCGTGCTTCCTCGTCGCAAAGCGCGACAAACCCGCGAACGAGCGCACTGGGATCGTTCTCACGCTGTGCCAGCAGCAACGGGGAGCGGGCATCCGGCTCGCGCAATCCGACAAAACACGCCCCCTCGATCTGGATGCATCGAACCGCCGCAGGCAATACGGCGATGCCCAGGCCGCTGGCCGCCAGCGCAATGATCGTCGTCGATTCGCGCGCTTCCTGCACAACGCGCGGCATATAGCCCGCGCGTTCGCACATCTGCCGGATCTTGCCATCGATTGCGGTCCCGATGCCGGGCGGGTGCATGATGAACGCCTCGCTCGCCAATGCCTCAAGCGACACGGTTGCCTGGCTCGCCAACGGGTGCGCGCGGTGCATCACCAGGACCAGCGGTTCGTCGACAAGCATCGAAAACCGTAACCCCGGGATCGGAGGCGCATCGTCGGCCCTGCGCACCAAGCCGATATCGAGCGTGCGTTCGGCCAGCGCGTGCACCTGATTCTCGGAAGGAGATTCGCTGAGCGTCAGCGTGACGCCCGGATATCGCTGGCGATAGGCATTGAGCACATTCTTCATCAGGACGGTCATCGGTGACGACGTGGTGAACGCCACCCGAAGCTCGCCGCCTTCGTAGCCTGCGATCTGCTGTGCCTCCAGTTTCGCCGATGCCGCTTCCGCAAGGATGTGCTGTGCACGCACCAGAAATGTCCGGCCGGCCGGCGTCAGGAAAACGCGCCGATGCGCGCGTTCAAACAACGCGACCCCCAACTCTTGTTCCAGCGCGCGAATCTGCATCGACAAGGGGGGCTGACCGATGTTCAGGCGAGCCGCGGCACGGCTGAAATGCATTTCCTCAGCGACCGTCACGAAATATCGCAGATGCCGAAGCTCCATGATTCCTTCAAATTAATCTGTTTCATATATGGAAAGTTGATAAAAATATATATTGGACTGAATGAAAGCGCAAACTTAGCATACGAGGTAAGTCATTCCTTAACAGCGGTTTCGCTCCCATCATGGCCTCGTCCGAGAGTCTCTCCCTTGCCGGCGGCTTGCCTGCCGGTGCGCAGCGCGGCACACGCCAGTACACGCTGATCAGTCGCGCGCTCTTTTTCGGTGGATTTTCGACGTTTGCGCAGTTGTATTGCATGCAGGCGCTGTTGCCGCTGCTCACGACGACGTTCGACATCACACCGGCGCGCGCCAGTTGGGCCGTTTCGGCATCGACGCTGACGATGGCCATCGGATTGCTGGTGACCTGCGTGATGGCCGATCGCGTCAGCCGGAAGCGGCTGATGTCGATCGCGTTGCTCAGTTCGTCGGTGCTGACGCTCGCCAGCGCATTCTCGACGAACTTCGCGTTGCTGATCGTGCTTGGCGCCCTGAAAGGCTTCGCGCTGTCCGGCCTGCCGGCCATCGCCATGGCCTACCTGAGCGAGGAAATCGACAATCGTTCCCTGGGGTTGTCGATGGGCCTCTACATCGGCGGCAACATTCTTGGCGGCATGGCGGGACGCGTGCTGGGCGCATTCGTGGCCGACATGTTTTCATGGCGAATCGCGGTGGCCTCGATCGGATTGATGTGCCTCGTGATGGGCCTCGAGTTCACGCGCAGCCTGCCGGTGTCGCGGCGATTCACCCCCCGCCGGATTTCGTTTGGCGAGGCGATCGGCCACGCCCGCCGCCACCTGCGCGACCGCGCATTGCTCGGACTCTATCTGTTCGCGGGACTGATGATGGGGAGTTTCGTCAGCATCTACAATTACCTCGGATTCCATCTGTCTGCTGCGCCGTTCCAACTGCCTCACGCCGCCATTGGCGCGATCTTCACGATGTATCTTATCGGTGTGGCGGGTTCGTTCATTGCCGGTCCCCTGTCGGATCGCGTGGGACGTTCGCGTCTGCTGTGGCTGCTTGTTGCGCTGTCGCTCGCTGGGCTACTGATGATGCTCGCGGGCCAGGTGCTATGGGTCGTGGCGGGGCTGGCGCTCTTCACGTTCGGGTTCTTCGGCGGCCACACAGTGGCAAGCAGTTGGGTCGGACGCCGGGCACAGGAAGGGCGCGCGATCGCGTCTGCGCTGTATCTCTTCTTTTACTACCTTGGGTCAAGCGTGCTTGGCAGCTACTCGGGTGTCGTGCTGCATGCGCATGGATGGCACGGCGTCATCGGACTGCTCACGGTGGCACTTGTGATTTCCCTTGCAGTGGCGCTCGCCATGCGCCGCACGTTCGGCCGCACCATGCCGGCCTGACGCCAGCCGAATCCCCCTGTCCAAAAAATCGGATTTTTCCGATCTAAAGCGGCATTGTGCGCGATGCGTTGCGCCTCCGGCACGATGTCCCGCGTCCTGCCGTGGGGATGCGCGCATGCATCCATCGGATTATTCCGAATACCGCTTTCAAGCCGTCCGGTTTCGCGCGCCGTGAGGCGTTGTCCGATGGTGAGCGCCAGGCGTTTCGCGTAAGGTGACGTTCTCGCACGCCGCCAGGCCATTGGCGGTTTGCGGTCGAGGCCCCCCATCTTCGAACGACAATTCTCAGCATGGAGACTCGTATGCGCCGCTTTCATTCCCTCGTTTCGCTCGCTGCCGCCATCGGCATCGTTTTGACGTTGCCGCTTCAGGCCCACGCGGAAACCTTGCGCATCGCGATCGCCGGTCCAATGTCGGGCGCGCTCGCGCAATACGGCGACATGGTCAAGGCGGGCGTCCATACGGCGGCCGAACGCATCAACGCCAACGGCGGGGCTGGGGGGCGACCCCTGGAGATCGTGGAAATGGATGACGCCTGCGAGCCGAAGCAGGCGGTTGCCGTGGCGAACCGCATTGTCAGTCAAGGCATCCGGTATGTGATTGGCCACGTGTGTTCAGGCGCCGCGCTATCGGCCGTCGACATCTATGAAAACGAAGGCGTGATCATGGTCACGCCGGCCGCCACGGCGCCGCAGATCACGCGCGCCAAACCGCGCAAGATGATCTTTCGCACCATCGGGCGCGACGACCAGCAAGGTCCCGCCGCCGCAAAATACATCGTGGAGCGCGTGAAGGCCAAGCGGGTCGCGGTGCTGCACGACAAGCAGTCCTACGGGCAAGGCATCGCCACATCGGTGAAGCGTGCGCTTGACGCGGCGAAGGTGCCGGTCGCGATGTTCGAGGGCGTGCATGCCGGCGACACCGACTATTCCGCGGTGATTACCAAGCTCAAGGCGCGCGGTATCGACTTCGTGTACTTCGGCGGCTATCACCCGGAAATGGGATTGCTGCTCAAGCAAGCGCGCGAGCAGGGCTTCAGCGCGAAATTCATGGGGCCGGAAGGCGTCGGCAACAAGGACCTGACCGCGATTGCAGGCGCGTCGTCTGAAGGCATGCTCCTGACACTGCCGGCCGATTTCGCGGCGGACCCGGCGAATGCCGATGTGGTTCAGGCGTTCCGCGCCAAGGGCCGCGATCTCAACGGCCCGTTCCAGATGCCGGCGTTTGCCGCCGTACAGGTCATTGCCGAAGCGGTCGCCGCCAGCAAAAGTACCGACACCGCAATGGTGGCGAAAACGCTGAGGGCCCGCGCCTTCGACACACCGATCGGCAAGCTCGAATACGACGCACGCGGCGACTTGAAGGCGTTCGAGTTCGTGGTGTTCGAATGGCACAAGGACGCCTCGAAGACGATCGCCGGCTAACGTCCCGACCAGATCGCGTTACGCGCACGGCAATGCCAACGGGTGTTGCCGTGCACTCGGGCCCATCGGCCATTCTCTTTGCGCGCCTCACATGGACGTCTTCGTTTCACAGTTTGCTCAGCAACTCATCAATGGGTTGAGTCTCGGTGCGATTTACGCGTTGATCGCGATCGGCTACACCATGGTCTACGGCATCATCGGCATGATCAATTTCGCCCACGGCGAGGTTTACATGATCGGCGCGTATGTCGGGCTTGTCGCGCTGACCGGCTTGGGCGGGAGCGGCGGCCTGCCGCTGCCGTTCCTGCTCGGCGGCGCGCTGCTCGTGACGGTCGCCGTGACGGGACTGTACGGCTGGTCGATCGAACGCGTGGCGTATCGTCCTCTGCGCGGCGGGCCGCGGCTGGTGCCGTTGATCTCCGCCATTGGCGTCTCGATCTTTCTTCAGAACTACGTGCGCCTGGGGCAGGGGGCGCGCGATCTGTCGGTGCCGACCCTGTTGGGCGGCGCTTTCGAGATTCCACTCGGTGGCGCATTTCCGGTCACCGTGTCGTATGCGCGCCTGCTGATCGTGGCGGTGACCGTCGTGCTGATGATCGGGCTGACGTTGTTGATCACGCGCAGCCGTATCGGGCGTGCCTGCCGGGCATGTGCGGAAGACTTGCGCATGGCGAACCTGTTAGGGATCGACACCCACCGCGTCATCTCGTTCACGTTCGTGCTTGGCGCGATGCTCGCCGCGACCGGCGGATTGCTCATTGCGCTAACCATCGGCAAGCTCAATCCGTTCATCGGTTTCGTGGCCGGCATCAAGGCATTCACAGCGGCAGTGCTCGGGGGGATCGGCAGCATCCCGGGTGCGGTGCTGGGCGGCGTGTTATTGGGCGTCGCCGAAACCTTTGCGGCCGGCTATCTTCCGTCCGAATACAAAGACGTCGTTGCGTTCAGCCTGCTCGTGCTGATTCTCCTGTTCCGCCCGACCGGTCTGCTCGGCAGACCCGATGTCGAGAAGGTGTGAACTGTCCTGGACTCCTGATTTCGACACCTATGAAGTTGCTTGAATTGACCCGCAGTCCGCTTGGGCGTGCGGCGCTCGCCGCCGCCGTCACGGCGATACTGACCTTGCCTATGCTGGCGCTGCCGTTGCGGCACGATGGCTTGACCGTTGTGCTCGCCAACGAATGGCATCGCATGGCGCTGGCCGCCGCCGGTGTGTTTGTTTTTCAGATGCTGCGGCCGGTCGTCGCCCGCGCATACAAAGCCGGCGCGTCGGGTGTGTCCGCTTCGTCCGCTGCGTCCCTTTCCACCCTTGCATCGGTGATGTCCGGCTCGCGCAAGCCCATTGCCATGGCGGCCGTGCTGGCCGGCGCAGTCCTGTTCCCCTGGGTCGCGTCGCGAGGCGCAGTCGACGTCGGCACGCTGGCGCTCATCTACGTCATGCTCGGTCTGGGGCTGAATATCGTCGTGGGTTACGCCGGGCTGCTCGACCTCGGCTATGTAGGGTTCTATGCCGTTGGCGGCTACACCTATGCACTGCTCAATCAGCACTTCGGATTGTCGTTCTGGCAGTGCCTTCCGCTTGCGGCGGGCATGGCCGCATTGTTCGGGTTCCTGCTCGGATTTCCGGTGCTGCGCCTGCGGGGGGATTACCTGGCGATCGTCACGCTCGGCTTCGGAGAGATTATCCGGTTGCTGCTCAACAACCTGACGGACTGGACCGGTGGCCCGGACGGCATTGCCGGTATTCCGAAGCCGACATTGTTCGGAGTGGAGGTCGCTCGCACCGCGAGCACGGAAGGGGCGAGCACCTGGCATGAACGCATGGGGTGGACCTACCATGGCGACCACGCTGTCATTTTCCTTTACCTGCTCGCGCTCGTGCTTGCGGTGGCCACCTATGCCGTGACCCGGCGGCTTGCCCGCATGCCGATCGGGCGCGCCTGGGAGGCGCTGCGCGAGGATGAGATCGCCTGCCGTTCGCTGGGACTCGATCCGACACGAATCAAACTCTCGGCGTTCACACTCGGCGCCATGTTTGCAGGGGTTGCCGGTGCGTTCTACGCCGCGCGTCAAGGACTTGTCAATCCGGAGTCGTTCACATTCATCGAATCCGCGCTGGTGTTGGCGATCGTGGTGCTGGGCGGCATGGGATCGGCGGCGGGGGTCGTGCTCGCGGCGGTATTGCTCACTGCGCTGCCCGAACTGGCGCGCGGCTTTTCAGAGTACCGCATGGCCTTGTTCGGCATGGTGATGGTTGCCATGATGATGTGGCGTCCGCAAGGGCTGCTGCCAGCTCGCCGCCAAATCGTGGAGGTGACGCGATGAGCGAAGCCTTGCTGTCGGTTTCGGGGCTGTCCATGCGCTTTGGCGGACTGCTCGCCGTCGACGGCGTCGCGTTCGACGTGGCGTCACAGGAAATCTTTGCGATCATCGGGCCAAACGGCGCCGGCAAGACGACGGTTTTCAATTGCGTTTCGGGCTTCTATTGGCCGACGTCCGGCGACATTGTCCTGGATGGCAAGCGCATCGCGCGATTGCCGAGCCACCGCGTGGCACGGCACGGTCTGGTACGTACATTCCAGAACATTCGCCTGTTCAAGCAACTGACCGTGCTGGAGAACCTGCTCGTCGCGCAGCATCGCCATGTCGAGACCGGGCTATGCGCGGGCCTGCTCGACATGCGCGGCTACCGGCAAGCCGAGCGCGCGGCGCGGGAAAGCGCGGTGCACTGGCTTGCCCGTGTCGGTCTGTTCGATCAGGCCAATCGCGAAGCGGCGCAATTGTCTTACGGTCAGCAACGGCGGCTCGAAATCGCGCGCTGCATGATTACCGCGCCCAAGCTGCTGTTGCTCGACGAACCGGCCGCGGGTCTCAATCCCCAGGAAACCGTGGCGCTGCAGCAGCTGATCGATGACCTGCGCTGCACGGAGAAGGTCGCCGTGCTGTTGATCGAACACGATATGCGGCTCGTCATGGACCTGTCGGACCGTATCCTGGTCATGGAACACGGCAAACCGGTCATGACGGGGACACCGGCGCAGGTCCGCAACGACGCGCGCGTCATCAAGGCTTATCTGGGGGAGGCATAATGCTGGCGTTACGTGGCATTCACACGCACTACGGTGCAATTCAGGCGCTGAACGACGTGTCGATCGACGTGGCGCAAGGGGAGATCGTGACCTTGATCGGCGCAAACGGTGCGGGCAAGACAACCTTGCTGATGACCATTTGCGGAACGCCGCGCGCGAGCGCCGGGGCTGTCGAGTTCGAGGGGCACGACATCACCGGCGAGGAGACGCACAGGATCATGCGCCGAGGCATGGCGATCTCGCCTGAGGGCAGGCGGGTGTTCGCCGGCTTGTCCGTGCTCGACAATCTCAAGATGGGGGCGTTCTTCGCGTCCTCGGGCGAGATCGAGGACGGCCTCGCGCATGTCTTCTCGCTGTTTCCGCGTCTGCGGGAGCGCGCGGTGCAACGGGCGGGCACGTTATCGGGGGGAGAGCAGCAGATGCTCGCCATCGGGCGTGCATTGATGAGCCGTCCGCGGCTGTTGCTGCTCGATGAGCCGACCCTGGGATTGGCCCCGCTGGTGATTGCGCAGATCTTCACGATCATTCGGCAAATCCGGGACTCCGGCGTCACCGTATTTCTTGTGGAGCAGAACGCCAATCAGGCGCTGAAAGTCGCAGACCGTGGCTACGTCCTGGAAAATGGCCGCGTGGTGTTGGCCGATACCGGCGCCAATCTGCTCGTCAATGACGACGTGCGGCGTGCTTACCTGGGCGCGTGAGGACTGCCGGGCGGCAACGATGGGATTGCATTGCCGGCGCGCTTCGATGCAGCGGCCGGCAATGCGTGCGAAGTTACGCGACTTCGGCGATCAATTCGATCTCGACGCAGGCGCCGAGCGGAATTTGCGCCACGCCAAAGGCCGAGCGGGCGTGCTTGCCGGCGTCGCCGAACACTTCGGCGAGCAGTTCCGAGGCCCCATTGGTCACCAAGTGCTGCTCCGTAAAGTCGAGCGTGGAATTTACGAGGCTCATGACCTTGACGATGCGCGTGATCTTGTTGAGGTCGCCCGTGTGGGCGTGCAGCGTGGCGATCAATTCGATGGCGACTGCGCGCGCGGCTTCGCGGCCTTCCGCAGTCGTCACGTCCTGCCCCAGCTTGCCGGTCCAGACCTTGCCGTCTTTCTTCGGCAGGTGGCCCGACAGGAACACAGTCTTGCCGGACTGTGCACTCATCACGTAGGCGGCGGCGGGGGCGCCGGCGACGGGCAGCTCGATGCCGAGCGCTTTCAGTTTTTCATAAACGGACATGCGATTTTCCTTGCAGGAACCCGGCACATCGCCGGGAACAGGTTGGGTAAGCCGGATGAACAACGCCGCCCTGGCCGCACCAGTGGCGGGGGGCGGCTGGCGCGGGCCGATGGATCAGGCCGCGCGCGGCTGCAGCACGTCGGCGATCAGCTTGCCGAGGCGGGCCACGCCGATTTCAATCTTTTCGGGCGGCACGGTCACGAACGACAGGCGCAGCGTATGTTTCACCGGTGTGCCGGCATAGAACGGCGCACCGGGCACGAACGCCACGTTCTGCGCCACAGCCTGCTCCAGCAGTGCCATGGTGTCGATGCCTTCAGGCAATGTCAACCAGATGAACATGCCGCCGGCCGGCGTGTTCCAGCTCGCGCCTGCCGGCATGTGGCGTGACAGGGCATCAAGCATGGCCTTTGCCTGCGTCGCGTACAGCGTGCGGATGGCCGGAATGTGACGATCGAGGAAGCCGTCTTTCACGACTTCATACGCAATGCGCTGCACGAGACTCGGCGTATGCAGATCCGCGGCCTGCTTGGCCTGGACAAGCTTCAGGATCACGGTCTTCGGCGCGATGATGTAGCCGAGGCGCAGCCCGGGCGCCAGGACTTTCGAGAACGAGCCCATGTGGATGACATGTTCCGGGGCCATCGACAGCAGGCTCGGAAGGCGCTTGCCCTCGTAGTCGAGTTCGCCATACGGATCGTCTTCGATGATAGGCAGGCCATGCCGCACTGCCAGTGCGGCCAACGCCTGACGACGTTCCAGCGGCAGGCGGCGGCCCGTCGGATTCTGGAAGTTCGGCATCGCATACAGGAAGCGCGCGCCTGCAACGAGGTCGTCCGTCAGGGCTTCCGGCAACAGGCCGTGTTCGTCGGTCGGTACGGACACATATTGCGGTTCGAACAGCGAGAACGACTGCAGGGCGCCGAGGTAGCTCGGTGCTTCGACCAGCACGCGGCTGCCGGTGTCGATGAAGATCTTGCCCAGCAGGTCAAGTGCCTGCTGTGAACCGGTCGTGATCAGGACGTTGTCCGCCGACAGCGACAGGCCGTCGCACGAGTAGCGGTGCGCGACCCAATCACGCAGCGGCGCGAAACCCTCGGTGGCGCTGTACTGCAGGGCGGCATGCGGCGATTCGGTCAGCACCTTCTCTGCGGCGGCGCGCATCTCGGCGACGGGGAACGTCGCCGGGGACGGCAGACCGCCCGCGAAGGAGATCACTTCAGGCCGTTCCGTCACCTTGAGGATCTCGCGAATCGCCGAACTGGTCAGCTTGCGGGCGCGTTCGGAAAAATGCCAATCTTGCATGATGGTCTCGCTTTCAGAAATGTCATGCGCCAGACATCGGGGGGTGGCGCGTTCGTTCGCATCCGGGCCGGCACGGGGGCATGCTTCGGCTGCCCGGATTGCGGTATTCGCGGGCCTGAGACGTGACCAGGCCCTAGACCGGCTTGCCAGTAAATCGCGCAGCGCCGATCTTCATGTTCCGTCCGATCGCAATGGTGCCGACGACGCCGGCGGCGAACAGCCACGTTACGGCGTCGACATGTTCGCCGAAAAACAGGGCGGACAGGGCGATCGTAAAGAAAATCTGCAGCAATTGTACTTGGCCCACGCGTGCAATGCCGCCCATGGCGAGTCCGGCGTACCATGCGAAAAAGCCGATGAACTGGGAAAACACCGTCACGTAGCCGAATGCCCACCATGCGCGCGCACTGATCGGCGCGGGTTGTTGCCATGCGAGCCAGGCGACCGGCAGCACCAGCACCGGCGCGGAGACGACCAGCGCCCAGCAGATCACCTGCCAGCCGCCCATTTGCTTGGCGAGCTTGCCGCCTTCCGCGTAACCGAGGGCGCCGATCACCACCGCCAGCAGCATCAATCCGTCCGCCGCATGCAGGCTGCCGCCGCCCTCGCGCAGTGCGAACGCGATCACCAGCACGCTGCCGAGGACTGCGCATCCCCAGAAGCCGCGCGACGGACGTTCGCCGCCGAGCATGTAGGCGTAAATGGCGACACAAAACGGCTGCAAGCCGTTGACGACCGCGCCGTGCGAAGCCGGAATCGTGCGCATTGCCCAGGCGGAAAACACCGGAAACGCGAGAATCACGCCGAGCGACACGATGGCAAGGCTCTTGAGTTGCGCGCGCGTCGGCAAGTTTTCCTTGCGCCACCACAATAGTGCGCCGGCCAATACCGAGGCAGCCAGGGCCCGGCCGAGGCCATTGAGCAGCGGGTGGATTTCGGCCACGACGATGCGCGTCATCGGCAGCGTCAGGCTGAAGATCAGCACGCCGAGCAGGCCCAACAGCATCCCCCGGGTTTCACGAGAATTCATCATGTCTCCTGTTGATTGTCGGCGCGCCGTGCGAGCGGCGGCCGCGCGGCCTAACGCAATGTTCGCAGGCCGTTGGGGGTTTCGATTTCCGCCACGAGCGATGGCTCAACGAGTGTCGCTTCGAGGCTCAACAGCGACTCGGCGCCGAGCCAGCGCAACTGTTCGCGCACGGTGTCGGCTTGCGGATGAAAACCGCGCAGCGTTTTCAGGGCACAGTCCGAGTCCGGCAGAGACGCCGCAGGGTGCACGGACGTGTCCCACTGGATCAGCGTCGGCACCACGCCCTGGCCGGCGCCTTGCCATTGCGGCAGGGCGCCGTCGGCCGGCACGCCGATATGCCATTGGAAGTCGCCGCGCCGCATCGGCAGCACGGGGGCGAGCCGCTGCGGATACTGCGCTTGCCAACGCACCAGTTGCCGCGGGCGTTCCACGCGTGCGACCCAGTGCGACAGATGCGGGCCGCGCGCAATGCGCGCCTGCACGGCAGGATCGTCGAGGCCGAACCAGCGCGGACGTGCGGGCGCGGGTGCGTCCGGATCGATCGCGATGATCTCCAGATACGCGCCGCCCCACAGGCCGAGCAAACTGTTGTGGGTACCCATGGCGGCATGTTTGCCGCCGCGTTGGGGCTGCACGCCGGTCAGCCCCAACGCGTCGATGACATAGTCTTCCCCCGCTTCGAGGGTGGCGGCGGCGACGACGAGATGGTCGAATTTTAAAGCGTGCATGGCGGTGGTTCGGGTGATCGCTGGTGCGCAGAACCGCTAGCTTACTATCCTCGGGCCGTTTGGCGGCGCATGGCGAACCGGCCGAGCAGCATACGCCAGTCAAACGTCGGGCGCGGCGTACGCTTGTGCGGCGCCGTCGGCTGCGACAGCCGAAAGCGTGCACCTTCGTTCCACGTGCCCAGCCACATCGTCTGGCCCGGTACGGTTTCGAAGGTGTCGCCGGCACGCAGCCAATGGTCGCCCGATTCGCCTTCCACGGTGAGCCACAACAGCCCCTGCAACACCTGCAAGGATTGCGGCGCCGCGGTCTGCCATTTCACGGCCTGACGGCCATCCAGTTCGAACATACGGATTTCACGCATGACGGTCTCCAGTTGAGAAGACACTTTATCGAGAAATTCCGGTACAGTAACGGTACAGTTACTCAATTAGTTCTCGGTACAGTTCGGGATTGACAAGGATTTTGGGGAGCGTAGGCTTGCCAAACATTGCTGGCGCGTTGCGGACAGTCGGGTCGAATCGGCCAGACAACTGCCGTGCGGCACCCGGCCAGCCGCCGGTTTTTTGAACTGCCCGAGACATCCGATGCCGATGGACCGCCCCAATCTTTCCACGCTCGCCATCACGGCGGGCGCCGCGCTTGACACCGCGCGCATGACCCTTGTCGATCAGCTTGTCCATTGGGCGAGCCTGCGTATCGAGGAGCGCGTCTTCCTGCCCGGCATGCGCATGCCGTCGATTCGTAATCTTGCGGAAGAGAAACGCGTGTCGCGGTTTTCCGTGGTGGAGGCCTACGAACGGCTGGTTGCCCTGGGTTTCCTCGAGGCGCGGCGCGGCTCCGGATTTTATGTGCGCGAGCGCCCGGCGGTGCCGTCCCAGAACGCGGCGGCGCCGGCCCACAAGAGTCCCATCGACGTGGCCTGGCTGGTGCGCAGCATGCTGCACGCGGTATCGCCCGAGCGCGGTCCGGGTATCGGCACATTGCCGCCATCGTGGCTCGATGGCGAGATGATCACGTCGGCCCTGCGCTCGATGAGCCGTCAAGCAGGGACGCATTTGCTGTCCAGCGGAAACCCGCAAGGCTTCCTGCCGCTGCGCAAGCAACTGCAGACGCAACTCGCCGAGCTCGAGATCGGCGCACGGCCGGAGCAGATCGTGTTGACCTCCGGCATCACGCAGGCCGTGGATTTCCTGTTGCGCCTGTATGTCCGCGACGGCGATACGGTGCTGGTCGGCGATCCCGCGTGGTTCGTGATGTTCGGCCGTATTGCATCGCAAGGCGCGAACACCATCGGCGTGCCTTACACGCCCGATGGCGTCGACATGCAGGCGCTCGAGCGCCTCGTGCAGACGCATCGTCCCAAGCTGTTGATTCTCAATTCGATCCTGCAGAATCCGACCGGCACGTCGATGACGGCGCCGCGCGCGTTCCAGATACTGCGCCTGGCCGAACAGTACGATTTTCTGGTGCTTGAAGACGACATTTATTGCGACCTGTGCCCGCCTCACCAGCCCGTGACGCGGCTTGCCAGCCTTGATCAGCTCAAACGCGTCATCTACATGGGAAGTTTCTCGAAAACGCTGGCGGCGAATCTGCGCGTGGCGTTCGTCGCCTGTTCGCCGGAGCTGGCGAAAACGTTCTGCGATCACAAGATGCTGAGCGGCTCGACGACGCCTGAGATCAATGAACGTATTGTCTACAAGGTGCTGACGGAAGGGCATTACCGCCGCCATGCCGACCGTTTGCGCGGGCGGCTCGATGAAGTCCGCGAGAAAACGGCGCGTACGCTCGAGCGCATCGGTTTGCGCATGTACAGCGAGCCGTCGGCGGGCATGTTCCTGTGGGCCGATACCGGGGTCGATACCAGTGCGCTGGCGGCGGCCGGTCACGAGGCGGGCTTCCTGTTTGCGCCGGGCGCGCTGTTTTCGCCGCGCCAGGCGCCGAGTACCTGGATGCGCATGAACATCGCCAATTCCAGCGATCCCGGTATGCTGACGTTTCTCGAGCGGCAGCTTCAGAAGGCGGCTTAGACGCTAATATCGGCGTAAAGGGCCATAAAACCCGTCAAAATCACACCCTTGCGGCCTTGAAATGGCCGTATGCGTCCCTATTTGTCATCCAGGGCCCGTCCGCGCTCGCGTGCGTCGCACCGGCTCCGTCATTAACGCAACCGATTGAGGATTCCCGACCGTGGCGCAAGAAACCATGAGCTTCCAGGCGGAAGTGAAGCAACTTCTGCAACTGATGATTCATTCGCTGTACAGCAACAAGGAAATTTTCCTGCGCGAGTTGATCTCCAACGCGTCGGACGCTGCGGACAAGCTGCGTTTCGAGGCGATCAACAACGGCGCGCTGTACGAGAGCGACCCCGACCTGAAGATCCGGGTCGCCTTCGATCCGGCCGCCCGCACGGTCACGATCGAGGACAACGGCGTCGGCATGAGCCGTGAGGAAGCCATTGCCCATCTGGGCACCATCGCCAAGTCGGGCACGAAGGAATTTTTCTCGCGCCTGTCGGGCGACCAGCAGAAAGACGCCGCGCTCATCGGGCAGTTCGGTGTCGGTTTCTACTCCGGCTTTATCGTCGCCGATCAGATCACTGTCGAATCCCGCCGCGCCGGTTTGCCGGCGGGCGAAGGCGTGCGCTGGATCTCGCGCGGCGAGGGCGATTTCTCCGTGGAAACCATCGAGCGCGTCCGGCGCGGCACGTCGATCGTCCTGCATTTGCGCGAAGGCGAAGACGAACTCCTGTCGAGCTGGCGCCTGCAGGCCATCATCCGCAAATACTCGGACCATATCTCGCTGCCGATCGTGATGCGCGGCGAGACGTGGGATCAGGAAAAGCAGGCCATGGTGCCGGCCGAAGCGGAGGAGACCGTAAACCAGGCAAGCGCGCTCTGGACCCGCAGCAAGAGCGATATCACCGACGAGCAGTACACCACCTTCTATCAGCATATCGCTCATGATGGCCAGGCGCCGCTGGCGTGGACACATAATCGTGTCGAGGGCCGTAGCGAATACACGCAGTTGCTGTACGTGCCGGCACACGCGCCGTACGATCTTTGGGACCGCTCGCAACAGGGCGGACTGAAGCTGTACGTCAAGCGGGTGTTCATCATGGACGACGCTGATCAGTTGTTGCCGAACTACTTGCGTTTCGTGCGTGGCGTCGTCGATTCGGCAGACCTGCCGCTCAACGTCTCGCGTGAAATCCTGCAGGAGAGCCGCGACGTCAAGGCCATCCGCGAAGGCTGTGCGAAGCGCGTGCTTGGCCTGCTCGACGATCTGGCCGAGAACCAGCAGGACAAGTACACCCAGTTCTGGGCCGCATTCGGTCAGGTGCTCAAGGAAGGCGTGGGTGAAGACGCGCAGAATCGCGAACGTATCGCCAAACTGTTGCGCTTTACCAGCACGCACACCGACACGCCGGAGCAGAACGTGTCGCTGGCCGAATACGTCAGCCGCATGAAGGAAGGTCAGGACAAGATCTACTACGTCAGCTCGGAAAGCTGGCTGGCGGCGAGCCATAGCCCGCATCTTGAAGTGTTCCGCAAGAAGGGTATCGAGGTATTGCTGCTGACGGATCGCGTCGACGAATGGATGCTGTCCTATCTGCATGACTTCGATGGCAAGCCGCTCGTCAGCGTCGCGCGAGGCGATCTCGACCTCGGCGCGCTGGAAGACGCGCAGGAAAAGGAAGCACAGCAAAAGACGGGCGACGCGTTGAAGCCGTTGCTCGACAAGATGGGCGAGGTGTTGGCGGACAAGGCCAAGGAAGTCCGCGTGACGTTCCGTCTGACCGATTCGCCGTCCTGCCTCGTGTCCGACGAGCAGGACATGAGCGGCACATTGCAGCGTCTGATGAAGGCGGCCGGGCAAAAGATGCCAGAGTTCCGTCCGATTCTCGAGATCAATCCGGAGCACGCGCTGGTCAAGCGTCTGTCGGCGGACGACGCAGCATTTGCAGACTGGACCCATCTGCTGTTCGATCAGGCCATGCTGGCCGAGGGCGGCAGTCTGGACGACCCGGCGGCCTTCGTCAAGCGCACCAACGCGCTGCTCCTGGCCAAGGGATGACCGTCAGTGGGGCGGTCGGCCGGGTTCACCGGCCGTCCGGCGTGCGCCGCGTGATTCGGCAGTTCGGCCGTCCGTCCGTCCCTGCGGCGAACCGTCGCGCGGCATGCCTCAGACGCGGCGTATCCGTATAATGCTTGCCCATGACTTCCCGATTCGATGTCGCCGGCCACCGCTGGCAACGTAACCCGGCGCCTGCCCTGAGCCGTCACCAAAAGGACTGGCTCACGCGCGGCGGTTCGCTTACCCGGCATCTGAAGACACTTGGCCATGTCACGCTCGACGTGCTGGCCGAGCGTGTCGTGCCGGCCGATCCCGATCAGCATGCCTGCCTCGGCGTGCCGCCGCGTACGCCCCTGTGGGCGCGCGACGTGCTGCAGTCCATTGACGGCGTGCCGATGGTCGTTGCGCACAGCGTGACCCCTTTGCGCTTCAGCCGCTCGACCTGGCAGGCCATGCGGCGTCTCAAGACCCGGCCGCTGGCCGATCTGCTCTACTTCGATCGCGCGGTCTCGCGTTCCATACTCGTGAGCCGGGCGCTCGCGCCGGCGCATCTGCTGCACCGCGCTGCGCGGCAGCAGGGGCACGACCCGCATCTGCGTGCGCGCTTATGGGCGCGCCGCTCGGTATTCCTGCGGCATGGCGCGCCACTGCTCGTGACCGAAGCATTTCTGCCGCGTTTCTGGCGGCGGCTTGCGCAGGCCGATGGGGAAGCCACGCAAGCCCTGTCAACCCCGCAAACCGCGTAGACGGCGCAGTCGTGTGACGTTCAAACGCTGCTTTCCGCCTGTCGCCGACGCGCACACCCGCGTGCTGGTGCTCGGCAGCCTGCCGGGAGAAGCGTCGCTTGCGCAGCAGCAGTACTACGCGCATCCGCAGAACCGTTTCTGGCATTTGATCGGCGACGTGATCGGCGTCGGCGATCTGCCCACGCAGCCTTACGATATCCGGCTGCAGACACTGCTGGCGCACGGCGTCGGCCTTTGGGATGTCGTGGCGCAAGCGCGCCGCGATGGCAGTCTCGATAGCCGTATCCGCGAGCATGCGGGCAACGATCTCGTCGCGTTGATCGAGTCGCTGCCCAATCTGGCCGCCGTCGCGTTCAACGGCGCTACGGCGGCACGCATCGGCATGAAAGCGCTTGGGCGTCATGCGGATTGCCATCCAGTCATTCACCTCCCGTCAAGCAGTCCGGCGTACACCCTGCCTTATGCGGAGAAACTGCGCGCGTGGCAGGCATTGGGCGTCTGGGTGGCCTAGGGCCACCATGACGCATTCCGGGCGCCAACGATAAGCGCTCGCCTCGGCGGCCGGGCCGATATGTCTGCGGCGGGTCAAGTTCGCGCCAAAACTGCCGATAACAAGCAGGCAGTGTTTCCTGTATGTGATGGCCTTCACTCCAACGGCGAGTGAACCACGCGACTGACCTAGCGAGTAGAACATGTTGTCTTCCATCCGCGTCCGCATTCTCGTCTACAGCACCGCCATCGTTGTGGCCTGCCTGGCCATCATGGGTGCTGTCACCTACTTCATCGTCAAGTCCGACAACGAAAACACGCTCAGACAGAACCTGAAATCCATCACCAACGGCCACGCGCTGGCCATCGACGAGTGGATCGCGTCCAAAGCCGGCATGGTGTCGGCAGCCACGAACGGCGTTCAGGTCGGCGATCCGCAGTTTGTGATCAAACAATTGCAAAAGACCGGGAATTTTCAGGTGACTACCCTTGGCCTGCCGGACAAGACCGCCTATACCTCCAGCGAGGCCGGACTGCCGCCAGGTTTCGATCCCACTGCGCGCCCGTGGTACAAGGAGGTCGTGCAGGCCGGCAAGCCCTTGGTGACCAAACCGTATGCCGACATCGTGACCGGCAAGCCGATGGTGTCGTTCGCCGCGCCCGTGATGAAGAACGGCAGAATGGAGGGCGTGGTGTCCGCGGCGGTTTTTCTTGACGGCGTTCGGGACGTCGTTGCGTCCGTGCACCCCACCCCGGCGAGTCTCGCATTCGTTGTCAATCGTGACGGCCTGATGCTTGCGCATTCCGACGAGAAGTTGCTTCGCAAGCCGGCGACCGAGTGGTCTCCGGACCTGAAACCGGAAACCATCAACGCGCTGGCGGCCGGCGCGGAGCCCAAAACGTTCGAACTGGACGGTGCAGCGAAACTGCTGCAGGTGCAGCCCATTCGAGGCACGGACTGGAATCTTGTCGTCGCACTGGATATCGCCGACGCCACGGCCGGCATGCGCAGCGTCGTGCGAACGTCGGCGATCGCGGTCGTGCTGGTGGCCCTGGTCGCTGCGCTCGCCATCGGCATGCTGACGGCAACCGCATTCCGCCGGCTCTCGACCGTTCGCGATGCCCTGGACGACATCAGTTCCGGCAGTGGCGATCTCAGCCGGCGTCTCCCCGATGCCGGGGACGACGAGGTCGCGCAGATCGCAAAGTCCTTCAATACCTTCGTCGAAAAAATGGCGCTGACCTTGCGAGAGATCCGCACCTCCAGTGAGATGGTCAAGGTCGCGGCCGCCGAAATCGCCGCAGGGAATCTCGATCTGTCGAGTCGGACGGAACAAATGGCGTCCAGCCTGCAGGAGACGGCTGCGTCGATGGAGCAACTGGCCGGCGCGGTGCGGTCGTCGGCAGATGCGGCAAACGAGGCCGCCAAGCTGTCGTCCGAGGCGTCGCGCGTTGCCATCGAGGGCGGCGGGGCGGTTGCCAACGTCGTCTCGACCATGAATGGCATTGCCAACGCCTCCGAGAAGATTGCCGACATCATTGGCGTGATCGACGGTATCGCTTTCCAGACCAACATTCTTGCGTTGAACGCCGCGGTCGAAGCGGCGCGTGCGGGTGAGCAAGGGCGCGGCTTTGCCGTTGTCGCCAGCGAGGTACGAAGCCTGGCCCAGCGCAGTGCGACGGCGGCAAAGGAGATCAAGAACCTGATCGATGTTTCCGGCGAACAGGTGGGTGCGGGTGCCGGTCTGGTGCAAAGTGCCGGCGAGACAATGACCCAGGTGGTCGCGAACGTGGAGCGAGTCAACGGCGTCATCGCCGAAATCTCCAGCGCGACCGCTGAGCAGAGTTCGGGGGTTGAGCAAATCAATCAGGCGGTCGCGCAGATCGACCAGGTGACCCAACAGAATGCCGCGCTGGTCGAACAGTCCGCGGCGGCGGCCAACTCACTGCGCGACCATGCGTACAAACTGGCTGACGTCGTCGGGCAATTCAAGCTGGAGGCGGCGACTGCCTGAATCTGCGCTTGACTTGCGCGGCGCAATGCTTCACCTTTACGTCTTCAGACCTGCGTGGTATGTCACCCCGCAGGTTTTTTGTTTTTTGCGGAAGCGCTTTTCGCTCGCCGCTGATTTCGATTACTACTGCAGGCCGTATGACCACTCTGATCAAACGCAAATCCATCGAAGCTGACGCGTTCGCGCGTGAGAGCCGTCCCCGCTACACGCCGCGTTATGCGCCGGTGACCTTCTCCGAGCTCGGTGGCGTGCGCTATCTGCACTTCGGCACCGAGTGGGTGCAAGGCGCCATGCGTCTGTCGAAGCCGGACCGCATCGAGCTGGAATATGCCCAGCAGATGATGGCGTGGCTGCTGTTCATGCGCGCCCCGAAGCAAGTGGTCCAGCTGGGTTTGGGCACGGGATCCCTGACGAAGTTTTGCCACCAGCAATTCAAGCGCACGCAAACCACGGCGGTCGAATTGAACCCGGCGGTTGTCGTGGCGGCGCGCAGCATGTTCCAGTTGCCGGACGACGATCGCCGCCTGACGGTCATTGAAGGCGACGCATGGGATTTCGTCACGGACGCGTCGCGTCATGGCACGGCCGACGTGGTGCAGATCGATCTGTACGATGCCACCGCGCGCGGTCCGGTGCTCGACAGCCCGGCGTTCTACAAGGCGTGCCGTTCGCTCCTGACGGCGCCGGGCATGCTGACGATGAACCTCTTTGGCGATCATGCCAGCTTTCCGAAGAACATCCGCCGCCTGAAGCAGGCGTTTGACGACCGCGTGCTTTTCTTCCCGGAAGTGCACGACGGCAACATCATCGTCCTGGCGTTCAACGGTCCGCAGCTGTCGGTCGAATGGAAGGATGTCGAGGCCCGCGCAAAAATCGTTGAAGCGGCTACCGGCCTGCCGGCCAAGCGTTGGGTCAAGCAGTTGCGTTCGGCCAATGGCGACGGCGGGACGACCCTGACGATCTGACCTGCGCCGTCATCCAACAAAAAAGCCAGCCCTCGTGAGGCTGGCTTTTTTACGCGTGGCGCTTGTGTCAGGCGCGCGGCACAACACGAATTTCGAGCGGCGTGCTGCCGGCGACGATATCGAGCAAGCGGTCGATATTCGGGTGCGCGCCACGGTTGGCGCGCGCGTCCGCGGTGTGCTCCCCGAACACCGCGAGCGCATGCTCTGCGGCATTCACATCGAGCGTGCCGAATTGCTGTTGCACGTAGGTGTACACGGCCAGCGAGCCTTGCTTGCCTGGCTTGTTCTCGATGGAGGCCACGACCGCGCCCGCAGCGTCGACCAGATCGATGCGCTCGATCGCCTCAATGGACGGCAATTGTGCGAGATTTTCCTTGAAGGATGTGCTGACTTGAATCACGTTGAGACTCCGGATATCCGTTAAATGCGTGGCCGCGATTTTACCGCTTCAGGCACGCTTCCAGTTCAGAATCGCCAGCGTCACGACCCCGGCGATCAAGCCCCAGAACGCCGAGCCGATCGACAGCAAGGTCAGTCCCGATGCCGTCACCATGAACGTGATCAGCGCCGCTTCGCGTTGCCGCGTGTCGTGCATGGCGTTGGCGAGCCCGGTCATGATGGAGCCGAACAGCGCCAGCGCGGCGATGGACACGACCAGCGCCTTCGGAAACGCTGCGAACAAGGCCGCGATGGTCGCGCCAAACGTGCCGGCGACCAGGTAGAACACGCCGCACCATACCGCCGCCGTATATCGCTTGGCCGGATCCTCGTGTGCTTCCCGTCCCGTGCAGATGGCCGCCGTGATGGCCGCGAGATGGATACCGTGCGAGCCGAACGGCGCGAGCAGCACCGACGTGATGCCCGTCGTCGAAATCAGCGGCGAGGCAGGTACGTGATAACCGTCGGCGCGCAGCACCGCGAGCCCCGGCACATTCTGCGAGGCCATCGCCACGACGAATAATGGAATGGCAATGCTGATCGTGGCCGCCAGCGAGAACGATGGCGTGGTCCAGACCGGCTTGGCCAGCGCGATATCGAAGTGACTGAAGTCGAGCAGCCCGAGCGCGCCGGCCGTGATCGTGCCGACGATCAGCGACGCCAGAATCGCGTAACGCGACGCCACGCGCTTGACGATCAGGTAGGTGAAGAACATCGCCAGCACGAGCGCCGTCTGGTGCTGTGCGGCGACGAAGATTTCCAGGCCGATACGGAACAGGATGCCTGCGAGCAGCGCGGCCGCCAGCGCGGGCGGCACGCGCCGCATGATCGTCTCGAAGCCGCCGGTCAGCCCGCACACGGCGATCAGCAGATTGCACACAATGAACGCGCCGATGGCCTCGCCATAGGGCACACCCGCGAGCGATGTGATCAGCAGCGCCGCGCCCGGCGTCGACCATGCGATGACGACGGGCGTGCGGTATCGCAGCGACAGGCCAATGGTCGTGACGCCCATGCCGATTGACAGCGCCCAGATCCACGACGAAATCTGCCCCGGGCTGAGGTGCGCGGCCTGGCCTGCCTGGAACATCAGGATCAGGGAACTGGTGTAGCCGGTCATCATCGCGACGAAACCGGCGACGATAGCCGACGGCGATGTGTCGGCCAGCGGCCGCAAGGGCGGCAGGGGCTGCGTGGGACTCGGAGCAGTCATCGGGGCGGGCGCGTGTGTCTTGAAAAAGGCGGGTCTTACTTGCTCAGCACGCGCATCGCGGCTTCGAGGCCGGCGAGCGTGATCGGATACATGCGGTTGGCCAGCAACTGACGAATCACGCCGACCGACTGGCGATACTGCCACAGGCCTTCGGGTTCGGGATTGAGCCAGGCGTGATGCGGGAACCGATCGGCGAAACGGCGCAGCCACACCGCGCCGGCTTCCCGGTTGTTGTACTCGACGGACCCGCCGGGTTGCAGCACCTCATACGGGCTCATCGTCGCGTCGCCGACGAAAATCAGCTTGTAGTCCGGCGGATACTTGCGCAGTACGTCCCACGTCTCGAATCGTTCGGCATGACGCCGACGGTTCTGACGCCAGAGGTAATCGTAGACGCAATTGTGGAAGTAAAAGAACTCAAGATGCTTGAATTCGGATTTCGCCGCCGAGAACAGCTCCTCGGTGCGCGCGATGTGGTCGTCCATCGACCCCCCGACATCGAGCAGCATCAGCACTTTCACATTATTGTGCCGCTCAGGCACCAACTTGAGATCGAGCCACCCGGCGTTGGCGGCCGTGCTGCGGATCGTGCCGTCGAGATCGAGCTCCTCTGCGGCCCCTTCGCGCGCGAACTTGCGCAGGCGGCGCAGCGCCACCTTGATGTTGCGCGTGCCGAGTTCGACCGTGTCGTCGTAATCGCGATAGGCGCGCTTTTCCCACACCTTGACCGCGGTGCGATTGCCATTGCTCTGGCCGCCGATGCGGATGCCCTCGGGGTTGAACCCGCCGTTGCCGAACGGCGACGTGCCGCCGGTGCCGATCCATTTGCTGCCGCCTTCATGACGGCCTTTCTGTTCGTCGAACAACTGCTGAAGGCGTTCCATCAGCTTGTCGATGCCGCCCATCGCCTCGATCTTCGCCTTGTCTTCCGGCGTCAGCTCGCGTTGCATCTTCTTCTTGAGCCACTCGAGCGGCACCTCGCCCATCACATCGACGGCGGCCTGCACACCCTTGAAATAGCTGCCGAACGCCTGGTCGAACTTGTCGAAATGCTTCTCGTCCTTGACCAGCGTCATGCGTGCCAGATAGTAGAACTCGTCGAGCGACGGCGCGATGACCTGCTGCTGCAACGCTTCGAGCAGGCTCAGATATTCCTTGACCGAGACCGGCAGCCTGGCCGCGCGCAAGGTGTAGAAAAAGTCGGTCAGCATGGCTTCGGCATCCGTCTTGCGTTAGACGTTCTCGATCGCGGGGAGGGCGTGGCGGGAAACATCGCGGTGCTCAACGGTTGGCGCGGTTCATGAACACGAGGCGCTCGAACAGGTGCACATCCTGCTCGTTCTTGAGCAGCGCGCCATGCAGTGGCGGGATCGCGAGCTTGTTGTCGGTGCTGCGCAGTGCCTCCGGACCGATTTCCTCGGCCATCAACAACTTGAGCCAGTCGAGCAGTTCCGATGTCGACGGCTTCTTCTTCAGGCCCGGGATATCGCGCACTTCAAAGAATGTCGACAGCGCGGCGCTCACCAGTTCGCGGCGGATATTCGGAAAATGCACGTCGATGATCGACTGCATCGTCGCCGGGTCCGGGAACTTGATGTAGTGGAAGAAGCAGCGGCGCAGAAAGGCGTCGGGCAATTCTTTCTCGTTGTTCGACGTGATGATGACGAGCGGACGATGGCGCGCGCGCACCATTTCGCGCGTTTCGTACACATGGAATTCCATGCGGTCGAGTTCGCGCAGCAAGTCGTTCGGGAACTCGATGTCGGCCTTGTCGATTTCGTCGATCAGCAGTACGGTCCGTTCTTCGGCGGCGAACGCTTGCCACAGCACGCCCTTGACGATGTAGTTGCCGATCTCGCGTACACGCTCGTCGCCCAACTGCGAATCGCGCAGGCGCGACACCGCGTCGTATTCGTACAGCCCTTGCTGGGCCTTGGTCGTCGACTTGATATGCCATTGCAACAGCGGCATGCCGAGCGCGGCGGCGACTTCTTCCGCGAGCATGGTTTTGCCGGTGCCGGGCTCGCCCTTGATCAGGAGCGGCCGCTGCAGCGTGGCGGCCGCGTTGACGGCGAGCTTGAGGTCGTCGGTGGCGACGTACTGGGAAGAGCCTTCGAAGCGCATGATGAGCCGGAGTCCGCGGAAATCGAAACTGTTAAAAAGTTCAGTATAAGACATTGCGCATACCGCGCGCCGCAACTGCACGCAAGCGCTTGTCGCGGCTGACTTGCCGGCGTTTCGCACAACGGCGTCTGCGGGTCGGCCCCAAATGGACCGTGAGGGTTCGGCTGGGTTACAATCAATGGCTTTTTTCCGGGCGGCCGCCTTTGGAGTCAACGTGGCCGATCGTGTGTGGCGGGCCGAAATACCAAACTAATCGTTCCCAAGAAGACCATGAAAAAGTTCCTCACGATGATGGCGCTGGCAGTGGGCAGCACGGCGCTCCATGCGGCCGAACTGAAGGCTAACCCCGAGGCGGCGAAGGACAAGGTGGCCATGTGTATCGGCTGCCACGGCATCGCCGACTACCGGACCGCGTTTCCCGAGGTGTATCACGTGCCCAAGCTCGGTGGGCAGAATGCGAAGTACATCGAAAATGCCCTGAAGGAATATGCCAAGGGCGATCGGAAGTTCCAGACGATGCATGGCATCGCCGCCACGCTGACCGAACAGGAAATCGTCGACATTGCCGCGTATTACGCGCAGCAAACGGCGACCACCCCGGTCAATCCCCAGAAATAACGGCGCGTGGCCGAGGAGCTCACCATGAAGAAATCGATGGCATTCGCAGCCGCTGCGGCGGCATTGGCAATGGGCAGCGCATTGTCCGCACACGCGGCGGATGTCGCGGCAGGCAAGGCGCTGGTCGACAAGGGCATGTGCGTTGCGTGCCACGGCGCCAATCTCAATGCGCCTGTCAGCCCGGAATATCCGAAGCTGGCGGGTCAATACGCCGATTACGTCTACAACGCGCTGCGCGCGTATCAGAACGAGGCCAGCCTCATCTATGGCCGCAGCAACGCGATCATGAAAACGCAGGTCTTGTCGAATCCGGCAGTCACGGGCAAGGACGGCAAGCCGCGTCCGTTCACCACGCAAGAGCTGAAGGACATCGCTGCGTACATCGAATCGCTGCCCGGCGATCTCATCACCCGCAAGTAAGCGGACCCGCCCCGGCACGGGGCAGGGCGGCGGCGTGCCGGGCCGGGAAGCCTGCGGGAGATTACCGCGAAGCTTCCTGTTCGATGCGGGCCAGATAGGCGTCCGAATCGGGCGGCAGACCGCTGCGCTGTGCTTCCCACAGCGTTTGCCCCAGGCATTCCATGATGCGGTGCTGCGCTTCGTGCGGCGAGTCGAGCCGTTGCGTCAGCCGTTCACAGGCGGCGCGGATGCCGGGTGGCTGGTCGATGGACACCTGCTCGCTGATCGCGAGGTGCATCGACAGATGGAGAAACGGATTCGTCTGTCCCGCTTCCGGTGAATAGTCGCGCGCCGTCGCGTCTTCACTGTCGCCAAGCGCGCCATGATATTCGGGGTGTTCGGTAATCCAGTCAGCCGCGATCGTTTCGAGCGGTGTGAGAATGCTGCCACTTTTTTGCTTTTGCCAAGTGGCGCAGAAGAATTGCCGCACTTCGTCGCGGCTCGGGTTGAACATGACAGCTCCGTGGGGTTGGATTGCCGTTGCCGCTACAATGGCGGGTCCGGCACTGCCCGGGGCGTCGTGCGGCGGCCAATTGACGGCCGGCGGCGCCTCACGCGGGCCAAAATCGCATTGTCCCTCAAAACGCGAAACTATGCCGCAAAGCCAGCGCATTCCGCCATCGCCTCCCGTGACCTCCCAGGGGCATGCCGCCTCGCTGTGGCAGGGTGTCGCGCTGATTGTCGTGTCTGCGTCGTGCTTCGGCGCGATGGCGATTTTCGCGCGGGCGGCGAGCTACGCCGGGGCCGACATCTTCGCGATGCTGCTGTTCCGGTTTTTTGTGGCTTTCGTGCTGCTTGCCGGCTGGCTGCGCTGGCAACGTGTGGCGCTGCCGCCGCCTCGCCGGCTGGTCGCGGTCGCGCTGATGGGCGGCCTCGGGTATGTCGGGCAATCGCTGTGTTATTTCGGCGCGTTGCAGTATGCACAAGCCAGTCTCGTGGCGTTGCTGCTGTACCTGTACCCGTTTTTCGTCACTTTGCTCGCTGCGGTATTCCTGCGCGAAAAGTTGACGCCCGTGAAAATCGGCGCGCTGGTGCTGTGTTCCGCCGGCAGTGCGCTGACTGTGGGCGGGGGCGCCGGCCAGCCGCTCGGCATGGCGCTCGCCATTTGCGCGGCGCTCATCTACTCCTGCTACATCGTGATCGGCGCGCGCGTGACGCGCGACATGGATGCCCGCGTGACGGCTACGGTCGTGTGCGGCGCGGCGACCCTGTCGTTCGGCGCCATGGCATTGTGGCGCACGGCGGCCGGCGCGCCATTGCAATGGCCGGCAGCGGGGGCGGGCTGGGCGGCATTGGCGGCGATTGCCGTGTTCTCGACCGTCGTTGCCATCCTGACGTTCTTTGCCGGCCTGCAACGGCTCGGCGCGGGACGCGCGTCGATGCTCTCGAC
Source organism: Pandoraea terrae (assembly GCF_902459695.1). Taxonomy (GTDB): domain Bacteria; phylum Pseudomonadota; class Gammaproteobacteria; order Burkholderiales; family Burkholderiaceae; genus Pandoraea; species Pandoraea terrae. The sequence goes on from NZ_CABPRZ010000010.1 coordinate 43,392, forward strand.
GCTCGAGCCGGTCGTCACGGTGCTGTTGGCGGCGTGGCTGCTCGGCGAGACGCTCAGTGTGGCCCAGCTTTGTGGCGGGGCATTGATCCTGGCCGGTGTCGCATGGTTGTCGACGCGCGACCGGTCGCCGCCGGTGCCAGCCTGAAGCGAACCCCTGCCGAAGCCCGGCGCTCGCGCGTTACCGCTTGGGCGCCGCCGTCTTCGGTTGGAATTCGCACAGCGCCTCGATGGCGCAATGCCAGCACTCCGGCGTGCGTGCCTTGCACACGTAGCGGCCGTGCAGGATCAGCCAGTGATGGGCGTCGTGCTTGAATTCCGCTGGCGTCACACGTTCGAGGGCCAGTTCGACGGCAAGGGGATCCTTGCCCGGCGCCAGTCCCGTGCGATTCGCGACGCGGAAAATATGCGTGTCCACGGCGATCGTGTCTTCACCGAAGGCGGTGTTGAGCACGACGTTGGCTGTCTTGCGGCCGACGCCCGGCAGCGCTTCGAGCGCTTCGCGCGAACGCGGCACCTCGCCGGCGTGCCGGGACAGGAGCAGCTGGCACGTGACCATCACGTTTTTGGCTTTCGTGCGGTACAGACCGATCGTCTTGATGTAATCCGACACCCCGGCTTCGCCCAGCGCCAGCATTTTTGCAGGGGTATTGGCGACGGCATACAGCTTGCGCGTGGCCTTGTTGACCGACACGTCGGTCGCCTGGGCGGAGAGCAGCACGGCGATCAGCAACTCGAACGGCGACGTGTACTCCAGCTCCGTCGTGGGGTTCGGATTGTGCTGCTGCAGCGTTTCAAAGAGGGCGCGTCGTTTGGCTGCGTTCATCGGCGGAAATGACTTCGGGGCAACGCGGATGGCCATCGTGGCCGCCGCGGATCAGGGTTTTGCGGGCGGCTTGCCCTCGGGCGCGGCCATGCCGAGCCGGCGGCGGCGCGCCTCGGCCTCATCGATCTGCGCCTGGACCTCGGCGCTGACATTCTCGGTATTCTTCGGCGCGAGCCCTTGCTCGGCGAGGGCCGTCTTTTTCTGGCGGGCACGTTCGAGGGCGGCCTGGATGATGGCCTGCTTGCGTGCGGCGGCGGCCGCGGCTTCGTCCTGAGGTACGCCGCCGGGCATTGCAGGGACGCTTGATGCTTTGCCGGGGGCTGATATTTCGGACGTATCCGATGCAGCGGCTGCAGGCGGCGCGCCCGCCGCCGAGCGCGCGGCACGCGCCGCGAGCCTTGCCTCGCGCTCGGCCTTTTCAAGGGCGAGGCGGCGTTGGCGTCCCTCGTAGTTCGCGCGCGCGGCGTCGGCTTCGGCTTGCGACCAGGCATCCCAGCCGGTGCGCTCGCCGGTCACCGGGATCATCTCGATGCAATCGACCGGGCAGGGTGGCACACAAAGGTCGCAGCCCGTGCAGAGATCGGCAATCACGGTGTGCATCTGCTTCGGCGCGCCGGCAATCGCGTCGACCGGGCAGGCCTGCAGGCAGAGGGTACAGCCGATGCAAAGCGATTCGTCGATGACGGCGCGCGGCCGCGGACGTTCGGCGCCGTTCTCGGGGTTGAGCGGAATCACCGGCTTGCCGAGCAACCTGGCAAGCCGGGCAACGCCTTCGGCCCCGCCCGGCGGACACTGGTTGTAGGCGGCGGCGCCGGATGCGATGGCCTCGGCGTACGGGCGGCAACCGGCATAGCCGCACTTCGTGCACTGGGTTTGCGGCAACAGGGAATCGATGCGCTCGGCGAGCGCGCTGACTTCGGACACGTCGTATGCGGGGATTCGGCTAAACCCGAATTATCCTTGATTTTGTCGAAACATGAATCCGTTTTGACGAAACGCAGAAATCGTTATGCCATAATTCCGCCCGTTGAGAACGACCGGGCTGCTCATGACGATGCCAGACACCTCCCAGAAGATCAAGCGGGATCCCGAACGCACGCGCCAGCGTATTCTTGCTGCGGCGACGGAGGAATTCGCCGAACGCGGCCTCTCCGGCGCGCGGGTTGACAGTATCGCCCGCCGGGCGGACATCAACGAGCGCATGCTCTATTACTACTACGGCAACAAGGATCAGCTTTACACGGCCGTTCTGGAGGACGTTTACCTGGCCTTCAACCGCGCGGAGCACGCACTGAATCTGGATGCTTTGGCGCCGCTCGCTGCAGTCTCGGCGCTGGCGCATTTCATCTGGGACTATTACGCCGCGCATCCGGAACTGATTCGCCTCATCAACAACGAGAATCTGCACGAGGCGCGGCACATGCACGAATCGCCGCAGATTCGCGCATTGGTGTCGCCGATCGTCGACATGCTGGCGAGCATCCTGAAACGGGGCGAGGCGAGCGGGGAAATTCGCAGCGATGTCGATCCCGTGCACCTGTATGTCACGATTTCGGCGCTGGGATATTACCTAATGTCGAACCGCCACACGCTGGCAACGGTGATGGGGCGCGATCTGATGGCGCCTGATGCCCGATCGGCGTACACAGCATTCAACACGCAGGTGCTGCTCGACTACTTGCGAGTGAAATGACGGCATGACACGCCACGCCCTCGAAGGCGCGGCGTGTCAATGATCGTCGATGGGGTGCGTCAGTCGTACTTCTTGATGAAGTCGCGAATCTGCGGATAGATGACGTTGCGCCAACGGCTGCCGGAGAAGATGCCGTAATGGCCGCACTGGGGTGCCGTGAAATGCTGACGGCGCTTGGCCGGAATGCCCGCGCACAGTTCGTGTGCGGCTTCGGTCTGGCCGCTGCCGGAGATATCGTCGAGTTCGCCTTCGATCGTAAACAGCGCCGTCGACTTGATGTCCTCCGGTTTCACCCGCTGGCCATTCACATCCCACGTCCCGCGCGCCAGGCTGAAGTCCTGGAACACCGTCTTGATCGTATCCAGATAATACTCGGCGGCCATGTCGAGCACGGCGTTGTATTCATCGTAGAAACGGCGGTGGGCTTCGGCGTCGTCATTATCGCCGCGCAGCAGGTCGAGATAGAAGTCCCAGTGCGAATTCAGGTGGCGGTCCGGATTCATGGCGACGAAGCCGGCATGCTGCAGAAAGCCCGGATACACGAGACGGCCGGCGCCCGGATAGTTCGGCGGCACGGCGTAGATCACGTGATTCTCGAACCATTCGTACGATTTGTTCGTGGCGAGCGAATTGACCGACGTCGGGCTCTTGCGCGCGTCGATCGGGCCGCCCATCATCGTCATGGACTTCGGCGTCACTTCGCCATTGCTCGCCATCAACGAAATCGCGGCGAGCACCGGCACGGTCGGCTGGCACACCGAGATCACGTGCAGATTTTCGGCACCGATATAACGGATGAAGTCCTGGATGTACGCAACGTAATCGTCCAGATGGAACGCGCCCTCTTCGGTCGGCACCATGCGGGCGTCATTCCAGTCGGTGATGTAGACCTTGTGATCCTTGAGCAGCGTACGCACGGTGTCGCGCAGCAGCGTGGCATGGTGGCCCGACAGGGGCGCGCACACCAGCACCACCGGGTCGTCTTTCAGGTGGCCGACCGCACTTGCGTCATCCGCGTAGCGCTTGAACCGCAGCAGGCGGCAAAACGGCTTTTCCATCGCCACCATTTCGACGACCGGGATCTTGTGCCCCTCGACTTCGACTGCCCGAATGTCGAATTCCGGCTTTTCATAGGCCTTGCCAAGCCGGTACAGCAGCTCATAACTGGCGGCAATGCGCGGCGCGCCCGGAACGAGTGCAAGCGGGCTCGCGGGGTTGACGAAAGTGGCGGCCGCGGCCTTGGCCCACGTGGTCAGCGGGTTGAGCCACGCGCGATTGTATTCATGAATCTGATACAACATATTATTGCCTTTGCCTCAAGGGCACGGGGGATCCGCTAAATTATGCAGTCATTTGTGCGTGTGTGCAATGCAGCATACGCCGATGACATGACGTGTTGTATATGGTGCAATAGTTTAGGCAGATCAAGGTCATTGATTATAACTATCGATCTTGCGGTGCAGCATGATGGATTTGGCGCAAGCGGCGCCGCGAGGGCGCAGACAAAGAAAAAAGCCCGCCATGGGCGGGCTTTTCAAGCACTTCACGGCCGGTAATGGCGGCAAAAGCGCTGTGAGGCGTGTGATTTTCGCTTACCGGATCACTTGTGCAATCGCCGACACGACATGGTCGATGTTCTTGTCGTTGAGCGCGGCGACGCAGATGCGGCCGGTCGAGACCGCGTAGATGCCGAAATCGTCGCGCAGCCGTTCGACCTGGTCGGCGGTCAGGCCCGAATACGAGAACATGCCGCGTTGCTTGATGACGAAAGAGAAATCGCGCTCGACGCCGTGAGCGCGCAGCTTCTCGACGAGCGCGAAGCGCATGGCGCGAATGCGTTCACGCATTTCGGCCAGTTCCTCTTCCCACAGGGCGCGCAGTTCGGCGTTGGCCAACACGGCCGCGACCACGGCGCCGCCATGCGTCGGCGGGTTCGAGTAGTTGGTGCGGATGACGCGCTTGAGCTGCGACAGCACGCGGTCGCTTTCGTCCTTGCTCGACGTGACGATCGACAGCGCGCCAACGCGTTCGCCATACAGCGAGAACGACTTCGAGAACGAGCTCGAGACGAAGAAGTTGAGGCCCGAATTGGCGAACAGGCGCACCACGGCGGCGTCAGCGTCGATGCCATCGCCAAATCCCTGGTAAGCGATGTCGAGGAACGGCACGAGCTGGCGGGCCTTCACGACTTCGACGACCTGCGCCCACTGGTCGATGGTCAGATCGACGCCGGTGGGGTTATGGCAGCATGCGTGGAGGACGACGACCGTGCCGGCCGGTTCCTTATTCAGCATGTCCAGCATGCCGGGGAGGTTCACCCCATGCGTATGCGCGTCGTAATACGGATACGACACGACGTTGAAGCCGGCCGACGTGAACAGGGCGCGGTGGTTTTCCCAGCTCGGGTCGCTGATGGCGACTTGCGAATTCGGGTTCAGTTGCTTGAGGAAGTCGGCGCCGATCTTCAATGCGCCGGTGCCGCCCAGGGCCTGGGCTGTGACGATGCGGCCTTCGGCCAGCAGCGCCGAATCCTTGCCGAACAGCATTTCCTGAACTGCCTTGTCGTAGGCGGCGATCCCGTCGATAGGCAGGTAGCCGCGCGGCAATCCGGCAGCCACGCGTTGTTTTTCAGCTTCCTGCACGGCGCGCAGCAGCGGCAGTTTGCCGTTCGCGTCGAAGTACACACCCACGCCCAGGTTCACTTTACTGGGACGGGTATCGGCATTGAAGGCTTCGTTCAGGCCAAGGATCGGATCGCGCGGGGCGAGTTCAACGGCGGAAAAGAGGGTCATTTCGACGGCTCGAAGGCAGGGAGTTTGAAAAAAGCGCGGGTCGGCGGCAACTTACGCATCATCGGCCCAACGGGGTATTTTAGCGAAGATGTGCCCGCTTGGGCGAAATCGTGGCAAAACCTTCGATAAGCCCCCGCTGGCCCCGGGATATCAGGCTGCCCCCAGCCGCAAATCCGGGCCCGGCGCCTGCCCGGACCGATCGCGCTAGAATAATGAATTCGATTTCCTGCCCGCCGGCCCAGCCGGATCGCCCAACATGACCCATCCGCACGTGGTAGACGAAGAGATCGACGAGAGCAAGTTCCTGACGTTTCCCGATTCCCCGTACCAGCTCTATTGTCCGTTTCCGCCCGCAGGCGATCAGCCGGAAGCCATTCGGCAACTGACCGAGGGCATCGAGGACGGGCTTGCGTTCCAGACGCTGCTGGGTGTGACCGGCTCGGGCAAGACCTTCACGATGGCCAACGTGATCGCGCGCATGGGGCGTCCGGCGATCGTCTTCGCGCCTAACAAGACGCTGGCGGCTCAGCTTTATTCGGAATTCCGGGAGTTCTTTCCCCGCAATGCCGTCGAGTATTTCGTCTCGTACTACGACTACTACCAGCCGGAAGCGTATGTGCCGCAGCGCGATCTCTTCATCGAGAAGGATTCATCGATCAACGAGCACATCGAGCAGATGCGCCTGTCGGCGACGAAAAGCCTGCTCGAACGGCGCGACGTGGTGATCGTGGCGACGGTCTCGGCCATCTATGGTATCGGCAATCCGACCGAATACCACCAGATGATCCTGACGCTGCGCCATGGTGACAAGATCGGCCAGCGCGACATCATCGCGCGTCTGATCGCAATGCAATACACCCGTAACGAAACCGACTTTGCGCGTGGCACGTTTCGTGTGCGCGGCGACACGATCGACATTTTCCCGGCGGAGCACGCCGAGCTGGCGGTGCGCGTTGAGCTTTTCGACGACGAAGTCGACACATTGCAGATGTTCGATCCGCTCACGGGGCGCATCCGCCAGAAGATTCCTCGCTTCACCGTCTATCCGTCGTCGCACTACGTGACGCCGCGCGACACCGTGCTGCGCGCGATCGAGAACATCAAGGACGAACTGCGAGAACGGCTCGATTTCTTCTACAAGGAGAGCAAGCTGGTGGAGGCGCAGCGCCTGGAGCAACGCACGCGATTCGATCTGGAGATGTTGCAGGAACTGGGCTTCTGCAAGGGCATCGAGAACTATTCGCGCCATTTGAGCGGCGCCGCGCCAGGCGAGCCGCCGCCGACGCTGGTCGATTATCTGCCCGGCGACGCGCTAATGTTTCTCGATGAATCGCACGTGCTGATCGGCCAGTTCAACGGCATGTACAACGGTGACCGCGCACGCAAGGAAAATCTCGTGAACTACGGTTTCCGCCTGCCGTCGGCGCTGGATAACCGTCCGCTGAAGTTTGCCGAGTACGAGCGCAAGATGCGTCAGGCCATCTTCGTCTCCGCGACGCCGGCTGATTATGAGAGCAAACGGACCGGGCAAGTCGTGGAGCAGGTCGTGCGGCCGACGGGGCTCGTCGACCCGATCATTCACGTGCGTCCGGCGCGCACGCAGGTCGACGACGTCCTCTCGGAAATCAACCTGCGCACGAAGGAAGGCGAGCGCGTGCTGGTCACGACGCTGACCAAACGCATGGCCGAGCAGTTGACCGAATACCTGTCGGACAACGGCGTGAAGGTGCGCTACCTGCACAGCGACATTGACACTGTCGAGCGCGTGGAGATCATCCGGGACCTGCGCCTGGGCACATTCGACGTCCTGGTCGGCATCAACTTGCTGCGTGAGGGGCTCGATATCCCGGAAGTGTCGCTGGTCGCCATACTCGACGCGGACAAGGAGGGCTTTCTGCGTGCCGAACGTTCGCTGATCCAGACGATCGGGCGGGCCGCGCGCAACGTCAACGGGACCGCAATCCTTTACGCGGACAAGATGACGGATTCGATGAAGCGCGCGATTTCGGAGACGGAACGCCGCCGCGCCAAGCAGGAAGCGCACAACGTTGCGCACGGCATTGTGCCGACGGGCGTGAAGAAGCGCATCAAGGACATCATCGACGGCGTCTACGACGCGGACGTTGCGCGTGCCGAACAGGCCGATGCGGTGGAACAGGCGCGCTACCAGGATATGTCGGAGAAGCAATTGGCGCGCGAAATCAAGAAACTCGAAAAGCAGATGCTCGATCACGCCAGGAATCTCGAGTTCGAGAAGGCGGCGCAGACGCGCGACCAGCTGCTGCATGTCAAGGCGCTGGTGTTCGGCACCGACGGCGCCAGCGAATTGGTGCCGACGTCGTCATGAAGCCGACTTCCGTTCTCTTCGTTTGCATGGGCAATATTTGCCGATCGCCTACGGCGGACGGCGTCTTTCGCCAGCGGGTGGCAGACGCGGGGCTGTGCGGCATCGTCACGGTCGACTCCGCGGGAACGCACGGCTATCATCTCGGTCATCCGCCGGACCCGCGCTCCCAGGCGGCGGCGCTGCGCCGGGGCTATGACCTCAGCACGTTGCGCGCACGTGCGGTCGAAGCGGGCGATTTCGATGCTTTCGACTGGATCGTGGCGATGGACGACGCCAATTTTGCGGAACTGCAGCGGCGTTGCCCGCCGGCCCGGCGCCACAAGATCGTACGTCTCATGGATTTTGCCACGCGTCACGACGCCACCGAGGTGCCTGATCCCTATTACGGGGAACGCGGCAGTTTCGAGACGGTCCTCGATTACGTCGAAGACGCCTGCGAAGGCTTGTTGCGCCGCTTGCGCGAATCCGGCTGACATCGCGCGGCATTTGCCGCCTGTTTTGGGGCGCCCGGGACGGATTTCTCCGGTCATCGCAGGGGGCCGTCGGAAATTGCCGCAAAAAATACGCCAGAAGAACTTGACTAAATTCGTGGGGAATTTATACTTGACGAAAATAGTCGAGATTAAAGCCCTGCATCATGAGACTTACCACGAAAGGCCGTTTCGCCGTCACGGCGATGATCGACCTGGCCATGCGCCAGGACGCGGGTCCCGTGACGCTTGCGGGCATTAGTCAACGCCAGCGCATTTCCCTGTCCTACCTGGAACAGTTGTTCGGCAAGCTGCGCCGCCACGAGATCGTGGAGAGCGTGCGTGGGCCGGGCGGCGGTTACAGTCTGGCTCGGCGTGCCGAGGAAGTGACGGTGGCCGACATCATTATAGCGGTCGACGAGCCGCTCGACGCTACCCAGTGCGGCAGCAAGGGCAATTGCGAGAAAGGGCAGGATGGCCACCGCAGCCACTGCATGACGCATGAACTCTGGGCCACGCTGAACCAGAAAATGGTCGAGTACCTCGATTCGGTGTCGCTGCGCGACCTCGTCGAGCAGCAACGCAGCAAGCAGTCCCAGTCGGCGGTGTTGCGCGATACGCGCGAAACGTCCGTCGCGCAGGGCATTACTGCGCGCATTCCGAATTCGGTCTTCGACATGGCCCGTTCATAACAGGCGCCACGGCACGATCCTGGAGCACCTTCCCCATGAAAAACGACACCTTGCACCTTCCCATCTACATGGATTACAGCGCCACCACGCCGGTCGACCCGCGCGTCGTGGACAAAATGCTGCCCTATCTGCGCGAACAGTTCGGTAACCCGGCTTCGCGCAGCCATTCGTTCGGATGGACGGCGGAGCAAGCCGTGGAAGAAGCGCGCGAGGAAGTGGCCAAGCTGGTGAAAGCGGATCCGCGTGAAATCGTCTGGACCTCGGGGGCCACGGAATCGAACAACCTGGCCATCAAGGGCGCGGCGCATTTCTATAAGGGCAAGGGCAAGCACCTCATTACGGTGAAGACCGAGCACAAGGCTGTGCTCGATACCACGCGTGAGCTCGAACGCGAAGGCTTCGAAGTCACGTACCTTGACGTCAAGGACGACGGCCTGCTCGACATTGAAGCGTTCAAGGCGGCGATCCGCCCCGACACGATCCTGGCGTCGGTGATGGCCGTCAACAACGAAATCGGCGTGATTCAGGATATTCCGGAACTGGGCCGCATCTGCCGTGAAAAGGGCGTGATTTTCCACGTTGACGCGGCGCAGGCGACCGGCAAGATGGAAATCGACCTGACCGACTGGGCCGTTGACCTGATGTCGTTTTCGGCGCACAAGACCTACGGCCCGAAGGGCATCGGCGCACTGTATGTCCGCCGCAAGCCGCGTATCCGTATTGAAGCGCAGATTCACGGCGGCGGTCACGAGCGCGGCATGCGTTCGGGCACGCTGGCCACGCACCAGATCGTGGGCATGGGCGAAGCGTTCCGCCTGGCACGTGAAGAAATGGCGGCGGAAAACGAGCGCGTGCGCATGTTGCGTGATCGCCTGCTGCGCGGCCTGACGACAATGGAAGAAGTCTACGTCAACGGCGACATGGAAAAGCGTGTGCCGCACAACCTGAACGTCAGCTTCAACTATGTCGAAGGCGAATCGCTGATCATGGCGATCAAGGATGTCGCCGTGTCGTCGGGTTCGGCCTGCACGTCGGCATCGCTGGAACCATCGTATGTCCTGCGCGCCCTGGGCCGCAACGACGAACTGGCGCACAGCTCGATCCGCTTTACGGTTGGCCGTTTTACGACCGAGCAGGAAGTCGACTACGTGATCGACCTGCTCCAGCACAAGATCGGCAAGCTGCGCGATCTGTCGCCGCTGTGGGAAATGTTCAAGGACGGGGTCGATCTGAATTCGATCCAGTGGGCCGCACACTGAATTCAAGGAGTTCGCTATGTCGTACAGCAAGGAAGTTCTGGATCATTACGAAAACCCGCGTAACGTCGGTTCGTTCGACAAGGGCGACGACGCGGTCGGTACTGGCATGGTCGGCGCGCCGGCTTGCGGCGACGTGATGAAGTTGCAGATCCGCGTGAACGAGGAAGGCGTGATTGAAGACGCCAAGTTCAAGACCTACGGCTGCGGCTCGGCGATTGCATCGTCGTCGCTCGTGACCGAATGGGTCAAGGGCAAGACCCTCGATCAGGCGCTCGACATCAAGAACACGCAGATCGCTCAGGAATTGGCATTGCCGCCTGTGAAGATTCACTGCTCGATTCTTGCCGAGGACGCCATCAAGGCGGCCGTGGCCGATTACAAGCAGAAGCACGGTGAAGCCGCGCAAGCCGCGTAAGCGGCGCGCAGCGTCGAAGGTGAAGCCAGCATGGCGATTACAATGACCGAAAAGGCCGCGCAGCACGTTTCGCGCTACATTGCGCGGCGCGGCAAGGGCGTGGGCCTGCGTCTGGGCGTGAAGACCACCGGCTGCTCGGGGCTTGCGTACAAGCTCGAGTATGCCGACGACTTCGCGCCCGAAGACGTCGTCTTCGAGAGCCACGGCGTGAAAGTCGTGGTCGACCCGAAGAGCCTGCCGTACATCGACGGCACGGAGCTCGACTTTGCGCGGGAAGGCCTGAACGAGGGGTTCCGATTCAACAATCCCAACGTCAAGGATGAGTGCGGCTGCGGCGAGTCGTTCCGCATCTGACGCGCCCTTGAGGGCTATCGTCGGGTTCCGTCGGGACGACGAAGGTCATTGGGTGGCGGTGCTGGCCTGCGGTCATGGCCAGCATGTCCGTCATCAGCCCCCTTGGCAGTCGCGCGCATGGACGCAGACGGCGGCCGGGCGCGACAGCATGCTCGGCACCACATTGCGATGCCGCAAGTGCGAGCGGGGCGAGCCGCCGGACGCGACGGACAGTCCGGCCGGAAACGATTGACGAAGGCGGCGCGAGCCGCTTTTTTTACGGGATGCACGGGTCAGCGCGGGGCGCCCGGTTGCGATGGCCTGCGGGTTATCGACCAGCCGGACATCACGCCGTGATCCGGGCGATCAGGTGATGAGTTCGCTGACAGACAACTATTTCTTGCTGTTTGAATTGCCGCAGCGCTTCGCGATCGATATGACCGCGCTCGAGGCGGCTTACCGCGCCGTGCAATCGCGCGTGCATCCGGACCGTTTCGCGCGGGCGAGCGATGCCGAGAAACGGGTGGCGATGCAATGGGCCGCGCAGGCGAATGCGGCGTTCCAGACGCTGCGCGATCCGCTCAAGCGCGCGACGTATCTGCTGACGCTGCATGGCATCGACGTCGGCGCGGAAAACAATACCGCGATGGCGCCCGATTTCCTGATGCAGCAAATGGAGTGGCGCGAGGCGATCGACGACGCCGTCTCGGCCAGGAATATCGGCGCGCTCGACGCGCTGGCGACGGATCTGCGTGCGGACCGCGCGACGCGCCTCGCGAAGCTGGGCGACTGGCTCGACAGCGCGGCGTGGCGGCCGGCGGCCGAAGCGGTGCGCCAACTGATGTTCATCTCGCGCGCGCAGCAGGACATCGCGCAGCGGATCGAGGACTTTGAAAATGCGTGACGGGGCCGGCTGAGGCCGACCCGTTGCCTCACTGATGAGACGGTTCGCGCTTGACGCGGCCGCGAAGTAGAGCGATGGCACTCCTGCAAATTTCCGAACCTGGCATGTCTCCCGCGCCGCATCAACGGCGGCTCGCAGTGGGGATCGATCTCGGCACCACGCATTCGCTGGTCGCGGCCGTCCGTAGCGGCGTGGCCGAAGTGCTGCCGGATGAACAAGGCCGCGTGCTGCTGCCGTCTGTCGTGCGTTATCTCGGCGGCGGCCGCACCCAGATCGGTCACGACGCGAAGACTTCGGCGGTCACCGATCCGCGCAACACGATCGTGTCGGTCAAGCGCCTCATGGGCCGCGGCCTGAGCGACGTCGCGCATGCGGACAACGCGCCGTACGACTTCGTCGACGCGCCGGGCATGGTGCAGGTCAATACCGCCAACGGCGTGAAGAGCCCGGTCGAAGTATCGGCCGAGATTCTCGCGACGCTGCGCCAGCGTGCGGAAGACTCGCTCGGCGACGATCTGCTCGGCGCGGTCATCACCGTGCCGGCGTATTTCGACGACGCGCAACGCCAAGCCACCAAGGACGCCGCCAAGCTGGCCGGCCTGAACGTGCTGCGGCTGCTCAATGAGCCGACGGCGGCGGCGATCGCGTACGGCCTGGACAATGCGGCCGAGGGCATCTACGCCGTCTACGATCTCGGCGGCGGCACGTTCGATATCTCGATCCTGCGCCTGACCAAGGGGGTCTTCGAGGTCCTGGCGACGGGCGGGGATTCTGCGCTTGGCGGCGATGACTTCGATCAAGCGGTGTACCGCTGGATGCTCGGCGCGGCGCATCTCGACGGCGACCTGCCGCCCGAAGATGTGCGCCTGCTGCTCGATCATGCGCGTAGCGCCAAGGAATCGTTGTCCAGCGCCGATTCGACGGCGATCCAGTTCAGGTTGAGCAGCGGGCAGTCGGTGTTGCTGACGCTCACGCGCGAAGCGTTCGCGGGGCTTGGCGCGGCGCTGGTGCAAAAGACGATCGGTCCCGCGCGCAAGGCCTTGCGCGATGCCGGGATCGGCCCGGAAGAAGTGAAGGGCGTGGTGCTGGTGGGCGGCGCGACACGGATGCCGCAAGTCCGCGCTGCGGTGCGCGAGTTCTTCGGCCAGCCCCCGCTGACCGACCTCGATCCGGATCAGGTCGTGGCGCTCGGCGCCGCGGTGCAGGCCAATTTGCTGGCCGGCAATCAGGCCGCCGGCGACGACTGGCTGCTGCTCGACGTCATTCCGCTGTCGCTAGGCGTGGAGACGATGGGCGGCCTGGTCGAGAAGATCATTCCGCGTAACGCCACGATTCCGGTTGCACGTGCGCAGGAGTTCACCACGTTCAAGGACGGCCAGACGGCCATGGCGATTCACGTGCTGCAAGGCGAGCGCGAACTGGCATCCGATTGCCGTTCGCTGGCGCGCTTCGAGTTGCGCGGCATTCCGCCGATGACGGCTGGCGCGGCGCGAATTCGTGTCACGTATCAGGTCGACGCGGATGGTTTGCTGTCGGTGTCGGCGCGGGAGATGCATTCGGGCGTGGAAGCGTCGATTGCGGTCAAGCCGTCGTACGGTCTGGCCGATGACGACATCGCCCGCATGCTGCAGGACAGTTTCGGATCGGCGGAAGTCGATATGCGCGCGCGTGCGTTGCGTGAACAGCAGGTCGATGCCGAGCGCCTGATTGTTGCGATCGACAGCGCGCTGGCCGCCGACGCTGACTTGCTCGACGCGAGCGAGCGCGCCGTGGTCGACAATTTGCTGGCCGATCTGCGGGCGAAAGCGGCGGGCGACGATCAGGGCGCCATCAAGGCCGCGACGGAAGCGCTGTCGGAGGCCACGGAAGCGTTTGCCGCGCGCCGCATGGACAAGAGCATCCGGGCGGCGCTGGCCGGCCGGACGATCGCCGACATCGACAAGTCACTCTAGGAACACACTCGGATTTCACTATGCCTCAGATTGTTGTTTTGCCCCACGTCGAGCTGTGCCCGGAAGGGGCCGTGCTCGAAGTCGAAGCGGGCACCACCGTGTGCGACGCGCTGCTTGCCAACCATATCGAGATCGAGCACGCGTGCGAAAAGTCGTGTGCTTGCACCACGTGTCACGTGATCGTGCGCGAGGGCTTCAATGCGCTGAAAGACGCCGAGGATGACGAGGAAGACCTGCTTGATAAAGCTTGGGGCCTGGAGCCGACGTCGCGCCTGTCGTGCCAGGCACGCGTGCCGGCGGATACGGATCTCGTCGTCGAGATTCCCAAATATTCGATTAACCACGCCAAGGAAAACCACTAAGGCGTTTGCGTCGCCCGGCGCGGGTGGCGGAAAAGAACAACAGGAGCTTCCCATGAAATGGACTGATTCCCTGGACATCGCGATTGCGCTGGCTGACGCACATCCCGACATCGATCCGCAAAGGGTGAACTTCGTAGATCTGCGCGAGTGGGTCATCGCCCTTGAGGGGTTCAACGACGACCCCAAACGTAGCGGCGAGAAGATTCTGGAAGCGATCCAGATGGCGTGGATCGACGAGGCCCGTTGATCGGGCGATCCATCGTCGCGGTGACGCATGGGCACCCAGGTCCATAAAAAAGGCGATCCCGAAGGATCGCCTTGTTGTTCCCCGTAGCGTATTGCGTAATCGGTCAGCTGGCGCGTACCAGGCCGCCGTTCTCAATGCGGACGCGATCGCCCGGCTGCACGCCCGGTGCCGCCTTGTACGTGAAGTAGCGCGTGCTGCCGTTGTCCATGCGCACGTTGACACGATATTCCGTATCGGAACGGACGTTCTTCTCAACGGCGTTGCCGGCCAGACCGCCACCCAGCGCACCGACCACGGTCATGGCCGTCCGTCCGTTACCGGCCCCGAACTGGTTTCCCAGCAGGCCGCCGGCGACGGCGCCGCCCACCGCGCCAATGCCGGTCGCCTGGCCGGGGATCTTGATCGGCTCGATGGACGAGACGGTGCCGCAACTGGCGCAGGCAGCCGCCTGACGTTGCGACGGATACGCTTGTGACGGATAGGCTTGCTGAGCCGTCTGCGGCGGACGCGGCACTGAGCCGCGGCGGGCCGGCGCGGCTTCCGCCTGACGCTGTCTTGCCTCATACGCTTGCTCGGCGGCCTGTGCCTGCTTCGCCTGTTCAGCTTGTTGCGCCTGCTGTGCCTGCTGAGCTTGCAGTGCCTGCTGCTGTTCGGCCTGCGCCTGCTGGGCCTGCTGTTCAGCGGACAGTCCTTGCGTGGCCGGGGCGTTGGTGCTCGACGCGTGCGGCAGTACGCCGGTGATCGCGGCGACACCCACGAGACTGACGAGGATCACGCTGCCGGCGGCAGCGGCGACCAGCGGATGCATGCGGCGCGGTTGCAGATTGTTATCCATTTTTCAATTCTCCATCGTGCGGTACGGTGCAGGGGCATTCTGTGTTTGAGCCTGCTTGATGGTAGTGTCGTTCACCGAAGTGGTGACATGGGTGTCAATTTGTAACGGCTTGTAATGTCAAAATCGGCCAACTTCACCAATCGATGCGGCTTCGTCTGGTTAAATCGTCCAGATTCCGGGGTTTTGCGGTCTTTGTGCCGAGATTCGGCGCCATCGTCACGGGATGGCCGTAACGCGTCCGTATTAACAAATGAAACAACTTGGTCCCGATCGCGGATGTCGGAAAGCCATCAGCCACGCCGACCCCGGGAAATCCGGCGTGGGCGTGGCTGAAAGGGCCTGCGGATGCGTCTGAAAGACGCTGGTCAGTCTTCGCGCCGCAGGTGCGGGAACAGCAGCACGTCGCGGATATTCGGGCTGTCCGTGAGCAGCATGATCAGGCGATCGATGCCGATGCCGCAGCCGCCCGTCGGGGGCATGCCGTATTCAAGCGCACGAATGTAATCGGCGTCGTAGAACATGGCTTCCTCGTCGCCGGCGTCCTTTTGTTCGACCTGCTTGCGAAAGCGCGCCGCCTGGTCTTCGGGATCGTTCAGCTCCGAGAAGCCGTTGGCGATTTCACGGCCGGTGATGAACAACTCGAAACGTTCGGTGATGCCCGGCTCGGTGTCCGAGGCGCGTGCGAGCGGCGACACTTCCACCGGGTAGTCGATGATGAACGTCGGCTCCCACAATTGCGATTCGGCCGTTTCTTCGAACAACGCCAGTTGCAGCGCGCCAATGCCGGCGTTCAGGAACTGCGGGGCTTCCGTCTTTACGCCGAACGACTTCAGTGCTTCGCGCACGAATGCGGCGTCGGCCAATTGCGCTTCGGTGTATTCCGGGGCGTACTTGCGAATCGCCTGGACGATCGTCAGGCGATGGAACGGCTTCGCCAGATCGAGTTCGCGGCCCTGATACGTGATCGTGGCGGTGCCGCTCGCGTCGATCGCCGCCTGGCGAATCAGCTGTTCCGTGAAGTCCATCAGCCAGCGGTAGTCGGTGTACGCTGCGTAGAATTCCATCATCGTGAATTCCGGATTGTGACGCGGCGACACGCCCTCGTTCCGGAAATTACGATTGATTTCGAACACACGCTCGAAGCCGCCGACGATCAGGCGCTTCAGGTACAGCTCTGGCGCGATTCGCAGGAACATCTGCATGTCGAGCGCATTGTGGTGCGTCACGAACGGCTTGGCTGCCGCGCCACCCGGAATCGCGTGCAGCATCGGCGTCTCGACTTCCATGAACTCGGCGTTGATCATGAATTTGCGGATCGACGCGATGGCCTTCGAGCGCGCCCGGAAAGTGTCGCGCGTTTCGGGGGACGTGATCAGGTCGACGTAGCGCTGACGATACTTCGTTTCCTGATCGGCAAGTCCGTGGAACTTGTCCGGCAGCGGGCGCAGGGCCTTCGACAGCAGGCGCAGTTCCTCGACCTTGACGGAGAGCTCGCCGGTTCGCGTGCGGAACAGCGGGCCGCGTGCGGCGATGATGTCGCCAATATCCCAGCGCTTGAACGCGGCGAAGGTGTCGGCGTCGACATCCTTTGCGCTGATGAAGAACTGGATCTGACCGCTGCCGTCCTGCACGGTGGCGAATGCTGCTTTGCCCATGATGCGCTTGAGCATCATGCGCCCGGCGATCGAAACGGTCTTCGGATCCGCTTCAAGCGCTTCGTTCTCGACGTCCTTGAACGTTGCCTGCAAATCGCCGGCGTGATGTTCGGGACGGAAGTCGTTCGGATAGGCGACGCCGGCGGCGCGCAGGCCCTGCAGCTTCTCGCGGCGCTCCGCGATGATCTGGTTTTCGTCCTGCGGCGCTTGCGCCGCGGCGTTGGCCTTGTCGGCCTGGGTATTTTGATCGGTCATGATGCGAACGAGAGTTATTCGGTGAAGCGCAGCGTGTGCAGCAAAGCATTCTTGAGCGTGCCGTCGGGCGCGCCCAGCCAGATCAGTTCCGTGCGGTCCGCGTCGGGTGGGGCATTGGCCGCGGCACTCGGGTCACGCACGAACAGCGCCGCGATCGACTGCGAACGCGGTTCATACAGGATATGCACATGCTCGCTCGGGCAGTCGTGCGGCTTGCAGCTCTGCACGAGCAACCACGGCCGGCCCGCCACGGCGACTTTCTGCGACGGCGTCGACGTGCCGCCCTGGCGCACCCACGGCGGCAGGCCGCGCATCGAGAGGATGCGGGCGTAGGCGCCCGAAAAATCGGGGCGCTTGAGCAGTTCGTGCAGATACGGCCCTGTCTCCGGCGCGCCCGGGGCGCTGGCGGGCGCGGCGAGCGCCCCACGCCCGAGGCCGGCCACGCTCGACACGCCCAGCAGCCACACGGCCAGCGTGCGGACAAACGACATCCTTACACCCCTTGCTTCAGGCTGGCGGAGATGAAGTCGTCCAGATCGCCGTCGAGCACCGCGCGGGTGTTGCTCATTTCGACGTTGGTCCGCAGATCCTTGATACGCGACTGATCGAGCACGTAGGAGCGAATCTGATGACCCCAGCCCACATCGGTCTTGCTCGATTCGAGCTTGTCCTGTTCGGCCTGGCGCTTGCGCATTTCGAATTCGTACAGACGCGATTTCAGCATGGCCCACGCTTCGGCGCGGTTGCGGTGCTGCGAGCGGTCGTTCTGGCACTGCACCACGATCCCGCTCGGAATGTGCGTCAGGCGCACGGCCGAATCGGTCTTGTTGATGTGTTGCCCGCCCGCGCCCGAGGCACGGTACGTATCGGTGCGCACGTCGGCCGGATTGACGTCGATTTCGATCGAGTCGTCAATTTCCGGGTAGACGAACACGCTCGAGAACGACGTATGGCGGCCGCCTGACGAATCGAACGGCGATTTGCGCACGAGGCGGTGCACGCCGGTTTCGGTGCGCAGGTAGCCGTAGGCGTATTCGCCGGAGATCTTGATCGTGGCGCTCTTGATGCCGGCAACGTCGCCATCGGACTCTTCGAGCACTTCGGTCTTGAAGCCTTTGCGTTCGCAGTAGCGCAGGTACTGGCGCAGCAACATCGATGCCCAATCGCACGCTTCGGTGCCGCCTGCGCCTGCCTGGATGTCGATGAAGCAGTTGTTCGGATCGGCCGGGTTGTTGAACATCCGGCGGAATTCCATGTCGCCGACGCGGGCGGCCAGCGCCTGTGTGTCGGTCTCGACCGCGAGGAGCGTTTCCTCGTCACCTTCTTCACGCGCCAGATCGAACAGGTCCTGCGTATCGCGCAGGTCGGCGTCCAGCGAGATCAGCGCGGAGACGACACCGTCGAGCTGCTTCTTTTCCTTGCCGAACTCCTGGGCACGCTTCGAATCGTTCCAGATGTTCGGGTCTTCCAGTTCCTTGTTGACGACTTCTAGACGCGCTTGCTTGGCATCGAAGTCAAAGATACCCCCGTAACTCGCCTTCGCGGGTGCGCAAGTCGGCGAGCAGGGATTCAATGGCGTTCAGGCGTTCGGCTTCCATGTGTTCGGGGACGGTAAGACGCAATAAAAGAGAAATTATACCGCACGCGCGTCCGCAGCAGGCCTGGAAGGGGCGCGTCAGGGCGTGATTCCTCCCTGTCCCCGCGCGTGCTCGATGATCATCTGCACGCCAGGCGCAACCGGTTGCCCGTCGCTTGACCGTCGGATTGGACGGTCAAGCGACGCTGTGGGGTATCAACGCCTGCGCACGTGCCATGCGTTACGTGATTCGCTTGTATATTGCGTTCCAATACCGAGCAGTGATTTCGAGAAATTGATGAAAGCCCTGAGACATATTCTCGAAGTCGTCATCACACGCACATTCTCTGGATGCAGAGACAATGGCTTGCACTTTGTGGCTTTTCTCCGCTTCGCCGATGTGGACATAAAAGTATTCGCAGCTTTCATGAAACTCATCGTTCGTTTCGAACAGGTGCTGATAGTTTCGTGCCCCTTCGTAGAGACGCGTCAGCATTGAATAGGCGAGCCATTCCTGTGCAAGAAGGGTTCCCATCACCCGACTTGCGCGCCCCTTGTCCGTATAGAGTTCTCGCTGCAGGCAAATGAAATCCTTGGTGCTCGGCAGTATCGGTACCGTGTTCAGCCGTTCCTCGCGATAGTCGTGCCCATGCATGCGGGAAAGCGTGTTGAACAAGAACGATTTGAGAAGGTTTAAATGTGCTTTCTCCGGATTCCCGTAACCATATTCGGAGTGAAGATTTTTTGCGATTTCTACGCGAGCATCAAGGTCGTCTGTACTTATCAATGAGAGGGCGACCATGGTGGCCGTGTTGCTAGTCCGCGCCAGATAGTTTCGTGCGAATACTTCGAAGTGTTCGGGCGGAAGCATGTTATCGATCCATGTCTCATAGAATCGATTGTTCAACGCTTCATGCGAGAAAACCGTGTTGGCGAGCGATGTGATGTCCTTGGCGTAGTCGGCGCGCATTGGCTTATCCTCTTGATGTGGGGAGGGCAAGCGGGACTATATTGCATCGTCGGCAACGAAAAAACTAACTTCTTGTGAAGCATTGTTTTTCATGTTTTATTTCATTCGAAGTGAATCGTCGAATGAGGCGCTTGTGCAGTTGCTTATTCACGGGTGACTTCGCACGGGCGTGTGCGTACCGTTGAACAAGCTTCCTTCGCAGTCATGGAGGTGTTGCGTCGCCGCAGGTCTGGTTTTGGGTTATGGTCAGTGACGCCCCGTCAATCGCGACGGCGGACGATAGAGTCCGACCTCGTTTCGTGAAATCCCGACATCGCGCAGTGCCTGGTCATCCAGCGCTGACAGGATGGAGACTTGACGGGCGGTTCCATACCATGCGAGCGCGCTGCGAAGCAGGCGACGCAACGGATTGAGTTCGGAAAATCGGTGCGCGTCGCGGTGGGATGTGTCTGAATTACTGCGCCAAGGCAAGTGTTTAGTGGACATTACCCGCTCCTGTTCGCGATTACGTCCCAAATATCTTAGGCGAATGTTTTACGTCAAAAAAAGTGAAAGTTTTGGCAATTAAATATCTGCAAATGAGATATGAAGGGGGCACGCGTGGATTTGGCTCAACTGCGGACGTTCAAAGCGGTGGTCGACGAAGGCGGGGTACTGGGGGCATCCGAGAAGCTGCACTGCGTGCAATCGAATGTGACGGCGCGAATTCGTGCGTTGGAACGCAGTGTCGGCGTGCAGTTGTTTCATCGTCAAGGCCGGCGCTTGCAGTTAACGCCGAGCGGGCGAACGCTGCTGGACTACGCTGACCGCATTCTCGCGCTATCCCGTGAAGCGGTGGCCGCGGTCAGTCTCGGTGACAAGCCGTCGGGCGATTTCTTGCTCGGTGCGATCGAATCGTCCGCCACGGCGAGGCTGCCGTCGGTGCTTGCCCGATTCCATGCGTCCTACCCCGAGGTACGGCTCACCCTCGTGACGCATTCCTCTGCGGCGATCATTGAAGAGATACAGCGTTGCCGGCTCGATGCGGGATTAGTTGCGGGGCAACCTATGGACTCGGGCGTTGCTGCCGATGAGATTTATCGAGAGCCGCTGGTCCTTGTCGCGTCTGCGAGCGCGCCTCCGATCCGGCGTCCGCGTGATCTGGAAGGGAGAGCGATGCTTATGTGGCCGGTAGGGTGCCCATATCGTAGCGCGCTTGAACGCTGGCTTTCCGCAAACAGGATCGCGCCCTCCCGAATCGTCAGCTACAGCAGCTACGGGACGATCGTCGCTTGCGTCGGGGCGGGGGCCGGAGTGTCTTTGGTGCCGAGAGGCGTATTCGTGAGGTATCAGAAAGAGACGAAGACTGCGGGTTACCAACTCGAGGGACTGGATGACGTCCCCAATTATTTCGTTTGGCACAAGGACGTGAAGCTGCATCCGGCGCGGGAAGCCTTTCTTGGCGTCCTGAGAGAGCAGGCGAATTTGCATATTTCCACCGGATGATACGAGCGGTTGGAACATGTGTATTCACTATTTTTTATACATCGGTCGTCGCTTACCGTCTACGATGAGCACCCACTTTGGATTGAGCCCGGTGTCCTTCGATGACGTTTTTTCCGTCCGATTCACACGACAAGTCCGCGATTCACGTTGCGATTGCAAGCATGGCGGCAGTTGCCGTTGCCTTGGGCATCGGGCGATTTGCCTTCACGCCCCTATTGCCCGCGATGCTTTCGGCCGGATGGTTTGATATCGACGGTAGCGGTTGGCTGGCATCCGCAAACTACGCGGGATACTGCCTTGGCGCCCTGACGTGCGGGTGCGTTCGGTGGGCGGCGCCGAAGGTCGTGCGATTCGGTTTGATCGCGACGTGCGTGCTCACGATGCTCATGGCGGTGTTCACGCAGTTTCCCATCTGGATGTTGCTGCGATTTCTCTCCGGGGCATGCAGTGCATGGACCTTCATTTTCGCGGCGCAATGGGGCGCCAGATGGCTGTCGGCAAAAGGCGCATCGTCATTGGTCGGTATCATTTACACCGGATCGGGGATCGGTATCCTCTTGACCGGACTAGCCGGTGCGCTCATCTCGGAGTGGGGTACGCCAGTCCAGGGGTGGATGGCGTTTTCGCTGATGGCGGCGATGACAACTGTGATGATTCTGGCACGGTACCCCAACGACGATGTGTCGGATGAAGCGTTGCGTCGGGATCGTAGCCCGCAACCCAAATTCCGGTCCGAATTCCACGATGGTATTGACGCATCCCATCGTCGTTCGCGTGCGGTTTGGCTCGTTCTCACGTATGCCGTGCCCGGTTTCGGCTACATCATTTCGGCGACGTTTCTTCCGGTCATTGCGCAAGCGGCGTTGCCGGACTCCAATCTCGGAGATTTTTTCTGGCCCTTGATCGGGCTCGCGATCGTGCCGGGCGCACTGATCGCGGGACGGTTGCCACGGCGATGGGACAATCGGCTCATGCTCGCAGTTTGTTACCTGATTCAATCGGCCGCAATCCTCATCAGCACGATGAGTCCCACTGTTTTGGGACTCGCCGTCGGCTGCATTTTGCTAGGTTTGCCGTTTACGGCCATCAGCTACTTTGCGATGTGCGAAGCGGAGTACCTGTACGGTCATCATTGCGCAGGCCTGATGGGGTATGCAACCGCATCGTACGGGGTGGGGCAAATCGTGGGGCCGCTGATCGCCACGCGTAGTGTGGCGATCACCGGTTCGTTCGATGCGGCGCTGTATCTCGCCGCGTCGGCGCTTGGGGGCGGTACGATTGTGCTGTTATGGCGATGGTTCGCCGATTCGGAGCGCGTCTGCCGGTCATCTCCCGGTACTTCCTGACATCGATTACCCCAGGGCGTGCTCGATGATCATCTGCACGCGCGACACACCATTGAACGTATCGGCGGCGAGGCGATAGGCAAAACGGGCGCGGCTCGGCAGCGTGTCGGCGTGATTGAACCAGATCGCGTTGTAGCGTTGCCGGCCGCGTCCCAATTGCAGCTTCAGATGCTTGTCCTTCAGGATCGCCTGCGACAGCACGTCGAATTCGCCAGAAAACACCGGCGGCGGAAAGCCCTGGCCCCAGACTTCGTTGTCGAGCATCGCCACGAACGGCGGCACGAAACATTCGTCGCCGATGTCGCCGTCCGTTTCGATCACGCGCGACAAGGCTTTCTCGTCGAGCCATGCCTGTCCGACCGCTTCGAACGCCGCCTGGAAGCGCGCGAGGTCCGAGGCGCCGATCGTCAGCCCGGCCGCCATCGCGTGGCCGCCGAATTTTGAGATCAATCCCGGTTCGCGTTTGGTCACGAGATCCAGGGCGTCTCGCATGTGGAATCCCGGAATGGAGCGGCCGGAGCCCTTGATTTGACCGTCGTCACCCGGCGCGAACACAATCGTCGGACGGTAGAACTTTTCCTTGAGCCGTGCCGCCACAATGCCGATCACGCCCTGATGCCATGTCTCGTTGAACGCGCACAACGTGGTCGCCTGACGCGGGTCGAAACGGGCCAGGTCGGCCAAAGCCTCCTGCTGCATGCCGGCTTCGATCTCGCGCCGCTCGCGGTTCATGGCGTCGAGTTCCTGTGCGAGCGTCCATGCGCGGGCGTCATCGTCCGTCAGCAGGCATTCAATGCCGAGCGACATGTCCGCGAGGCGTCCGGCGGCATTCAGTCGCGGGCCCAGCCCGAAGCCGAGGTCGAAGCTCCCGGCTTGGCGCGCATTGCGGGCGGCGGCGCGAAAGAGGGCGTTGATCCCCGCGTGCATGCGCCCGGCGCGCATGCGGGACAGGCCCTGCGCGACCAGAATCCGGTTGTTGGCGTCAAGCTTGACGACGTCCGCGACGGTGCCGAGCGCGACGAGGTCGAGCAGGGCGTCCAGGCGAGGCTGCTCGCGCGTGTCGAAGGCGCCACGCCGGCGCAGTTCGGCGCGCAGGGCCAGCAGCACATAAAACATCACGCCGACGCCCGCGAGGTTCTTGCTCGGGAATTCGCACCCCGGCTGGTTCGGATTGACGATGCAACGGGCGTTCGGCAGCTCGGCGCCGGGCAGATGGTGGTCCGTGACCACGACTTCGATGCCGAGCGCTTGCGCAGCGGCTACGCCGTCGAGGCTCGCGATGCCGTTGTCAACCGTGATCAGGATGTCGGGCGGGCCGCTCGGGGCACGCGCGGCCAGCGCCACGATCTCCGGGGTCAGCCCGTAACCATATTCGAACCGGTTCGGCACGAGATATTCGACTTTTGCGCCGAACATCCGCAAGCCGCGTACGGCCACGGCGCAGGCGGTCGCGCCGTCGCAGTCGTAGTCGGCCACGACCAGCATGCGGCGGCCCGCTGCGATCGCGTCGGCGAGAAATTCCGCCGCATGCGCCGCCCCTTTGAGCGCCGTCGGCGGGATCAGGCGCGTCAGCGCGCTTTCCGTCTCCTCCTGGCCGACAACGCCACGCGCCGCAAACAGGCGCGCCAGAACCGGGTGAACGCCGGCGCTGGCCAGGTTGCCGGCGACCCATTCGTCGACCTCTCGCGTCACAATCGCAGTCACGGTGCGTCCTCTCCGAGTTTGGCCAGCGGCACCAGCCGGTCTGTCAGCGACTGACGACGCCAGAATTTGCGCAGATCGCCGGATCGCACGCGCATTGTCACGCCATGGCTGTCGCCGCAAAGGGTCAACGCCACGTCGCGCGTCTCGCCCTTGGCGAGCCGCTGGAGGGCCGGGGCGAGCCATTGTGTGTCGATCCGGACCCATGCATCGCGCCAGCGGGCCCAGTCCTCGGCAACGAAATACGGGCCGAGGGCATCCAGCTGGACGAGTGTCATGCCTTGCGCTGCGCCCAGTCCGGCGGCCGTGGCGTGCGCATCGATCGCCACATGCGCCGACAGGCCGCGCGTGGCCGGATCGTCGGCGATGACGGTGACAAACGGCCTGTTCAGGCGCGGTGCGGCAATGCGTTGGCCGCCGGCGTATAGCCACAGCGCGTTGACGGGCGGCAGGCCGCGCGCTTCACGTGCGTCGTTGGCCGGGTGGGCGTGCCATGCCATCTGGACTTCGTTCTGAAGCTTGCGCCAGGTCAGTTCCGCCGGGCCCTTCGGCAGCCAGATATCGACGTTGCGGCCGGCGGCGCGCGCGGGCGACGCGCTCAGCAGCTCGCCCAGCATCGGTGCGCTCAAATACCAGCGGTCGGGGCGCGGGGCGATCAGCTCGGCGCCGTCCTCGGCGAACAGCGCGCGGGCGGTCTGGAACAGGGTGTCGGCGTCGGCCGGGTCGAGCGCCAGCTCGGCAGGGTCCGTCAGCACCAGATGATCAGTTGCGATGTGGATGTGCGCCGGTTGTACGCAGTACCAGTAACGCCCGTCGAGCGTACCACCGTCCGCCAGCAGCATGAATGGGGCGAGCGGCGCGCGCGCCGGCACGCCAGGCAAGCCGAAGGTCGTGGCCAGCCAGCGCTCGTGCGGAAGCGTCGGCACGAAAGGATCGGCCGGCACGTCATCGGCGGTCAGGGTGGCGCGCGCAAGCAACTTTTCGAGCGCGGGCAACTCCAAATCGCCAAGCAGGGCCGGGATGTGGGCCGATGCCGGCAAGGCGAACGGCAGGAGAAAGTGCAGGGCAGGTGTATCCATGTCGGAGCGAATTGTATGGCAAACTTCGCGCTGGCAGGAAACTCGCCGGCCGGCAAGGACCGGCCGCGTCCGGAAACTCCATCCCTTTCGAGAATCAGGAACCCGTTTGAAATTCCCATACGAATGGCAGATCGGCTGGCGCTACACGCGCACCGGCAAACGATCGTCCGGCAACGGTTTCATCTCCTTCATTTCGTTCATTTCGATGGCCGGCATCGCGCTTGGCGTGGCGGCGCTCATTGTCGTGCTCTCCGTCATGAACGGCTTTCAGAAGGAGGTGCGTGACCGCATGCTGTCGGTCCTCGCGCATGTCGAGGTGTTCGCCGTCGACGGCAGTCTCCCCGATTGGCAACGCACGGCCGCCGAGGCGATGAAAAACAAGGAAGTGCTGGCCGCGGCGCCCTACGTCGGCGAGCAGGCAATGCTCACGCGCGACGATGCCGTGCGCGGCGTGGTCCTGCGCGGTATCGTGCCCGACGAGGAGGCCAAGGTCTCCGACCTCGGCAAGCAAATTACGGAAGGCAACCTGGCCGACCTGGTCCCGGGCAGCTTCGGCATCGTGCTTGGCCGGGAACTGGCGCGCGGGCTCGGCGTGCATGTCGGGGACAAGATCACGCTGGTCGCGCCGCAGGGCACCGTCACGCCGGCAGGGGTGCTGCCGCGCGTCAAGCAGTTCACCGTGACGGCGATCTTCACCGCCGGTCATTACGAATACGACAGCAGCCTCGCGCTGATCGACCTCGACGATGCCGAAAAGGTGTTCCGGCTGACCGGCCCCACCGGCGTTCGCCTGAAGGTGCAGGACATGGAGCGCGCGCCGCTGGTGGCGCGCGACCTGGCAAAGACGCTCTCCGGCGACATGTGGGTGCGCGACTGGACCCAGCAGAACAAGAACTGGTTCGTCGCAGTGCAGACCGAGAAGCGCATGATGTTCATCATCCTGACGCTCATCATCGCCGTGGCCGCGTTCAATCTTGTGTCGTCGCTGGTGATGACGGTGACCGACAAGCATGCGGACATCGCGATCCTGCGCACGCTCGGCGCCCAGCCGTCGTCCGTCATGAAGATCTTCATCGTGCAGGGTGTGACGATCGGATTCATCGGCACCTTGCTGGGGGTGGCGCTGGGTTGTCTCGTATCGGTCAATATCGGCACGATCGTGCCGTTCATCGAACGTCTGGTCGGCGTGCATTTCCTGCCGCAAGACATTTACTTCATCAGCGAACTGCCGTCCGATTTGCGGTCAGGCGACGTGACGCGCATCGGCGTCATTTCCTTCATCCTCGCCTCGCTGGCGACGATCTACCCGAGCTGGAGCGCGTCGCGCGTCAAGCCGGCGGAGGCATTGCGCTATGAATGAGGTATTGAACATGAAGGCAACGGCCGGTGTCGCGCCGATGACGAAAAGCGGCGATCCGGTGCTGCGCGCGCGCGGGCTGCACAAAACGTTTCGTCAGGGCGAGCTCAACGTGACCGTGCTCGACGGCGCGGATCTCGATGTCGCGCGCGGCGAAAAGGTTGCGATCGTGGGCGCTTCCGGATCGGGCAAGAGCACGCTGCTGCATGTGCTCGGCGGGCTCGACGATCCGTCGTCCGGTGAGGTATCGCTGCTGGGCAAGCCGTTCTCTGCGTTGCGCGAGAGGGACAAGACGGCACAACGCAATCAGTCGCTCGGGTTCGTGTATCAGTTCCATCATCTGCTGCCGGAATTTTCGGCGCTCGACAATGTGGCCATGCCGTTGAAGATCCGCCGGCAAAGCACGGAGCAGGCGCGCAAGACCGCGCTGGCGATGCTCGAGCGCGTGGGGCTCGGCCTGCGTGTGAAGCATCGGCCGGGCGAGCTGTCGGGCGGCGAGCGCCAGCGGGTTGCGATGGCGCGGGCGCTGGTCACGCATCCGGCATGCGTGCTGGCCGACGAGCCGACTGGCAATCTCGACGGACATACGGCCGAAACGGTCTTCTCGCTGATGCTGGAACTGAGCGATACACTGGGGACGAGCTTCGTGATCGTGACGCATGACATCGATCTGGCGCGCCGATGCGATCGTGTGCTGCGTTTGCGCGACGGCGTGCTCACGCCCGATTGACCGGGCGCTGTCAGGATGATGCGAAGACGCCGGACTCAGGTCCGGCGTTTTTTTGCGGTGTTGTCCGATGGTGTTCGCCGGCCGCGCGTGCGAGGCTCCGTATTGCCCCGTACAATGACCGACAGGAAACCTGCCCATGTGGATCGATACCCATTGCCATCTCGACGCCGGCGAGTTCGACACCGACCGTGACGCCATCATTGCCCACGCGTTCGCTGCGGGGGTGACGGGGCTCGTCGTCCCGGCGGTCGAAGTGGCAAACTTCGATGCGGCGCGCGCCGCCGCGCGGGCGATGCCGGGCGGCGCCTATGCCCTCGGCATCCATCCGCTCTACACGCCGCGCGCAAAAGATGCCGATATCGCGGCGTTGCGCGAGGCCGTTGCGGCATCGATCAACGATCCCCGTTTCGTCGGTATTGGCGAAATCGGCCTCGATTTCTTTGTGAAAGATCTCGATCCGGAGCGGCAGGCGTTCTTCTACATCGAGCAACTGAAGATCGCCCGCGACTTCGATTTGCCGGTCATTCTCCACGTTCGGCGATCGCAAGACGCCATCCTCAAGCAACTGCGCATTTATCGGCCGAGCAGCGGTATCGCGCATGCGTTCAACGGCAGTCATCAGCAAGCCGAGATGCTGTTGTCGCTCGGTTTCAAACTCGGTATCGGCGGTGCCATGACCTTTGAGCGCGCCCTGCAGATTCGCCGGCTCGCGGCCGACGTGCCGCTCGATGCGCTGGTGATGGAGACCGACGCCCCCGATATCGCCCCGGCATGGCTGTACAAGGCACGGAATCGCCCGGGCGAGTTGCCGCGTATCGCCGGCGAGCTCGCAAAGCTTCGGCAGATTCCGATCGAGCAACTGGCCGAGGCCACGAGCGCCAACGCCCTGAGCGTGCTGCCGAGGCTGGCCACTGCGATGGCGCAACCGTGCCCGGCTGAGCGGCTGCCGGGCGATGCCCTTGGCGCATCGTCCGCCTCTTCTTCCTCGGCGGACTCCCTGAATCCCGCTGCATCGCTCGCACCGCACGAAGATCCGTCCGCGCATTGAGCGGGGCCGGTCATGCGGGCGGTGTTGCTTGCGTGGGCGGCGGGCATCTGGCTGTTGCAGCAGTCGGCGGACTTGCCCGCGGGGCGCGCCGCCTGGGCGGTGGCGGGTGTCGCAGTGTTGGCGGCATGCGCTGTGCTGGCATCGGCGTTGGCTTTCCGGTCCGGTGCGTTTCGAGGCCGATGGGCCGCGTGGCGATGGCTTCCCTGTGTGCTCCTCTCGGCGTGTCTCGGCTTCGGCTGGGCAGCATGGCGAGGGCACGCGCGGCTTGCAGACGCCCTTGCCCCTGCATGGGAACAGCGCGACATCACCGTGACTGGCGTGGTGGCCTCCTTGCCTGTCCATGGCCCCGGCGGGTCGCGGTTTCACTTCGACGTGACAGCCGTCGCGCCGTCGCGTGCCGGGGTGCCGAAACGCTTGCAACTGTCATGGTCGCGGCCGACGCCTGCGCTTGTGCGCGCAGGGGAGCGCTGGCGATTTGTGGTTCGTCTCAAACGCCCGCACGGATTTGCAAACTGGCACGGCTTCGATGCGGAATATTGGCTGCTGACGCAAGGCATTCGCGCCACGGGACAGGTGAGGGGGAAGGCCATGCCGCTACCGGAGCGGCTTCAGGGGGATCCGGGCGGCTGGCGATACGCGCTGGCGGTATGGCGCGACAAACTCCGAACCTCCATGAAGGCGGCGATGCCCGCCGACGCACGCTACGGCGGTGTGTTGCTCGCCTTGGCGCTGGGCGATCGCGCGGAGATCGCGCCGGCGGATTGGCAAACGTTTCAGCGGACTGGCGTGACGCATCTGCTTGCGATTTCGGGGCTGCATGTCACACTGGTCGCCGGTTTGGCGGCACTTGCCGGTGCGGGGTGCTGGCGGCGTTCGTGCGGAACCCGAGGCGCATGGCCCTTGCGCGTGCCGACGCCGCGCGTGGCGGCGCTGGTCGGTTGTGCTGCGGCGCTTGGCTACGGCGCGCTGTCCGGCTTCGGCATCCCGGCGCGGCGGGCGGTCTGCATGGTGGCGATCTTCGCCCTGGCCTTCGGCGCGAACCGGTCGGTCGGCGTGTCCTATGTGCTGGCCTGGGCGTTGGCGATTATCGTCGCGATCGACCCGTGGGCGGTGGACACGGCCGGATTGTGGCTGTCGTTCGGCGCGGTTGCGGTGCTCGTCTATGCCGCGCGAGGCCGCCGCGATGGGGAGGGCGAGTCGCTCGAAGTGATCTCCGGCTGGCGATATCGGTTGCGGCGCCATCTTGGCAGCGCCGCGCGGGCGCAGTTTGCCGTGACGCTCGGGATGATCCCGCTCTCGCTCGCGTGGTTCGGCCAGGTGTCGTTGGTCGGGCCATTGGCCAATGCCGTCGCGATCCCGGTGATGGCGCTGCTCGTCACGCCGCTCTCGCTCGGCGGTTTGATGTTGCCGTCGCCGCTTGCCGACGTGCTGCTCCGGCTGGCGCACGCGCTGGTGGCGTGGCTGGCCGTCTGGCTCGAATGGCTATCGGCATGGCCGCATGCGGTTTGGCGCGCCGCGATACCGCCGGCGTGGGCGACCGGGTTGGCGTTGACGGGCGTCGCATGGTGTCTCGCGCCGCGCTCGGCATTTCCCTGGGAAAGGCTTCGTTGGCTGGGCGCGGGACTTTTCGTGCCGGCACTGACCGCGTCTTCGCCACGGGTTCCTGCCGGCGAGTTTCGCGTGACGATGATCGATATCGGGCAAGGCAACGCGGTGTTGGTGGAGACGGCAGGCCATCAACTGCTGTACGACGCAGGCCCGCCGCTGGGCGAACACAGCGACGCCGGTGAGCGCGTGATCGTGCCGTTTCTGCGCGCGCATGGCGTGACACGGCTTGACCGCCTTGTCGTCAGCCATGCGCACGCGGATCACTACGGCGGGGCGCGTGCGGTGATCGCCGCGTATCCGGGCGTCGCGACCGCTACTTCGCTGCCGCCCGATCATGCGGTGCGCCAGGCGGCTGCAACCCACCGGACCTGCCTTGATGGTCAACGTTGGCGGTGGGACGGCGTGGACTTCGCCTTTCTCCATCCCGAAACCGCGACGCTGGCGTCGCCGGACGTCGGCCCCAATGGCCGCAGCTGCGTGCTGCGCATTTCGAACGGCCGCCATGCTGCGTTGCTCGCCGGGGACATCGAACGCCCGCAGGAGGCGGCCCTAATTGCCAAGCGCGCCGGCCGGCGTTCGCTGGCGGCCGACATCCTGCTTGCGCCGCATCACGGCAGCCTGACATCCTCCACACCCGGATTCATACGCGCGGTGGCCCCGCGCTACGTTGTGTTCCAGGCCGGTTTCCACAATCGCTTCGCACATCCGAGGCCAGCGGTGGTGTCGCGTTACCAGGGAATCGGCTCCCGGACATTCATCAGCGCGGCCGACGGCGCGGTCAGATTCGAGACGCGTGGCGAGACATTGAACGCCGTCGCGTACCGCTCGGCGGCGCGCCGCTACTGGATGATCCGATGATCCGTCCGGGCGGCCGCGCCAAGCCACGCAGGCTGCCTCGAACGAGGCTTGATTCGACGAAACCCTCTACGCTCGTGCGCGTTCGCCGTGCCGCGCGTCGCTAGAATAGGCGGATTCGCCCCCGCCCCCCCGCCGCCTGTTGCGGCATTGTGCATTCCATGGCCAAAGAGATCATTCATTTTTCCCATGCCAACGGCTTTCCGGCAGGCGTTTACCGGAAGCTGTGGGCCGCGCTGGGCGACGATTACGACGTTCGGGCGATCGAACGCATCGGCCACGATCCGCGCTACCCCGTGACGCCCGAATGGCGTTGCCTGCGCGATGAGCTTGTCGACACGCTGACGCGCGAATATACGGAGCCGGTGTGGCTCGTCGGCCATTCGCTGGGCGGTTTCCTGAGTTTGATGGCGGCGCTTAAGGCGCCGCGTCTCGTGCGGGGCGTCGTCATGATCGATTCGCCGTTGGTTGCGCCCGGCTGGCGTGCCCAGCTGCTCCGGCTCGGGCTATTGACGGGCCTTTACGAGCGGCTGTCGCCGGCGGGCGTGACGAAAAATCGCCGCATGAGCTGGCCCGACTGGGATGCGGCGTGGTCGCATTTCGCGGGCAAGCCCGCGTTCGCCCGCTGGGACGAAGACGTCTTGCACGACTACATCGACCACGGCACCCACCTTGTCGGCGCCGGCCCGGAGCGCACGCTCGCGTTTCGCCGCGAAATCGAATATCGCATCTATCTGACGCTGCCGCGCCGCCTCGGCGCCCGTGCGGCGCGCGGCGTGCCGGTGCCGGTCGGCTTCCTTGCCGGCACGCGCTCGCGCGAGCTGCGTCAGGTCGGACTCGCGGCCACGCGCAAGATTGTCGGCGAGCATCTGCGCTACATTCGCGGCAGCCATCTGTTCCCGATGGAACGTCCCGTCGAGACGGCCGCCGCGCTGCGCAGCATGCTCGCCGACCTTCGCGGCGATCGGACAGGGCGGGGACGCGCCGCCTGACGCGCCGGGCCGCGCCGGCACTGGAATCAAGGCGTCCCGGGCGCCTGTCAAGGCCAAAATTTGGCGGGAAGGGCGCTGAGAGGGCGGCCGGATTCGGGTATAATCCGGCTTTCCCGCGAGCAATTACTGCGATGACCAAATTCGTTTTTGTCACGGGCGGCGTGGTTTCCTCTCTTGGTAAGGGAATTGCTGCCGCATCTCTGGCCGCGATTCTCGAATCGCGTGGCCTCAAAGTCACCCTCCTCAAGCTTGATCCTTACATCAACGTCGATCCTGGCACGATGAGTCCGTTCCAGCACGGCGAAGTGTTCGTGACCGAGGACGGCGCTGAAACCGATTTGGACCTGGGCCACTATGAGCGCTTCATCAGCGCCAAGATGCGCAAGGCCAATAACTTCACGACTGGCCAGATCTACGAATCGGTGATCCGCAAGGAGCGCCGCGGCGAGTACTTGGGCAAGACGGTCCAGGTGATTCCGCACATCACCAACGAAATTCAGGCGTTCGTCGAGCGCGGCGCGCGTTCCGCGTGGGACGGCCATCCCGACGTCGCCATCGTCGAGATCGGCGGCACGGTCGGTGACATCGAGTCGCTGCCGTTCCTCGAAGCCGCGCGTCAGATGAACCTGCGCCTGGGGCGCAACAGCGTGGCGTTCGTGCACCTGACGCTGGTGCCGTACATCGCCACCGCAGGTGAGCTCAAGACGAAGCCGACCCAGCACAGCGTGCAGAAGCTGCGCGAAATCGGCATTTCGCCGAACGTGCTGCTGTGCCGCGCCGATCGCGAAATCCCGGCCGATGAGTGCGCCAAGATTTCGCTGTTCTCGAATGTCCCGCAAGACGCCGTCATTTCGGTGTGGGACGTCGACACGATCTACAAGATCCCGCAAATGCTGCACGATCAGGGCATGGACCGCATCATCTGCGAAGAGCTCAAGCTCACGCCGAAGCCGGCCGACCTGTCGATGTGG
Organism: Pandoraea terrae; assembly: GCF_902459695.1. Taxonomy (GTDB): domain Bacteria; phylum Pseudomonadota; class Gammaproteobacteria; order Burkholderiales; family Burkholderiaceae; genus Pandoraea; species Pandoraea terrae. The sequence continues at coordinate 76,144 of NZ_CABPRZ010000010.1, forward strand.
AGCCGTCTGGTCGAGGCTGTCGAACATCCGAAGCATGAAGTCACGATCGGCATGGTCGGCAAGTACGTCGACCTGACCGAATCGTACAAGTCGCTGATCGAAGCGCTCAAGCATGCGTCGATCCACACGGAAACGAAGGTCAACATCGAGTACATCGATTCGGAGCAGATCGAGAAAGACGGCACCGATGTCCTGAAGCATCTCGATGCGATCCTCGTGCCGGGCGGTTTCGGCCGTCGAGGCACCGAGGGCAAGATCCGCGCGATCCGTTACGCTCGTGAAAACCGCGTGCCGTACCTGGGCATCTGCCTGGGCATGCAGCTTGCCGTGATTGAATTCGCGCGCGACGTCGCCAGGCTGGCCGATGCCAACAGCACGGAATTCGAGCCGGGCTCGCCGCACCCGGTCGTCGCCCTGATCACCGAATGGCAGGACCGCGACGGCCAGATCGAAAAGCGCTCGGAAGATTCGGACCTGGGCGGCACGATGCGCCTGGGCTCGCAACGTGTGCCGGTCAAGCCGGGCACGCTGGCTTCGCGCATCTACGGCGAGAACGTCAACGAGCGCCATCGTCACCGTTACGAAGTCAACAACCATTACGTGCCGCAACTCGAAGGTGCGGGCATGGTGATCTCGGCGCGTACACCGACCGAGAACCTGCCGGAAATGATGGAGCTGCCGCAGCAGGTCCATCCGTGGTTCGTGGGCGTGCAATTCCACCCGGAATTCACCTCGACGCCGCGTGACGGCCACCCGTTGTTCAGGGCGTATGTCGAAGCGGCGCTGGCGGGCCAGCAGTCGCGCAAGAAGGCCGCGTAAGCGTCGGATAGATTCAGGAGTCCCCCATGAAGCTGTGTGGTTTCGACGTCGGTCTCGACAAACCGTTTTTCCTGATCGCAGGCACGTGCGTCGTCGAGTCGGCACAGATGACCATCGACGTCGCCGGCCAATTGAAGGAAATTACCGGTGCGCTTGGCATTCCGTTCATCTACAAGTCGTCGTACGACAAGGCCAACCGTAGCTCGGGCAAGTCGTTTCGCGGCCCGGGCCGGGATGCCGGCTTGAAGATTCTCGACGAAGTGCGGCGCCAGATCGGCGTGCCGGTCCTGACCGACGTGCACACCGAAGAGGAAGTGCCGGAAGTCGCCGCCGTGGTGGATGTCCTGCAAACGCCGGCGTTCCTGTGCCGCCAGACCGATTTCATCCGGGCATGCGCGCAGTCGGGCAAGCCGGTGAACATCAAGAAGGGCCAGTTCCTCGCCCCGCACGACATGATCAACGTCATCGCCAAGGCCCGCGACGCCGCACGCGAGGCGGGCCTGCCCGACGACGTGTTCATGGCTTGTGAGCGCGGCGTTTCGTTCGGCTACAACAATCTGGTCTCCGACATGCGCTCACTGGCGATCATGCGCGAGACCGGTGCGCCGGTCGTGTTCGATGCCACGCACTCGGTGCAATTGCCGGGCGGCCAGGGCACCAGCTCAGGCGGCCAGCGCGAGTTCGTGCCGGTGTTGTCGCGCGCGGCCGTGGCCGTGGGCGTGTCGGGCTTGTTCATGGAAACCCATCCGGACCCGTCGAAGGCCTTGTCCGACGGGCCAAACGCCGTGCCGCTGGGACGCATGCGCGAGCTGCTGGGCACGCTGCGGACGATCGATGCGGCCGTCAAGCAGGGCGCGTTTCTGGAACAGAATTTCAACTGATTGAAAAATTTCCGGCCGGCGCACGCCACTATAGCGCTGCGCACAGGTCGGATATAGCGGCACGGCGCTTGGCATGAAGGCGCCGAGTCGTTAAGCTGACGGCGCGGCTGGCCCTACCGGGCGGCCGCGTTTTGCGCACCGAGGGGGGAGTGGCCGCGCAACCGGCGCCTGCATGGCGCTGCCGGCGTCCCCCCGCCCGCGACGGGGCTTATCCGCCACCGTCCAGGTCTCGCGCCCGCGACACGACGCCGTAGTGCGTAGCAGGTTCATTTAGCGTTTAGTTATTCAGATACCGAGGAATACATGAGTGCAATCGTAGATATCATCGGGCGCGAAGTGCTGGACTCGCGCGGCAACCCGACGGTCGAGTGCGACGTGCTGCTGGAGTCGGGCGTGATGGGCCGCGCGGCGGTGCCGTCGGGTGCGTCGACCGGTTCGCGCGAAGCGATCGAACTGCGTGACGGCGACAAGAGCCGTTACCTCGGCCGTGGCGTGCTGAAGGCCGTCGAACACATCAACACCGAGATCTCGGAAGCGATCATGGGCCTGGATGCCGCCGAACAGGCCTTCCTGGACAAGACCCTGATTGAACTCGACGGCACGGACAACAAGTCGCGCCTCGGCGCCAATGCCACGCTGGCCGTGTCGATGGCCGTCGCCAAGGCGGCTGCCGAAGAAGCCGGCCTGCCGCTGTACCGCTATTTCGGCGGCTCGGGCGCCATGCAGATGCCGGTGCCGATGATGAACATCATCAACGGCGGCGCGCACGCCAACAACAGCCTGGATATCCAGGAGTTCATGGTGGTGCCGGTCGGCCAGTCGAGCTTCCGCGAAGCGCTGCGCTGCGGCACGGAAATTTTCCACGCACTCAAGAAGATCATTGGCGAACGCGGCATGAGCACGTCGGTGGGCGACGAAGGCGGTTTCGCACCGAACTTCGCCAGCAACGACGAGTGCCTGACCACCGTGTTGGCCGCGATCGAGCAAGCGGGCTACCGTGCCGGCGAAGATGTCCTGCTGGCGCTCGATTGCGCCTCGTCGGAATTCTTCAAGGACGGCAAGTACCATCTCGAAGGCGAAGGCCTGCAGTTGACCCCGACCGAGTTCGCCGACTACCTCGCCAACCTGTGCGACAAGTTCCCGATCGTCTCGATCGAAGACGGCATGGCCGAGAACGACTGGGAAGGCTGGAAGATCCTGACCGACAAGCTCGGCAAGAAGGTGCAACTGGTCGGCGACGACCTGTTCGTCACCAACACCAAGATCCTCAAGCAAGGGATCGAGCAAGGCGTCGGTAACTCGATCCTGATCAAGATCAACCAGATCGGCACGCTGACGGAAACGTTTGCCGCCATCGAGATGGCCAAGCGCGCCGGCTATACGGCCGTCGTGTCGCATCGTTCGGGTGAAACCGAAGATTCGACCATTGCCGACATCGCCGTGGGCACCAACGCCGGCCAGATCAAGACCGGCTCGCTCTCGCGCAGCGATCGTATCGCCAAGTACAACCAGTTGCTTCGCATCGAGGAAGATCTGGGGGATATCGCTTCGTACCCGGGTAAGGAAACCTTCTACAATCTGCGCTAACCCCGAATGCCCGCGCGCGCCGCTGCAAATGCCGCGGCGTTTGCGCGGGTGACTTGCCAGGCGAAAGCATGCGAATCGTGACCTTGGTGCTGGTGCTGCTGCTCGCAGCCCTCCAGTATCCGCTCTGGTTCGGCCACGGCGGCTGGCTGTACGTGCGCGAATTGCGCGATCAGCTCGCGGCCGAGCAGCAGAAAAACGAGCAATTGAAGGAACGCAACGACCGCCTGGCGGGCGAAGTGCAGGACTTGCAGGAAGGCACCGCCGCCATCGAAGAGCGCGCCCGCTTCGAGCTGGGCATGGTCAAGGATGGCGAGGTGTTCGTGCAGTTTGTCGCGCCGGACGGCTCCGGCATGCCGTCCGGCGCCTCCGCAGGCGCCAGCGCAGCCGTGGCGATGCCGCCCGTGGCTGCGGCGGCACCTGCGCACAAGTCGGTCGGCGCCGCAGCGCCCACGCCGCCGCCCGCGCACGGCAAGAAGCATTGACTGGCCGAGGTTTTATGGCCAAACGAAGACGGCGCTCTCCTGATGGATGAGCGCCGTTTTTTTATGCAGGGCCGCCGGTCTGGCCGGCCTCAAAAGCCGAATCCGATCCCCACGCCATAGTACGGGCCGCCGTACCATCGCGGCCAGCCGTAGCCTCCGTACGGATAGCCATCGTTCCAGTAAGCTCGTGCCGCGTCGCTGTATGCCGCCCATGCCCGCTCGTTCGCAATCGCCCGCTCCTGTTCGGCAAGTATGCGGGCGTCGAGCTGTGTGAGGCGCTGTCTTTCGGCATCCGACAACGGCGGCGCGAGCTGCGTCATCTGGCTGGCGGGCAGGCGTGCGATCGGCGCGCCCGGGGGCGGCACGCTCGCGCAGCCGGATGCCAGCAGCAAAGCAATCGCTGCAGTCGCGCTGGCGAATCCGAGGGGGGCTGCACGGCGTGCCAACGTCCGGCTCGCCGGACGTGGCGGGAAAGTTGGCAGCTTGCGCATGGCGGCCTCCATTCGGCAGAGATGCGCCCTAATGATGTTGCGACGGCGCAGGGGCGACACCTGCTGAGATCGTTTCCCCCGCAAAGAGTTGCGCCACATCAACCGGATCGAAACGGTACTGCTGGCGGCAGAATTCGCAGGCGACTTCGATGTCGGGGCGCTCGCTCAGGATGCTGGTGGCTTCCTCGACACCCAGCATGCGCAGCATGCCGCCGACTTTCTGTCGCGAGCAACTGCAACGGAACACGGTTGCCTGCGGCTCGAACACGCGCAAGTCTTCCTGCCAGAACAGGCGGCGCATCATCGTTTCCGGCGCCGTCTCCAGCATCTCCTTGCGGGTGAGCGTGTTGCCGAGCTGACAGGCGCGCTCCCATGCGTCTTCGTCGTGATCCGGCGCGCGCTCAGCGCCGGCGCCGGCCGTGCCGCCATGATCCGGCAGGCGTTGCAGCAGGACGCCGACAGCGCGTTGGGCGTCCGCCGCCAGCCACAGACGCGTGTCGAGCTGCTCCGAGCGATGCATGTAGTGTTGAAGGACGTCGGCCATGTCGGCCAGCGGTCCGTCTTCGCCGACCAGAGGCACAATGCCTTGATACGGTTGCTGTCCCGGCACTTTGTCGCGTGGATCGAGCGTGATGGCGAAGCGCGCGTGGCCGTCCGCGTTCACCATGTCGGTCAGCGTGGCGTCGTCAGGGATGCTGCCGCTGTATTTGGCCGTCGCACGCATCGTCAGGTCGGCATTGCATTCGACGACCAGCATGTGCACGGGGCCGTTGCCATGCAGTTGCATGACGAGCGCACCGTCGAACTTGATGTTGGCGGACAGCAGCGCGGCGGCGGCCATCATTTCGCCGAGCAAGGTGCGCACGGGCAGCGGATAGTCGTGACGCTCGAGCACGGCTTGCCACGTGGCATCGAGGGTGACATATTCGCCGCGCACGGGCGCGGCGTCGAACATGAATTTGTGAAGCTGGTCGGACACGAAGCAAATTCCTGAAAAATGCGGCGAAGACGAGGGCGTGTTCACGCTGATATCACCGCCCAGATGGTGCCGGATCGCCGCATTTTCAACGGCCCTGCGGGGTGGGCGGCCCCGCAGCGTCGTCAGCCGATGCGGACGAGTTTTTCCTTGAACAGCTGACGGCGTTCGGCGTAACCGTCTGCATTGCGCTGCAAATTGGCCACTTCTTCGTCGGTCAGCTCGCGAACGACCTTCGCGGGCGTGCCGAGAATGAGCGAGCGGTCGGGAAACGTCTTGCGTTCCGTGACCAGCGCGCCGGCGCCGACGAGACAATGCTTGCCGATGACCGCGCCGTTGAGCAGTACGGCCTGGATGCCGATCAGCGAGCCTTCGCCGACCGTGCAGCCATGCAGCATGGCCTGATGGCCGATGCTGACGTTTTCGGCCAGCGTCAGCGGAAAACCGGGGTCGGTGTGCAACACCGCGCCTTCCTGGACATTGGTGCTGCGGCCGATCCGGATCGGTTCGTTGTCGCCGCGAATCGTCACGCCAGGCCAAACGCTCGAGTTCTCGGCCATGAACACTTCGCCAATGATCGCGGCGGTGTCGGCCACGAAAGCGCTTTCGTGGATTTGCGGGGTCTTGTCTCCAATTTTATAGATCGGCATGGCCTGGTCCTGAACACGGCTAAAATGAGCGGAATCCCTATTGTACCGCCATGCCCGAAATCGCTCCCGCGCCGCAAAAAGGCGCTTTGACGCAGGCTGACGCGCCCGGATGCGCGCGCCACGCTGCCCTGACACTCCTGTGTGTTACCGATCCGTACCGGAAAGCCGCCGGCGTCACCGCATTGCGCGAGGCCGTGACCGGTGGCCGGGCTGTCTGGCAGCCCGCTCTGCGTCTGGCGGAGCCCCCCGGCGTGCCGGGGCGTCCGGCTGCGCCGCGCCTGGTGTCGGCGCGTGAGCTGGAGCGGCGCGCCGTCAGCACCGTCGCCGGCCGCGCAGCCATGCTGCATGCCTTGGCTCACATCGAATTCAACGCGATCAATCTCGCGCTGGACGCCATCTGGCGCTTCGACGGCCTGCCGGCGGCGTATTACGACGACTGGCTCCTCGTGGCGGCTGAAGAAGCGTTCCATTTCACCCTGCTGGCCGACCACCTGGCGAGTCTGGGGCGCGAATTTTATTACGGCAGTCTGCCCGCGCACGATGGCCTGTGGGACATGGCGCAACGCACCTCGGGCGACTGGCTGGCCCGGCTGGCGCTGGTGCCGCGCACGCTGGAGGCGAGGGGGCTCGATGCGAGTCCGCCGATCCGCGCCAAACTTGCGAATGCCGGGGACACGCGCGCCGCGGAAATTCTCGACATCATCCTGCGCGACGAAATCGGCCACGTGGCCATCGGTAATCGCTGGTACCGCTGGGGATGCGAGCGCGACCGGTGCGATCCGGTCCCGACCTACGCACGCCTTGCACGACAATATGGTGCGCCGCGCCTGCGCGGTCCGTTCAACCTCGAAGCGCGCCGCGCAGCAGGATTCGGCGAAGACGAATTGCTGGCCCTCGTCCAAGGCGAGTAAGCTCGTTTTTCCGCCAACCGATATACTCGAACGCTGACCGATTCCCTGCGGCGATGTAAGGCGTCGCTGTTGCCTATGACTCCCTCGCGTTCCGAATTCACGACCGTGCGCGGTCTTCGCCATCATGTCCGCCAGTGGGGCACGCCGGGTGCCCCGAAACTGTTCCTGCTGCACGGCTGGATGGACATGTCGGCTTCGTTCCAGTTCGTGGCTGATGCCCTGGCCGAACGCTGGCATATCATTGCGCCCGACTGGCGGGGGTTTGGCCTCACGGATTGGCCGGTATCGGACGGCCGCGCAGGCAGCTACTGGTTTCCCGACTACCTGGCCGACCTCGAAGCGTTGCTTGACGTATATGCCCCGGGCGAGGCCGTCAACCTGGTGGGCCACAGCATGGGCGGCAATGTCGTGTGCCACTATGCGGGCGTGCGCCCGGCGCGCGTGAAGCGGCTCGTCAACCTCGAGGGTTTTGGTCTGCCTGCGACACAACCGTCCGCCGCCATCAAGCAGATGGCCAAATGGCTCGACGACTTGCGCGAGCCCCCCACGCTGCGTCCGTACGCATCCCTTGAAGACGTGGCGGCGCGTTTGCGCAAGACGAACCCGCGCCTGACCGACGCGCGCGCCGCGTTTCTCGCGCCACATTGGGCCAGGCGCGGCGACGACGGCCTCTGGCACCTGTTGGGCGACGCAGCGCACAAGATCGCCAGCCCATATCCGTACCGTCTCGACGAAACGCTCGCGATATGGGGCAATATCGGCGCTCCCGTGCTGTACGTGGAGGCGAACGATTCCGAGGTCTTGCGCCATCTGACGAGTGAGGCGGACAGAGGTAAGTTCCGGGAGCGTTTCCGGGCGTTCAAGCAACTTCGTGAAGTGTTCCTCGACGATGCGGGCCATATGGTGCATCACGACCAGCCGGCGCAGGTGGCGGCGTTGATCGACGAATTTTGCCAATGAACTGAAGATGCGTGGCCGCGGCGGTGGTTGCGGCGCGTGGATCCGCCCCGCACGCAATGCGGCGGTGCGGTAGAATGAAACCGTTATCACGGCCACGCATCATGTTCAACGCGGATCTTCACTGTCACTCCAAAATCTCCGACGGCACCCTGGCGCCGGCCGAGGTGGCGCAACTCGCCTTCGAAGCGGGCGTTGACCTGTGGGCGCTCACCGACCATGACGAAGTCGGCGGCCAACAGGAAGCACGTGTGGCGGCCGAGGCGCTGGGCATGCGCTATGTCCCGGGGGTGGAGATTTCGATCACGTGGGCGGGCCGGACCGTGCATATCGTCGGTTTGAATATCGATCCCGCGAATCCGGCGCTGATCGGCGGGCTTGCCGACACACGCGGCGGACGTGCCGTGCGCGCGAAAAAGATGAGTGAGCAGCTGGCGGCCGCCGGCATTCCCGGCGCCTATCAGGGCGCACTGAAATTCGTCGGCAATCCCGACCTGATTTCGCGCACCCATTTTGCGCGCTACCTCGTCGAGATCGGCAAGTGTGCGTCGGTATCTGACGTCTTCACGCGTTATCTTGCAGAAGGCAAGCCGGGCTTCGTCCCGCATCGCTGGGCCACGCTGGAAGACGCCGTGAAGTGGATTTGCGGCGCGGGCGGCACGGCGGTGATTGCACATCCGGGCCGGTACAAGTTCTCGCTGCTCGAATTCGGCGTGCTGTTCGACACCTTCCACGATCTCGGCGGCGAAGCCATCGAGGTCGTGACAGGCAGCCATACCCCCGATCAGTACCGGGAGTATGCCGACGTGGCGCGACGCTACGGTTTTCTCGCCTCGCGCGGTTCCGATTTTCACGGGCCGACGGAAAGCCGGGCAATGCTTGGCAAGCTGCCGCCGCTGCCGGACGACCTCACTCCGGTCTGGTCACGCTGGCATTGACGACACCCCATGTCCCAATTTTTCCATATTCATCCCGATAACCCGCAGCCACGCCTCATCAAGCAGGCCATCCAGATCATCGATGGCGGCGGCGTCGTGGCATTGCCGACCGATTCGAGCTACGCGCTGGCGTGCCATCTCGACGACAAGAGCGCCGTCGATCGGATTCGCCGCATTCGGGGCCTCGACGACAAACAGATGTTGTCGCTGCTGGTGCGAGATTTGTCCGAATTGGCGACTTTTGCGCTCGTGGACAACCGGCAGTACCGCCTGATCAAGGCCACAACACCCGGCCCGTACGTTTTCATACTCGAGGCCACCAAGGAAGTGCCGAGACGGCTCTCGCATCCGTCGCGCAAGACGATCGGCCTGCGCGTGCCCGACCATGCCATCACGCTCGCGATTCTCGAAGCGTTGGGGCAGCCGCTGCTGGCGTCGACGCTGATCATGCCGGGCGAGACACAGCCGCTCAACGATCCCGAGGCCATCCGTTCGCGGCTCGAGAAGCAGGTCGACCTCGTCATCGACAGCGGCGCGTGCGCCCAGGAGCCGTCGACGGTGATCGATCTGACGGAAGCGCCGCCGGTGCTGATTCGGGCCGGACGCGGGCCGCTCGCACCGTTTGGCCTGTCCGCGTAAGCCCCTTGGCAGCCTGCCGGCGTACGCGCGAAATACCGATGGCGGCGGCCCCTTGCTACAATAGCCGGCTATGACTTCCGACCTGATTCAAACGATTGCGGTTTACGCGCTGCCGGTGCTGTTCGCCATTACCTTGCACGAAGCCGCCCACGGCTACGTGGCGAAGTATTTCGGCGACCCCACCGCCTACCTGATGGGGCGCGTGACGCTGAACCCGCTCAAGCACGTCGATCCCGTCGGGACGGTGCTGGTGCCGCTCTTCCTGTACTTCGCGACGGGCGGGAGCTTCCTGTTCGGCTACGCCAAGCCGGTGCCGGTGGCCTTCTCGAGCTTGCGCAATCCGCGTCGCGACACGATCTGGGTGGCGCTCGCGGGCCCGGCCAGCAACTTCATCCAGGCGATTCTCTGGGTGTTGTTCGGGGTTGCGTTGCAGTTGTTCGACGTTCATGAGACGTTCCTGTCGTCGATGGTGCAGGCCGGTTTGCTCGTCAATCTCGTGATGTGCATGTTCAACCTGTTTCCCATTCCGCCGCTCGATGGCGGGCGCATCCTCGTCAGCCTGTTGCCGCAGCGCTTCAGCTATACGCTGGGGCGCCTGGAGCCGTACGGTTTCTTCATTGTGCTGGCGTTGGTGGTCAGCGGCGTGCTCGGCCGCGTGTGGCTGTGGCCCCTGATCAACCTGGGCCAGGACGCCATCCGCTTCCTGCTGACGCCGCTGCTCGCGCTGTTTTCCTGAAAGACATAACGATAACCAGATCATGTACCCCGAACGCGTTTTTTCCGGCATGCGCCCCACGGGCAGCCTGCACCTGGGTCACTATCACGGCGTGCTCAAGAACTGGGTCAAGCTCCAGTCCGAATACCCGTGCTTCTTCTGCGTTGTCGACTGGCATGCGCTGACCACGCACTACGAAACGCCCGAAATCATCGAGCAGAACGTGTGGGAGGTGCTGATCGACTGGCTGGCCGCCGGCATCGATCCGAATCAGGCAACGCTGTTCATCCAGAGCAAGGTGCCCGAACACGCCGAATTGGCGCTGCTGATCGGCATGAGCACGCCCCTCGGTTGGCTCGAGCGCGTGCCGACGTACAAGGAACAGATCGAGAAGCTCAAGGACAAGGACCTCTCCACCTACGGTTTTCTCGGCTACCCGGTCTTGATGGCCGCCGACATCCTGCTGTACCGCGCCTTGCATGTGCCGGTCGGTGAGGATCAGGTGCCGCACGTCGAAATGACGCGCGAGATCGCCCGCCGCTTCAACTATCTCTACGGCCGCGAGCAAGGCTTCGAAGAGAAGTCGCTGCAGGCCGCGAAGAAGCTCGGCAACAAGCGCGCCAAGCTTTATCTGGAGCTGCGCACCGCGTACCAGGAACAGGGCGACGACGAGGCGCTGGAGCAGGCGCGGGCCATGCTCTCCGAATCGCAGTCGCTCAGCATGGGCGACCGCGAGCGCCTGTTCGGCTATCTCGAAGGCGCGCGCAAGCTGATTCTGGTCGAGCCGCAAGCCATGCTGACGCCGGCGTCGCGCATGCCAGGTCTCGACGGGCAGAAGATGTCGAAGTCGTACGGCAACACCATCGGCATGCGCGAGGACAAGGAGTCGATTACCAAAAAAGTGCGCACCATGCCGACAGACCCGGCGCGTGTGCGCCGCACCGATCCGGGCGAGCCGGAAAAGTGTCCGGTGTGGCAACTGCATCAGGTCTATTGCGACGACGATACGCGCGAATGGGTGCAGAAGGGCTGCCGCAGCGCCGGCATCGGCTGCCTGGAGTGCAAGCAGCCTGTGATTGACGGCATCCTGCGCGAGCAGCAACCGATGCTCGAGCGTGCGCAGAAATACATGGACGACCCGTCGCTCTTGCGCGCCATCGTCGCCGACGGGTGTGACAAGGCACGTAAATCGGCGCAGGAAATCATGCGTGAGGTCCGTGAAGCCATGGGGCTGCACTACTCATGAGCGAGGCCTCCCCGTGGCTCGAGCGATGGGCGCACCTGCTGCCCGCGAACGCGCGTTCGCTCGACCTTGCCTGCGGACATGGCCGTCATACGCGCTGGCTGCTCGCCCATGGCGCAACGGTGACGGCGATCGATCGCGACGCGGCCGCGTTGGCTTCGCTGCCGGCCGCCGTGAGGCGTATCGAGGCCGATATTGAAAACGGCCCGTGGCCGCTGCCCGACGACAGCCGTTTCGACGCGGTGATCGTCACGAACTACCTGCATCGTCCGCTGCTGCTGCGTATCGCCAAGAGCGTGGCACCTGGCGGTATTTTGCTGTATGAAACCTTCGCGCAAGGCAACGAGAGATTCGGAAAGCCGTCGAATCCCGCGTTCCTGCTTGCGCCCGGCGAACTTTTGACGCTGGCCGACGCAGCGGGTCTGCGTGTCGTGGCCTATGAGGACGGCGTCGCGGCCTTGCCTCGTGAGGCCTGTGTGCAGCGGCTTTGCGCGGTGCGTCCGGCACCTGGCGAAGCTGCGGGACACGTCGCGCTTTACGAGCTGCGCGCGTAATCCGCTACAATCCACCTTTATCGCAGAATTGACCGATAAATCATGACTACCCAAACACCGATTCGAGGAAGCATCGTCGCGATCGTGACGCCCATGCTGGAGGACGGCAGCCTCGACAACGACGGCCTGCGAAACCTGATTGACTGGCACATTGCTGAAGGCACGGATGCCATTGTGATCGTCGGCACGTCCGGCGAATCGCCGACCGTCTCGGTCGAAGAGCATTGCGCGCTGATCAAGCTGGCCGTCGATCACACGAACAAGCGCGTGCCGGTCATTGCCGGCACGGGCGGCAACTCGACCGCCGAAGCGATCGAGCTGACCGAGTACGCGAAGAAAGCCGGCGCCGATGCTTCGCTGCAGGTCGTGCCGTACTACAACAAGCCGACGCAAGAAGGCATGTACCAGCATTTCCGCAAAATCGCGGAAAGCGTGGACCTGCCCGCGATCCTCTATAATGTGCCCGGTCGTACGGTCGCAGACGCGAGCAATGAAACGCTGCTGCGGCTGGCGCAGGTGCCCGGCATCATCGGTGTGAAGGACGCCACGGGCAACCTCGACCGCGGCACGCAGTTGATCAAGGCGGCACCGAAGCACTTCGCGGTATACAGCGGCGACGACCTGACGGCCGTCATGCTGATGTTGATGGGCGGCCAGGGCAACATCTCGGTCACCGCCAACGTGGCGCCGCGCGCAATGCATGACCTGTGCGCAGCTGCGATGGCCGGCGATGTGGCCAAGGCGCGCGATTTGCAGTTCCGTTTGCTTGAACTGCATCGTGCGATGTTCGTCGAAGCCAATCCAATTCCGGTGAAGTGGGCCCTGCAGCACATGGGCAAGATCCGCTCGGGCATTCGTTTGCCGTTGACGCCGCTGGCATCGTCCTGTCACGATACGGTGCGCAGCGCGCTGCGCGATAGCGGCGTGTTCGCCTGAACCACGCGGGATCGCTTGACTACCTTTTTTTGCGACTCATGAAACGAATCGTCAGTTTGACCAAAGCTCGTCCCGTGCTGGCATGGGCCGCTATCGCATCGATGGCGCTGTTTGCCGGTTGCAGTTCGCTCACGTCCGCTCTGTCCTCCGACAAGGTTGAATACAAGAGCGCCAAGAGCGGTCCTTCGCTCGACGTTCCCCCGGACCTGACGAGTGCGGCGTCGAATGACCGCCGCTATGCCTCGCCGGGCGGCACGGCCACGCTGTCGACGTATGAGAAGCAGTCGCAGATCACTGCGGCTCAGCCGGCCGACAAGGTCCTGCCGCCGGTGCCGGGCATGAAGGTGATGCGTGACGGCAATCAGCGTTGGCTGGTGATCCAGAAGGCGCCGGCCGAACTGTGGCCGACCCTGCGTGAATTCTGGCAGGAAAACGGCTTCGTGCTGACGGTCGACTCGACCGACACCGGTGTCATGGAGACCGATTGGGCCGAGAACCGCGCCAAGCTCCAGCAGGATATCGTGCGCGACTTGCTCGGCAAGGTGCTGGACGGCCTGTATTCGACCGGCGAACGCGATCGTTTCCGCACGCGTGTCGAGCGTGAAGCGGACGGCAGCACTGACGTGTACATCAGCCATCGCCGCATGGTCGAAGTGTTCACGAACGCGCAGAAGGACACGACGAAATGGGAGCCGGCACCGAGCGATCCGGGTCTCGAAGCGATTTTCCTGACGAAGCTGATGCAGCGGCTGGGCGTGCAGTCCGATCAGGCCAAGGCGCAAGTGGAATCGGCGAAGTCGGCGGCGCCGGCGACGCAGGTAGTCAAGAGCGGCGATGTGGCGTATCTCGACATCGACGAACCGTTTGACCGCGCATGGCGCCGTGTCGGCGTGGCACTCGACCGTGGCAACTTCACGGTCGACGATCGCGACCGCGCGAAGGGCATGTACTACGTGAGCTACGTTGATCCGGCGTCACTGGCGAAGGACAACGGGTTCTTCTACAGCCTGTTCCATGCGAAGGAAGTGCAGGACAGCAAGAAGGCGAAGAAGTACAGCGTGAACGTGCAGGGTCAAGGTGAGAACAAGACCCGCGTGCAGGTGTTGGACGACGCAGGCAAGGTTGACAACTCCACCATCGCGCAGACCATCATTGGCGTGCTGAGCAACCAGCTCCGTTAAGGCGGAGTGTGCGGTTCGCCAGTCTCGGCAGCGGCAGCGAAGGCAATGCCTTGCTGGTCGAGGCGTCGGAAGGCGCCTCGACGACCCGTATTCTCCTCGATTGCGGGTTCTCCATGCGCGAAGTCGAGCGGCGCCTTCTTGCCCGCTCGGTCGAGGCATCCAGCCTGGATGCGATCGTCATCACCCACGAACACGCCGATCACATCGGCAGCGCGCTGACGCTGTCGCGCAAGCACGCCATTCCGCTGTACATGAGCTGGGGGACCGGGCAAGCCGTCAAGGGCGCGGCCGGCGCCGATGTACGCTGGTGCCGCTCCGATGTCAGCCTGGCCATCGGTGCGATCGAATTGCTCCCCTATACCGTGCCGCACGACGCGCGTGAGCCGCTGCAGTTCGTCTTCGGAGACGGGCAGCGCCGGCTCGGCGTGCTGACCGATGTCGGGAGTGCCACGGCCCACCTGATCGGCGTGCTGGGCGGCTGTGATGCGCTTGTGCTCGAATGCAATCACGACCGCGAGATGCTGGCTGCCAGCAAGTATCCGCCGTCGTTGCGTGCGCGCATTGGCGGCACGTACGGACATCTGGCCAACGATACGGCGGCGGAAATCCTGGCGGCGCTGGACCGCACGCGGCTTCAGCGTGTGATTGCCGCACACCTGAGCGAGCAGAACAACTCACCGGCGTTGGCGACGGCCGCGTTGGCGGCAGTATTGGGGACGGCGGCGGCGGAAATTCTGGTGGCCACACAGGCGGACGGTTTCGGCTGGCAGACGCTCTAGGACGAACCAGGGCACATGATTCACGCGCCCATGAAAAAAGCCGGCTTGCAGCCGGCTTTTTTTTTCTGCCAGAATCGGCAGAAAGCGCTTACTTGCTGGCAGCAGCTTGAACAGCCGAGGCTGCTTCAGCAACAGCACCAGCGGCCGAAGCGGCGGTGTCAGCAGCAGCACCAGCAGCCGAAGCAGCGACTTCAGCGGCAGCACCAGCAGCCGAAGCGACTTCAGCAGCCGGAGCCGAAGCGGCGTTGTCAGCGGCGGGAGCAGCAGCCTCTTCTTTCTTACCGCAAGCGGTCAGGGCGATAGCCAACAACGAAGCGACGAGGAGAGACTTCTTCATGATCACGTCCTTTTATGGTAGAAGACAAGCAAATAAAAATTTTAGATACCGGTAAATACGCTCTTGCCAGCGCAAAGCTGATTGCGCGACTGCGGCAATTGAGGATTACCCTGAGTCATGCAAGCTGCTTGGCGAGAAATTATATTGGGTTTTCCCCGATGCGTCATCAATATCTCGCGTAATCACGCCGCTTTTTTGGCGATCGCACGCAACTTTCGCGGCGGCCCCGGGTCTGCTCCGGGCAGCAACCATCCTGCGGCGTACCAATCGTACAGAATTTCCTGAATTTGATGGTCTTTTTGCGCGAAAACTGTACATTCGCCCCCCGAAATGGCCCGATCGTCAGCCAGCTTGCGCAGCGCTGCGCGAGTATTTACGGGCACTTCAAGCGGTTCGCCGTTAATGAAGAAACGGTTGCGTTCATACAACAACTGCGACTTCGGCGAGAGCCTTACGCCGCCCAGCGCTGCCGCCGCGGCAAAACGCGCGTGCGTGAGCGGCTTCTCGGGGGGATCGAAATACACATGCGACTTCGGTTCGCTGAGCCAGCGCCCCAGAAAATCCGACACTTCACGACGTCCCCATTTCACGCGCTCGAGTTGTGCGAGCAGCGTGTCCACCATCGCGTCGGGCAACGCTGCGGGCTTTTGCACGGCGGGCTGTTTCGGATCTGCGTATCGACCGTCGAAATGGCGGCCGAAGGGGAGTTCGGGGGCGTTCTCGGCGAGGTAGTACAGAAAGTTCTGCAGCAGTTCCTGTTCAAGCGGCGCGCGAAATCCGATCGAATACGTCATGCACTCGCCGATCGCCTCGCCGTCGTGCGCGTAGCCCGGCGGGAGGTACAGCATGTCGCCGGGCTCGAGCACCCATTCTTCTTCCGCTTCGAAGTGTTTGAGGATCCGCAGCGGGACACCTTCCTGCCACGACGTGTCGTGCGGCGCCGAAATGCGCCAGCGGCGCTGGCCGTGCGCCTGCAGCAGGAAAACGTCGTACGAGTCGAGGTGCGGGCCGACGCCGCCGCCATCGGCAGCATAGCTGACCATCACATCGTCAAGACGGGCATCGGGAATAAATCGAAACTGGCCCATGAGGTCGTGGACCGCCGGTGCATGGAGATTGACCCCTTGCACGAGCAGCGTCCATTGCCGTCGCGTAAGCGGCGGCAGGTCGTCGCGATCGAATGGTCCGTGGTCGAGTTGCCAGCACTTTCGGCTGCGCGTGACCAGACGCGACTCGACGTCGTCTTGCCCCGCGAGCGCGAACAGCGCCTCGCGCGACAGCGGTGCGGTGAAGCCCGGCAGGGCTTGGCGAATCAGTAACGGCCGCTTGTGCCAGTACCGTTTCATGAAGGCGTCGGGGGCCATGCCGCCGAGCAGCGTCGAGGGTTGCAAGGTTCTTGTCATGCGAGTAGAAAGGAGCGAAGACGCGGGCTCCTTTATAATGCAGGCCTGTTATCCGGAGAGTTTGATGAAGATCGAAAAGAATACCGTTGTGTCGGTGACTTACACACTGTCGGACGCCCAGGGCAATCTGATTGAAGAAAGCGGCGCCGAGCCGATGGTCTACCTGCACGGCGGTTATGATGGCACGTTCCCCAAAATCGAGGAAGCGCTTGATGGCAAGGACGTCGGTTTCGTAACGCAACTGCAGTTGGAACCGACCGACGCGTTCGGCGACTACGATTCGGCTTTGATCAAAGTCGAAGAGCGCGGCCGTTTTCCGGAGCCGCTCGAAGTCGGCATGCAGTTCGAAGGCACGCCGGAAGATGGCGACGAGGAAGCCGACACGTTGATCTACACGGTGACCGACGTCGCTGAAGACAAGGTCGTGCTCGATGGCAACCATCCGTTGGCCGGCATGGCGCTGCGCTTCGAACTGAAGGTCACGGACGTGCGCGCAGCGACCGAAGATGAAATCGAGCACCAGCACGCGCACGGCGCATCGGGCCTCGAGATCATCGACGAAGACGAAGACGAAGGCGACTCAGCGCCCACCCTCCACTGAGCTGGCGTTCGCGGCTGGCGCCGGGCGCGCGAGCGTCGGCGCCGAGTCGATCGAATACAGCCGGGATGCGCGCGCATCGACGATGATGCGAACCCAACGGTTTGCAACCGGCGAACCGTAGGTCGTGACGCGCGTGAAATGCTTCACCCCGTTGCCTTTCACGTCGCGCAACGGCTGCGAGACCTGTAAATCCGTGCCGCTGCCGATCAGCAGGATCGGCGCCTTGAAGCGGCTGGCCAGTTTTTGCAACTGGCTTCGAAACTCTGCATATCCGTCGTGCCGGCGTGGGCTGAACAGGCCGCGAAGACCGGAGCGCGCGCGCGTAGCGTCGAAGTCCGGATCGGCCTGCGCAAAAATGACAATCCCCAGCGCTTTCCTTTGCTCGGCGAAGACAAGGGCGTGCTGCAGCCACACGCGCGTTGCCACGACGCGATCCTCGAATTCGCCGTTGCGCCCGCCTGCGGTGCGGTAGTTATTGTTGTTGCCAGGCAGATTCAGGCCAACGAACACGATCCCGTTGTACATCCAGCGCACATTTTCCCGATACTGCCGATAGCGTGCCAGCGCGCTCTGGCGCGTGATGTCGAGCGTTCCCTGTCCAAGCGGGGCATCCGTGCCGAAGGCGTGATCCCGCAGGAAATCAAGCCGTTCGACGGGATTGAACGCACCGTCGGCCGTGTGGCGGCAATCCGCCCATTCGTTGGCGCCCGGAATGTAGACCAGCGGCTTGACCGAACTCGCGAGCAGGGCGATGCGGTGCGTCAGCACAGCGTCCCCGCACGACTCGTTCGGTCCCTTCAGATTGCCGGTATGCACGACGAACGCGGCGTCGCTCTCGCCGATATTGCTCAATACCGTGCGTACGCTGGGTTCCTCGATCGGGCTGAACGGCGTGTCGCCCAATACGGCAAACGTGAATGACGGCGGCAGTTTCGAGGCGGCTGCCTTCGGCGCTGCGCGCGTGTTCGCCGAGGTTTTCGCAACGGTGTTCGTCAAGCCGGCAGCCATCGCCGCGCTATGCGGCAGGCTCGCCGCCACCCAGGCGAGCGCCAGCGACAGCAGGCAGCCGGTGGTGCGCCAGGAGGGGATCGTCGGCCGCAGCAGGGCGTGCATCCGGGCGTGCGCGAGGTCAGTGACCGGCGCGGCCGGCAAGCAGGCCACGCAGTTCGTAGAGCAGATCGAGCGCTTCGCGCGGACGGAGATCGTCCGGATCGACGGTTTCCAGCCGCGCAAGCGCAGCCGCCCTGGCCGGATCGAGCCCTTCACCGACTGCGCCGTCGAAGGCCGGTGCGTGGCCGTTGCCGCCATGCGCGCCCGGCGAACCGTCAATCGCCTCAAACAACGATGCTTCGGCGGCATGATGCGCGCTGGAGAACAGATCGAGTTGCGGTGCGGCCGGATCGAGCGCCTGTTGCTCGAGCAAGGCCAGATGCTTGCGTGCGGCGCGGATCACCGGCATCGGCACGCCCGCGAGCTGCGCGACTTGCAGGCCGTAGCTCTGGCTGGCCGGACCGTCCTGCACGGCGTGCAGGAACACGATCCCATGTCCGTGTTCCACGGCAGACAGGTGGACGTTGGCGCATTGCGGGAATTCCTCGGGCAACTGCGTCAATTCAAAATAGTGCGTGGCAAACAGCGTGTAGGCGCGATTGTGAGACAGCAGATGCCGCGCGATCGCCCACGCCAGTGCGAGGCCGTCGAATGTCGACGTACCCCGGCCGATTTCGTCCATCAGTACCAGGCTGTCTTCCGTGGCCGTATGCAGGATCGCCGCCGACTCGGTCATCTCGACCATGAACGTCGAGCGTCCGCCAGCGAGATCGTCGGCCGCGCCGATTCGGGTAAAGATGGCGTCAAGCGGGCCAAGCCGGACCGATTCCGCCGGCACGTAACTGCCGACATAGGCGAGCAGGGCGATCAGCGCGGTTTGCCGCATGAACGTCGATTTACCGCCCATGTTCGGCCCGGTGATGAGCAGCAGGCGGCGTGCGTCCCCCAAGGCGCAGTCGTTCGCAATGAAGCGTTCGACCTGGCGTTCCACGACCGGGTGACGGCCCTGGCGAATCGTGACGACACGCTCCTCGACGAGTTCCGGCGCAACCCAGCCGAGCGTTTCGGCGCGTTCGGCCAGCGCGCTCAACACGTCGAGCTGGGCCAGCGCCTGTGCGATCCGCTTGAAGTCGCCGATGTGCGGCAGCAACGCCTGCAGCAGGGCATCGTAGAGCATCTTCTCGCGGGCGAGCGAGCGCTCCTGCGCGGAAAGCGCCTTGTCCTCGAACGTCTTCAGTTCCGGCGTGATGTACCGCTCGGCGTTCTTCAGCGTCTGACGCCGGCGATAGTCGTCCGGCACCTTGTCGGTCTGGCCGCGCGTGACTTCGATGTAGAAGCCATGGACCTTGTTGAATTCGACACGCAAGTTGCCGATGCCGGTGCGGGCGCGCTCGCGCGCTTCGAGATCGACGAGGAACTGGCCGCAGTTCTCGGAGATGTCGCGCAGTTCGTCGAGCTCCGCGTCGTGGCCGCGGGCAATGACGCCGCCGTCGCGAAGCATGACGGACGGCTCTTGCGCAATCGCACCTGTGAGCAGCGCCAGCGCCGCGTCGGGAATGGCGAGGTCTTCATGCAGCATGGCGAGCAGCGGCGCACGCTCGGCCACGGTGCGCAGGGTCGCGTGGAGTTCGGGCAGGCGCCGCATGGCGTCGCGCAGGCTCGACAGGTCGCGCGGGCGTGCCGTCAGCAGCGCCAGCCGCGCGGTGATGCGCTCGACGTCCGCAATATGGCGCAATTCGCTATTGAGCGCGCGCCAGGTGCCAGCGCCTTCGAGCAAGGTGCCGATGGCCTGTTGACGGCCCTGCGGCACGCGCTGGTCACGCAACGGATGATGCAGCCAATGGCGCAGCAGGCGGCTGCCCATCGTGGTGCCGCAAGTATCCAGCAGAGACATCAGCGTAGGCGCCTCGGTACCGCGCAGGGTCTCCGTCAACTCGAGATTTCGGCGCGTCGCGGCGTCGAGGCCAATATAGGCCGCCTCCCGTTCCACGTTCAGATTTTGCACATGCCGCAGCATCTGGCCCTGCGTCGCGGCGGCGTATTCGAGCAACGCGCCCGCCGCGCCGAGCGCCGGATCGAGGCCGTCGCAGCCGAAGGCGGTGAGGCTCGCCACGCCGAGCTGGTCGCGCAGGCGCTGTGTCCCGGCTTGCGTGTCGAAGTGCCAGTCGGGCACGCGCGTGGCGGTTCCGACCGGCAGGCCCGCGAAGGCTTCGGCCGCGTGATCGGGGACCAGCGTTTCCGCGGGGCGGATGCGTTCGAGTTCGCGTCCGAGCCGCTCGGCGGGCACCTCCATCAGTCGCAACTCGCCGCTCGCGAGGCTCAGCCAGGCGAGGCCGGCGATCTGTTCGCTGGCGCGGCGCGCGGCCGGCATTTGCACCGCCAGCAGGTAATGGTCGACCTTGTCGGTGAGCAAGGCGGCATCGGTGAGCGTGCCCGGCGTGACGATGCGCACGACTTTGCGCTCGACGGGCCCCTTCGAGGTCGCCGGGTCGCCGATCTGTTCGCAGATCGCGACCGACTCGCCGAGCTTGACGAGTTTGCCGAGGTATTGCTCCACGGCATGGTGGGGCACGCCGGCCATGCGGATCGGCTGACCGCCCGACGAACCGCGCGCGGTCAGCGTCACGTCAAGCAGACGTGCCGCCTTGGCGGCATCGTCGTGAAACAGCTCGTAAAAATCGCCCATGCGATAGAAAACGAGCATGTTGGGGTGGTCGGCCTTGATGCGGTTGTACTGCTGCATCATCGGCGTCTCTTTCGGCTTGTCCTGGGTCGTGCTGTCGTTGAGGTGCATTACGTGCATTCAGTCCTGAATCAATGCGGCCATTGTACCTGCGCGCGTCTGAATGAATCCCGGGATATCCCATCCTGCCGTGATCGATATCGCTTATGCCCTGGTGCGCGCATTGCGCGTGACCTGCGTCGGCGAACTGGGTTGGGAGCTGCCTCGAGGTCCGTTGGGGACCCGCAGATCCTCGGTAAGTCCTGCGTTTTACCTGATGGAATGACGCGCCATTGCAACGCGCTTGCCCCGCGTCGCCGAGCGCGCTCAAGTTTCGCAAAAAAGCGCCGTTTCCGGTGATAAGCTTCGGAAAATTTTCAAAAGATCGCTTTCTCGCGCGGGCAATATGATCGAGTCGTTAAAGGGACGCGTGGCGCTGAAGACGGCACTCGTCTCAATGGTGCTGATCGCCGGGGTCGCCTTCGGGATCGAGTTTTTCGTCTACGGGGAGTTGCGCGATTCCCTGCAGGCGCAACTCGATACGCAGGTGCGGCTCGTGAGCGATCAGCTCGACGACAAGGTGCGGGGCAAGTTTCTCGCGCTGCAGCGCATGGCGCACCACGTGGCCGGGCGGCTGGACATGACACCGGCGCAGATGCAGGCGTTCGCCTCGGCGTCGGTATCGATGCCCGAAACGTTCAACACGATTTTCATCGCCTCGCCCGACGGCCGCCTGCTTTTCGACTCCACCTTCCCGAAGACGCCGCTCAACGTCGCCGACCGCGATTATTTCAAGCGGGTGATGGCGGGCGCGCCGCAGGCGATCTCCGGACTTGTCGCGGGCAAGATTACCGGCGCCCCGGGCGTTGTGCTTGCCGTGCCGGTGCATGGCCCGAATGGCGAAGTCTCGGCCGTGATCGGCGGGGCAGTGAATCTGTTGCGTGAGAACTTCATCATCGATCTGGCCACGAGCCATGTTGGCAGTTCGGGGCGCTATTGTTTGCTGACGGACGAAACGCCTTCGCGCTACGTGATGCACTCGGATCTGTCGATGCTCGTCAAGCCGGCCGCCGACGAACGCAACCTGTGTGGCGCCGATACGACCGGGTCGAGCCTGCTGGTGTCCATGCGCCCGCTGGTCGCGCGGGCCGACATGGCAACGACCCACTGGGCGCTGGTGGCCGTCTTGCCAGGCGTGGAGGCCTTCTCGCCGCTCACCAAGGTGCGCCAGCGCGTGGCGCTTCTGGCAGGCGTGGCGATCGCCTTGACGGCGTTCGTAATGTGGTGGGTCGCACGTGGGTTGCTGCGCCCGCTCGACACCTTGCGCGACCTGGTGCAGCGCAGCTCGGGCGATTTGCGGGCGGTAGAAGCGTTGCCCGTGCAGCGTGCCGACGAAATCGGCGCACTCGCGAACGAATTCCGTCAACTGATGCTGCAACTCGGCGATCACACCGATGCGCTCGAATCGTCGCGAGAAAGCGCGCGTGCCAACGCGCGGCGGATGCAGCAGATCGCCGATCGTGTGCCGTATTTGGTCATGTTCCTCGATGCGCATGAGCGTTTCGCATTCGTTAATCGCGCCTGCGAGCTGCGCTTGAAGCGGCCGCGCGGGCGTATCGTGGGCGAGACCGTGCAGGCGTTGCTCGGCGGCGATATGTACGCTGTCGTCGGGCCGCATCTGGCGCGCGCTTATCAGGGCGAGTCGGCGACTTTCCACTGGGAGCATGGCAGCGGCGACGAATACCATTGCTTCGAGGCGTCATATCAGCCCGAGTGGGTCTCGGGCCACGTCCTCGCCGGCGTCCATGTGTTTGTGCGCGACATTACTATCGAGCGTTCGAACGAACGGCGCTGGCGGCGCGAATCGCATACCGACCATCTGACCGGCCTGCTCAACCGCAAGGGTTTCGACAATCGCCTGACCACGGCCATGCGGCGGGCGCGTGACGGAGAATCGTCGCAGGCGCTGCTGCTTGTCGATCTGGATCGCTTCAAGGCGGTCAATGACACCTACGGGCATTCGGTCGGCGACGAACTCCTGCGCCGCTTCGCCAAACGCTTGGCAACGTGCGTGCGCAGCACCGACGCGATCGCCCGTTTCGGCGGCGACGAATTCGCCATCGTGATGACGGATGTCGGCGATCCGCGGGTGGCCGAACGCGCAGCCGTCGCGATTCTCGACGCCGCATCGCGGCCGATGGCGCTGTCCGTTGGCGACATCGCGATCGGCGCCTGCGTCGGCGTCACGTTCGTCCCGGCGGGCGAGAGCAAGACCGCCGGCATCGTGTTCGACGAAGCCGACCGGGCGCTGTATGGGGCCAAACATAGCGGTCGGGGGATTTATCTGACCAGCCGCGACCTCGAAGGCGACACCGTTTAGAAAACGTCCGCGACACTCATTTTTGATCGCCGTATAGTGTGCGCAAAGATACGCGCATCGGGGCCGATGAATCCTTCGTCATTCATAAGATTCACGCATCACTGAGTCGTGATGAATGGCAGCCTCGACAAAATGCGCCGGGGCAGCGCGGAACATGGCGCCGGAGGAGACATGAGACTCGACAGCGAGCTGCACAAGGCCATCCTGAACAATATTCCCGATCAGGCGTGGCTCAAGGACAAGGATTCGCACTACATTCTCGTCAATGACGCCTTCATGGCGGCATGCGGCCTGCGCGAGCCGGAGATCCTTCGGCGCTCGCCTGCCGACGTGTGGGCGGGCGACTGGGGCCGCCAATATGAGCGCACCGACCTGGAGGTCGTCAGGAGCGGCGCGCGCGCGCGGTACGAGGAAATCCGGTGCGGGCACGACGGCGTACTGCGCTGGTTCGACACCATCAAGACACCGATTCGCGATGCTTCGGGCGCCGTCGTCGGCACGGCGGGCATTTCGCGCGACATCACCGACCGAAAGCGCTCCGAGCAGGCGCTCGCGCGCCTGAATCGTCTCTATGCAATGCGAAGCAAGACCAACCAGGTCATTGCGCAAATCGCCGACGCGACACAATTGCTGTATCGCTTCTGCCGCATTGCCGTGCAGGCTGGCGGGTTCCGGCTGGCGTGCGTCCATCGGTTCGAGGGGGGGCAGGCGTCGCGCGCATCCTTTGCCGCGTCGGCCGCGCTGCGCGAACGCTTTGACGCCAGCGCCGGGGCGCTGGCCTGGCGCGGCGATGCCCACCGCGTCTACGTATGCCGCGACATCGCCCGGGCCACCCGCTGCAAGCCGCAGGCACGCGCGGCGCAAGCGCTCGGCATGACCGGATTCGCGGCGTTGCCATTGACGCGCGGCGGCCGCACGGTCGCGGTATGCCTGTTGTTCGCGAAAGATCCCGAACTGTTCAGCGCCGACGTGGTTCGTCTGCTGCGCGCCTTGTCGAGCGATTTGTCGTTTGCGCTGGATGCGCTCGGCGAAGCCGAAATGCGCCGACAGGCCGAGGACGACCTGCGCGCCTCGCGGGGACAATTGCGGGAACTGTCGGCGTACCTGCAATCGGTGCGCGAAGAAGAGCGCACCCGCATCGCGCGTGAACTGCACGACGAACTCGGCCAATCGTTGACCGCGCTGCGCCTGGGCTTGTCGGTCATCGAGACACAGGCCGCGCGTGGCAACGACGACTGGCGGCGTGAACTGCAGGGCCTCAAGGACATTGCCGACAACACGGTCGATGCGGTGCAGCGCCTGGCCACCGATTTGCGCCCCGCATTGCTCGACGAACTGGGGCTCGGCCCGGCCATCGAATGGCTGGCCGAATCGCTTGGCGAGCGTAGCGCCCTGCAGTGCGACGTGACGTTGCCTACGGAGCCGGTGGAGATCGGCGCGGCGCTGAGCACCGGGGTGTTCCGCATCGTGCAGGAGGCCCTGACGAACGTGGCGCGGCACGGACAGGCATCCAGGGTCGCGGTGTCCTTGCACGTGACCCGCCGCACGCTGCATCTGTCGATCGAGGACAACGGACGCGGCATGGAAAACGCGCCGTCGTGTGGACGCAAACGCCTCGGATTGCTCGGCATGCGTGAGCGCGCATTGATGCTGGGCGGGCGTCTGACCGTCACGAGTGCGCCGGGCGCCGGCACGCGCGTTGCGGCGGAATTGCCGTTTGCGGCGGGCGAGGGTGACTGACACATGATCCAGATACTGATTGCCGACGATCACGCCATCATTCGCGACGGCCTGCGCAAGATCATTTCGCTCGTGACCGACATGCGCGTGATCGACGAGGCGGTGGACGGCGAAGACGTTCTCAGGAAACTGCGCAAACAAAGCGTGGACGTCCTGTTGCTCGACATGTCGATGCCGGGGCGCAGCGGCATCGCGCTGATTCAGCAGATTCGCGCGCAGAACGCCGGACTGCCGATTTTGATTCTCAGCATGTATCGCGAGACGCAGTACGCGGTGCAGGCCATCCGTGCCGGCGCCACCGGCTATCTCACCAAGAACGCAGCGTCGAATCAGTTGATCCAGGGTATCCGCAAAGTGGCGCAGGGGGGCACATTCGTGTCGTCGCTGATTGCGGAGAAACTGATTCGCCAGCTGCAGCACCCGGAGGCCGACTTGCCTCATACCCGTCTGAGCGCCCGCGAGTTCCAGATCTTCCAGATGTTGGTGGACGGTTTGGGAATCAACGAGATCGCGCACGCGCTGAACCTGAGCAACAAGACCGTCAGCACCCACAAGGCTAACGTCCTCCAGAAAATGGATATCGCATCGACCGCCGGGCTCGTGCATTACGCCATTCGCCATGGCCTCATCAACGAAGGCTACGACGGAACCTAGCCGCGGGGCCGGTGCGGGCAGGGTTCTCCCGAATCAGAAAATCCTTAGAGTCAAACCAGCCGATCCCGATGGTCATCGCCAATTGACGCGTCTACTCTCGTATCGAACGTCATGAACGTTTTCGATTCGAGGAGTGAAGGAAGATGAGAAACACGCGTCCCGTTTGCATGGCCGAGCGCGGCATGGTTGCAAGCGCCCATTATCTGGCGTCGTCGGCGGCGCTGGATATCCTCAAGGCCGGCGGTCACGCGGTCGATGCGGCGATTTGCGCGGCGAGTACGCTCGGGGTGGTCGCGCCGCAAATGGTGGGAATCGGGGGAGACGCATTCTGGCTGATTTACGACGCACGGTCGAAGACATTGTCGGCGCTCAACGGCAGCGGGCAGTGCGGCCGCGAGATCACACGCGAGTGCTTTGCAGACGAAGGGGTGATTCCGCAACGCGGTCCGCGCTCGGCGATCACGGTGCCAGGTGCTGTCGACAGCTGGCGGCTCGCGCATGCGCGTTTCGGCC
Organism: Pandoraea terrae; assembly: GCF_902459695.1. Classification (GTDB taxonomy): domain Bacteria; phylum Pseudomonadota; class Gammaproteobacteria; order Burkholderiales; family Burkholderiaceae; genus Pandoraea; species Pandoraea terrae. The sequence goes on from NZ_CABPRZ010000010.1 coordinate 102,283, forward strand.
GATTGCCGATGGCGCAACTGCTTGAGCCTTCGATCCACTACGCGCGCGCCGGCGTTCCCGTCTCTGGCGATCTCGCGCAGTGGATTCAGGACGACATCGCGCACCTTGCTGCCGACCCGGGCGCGGCTTCCGTCTTCCTCGACGGCGGCCGGGCGTGGCAAACGGGCGACCGGCTGTTGCAGCCGGCGCTGGCGCAGACACTTGAAAACATCGCGCAACGCGGCCCGCGCCATTTCTATGACGACGCGGCGCGCAGCATCGTGCATTACCTGCGCGATCGCGCGGGCTTGCTCTCGCATGCCGATTTTCAGCAATACCAGGCGTGCTGGGTCGATCCGATCAGCACGCGCTATCGTGGCTACGACGTTTTCCAGTTGCCGCCGCCGTCGCAAGGGATGGCCGGGCTGATGATTTTGAACTTCCTGAGCGGCGTGCGTCTTTCGCGCGACGATGCCGATGGCGCCAAGTACTACCACTCGTTCATCCAGGCGGTGAAGTGGGCATTTGGCTATCGCGATCGTTATCTGACGGACCCTGCGTTCGCGTCGATCCCGTTGTCGCGGTTGCTCGACCGCGCGCTGGCCGCGCAGGAACGCGATCGTTGGTTGGGCGATGCACGGTTGACGCACCAGAGTCGTCCGAGCGGCAGCGACACCACGTTCATCAGCGTCGCCGACGCCGAGGGCAATGCGGTCGGATTGGTGCAGAGCCTCTACTACGACTTCGGCGCGTGCGTGGTCGATCCGGGGACCGGCGTGCTGCTGCAGAACCGGGGCAGTTTCTTCTCGCTCGATCCGGCCCATCCGAATGTTATCGCGCCGGGCAAGCAGTCGGCGTCGACGTTGATGTCGGGCATGGTGTTCAAGGACGGCGCGCCTTACATGGTCTACGGCACGCAGGGCGGAGAGGTGCAGCCGCAGACGCAGACATCGCTGATTACCCGTGTGCTCGATTTCGGCATGGACGTGCAGACTGCCATCGAGGCGCCGCGACTGTTGTACGGCCGGTCGTGGGGCGATTCGGCCAGCAAGCTGCTGGTCGAGAGCACGGCGCCTGGCGAGGCGGTGACGGCGTTGCGGGCCATGGGACATCCGGTTGAGACGGTCGGTTGGCCGCATATGCGCATGGGCACGGCGCAGGCGGTGCGATTGCGCGGCGCGTGGTCGCCGTTTTTCGAGGGCGGCGCCGATCCGCGTGGCGAGGGCGTGGCGCTGGGTTATTGATCCGATAAAGACAGGTGAGGGGCATCATGAATATGGATCTGCTGATTCTCAATGCGTGCGTGCACGACGACGCGCCGCTAGTGGATATCGCCATCAAGGACGGCCGCATTATTGCGATGGAACCGGGCATCGAAGCCGACGCGAATGAAACGATCGATGCTGGCGGCCGCGCGATATTGCCGGGCTTTGTCGAGCCGCACCTGCATCTGGACAAGGCGCTCCTGCACCGGCGTCTGCCTGCGCGCTTCGGTACGCTGGACGAGGCCATTCGCGTGACTGGCATCCTGAAGAGCAAGCAGGAGCGGTCCGACGTGTTGCAGCGCTCGCGTGAGGTGCTCGACATGGCGGTGAAGCAGGGGACCGTGGCCATTCGCGCGCATCCGGACGTCGATCTGATTCAAGGCCTGATCGGCGTGGAAACGCTCGTGGAATTGCGCGACGAGTACCGTTCGCTGCTCGACCTGCAGATTGTGGCGTTTCCGCAGGAGGGCATTCTCAAGTCGCAGGGCACCTATGCGCTGATGGAGGACGCGATGCGCCTGGGTGCGGATGTGGTGGGCGGCTGTCCCTACAACGAGCTGAATTGGGACGACACGCAGCGCCACATCGACATGGTGTTCGAAATGGCCATGGTGCACGATGCGCCGGTCGACATGCATATCGATTTCGCTGACGACACGCGCGATCAACGTTTCGCTTCCGTTTCGTACATTGCGCGCAAGACGATTGAGTTGGGGTATCAAGGGCGCGTGTCGCTCGGCCATGTGACAAGTCTTGGCTCACTTGAACCCGATGCGCTCGGTCCGGTGATGGATCTGTTGCGCGAAGCGGGTATCAGTATCGTCACGTTGCCGGCGACGGATCTTTACCTGGGCGGGCGCAAGGACAGTTACAACCAGCGGCGCGGCCTCACGCCTGTCAAGGCGCTGCATGGCGCCGGCGTCAACGTCGCCTATTCGTCAAACAACATTCGCAACGCGTTCACGCCCTTCGGCAAGGCCGACATGCTGCTCATCGGCAACATGCTCGCGCACGTGGCGCAATTCGGCGTTCCCGAGCATCAGGCGGCCATCCTCGAGATGGGCACGGTCAATGCGGCGCGTGCGATCGGCCTTCACGAGTCCTACGGCATTGCGGTCGGCAAGCAGGCCGATCTGGTCATCCTCGACACGTTCAAGGTGGCCGACGCGCTGCTCGATATCCCGCCACGCCTGTGGGTCATCAAACGCGGAAAAATAACCGTCGTTACGCATCACGCTTGCCATATCCATCGCCATGCCTGTCGTTGTGAACCTTCGGAGTCGTCGTTGAACTGAAGCATCCATTCCTAAAATACGGAGACGAGCGTCATGAAGAAATTGCCTGCCGAAATCGTTGCCTCGGCGCTGGCCGTAACAACGGTCCTGATTTCCCTGCCGCCTTACCATTTGCCGCCTTGGGCGATTTTCATCAGCTGGGCAGGCACGTTTGCGATGGGGGGGCCTTCGCCGCAGAATTTGCGCAAGATCTGGCCGGTATTGCCGGTGGGGTCGTTATTCGCGTTCTTCATCGTGCTGGGGTTCCAGCAGGCGGCAACGGTGTTTACCGGCAATGCGTTTATCGCTGCGCAGATGGTGATTCTGTTCTGCCTGAACGGGAGCATGATGTTCCTCGCGCGGATCGTGCCCGGACTCGGGTTCATCCCGGGCATGTTCTTCGGCTTCGCGTCGTATTTCGCGACGTTGTTCGGCGGATTCGGGCCGGTGCCGCACGATCCGGTGGCGGCGCTTGGCGCCTGTATCGCGATGAATGCGCTCGGGCCGCTGTATGCCTGGCTGAAGGAGCGTTGGTCTGCTCCCGAAGGCTCCAAGCTGTCGTGGCAGGGTTGGGAGAGCAAGGCCTGATCCTGTGTCGACGGTTCTCAGTTTGCGCCGGGCTCGTCCCGGCGCTTTTTTGTGGTGCTTCACGGATTGGCGATTCGTTACCCCTTTTGCCTTCTGATGCTCGTGCCGGCCGGAACTGCTCGTCTTGCCTATTGATTCTCGCGCCGGTCGGAACTGCTCGTCTTGCCTATATATGCTCACGCCGGCCGGCACTGCTCGTCTTGCCTATATATGCTCACGCCGGCCGCAGCATTGACCCGCTTTCCGCTCCCGACAGAACACACGTACGCGGAAAGCGGGTCAACGCTCCGGCGAACCGCTCAAGTCGCGTCGACACACTGCCTCAAGCCGCCCAATGCTTGCCCCAGTCTGACGCGACCGCCGTCTTCACCAGCCGCTCCACGTGGCATGCCGATTCCCGGACTCGCTCTCGAGGGACCGGCGTCGACTCCGATAATCGTCATGCCGTGATACCCCGGCGGTCCACACAGCCCCCGCGGCCTCGGGGCCGTAAACCGAACGAAGATTCGTGCGCGCCACTGTGTATCGTACGACGCGGTTCATCAGCGACGACTTGCAGGCGCCGTGCGGTGCCGGGAGGCGACTAGTCGGAAAACCGGCACGTTATCCTAATGATTTTCTCGGACGATTCTGAAAGTCGCGCAAAACGATAGAATTGGCGGCATATCGCCTTGTACATGCCGTGTGCCGCGCGTAAGCTTTTCCTGTCGCGACGCAATCGCGATGCGGGGGTGAGATCCCGGAAGCAGTTAGAGGGGCACACGGCCGCGCTTCGTGCGCGGTCCGTCGTGCGATGCGTTGTTGCGCCTTTTCTTCGGGCGGGCACAGGTTCGGTGACCTTCGGGTCGGCCGTTTCTTCCCTCGGATTGCACGGTTATCTCACCCCGACCTGGTGCCCGCCCACCCGTTCGTCATAGGAACGCAACCCTTACGTCACTCCCACGACAGCACTAAGCGGGCGCAAACCCACTTTGTTGTGTTGGAGGTGTTATGTCTGAAGTTGAGCGTCAACTTTCCCCGGAAGAAGTGATTGCCCAGTGTCGTAGGGAGCAGGATGAACGTGCGGTTGAACTGCGCAATCTGACCGGCAAGATCGTCGCGCTGTCGATGGTGGGTGGCCAAGGCGGCATCGATTCGCTGGATGAGGAATTCGTGCATGCGTTCTTTGAGCAACTCGAAGAACTCGCGAGCACTGCGCATGAGCTTTCAGCGCAAATCTTCGAGCAGCGGAACCACCTCATCGAGCGTACGCAGCCGCTTTCCGCGTAACGCCCGCCCGCAGCGGCAGCTTTGCCCGGATGGCATCTCATCCGGGCGGTTATCGATGCGTTACCGCCGAGACCTTCGCGATAAGGCCGGAATACACAGGGGGTTTCAACGAACCGGGGCGGGGCCCGCGGTGCCGGTACGTCGAAACCCGCGTTCGGTTTACGGCCCCGAGGCCGCGGGGGCTGTGTGGACCGCCGGGGTGTCACGGCATGACGATTATCGGAGTCGACGCCGGTCCCTCGAGAGCGAGTCCGGGAATCGGCATGCCGCGTGGAGCGGCGGGTGAAGACGGCTGTCGCGTCAGACTGGGGCAAGCATTGGGTGGCTTGAGGCAGTGTGTCGACGGAACGGTGGCGGTTCGCCGGAGCGTTGACCCGCTTTCCGCGTACGTGTGTTCTGTCGGGAGCGGAAAGCGGGTCAATGCTGCGGCCGGCGTGAGCATATATAGGCAAGAACGGCGGTTGCCAATGCCACGAGCCGCAAATAAGGCGATAAGGCGATAGGGCGATAGGGCGATAGGGCGATAGGGCGATAGGGCGATAGGGCGATAGGGCGATAGGGCGATAGGGCGGCCGAAAGCCGAACGAATCCCTGACGGTCAGCCTTCCGGCGTCGTGTGCCCGACATATTCGAAACGCGGAACCTGGCCGGCGCCCGTTTCCACAGTGTCGTTCCAGATGCTCAGCAGGCGGGTACTCATGGGCAAGCCATCGCGCGGATACAGGCGTGTATAAACGACAACCGTCTCCTGGGTCTCATCCGCACGCGCGAGTCCGAGCGCAAGATAAAAGTTGCCTTTGTAATGGCGATAGACGCCCGCACGGAATGCTTCGATGGCTTCGGCTGCCGATGGTGTTTGCGTCACGTCAATTCCTCGTTCGATGATCGGAGTGCGTTGTACCACGAGATGCGGATTGCCGGGCGCCTGCACCCGCGCGGGGTCCATCGCAAATTTCGAGTCGGTGCTATCGTAGCGGGATTCGACATTCGACATTCGACAACAGGCGAGCGGGCCGGGGAGTCCGCCGTCACGCGGAGGAAGGGTAATGAAAGCAGTGGAAATCACCGAATTCGGCGCGCCGGAAGTGCTCAAGCTCACCGAACGCCCGAAGCCGCAGCTCAAAACGGGTGAAGTGCTGATCAAAGTCGCGGCCGCGGGTATCAACCGGCCCGACGTGCTCCAACGTATCGGCCAATACCCCGTGCCACCGGGCGCGTCGGACCTGCCCGGGTTGGAAGTGGCCGGCGAGATCGTCGAGGGCGCAGACGGCGCGTTCGGCGCAGGTAACCCCTTCGGCCTGAAAGTGGGTTCGCGCGTATGCGCGCTCGTGCAGGGCGGCGGCTATGCGGAATTTTGCGCCGCGCCGTTGGCGCAATGCCTGCCCGCTCCCGACGGCCTGTCCGATGTCGAAGCGGCATCGCTGCCCGAAACGTTCTTCACCGTGTGGAGCAACGTGTTCGACCGCGCGCATCTCGGGCTGACCGAGGCCGGTGAGAAGGAAACGCTGCTCGTGCAAGGCGGCACCAGCGGTATCGGCGTGACCGCGATCCAGCTGGCAGTCGCACTCGGCCACCGCGTGTTCGCCACCGCCGGCTCCGACGACAAGGCCCGTGCCTGCGAGGCGCTCGGCGCCGAACGCGGTATCAACTACAAAACCGAAGATTTCGTCGCCGTGACCAAGGCGCTCACCCAGGACCGCGGTGTGGATGTCATCCTTGACATGGTCGGCGGCGACTATCTGCCGCGCGAAATTCAGGCGCTCGCGACCGATGGCCGCATTGCCCTGATCGCCCTCCTGGGCGGCAGCAAGGCCACGCTCGACATGGGCGCGCTGCTGCGCCGCCGCCTGACCGTCACGGGCTCGACCCTGCGCCCGCGCTCGGTCGCGTTCAAGGCGGCGATCGCCGAAAAACTGCACGCCAACGTGTGGCCGCTGTTCGCCGCAGGCAAGATCCGTCCCGTAATCTATCAGACGTTCACCGTTGCCGAAGCCGCCAAGGCCCACGCGCTGATGGAGTCGAGCACCCACGTGGGCAAGATCGTCATGACCTGGTAAGTCGGGCGCCGTCCCGCCCTCCCTGCCGCCGGCCGCCGGCAACGCCATCCGCGCGCCGGCGAAGCGATTGCGCGCTTCCTCGCCCGGCCGGCAGGTCATGGCCGAAATGCCCGATTTTCCTGGGAATTTTCCCCGAAAGCACCTTGGCCGAGCTCGGAAAACCGACCAAAATTGACCCCCACGGTCCGAAAGCCGTAAAATGAGCGGTTTTGTTCAATTGCATGGGGAGAGGGGCGTGACGACTGTCGTAACCGCGGCGACTGCTGCAACTGGCCGAACGGCCGGTAAACTCGTGGTCGGCAACTGGAAGTTGCACGGCAGTCTGGCCGGCAACCAAGCCTTGCTGGGCGCGCTGATCGCGTCGCCGGTGCTGTCGGCGAAGGGCGTTCACGCGGCGGTCTGCGTGCCGTTCCCCTATCTTGCACAGTGCCAGCAAGTGCTGGCGGGCCAAGTGTTGGCTTATGGCGCACAAGACGTCTCGGCCGAGACGAAGGGTGCCTTCACCGGTGAGGTGGCAGCCCCGATGATCGCCGAGTTCGGCGCAGCCTATGCCATCGTCGGTCACTCGGAGCGCCGCACGTATCATGCGGAGTCCGACGCGACGGTGGCGGCCAAGACGCTGCGCGTGCTGGACGCCGGCATGACGCCGATCGTTTGTGTCGGCGAGACGCTGGCCGAGCGCGAAAGCGGCGACACGAACGCCGTCGTGACGCGCCAACTCAATGCCGTGCTCGACGCCTTGACGGCCGAGCTGGCCGCGCGCATCGTGGTGGCCTACGAACCGGTGTGGGCAATCGGCACCGGCCGCACGGCCACGAGCGCCCAGGCGCAGGAAGTGCACGCCCATCTGCGCGCCTTGCTGCGCGCCAAGGGCGAAGCGGTGGCAGCGGTGCACGTGTTGTATGGCGGCAGCGTGAAGCCCGACAATGCCGTGGAATTGTTCTCGATGCCCGACGTCGACGGCGGCCTGATCGGCGGCGCGGCGCTCAAGGCGGAAGATTTTCTGGCGATTTGCGAAGCGGGCCTGCCCCGCTGATGACGAACCGGCGCCATGCGCCGGTCATGAATTTTTGATACAGGTGATGAGATGGGGTTGTTGAAGACGTTGTTGATCGTTGTGCAGGTGCTCGCGGCACTGGGCGTCATCGGTCTGGTGTTGTTGCAGCACGGCAAGGGCGCCGACATGGGCGCGGCGTTCGGCAGCGGCTCGTCGGGCAGCCTGTTCGGCGCGTCGGGTTCGGCGAACTTCCTGTCGCGCATGACCGCCGTGCTCGCTACGGTGTTCTTCATCACGACGCTGGCGCTGACGTTCCTCGGTTCGTATCACCCGAAGGCCTCCATCGGCGTACTCGGCAATGTGCCCGTGACGGCACCGGCAACGGCGTCCGGCGCAGTCGCGGCAAGTGCCCCGGCAGCCGCTTCGGCAGCCAATCCGCAAGATGTGCCGAAGTAATCTCCCGTAAAAAATCGGGCAGTAAAAAAAGTTCGAAAAAATGCGAATTGTGCGTTGAACAAAAGATGTTGCGGCGCTACAATAGCGGTCTTGAAGCGATTCGTAAGTGACAAGCGGATTGCAGACTATGAATGCCGACGTGGTGAAATTGGTAGACACGCTATCTTGAGGGGGTAGTGGCGAAAGCTGTGCGAGTTCGAGTCTCGCCGTCGGCACCACAGTTCTACGATGCCAGCCTTGCGAAATGCTTTGGCTGGCATTTTATTTTGTGCCGTAAGAAACCGTTTTCGAAGTAACGTTTGAGAGGCGGTTAATGTTCTCCGTCCTTAGGCCCCCACGCCTGCGATAGGACGGTTCGCGAACCAACCAAAAGAGGGTAGAGTTGAACCTCGGAACCTATTATCCCGTCCTGCTGTTTCTCCTGGTAGGTGGCGGTCTTGGGGTGGCATTGATTGGGGTCGGCAAGTTTCTTGGCCCCAATAATCCCGATAGCGAAAAACTCTCTCCGTACGAGTGCGGCTTCGAGGCGTTCGAAGACGCGCGCATGAAGTTCGATGTGCGCTACTATCTCATCGCCATTCTATTCATCCTGTTCGATCTGGAAACAGCGTTTCTGTTTCCGTGGGGCGCCTCGCTCCGCGATATCGGCTGGACGGGCTTCCTTTCCATGATGGGTTTCCTGCTTGAGCTGCTGGTCGGCTTTGTGTTCCTTTGGAAGCGCGGCGCGCTGGATTGGGAATAAGGTTGGCACCATAGGCGGTAGCATTGCAGTAAGAATCAGGGCAAGCATATGAGCATCGAAGGGGTTTTGCGCGAAGGGTTTGTCACCACCACGGCCGATAAACTCATCAACTGGACGCGCACGGGTTCGCTGTGGCCGATGACATTCGGTCTCGCGTGCTGTGCGGTCGAAATGATGCACGCCGGTGCGGCGCGCTACGATCTGGACCGTTTTGGCGTGGTTTTCCGCCCGAGTCCGCGTCAGTCCGACGTCATGATCGTGGCCGGCACTTTGTGCAACAAGATGGCACCTGCGCTTCGTAAGGTCTACGACCAAATGGCCGAGCCGCGCTGGGTGATTTCAATGGGGTCGTGCGCCAATGGCGGCGGCTACTACCATTATTCGTACTCGGTCGTGCGCGGTTGCGACCGCATCGTGCCGGTCGACGTTTACGTGCCTGGCTGTCCGCCGACGGCGGAGGCGCTGGTCTACGGGATCATGCAGCTGCAGTCCAAGATCAAGCGCACCAATACGATCGCGCGCAAATAACCGGGAACGCGCATGTCGAAACTCGATACACTCAAAACGAACCTCCAGAATGTGCTGGGCGACAAGATCCAGCAACTGACCTGTGCGCTCGATGAGCTGACGCTCATCGTCAAGGCGAGCGACTATCTCGAAGTCGCGAAAACGCTGCGCGGTCATGCCGATCTGAAGTTCGAACAATTGATGGACGTCGCCGGCCTGGACTACTCGGCGTTTGGCGACGGCGCGTATGACGGCCCGCGTTACGCTGCCGTCCTGCACCTGCTGTCGATCAGCCATAACTGGCGTCTGCGCGTGCGCGTGTTCGCGCCCGACGACGATCTGCCGGTCGTGCCGTCGGTGATTGACGTGTGGCGTTCCGCCGACTGGTTCGAGCGCGAAGCGTTCGACCTGTTGGGCATCGTCTTCGAAGGCCATCCGGACCTGCGCCGCATCCTGACCGACTACGGTTTCATCGGCCATCCGTTCCGCAAGGATTTCCCGACCTCGGGCTACGTCGAAATGCGTTATGACCCCGAACAGAAGCGTGTGATCTATCAGCCGGTCACGATCGAGCCGCGTGAAATCACGCCGCGCGTGATCCGCGAAGAACACTACGCCGGTCTGAAACATTAAGGTGGCCACGTGGCAGATATCAAGAATTACACACTGAACTTCGGCCCGCAGCACCCGGCAGCGCACGGTGTGCTGCGCCTGGTGCTCGAGCTGGACGGCGAAGTCATTCAACGCGCCGATCCGCACATCGGCCTGTTGCATCGCGCCACTGAAAAGCTGGCTGAATCGAAGACGTTTCTGCAGTCGGTGCCGTATATGGACCGTCTCGACTACGTCTCGATGATGTGCAACGAGCACGCCTATGTGATGGCGATCGAGAAGCTGCTCGGCGTCGAAGTGCCGATCCGCGCGCAGTACATCCGTGTGATGTTCGATGAAATCACGCGGATCCTGAATCACCTGATGTGGATCGGTTCGCACGCGCTCGACGTGGGCGCGATGGCGGTGTTCCTGTACGCTTTCCGTGAACGCGAAGATCTCTTCGACGTCTACGAAGCCGTGTCGGGCGCGCGCATGCACGCGGCCTACTATCGTCCGGGCGGCGTCTATCGCGACATGCCCGACACGATGCCGCAATATCGTGCCTCGAAGTTCCACAACGAGCGCGCCATCAAGCGCATGAACGAAGCTCGCCAAGGCTCGCTGCTCGATTTCATCGACGACTTCGCGAACCGTTTCCCGAAGTGTGTCGACGAATACGAAACGCTGCTGACGGATAACCGGATCTGGAAACAACGTCTGGTCGGCATCGGCGTCGTGTCGCCGGAACGCGCCTTGCAGCTGGGCTTTTCCGGCGCGATGCTGCGCGGCTCGGGCATTGCCTGGGACCTGCGCAAGAAGCAGCCGTACGAAGTCTATGACAAGCTCGATTTCGACATCCCGGTCGGCAAGGAAGGCGATTGCTACGACCGCTATCTGGTGCGTGTCGAAGAAATGCGTCAGTCGGTGCGTCTGATCAAGCAATGTTCGGCCTGGCTGCGTGCGAACCCGGGGCTGCCGGTGATTACGGACAATCACAAGGTGGCGCCGCCGTCGCGCGTCGAGATGAAGTCGAACATGGAAGAGCTGATTCACCATTTCAAGCTCTTCACGGAAGGGTTCCACGTGCCCGAAGGCGAGACGTATGCCGCCATCGAGCATCCGAAGGGTGAGTTCGGCATCTATCTGGTGTCGGACGGCGCAAACAAGCCATACCGCCTCAAGATTCGCGCACCGGGCTTCGCTCACTTGTCCGCGCTCGATGAAATGGCGAAGGGTCACATGATTGCCGACGCGGTCGCAATCATCGGGACCCAGGACATCGTGTTCGGCGAGATCGATCGCTGATCGCGCGACGGGCGCCCCCGGGGCGCCCGTATGCTTTACCTCGGCAGGGCCGCTCCACAAAACCGCCTGCCGTTCCAGTTGCCGTGCCTACATGACGCGGGTGATCGAATCTCGATCAGCCAGCGCCGGCGCGAGCGGGGATAACGTTTTAGTAGAAAAGTCGGATCGGAAATGCTTTCTCCCGAAGCCCTGAAGAAAATCGACCGTGAAGTCGCCAAATATCCTGCGGACCAGAAACAGTCCGCGGTCATGGCGTCGCTTGCCATTGCGCAGGTCGAAAAAGGCTGGTTGTCGCCCGAGGTCATGCAGTGCGTGGCGGACTACCTCGAAATGCCCGCGATTGCGGTGCAAGAGGTGGCGACCTTCTACAACATGTATGACACCGGCCCGGTCGGCAAATTCAAGCTGACCGTGTGCACGAACTTGCCGTGTCAATTGACGCGCGGCGAGGATGCGGCCAATTACCTGAAGCGGAAGCTCGGCATCGACTTCAATGAAACGTCGGCAGACGGCCTGTTCACGCTCAAAGAGGGCGAGTGCATGGGCGCCTGCGGCGATGCCCCGGTGATGCTCGTCAACAACCACCGGATGTGCAGCTTCATGAGCGACGAAAAGCTCGATGCGCTGATCGCGGAGCTGAAGTCGGCCGCCGGCAAGGGAGATCAAGCATGACTTCGTTGCACGACCGTCACATCAAGCCGCTGATCCTGGCCGGGCTCAACGGCGACAACTGGCACCTCGAGGACTATGTCGCACGCGGCGGCTACCAGCAGCTCGCGCGCATTCTCAACGAGAAAATTCCGCCCGAGCAGGTGATCGCCGACGTCAAGGCGTCGGGCCTGCGCGGCCGAGGCGGCGCGGGTTTCCCGACCGGCCTGAAGTGGAGTTTCATGCCGCGCCAGTTCCCGGGCCAGAAGTATCTCGTCTGCAATTCGGACGAAGGTGAACCGGGTACGTTCAAGGATCGCGACATCCTGCGCTACAACCCGCATTCGCTGATCGAAGGCATGGCCATCGGTGCGTACGCGATGGGCATTTCCGTGGGCTACAACTACATCCACGGCGAGATTTTCTCGGTCTACGAGCGTTTCGAGCAAGCACTGGAAGAGGCGCGCGCCGCCGGTTATCTCGGCGACAACATCCTCGGTTCGGGCTTCTCGTTCCAGTTGCACGGCCATCATGGATATGGCGCGTACATCTGCGGTGAAGAGACCGCGCTGCTCGAGTCTCTTGAAGGCAAGAAGGGCCAGCCGCGCTTCAAGCCGCCGTTCCCGGCGAGCTTCGGCCTGTACGGCAAGCCGACCACGATCAACAACACCGAGACGTTCGCTGCCGTCCCGTTCCTGCTGGCCGTGGGCCCGCAGAACTACCTCGAAATGGGCAAGCCGAACAACGGCGGCACCAAGATCTTCTCGGTGTCGGGCGACGTCGAGCGTCCGGGCAACTACGAGATCCCGCTCGGCACGCCGTTCTCCGAGTTGATGGAACTCGCCGGCGGCATGCGCGGCGGCAAGAAGATCAAGGCGGTGATTCCCGGCGGCTCGTCCGCACCGGTCGTGCCCGGCGATCTGATGATGCAGACCACGATGGACTACGACGGTATTGCCAAGGCGGGTTCGATGCTCGGCTCGGGCGCCGTGATCGTGATGGACGAGACGCGCTGCATGGTGCGCTCGCTGCTGCGCCTGTCGTACTTCTATTTCGAGGAATCGTGCGGCCAGTGCACGCCGTGCCGTGAGGGCACTGGCTGGCTGTGGCGCGTGGTCAACCGTATCGAGCACGGCCAAGGCCGCCAGGAAGACCTGGATCTGCTCAACTCGGTGGCCGAGAACATCATGGGCCGTACCATTTGCGCGCTCGGCGATGCCGCGGCGATGCCGGTGCGCGGCATGCTGAAACACTATTGGGACGAGTTCGCCTACCACGTCGAGCACAAGCAATGCTTGGTCGGCGCTCATTAATCCCCCACCAGTCCATCCGACGCGTGGCTTTGGACCGCTACTATGGTTGAAATCGAAATTGACGGCCAAAAGGTCGAGGTGCCCGAAGGCAGCATGGTGATCCAGGCTGCCAAGAAGAACGGCACCTATATTCCCCACTTCTGCTATCACAAGAAGCTCTCGATCGCGGCGAACTGCCGCATGTGTCTGGTCGAAGTCGAAAAGGCGCCCAAGGCCGTGCCGGCCTGCGCCACGCCGGTCGCTGCCGGCATGGTGGTGAAAACGAACTCCGAGAAAGCTGTGAAAGCGCAGCAATCGGTGATGGAGTTCCTGCTCATCAACCACCCGCTCGATTGCCCGATCTGCGATCAGGGTGGTGAGTGCCAACTTCAGGATCTGGCCGTCGGTTACGGCAAGTCCGCTTCGCGCTACCAGGAAGAGAAGCGTGTGGTGTTCCACAAGAATGTGGGCCCGCTGATCTCGATGGAAGAAATGTCGCGTTGCATCCACTGCACGCGTTGCGTCCGTTTCGGCCAGGAAGTTGCCGGCGTGATGGAATTCGGCATGCTGGGCCGCGGCGAACATTCCGAAATCACGTCGTTCGTTGGCAAGACGGTCGACTCGGAACTGTCGGGTAACATGATCGACCTGTGCCCGGTGGGTGCACTCACTTCGAAGCCGTTCCGTTACAGCGCCCGTACGTGGGAGCTGTCGCGGCGCAAGTCGGTGAGTCCTCACGACGGTGTGGGTGCCAATCTCGTGGTGCAGGTCAAGAACAACCAGGTCATGCGCGTCGTGCCGCTCGAGAACGAGTCGGTCAACGAGTGCTGGATCTCGGACAAGGACCGTTTTTCGTACGAAGGCCTGAACAGCGCCGAACGCCTGACCAAGCCGATGCTCAAGCAGGGCGGCCGGTGGCATGAAGTCGATTGGCAAACGGCCCTGGAATACGTGGGGCATGGTTTGACCGACATCGTCCGCGACTTCGGCGCCGATGCGGTGGCCGCCCTGGCCACGCCGCACGCGACTGTCGAGGAGCTGTTCCTGCTGCAGAAGTTCATGCGCGGCCTCGGCAGCGACAACGTCGACTTCCGCCTGCGCCAGAGCGATTTTTCGGCGCAAACGAAGGGTGCGCCCTGGCTCGGCTTGCCGATTGCGGACCTGAATCGCCTGAACAGTGTACTGGTCGTGGGCTCGTTCCTGCGCAAGGACCACCCGCTGCTGGCCGCGCGCCTGCGCGCCGCCGTGAAGGCCGGTGCACAGCTCAATGTGCTGCACGCCGCCGACGACGATCTGCTCGTGCGCATCGCCAACAAGGCGATCGCCGCGCCGAGCGCGTGGGCCTTGGAGCTTGCCGGCATCGCCGTGGCTGCCGCCACCGCCAAGGGCGCTGCCGTGCCGGCCGAACTGGCCGCCGTGGCGCCGACCGATGCCGCTCGCGCCATCGCGGCTTCGCTGATCAACGGCGAACGCCGTGCGATCCTGCTCGGCAATGCCGTCGTCCAGCATCCGCAATTCGCACAGCTGCACGCGCTGGCGCAAGTGATCGCTGACATCACAGGCGCATCGCTGGGCTTCCTGACGGAAGGCGCGAACACGGTCGGCGGGCACATCGCCCGGGCGACGAGCGCACAAGGTGCCGCCGCACTGTTCGACACGCCGCGTCAAGCTTACGTGCTGCTGCATGCCGAGCCGGACTTCGATGCCGCCAACCCGGCGCAAGCCCGTGCTGCGTTGGGCGCTGCCAAGATGGTCGTGTCGCTGTCGCCGTTCAAGCACGGCCTCGAGTACGCCGACGTGCTGCTGCCGATCGCGCCGTACACGGAAACGGCCGGCACGTTCGTCAACTGCGAGGGGCTGGTTCAACCGTTCAACGGTGTCGTACGCGCGCTGGGCGAGACGCGTCCCGCCTGGAAGGTGCTGCGCGTGCTCGGCAACTTGCTGAAGCTGTCGGGTTTCGAATACGACACGGCCGAGCAAGTGCGTGACGAAGCGTTGGCCGGTTTCTCGGCTGCCGCGCTCGACAATCGCGCCGGGACCGCACTGGCCGCGCCTCAGTTGGCCGCTGCCGGTCTGGAGCGTCTGGCCGATGTGCCGATCTACCACGCCGATGCGCTGGTGCGCCGTGCGCCGTCGCTGCACCTGACCAACGACGCGAAGGCCGCGCTGCGCGCCACGTTGCCGGCTGCGCTGTTCGACAGCCTGGGCCTGGCCGCCGGCGATGCGATCGTCATTCGCCAGGGCAACGCCAGCGTTACATTGCCTGCCGCCCGTTCGGCCACGCTGCCTGCCAACGTGGTGCGCGTGCCGAGTGCCACGCCGGCGTCCGCCGCGCTCGGCGCGATGTTCGGTGAAATTTCGGTGGAGAAGGCGTAATGAGCGTGAACGACATCATCAACCAATACGGCACGCAGATTCTCGGCGTTGCCTGGCCGACCGTGTGGGCCGTCGTCCGCATTCTGGTCGTGTCGGTGATCCTGCTGCTGTGCGTGGCGTACCTGATCCTGTGGGAGCGCAAGCTCATCGGCTGGATGCACGTGCGTCTCGGCCCGAACCGCGTCGGCCCGGCAGGTTTGCTGCAGCCGATCGCCGACGTGCTGAAGCTGCTGCTCAAGGAAGTCATCACGCCGACGCAGGTCAGCAAGGGCATCTACGGCATTGCGCCGGTGCTGGCCGTGCTGCCGGCCTTCGCGATCTGGGCGGTGATCCCGTTCCAGCCGGGTGCCGTGCTGGCCGACGTCAACGCCGGCATGCTCTACGCCATGGCCATCTCGTCGATCGGTGTCTACGGTGTCATTCTGGCAGGCTGGGCTTCGAACTCGAAGTACGCCTTCCTCGGCGCAATGCGTGCTTCGGCCCAGATGATTTCGTATGAAATCTCGATGGGCTTCGCGCTGGTCTGCGTTTTGATGGTCTCCGGCACGCTGAACCTGTCGGACATCATCCGCTCGCAGGAGCAGGGCATGTTCGCAAGCCACGGCATCAACTTCATGTCGTGGAACTGGCTGCCGCTGCTGCCGATGTTCGTCGTCTACTTCGTGTCGGGTATCGCGGAAACCAACCGCCATCCGTTCGACGTCGTCGAAGGCGAATCGGAAATCGTGGCCGGTCACATGATTGAATATTCGGGCATGGGCTTCGCGCTGTTCTTCCTGGCCGAATACATCAACATGATCGTGATTTCGGCGCTGGCGTCAGTGCTGTTCCTGGGTGGCTGGAGCGCGCCGTTCGGCTTCCTGTCGTTCATTCCGGGCGTGTTCTGGTTGGCCTTCAAGGTCTTCCTGTTGCTGTCGGTATTCATTTGGGTGCGCGCGACGTTCCCGCGCTATCGCTATGACCAGATCATGCGTCTGGGCTGGAAGATTTTCCTGCCGGTCACGCTGTTCTGGCTGGTCGTGGTGGGGTGCTGGATCATGTCGCCCTGGAATATCTGGGGCTAAGGCGGACGGAGTAGGGGAATCCCATGGTAAGGGCAATTAAGGATTTTTTCGGCAGTTTCCTGTTGTTGGAACTGCTCAAGGGCATGGCACTGACGGGGCGCTATGCGTTCGCACGCAAAGTGACGGTTCAGTTTCCGGAAGAAAAGACGCCGCTGTCGCCGCGTTTCCGTGGACTGCACGCACTGCGCCGCTATCCGAACGGTGAAGAGCGCTGCATCGCTTGCAAGCTTTGCGAAGCAGTGTGCCCGGCAATGGCCATTACGATCGAGTCGGATGTGCGCGACGACGGCACCCGCCGCACCACGCGCTACGACATCGACCTGACGAAGTGCATCTTCTGCGGCTTCTGCGAGGAAAGCTGCCCGGTGGACTCGATCGTCGAAACGCACATCCTCGAGTATCACGGTGAGAAGCGCGGCGATCTGTACTTCACCAAGGACATGCTGCTCGCGGTCGGCGACCGCTACGAGAAGGAAATCGCGGCGGCCAAGGCGGCCGATGCGCCGTACCGGTAAGCAGAGGGCGGGGCGCGGCAGCACGGGCGCGCCCGGTACGGCATTCCATTGGCTAATTTGGTGACACTCCGGTGATTATGGAATTCACAACTCTTTTGTTCTACGCGTTTGCGCTGGTCCTGGTGATCGCGGCCTTCAAGGTCGTCACCTCGCGCAATCCCATACAGTCGGCACTGTATCTCGTGCTGGCCTTCTTCAACGCCGCGGCGATCTGGATGCTGCTGCAGGCCGAGTTCCTGGCGATCATGCTGGTGCTCGTGTATGTCGGCGCGGTCATGGTGTTGTTCCTGTTCGTGGTGATGATGATCGACATCAATCTCGACGAACTGCGGCGCGGCTTCGGCAAGTTCGTGCCGTTGGCGAGCCTGGTCGGCGCGATCATGATCGTTGAAGCAGCGCTCGTGCTGATGCGCGGCTACGGCGCGACGCGCTCCCCGATCAAGCCGGTGTCCGCACCGGAGATCGCGAACACGAAGGCCCTCGGCATTTCGCTGTACACCGACTACATCTATGCGTTCGAAGTTGCAGGCCTGATCCTGCTGGTGGCCCTGGTCGCCGCGATCGCGCTGACGATGCGCTCACGCAAGGATCACAAACAGACCGACCCGAGCAAGCAGGTGCGTGTGCAAGCGCGCGACCGCGTGCGTCTGGTGTCGATGCCCGCCGAAGCCCGGCAGACGGCTGGCACCTCCGGCGAGTCCGGCAGCGTGCCGGCGGCGGAATAAGGAGAGCCCAACATGTTGTCGTTGTCGCTAGCGCATTACCTGGTGTTGGGCGCGATCCTGTTCGCCATCAGCATCGTCGGTATCTTCCTCAACCGCAAAAATGTGATCGTGCTGTTGATGGCCATCGAGCTGATGTTGCTCGCGGTCAATCTGAACTTCGTCGCGTTCTCGCATTACCTGGGCGATATCAGCGGTCAGGTGTTTGTGTTCTTCATTCTTACGGTGGCCGCCGCGGAATCTGCGATCGGCCTGGCTATTCTGGTCACGCTGTTCCGTAAGCTCGAAACGATCAACGTCGAAGACCTCGACCGCCTCAAGGGTTAATAAAGCGAACGCTGTTATGGCATCCACACTCAATCCCAACCTGTTGCTCGCGATCCCGCTGGCGCCGCTGGCCGGGTCGGTGTTAGCCGGCCTGTTCGGCAAACAGATCGGCCGCGCCGGTGCGCACACGGTCACGATCCTCGGCGTGTTGATTGCAACCATTCTGTCGGTGATGACTTTCCTCGACGTATTGAATGGCGCGAGCTACAACGCCACCGTCTACGAATGGGCCCGCATCGGCGCGCTGAAGCTGGAAGTCGGCTTCCTCGTCGATACGCTGACCGCCACCATGATGTGCGTGGTCACTTTCGTGTCGCTGATGGTGCACGTCTACACCATCGGTTACATGCAGGAAGATCCGGGCTACCAACGCTTCTTCTCGTACATCTCGCTGTTCACGTTCTCGATGCTGATGCTCGTGATGGCCAACAACTTCCTGCAACTGTTCTTCGGTTGGGAAGCGGTGGGGCTCGTCTCGTACTTGCTGATCGGCTTCTGGTACACGCGTCCGACGGCGATCTACGCGAACATGAAGGCGTTCCTCGTGAACCGTGTCGGCGATTTCGGCTTCCTGCTCGGCATCGGCCTGCTGCTGGCCTACACCGGCACGCTGAACTACGGCGAAACGTTTGCCAAGGCCAACGACCTGGCGGCCATCGGCTTCCCGGGCACCGACTGGCGCCTGATCACCGTCGCCTGCATCTGCCTGTTCATCGGCGCGATGGGCAAGTCGGCGCAGTTCCCGCTGCATGTCTGGCTGCCTGACTCGATGGAAGGCCCGACCCCGATTTCGGCGCTGATTCACGCGGCAACGATGGTGACCGCCGGCATCTTCATGGTGTCGCGCATGTCGCCGCTGTTCGAATTGTCGGATACGGCCCTGTCGCTCATCGTCGTCGTCGGCGCGATCACTGCGTTGTTCATGGGCTTTCTCGGCATCGTCCAGAACGACATCAAGCGTGTGGTCGCTTACTCCACACTGTCGCAGCTTGGCTACATGACGGTGGCGCTCGGTGTCTCGGCCTACCCGGTCGCGATCTTCCACCTGATGACGCACGCGTTCTTCAAGGCGCTGCTGTTCCTTGGCGCCGGCTCGGTGATTATCGGCATGCACCACGACCAGGACATGCGCAACATGGGCGGTCTGTGGAAATACATGCCGGTCACGTGGATCACGTCGCTGGTGGGTTCGCTGGCCCTGATCGGTACGCCGTTCTTCGCCGGTTTCTATTCGAAGGATTCGATCATCGAGGCGGTCGCCGCTTCGCACCTCCCGGGCGCAGGCATTGCGTACGTTGCGGTGGTCGCCGGCGTGTTCGTGACGGCGTTCTACTCGTTTCGCATGTACTTCCTCGTGTTTCACGGCAAGGAGCGCTTCGGCAAGCCGCACGCGCCCTATGAGAATCATCATGAGGTGGAAGAGGACGCCGGCGATCACGGCCATCACGGCCTCGCCCCGGGTGAGAAGCCGCACGAGTCCCCGTGGGTCGTGACGCTGCCGCTGGTGCTGCTGGCGATCCCGTCGGTCATCATCGGTGCGATCGCCATCGATCCGATGCTGTTCTCGGACTTCTTCAAGCACGGCGTGGCGTTCAAGGATGTCATCTTCGTGGCCGAGAATCATCCGGGCATGCATGAGCTGGCCGAAGAGTTCCACGGTTGGGCGGCGATGGCCCTGCATTCGTTCACGACGCTGCCGGTGTGGCTGTCGATCGCGGGTGTCGCGCTGTCGTGGTTCTTCTACCTGATGCGCCCGGAAATCCCGGCCGCGATCAAGCGCCAGTTCTCCGGCCTGTACACGTTGCTCGACAACAAGTACTACATGGACAAGTTCAACGAAGTCGTGTTCGCCATGGGCGCGCTCAAGATCGGCCGAGGCCTGTGGAAGGGCGGCGATCAGGGCGTGATCGACGGCGCGGTGGTCAACGGCAGTGCCCGCCTCGTGGGCTGGTTCGCCGGCGTCGTCCGCTTCGTGCAATCCGGTTACATCTACCATTACGCGTTCGCCATGATCATCGGCATGCTCGGGCTCCTGACGCTGTTCGTCACGCTGAACGGCAAATAAGGGGGAGCCAATCACAATGCAATCGCTACCGCTTCTGAGTCTGGCCATCTGGCTGCCCATCGTGACGGGGATCGTTGTCCTCGCCGTGGGTTCGGACCGCAATCCGGGGCTGGCCCGTGGCCTGTCGCTGCTCGGTTCTTTCGTCAGCTTCCTGGTGACGCTGCCGTTGATCTCGAATTTCAACGCCGGCACGGCCGCGATGCAGTACGTCGAAAAGACGCCCTGGATCGACCGGTTCCATATCAACTACTTCCTCGGGATCGACGGCATCGCGCTGTGGCTCGTGGTGCTGACCGCACTGACCACGGTGATCGTCGTGATCAGCGCCTGGGAGGTGATCACCGAGCGCGTGGCGCAGTACATGGCCGCGTTCCTGATCCTGTCCG
Source organism: Pandoraea terrae (assembly GCF_902459695.1). Taxonomy (GTDB): domain Bacteria; phylum Pseudomonadota; class Gammaproteobacteria; order Burkholderiales; family Burkholderiaceae; genus Pandoraea; species Pandoraea terrae. The sequence continues at coordinate 122,711 of NZ_CABPRZ010000010.1, forward strand.
GCCTGATGATCGGCGTCTTCGCAGCGCAGGACGGCTTGCTGTTCTATGTGTTCTTCGAAGCCACGCTGATCCCGATGTACCTGATCATCGGTGTGTGGGGCGGCCCGAACCGCGTCTACGCCGCGTTCAAGTTCTTCCTGTACACGCTGCTCGGCTCGTTGCTGATGCTGGTCGGGCTGATCTATCTGTACAACGCGACGGGTTCGTTCGCGCTGACGGACTGGTACGCAGTCAAGCTGCCGATGAATGTGCAGATCCTGCTGTTCGTGGCGTTCTTCATGGCGTTCGCCGTGAAGGTCCCGATGTGGCCGGTGCATACGTGGTTGCCGGACGCCCACGTGGAAGCGCCGACCGGCGGCTCGGTGGTGCTGGCTGCGATCATGCTGAAGCTGGGCGCCTACGGTTTCCTGCGCTTCTCGATGCCGATTGCGCCTGACGCCAGCCGCTATCTGTCGGGCTTCATGATCGCGCTGGCGCTGATCGCCATCGTCTATATCGGGCTGGTGGCGCTGGTACAGACCGACATGAAGAAGCTGGTCGCGTATTCGTCGATCGCTCACATGGGGTTCGCCATCCTCGGCTTCTTCATGTTCAGCGAAATCGGCATGCAGGGCGCGCTGGTGCAGATGATCTCGCACGGCTTCGTGTCGGGCGCGATGTTCCTGTGCATCGGGGTGCTGTACGACCGCCTTCATTCGCGCAACATTGCCGATTACGGCGGTGTCGTGAATACGATGCCGAAGTTCGCGGCGCTGTTGATGCTGTTCACGATGGCCAACAGTGGCCTGCCGGCCACGTCGGGCTTCGTCGGCGAATTCCTGGTGATCCTGGGCGCCGTGAAGTTCAACTTCTGGATCGGCCTGCTTGCCGCCACGTCGCTGATCACGGGCGCAGCGTATTCGCTGTGGATGTACAAGCGCGTGATTTTCGGTGCGATCGCCAACGATAACGTCAGGGAACTGGTCGACATCAACAAGCGCGAATTTTTCATGCTTGCCGTGCTGGCGCTGCTGACGCTGTTCATGGGTCTGTATCCGAAGCCTTTCACCGACCTGATGCAGTCGTCCGTGGTTAACCTCCTCGCCCAAGTGGCGCAGACGAAGCTGCCGTAATCGAGGAGACGAACAAGATCATGCAAAACTTAAATCTGTTGCCTGTGCTTCCCGAGGCGGTCCTGCTCTTCATGATCCTCGTGATCATGATGTGCGACGCCTTCCTCGGCCAGACGCGCAAAATGCACTACGTCCTGTCGGTGCTGACCATGGCGGTGGTGACGGTCCTGTACGGGGTAGCCGCTGCGACCGACCCGGCCTCGCATTACCTGTTCGGCAACATGGTCGTCGCCGATCCGATGTCGAACCTGCTCAAAGCGTTCGGCAGCCTCGCCACGCTCGTGACCTTCGTGTACGGCCGCCAGTACCTGGAAGCGCGCGGTCTCGACCGCGGTGACTTCTACGTGCTGAGCCTGTTCTCGCTGCTCGGCCTGTCGGTGATGATTTCGGGCAACAACTTCCTGACCCTGTACCTGGGCCTGGAGTTGATGTCGCTGTCGCTGTATGCACTGGCTGCCGTCTGGCGCGATTCGCAGAACTCGATCGAGTCGGCCATGAAGTACTACGTGCTCGGCGCGTTGGCTTCGGGCTTTCTGCTGTACGGCATGTCGATGATGTACGGTGCGACCGGCTCGCTGGAACTGGCGAAGGTTTTCGAAGTGATCGCTTCGGGCGCCGTCAACAAGATCGTGCTGGTGTTCGGCGTGGTGTTTGTCGTGGCCGGCCTGGCGTTCAAGCTTGGCGCCGCGCCGTTCCACATGTGGGTGCCGGACGTCTATCACGGCGCCCCGACGCCCGTGACGCTGCTGATCGCCGGCGCACCGAAGCTGGGTGCGTTCGCGCTGTTGCTGCGCTTGCTCGTCGAAGGCATGCTGCCGCTGGCGATCGATTGGCAGCAAATGCTGATCATCCTGGCGGTCCTGTCGCTCGTCGTCGGTAACCTGACCGCGATCGTGCAGACGAACACCAAGCGCCTGCTGGCGTACTCGACGATCTCGCACATGGGATTCGTGCTGCTCGGCATGCTCTCGGGCGTGGTCGGCGGCAAGATCGACGGCATTGCCGGCGCCTATGGTTCGGCCCTGTTCTACAGCGTGATCTACCTGCTCACGACGCTCGGCACGTTCGGCGTGGTGCTGTTGCTCTCGCGCAAGGGCTTTGAAGCCGAGAACCTTTCGGATCTGAAGGGTCTTAATCAACGTAGCCCGTGGTTTGCGTTCGTGATGCTGCTGCTGATGTTCTCGCTGGCCGGCATTCCGCCGATGGCGGGCTTCTATGCCAAGCTCGCGGTGCTGCAGGCGGTGCTCAACGCCGGCATGACCTGGCTGGCCGTGGTCGCGGTGATCACGTCGCTGATCGGTGCGTTCTACTACCTGCGTGTCGTCAAGCTGATGTACTTCGATGCGCCGGAAGACACCATGCCGCTGGAAGGGGGCCTGTCGATGCGCGTCGTGCTGTCGATCAACGGCCTGGCGATGCTGTATTTCGGTTTGCTGCCCAGCTCGCTGATGGACTGGTGCCTGCAGACCATCAAGCTGACGTTGGCCAGCTAAGGCCGGCCGACGTTAGACAACGGAGACGATACGTGGGCCTGTCCGCCGGCGCTTGGTTCGTGATTCTGCTGGCGCTGGTCGGCGCCAACCTGCCGTTCGTCAATCAGCGCCTTTTTGCGGTGGCCCCGATGGGCCGCCCCGTCAAGGCGCTGTGGCTGCGGCTCGTGGAAATGGTCGTGGCGTACTTCGTGGTGGGCCTGTTGGCCTGGCTCGTCGAATCGCGTATTGGCAATGTATTCGGGCAGGGCTGGGAGTTCTACGCGGTGACCGCGGCGTTGTTCGTGGTGTTCGCGTTTCCCGGCTTCGTCTACCGGTATTTGTGGCGTCACCGGCGTGCTTGACCGCCGTACGCACGTGACGCCGCCTTCGGGCGGCGTTTTGCTTTGTATTTCCTGAATTATCGTGCGCCGGCGGCTTTGCCCGGTGCAATGACACCTGGAGCCGTCATGACCCAGTCGTTCCAAGATGACCGACATCTGGTCGAAACCCGCATCGATGGCGAAACCGTCTACGACGGGGCGTTCCTGACCATCAAGCGCGATCGGGTGCGCCTGCCCGACGGCAAGGAGGCCACGCGCGAATACACCACGCACCCCGGCGCGGTCATGGTCATTCCGCTATTCGATGACGGCCGCGTGCTCATGGAGCGCCAATACCGCTACCCGCTGGCGCGCGTGATGAACGAACTGCCGGCCGGCAAGCTCGATGAAGCGGAAGGCGGACTCGCGTGCGCCAAGCGCGAACTGCTCGAGGAAACCGGGTATCAGGCCACCGAATGGCATTACCTGACGCGAATTCATCCAGTGATCTCGTATTCGACGGAATTCATCGACATCTGGCTGGCACGCGGCTTGACGGCCGGCGAGCGCAAGCTCGACGACGGCGAATTTCTCGAAATCTTCACCCTGCCGGCGACGGAGCTCCTGGCCTGGGTCCGGGCGGGCCGTGTGACGGACGTCAAGACCATCATCGGCGCGTTTTGGCTGGAGAAGCTATTATCGAATCAGTGGCAGCCCGGCGAACGTTCGCCGCTGCGTTGAGTTTCGGAGAAAGGTCCATCAGTGTCATGAAGGTTTTCGACTTGCGTTGTGCCCACGATCACACGTTTGAGGGCTGGTTCGGCTCCGAAGACGATTTCGTCTCGCAGCAGGATCGCGGGCTGGTTACGTGTCCCATTTGCGGCGACACTGCCGTCACGCGCCTGCCGTCGGCGCCGCGCCTGAACCTGTCGGGCGCAACGGCCCGCAAGCCTGCGGTGGGCACGGACGATCCCGCGCGGACGAAGCAACAGTTGCAGGCGCTGTGGATGAAGGCTGTGCGGCGTGTCCTGGCGAACACGGAGGACGTCGGCGACCGGTTCGCCGAGGAAGCGCGCCGGATTCATTACGACGAAGCACCCGAACGGAGCATTCGCGGTAGCGCAACGCTTGAGGAAACGCAGGCGCTGGCAGAGGAGGGTATCGAGGTGATGCCGTTGCCGCTGCCCGAAGGGTTGAAGGACACATTGCAGTAGCACGTTGCGGCAGTACGTTTCACTCAGGCGCGGCGCGCAGGCAGCACTCGGCGCGCCGTGATCGGCGGCACAATATTCGGCGGGAGGCACCCCTTATGGCGGCGTTGGAATACTATTTCGAGGACTTTGCAGTCGGCGATACGTTCGACCTCGGCGAGTACACGTTTTCCGCCGATGAGATCGTGGCTTTTGCGAAGCAGTTCGATCCGCAACCGTTTCATCTCGATGAAGCCGGCGGGAAAGCCTCGCATTTCGGCGGACTCGTCGCCAGTGGCTGGCATACGTGCAGCATCATGATGCGGCTGAACGTCGTGCAGATGGTGAGCCGCTCTGCGAGCATGGGCTCGCCCGGCGTCGAGGAAATTCGTTGGCTCAAGCCGGTGCGTCCCGGCGACACGCTCAACGTGACGAGCACGACGCTCGCGGTGCGGGCCTCACAGAGCAAGCCCGATCGCGGCACGGTCACGCAACTGTGGACCGCCACCAATCAGCATGGCGAAGAAGTCTGCCGCTTCAAGGGTACGGGGATGTACCGGCGGCGTTCCGCAGGCTGATGCCGGGCGGCAGCCGGTCGCCCGACCCCGCCGCACAACGAATCCCGGCGATGCGCTGGCCCGAACGGCGCCTGCTTCGGTCATCCGCCGGTCAATGCGACAAATCGCTCACCGAGGCCGCCGGCGCGTCGTGCTTCACGGCCGCGATGCCGGCTTCCATCTGGTCACCCGACGAGAACATCTGGCTTTGGCCGATGATTTCGCCGTTGCGGGCCTTCAAAACAAAATAAGGGCGGCCGGAGGTCGATGTCTTGCGCTCGAAACGGTGATCTTCGGCGGAATTCTTGCGTACGGACTCGATGCCGTTCTGCGCCGATGCGCGCGCCTTGTAGGTCTCCGATGAGAGGATGACCTGGCCCGATTCGGCCAACAGCGTAAAGTGAAATTCACCGTTGGCGGCACGCTTGAGTTCGAATTTGCCTGACATGTGGATCTCCCGGAAGCCAGCGGAGTGCACTGCGAACTGCAAGACCGGAGGCCGGCCGCCGGTGGGGGCGCAAGGATACCCACCGCGGCCGCAGCTCCGGCGGCCTCTTAGCTTAGCACTGCCCGCGCCCAGGCGAAACCGCAACTTGTTTCGAGGTGTAAACCCGGTGTTCACGGGCCACACGTGGCCTAGTGCTTCGCGTATTGCGTCGCGCCAAAGAGAATCTCGCGTGCCCGGTCGTCCTGCAGCGGCTTGCGGGCGTCAGCCAATACCTTCACGCCGCGCTGCACTGCCGGACGGGATTCTATCGTCTCGAACCAGCGTGCCACATTCGGGAAGTCGGCCATCGCCACGCCCTGGTTCTTCCACGAGCGCAGCCACGGCCAGATCGCGATGTCGGCGATCGAGTACTCGTCGCCCGCCACGTACGCAGCTTCGCCCAGCCGTTTGTCCAGCACGTTGTAGAGCCGCCTGGCTTCGTTCGTATAGCGCTTGATCGCGTAGTCGATCTTCTCGGGCGCGTAAATGCGGAAATGGTGGGCCTGACCCAGCATCGGGCCCACGCCGCCCATCTGGAACATCAGCCACTGCAACGCCTCGTACTTGCCGCGAACGTCGTCCGGCAGGAGTTTGCCGGTCTTGCCCGCCAGATACACGAGGATAGCGCCGGACTCGAACAGCGAAATCGGCTTGCCATCCGGCCCGTCTTCATCGACGATCGCCGGGATCTTGTTGTTCGGCGAAATCGACAGGAACTCGGACGTAAACTGGGCGCCCGCACCGATGTCGATCGGATGGGCCCGATAGGGTAGGCCGCATTCCTCCAGCATGATATGGACCTTGTGGCCGTTGGGCGTCGCCCACGAATAGACCTGAATCAATTGCAGCTCCTCGAAGTCGGGTCGAGCAACCCGATTGTGTCACGGAAAAATCCCCTGTCGTCTCAGTCGTATTTCGCGGGACGTTTTTCAAGGAATGCGCTGATCCCCTCAAGGCCATCCGCATGATGCAGCGCGGCCACGAAACTGTCGCGCTCGGCGCCGAGTTGCGGCGTGAGCGGTTGTGTGGCGCCCGAATCGATCAGCCCCTTGATGCGGCCGACCGCATGCGGCGACAGTTGCGCCAGGTCCGTTGCCCAGTTGAGCGCTTCGGCGCGCGCCTGTCCCGGCGCGACCACGCGATTGACGAGCCCCGCGCTGGCCAGCCTCGGCGCCCCGATCGGCTTGCCTTCGAGCAGGATCTCCGTGGCCAGCGGCCGGGGCAGGGCTTGCGACAGGAACCACGAGCCGCCGCCGTCGGGCGTCAGCCCTACCTTGACATACGCCATCACGAACTTGGCATTCTCCGCGGCCACGAGCAAATCGCAGGCGAGCGCCAGCGAGAAACCGGCGCCGGCCGCGGCGCCCTCGACCGCGGCGATGATCGGCTTGGGGCACGCGCGCAGCGCCTCGATCCATTCGGCGAGCGCGTCGATGCTTTGCGCCTGCACTGCCGGGTCCTTCTGGCGATTCTCGAGCAGGCGGTTGAGATTGCCGCCGGCGCAGAAGAAGTTGTCGGCGCCGGTGAGGACCACGGCCCGAATGGACGAATCGCGTTCGGCCGTGGCCAGCGCTTCCACGCCGGCCGCGTACATGTCCGGATGCAACGCATTGCGCGCACCGGGATTGGACAGCGTCAGCACCAGGGTCTGGTCGACGCGTTCGGCAAGCAGTTCAGCGCTCATACCCCTCTCCTCACTGTTCGTCGGTCAACAGCGACACGCCAAGCTGTGCGCGGCGCGTGAGCCACGGCGACGGCCGGTACCGTTGGTCGCCGTAGAACGCCTGCAGATTGCGCAGGACGGTCAGCAGTTGCCGTGCACCCACGGCGTCGCCCATGGCGAGCGGTCCCTTCGCGTAGCCCAGGCCAAGCGTTACGGCCAAGTCGATGTCCTGCGGACTGGCGATGCGCTGCTGCGCGATATCCGCGCCGATGTTGACGATGGCCGCGATCACGCGCTGTGCCACGAACCCCGCCGAATCGTGGATCACGGTCACCGGCGTGCCGCCCTGCGCGAACAGCGCGTGCGCGGCGTCGCGGAATTCGGGCAGCGTGACCGGTGTCGTCATCACGGTGTGGCGGCGTGCGCCGGCCAGCGGCAGCAGCGTGTCGATGGCGACGGTACGGGTGGGGTCCAGCTGCTGTTCGACGGCGCACGTCGTGGCATCGAGCCCCAGCGGCGTGACGACGATCAGCGCCTGCGCCGACGGCGTGCCGCCGTCTTCGATGGTCACGCCGGTGGCGCCCAGCAGTTCGACGACGGCAGCGAAGCCGCGCGTATCGGCCCGGCTGACCCACACGCTCGCGGGCAGCGTGGTCGGCGCGGGCGCCTCCGGCTCGACTTGCGGTTTGCCGTCGACGTAGCGGTAGAATCCTTCGCCGACCTTGCGGCCGAGCAGGCCGCCGGCATGACGCACCGCGGTGATCGGCGAAGGGCGATAGCGCGCTTCTTCGTAGAACTGATGGTAGATCGATTCCATCACCGGGTGCGAGACGTCCAGCGCGGTCAGATCGAGCAGTTCGAACGTGCCCAGACGGAAGCCGGCCTGTTCGCGCAGGATGCGGTCAATGTCGGCAAACGAGGCAATGCCCTCGCTCGCGACACGCAGCCCCTCGGTGTTCAGGCCCCGGCCGGCATGATTGACGATGAAGCCGGGCATGTCCTTGCAGCGCACGGCCGTGTGGCCCATGCGGCGTCCCAGGGCGAGCAGCGCATCGCCCACGGCCGGGGCGGTGCGAAGCCCGTCGATCACCTCGACGACCTTCATCAGCGGCACGGGGTTGAAGAAATGGTAGCCGGCCACGCGCGACGGCTTGTCGCATCCGGCGGCGATCGCCGTGATCGACAGCGACGACGTGTTCGAGGCCAGAATGCAGTCCCCCGGCACGATCGCCTCGAGCTGCCTGAACAGTTCGCGCTTGACGTCGAGCTTCTCGACGATCGCCTCGATCACGAGTTGACAGTCGGCCAGATCGGCCAGCGCGTCGCATGCCTTGAAGCGGGCCATCGTCGCGTCGGCTTGCGCCGTGTCGATCTTGCCCTTGGCGGCAAGTTTGTCAAGCGTATCGCGCAGGGCGGTCAAGGCGGCGTCGACGGCTGCGCGGTTCGTGTCGTACAGCTTGACGGTCAGGCCGGCTTGTGCCGCGATCTGGGCGATGCCGCGGCCCATCGCGCCGGTACCGACCAGCCCGAGGGTTTCAATGGGGGGGAGCATTGCAGTCATTCGTATTCTCGAAGGTCCAGGGAAGCGTTGTCTCGTCGCTATTCTATCCCCGACCCATTGGTCGGGAAATGGATTTCCTGTGCATGCATGAGGATTCGGGACGCGAATGGGGTGGGCGGGGGCGTTCCGAGCGGATACACTGCACCCTCCGAACATTAACGCAAGAAACATCAAGGGAGACATCATGTTGACGTTGTGTGGCTTCGCAATCAGCAATTACTACAACAAGGTCAAGCTGATCCTGATCGAGAAGGGCCTGCCATTCGAGGAGTCGCTGTCGCTGCCGAGTCAGGATGCGGCGCTGCTGGCGCATTCGCCGCTGGGCAAGGTGCCTTATCTGCAGACCGAGAACGGCTGGCTGTGCGAGTCTCAGGCCATCGCCGACTATCTGGAGATGCGCTATCCGGAGACGCCGCTGCTGTCGCGTGATCCATGGCGCAATGCGAAGGAGCGAGAGCTGTTGACGATGCTCGAGCTGCATCTCGAACTGGTGGCGCGCGAATTGTACGGCCAGGCGTTCTTCGGCAGGACGATCACGGATGAGGCGAAAGCGCGCGCAGAGAAGTTGCTGCGGCGTCACATCGAGGCGTTCAAGCGGCTGGCGAAGTTCTCGCCGTATGTCGCAGGGGAAACGTTCTCAATGGTCGACTGCGCCGCCGTGGTGCATTTGCCGCTGGTGGGCATGGCGACGCAGACGGTCTTCGGCACCGATTTCCTGCAGGAGGCGGGGGTTGACTGGAAAGCCTACACGAAGTCGCTCGGGGAGCGTGCGTCCGTGCAGCGTGTGGTGGCCGACCGCAAGGCGTATATGGCCCAACAGGCCGAGCAAGCGGGGAAATAGTCGCAACCCGGGGTCGCAACCCGGAGTGGCAACCCGGCGGCCATCAGGCTGACCGCCGGGCTGGCCGTCGCGGCGCGGCTTACAGCTTCGCCAGACGCGCCAGCGCTTCGCGCAGCGTGTCATCCTTCTTGGCGAAACAGAAGCGCACCACGCCCGATTCATGCGGTGCGTGATAGAACGCCGAGACAGGAATCGCCGCCACGCCGATTTCGCCGGTCAGCCACAGTGCGAAGTCCGCTTCGCTCTGTGTGCTGATCGCGCTGTAATCAACGCACTGGAAATACGTCCCCTCGCACGGCAGCAGCTTGAAGCGCGAGTTCGCAAGACCTTCGCGGAACAGATCGCGCTTTTTCTGATAAAACGCCGACAGTTCAAGGTAGGGCGCCGGATCGCGCATGTACTCGGCCAGCCCGACCTGCATCGGCGTGTTGACCGTAAAGACGTTGAACTGGTGCACCTTGCGGAACTCGGCCGTCAGCGCGGCGGGCGCGGCGACGAAACCGACTTTCCAGCCGGTGACGTGGTACGTTTTGCCGAAGCTCGACACGATGAAGCTGCGGCGCGCCAGTTCGGGGTGACGGGCGACGCTTTCGTGCGGCTTGCCGTCGTACACCATGTGTTCGTAAACCTCGTCCGACAGCAGCAGGATGTCGGTGCCGCGCACGATGTCTGCGAGCTTGGCGAGATCGCTGGCGTGCCAGACGGTGCCGCTCGGATTGTGCGGTGTGTTGAACAGGATGAGTCGCGTGCGTGGCGTAATCGCGGCGGCGAGTTTGTCGAACGGGATGCGGAATTCGGGGGCGTCCAGCGTGATGAACACCGGTTTGCCGCCCGCCAGTTCGATCGACGGCACGTAACTGTCGTAGGTCGGTTCGAACACGATCACTTCGTCGCCGGGGTGGACACAGGCGAGAATCGTGGTCAGCAGCGCTTGCGTCGCGCCCGCCGTCACCGTAATTTCCGTATCCCAGTCATACGCCTGACCGTAAAGGCGCCCAATCTTGCCGGCAATGGCCTGGCGCAGCGCCGGCACGCCGGCCATCGGCGGATACTGGTTGTGCCCGTCCTGCATGGCCTTCGTCACCGCGTCGACGATGCGCGGATCGCAGGCGAAGTCGGGGAAGCCCTGGCCCAGGTTGACCGCCTGCTTTTCGGCGGCCAGCGCGGACATCACGGTAAAAATCGTCGTGCCGACATTCGGCAGGCGGGACGGCAGGGACGGTGCCGCAAGCGGGGCGGCGGGGTTGTGCGGCGCGTTCATGGCGTGGCGTAATTCGTTTTCGGAAATCAGCTTGTCGGGCTGCGCGGCTTGTCGGGCGGGGCGCAGCGGTTTGCCGGACATTCTACCGCCGTCTTCACCGATGGCGGCCTCGAGCAACGCCGAGAACACTGCGGCAGTCACGATCCGGAAGGCGAATCCGCGCGCCACGCGGCTGCGCAGCTTGAGCACTGCGCGGTCCTTGCTGACGAGCCAGTCGGCGCCGCCGTCGCGCGCCGCCTCGAGAAACTTCTGATCGTCGCGATCACTGCACAGGGGCAGCGGTGCGGCGTCCACGTCCTCGGTGGACGCGGCGATCGGCGCCGTGTGTGCGTCGGCCCACGCGAGCGCGGCCCCGACGTCCACGTCGCGCGCTGCGAATTGCGGATAGGTGAGGACAATCGCCAGTTCGTCGCGGCAGCGCGGCGCCATGAGCGCTTGCAGGCGCCCTGATGTCAGGGCGGCGCGCAGGCCGCGGACCGCAGGATCGTCAAACACGAGCACGTCGATCCAGACATTGGTGTCGAGCACGACGCGAGGCACCGATTCGCGCTCGGCGAGAGCCTGGGCAAAGGCGCGATCGGCGGAGGAAACAGCAGCGGGCAGAGGCATTGGATAGAATGGCGGTTTCTTGTTTTCGCAGGAACGCTGCAGTCGCTATGATAATTGTTCTGTCGCCGGCAAAATCGCTCGACTATGAAACGCCGCCGCACGTGGGGCAGCACACCGTGCCGCAATTCGTCGATGACGCCGCCGAACTGATCGAGAGCCTGCGAGCGCTCAGCCCGTCCCAGGTGAGCTCGCTGATGGGGATTTCCGACCAGTTGGCCGCCCTCAACACGTCGCGCTATGCCGAGTGGACGCCGCGCTTCGATACCACCAACGCCAAGCAGGCGGTGCTGGCCTTCAATGGCGACGTCTACGAGGGGCTGTCGGCCCGTACGCTGTCCGCCCCCCAACTCGACTTCGCCCAACGCCACTTGCGTATCCTCTCGGGCCTCTACGGCGTATTGCGGCCGCTCGACCTGCTCCAGCCGTACCGGTTGGAGATGGGCACGCGCTTTGCCAACGCACGCGGGCGTGATCTGTACGCTTTCTGGGGCGAGCGGGTGACGCACACCATCAACGCGGCGCTGGCGGAGCATCCGCAAACGCGCCGTGTTTTGGTGAATCTTGCATCGGAAGAGTATTTCAAGGTGGTCAAGCGCCGTTTGGTCGAAGCCCCGGTCATCACGCCCGTGTTCGAGGACTGGAAGGGCGGCAAGTACAAGATCATCAGCTTCTACGCCAAGCGCGCGCGTGGCCTGATGGCCCGCTATGCCATCGAGAACGCCGTGTCGGACGTCCAGCAATTGAAGTCGTTCGACAGCGAGGGCTATGCGTTCGACGACAGCGTGTCGTCCGACGCGTTGTGGGTGTTCCGCCGCAAGGTCACTTGATATTTTTCCGAAATCGCCCAAGAGGATGCCGATGTCTTTGACCGTGAGCAGCGCCTTCGATGGCGGCGCCATCGAGCTGGTAAGCGCCGAGCGCGCCGACGCGATCCACGTGCGCGTGCGACGCGACACGCACGCGGATTTCTCGCAGTGGTTCTATTTCCGCCTGCAGGGCGCGGCGGGACAGGCCTGCCGCATCGTGTTCGACAATGCCGGCCAGACGTCGTATCCGAACGGCTGGTGCGACTATCGGGCCGTCGCCTCGTACGATCGCGTGCACTGGTATCGCGTGCCGACGGCCTATGATGGCACGGTCATGACCGTGAGCTTCACGCCGGCGCACGACAGCGTGTATCTGGCCTATTTCGAGCCGTATGGCGACGACCGCCATCTTGCGCTGCTCGGCACGGCGCAGAATGCCTCGCGCGTGCGTTCGCGTCATTTGGGGCAGACCGTGGACGGCCGTGACATGACTGCGTTGACGGTGGGCGAGACGGGCGACGGCAAGCGCGTGATCTGGATCATTGCGCGCCAGCACCCGGGCGAGACCATGGCCGAGTGGTTCGTGGAAGGATTGCTGCGCCGTCTCGTGGGCGCGGGCGACTGGGCCGGCGACCCGCTGGCCGGGGCGCTGCTGAACGACGCGGTGTTCCACATCGTGCCGAACATGAATCCCGACGGTTCGGCGCGCGGCAACCTGCGCACGAACGCGGCAGGCGCGAACCTCAATCGCGAGTGGCTGGAGCCCGACGCGGCGCGCAGCCCGGAAGTGCTGTGCGTGCGTGATGCGATTCATGCCACCGGCTGCGACATGTTCTTCGACATCCATGGCGACGAAACGCTCCCGTACGTGTTCATCGCCGGCAACGAGGGCGTCGATGGCGCGAGCGAGGCGCTCCTGGCCAATGAGCGAGCGTTCATCGAGCGATTCAAGCGTGCGAACCTCGACTTCCAGGACCGGTTCGGCTATCCGCCGGGCAAGCATGGCTCGGAATCCGGCAAGCTCGCATCGAAGTATGTCGCGCACCACTTCGAGTGCCTGTCGTTGACGCTCGAGATGCCGTTCAAGGACAACGCCAATCGTCCGGATCCGCAATACGGGTGGAGCGGGGCGCGTAGCGCTGCGCTCGGCGCGTCGATGTTGCAGGCGATCCGGGACCACCTGTACGCCGTCTGACGACGTGCAGTCCCCTCGGCGGCCCTGATGGGCGGCCGAGGCATCGTGCGCCCGTCGCCGGTCAGGGCTGTGCCGCCGCGCTTTTCTTGCTGGCCGACGACTTCGGCGCCGCTTTCGAGGTTGATTTGCGCGACGACGCACTCGCCGTGCTGCGCTTGCCGCCCGATTTGCCGGCCACGGCGTGGCTTTTCGCGCCCCCGCGTGTGCGTTTGGCGTGCTTGGGCTGCTCGACCGTAGGCAGCGGCGAGGTGTAGTCGAACGCCATCATCCGGCCCTCGGCGTAGCCGCAGCGGACATGGACGACATCGGTGGTGCCGTTCACGCGCTTGCCTGCGGCTTCGAGCGTCACGACCTGCGACACGTCGATCTTCTGCTTGCGGTCGTCGAAATGGCCTTGCCACGGCTCGACCTTGGCATGGCCGGCATCGAGCGCTTCGGGGCCATACTCGACACTCTGGTAGCCGGGCAGCGTTGCGACAACGAAGCTCGCGTGCGCGGCGCAATCGGCCACGAGCGGATCGGCGTGACGTTCGTTGATGAATTGGTCGACCAGCGCACGGTGCTGTTCGAGGGTAACGGCATGCGCTGCGGCAGGCAGGCCGAGCGGGGTGGCGGCCGCTGCGGCCGTGCACAGGGCACGCATCAGGCCGCGCACGGCGCGATTCAAAAATCGGTTGGACATTGCTTGGACGTATCTCGGGGGGGCGCTTTGGGGGCACTTGAACATCCGCGGTGGCAATGCACGCTGCGGACACCTCGGAATCGCCGCGCACAGGCGACGCTATATGAAACACGTCGCGGCAGCGAGTTCCATCTTAACCGAAAAAAACGGCTGAACGGCCGGCGGGCCGGTTTTCGCGCGTCAGCCAAGATTACGGCGCGCTACAATGCCGTCTTGAGCGCCTCGCATTTCTTATTCCTGTTCCGCATGTTCGCCAATTCCCGTCCCGTCACGAGCCCCCAAGCCGGTCCGCACGACAAGCTCGCCGAGTTGCTCGACCGGCATTGCGGCGCGCCGTTCCGCAAGCCGCTCGCGGCCTATAGCGCGCCGGCGTTCGATGCGGCGATGGCGGCGTGGCGTGCGGCGGGCGCAGCGCCGTTGATCATCGACGCGGGGTGCGGTGTCGGCGAAAGCACGCTGCATCTGGCGACGCAGTACCCGGATCATTTCGTGATCGGCGTCGACCAGTCGGCGAGCCGCATCACGCGCGGGAAAGATTGGTGGGATGGCGAGTGGCCTGAGAATTTCGCGTGGGTGCGCGCCGATCTCGTCGATTTCTGGCGGCAGTTGCATGACGCCGGGATTGCGCCGGCGCGGCACTACATACTATATCCGAATCCGTGGCCGAAAATCGGGCAACTGGCCCGGCGGTGGCATGGGCATCCGGTATTCCCGACGGTGGCGGCGCTCGGCGGCATCATCGAATGCCGCAGCAACTGGCCCGTCTACATCGACGAATTCGCGTTTGCATTGACGCGGCTGACCGGTGTTCCGGTCGACCTGCAAGCATGGGTGCCCGAGGCGCCGATGACGCCGTTTGAACGGAAGTACCTCGCATCCGGCCACCCGTTGTATCGATGCGCGGCAAACTTGCCAAGGGTGTCGACCCGAGCGCAATGACAGGAGGGGGCTGCCGCGGACATCCGTGGCAACCTCCGCTCCGACTCAATGAAAATGCGGCCGGTTGGGTTCCGCGTCTTCCGGCATTTCCGCATGGACCACTTCTCCGAGCGGATCCGGATAAAGCGGCACGCCGCAGTCGTCGCAAAATTCGGGATCGAAACGGCCCGGATGCTTGCGGATTTCCGTCACGCCGCATTCCTTGAGCAGGTCGGTCACTTCCTCGAGTGCGCCGCCTTCGACTTCGCCGTTCTCGCGCCCGTACAGCGGCCACACCACACCGTAGATCACATCGTTGCTGCCGCGTTGGGTGAACGCGACGCGGTATTCGTCGATATTCTGCTCGCCGAATCCGGCCACCACCGCGCGCAATTCCACCGGCGTCAATGTGAGCACGTCTTCAAGGTAACGCAGGGCCGTGCGGATCGTATGCGGACGGATGCGTTCGTCGGCTTCGCGGCAACTGGCATAGTAGGCATCGGGCAGCAGCGACTCGATCTCGCAGCCGGGCAGCAGTGCGCCCAGGTTGGGGCCGCCTTGCGTGGCCCATTGTTCCTGGCACTGGCCGCGTTCGGCGTGACGCGGGCCGTCTTCCTGCCAACGGAACATCGGCGCGCCGCGCGGCACGGCGACGGCGGCGAGCAGGAAACGGGGATCGGCCAGAATCGGCGCGGTTTCGGGCAGGTCGCCGGTCGGCTGACGGGCTTCCGTACGTTCGACGGCCGCTTGCGCGAGTTGCTGTGTAACGCGCCATGCCTCGCAATGCGTGCGCGGCAGCTGGTCGATGCTGTACAGGTAAGGCGACAGGACGGCGCGCGCCTGTTCGGCCACCACGTGGGCATGCAGATGCGCGGACAGGGGCAGCAGGGCGTCTTGCTTCAGCGCGCCCGACGGGATTGCGTAACGTGTCCAGGCGAGGACCGGAATCGCGACGAGCAAAGCGTCCCATGTTTGTCCCTCGGCTTCGATCTCGGCCGATTCGCTTTGCGATTCGATCAAATCCGCGAGCGCGCCGTAGGCTTCACTGTGATTGGCCTGCAGATGGTCGAGCGCCGTGTCGAGCGCGGCCTGGTTGCCCGTGCGCAGCAGGCGCGTGAGCAAGGTGTCGAGCTGCTCTTCCCAGAATCGGTCTTCAATACGGCTCCCCGAGGCGGCCAGCGCAAGGGCGTGGCCGACCAGCTTTTCAGCGTCGGGAGTCAAGCGTTTGGCGGTGCGTGAGCGCATAGTCTTGCAAATCGGGTGCAGATAAAGACAGGATTGTACGGCAAGCCCGCGCTGGAAACCGGGATCGCATGAGAATCAGGCGAATAGCGCGCCGGTTTCGCCCTGCGTGACGCCTTCGACCGTCAGCAAGGCGCGCTTGCGATCGAGGCCTCCCGCATAGCCGGTCAGCGTGCCGTCGCTCCCCAGGACACGGTGGCACGGCACGATCACCGAGATCGGATTGCGTCCCGTGGCCGTGCCGACGGCGCGCGCATGGTTGCTGCCGCCGAAAGCCGCCGCAATGGCGCCGTAGGTCGTCGTGCTGCCGTAGGGGATGGCGCGCAGCGCATCCCAGACGCGCTTCTGGAACGGCGTACCCTGCGGGCGAAGCGGGAGATCGAAGCGGCGGCGGCCTTCGTGGAAAAATTCGTCCAGCGCTGCGCGGGTGCGGCCGATGACCGCGAGATCGCCGCCGTCGCGCCATTCGGGGGAGGTGGTCGGAAAGTACTTCTGTCCGTCGAAGTATACGCCGCATAGCGCATCTCCGTCGGCGAGCAACAGCATTTCGCCGAGCGGGCTGTGATAGTGGGCTTGGAAAATCATGCCGGGTTCCTTGTTCGAGTGGTGGGCTGCAGCGGGAGGGACGGCAGCCGGGATGACCCGATGCCGTCGCGCTTCCCCTGAACTCAGGCTTTGGGTTCGCCTTGGGCCAAAGCAGCGGCTTCACGCCACAGGTGCAACGCCGCATAGGCGCGCCAGGGTGCCCATTGGGCCGCGTGGGCCGCCACTTCGCGTTCGTCCTTCAGGCGCAGGTGCTGGCGCAGCACCAGATCGCCCGCCGGCAGCGCATCCGGCGAGCCCAGGGCCCGCATCGCGATGTACTGCGCCGTCCATGGCCCAATACCCTTGATCGCGAGCAGCGCCGCGGTCGTCGCTTCCAGGGGGGCAAGCGGATCGAGGCGAAGCGTGCCGTCGAGCAACGCGGCGGCGACCGCCTGGATCGCCGCCGCACGCGTACGGATCAATCCCGCGCCGCACAGTGCGTCGATGGTTGCGTTCGCCAGGGCAGCGGCGTCCGGAAACGTATGTGTCAGGCCCTCGACCGGTTCGGCCAACGGTGTACCGAAACGCTCGGTCAGGCGGCCCAGCACGCGCCGTGCGCCTTGCACCGTGACCTGTTGCCCCACGATCGCGCGTACCGCGATTTCCAGTCCGTCGACCGCGCCCGGCACGCGCAAGCCTGGTTTTGCAGCGGCCAACGGACCGAGATGCGCGTCGATGACATCCGGCCGGGCGCCGAGATCGAACAGATGCCGGAGCTTGCCGAGCACTTGCGGTACCACCCGTGCCAGTTGCGGCGGCATGGTGACCTGCAATGCATGCCGCTGGGGCAGTTGCGCGACGCGGCACCAGCCTGTCACGGCCTCCCCGGCGGCCAGCTCAATGCGCAGTGTCCGGCAATACACATCGCCGTCACGCCGCTCGACACCTTCAATGGCGCGATGACCAAGGAAGTCGAGCAGTGCGTCCCACGCCAGCGGCGGGCGATAGGCCAACTGGAAGACAAGGCCGCCCTCATCGGCCGCCGGGGCCGCATGCGCGCGGAGGCGGCCCGGCGCGAAGCCGTATCTCGTCTTGAACAGGCCGTTGAAGCGGCGCACGCTTCCGAACCCGGCGGCCAGTGCGACGTCGGTCACGGGCAATGCCGTATCCGTGAGCAAACGCTTGGCGAGCAACAGCCGTTGCGTTTGTGCGTATTCGACCGGCGAAACGCCAAACTCGGCTGCGAAGATGCGCCGAAGGTGCCGCTCAGTGACGCCGATACGTGAAGCCAGACCGGGGAGGTCTGCACCGTTGAGGAAGCCGTCATCGATCATCGCGGCGGCGGCATCCGCCAGTTCGCGCGCCGCGTCGAAGCGCGCAACGCCCGGCGCCAGTTCGGGCCGGCATTTGAGGCACGGACGATAACCGGCCTTCTCGGCGGCGGCCGCACTGCTGTAAAACGTGCAGTTCTCGAAGCGCGGCGTCTTGACGGCGCAAACCGGCCGGCAGTAGATGCCGGTCGACGAAACGCCGACGAAGAACCAGCCGTCGAAGCGGCGGTCGCGCGCGGCGACGGCCTTGTAGCAAGCGGCTGGATCGAGGGTCATGAGCGAGGACGGTGGATGACTTGCATGCCGTCACTCTACGCGCGGATCGCGCAGGGCGCTAGCCATTTTCGGACATGACGGCGTGGCGTTCTTCAGGTGCCGGGCGTGCGCGTAACGGCCTGCGCTTTGTCCCAATCAGTCTCGAATAGGGGGCCTATTAGCCAATTTTTGGAAGATTTTCGGAAATTGCTCATTTAGTCTGCGCTGGGCCCCCGGTAACGTCTCTTCTTCTTCCGGGCAGTCGGCGCGCAGGCCTTGCTTCAGAAAAGCGGTGCTTCTTCTTGCCGGGGGTAATGAAAACACTACAGCAAACGCACAACCTATGTCTGCTTCACTGCCGTCGAATGCCGACGACGAATCCAGTACCCAACCGCCCCTGTCGTTGGACACCGGGCTCGCTTCCTTTGTGATGATTGCCCGGTACCACGCGCTCGCCGTGGAGGCGGACCAAATAGCCCACGAATTCTGCGCCGACGGCAAGGCACTGGAACTGCCAGGCATGCTCCTGGCGGCCAGGCGACTCGGCCTCAAGGCCAAAGTGGTCACGCCAGTGGCGGCGCGTCTTGTCCGAACGCCGTTGCCAGCGGTAGCCGTCGCGCGAGATGGAGGCTACTTCATCGTCGCGCGATGTGACGGCGACAAGGTACTGATTCATGACCCGGTGCAAAAGCGTCCGCAGACGTTGACGTTGGCCGAATTTTCCGAGCGTTCGAATGGCCAGCTTGTCCTGTTTGCCTCGCGGGCGTCGGTTGCGGGCGACATGGCCAGATTTGACTTTACCTGGTTTGTCCCGGCCATTGTGAAATACCGGCGACTGCTTGCCGAAGTCGTCCTGGTTTCCTTCGTCTTGCAGCCGTTTGCGCTGGTGACGCCCATGTTTTTTCAGGTTGTCATGGACAAGGTGCTGGTCCATCGCGGCTTCAGCACGCTTGACGTGATCGCGGTGGGGTTGTTGGCCGTCGTGATCTTCGAGGTGCTTCTCACGGCATTGCGAACCTTTGTGTTTGCGCACACTACCAGCCGGATCGACGTCGAGCTCGGCGCCAGACTATTTCGTCATTTGCTGAATCTCCCGCTGGCCTATTTCCAGGCGAGGCGCGTTGGCGATTCCGTGGCGCGTGTTCGGGAGCTGGAAAACGTGCGTGCGTTCCTCACGGGAAATGCCATTACGTTGGTCCTGGACCTGTTTTTCTCGATCGCATTCCTGGCGGTCATGTTTCATTACAGCCCGACGTTGACATGGATTGTCGTGGGGTCCTTGCCTTGCTACATGGCGCTGACGCTGGGATTCACCCCTGCGTTGCGGGCGCGCTTGAATGAAAAATTCAATCGAGGTGCAGAGAATCAGGCTTTCCTCGTGGAAACGGTAAGCGGGATTCATACGGTCAAGGCGATGGCGGTTGAGCCGCAGTGGACGCGGAAATGGGATAAGCAGCTCGCCGCTTACGTTGCGTCGAGCTTTCGCACGGCGACGATAAGCACCGTTGCCAACGGTGGCGTGTCGCTCGTCGGCAAAGTCGTGACCGTGGCCACGATGTACTTCGGCGCGAAACTGGTCATCGAAGCTGAGTTGAGTGTTGGGCAGTTGATCGCATTCAATATGCTTGCCGGGCATGTCGCCACGCCGGTGATGCGGCTGGCCCAGATGTGGACGGACTTTCAGCAGACCGGGATATCGGTTCAGCGTCTCGGGGACATCCTCAATACGCGTACGGAAATCGCCGGTGCGAAAAGCGCCTTGCCTGCGATACGCGGTGCGATTCGGTTCGAGGGCACGACATTTCGTTACCGCCCGGATGGGCCGGAAGTGCTCAGATCGATCGAACTCGATATCCGGCAAGGCGAGGTGATCGGCATTGTCGGCCGTTCCGGTTCGGGCAAGAGCACGCTCACGAAGCTGATTCAGCGCCTGTACGTGCCTGAGCGCGGGCGGGTCCTTGTCGACGGAATCGACCTGGCACTCGTCGACGCGTCGTCGTTGCGCCGTCAGGTCGGCGTCGTGCTGCAGGAGAGCACGCTTTTCAACGGCACCGTTCGGGAAAACATTGCGCTGATCGATCCCGGCGCGCCGCTCGAAACCGTGATGCGCGCCGCGGAACTGGCCGGTGCCCACGAGTTCATTGCCGAGCTTGCCGATGGATACGACACGATGGTAGGCGAGCATGGGGCGACGCTTTCCGGCGGGCAGCGCCAGCGGATCGCCATTGCCCGGGCGTTGATGTCGAACCCGAGAATTCTGATCTTCGACGAAGCGACCAGCGCACTGGATTACGAGTCGGAGCGCATTGTTCAAGCCAATATGCGCGCCATCTGCCGTGGCAGAACCGTACTGATCGTGGCGCACCGTCTGTCGGCAGTGCGCGGCGCGAACCGGATTGTCGTCATGGAGCGCGGGCAGATAGCGGAAAGCGGGGCGCACGCGGATCTTCTCAAGGACCCCAACGGCCTTTACGCAAGACTGCATGGGATGCAGGGAGGCTGACGATGACGCTCATGACGCGGTTGGGTGCATTGAGGGAATTGCTGGCGCGCCACGCCGATGCGTTGCGCGAGGCGCGGGCCGGACGCCGGCAAACCGACGCGAGGCACTACCTGGCGTATGAGGCGGATTTTCTTCCGGCTGCCTTGGCGTTGCGTGAGAAGCCCGTATCCGTGTTGCCGAGGGCGACGATGTGGACATTGATGGCCCTTGCCGAGCTCGCCGTGTTGTGGGCGGTCTTCGGGCGAGTCGACGTCGTGGCGACGGCCCAGGGCAAATTGATCCCGAGCGATCGAACGAAGGTCATTCAGCCGGTGGAGACTGCCGCCGTTGTGGCGATTCACGTGAGTGATGGCGACAACGTTCGTGCCGGGGATGTACTGATCGAACTGGATGCAACCGCTGTGCAAGCCGATAGGGACCGGATCGCCAATGATCTTCGGGTTGAGCGCATGCAGGTGGCTCGGGCGCGCGCGATGCTCGAATCACTGGAGAAAGGCCGTGCAGTGGATCTCGACGTGCCGGAGGGTGTGACGCCGGCCGAATCGCTGGAAGCGCGCACGCATCTTTCTGGCCAATTCGCTGAGTACGAAGCGCGTATGGCGCGCATTAACGCCGAAATCGAGCGCCACGCTGCCGAAATGCGCTCAACACGTGCGCTGGTGACGAAGCTTGAACAGACGGTGCCGATTGCCCGACAACGGGCGCGCGATTTTGAAGCGCTGGCCGACAAGCAATTCGTTTCGCGGCATAGCTATCTGGAGCGCGAGCAGTTTCGCATCGAGCAGGAGGCGGATCTCGCGGCCCAACGCGGCAGATTGGGCGAAATTGCCGCTGCGTCCCGGCAAGCGGAACGGCAACGCGCGGAATTGGCTGCCCAGACGCGCCGAATTCATCTGGATGGCGTGAACGAAGGCGGGCAAAAGGTGACTGCGCTCGCGAAGGAACTTGTCAAAGCCGAAATGCGTGAGCGCCTGATGCGGTTGGTCGCGCCAGTCGACGGCACGATACAGCAATTGGCGGTGCATACGGTCGGCGGGGTGGTGACGCCGGCTCAGGCACTGATGGCGATCGTGCCAAAAGACAACCCGGTCGAGATCGAGGCCTTTCTCGAAAACAAGGATGTCGGTTTTGTGCACGTCGGACAGGCAGTGGAGGTCAAGGTCGAAACGTTTCAATACACCAAGTACGGAACGGTTCCGGGAAAGGTGATCAGCATTTCCGATGATGCGATCAGGGACGAAAAGCGCGGGCTGATCTATGCGGCGCGAATTGGCTTGGCGCGCTCATCGATCGGCGTGGATGGGAAAGCACTGAAGTTGTCTTCCGGTATGGCGGTCACTGCGGAGATCAAGACGGGACGGCGGCGCGTGATTGAGTATTTCTTGAGTCCGTTGATGCAATACAAGGCGGAGAGCCTTCGGGAGAGATAGATTTTTTGATGTTGTATTGGTGATTGGTTTTACTATATTTAGTAATACGAAATTTATGATGGTTGTTGCATGAGTGTTTTTGTTTGATGGTTAATTGTTCGCATCTATTTAATGGGAGAAGCTTGTGTTTCGATTGCGATATTTTGTGTTCTGTATGTGGAATGTTTTATTCGCTCTGTCGGCCTTGTTGGCGGTGATGACGCCATCAGATGTGTTGCATCATGAGTGGGCCGAGAAATGGGTGGAAAGCATATTGACGTTAATCCCTGAGTTGCTTGATGTGCCAAATGAATCTCATGCTGTGCAGGTTGTTCCGTTTTATCACGCGACAATGATTGCATTAATGCTCGTATTTGTCCCTCTGTCGATATTTGGTGGCGTGCGATTGCCTTCGGTGGAGCGGGAGAAAATCTATGCGAACTTCCCGGAAAAGATGAAGTGGGTGTGGATATTTGTTATTTCAATTGTCGGGGTATGTGGTGCGTTGATTGTTTTGAAAGTGGGGTATGTGCAAGGTAAGGGGAGCATCTTGTGGTATTCGCGCTTTCATTTGTTTTTCGGGGGGTATTTGCCGTATTTGGTGATAGCTTTCTCTTCCTATTGCGCTGCGGTTGCGGTTTGTGGTTTTAGGGAGTATTCAAGGGAAAACGGTTAGTTTTCGTGAGGGCGCTCGTGTTTTGGATTGGGTGTTTGGATATCAAGTTAAAGACATTTTTTGGAAATTAGGTGGTGATGCTTGAGATCTATATCGCATAAGCCAAATCGAAGGGATAAGTTATTTTCTGTTGCATTGTTCGGCGGCCAGTTTTTTATTTCCACCGTTCTTTCATTGTTGATTCCTTCTGACGTGTTGACGTTTGAATCGGCGCGAATTTGGGTTTTTTCGATTTTAAAGGTTGCGCCGAAATTGCTGAATGTTCCGTCCGAGTCCCTCATTCCTCAGGTCGTGATTTTCTACCATGCGACGATGGTCGCAATATTTATCGCATTGGTGCCGGTTGCGTTATTTTATGGTGCAACGGTATCCCTTAGGGTGCATGTTGTAAATATCCGTAAGTTTCGCTCAAAATCTCGGATGATATTCTCTTTTATTATTTCCGTGGGTGCATTATTTTTTGCGTGGTTAATTTTGCCTGGAGGTGGATATGGATTCGGGAGGGGGGAGTTATTTTGGTATTCAAGAATCACCATATTCTTGGGAGGATTTATTCCATACTGGATAATGATGTTATCCCTGATTGCTAGCGCGATTATCGCTGCGGAGCTGTTCTTTTGGTCTAAAAAACTTCCGTGGTTATATCGTCAATAGTGCGATTCTAAAATTTAGAAGGAAAAAATGAGTTCAAACGATAATAGTCATCGCGTGATACGAATTGTATTTGATTCCAGTATGGGCGCTTTTAGTCAAGGTATGCAGGATGCGTTGGCGAAGGCGTTAAAGGGGGCGGATGCTCAAACAAAGTTGGCGGCAAAGATTCCAGGAGCGAAAATCTGGTTGGTCGGAAACTTGGGAAATACGCTTCAGATAGGCGTTGGCCTTGGTGAAGGTGACGCCAATATTGTTGGTGAGGCACTCTTCAAAATCATCGGGAGCTCGATTGGCGGGGCCGTAGGAGCCACGGTGTTTGGCACAGTTGGTGCGCTAGTGCCTGTGCCTGGCGGGGCTTGGATTGGTCGAATCGGTGGCGCAGTCGGCGGGGCTTACTACGGGGAAAACAAGATTGCCGCCCGGCTCTGGAAGGAACTCACCGAAGCCTCCGGAAAGAACGCCATTCTTGATCTCGGCTTCACCCGGATGGAATTCAGTCTCAAAGACGCACCGCGAGTCTTGGGCCCCGGTGAAAATGTCCCAATTTCAGAAACCGCGACGGTGTTCAAACCCGTAGCTAGCCCCACCGACACGACATCCATCGACGTAGCGAGACAAACTGCAGACGGGCACACGGAAATCCTTGGTGGAGCTTGGCAGTTCACCCGCGACGCCAATGCCGCACCTTCCGACCAAAACTACACGATCAAGAAAGGCGACAGTCTCTGGCAACTGGCGATACGAGACGGCGTCAGCGTAGAAGACTACATCCGCGCCAATCCTCAAATCAAGAATCCTGACCTGGTCCACGAAGGCCAGATCATCAACCGCCCGAGCTTGCCGGCCGTCACCAACGATTTCGATCTGAACGTCAACCCCGACAGCCGCATCGCGAGCGAAGGTGCGAGCGACTTCGCGCAACAGACGCAACGCGTCGAAGACGGCATTGTCATCAGTGGTGGCAGTTGGAATGTCCGCGCAGACCGCGACAAGTTGAATCACGATCAAAGCGCCGCAGGTTTCATCGACAACACCGCATCCGTGGCAGCCTCGCGCATTCTTGCGGACGGCTGGCGGCCGGGCAACGGCAACCTGTCGACGCCCGTCATCGACCGCGTGCCGCTCGAAGACGGCAATAGCGTGCTGAACGGCGTCAACGGCGCGATCATCAACACCATCGGTGCGTGGGCGCAGAAGGCCGCGCCGACCGATCCCCTGATACTGGATCTGAATGGCGATGGCGTACGACTGACCGACTACGGCACGGCGCCCGTCTGGTTCGATGCCGACAACGATGGCGGAAGCCTGGAGCAGACCGGGTGGGTATCGCCCGAAGATGGCATTGTTGTCATGGACCGCAACGGCAATGACAAGATCGACAATATGTCCGAAGTCCTCTCGGAATACTTCACCGGCGAAGCCGGCAGTGAGGGAACGCCGGGAGAAAAACGATACAAGGACGGTTTCGCAGCCCTCAAGAGCCTCGACAGCAACAACGACAACGTCTTCGACAATCGCGATGACGCCTGGCAGCAAGTCACGGTGTGGGTCGACGCCAACCACGACGGCAAGAGCTGGATCGACGCCAACGGCAATGGCCAGCTGGATCCGAACGAAGCCTCCGAACTGAAAACGCTTGATGATCTGGGTATTACAAGCATCGATCTCAACCCGGTTCGACAGAGCGGTGAAGTGCGAGACGGCAATGAAGTGCTCGCGCGCGGGACATTCGTCCAGCACGGCGGGACGAAAGAAGCCGTAGGCGCCAATTTGCTGGTGAATCCGAATGGCAGCACGTTCGAGCAAAGCGGCAGCGGCACCGTGGTGCACACGGAACAGGGCGACAAACGCCTTGCACCCGGGAGTGCATACGTCGCCGGCGATGACGCCGGCGAAACCATCGACGTGGCGCAAAAAGGCGTGCGCAATGCCGTAGGCGGACGGGGCAACGACGCCTTGAAGGGCGATGCCGGCAATAATTGGTTGGCGGGAGGTATCGGCGCAGATCGTCTTGAAGGCGGCGACGGTGACGATGTACTGCTGATCGATGCAGACGACACATACGTGGACGGCGGCGCGGGGGTGGACATCGCTCACGTCGTTGGCGATCGTGCCGTCACGCTCAATCTCGCGGATACCGAGGTCGAAATCGTACATGGCGGGCGCGGGAACGACGTGTTGGTCGGCGGCGGGCGCAACAGCGTCTACATCGCGGGCGGCGCCGGTGATGACATCATCGTTGGCGGCGCCGGAAACGATGCGCTCTCGGGCGAGGATGGCGACGACATCATCGACGGCGGCGCGGGCAACGACGTGATCCGGGGGCACCGTGGGCGCGACCGTCTGTTCGGCGGCGATGGTGACGACTCTCTCGACGGTGGTGCCGACGACGACGTGTTGATGGGCGGCGCCGGCAACGATGTACTTCGCGGCGGCGGTGGCGACGACAGCATCGATGGCGGCGACGGCACCGATATCGTCCAGTTGTCCGGCAGCTTCTCCGAGTACCGAGTGACTCGAGGGGACGGTGGCGTCTGGATCAGCGATACGGTCGCTGGACGTGATGGCACCGACTTCGTCAAGGACGTCGAAAAGGCCAGCTTCAAAGATTTGACTTGGGTCGAGCTTCCGGGCGGTACCAGCGCTGGCCTGGAAAATCCAATGCCGGTTACCGATGTCGTCTTGGTCGACAAGAACGGAAAGCCCCTCGAGCGTCACGGCACGCATCTG
Source organism: Pandoraea terrae (assembly GCF_902459695.1). Taxonomy (GTDB): domain Bacteria; phylum Pseudomonadota; class Gammaproteobacteria; order Burkholderiales; family Burkholderiaceae; genus Pandoraea; species Pandoraea terrae. Next base: position 148,710 of record NZ_CABPRZ010000010.1, read on the forward strand.
ATCGCAAAAGAGCAACTGGTGGCCAACGACATCGATTACCAGGACGATGTCCTGCGCATCTCGGAAGTCATGGAGGCAGTCGGAGGCGCCGTCGCGCTCACGGACGCCGGTGACGTGCTTTTCACTCCCGACGCGAGTTTCACAGGCGTGATGCGCTTCAAATATACGGTGGCCGATGCCAAGGGCAACCCGGCGGCGATCGTGACGCGGGTTGCTACCGGTGAACAGGCGTCGATGCGAGCCGCAGTGTTCCTGAAAACGAGCGACCTGCCGTCAGATAATCTCGTGACCGATCAATGGTATCTGAACGACACGAATGTCCTGCCGGTCTGGCGCGACTACAGCGGCAAGGGCGTGCGTATCGGCCAATTCGAAACCAACGGCGCATTCGGAAACAGCAAGGAAATCCTTGATTTTCGGCACCCGGATCTCAAGGACAACATTGACCCGGTCTGGCTGGCCGATGCTACCCCCGGGCGCAGGGCGGGCGAAGGGGCGGACGGCAAGACGTCGGAGCACGCAACCTTGGTCGCCGGCGTCATGGTGGCATCCAAAAATGGAGCGGGGGGGCGTCGGCGTCGCGTACGGGGCAACCCTTGGCGGCCATTGGCTCGACGCCAACGATTTGACTTCCCTCGCGCGCATGCAGGAGTATGACGTCGTCAACCATAGCTGGGGATCCAGCGATCGGTTCTCCCTTCGTTATGATAAGGCGTCGATCGGGGACACGTCGCCAGAATATCTCGATGCGCTGAAGCGTGGGCGAGGTGGTCTTGGCACGGTCATTGTCATGGCGGCAGGCAACGATCGTGCCGTCGGTGGCAACGGAAACTACAGCAGCCTGACGAATTCACGCACCAGCATCGTTGTCGGCGCCGTCAACGCCGAAACGGACCTGGGGCGACTTCAGGTTCGCGGCAAGCCATTCTCATCCCCGGGGGCCAGCATTCTCGTCAGCGCGCCGGGATCGAACATTGCATCCACGTCCAGTCTGCTTCAGAACGCGAACGGCTCCACGTTCGGCGCCGATGCCAAGACGGTACAGGGCACGAGTTTCGCGACGCCGATTGTGTCCGGCATCGTTGCATTGATGCTGGAAGCCAACCCCAGGCTGGGCTATCGCGACGTTCAGGAAATCCTGGCGTTATCGGCGCGCAAAGTCGACGATGCACAGACGACGTGGCAGACAAACGGAGCGACGCGCTGGAACGGGGGCGGTATGCATGTCAGTCATGACTACGGATATGGTCAGGTCGACGCACGCGCGGCGGTTCAGTTGGCACAGACGTGGGACGATCAACAAACGGAGAACAATCTGTTCGGCGCCCGCAAGGCGCCGGAATCCGGCCTGCTCGATCAGGCAATCCCTGACGGGAATGCGGACGGATTCAAACATTCACTAAGCATTTCCCAGACCGGCGTCACGACCGAACACGTTGAAGTGCGTATCCGGCTCACGCATGCGCGCCCTGGCGATCTGATCATCAAACTGATTTCGCCATCCGGCACCGAATCCGTCCTCATGGATCGCCCGGGAAAAAGCCCCGGTGATCCAGCCTCGCGGGGCGATGCGAGCTTCAATAAATCGAACACGCTCGATTTCGTATTCGGATCAGCGCTTCATCGAGGCGAGAGTGCCGACGGCAACTGGACGCTGCAGGTCATCGATACGGTGACGGGCGATACCGGTGTGCTGCATGAGTGGAGCCTGAATGCCATGGGCCACGCGGCAACGGCCAATGATCAGTATGTCTACACGGATGAATTCGCCGAGTTGGCGGGCAATGGCCGCAACGTGTTGAAGGATACGAATGGCGGCAGCGACACGATCAACGTCGCGGCAGTTTCGAGCAGCACCCGCGTCGATCTCTCGGCCGGTACGGCCTTGGTCGCAGGGGCCGCACTGTCGATCGAGAACGCCAATACGATCGAAAACATCGTCGGCGGAGAATTTGACGACGTGTTGACCGGGAACGACGAGGTGAATGTCCTTGTTGGCGGCCGGGGTAACGATACGCTCTCCGGCAATGGGGGCATGGATGCGCTGTTCGGGGGGCTCGGCGACGACATTCTGACGGGTGGGACAGGTGCGGATTTCTTCGTCATCGAACGCAACGCCGGTTCGGCCGACACGATCACCGATTTTGTTGTGGGCGAAGATCGCATCGTATTGTCAGGAATGGGCGCGAACGCGCAGTCGCAGTTGCGCTTTTCGCAAGACGGGGCGGACTCGTGCATGAGTCTCTCTGATGGGCAGACGATCGTTCTGAAGAACGTCGATGCCGGTAAATTGACGCTTGGGGACTTTGTCAGTGTTGATGAGGGCGTTCGGCCACGGGACATCGCTCACGGCCGCATGTTCGGCTTCGACAGCAACGCTGCCAAGGCGCAGGCAGTACTGCCTGACGGCGGTGTGACCTTCTGGGCCGGTGATGGCGATGACCGGGTATTCGGGGGCAGCGACAACGATATTATCCATGGCGGCGGCAACGATGTGCTGGTTGGGGAAATCGCCACCGACGCGCCATTGGGCGGCGACGACATCATTTATGGCGGCCCGGGAGATGACGTCGTCCGGGGTGGCCCGGGCAATGATGTCCTATGGGGCAACGAGGGATTGGATTACCTGAATGGCGATGCCGGCGACGATACGCTATATCTCGAAGGCGACCAGGGGCTGGTGGACTTCGAGGGGGGCGATCTCTTTGCCCGCACCCTCAATTTGGGGGGCGGTGCGTTGACCGGTGCCGGGGCGGCGGGGGCCGCCGGCGATGACCGCTTTGTTGTCGTCGAAGACCTCAGTCACACCGCATCGAATGGCGTGATGAAGAATCTGATCAACGATTTCGAAGTCGACAATCCCAACGAAAAAATCGATCTATCGCAGATCCGGGCCGTGTCATCGTTCGACGATTTGACCTTCAGCAATATGGTCATCGCCGGCCAACAATTCTTGCGCGTTTTTCTGGGCGAGATGAAATCGGGAACGCAATACGTCACCCTTCGCGGCATCCAGCAGGCGCAATTGTCGGCGCAGAACTTTATTTTTGGCGGGCCAGACAGGCAGGTGACGCCGAATCAAGTGCGAATCTCCGGAGCCCCCTGGGGTTACGTGGTGGCTGGCGATGCCGGCGGCAACACGCTGGAAGGGGGGCGGGGCGCCGACGTCATGGAGGGGCGGACAGGAGACGACACGTACATCGTTGACAATTGGGGCGACGTCATCAAGGAATTGGCGGGCGGCGGGTACGATACCGTCAAGTCGAGTCTGAGCTATACGTTGCCGGATGAAGTTGAGGCGCTGGTGTTGACCGGGCGCGCTCCCATCAACGGTACCGGCAACCGCAAGGCCAATCGCCTTGCAGGAAATGACGCGGACAACGTGTTGGACGGCGGTGCCGGCGCAGACGTACTGGCCGGCGGAAAGGGGAACGATACGTACGTTGTCGACAACACCTCGGATCGCGTCGTGGAGCGCGACGGTGAAGGTGCGGACACCGTTCGTGCCTCGGTGTCCTTCACGCTCGGCGATCACCTCGAGACCCTCACCTTGACGGGCGATGCTTACATCAATGGCACGGGCAATGCGCTCAACAATCGATTGGTCGGAAATTACGGGAACAATCGGTTGCTCGGTGGGGCGGGTGATGACGTGTTGGACCCAGGGCCCGGTGATGACTATCTGGTGGGCGGCCCAGGCTCAGATACCTATTTGGTCGGCCGGGGATGGGGGCACGACACGATCTTCAATCACGACGCGGGCGAAAACAAAAGCGACGTTCTGCAGTTCGCTTTCAACGTCGCTTCCGACCAGATCTGGTTTCGCCGCGCCGGCGACGACCTTGAAATCAGTGTGGTGGGGACCCGTGATGGGGCGACTGTCCGCAATTGGTATGCGGGCGAAGCGTTCCATCTCGACCAGATAAAGTCAGCGGACCGCAAGACGCTGACCGATAGCCAGGTCGACCAACTGGTGAGTGCGATGGCAGCGTTTTCGCCACCGGTCGCCGGACAGTCCACGCTGCCCGATGACTATCGCACCGCGCTTGCGCCTGTGCTGGCGGCCAGTTGGCAATGATGTAACGCGGCCAAGCGCGCTTCGGCGCATCCGAACGGCGCGCCTCGCTCTCGGAGCCGGGGCGCGCTGGCGCCGGGCGATGCGGGTCCGGATCGATCAGTCAATGCGGATGCTTTGCGCGCCATCGTTGGTCATTGACAACCCTCTTCGTTCTCCCTCGATGTTCAAGTCACGAATAAATTTGCGGCGAGGTCTTTTGCCTCACCGCGCAGTCCATTGGGCAGTTGCAGCCATTTGCGGATTTTTACTGAACTCCGCGATCGCGAGCGATCTGTTGGGTCTCTATCGCGATGCATTGCGTTTCGACCCACAGTTTTCCAGTGCCCGGGCCGCGCATGCGGCGAGCCATGAAGCGTTGCCGCAGGCGCGCGCGCGGTTGCTGCCGTCCCTGGACATACGCGGGCATGTCATGCGGGGGAGCGATATCAACGCCTATGCGGCTGACCGCAACCAGAAAACCTCCGGATATACGGTCTCGTTGAAACAGCCCTTGTTTCACTGGGGAGACTGGCAAACCTATCAGCAGGGAAAGCTCGCAGCGGTAAAGGCTGACATTGCGTTGGCCCAGGCGAATCAGGATCTGATGCTTCGCGTATCCGAGGCCTATTTCGAACTGCTGGTGGCGCAAGACGTCGCATCGCTAGCGCAGGCTCACCTCGCGGCCGTCGCGGAGCAATTGGCGCAGGCCTCTGCGGGGGCGCGTTTGGGCAATGCCACGATCGTCGACGTCCATGAGGCACAGGCGACCTGCGATCAGGCGATGGCCGACGAGATCGACGCCCGGGGCGTGCTCGAGGTGCGGCGTAGCGCGCTGGCTGCCATTGTTGGCCGCGACATTGACGCCGTCGATTCGCTGCGCTCAATGATTTCGCTGCCGCGGCCGATACCCGGCGAGTCCGGCGCATGGATTGCCCGGGCTGAGCTTCAGGCGTACGGCGTTCAACTGGGTGAGGTAACGCTTGAAACGGCGCGGCGAGAAACCGCCAAGGCACGTGCCGGGCACCTGCCGAACATCGATCTGGTGGCAAGCCGTGAGCGTCAGCATCGCGACGGTGGTGCGCCTTACTGGGGCGGTAGAAGAGACGCCAGCCAGATAGGCGTTCAGATCCAGATCCCGATTTTCGCCGGGTTTGCGGTGCAAAGTCGTGTTCGGGAGACGGCGGCGCTGGTCGAGAAGGCGAGGGACGAGTTGACGTATGCGCAGCGTACAGCGGGTCTCGAGGCGCGAAAAGCCCATGTGGGTGTGACCACGGGATTGATGCGCGTCGCCGCCCTCGAAGCGGCTGAGGCTTCCGCCCGGACGGCATTTGAGTCAAACCGGTTCGGGTATCAGCATCATGTTCGCCCGAACGTCGACGTGCTTAACGCGCAGTACAAGCTGTATCGCGTGCGTCGAGAACTGGCTCAGGCGCGGTACCGTACGTTGTTGGAAAGTTTGAGGCTGAAGGCCAGTACCGCTTCGCTGGACGAGGCTGACATCGCCGCCATGGGGCGTTTGTTATCCCGCTCGTAGCGGATTGCCTTCGATGCGGTGCGTGTGGATGTCGCTCGCCGACAAAATCACCCTGCAAAGACTTCCATGACGGCATCGCATTCATCAGGCGAAAAAAAGCCCGGCAGCGTGCATTTCACACGCGGCCGGGCTTTTCCATGAAGCGACTGCGCCGGTGACCCGAAGGACCCCGGCGCCTGCGAGCAGCGCTTACGCGGCCAGCAGCTGACGCAGCACGAACGGCAGGATGCCGCCATGCTTGTAGTAGTCGACTTCGATCGGCGTATCAATACGCAGCAGCACTTGGACCTTCTGGGTTTCACCATTCTTGCGACGGATCACCAGGGTGAGGTCCTGTTGCGGTTTGACATCGGCCGTCAGACCTTCGATGTCGAACGTTTCTTCGCCGGTGATGCCCAGCGAATCGGCGCTGTCGTTGCCCTTGAACTGCAGGGGCAGGACACCCATGCCGACCAGGTTCGAACGGTGGATACGCTCGAACGAACGTGCCACGACGGCCTTGACGCCCAGCAGCTGCGTGCCCTTGGCGGCCCAGTCGCGCGACGAACCCGTGCCGTATTCCTCACCGCCGAACACGATGGTCGGGGTCTCTTCGGCAACGTACTTCATCGCCGCATCATAGATCGACAGCTGTTCGCCGCTCGGCTGATGGATCGTCAGGCCGCCTTCGACGCGCGAACCGTCGGCCTTCGCCGGGATCATCAGGTTCTTGATGCGCACGTTCGCGAACGTACCGCGCATCATGACTTCATGGTTGCCGCGGCGCGAGCCGTAGCTGTTGAAGTCGGCCTTCAGCACGCCATTATCGAGCAGCCACTTGCCGGCCGGCGACGTTTCCTTGATGGAACCTGCCGGGCTGATGTGGTCGGTCGTGACCGAGTCACCGAACACACCCAGCGCGCGGGCGCCGGCGATCGGCTTGATATCGTCGCTCGGCTGCATCGCGAAGCCATCGAAGAACGGCGGTTCGGCGATATACGTCGACGTCGGCCAATCATAGACCTGACCCTTCGAACCCTTGATCTTGGCCCACAGCGGGCTCGGCTCCTTCACGGAGTCGTAGTTCGCCTTGAAGACCTTGGCATTCATCGCGAACTTCATCAGCTTGTGGACTTCCTCGCTGGTCGGCCAGATGTCGCCCAGGTAGATGTCGCGGCCACCCTTACCCTTGCCGACCGGCTGGGTCATCAGGTCGGTCGTGACGTTGCCGGCGATCGCGTAGGCGACGACCAGCGGCGGCGAGGCCAGGAAGTTGGCGCGGATGTTCGGGTGAATGCGCGCTTCGAAGTTACGGTTGCCCGACAGCACGGCAGCGGCGACCAGATCGTTCGAGGTGATGGCTTCGTTCAACTCCGGCGTCAGGTCGCCGGCGTTGCCGATACAGGTCGTGCAGCCGTAGGCCGTCACGCCGAAACCCAGCTTCTCGAGGTACGGCAGCAGGCCGGCGGCTTGCAGGTACTCGGTCACCACGCGGCTTCCCGGGGCGAGCGACGTCTTGATGTGCGGCGCTACCTTCAGGCCGGCTTCAACGGCCTTCTTGGCCAGCAGGCCGGCGGCGAGCAGCACGCTCGGGTTCGACGTGTTCGTGCACGACGTGATGGCGGCGATCAGAACGTCGCCGTTCTTGATGTCGATGCCGTTGGACGTCTTGTACGTGGCTTCGAGCTGTTCAGCCGTTTTGTTGAAGCCGTTCTCGGCGGTCGGCTTGGTGAACAGGTCGCCGAACGTCGACTTGACGTTGCCGATTTCGATGCGGTCTTGCGGGCGCTTCGGGCCAGCCAGCGACGGAGCCACCGAACCCAGGTCCAGCGTCAGGACCTTGGTGTAGTCGATTTCACCCGACTTCGGCACGCCGAACATCTTCTGGGCCTTGAAGTACGACTCGAACGCGGCGATCTCGGCCTTGGTGCGGCCGGTGCCTTCGAAGTAGTCGATGGTCTTTTCATCGACCGGGAAGAAGCCCATGGTCGCGCCGTATTCCGGCGCCATGTTGGCGATGGTCGCACGGTCCGGCAGGGCCAGGCTGGCAGTGCCTTCGCCGAAGAATTCGACGAACTTGCCGACGACCTTTTCGCGGCGCAGCATTTCGGTGATGGTCAGCACCAGGTCGGTGGCGGTCACGCCTTCGCGCAGACGGCCCTTCAGTTCCACGCCGACGACGTCCGGCGTCAGGAAGTAGACCGGCTGGCCGAGCATGCCGGCTTCGGCTTCGATGCCGCCGACGCCCCAGCCAACCACGCCGATACCGTTGATCATGGTGGTGTGGCTATCGGTGCCGACCAGCGTATCCGGGTAGAACACGCCGTCTTTCTTGTGCACGCCGCGTGCCAGGTACTCGAGATTGACCTGGTGGACGATGCCGTAGCCCGGCTGAACGACGCCGAACGTATCGAAGGCTTGCATGCCCCACTTCATGAACTGGTAGCGCTCGTTGTTGCGCGAGAATTCCAGCTTCATGTTCAGATCGAGGGCCTTCTTCTCGCGGAAGTGGTCAACCTGGACCGAGTGGTCGACGACGAGGTCGACCGGCACCAGCGGCTCGATACGCTTCGGGTTCGAACCCATGCGCTCGGCAACGTTACGCATGGCGGCCAGATCGGCCAGCAGCGGCACGCCGGTGAAATCCTGCAGCACGACGCGGGCGACGACGAACGGGATTTCATCGACGCGCTCGGCCGACGGTTGCCAGTTGGCAAGTTGCTTGACGTGCTCTTCCGTCACCTTCTTGCCGTCGCAATTGCGCAGCACGGATTCGAGGACGACGCGGATCGACACGGGCAGCCGCTCGACCTGGACGCCGAGGGCTTTACCCAGCTGGGGCAGAGAATAGAACTTGCCTTTCTTGTCGCCGCCGAGCTTGAACTCTTTGAGCGTTTTGTGGAGATTGTGGGCCATGATCTTTCCTTGAGTGATACAGAAAAACGAAGCGAGTGGTTCCTGTGAGGGATGGGGGCCTGGTTTACGCGCAATCTGGCGACGGCTGAATCGCGCGCAGGTCGTCGGAGCGATGCACAGACATCGCCCCGGGATTCCGATTGTCCTGCGGCCCCTTCTTGTCGTTGACGCCAACGGCCGCAGCCCATGCACACGATGAATCACGGGTGAGGGCGGCGGCGGCAGACATGACGTAGGCTGGGTGATCCGGCAAAGACAATAAAAACGGCTTACTTCAACAACTCATTCGACTGGGTCGGCGCCTTGGCGGCGTCGTCGGTCATCGCCTGCGTCTTGCACTCGTCGGCCAGGCGGCCGTGTTCGCGGTGCGAGAACAGCATGGCCTTCGACGGAATCACGACGAGGTCCAGACCGCTGGCGGCGTCATAGAAGCGGTCGGCGCCGGTCGTGGTCGTCTGGCGCGGCAGCTTGTAGTTCTTGCCTTTCCAGGCCATGGTCAGCACGGCGTCGCGCTTCATGTTGCCGGCGATGTTCAGCTTTTCGTTTTCGGCGCAGCTCCACAACTCGGCGCCTTCCGGCACCGGGTCTTCCTTGGCCACAGCAGCTTTTTTGGCCGGCGCCTTTTTCTTCGGTGCGGCGTGCTTGGCGGTGCTGCTGCTCGCTTCGGCTGCCACGGCAGGGGGCAACGCGGCCACCGAGAACATGGCCAAGAGTGCGGTCAGACAAAGCTTTTTCATGGTGAATCTCCTGTATTGAGGGGCGACAAAGCGCCGATTATCTTACGAACCGGCCGGGCGTCGTCGTCACCATACAAATTTTTTCATTTCAGGGGAGATCGGGGTACATGAAAGGCCGGATGCTGGGCAAAACGAACCGAAAGGGTTACCGTCGCAGCAGGCGGCTGGCAGCGCCAAAACGGTGGCGGCGGTCGGTTGCGCGGTGCGGGTGATTCGCTTTGCCAAGAAAACGGTCGGGTTCATGACGGCGGGTGGGGTAGGGTCTGCGGCCGGCGCAAGCGCCGGCCGGATACGACATTCAGCGATTAACCAAGCAGATGGGCCACGCCGTCACGCTCTTCCTGCAGTTCCTGCAGGGTGAAGTCCATGCGCTCACGCGAGAACGCATCGATTTCCAAGCCTTCGACGCGCTTGTACTCGCCGTTTTCGCAGGTGACCGGCACGCCGTAGACGATGTCTTCCGGAATGCCGTACGAGCCATCCGACGGAATACCCATCGTGACCCACTTGCCGTTCGTGCCGAGGACCCAGTCACGGACGTGGTCGATGGCGGCGTTGGCGGCCGAGGCAGCCGACGACAGGCCACGCGCTTCGATGATCGCACCGCCGCGCTTGCCCACGGTCGGGATGAACACGTCCTTGTTCCACGCTTCGTCGTTGATCAGTGCCTTGACGCCCTGGCCGTCGATCGTGGCGAAACGGTAGTCGGGGTACATCGTCGGCGAGTGGTTGCCCCACACGGCCAGCTTTTCGATGCCGGCGACAGCCTTGCCCGTCTTCGACGCGATTTGCGACAGGGCACGGTTGTGGTCCAGGCGCAGCATGGCGGTGAAGTTCTTCTTCGGCAGATCCGGCGCCGACTTCATGGCGATGTAGGCGTTCGTGTTGGCCGGGTTGCCGACCACCAGGACCTTCACGTCGCGCTTGGCGACTTCGTTCAGGGCCTTGCCCTGAACCGTGAAGATTTCGGCGTTGGCTTGCAGCAGGTCCTTGCGTTCCATGCCTTTGCTGCGCGGACGTGCGCCGACGAGCAGGGCAACGTCGATATCCTTGAAGGCGACCTTCGGGTCGTCAGTGATGACAACGCCCTGCAGCAGCGGGAAGGCGCAGTCTTCCAGTTCCATCACGACGCCCTTGACGGCGGCTTGCGCTTGCGGGAGGTCGAGCAGTTGCAGGATGACGGGCTGGTCCTTGCCGAGCATGTCGCCATTGGCGATGCGGAACAGCAGGGAGTAGCCGATTTGGCCAGCGGCGCCGGTGACGGCGACACGCATTGCGGGTTTTGCCATGAGAATTTCTCCAGACGTGTACAAATTCCTGCGAAGCTCATTGAAGGCTCGCCGTCCGGGTGGCATTCGCCAGGCCGTACTGACAGCGCCGCGTCACATGAAGCTCCTAAAATTCCTTTGCGAACGGAAGCTTGCGGGCTGCCGGGGGAGTGCTGCCGTAAAATGGCGGCGACAGGCCTTGCCTCGCCGCGGCTGCAGGGCCCCATTAGCCCGCGTCAGTGTAGGAGTCGGCAAGACGAATGTCAACTGTATCTTATGTCTTATATAAGACATAGGATTATTGCTGTTATTCGATGGACGGATGTCCCGGTTTGTGGTCAAATCCGCGTCATGAATGCGAATGTCCGCGACACATCCAGCAGCAACGCACCTGTCGATGCCGGTACCCGGCAGGAAGGCGCGCGTGAAGGGGCGACCCCGGGGGTGACCCCGGCGGCGGGTTCGTCCCCGACATTCAGCCCACTGTACCAGCAGATCAAGGGGTTGATCACGCAAAGTTTGCAGGCCGGCGAATGGAAGCCGGGCGAGATCATCCCAAGCGAGGTCGAACTGGCCGGCCGCTACAAGGTCAGCCAGGGCACCGTGCGCAAGGCGATCGACGAGTTGGCCGCCGACAACCTGCTGGTGCGCCGGCAGGGGCGCGGCACCTTTGTCGCCACCCATCACGAAGACCGCGTCCAGTTCCGTTTCCTGCGTCTCGCGCCGGACAGCGGCGATCCGCACCATCCCCCGAGCCGCCTGATCGACTGCCGCCGCATGCGCGCGCCGGCGGAAATCGCGCGTCAGCTCGACCTGCGGGCCGGCGACGGCGTGATCCTGATTCGCCGCATGCTCGATTTCTCGGACCGTCCGACGGTGCTCGACGAGATCTGGCTGCCGGGATCGCTGTTCCGCGGTCTGACCGCGGAGCGCCTGAATGAATACAAGGGGCCGATGTACGGTCTCTTTGAAGATGAATTCGGTACGCGCATGATCCGCGCCGTGGAAAAGATCCGTGCGGTGGCGGCGGACGACATGACCGCGGACCTGCTCAAGGTGCCGAAGGGCTTCCCGCTGTTGAGTGTAGAGCGCGTCTCCTACACTTATGGGGACAAGCCGGTGGAAGTCCGCCGTGGCTGGTATGTCACCACAGAACATCACTATCAGAACGACTTGAGTTGAGACGGGCGTGCGGGTGGCGCCTGCGGGTGAAGGTTCCCGGGGTTTGACTCGTGCATGGTGCAACGCACTAGAAACAGCGCTAAAATCACGGGCTGTTGTAACTACATGGGGTCTAGCATGGCTGAAGCAGTAAAAAATGAGCGGCCAGTCTACAGGAACATCGGTATCGGACAGATTGTCACGTACCGGCTTCCTCTGGCTGGTATCGTGTCCATCCTGCACCGGATCAGCGGTGCGATCATGTTCCTTCTCCTGCCGTTCGTTCTGTATCTCTTCGAACAGAGCCTCACGTCCGAACTGAGCTTCGACGTGCTCCGCGGCATCGCCTCCAACTGGTTTGCCAAGCTTGTGATTCTCGTGCTGGCCTGGGGTTTCCTCCACCACTTCCTGGCCGGCCTGCGCCATCTGCGCATGGATCTGAATCATGACGCCGTGAGCAAGGAAGGCGGCAAGCGCTCGGCGGTGTCCGTGCTCGCGCTGTCGCTGATCCTGACCGCCGCGGTCGCCCTCAAACTGTTCGGAGCGTTCTGAGATGGCCCACGACAAGATCGGTTCGAAGCGTCTGGTCGTCGGCGCTCACTATGGTATCCGCGACTGGATCGCGCAACGTCTCACGGCCGTCATCATGGCCGTGTACACGGTGATCCTGCTGGTGTGGTTCTTCCTCGCCAAGGATTTCTCCTATGAAGGCTGGGCCGGCATCTTCGCCCACCAGTGGATGAAGCTCGCGACGTTCGTCACGCTGCTCGCGTTGTTCTACCACGCCTGGGTCGGCATTCGGGATATCTGGATGGACTACGTCAAGCCGGCCGGCATCCGCCTGGCGCTGTATGCATTGACGATCGTCTGGCTGGTCGCATGCGCGGGCTATGCCGCACAGATTCTGTGGAGAGTGTAAAGAATGGCTGCAATAAAAAATTCCCTGCCGCGCCGTCGCTTTGACGTCGTCATCGTGGGCGCAGGCGGTTCCGGCATGCGCGCGTCGCTGCAACTGGCCAAGGCCGGTCTGTCGGTCGCCGTGCTGTCGAAAGTGTTCCCCACGCGTTCCCATACCGTGGCTGCCCAGGGCGGCATCGGTGCGTCGCTCGGCAACATGAGCGAAGATAATTGGCACTACCACTTCTACGACACCATCAAGGGTTCCGACTGGCTCGGCGACCAGGATGCGATCGAGTTCATGTGCCGCCAGGCGCCGAACGCCGTCTATGAGCTTGAGCACATGGGCATGCCGTTCGATCGTAATGCAGACGGCACGATTTATCAGCGCCCGTTCGGCGGCCACACGGCCAACTACGGCGAAAAGCCGGTGCAACGCGCTTGCGCGGCTGCTGACCGTACGGGACATGCGCTGCTGCACACGCTGTATCAACAAAACGTTTCAGCCAAGACGAACTTCTTCGTCGAGTGGATGGCGCTGGATCTCATCCGCGACGAATCGGGCGACGTGCTCGGCGTGTCGGCGCTGGAAATGGAGACCGGCGAAGTCTACCTGCTCGAAGGCAAGTGCACGCTGTTCGCCACGGGCGGCGCAGGCCGTGTCTATGCAGCTTCGACCAACGCCTTCATCAATACCGGTGACGGTCTTGGCATGGCGGCGCGTGCGGGCATTCCGCTCGAAGACATGGAATTCTGGCAATTCCACCCGACCGGCGTGGCCGGCGCGGGCGTGCTGATCACCGAAGGTGTGCGTGGCGAGGGCGGTATTCTGCGCAACTCGAACGGCGAGCGCTTCATGGAGCGCTACGCCCCGACGCTGAAGGATCTGGCGCCGCGTGACTTCGTGTCGCGCTCGATGGACCAGGAAATCAAGGAAGGCCGCGGCTGTGGTCCGAACAAGGACTACGTGCTGCTCGACCTGTCGCACATCGGCGCCGAGACCATCCTGAAGCGTTTGCCGTCGATTCGCGAAATCGCGCTGAAGTTCGCGAACGTCGATGCCATCAAGGAACCGATTCCGGTCGTTCCGACGATTCACTACCAGATGGGCGGCATCCCGACCAACTACCATGGTCAGGTGGTGGTGCAAAAGGGCGGCGAATCAACCCCGGTCAACGGTTTCTATGCCGTCGGCGAATGCTCGTGCGTGTCGGTCCACGGGGCCAACCGCCTGGGTACCAACTCGCTGCTCGACCTCGTGGTGTTCGGTCGTGCGGCCGGTAACCACATCATCGACTTCGTGAAGAGCCAAGGCGAGCACAAGCCGCTGCCGGCTGACGCCGCCGACCGAGCGCTGGCCCGCCTGGCCCGCCTCGATGCCTCGTCGTCGGGCGAGTATGCGCAGGACGTCGCCAACGATATCCGCGCAACGATGCAAAAGCACGCTGGCGTGTTCCGTACCTCGGAGTTGCTGGCCGAAGGCGTCACGCAGATCAAGCAGGTCGCCGAGCGCGTGGGCAGTGTCCATCTGAAGGACAAGTCGAAGGTCTTCAACACGGCCCGCGTGGAAGCGCTGGAAGTCGACAACCTGATCGAAGTGGCCAAGGCCACCATGATTGCTGCCGAAGCCCGCAAGGAAAGCCGTGGCGCACACGCCCACAGCGATTACCCCGAGCGCGACGATGCCAACTGGATGCGTCACTCGCTGTTCTTCAGCGAAGACAACCGTCTGGAATACAAGCCGGTGCAGATGAAGCCGCTGACCGTCGACTCGGTTCCGCCCAAGGCGCGGACGTTCTAAGGGATTCGCAACATGAAACGTATTTTCGAAGTTTACCGCTACGATCCGGACAAGGACGCAGCACCGTACATGCAGACCTACGAGGTCGAACTCGACGGTCACGAGCGCATGCTGCTCGACGCGCTGGTCAAGCTGAAGAAGCTCGACGAAGGCATCGCTTTCCGTCGCTCGTGCCGTGAAGGCGTGTGCGGTTCGGACGCCATGAACATCAATGGCAAAAACGGCCTGGCGTGTCTGACCAACATGAATGAGCTGCCGAACAAGATCGTGCTCAAGCCGCTGCCGGGGCTGCCCGTGGTCCGCGACCTGATCGTCGACATGACGCACTTCTTCAACCAGTACCACTCGATCAAGCCGTTCCTGATCAACGACGAGCCGCCGCCCGAGAAGGAGCGCCTGCAGTCGCCGGAAGAGCGCGACGAGCTGGACGGTCTGTACGAGTGTATTCTGTGCGCATCGTGCTCGACGTCGTGCCCGAGCTTCTGGTGGAATCCGGACAAGTTCGTCGGCCCGGCCGGTCTGCTGCAGGCTTACCGCTTCATTGCGGACAGCCGCGACCGCGCCACCGGCGAGCGTCTTGATAACCTGGAAGACCCGTATCGCCTGTTCCGTTGCCACACGATCATGAACTGCGTGGACGTGTGCCCGAAGGGTCTGAACCCGACCAAAGCCATCGGCAAGATCAAAGAGCTGATGGTGCGTCGTACGGTCTGACGATTGCCCATGACGTCGGACAACCATCAGGATGATCCGCTCAAGCGCGCCCGCCTTCGCTGGCGGGCGCGCCGTGGACTGGTCGAGAACGACATCATCCTTGAGCGATTTTTCGCCAGGTACGAAGCGTCGCTTACGGACGATGACGTGGGTGCCCTGACCCAACTGCTCGATTTGAGCGACAACGATTTGATGGATCTGCTGCTAGCGCGTAAAGAGCCCGAAGCGGATCTGGACGGGCCGGACGTGCGGCGCCTGCTGGCGCTCCTGCGTGCCGTGTAGGGTTTAAGATTTTTTTTGAGGAAGCGTTATGACTCCGTCAGATGTTAAAGCCACCCTATCTTTCTCGGATGATTCGCCGAGCGTCGAACTGCCGATCTACAAGGGAACGATGGGCCCGGATGTCATCGACATCCGCAAGCTGTACGGCCAGACCGGCAAATTCACGTACGACCCCGGGTTCATGTCGACGGCTGCGTGCAACTCGGCCATCACGTATATCGATGGCGACAAGGGCGAGCTGCTGTACCGCGGCTACCCGATCGACGAGCTGGCGCAAAACTGCGACTTCCTCGAAACGTCGTATCTGCTGCTCAAGGGCGAACTGCCGAACGCCGCGCAAAAGAAGGAATTTGTTGATACCGTGACCCGTCACACGATGGTTC
The DNA here is from genome assembly GCF_902459695.1 of Pandoraea terrae. Taxonomy (GTDB): domain Bacteria; phylum Pseudomonadota; class Gammaproteobacteria; order Burkholderiales; family Burkholderiaceae; genus Pandoraea; species Pandoraea terrae. Next base: position 164,439 of record NZ_CABPRZ010000010.1, read on the forward strand.
ATGAGCAGATGAACTTCTTCTTCCGCGGCTTCCGTCGTGACGCACACCCGATGGCCGTGCTGGTCGGCTCGGTCGGCGCCCTGTCGGCGTTCTACCACGACTCGCTGGACATCAACAACCCGCAGCACCGTGAAGTCTCGGCGATTCGCCTGATCGCGAAGCTGCCGACGCTGGTCGCCATGGCGTACAAGTACAGCGTGGGCCAGCCGTTCGTGTATCCGCGCAACGACCTGTCGTACACCGCGAACTTCATGCGCATGATGTTCGCCAACCCGTGCGAAGAGTACAAGGTCAACGACGTGCTGGTGCGCGCGCTCGACCGCATCCTGATCCTGCACGCCGATCACGAGCAGAACGCGTCGACCTCGACGGTCCGCCTGGCCGGCTCGTCGGGCGCCAACCCGTTCGCATGTATCGCTGCCGGTATCGCTTGCCTGTGGGGCCCGGCGCACGGTGGTGCGAACGAAGCCGCCCTGAACATGCTCGAGCAGATCGGCTCGCCGGACAAGATTCCTGAATTCATCAAGCAAGTGAAGGACAAGAATTCGGGCGTCAAGCTGATGGGCTTCGGTCACCGCGTGTACAAGAACTACGATCCGCGCGCCAAGCTCATGCGCGAAACGTGCTACGAGGTGCTCAACGAACTGGGCCTGCACGACGATCCGCTGTTCAAGCTCGCCATGCAGCTGGAAAAGATCGCCCTGGAAGACGAATACTTCGTGTCGCGCAAGCTGTACCCGAACGTCGACTTCTACTCGGGCATCGTTCAGCGCGCGCTGGGCATTCCGACGTCGATGTTCACCTGCATCTTCGCGCTGGCCCGTACGGTCGGCTGGATTGCGCAATGGACGGAAATGATTGCGGAACCGGACCAGAAGATCGGCCGTCCGCGTCAGCTGTTCATCGGCAATACGCCGCGCGACGTCGCGCCGATCGACAAGCGCTGAGCTGACGGCGCGGCCATCGGTGGCCGGTGCGGCTTGCCGTGCCGGCACGGCGCCGATGCCGATTCAGCAATGCAGGCGGTTCTGCGGCAGGATATGCTGGAGAATCGCGCAAATCCCCGGGATATTGTGCGTTTTACGCACGATTTCCGGGGATTTGTCATTCCGCCGGCGCTTATGCGCTATGGCATAATCAAAAGTTCCCAGAACGATAACTGCCCCGCACTTTCATCATGGCCAAGACGCTGTACGACAAATTGTGGGATGCACACGTTGTGCATACCGAGGACGACGGCACCACGCTGCTCTACATCGACCGTCACCTGCTGCACGAAGTCACGAGCCCGCAGGCGTTCGAAGGGCTGAAGCTGGCCGAACGGCCGGTCTGGCGTCTGTCGGCCAATCTGGCAGTGTCGGACCATAACGTCCCGACGACCGATCGCTCCAGTGGCATCGAGGATCCGATCTCGCGCCTGCAGGTCGATACGCTCGACCACAATTGCGACGATTTCGGCATCACGCAGTTCAAGATGAACGATCTGCGCCAGGGGATCGTCCACGTGATCGGGCCGGAGCAGGGCGCCACGCTGCCCGGCATGACGGTGGTCTGCGGCGATTCGCATACCTCCACGCACGGCGCGTTCGGCGCGCTGGCGTTCGGCATCGGTACGTCCGAGGTCGAGCACACGCTCGCCACGCAGACGCTGCTGATGAAGAAGAGCAAGAACATGCTGGTGCGGGTCGACGGCCAACTGCCGCGCGGCTGCTCGGCCAAGGACATCGTGCTGGCCGTCATCGGCAAGATCGGCACGGCGGGCGGTACCGGCTATACGATCGAGTTCGCCGGACCGGCCATTCGCGCCCTGACGATGGAAGGCCGCATGACGGTGTGCAACATGGCGATCGAAGCGGGCGCGCGCGCCGGCCTGGTCGGCGTGGACGACACTACGATCAACTACGTCAAGGGCCGCCCGTTCGCCCCGTCCGGCGAAGCGTTCCAGCAGGCCGAAACCTACTGGCGCACGCTGCGCAGCGACGACGGCGCCCAGTTCGACCACGTTGTCGAGATCGATGCCGAGAAGCTGACGCCGCAGGTGAGCTGGGGCACGTCGCCGGAAATGGTCGTGTCGATTGAAGACCGCGTGCCCGACCCCGATAAGGAAAAGGATCCGGTCAAGCGCAGCGCCATGGAGCGTGCGCTCGAGTACATGAACCTGAAGCCCGATACGCCGATGCAGGAAATCGCCATCGACAAGGTGTTCATCGGCTCGTGCACGAACTCGCGCATCGAAGATATCCGCGCTGCCGCGTACGTGGTCAAGAAGCTGGGCCGCAAGGTCGCGGCGAACGTGCGTCTGGCGATGGTCGTGCCGGGCTCGGGGCTGGTGAAGCAGCAGGCTGAGCAGGAAGGGCTGGACCAGGTGTTCAAGGCCGCAGGCTTCGAGTGGCGCGAGCCGGGCTGCTCGATGTGCCTGGCGATGAATGCCGACCGCCTGGAGCCGGGCGAGCGCTGCGCCTCGACCTCGAACCGCAACTTCGAGGGCCGTCAGGGCGCCGGCGGCCGCACTCACCTGCTGTCGCCCGCGATGGCGGCGGCGGCGGCGATCGAAGGGCATTTCGTGGACGTACGCCGCCTCGTTTGAGGCCGCCGTCATCCGAATTCACGTGATCGTCGTTACATAAGAACGATTTCGCGCTCAACCGGGAGAAACTGAAATGAAAAAACTGTGCTTGCTGGCGATGGCCTTGATGGTGCTGGGCGTGACAGGATGCAATACGATGGCCGGCCTGGGGCAGGATACCAAGGCGGCCGGTCAGGCGATCGAGAACGCGGCGACGAAGAAGTAAGCGCGGCCGTTCGCACATGAAAGTTGAGGGGCCGCGGCACGCGGCCCGCAGAGAATATCAGGTGGCTTGAGATGGAAAAATTTGTTGTCCACACGGGCTTGGTGGCACCCCTTGACCGGGAAAACGTCGACACCGACGCGATCATTCCGAAGCAGTTCCTGAAGTCGATCAAGCGCACCGGCTTCGGCCAGAACCTGTTCGACGAATGGCGCTATACGGACGTCGGCCAGCCGGGGCAGGATTGCAGCAAGCGTCCGCTGAATCCGAATTTCGTGCTGAATCAGCCGCGTTACCAGAATTCCACGATTCTCCTTGCGCGCAAGAACTTCGGCTGCGGCAGCTCGCGCGAACACGCGCCCTGGGCGCTGCAGCAATACGGCTTTCGTGCGGTGATTGCGCCGAGTTTTGCCGACATTTTCTTCAATAACTGCTATAAGAACGGTGTGTTGCCGATCGTGCTCACCGAGATGCAGGTCGATCACCTGTTCAACGAGACGACGGCGTTCGTCGGCTACCAGTTGACCATCGACCTCGAACAGCAGACGGTGCAGGCGGCCGACGGCCGTAGCTATTCGTTTGACATCGCGCCGTTCCGCAAATATTGCATGCTCAACGGATTCGACGATATCGGCCTGACCCTGCGCCACGCCGACAAGATCCATGAATTTGAAGCCAAGCGGCTGGCGGCCCAGCCCTGGCTGAATACGCGTTTGCCGCGCTAAGACACAACAGGCGCGCAGCGCCACCGAAGGAGATCGCATGAAAATCGCAGTGTTGCCGGGTGACGGCATCGGTCCGGAAATCGTCACGGAAGCCGTTGCCGTGCTCAATGCGCTGGGTGAATCGTTTGAACTGGAGCAGGCCCCCGTGGGGGGCGCCGGTTACGAGGCTGCCGGCCATCCGCTGCCGGAAGCCACGCTCAAGCTGGCCAAGGAAGCCGATGCCATCCTGTTCGGCGCCGTGGGCGACTGGAAGTACGACACGCTGGCGCGCGAACTGCGCCCGGAGCAGGCCATCCTGGGCCTGCGCAAGCACCTGCAGCTGTTCGCCAACTTCCGTCCCGCGATCCTGTACAAGGAGCTCGCCGATGCGTCGAGCCTGAAGCCGGAGATCGTCGCGGGCCTGGACATCCTGATCATCCGCGAACTGAACGGCGACATTTACTTTGGTCAGCCGAAGGGTTTCCGACAGGCGCCGGACGGCCCGTTCGAAGGCAGCCGCGAAGGTTTTGATACGATGCGGTATACGGTGCCGGAAGTGGTCCGTATCGCGCATGTGGCTTTTCAGGCGGCAGCCAAGCGCGGCAAGCGTCTGTGCTCGGTCGACAAGGCCAATGTCCTGGAAACGTCGCAGCTGTGGCGCGACACGATGATCGAGGTCGCCAAGGACTATCCGGACGTCGAACTGTCGCATATGTATGTCGACAACGCCGCGATGCAGCTGGTGAAGGCACCGAAGAACTTCGACGTGGTCGTGACCGGCAACATGTTCGGCGATATCCTGTCGGATGAAGCCGCGATGCTGACCGGCTCCATCGGCATGTTGCCGTCGGCCTCGCTGGACGCGAAGAACAAGGGCCTCTACGAGCCGTCGCACGGTTCGGCCCCCGATATCGCGGGCAAGGGCGTGGCAAATCCGCTGGCGACGATCCTGTCGGCGGCGATGATGCTGCGTTACACGCTGGGCAAGCCGGAACAGGCCGACCGCATCGAAGCCGCGGTCAAGAAGGTGCTGGCACAGGGCTTGCGTACGCCCGACATCTGGCAGGAAGGCGCGACCAAGGTCGGTACGCGCGAAATGGGCGCGGCCGTCGTCGCGGCGCTATGAGCGACGGACCGCCGGGGAGGCGGTCCGCAGAGGTTTTATAGAGAGAGAGTGGAAAAATGAGAACCGTAGGTCTGGTAGGTTGGCGGGGCATGGTTGGCTCCGTGCTCATGCAACGCATGCAGCAGGAGAACGATTTCGCCTTGATCGAGCCGGTGTTTTTCAGCACCAGCAACGCGGGCGGCAAAGCCCCGTCGATGGCGAAGAACGAGACTTCGCTGAAAGACGCCAATGATGTCGCTGAACTGAAGAAATGCGACATCATCATTACCTGCCAGGGCGGTGACTACACGTCGGAGATTTTTCCGAAGCTGCGTGCCGCGGGTTGGAATGGCTACTGGATCGATGCGGCCTCGACGCTGCGCATGAAGGACGATGCGATCATCGTTCTCGATCCGGTCAACCTGAATGTGATCAAGGACGCGCTGTCGGCGGGCACGAAGAATTTCATCGGCGGCAACTGCACGGTCAGCTGCATGTTGATGGGCCTGGGCGGCCTGTTCCAGCACAATCTGGTGGACTGGATGACCTCGATGACGTATCAGGCGGCATCGGGCGGCGGCGCGCAGCATATGCGCGAGCTGCTGACGCAATTCGGCAGCATCAACGCCGAAGTCAAGTCGCTGCTGGATGATCCGGCCTCGGCGATTCTCGAGATTGACCGCAAGGTGCTGGCCAAGCAGCATGCCTTGACCGCCGACGAGACCAGGCAGTTCGGCGTGCCGCTGGGCGGCAACCTGATTCCGTGGATCGACAAGGATCTCGGCAACGGCATGTCCAAGGAAGAGTGGAAGGGCGGCGCCGAGACCAACAAGATCCTGGGGCTGGGCGAGGGTTTCGCCGGTACCCGGGCGATTCCGGTCGACGGCCTGTGCGTGCGCATTGGTGCGATGCGTTGCCACAGCCAGGCGCTGACCATCAAGCTCAAGAAAGATGTGCCGTTAGATGAACTGAACGATATCATCGGTCAGGCCAACGACTGGGTGAAGGTGGTGCCGAACACGCGTGAGGCGTCGATGACCGATTTGACGCCTGCCGCCGTGACCGGCACCATGACGATCCCGGTGGGCCGCCTGCGCAAGATGGCGATGGGCGACGAATACCTGTCGGCATTCACGGTGGGCGATCAACTGCTGTGGGGTGCGGCCGAACCGCTGCGCCGCATGCTGCGCATCCTGCTGGACGCGTAAGCAGCGGCAGAAGTATGCAAGACTCGGCGCGAGCCGAGGGCGGCAGTGCCAGGCCGGACTGCCGCCGGCCCCTTTGGGAGGCGCCCGCAAGGGCTGCCAGTGACAACTTCGACTGACAGGCCCGAACAGACACAGTGCGGAACAACTCGATCGGCAAGCACGCGAAAGCGCTACGGATGACTGCGGCCACGGCCGTGTTGTGGGGCCTCGGCCTCGTCAGTGCGGGCGCCGCAACGCTCGGCGCGCAACAGGTCCGCTCCGCGCCGGGGCAACCGCTGCGCGCGGCGGTTCTGCTCAACGACGTCTCGCCGGCCGAGGCCGACGGCCTCACCGTCAAACTCGCCGATGCGGCCGCGTTCCGTCAGGTCGGTATCCGCCGTCTTCCCGCGCTCGACAAACTCAGCGTCTGGCTGACCAGGAGCGAAGCAGGCACGTACATCGTGCACTTCGATTCGAGCGAGCCGGTGAGCGTGCCATATCTCGACGTGCTGCTGGTGCTGGAATGGCGTACCGGCCGTCAATCGGCGGTTTACACGCTCGCTGCCACGCCGCTTCAGCCGTCGCCCGCGCCGCAGGCCGTCGTACCGGCGGCCGTGGCGCCGTCGTCCAATACCGGCGAGCCCGCGCCCGTGGGCGCGGCGTCGTCCGGCGAGGCTGCCGCGAAGAAAATCGTCGATGGCGGGGCGCACGTCGTGCGCCATGGCGACACGTTGTCGTCGATTGCGCAGCAGTATGCCGATGAAGCCGGCGGTGCGTCCGTTGCACAGCTGATGACGGCGTTGTTCGAGGCGAACCGCAACGCGTTCATTGGAAACGATCCGAACCGGTTGCGTCAGGGGGCGACCCTGAATCGTCCGGCGGACCCGCAGGTGCAGGCCGTGGCGCCGGCGCAGGCGCGCAAGTTCGTGGCGAGCGCGCGCGAGCAGTTCGACGCGTACCGCGCGCGTCTGGCGGAATCGACGGCAGGCCAGGCCGCGCCGGCCGAAGGCGGGCGTAGCGCGCAGGGCGCGATCGAGGCGGGGAAGGCTCCGGAAGCGGCCGCCCCGGCCACGCGTGATGAACTGAAGTTGTCGCGTCCCAAATCGGGTCCGGGACGCAACGCCGCCGGCGCGAATGCCGGCAGCGGCGAAGAAGAACGTATCGCCCGCGACAAGGCCGACGCCGAAGCGCAGGGCAGGGTGAATGATTTGCAGAAGAACGTAGCAGATCTCCAGAAGTTGTTGGCGATGAAGAATCAGGCCGTCGCCGATCTGGAGAAGCAGAACGCCACCGCTTCCGGCGTGACTGCGGGCAATAACACGCAAGCGAACAACACGACACAGGGCGCGGCGAAGACGCCGGCCGCTGTCGCCGATCAACAACCGGTGCCCGCGGCGGCGCCCGCCACGGCCTCCGCTGCCGAGACGACGGCCGTCGCAACGGCGGCGTCGGCGGCGAGCGAGGCCACGAGCGCGTCTCAGGCCGAGGCAGCCTCCATGGCCACCGCTACGGTGGCATCCGGTACGGACGCGGCGGCGTCGGCGCCCGTCGCGGCCACCGCGAGCGCTGCGGCGGCCCAGACGGCCCAATCGGCCGATGGGCCCGGCATGACGTGGCGCGCGGTGCGCGAGAATCCCTATGCCTTGCCGGGCGCCGGCCTGCTGGCCGCGCTGCTCGGTATCTATTGGCTGATGCGCCGCCGTCACAATACGCCGCCGGCGGTGGGACAGGACGGCCCTTATGACAGTGGCGATGACGGCCAATCGCATTGGCTGGGCGGCGGTGACGATGCCCGGCAAGCCGAGGCGGGTGACGACCACGCCGGTGTCGCGCTGGGCGCCGTCGGTGTCGCGGCAGGTGCTGCGGCGCTGTACGAGGCGAATCAGGCGGCACATGCCGACGCGCCTGCGTCCGAGATTACGCCGGAGCCGGCTTTCGAGCCTGTGGCCGACGCCGTTCTGGCGCCGCAGACGTACGAGGTTGAGACCGACCCGGTGACCCCAGCGGCCGATGCCGGCGTGGCGGGCATGGTCGGCGATCTCGATTTGACGTTGCCGGGCCAGCCGGCCCACGTGGGCACGGTGCCGGCGACGCCTACCCCGTTCCTGAGCGCGGGTGGCCTGGGCTCGATTCAGTTCACGATGGCGCCGGAAGTCCACCATGACGGCGGCGAACCGGAACTCGACGGCGAGCCGTCCGACGCGGATTTCGATACGCCGGCGAAGCCCACGTTTGCGGACGCCGCCCATGAAGCGCCGTCGCTCAAGCCGCTGTCATTCGACTTGTCCGACTTCAGCCTGGATCTGAAGGGTGACGCGAAGCGCGGCAACACGCCGGCATTCTCGCTCGATTTCGGCGCACCGCCTGCAACAGCATTTGCCGCGCAGGCCGCTACCCCGTTACAATCGCCGGCTGACGTGTATCCCGAAGTCGCGGCAGTAGACGGCAGCGATACCGAAGGCGGCGATATCCACACGAAACTTGAACTCGCCGCGGCCTACCAGTCGATCGGCGACGACGAAGGCGCGCGCGAACTGCTCGAGGAAGTGATGCGCAGCGGCAATGCCGCCGCGCAATCGCTGGCGCGTACAAGACTTGCGGCGCTGGGCAAATAAGTCCCGGCACCGCCAACGATTGACCGTAGTTTTTGGGCGCCCGCAGGTTGGGCGCCCATTTTTCTTTTGAATCGGCGCGCGGCACGTTGCGCGCGGCGTGAGGCATATGCGAATCGCACTGGGCATTCACTACGACGGCACCGCGTTTTCGGGCTGGCAATCGCAGCCGCACGGCAACACCGTGCAGCAGGCGCTCGAACGCGCCTTGCGGGAATTCGGCGGCGTCGATCTGCCGACAACGGTCGCCGGCCGTACTGATACCGGCGTCCACGGGCTGGGGCAGGTTGTCCATTTCGACACCGAACTGGACCGCGCCGAATTCTCCTGGGTGCGCGGTGTGAATGCGTTCCTGCCGAAAACGGTGGCCGTGCAATGGGCCCAGATTGTCCCGGACGACTTCCACGCCCGCTTCACCGCGTTCGAGCGCACTTATTTCTATGTGCTGTACGTGCACCCCGTCCGTTCGCCGTTGCTCGACGGGCGGTGCGGCTGGCTGCACACGCCGCTTGATCTGACCGCCATGCAGACGGCCGGTCAAACCTTGCTCGGCGCGCATGACTTCTCCGCATTCCGTTCGTCCGAATGCCAGGCCAAGACGCCGGTCAAGCACATGTACGCGATCGATGTGGCGCAGCAGGGCAATTTCTACGTCTTCCGATTCCGTGCCAATGCATTCCTGCACCACATGGTCCGTAATATCATGGGGTGTCTGGTGGCGATCGGCCGAGGCCGCCAGATGCCCGCGTGGATGGCGGACGTCCTGGCAAGCCGGGACCGCCGCCACGCCGCGCCGACCTTCATGCCGGACGGCCTGTATCTGGCGCGTGTCGGCTATCCCGAGCGCTTTGCGCTGCCTGAACCCAACTGGGCCGCCTGGCCCTTCCCGATGCCATGGAACGCATGAAAGCGCGCACCCGAATCAAGATCTGCGGTCTGTCGCAGACTGCCGACGTCGACCACGCGGTGGCGCTGGGCGTCGATGCGATTGGACTGGTCTTCTACGGACCCAGCCCGCGCAATGTGTCGATCGAGCGGGCGGCCGAGCTGGCACGCCGCGTGCCGCCGTTCGTCACGCTGGTCGGACTGTTCGTCAACGCGACGGAAGACGAAATCCGCCGGGTGACGCAGGCCGTACCGCTCGGTTTGCTGCAATTTCACGGCGACGAAACCCCGGCGCAATGCGCAGCCCTCGCCGCAGCGGCGGGGCACCGTCCGTGGTTGCGGGCCATGCGGGTTGGTCCGGAAACGCGCGACGCCGCCGATTTGGTACAATTCGCGAACGAATACGCCGCCGCGCAAGGTATTCTGCTCGACGCCCTGGTCGAGGGATACGGCGGTGGAGGAAAGGTTTTCGATTGGTCACTTATTCCAAGAGACATCGCGCATCGGGCCGTTTTGAGTGGTGGCTTGAACGCGCACAACGTTGCTGAGGCGATCGCCCGTGTGCAGCCCTACGCCGTCGACGTATCGAGCGGTGTGGAGGCGACACGCGGCGTGAAGGATCACGCCCTGATGACAGCGTTCGTGCAAGCCGTTCGCGCTGCCGACGCCACCGGATGAACCCGCCGAAAACGCATGGCCTGCGCGGCCTGCATCAAGATGTGCCGCGCCGCCACGTTTTCAGCACTCAGTGAGTGACAACCATGTACGATTTGCCTGACGCCCGGGGCCATTTTGGCCCGTATGGCGGTGTATTCGTGGCGGAAACGCTGATTCACGCGCTCGACGAGCTGCGCGAGGCCTACGCCAAGTATCAGCACGACCCCGCCTTCCTCGAAGAATATCAATACGAACTGAAGCACTACGTCGGCCGCCCGTCGCCGGTCTATCACGCCAAGCGCTGGAGCCAGGAACTGGGCGGCGCGCAGGTTTTCCTCAAGCGGGAAGACCTGAATCACACCGGTGCGCACAAGGTCAACAACGTGATCGGCCAGGCGCTGCTCGCCCGCCGCATGGGCAAGCCGCGCGTGATCGCCGAGACGGGCGCCGGACAACACGGCGTGGCCACCGCGACGATCGCCGCGCGCTTCGGCATGGAGTGTGTCGTCTACATGGGCGCGGAAGACGTCAAGCGCCAGGCGGCGAACGTTTACCGCATGCAATTGCTGGGCGCCAAGGTCGTGCCCGTCGAGTCAGGCTCGAAGACCCTCAAGGACGCGCTCAACGAAGCGATGCGCGACTGGGTCACGAACGTCGAAAACACCTTCTACATCATTGGCACGGTGGCTGGCCCGCACCCTTATCCGATGCTCGTGCGTGACTTCCAGCGCGTGATCGGCGATGAATGCCGCGTGCAGATGCCGGAGTTGACCGGCCGCCAGCCCGACTATGTCGTCGCGGCCGTCGGCGGCGGCTCGAACGCGATGGGTATCTTCTATCCGTACATCGACGATACCGACGTCAAGCTCGTCGGCGTCGAAGCCGCGGGCGACGGCATCGAGACCGGCCGCCACGCCGCGTCGCTGATCGCCGGTTCGCCGGGCGTGCTGCATGGCAATCGCACGTATCTGCTGCAAGACGAGAACGGCCAGATCATCGAGACGCATTCCGTGTCGGCCGGCCTCGACTATCCGGGGGTCGGTCCCGAGCACGCCTGGCTCAAGGACGCGGGCCGCGCAGAATATGTCGGCATTACCGATGCCGAGGCCTTGCGCGCGTTCCACGACTGCTGCCGTATCGAGGGCATCATCCCGGCGCTCGAATCGAGCCACGCACTCGCCTACGCCTGCAAGCTGGCGCCAACGTTGCCCAAGGACAAGCAGATCCTGGTCAACCTGTCGGGCCGCGGCGACAAGGACATGCACACCGTGATGGCGCTGGCCGAGCACGCCAAGCCCTGACCGGCGGCGCGAGAGAGACAACCGATCCCCATTCATGACAGAACGTAGCGAGCCGAACGAACTGATCGACCCGAATGACGCCGTCGGCGTCGCCGATGCCTTCGACGGCCCGGACGGCGTCGCCACGCCCAGCGCGGAGGTGGCGGCGCTCGAGGGCTCGCGGCTTGCGCACCCGTCGTGGGCGCCCGGCGACATCAACCTGCGTCATGCCGATTTCCTCGCCCACGTGGGGGAGTTGGCCGACGGTTCCGTCGATCTGATCCTCGCCGATCCGCCTTACGGACTCGGCAAGGATTACGGCAACGATTCGGACAAGCGCTCGGGCGAGGATTTTCTCGCCTGGACGTACGGCTGGCTCGAAGCCGCGCTCCCGAAACTGGCGCCGCGCGGCTCGCTCTACCTGTTCTGTACGTGGCAGTACGCGCCGGAACTGTTCGTGTTCCTCAAGCAGCGGCTCCTGATGGTCAACGAGATCATCTGGGACCGGCGCGTGCCGAGCATGGGCGGGAGCACCCGGCGCTTCAGTTCCGTGCATGACAATATCGGCGTATTCGCCGTGTCGAAGGACTATTACTTCGACCTCGACGCCGTGCGCGTGCCTTACGACGCCGCCACGAAGAAGGCGCGCAGCCGGCGCATCTTCGAAGGCAGCAAGTGGCTGGAACTGGGCTACAACCCCAAGGATCTGTGGTCGATCTCGCGATTGCATCGGCAAGACCCCGAGCGCGTCGACCATCCGACGCAAAAACCGTTGCATATCATCGAGCGCATGGTGCTCGCGAGCTGCCCGCCGGGCGGACTGGTGCTGGACCCTTTCATGGGCAGCGGCACCACCGCCGTGGCGTGTGCGCTGCATAGCCGCCGTTTCGTCGGCTATGAGATCAATCCGCACTACCATGCGATCGCACACCAAAGACTTCAGAGACTGAACGACCATGTCACGCATCCAAGCGACGTTCCGCACCTTGCACGCGCAGGGTAAGAAAGGCCTCATCCCGTTCATCACCGCCGGCGATCCCGAGCCGGGCTGGACGGTCAAGTTGATGCACGCCCTCGCCGACAACGGCGCCGATGTCATCGAACTGGGCGTGCCGTTCTCCGATCCGATGGCCGACGGGCCGGTGATCCAGCGCGCCTCGGAGCGCGCGCTCGCCAAGGGCGTGAGCCTCGCGCACGTACTCGAATACGTCACCGAGTTCCGTTGCACCAATGACCGTACGCCGGTGGTGCTGATGGGCTACGCGAATCCGATCGAACGCATGGGCCTTGACGCGTTCACGCAGCGCGCGGCCGCGGCCGGCGTCGACGGCGTGCTCGTTGTCGACTATCCGCCCGAGGAAAGCGAAGCGTTTGCCGACGCCATGCGCGCGCACGGCCTCGATCCGATCTTCCTGCTGGCGCCGACCTCGACCGATGACCGCATCGCCGCCGTCGCCCGCGTGGCCAGCGGTTATCTGTACTACGTCTCGCTCAAGGGCGTGACGGGCGCAGGCAGTCTCGACGTTGGCGCCGTGGCGGCCCGCATCCCCGCGATCAAGGCCGTGGCGGCCCTGCCGGTGGGCGTGGGTTTCGGGATTCGCGATGCCGCGTCGGCCCGCGCCATCGGCGCCGTGGCGGACGCCGTGGTCATCGGCAGCGCGATCGTGCAACGCCTTGAGAACACGCCGCGTGATACAGATGGCCAGAACGCGGTAAAATCGCTGGCTGAATTCATCGCCGGTATCCGCTCGGCCCTCGACGAAAACGTCTGACGGGCGAGCGGGGAGGGCGAAACCAAAACGGCCGCCGCAATGGCCAAGGAGAAACTATGAGTTGGCTCGACAAGCTGCTTCCCCCGAAGATCAAGCAAACTGACCCGACGCAGCGTAACAAGAGCATTCCTGAAGGCCTGTGGATCAAGTGTCCGTCGTGCGAAGCGGTGCTGTATCGCAACGACGTCGAGGCCAATCTGCACGTCTGCCCGAAGTGCGATCACCACATGCGCATCGGTGCGCGTGCGCGTCTCGATGCGCTGCTCGACCCGGAAGGCCGTTACGAACTGGGCCAGGAGATCGTGCCCGTCGACGCGCTCAAGTTCAAGGACAGCCGCAAGTATCCCGAGCGCATCAAGGAAGCCATGGACGACACCGGTGAAACCGACGCCATGGTCGTGATGGGCGGCGCCATCCACACCTTGCCGGTCGTGGTGGCGTGCTTCGAGTTCGCCTTCATGGGCGGCTCGATGGGCTCCGTCGTCGGCGAGCGTTTCGCGCGCGGTGCGCAAAATGCGCTGGAGCAGGGCGTGCCGTTCATCTGTGTGACCGCTTCGGGCGGCGCGCGCATGCAGGAAAGCCTGCTGTCGCTGATGCAGATGGCCAAGACCACGGCCATGCTGACCAAACTCGCGGAAGCCAAGCTGCCGTTCATTTCGGTGTTGACGGATCCGACCATGGGCGGCGTGTCGGCGAGCTTCGCGTTCCTGGGCGACGTTGTGATTGCCGAGCCGCGTGCGCTGATCGGCTTTGCCGGTCCGCGCGTGATCGAGCAGACGGTACGCGAGAAGCTGCCGGAAGGCTTCCAGCGTTCGGAGTTCCTGCTGCAGAAGGGCGCCATCGACATGATCGTCGACCGCCGCAAGATGCGCGAGGAAATCGCCCGGCTGATCGCGCTGATGGAGCGTCAGCCGGCCGACGCCGTGGCCTGAGCGAACGGCAGCTAATGAAACAATGCGTAACGACGGCCCTGTTGTTACGCAATCGTGGTAAAAAAGCGCGGCGGGGTACTTGTGCACCGCCGCGCTTTCTCTTTTCCTGAAATACATGCCGACTTTCTCCACCCTCGATGCCTGGCTCGCCCATCTGGAAACGGCGCATCCGGTAGGCATCGATATGGGTCTTGCCCGCATCGGCCGCGTCAAGGACGCGCTCGGCCTGCGCTTTCCGTGCCCGGTCTTCACAGTGGGCGGCACCAACGGCAAGGGCTCGACCTGCGCGATCATCGAAGCGATCCTCCTGGCGGCCGGTTATCGCGTCGGTTGCCATACGTCTCCCCATCTGCTGAGTTTCAACGAGCGCGCGCGCGTGAACGGCGAAGTGGTTGCCGATGCGCAGCTGCTTCCGCATTTCGAAGCCGTGGAGACCGCGCGCAACAGCTTCGACACGCCGGTATCGCTAACGTATTTCGAGTTCACCACGCTGGCGATCATGCACATGTTCGCCGCCAGCGGACTCGATGCGGTGATTCTCGAAGTCGGCCTTGGCGGGCGTCTCGACGCGGTGAACATCGTCGACGCTGATTGCGCCGTCATCACAAGCATCGACATCGATCACCAGCAGTATCTCGGCGATACGCGCGACGCGATCGCGATTGAGAAGGCCGGGATCTTCCGCGCCGGCAAACCGGCCGTGTGCGGCGATCCGATGCCGCCGGCCACCTTGATCGCCGAGGCTGAACGTATCGGCGCCGATCTGTGGCTATTTGGCCGCGATTTCAACTATCAGGGCGACAAGCAGCAATGGAGCTATGCGGGGCGCAGCATGCGGCGTCCGGCGTTGGCCTACCCGGCCCTGCGCGGCGCCAACCAGCTGCTCAACGCGTCGGCGGCGCTGGCCGCGCTCGAATCGATGCGCGCCGAATTGCCGGTGTCCGCGCAGGACATTCGCCTGGGGTTGGCGACCGTTGAGCTGCCGGGGCGCTTCCAGGTGGTGCCGGGGCGTCCGGCGGTAGTGCTCGACGTCGCGCACAATCCGCATGCGGCGGCGGCGCTGGGCCACAACCTCGACGGCATGGGCTTCTTTCCGTACACGTACGCCGTGTTCGGCGCGATGGCCGACAAGGACATCGAGGGTGTGTTGCGTCATATGGTGGACAAAGTCGACCATTGGCACCTGTGCGGCCTGCCGACGCCGCGCGCGGCCGATGCGGCGGCGCTGGAAGCCGATTTGCGTGCCGTCGGGTTCCGTGAGGACGCCGACCATTCCGTCGCGCAACACGCATCTCCCGAAGCGGCTTTCGCCGCCGCGCTAAAGCTTTGTGGGGAGAATGATAGAATCGTTGTTTTTGGATCGTTCTTTACGGTAGCCGGCGTCATGGCCTACCGGAAATCGCAGCGCCACTGAAATCCTGCATTCGACGCGCGCCGTGCGCTCCACGGCGCGTGTCACGACCTGAGCCTGGCTTATGGGATTGTTTTCGTTTCGCAAAAAAGACGCCGAAACCGTACCTCCGAAGCGCGGAAGCCGCCGGAGTCCCCGCACCGGTGCGCGCACGGCCGCCGGCGGGGAATACAGCGAACACGAGCAGCTCGATCCGCTTCTGCCGGAAAAGCAGCGCGCCCGCCGTCGCCTGGTCGGCGCCCTCGCGCTGGTGTTGGCCGCCGTCATCATTCTGCCGATGGTGCTCGCCCCGGAACCGAAATCGACCACCGACGACATTGCCATCCAGATTCCGGGCAAGGATGCCTCGCTGCCGCCTGTGCATGTGAAGGCGGCGCAGCAAAGCCTGGATAGCGGCGAAGAAGAAGTGCGGCAAGGGGTGGGCAGTAGCGCCGCGGCCAAGCCGGACGATACCGGCCGGGCGGCGGACACCGCCAATGCGGCTGCGCTCAAACCCTCTGCGATACCCACGCCGGCCCCGATCACTGAGCCGGCCGATACGGCCAATCCGGCGAATCCGCCGAATCCGCCGGTTGTCCAGACGCCGCCGGCCAAGCCGGTGGCCGCGCAAGCTGCGCGGGCCTTGCCCGATGCCAAACCCGAGATCAAGCACGAAGCGAAGCCTGACGTAAAGCCCGAGCCGAAGAAGGATGCGGCGGCGACGCCTGCGCCGTCCGAAAAGGCGGCGGGCACGGGGCATTACGTGATCCGTATCGGGGCGTTTGCGAGCGAAGATCGTGCGAGAGCCTGGCTCGTCAAGCTGAAGCTCGTGAATGTGCCGAGCTACATGGAAAAGAAGAAGATCGACGACCGGATGTTGTATCTGCTGCGCGCGGGGCCGTTTTCGGACAAGAACAGTGCCGAATCTGCGGGCAAGAAGATTCGCGATATCGGCCTGACGGCGCAGATCGTCGAGGGCTGATTTGAACGAAACCGTGAGTGCCGGTTTGCTGACCGGCGTGGATTACGCGGCACTGGCGATTTTGCTGGGGTCGATGCTGCTGGGCATGCTGCGTGGACTGGTGCGCGAGCTCTTCAACCTCGTGGGTTGGGTGGTCGCCTTTTTCGTCGCCCGAGCGTTCGGGCCGACGGTCGCGCAGTGGCTGCCGGCCAATCTGCCCGGCGAGAAGCTGACGCAGGGGGCCCTGGGATTTTTGCTGGTGTTGGTGGCCGTGGTATTCGGCTCGGGCATCGTGAGCGCGTTGATCGGCCGCGTGACGGACGTCATCGGCCTGCGTCCCGTGGACCGTGGCCTGGGAATGATGTTCGGCATTGTCCGGGGCGCGTTGCTCTTGATGTTGCTGCTGATCGCCTCCAGATTCACGGAGTTGCCCAAGCTGCCGGCCTGGCAGCACTCGATGGTGCGGCCGTGGGTCGAGGCGGGCCTGGAACAACTCCGGCCCTGGCTGCCCGACGCGGTGGCGCAGTACGTCCACAAGGATGTTGCCGCCCCGCGGGACGGGTATGTGCAGAAGGATTCAAGCTGACGGATAATAGGGTCCGTTCGGCGCAGGTTTCGATGTTTTTTGAAGGATTCGTGCCATGTGTGGCATTGTAGGCGTAGTCTCCAAATCTCCGGTCAATCAGTTCATTTACGATAGCTTGCTGCTGCTGCAGCACCGCGGGCAGGATGCCGCCGGCATTGCTACCACGAATGGCAAATCCTTCTACATGCAAAAGGGCAACGGCATGGTGCGGGATGTCTTCCGGACTCGCAACATGCGCAGCCTGCCGGGCCACATCGGCATCGGCCAGGTGCGTTATCCGACGGCCGGCTCGTCGAGCTCCGAGGAAGCCCAACCGTTCTACGTGAACGCACCGTACGGCATCGTCATGGCCCACAACGGCAACCTGACGAACTGGGAACAGCTCAAGGACGAGATGTTCCGCATCGACCGCCGTCATATCAATACGACGTCCGACTCGGAAGTGCTGCTCAACGTGCTCGCGCACGAGCTGCAATCGAGTTCGCGCGACGGCCTGACGCGCGACGCGCTGTTCACGGCGGTGTCGGGCGTGCATCGCCGCCTGAAGGGGTCGTATGCGATCGTGTCGGTCATCGCCGGTTTCGGTCTGCTGGCCTTCCGCGATCCTAACGGTATCCGTCCGCTGTGCATTGGCCGTTTCGATGGCCCGAGCGGCACCGAGTGGATGATCGCTTCGGAATCGGTGGCGCTCGAAGGCATGGGTTTCACGTTCGTGCGCGACGTTGCGCCGGGCGAGGCGATCTTCGTCAGCAACGACGGCGAGTTCTTCGCCCATCAGTGCGCCGACGCGCCGGTGCTCAATCCCTGCATTTTCGAACTGGTGTATCTGGCGCGTCCGGATTCGTGCCTGGACGGGGTGCCGGTGTACGATGCGCGCCTGCGCATGGGCGACTACCTGGCGGAAAAGATCAAGCGCACGGTCAAGCCCGGCGACATCGACGTTGTCATGCCGATTCCCGATTCGAGCCGTCCAGCCGCGATGCAGGTGGCCAAGCAACTGGGCGTGAATTACCGCGAGGGCTTTTTCAAGAACCGCTACGTGGGCCGCACGTTCATCATGCCGGGCCAGGCGGTACGCAAGAAGTCGGTGCGCCAGAAGCTCAATGCCATGCGCGTGGAGTTCCAGGGCAAGAACGTGCTGATCGTCGACGATTCGATCGTGCGTGGCACGACGAGCCAGGAAATCGTGCAGATGGCGCGTGACGCGGGCGCGAAGAAGGTGATTTTTGCCTCGGCGGCGCCGCCGGTGAAGTTCCCGAACGTGTACGGCATCGACATGCCGACGCGCAGCGAACTTGTGGCGCATGGCCGCACGGATGAAGAAGTGGCGCGCATCATCGGTGCCGACGAGCTGATTTATCAGGATGTCGAGGACATGAAGAAGGCCGTGCGCGACATCAATCCGGCGCTGGGCGACTTCGATTCGTCGTGTTTTGACGGCAAGTACATCACGGGCGACGTGACGCCGGCGTATCTGGACCGGCTCGAGCAATCGCGCAAGGCACCGAAGGCGGCGCCGGAGCGCGATGCCGGCGGCGACGAAGGCAACGACGCGGGCGACGACGACCGGGGCTCGCAACTGGGCCTCTAAGACCGGCGTTGCGGCCGGGTGGCACGGTCTTTCCGTTGTCCGCCGCAACGTGCTACACTGTGTTCACGTCGATTTGATTTCAGCTTGCGGACGTGGGGGTTGCCCCGAATCAGCTAAAGCGAGGCCTAGACAGATGGATTTCGAGCCCGTTTTGCTGCCAAGCGAAACGGGCTTTTTTATTTATTTGCAAGGACGCAGACCCATATGGATTCCTTCGATTTCGACACGCTGGCGGTGCGCGCCGGCACCCAGCGTTCGGACTTCAACGAGCACTCCGAGGCGTTGTTCCTGACTTCCAGCTTCGTCTTCAAGAGCGCTGCCGAGGCTGCCGAACGTTTCGCGCATTCCGAAGAGGGCTTCACTTACTCGCGCTTCACCAATCCCACGGTTTCGATGTTCCAGGACCGTCTGGCCGCCCTCGAGGGCGCCGAGGCCTGCATGGCGACCGCATCGGGCATGAGCGCGATCGTGTCGGTGGTGATGAGCGTGTTGAATGCCGGCGACCACATTGTGAGTTCGCAGAGCATTTTCGGTTCGACGCTGAACGTTTTTGCCACGATTTTCAATCGTTTCGGCATTGAAACGACATTCGTCGATCCGACCGATCTGGACGCCTGGCGCGCGGCGATCAAGCCGAACACGAAACTGTTTTTCCTGGAAACGCCGTCGAATCCGTTGACGGAGATCGCGGACATCGCGGCCGTCGGCAGGATCGCGAAGGAGGCGAATGCGTTGTTCGTGGTCGACAACTGCTTCTGCACGCCGGCCTTGCAGCGTCCGATCGAGATGGGCGCGGACGTGATCGTGCATTCGGCGACCAAGTACCTGGATGGCCAGGGTCGTGTGCTGGGCGGTGCGGTGGTGGGCACGAAGGCGTTCATCATGGGCAAGGTATTCCCGTTCGTGCGCAGCGCCGGGCCGACCTTGTCGGCATTCAACGCATGGGTATTGCTCAAGGGCATGGAAACCTTGTCGCTGCGTGTGGAGAAGCAATCGGCGAACGCGTTGGCGGTGGCGCAGTGGCTTGAGCAGCAGCCGCAGGTCGCGCGTGTGTTCTATCCGGGCCTGCCTTCGCATCCGCAGTATGCGCTGGCGCAGCGTCAGCAAAAGGCGGGCGGGGCGATCGTCGCGTTCGAGTTGAAGGGTGCGACGCCGGCGGAGCAACGCGAGAACGCGTGGCGCGTGATCGACAATTCGCAGGTCTGCTCGATCACGGGCAATCTGGGCGACACGCGTACGACGATCACCCATCCGGCGAGCACGACGCACGGCCGGATTACGCCGGAGGCGCGGGCGGCGGCGGGCATTACCGAAGGGCTGATTCGCCTGGCGGTTGGCCTGGAGTCGCCGAACGATATTCAGAACGATCTGGCGCGCGGTCTGGCGAATTAAACCGAAGTTTCACGGCGCGCCCAAATGGGGGCGCCGTTTTTCCATCCTCTTTCCTTGCGTAACGTCATGAGCCGCTTCTGGAGTGCCGGCATTGCCGACCTGAGTCCGTATGTCCCGGGCGAGCAGCCGCAAATGCAGCGTCTGATCAAGCTCAATACCAACGAGAACCCGTACGGCCCGTCGCCGCGCGTGCTCGCGGCGATCCGCGAAGCGCTCGGCAACGACGCCGACGCGCTCAAGCTGTACCCGGATCCGGATGCGCGCCGCTTCAAGCACGCCATCGCCACGCGCTTCGGTCTCGAGCTCGCCAACGTGCACGTGGGCAACGGCTCCGACGAGGTGCTGGCCAACGTGTTTCAGGGGCTGCTGCGCCACGACAAGCCGATCCTGTTCCCGGACATCACGTACAGCTTCTATCCGGTGTATTGCGGCCTGTATGACGTCGCGTACGACACCGTGCCACTGACCGGCACGTTCGAGATCCGTGTGGACGATTACCTGACGCCCAACGGCGGCATCATCTTCCCGAATCCGAACGCGCCCACGGGCCGCGTGCTGGCCTCGGGCGAGATCGAGCGTCTGCTCGCGGGCAATCCGGACTCGGTCGTGGTGATCGATGAGGCGTATATCGATTTCGGTGGCGAGAGCGCTGCCGGGCTGATCGCGAAGTATCCGAATCTGCTGGTGGTGCAGACGCTCTCGAAGTCACGCTCGCTTGCCGGCCTGCGTCTGGGCTTTGCCATCGGGCATCCGGACCTGATTGAGGCGCTTGAGCGCGTGAAGAACAGCTTCAACTCGTATCCGCTCGACCGGCTCGCACAAGCGGCGGGTGTGGCGGCCATCGAAGACGAGGCGTATTTCGACGAGACGCGTCAGGCGGTGATCGCGAGCCGCGAAGCGTTGACCGCCCGACTGGCGGCGCTCGGTTTCGAGGTGCTGCCCTCGAAAGCGAACTTCGTGTTCGCGCGCCTTCCGTCACACGACGCCGCGCAACTGGCCGCCGCGCTGCGTGAGCGCTCGGTCATCGTGCGCCACTTCAAGCACGCGCGCGTGGCGCAGTTCCTGCGTATTACGGTGGGGACCGAGCCGGCGTGTCAGGCGCTTACCGAGGCGCTGCGTGAGATTCTTGACCGGCATTGAGGCGCGTGAGGGACAGCGAACGCCTGGTTGCCGAGGGCGCCAGCCGTCGCCGTCCCGACACACGGTCGGCCTTCCCTTGTTGCCCCTTACAGGAAGTATCGGCTCAGGCGTGTTCCGGTCTGGGCGCCATATGTCCGCGAGGACAGTAGCAGCATGCCGTCGGATTGCATCATCAGCTTCGATGGGAGCTCGACCGTGTTGGATGGCGGAGCGTCGGTGACCACGCCATCGTCGCCGAACGTCGGGTCGCGGGGGCCGTCTGCTGTGCGGCGTTCAAGCGTGGTCTTGCGTTGACCGAGGGTATGGCCTGCCGAGATGAACGTGTAGTCGAGCGTTCCGTCCGCAGCGAGTCTGATAATCGCGCTGTAGCCCACATACAAGGAGAAAGCGCCGCGCACGACGATGACGATCTTGTCACGGGTCTTGGTGACGCACCGTTGAGACACGTTGGTCTCTCGGCCATGTTTATCGCTTCTGTGGCGTGCCTGTCGAAGACATGCGGACATGGCGTCCATGTCTTGCTGCCAGTTTCGTCCCGGTGTGTGGCGGGTACAACTGTCAAAGTTGACAGGTGCGAGCGATTGCAGGCTTTGTTGAGCCGCATGGATTTTTCGGGCGGCAACGCGTCCGGCGAGACTACGTTATGCTTGCGAAATTCCCCCAGGAAGTCACCGGAGACACTGCATGTCGCATCAAGTCGAATTGTTCATCAACGGGCAGTGGAGAGCGGGCGCTGAAGGCCTGACACTGCCGATCGAAAACCCCGCTACGGGCGAGACCATCGGTACGGTGGCGCGCGCCACGCAGCCGGATCTGGACGCCGCGCTGGCCGCTGCCGAAGCCGGTTTCGCCACATGGCGCGAAATCGCGCCGTTCGAACGCGCCAAGATCATGCGCCGCGCGGCGGGCCTGCTGCGCGAGCGCGTGGGCGACATTGCCCGCCAACTGACGCAAGAGCAGGGCAAGCCGATCGGCGAAGCCAAGGGCGAACTGCTGTCGGCCGCCGACATCATCGAATTCTTTGCGGAAGAGGGCAAGCGTGCCTACGGCCGCCTCATTCCGGCTCGCGCACCGAACATCTATCAGATGGTCATTCCCACGCCCGTCGGCCCCGTCGCCGCATTCACGCCGTGGAATTTTCCGGTCAATCAGGTTGTGCGGAAAGTGTCCGCTGCGTTGGCCTCGGGTTGTTCGGTGATCGTCAAGGCCCCGGAAGAAACGCCTGCCTCGCCCGCCGCGCTGATCCGCGCGTTCGCTGATGCCGGCGTGCCCGATGGGGTGCTGGGCCTGGTTTATGGCGTGCCTGCAGAGATTTCGTCGTACCTGATTCCCCACCCGACCATCCGCAAGGTCTCGTTTACCGGCTCCACGCCGGTCGGCAAGCAACTGTCCGCGATGGCCGGCCTGCACATGAAGCGCGCCACGATGGAACTGGGCGGTCATGCGCCGGCACTCGTGTTCAACGATGCGGATCTCGCCGCCGCCGTGCGCAATCTCGCCGGTGGCAAGTTCCGTAACGCGGGACAGGTCTGCATTGCCCCGACACGCTTCCTCGTGCAACGCGGCGTGTACGATCAGTTCGTCGAAGCCTTCGTCGCTGCTGCCGAGAAGGTTCGCGTCGGTAATGGTCTCGATCCGGAAACGACGATGGGGCCGCTGGTCAACGCCAAACGCTTCGACGCCATCGAGACCATCGTGGCCGACGCCGTGGCCCAGGGGGCTGAATTGAAGACCGGCGGCAAGCGCGCTGCCGTGGGCGGCCATTTCTACGCGCCGACGGTGCTGTGCAACGTGCCCCTGTCCGCCAAGATCATGCACGAAGAGCCGTTCGGCCCCGTCGCGATCATCAATCCGTTCGATACGGAAGACGAAGCGATTGCCGAAGCCAATCGTCTGCCGTATGGCCTTGCCGCCTATGCGTATACGACGTCGCAAGCCACGTCGCATCGTCTGGCCGCCCGTATCGAAAGCGGCATGCTGACGATCAACCACGCCGGCCTCGCGCTGCCGGAAGTGCCGTTCGGCGGCGTCAAGGACTCCGGCTACGGTTCGGAAGGCGGTCCGGAAGCGCTGGATGCGTATCTGCAACCTCGTTTTGTCACGCGTCTCGACGCCTGATCAAACTCTCAGCGGGAGCGGTCGGCGGCCCGTGGCGGCTGATATAATGACGGCTCCCTTATTCCGGCAGACAGCCTGCGCGTGACCTTCGCCGCAGGCTTTTTCGTTTTGTCGCCGGAGCGTCGCGTATCCGTTGATCATGACCAAAGTCCGCACCCGTTTTGCGCCGAGCCCGACCGGTTTCATCCATCTGGGCAATATTCGGTCCGCTCTCTATCCGTGGGCGTTCGCGCGCCACAATCAAGGCACATTCGTGCTGCGCATCGAAGATACCGATGTCGAGCGCTCCACCACCGAGGCCGTCGACGTGATCCTCGAGGGCATGGCGTGGCTCGGACTCGACTACGACGAGGGCCCCTTCTATCAAATGCAGCGCATGGATCGCTATCGCGAAGTGCTGCAGCAGATGATCGACGCGGGACTCGTGTACCCGTGCTACATGAGCATGGAAGAACTCGACGCCTTGCGCGAAGCACAGCGTGTACGCGGCGAGAAGCCGCGTTACGACGGCCGCTGGCGTCCGGAGCCGGGCAAGGTGCTGCCCGAACCGCCGGCGGGCGTGACGCCCGTGCTGCGTTTCAAGAACCCGCTGACCGGTTCGGTCGTGTGGGATGATGCCGTGAAGGGGCGCATCGAGATTTCGAACGAAGAGCTCGACGATCTGGTCATCGCGCGCCCGGACGGCACGCCGACGTACAACTTCTGCGTGGTGGTGGACGATCTCGACATGGAGATCACGCACGTGATTCGCGGTGACGATCACGTCAACAACACCCCGCGCCAGATCAATATTTTCGCTGCACTCGGCAAGCAACCGCCGGTGTATGCCCACTTGCCGACGGTGCTTAACGACCAGGGCGAGAAGATGTCGAAGCGCAATGGTGCGATGAGCGTGGTGCAGTATCGCGAGGAAGGTTATTTGCCGGAGGCCGTCGTCAACTATCTGGCGCGTCTGGGCTGGGCGCATGGCGATGCGGAAGTCTTCTCGCGCGAGCAGTTCGTCGCATGGTTCGACCTCGAGCATCTGGGCAAGTCGCCGGCGCAGCACAACCCCGAGAAACTGGCGTGGTTGAACAATCAGTATCTCAAGCAGGCCGACAATGATCGTCTGGCCGGCCTGACGCAACCGTTTCTGGACAAGGCGGGCGTGCCGACGCAGGCAGGGCCGTCGTTGGCGGGAGTGGTTGGGCTGTTCAAGGATCGCGCCAACACGATCAAGGACATCGCGCAAAGCGCCGAGATGTTCTATCGCACGCCGCAGCCAAGCGAGGCTGACGTGGCGCAACATCTGACCGATGCGGCGCGTGCGGCGGTGAAGGATCTCGCGGCGGCACTGGCGGCGCTGCCGGAATGGCGCAAGGACCTGATTTCGCCGGCGTTCAAGGCGACGCTGGCCCAGCATGGCATGAAGATGCCGCAACTGGCGATGCCGGTGCGACTGTTGACGGTCGGCACGACGCACACGCCGGCGATCGATGCCGTGCTCGAACTGCTCGGCCGCGACACGGTGCTGGCACGCCTGGGGTAAGCCGACAGCGTTTCGACGGTTTGCGTTGAAGCAACAAAAAAGCCGGCGACGCGTGATTTGCGTTGCCGGCTTTTTCTTTTTTGGCTTCCCGGCAACATGCCGGGAGGCAGGAACGGGGCCAGGCAGCTTATTCGCCGCCCTTGATCGACAGGGTTTCCAGCTTCGGGGCAGCGGCGGGCGTCGGCGCCTTCACGCGCGAGTAACCTTCGAGCAGCTTGACCATTTGCGCGAACATCTTCGGGTTGCCGGCGAGGATTTCGCCTTGATGCAGGAAGTCGGATTCGCCGGTGTAGTTGCCGACGAGGCCGCCGGCTTCGCTCACGAGCAGGCTGCCTGCGGCCATGTCCCAGGGCTTCAGGCCTTGCTCGAAGAAGCCGTCCATGCGCCCGGCGGCGACGTAGGCCAGATCGAGCGCGGCGGCGCCCGGACGGCGAATGCCTGCGCAGTGTTCGGTCATCGTGCTGAACATCTTGAGATAGTTTTCGATGCCTTGCAGGTCGCGATAGGGGAAGCCGGTGCCGATCAGGCCATCGGCGAGGCGGTCGCGGCGCGACACGCGGATACGGCGTTCATTCAGGTAGGCGCCGCGGCCGCGCGAGGCGGTGAACAGGTCATTGCGGGTTGGATCGTAGATGACGGATTGCGTGACCTGGCCGCGGTGCGCGAGCGCAACCGAGACGCAGTAATAGGGCATGCCGTGGATGAAATTGGTGGTGCCGTCGAGCGGATCGATGATCCACTGAAATTCGGATTCGTGGTCGCTTTCGCCCGATTCCTCGGCCAGGATGGCGTGGTCGGGATAGGCTTGCTGGAGGGTCTGGATGATCGCTTGCTCGGCCGCTTGGTCCACTTCCGTCACGAAGTCATTGTGCTGTTTCTTGCTGACTCGGACGGCGTCGATGTCAAGGGAGGCGCGATTGATGATCGAGCCGGCGCGGCGCGCGGCTTTCACCGCGATATTGAGCATGGGATGCATGGCGTAATCCTGTAGTCGCCGACGCCGGAAAACGGCATGCGGCCTGACATTGCGGGCAAAGCGAACGAATTGGACAAGAGCGATGCCGCCGGGCATGCCGCCGGAAAATCCGGGCAAAACACGGAGGCGAAACAGCTATTTTAGCTTAGATGAGGCGGTTTCGCCATTGGGGCGTCCGTGGCGCTTATACGCGACTCAGAGCCTGTACATTTCGCGCAGATGACGGTCTGCGCTGCATACTGCCGGCGCGCTCCAGATCGTGGGCTAATGCCGATGATTCTCCGCAGGATCGCCGCCGCCCGATCGCGTGCATTACAGGGGCTCGGCCTGAGGTCGACCGCATGGGGGCCAGCGCGGCGCTATCTTCGCCAGTCAAGCGATGGAGATTTGCATCGATGGTGGTGTCGACCTTGGCCAGCGCAGTCGCT
Source organism: Pandoraea terrae (assembly GCF_902459695.1). Classification (GTDB taxonomy): domain Bacteria; phylum Pseudomonadota; class Gammaproteobacteria; order Burkholderiales; family Burkholderiaceae; genus Pandoraea; species Pandoraea terrae. The sequence continues at coordinate 190,472 of NZ_CABPRZ010000010.1, forward strand.
GCATCCTTGATTTCGCCGCGGCTGATGTCGGTGCGCAGTTGTTTTACCGCGTCACTGAGCTCCATGAACATTTCGGTCATCGCGCGCTTGAACTCGTCCTGATTGGCGTCGAGTTTTTCGAGCTTGTTGTTGATGCCTCCCACGTCCGCGCTCAAGCGGCTTACGTTCTTGGCGTTTTGCGTTTTCAAGTCGTTCAGTGTCATTCGCGCGTCGAGCACGCCGACTGTCAGGTTGGTCAGGTCTGCGCTCAAGTTGCTTATGTTCTCGGCGTTTTGCGTTTTCAGTGCGTTCAGTTTCATTCGCGCGTCGAGCACGCCGACTGTCAGATTAGTCAGGTTCGCAGAGTTCATCGATTTCTCCTGTCTTTCCGTAAATTCCTTCAACTTGTTGAGTGCCTTCTCGACTTTGTCCCACCCGCGATCGCGCGAGACCATTGCGGTGACGACTGCCACAACGAGTCCGATGCCGGAAACGACCCATCCGAGCACGGGCAGTGCCTTGAGGGTCTTGGCGATCCAGCGTATTACCGACACGATCATGCCTAACGTGCTGCTGAAAATGGACGTGAACATTTTGGTCAGCCGCCAGGTCTTGTTTTTGGGCATGACATCCGCGGCGTGTTTTAACAGGCGTGCGGCGTTTTCATGCGTATCGTTGATACGCTGACTGAGCGACTCCATTTCCGCTTCCATTCGCGCGTTTTCTTCCCGGGACACGTGCTCGCCTGGGCGAAGGCTGTGCAGTGTTTGCCTCGCGACCAGGCGTTCGATCAGCAGATCGACGATGCCCTCGTATACGACGAGGACCGCACGCAATTCGCGCGCCGACTTTGTCATTTTCGATTCGTTGGTCTCATGCAATTGTGAGCTGACGAAGCGCACAGGTGGCCCGAATCTCAGCATTGACGGTAACGTCTGGTCCCACGCGATACGCATGTGCCTCAGCGCTTTGTCAAGCGATTTGCACAGGGCAGTGACGTCATCGAGATGGAACGCAGCGCTTTCGGCATCGCGTGATCTCGATTTCCGGATGTTGTACACGGCATCAAGCTTCCACTCGATATCGACTTGCACCCCATGAATGCTCCTTACGAAGGTTTCCGCTTGAGATGGGGGCCTCCTTACCGTTTCCGCAACCTCCCAGGGATTGTCGCGAAATACCGTTTTGCGCGGAAGAACTTTGAATCCGGACACGTTTTTACAGGTCATCTGCGTGTTCTCTCGTGAGGCTTCGCCGCAAGCGTTTCGCGGCATATTTCTCCAGAATGGTTGTTTTCATTGCATCCCAGGACGCGTAGAGCGCGCTGCTTTGCTTGCGTGGCGGTTGGCTTTGCGTTTCGTCGTGCTGAATTGATGTCAGCGCGATGTGTGCTTCGCTGGGGGACATCTCATGGGTGACATCATGCGCGTTTTGCGTGGCCGATGTTTCTCATAATGCGCGGCGAGATATGGGAAGTGTGCATTGTCGGATTGGGGCCGTCTTCTCGCGCTCGCGGCAGTCCCACTATCGACTTGTGCGGCCTTGCCCCCGGCGACCGTCCGCTTCCCCGTGCTGATTGCTCTTCCCGGTAGCAACAGCGCTCTGAACCGAGATCGGCACGAACGCCTGTTTTCTCGTCAGTTTCGTTCCAGTGGGCCCGCTCCTAAGACGAATCCGAAATTTTCGGCTTTTGGCGAAAACCGACAGACAAGGCGAATCGGCTCTGCCACAATCCGGCCCCTTGTCATGGCTTGCGCCGCCCCCCGATTGCAGGTCTGACACGTTCGTCAAAAGGGGGATGGCATTTTCAGAGTCACAGCAAGCTTGGTTGGGGCGAGATGCACGTGGGCCGTGATGGCCGGTATGGCGCTCGCAGCGCAGGGGACCTCGGCATACGCACAACCGGCCATGCCGCCGGCGCTTCGCGACGCCGCGCGTCAGGGGATTGACGACGAACAACGGGATCGTCAGCGGCGCGACGCGGACGAGCGCACGCGGCAGGCGGATGCGCCGGATGTGCGTCTGGATGGGGCGTCGTTGCCGGGGAGCGTTGCTGTTTCCGATGCAGCGGAAGCCGTTGATACCGTGTTGCCAACGGAGACGCCGTGCTTTGTCGTTCATCGGATCACGTTGCGGCCGGAGTCCGGCGTCGGCTTTCTGCCGTCGGCGCTTCAGCCCTATATTGGCCAGTGCGTTGGACAGGAGGGCATCGGCCGCATCACGGCGCACGCCTCACAGGTGTTGGCGGAGCATGGTCTGGTCACGACGCGCGCGTTGGTGCCTGTGCAGGATCTGCGCAGCGGCGAACTGACGCTGGAAATCCTGCCCGGCAGGGTTGGCGAGATCCGTTTTTCGGATCCGCCGCGGTGGGGCACGTGGCGAAATGCAATGCCGCTGCGTGAGGGCGATTGGCTTACGCTTGCCGGGTTGGAGCAAGGGATCGAGCAACTGAAGCGGGTGCCGAGTCGGGATGTCAGCGTGCGCCTCGATGCGGGCCGGACACCGGGGGAGAGCGACATCGAGATTGACGTCGTGCGGCACCGCCCGTGGCGCGTGATGGCGTCGGTCGACAACGCCGGTGCGCGCGATACCGGCCGCTTGCAGGGACAACTCGCGGTTGGCGTCGATAGCCCATTGGGGCTGAGCGATCTGCTGGACGTGTCCGTGCAGCACGACCTGTCGCCCGGCGACGATCGCTTCGGCACGAAGGGACTCAGTGCGTCCTATTCGGTGCCATGGGGCTACAACACCGTGTCGGTATTCGGGACCACGCGCAGATACTTCCAGAGGGTCGCCGGCGCGAACCAGACGTTTCTGTCGAGCGGGCGCAGCCAACTGGCCGAAGTCAAGGTGGAACGGGTGGTGCACCGCGACCGGAATGGCAAGACGTCGCTGGAAGCGCGGGTGAGCCGCCGCTTCGGCCGAAGTCATATCGAAGACTTCGAGATCCAGCAGCAGTATCGCAACAATACTTTCTACCAGTTGGGCGTCGCCCATCGGCACTACGTCGGCGCGGCGCAGTTCGACATCCACCTGGGCTGGCGGCAGGGCGTGCCGTGGTTCGGTGCACAGCCGCAGCTGCGCAACCGGTTTACGGGTGAGGCGCTGCGCCAGACCTACCGGTATCGGATGGCTTTGCTCGATGCGCAGATGAGCGTGCCGTTTCGCATGGGCGGCGTACCACTTCGCTACAGCGCGGTGTTTCATGGGCAGACCACGGCCAGTGCGTTATGGGCGACGGACCAACTGACGATCGGCAGCCGCTTCACCGTGCGCGGCTTTGACGGCGAGACCATGTTGAGTGCCGAGCGCGGCTTCTTCTTGCGCAACGAATTGCAAGCGCCTGTCGGCGCAACGTCGCACGCCGCCTATGTGGGTGTCGACTATGGGCAAGTCCATGGATTCAGCGCCCGCCATTTGCCGGGCACGCGTCTGGCGGGCGCAGTGATCGGTTTGCGTGGCTATCAGGGCGGGCAGTTTGGCGGATTCGGATACGACGTGTTTGTCGGCACGCCGCTCTACAAGCCTGCAGGTTTTCAGACCGGCAAGGTCTCCGCAGGGTTTGCCGTGTCGTATCGGTATTGAGCTTTGCGCCGTGTGCGGCGCAACTACGAAACTTCTGAGCCGTATCCCCCAGCGGCCGTTCCCTTTCCTGTGTCGTTGCCTTCGTGTGGCGCGACACATGT
>NZ_CABPRZ010000011.1 GCF_902459695.1 Pandoraea terrae
CCAACACCTCGCCCGTGTGGATTCCGACGCGGATCTGAAGCGCAATGCCTTGGTCCAGACGCACTCGGTCACTATGACGACGCATCGCTTCCTGCATGCGTAAGGCCGCGTATAACGCCCGCAGGGCATGGTCCTCGTGGGCGATGGGCGCGCCGAACAGCGCGAGAATGCCGTCGCCCAGGAACTTGGCGACGTAGCCCTCATAGTGGTGCACGGCCTCCATCATAAGCGTCACGACAGGGTCGATCAGGCGCCGCGCCTCTTCGGGATCCAGGTCCTGGATCAACGCCGTTGAGCCCGCCATATCGGCGAAGAGCGCGGTAATGGTTTTGCGTTCGCCGGCCGTCTCTCCCCTGGCTTCCATGGCCGCCTGCTCCGCCAGGATGCGCTCGGCCAGATGGGGCGGCGTGTAGTGAACAGGGGCCGAAGTGGCAGACTCAGGCGCGGGAAGGGACTCTGAAAGCGACGCTGACGGGGAATCGTTCAGGGGCGCTCCGCATCCGGAGCAGAACTTTGCGGCAGGGCCGGACGCCTCGCCACAACGCGGGCAGATCCGTGCAAGCCCGGTCCCGCACTGCTCGCAGAACCTGGCTTTCGCGAGATTCTCGAACCCGCAATTTGTGCAGCGCATATCGCCCCCTTATGGCCATCGCCTGCCTCCGATCATTAGACGCGCCATTAGCTTCGTTAGCAAGACAGGAAGCGCGCGCCTGTGATGAAGCGCACGAAGGGTGTGCCTGTATCGGAATCGGGCGTGCGCGCCATTGCGTGCAGTGCTGACGTTTACGCGATTTTTACAGCCCCGTTGGAACTTTTATAAAACCTTTACGCGTGAATTGATACGTTACAGGTGGCAAATCCATCTTCAATTACGGGGGTTTTATGGACGCTCTGTACCTGGCGCTGAGTGGCGCCCTGGTCCTGCTCACCTACTTGCTGACCGTAGGCTGCGCGCGCCTGGGAGACAAGCAATGACCTGGCTCTATCTGACCAGCGGCGCACTCGCCGTATTCCTGCTCTGTTACCTGATATACGCCTTGGTCAAGCCGGAGAATTTTTAATGACCTCGAATATTTTGATCCAAGTCGGGCTATACCTGCTGGCGGTGCTGTTGCTCACCAAGCCGGTCGGCATTTACCTGGCCCGCGTGATGTCCGGCGATACGCCGCTGCTCAACAAGATCGGCGGCCCGGTCGAGCGACTCGTCTATCGCCTCGGCGGCGTCGATCCGCATGAGGAAATGGATTGGAAACACTATGCGCTCGCCGTCCTGCTGTTCAGCTTTCTCGGCGTGTTGGCAGTGTATGCGCTGCAGCGCTGGCAGGTCTGGCTGCCGCTCAATCCGCAGAATTTTCCGGCGGTGACGCCTGATTCGTCGTTCAACACCGGTGTGAGCTTCGTGACCAACACTAACTGGCAGGGCTATTCGGGCGAAAGCACGATGAGCTACCTGACCCAGATGCTCGGCCTGGCGGTGCAGAACTTCTTCTCGGCAGCGACGGGCATCGTCGTGGTGATCGCGCTCATCCGGGGTTTCACGCGCCATACGGCCAAAACGATCGGCAATTTCTGGGTGGACCTGACCCGCTGTTCGCTGTACATCCTGCTGCCGATTTCCCTGGTGCTGGCCGTAGTCTTCATGGGGCAGGGCGTGATTCAGAATTTCGATGGATATCAGGACGTCCACACCATCGAGGCGACCACGTTCCAGAACCCAAAGCTCGACGCGCAAGGCAACCCGCTCAAGGATGCGCAGGGCAATCCGGTAACGGAAACGGCGACGACGCAGACGCAGACGTTGCCGATGGGCCCGGTCGCTTCGCAAGAGGCGATCAAGATGCTGGGCACCAACGGTGGCGGTCTCTTCAACGCCAACTCGGCGCACCCCTACGAGAATCCGACGCCGCTGGTCAACTTCCTGCAGATGCTGGCGATCTTCATGATTCCCGCCGGGCTTTGCTACACGTTCGGCTTGATGGTCGGTGACCCGCGCCAGGGCTGGGCCGTGTTCACCGCGATGGCCATCGTCTTCGTGGTCATGACAAGCGTGACGATCTGGGCCGAGCAGCAGGGCAACCCGCTGCTTACCGCCGCAGGCGCCGATCAAACGGCCAGCCTCTTGCAATCGGGCGGCAATATGGAGGGCAAGGAAACGCGCTTCGGCATCGTCGCTTCCTCGCTGTTCACCACCATCACGACGGCGGCGTCCTGCGGCGCTGTCAACACCATGCACGATTCGCTCACACCGATCGGCGGTCTGGCGCCGTTGGTGCTGATTCAATTGGGTGAGGTGATTTTCGGCGGCGTCGGTTCCGGCCTCTACACCATGCTGATCTACGCGATCATGGCGGTCTTCGTGGCCGGGCTGATGATCGGGCGCACGCCGGAGTACATCGGCAAGAAGATCGAATCCTACGACATCAAGATGACGGCCGTGATCATCCTGATCACGCCGTTGCTGGTGCTGGCCGGCACGGCCATCGCCGTGCTCGTCGACCCGGGCCGCGCCGGTATCGCCAACCCTGGCGCGCACGGCTTTTCCGAAATCCTGTACGCGTTCTCGTCGGCAGCCAACAACAATGGCAGCGCGTTCGCCGGACTGTCGGCCAATACGCCGTTCTACAACATCATGACTGCGATCGCGATGTGGTTCGGCCGCTTTGGCGTGATCGTGCCGGTGCTGGCCATTGCCGGCTCGCTGGCCGGCAAAAAGCGGATTCAAGCGGGGTTGGGCACGATGCCCACGCATGGTCCGCTGTTCGTCAGCCTGCTGATCGGCACTGTCCTGCTGATCGGCGCCCTGACCTATGTGCCGGCGCTTGCGCTGGGGCCGGTGATCGAGCACCTGACGATGATCGGCGTGCATTGACGCGCGAGGAAATCTTTGGAGAATTCGTAATGAGCAAAGCCGCAATGCTCTCGATGTTCGACCCCAAGCTGGTGCGTCCGGCCATTTGGGAGTCGTTCAAGAAGCTCGCGCCGCAAACACAGTGGCGCAATCCCGTGATGTTCGTTGTGTACATCGGCAGCATCCTGACGACGATTCTGTTGGTCCAGTCTCTCGGCGGTCATGGCGAGGCGCGTCCCGGCTTCATCCTCGGCATCGCCCTGTGGCTGTGGTTCACGGTGCTGTTCGCCAACTTCGCCGAGGCGCTTGCCGAAGGACGCGGCAAGGCGCAGGCCGCGTCGCTGCGCCAGGCAAAGCATAACGTGATGGCGAAGAAGCTGGCGGATTCGACCCGCAAGGCCGAAATCCTGATGACCGACAGCGACAGCCTGCGCCGTGGCGACGTTATTCTGGTCGAATCCGGCGACATGATTCCCGCCGACGGTGAAGTCATCGAAGGCGTCGCGTCGGTTGACGAATCGGCCATTACGGGCGAATCCGCGCCGGTCATCCGGGAGGCCGGAGGCGATTTCTCGGCGGTGACCGGCGGCACGCGCGTGCTGTCGGACTGGATCGTCGTCCGTGTCATGGCCGATCCGGGCGAGACCTTCCTCGACCGCATGATCGCCATGGTCGAAGGCGCAAAGCGCCAGAAGACGCCGAACGAAATTGCGCTGACGATCCTGCTGGTCGCGTTGACAATCGTCTTCCTGTTGGCCACCGTGACCTTGCTGCCGTTCTCGCTGTTCAGCGTGGAAGCGGCCAAGGCCGGCACGCCGGTGACGATCACTACGCTCGTGTCGCTGCTGGTGTGCCTGATTCCGACTACGATCGCGGGGCTGCTCTCGGCCATCGGCGTGGCCGGCATGAGCCGCATGATGCAGGCCAACGTGATCGCGACCTCCGGCCGCGCCGTGGAAGCCTCGGGCGACGTCGACGTGCTGCTGCTCGACAAGACCGGCACGATCACGCTCGGTAACCGCCAGGCCTCGGCGTTCATTCCGGCGCCCGGGGTAAGCGAGCAGGAACTGGCCGATGCGGCGCAACTGGCCTCGCTCGCGGACGAAACGCCGGAAGGGCGCAGCATTGTCGTGCTGGCCAAGCAGAAGTTCAATATGCGGCAGCGTGACATTCATTCCCTGGGCGCGATTTTTCAACCGTTCTCCGCGCATACGCGCATGAGCGGCGTCGAGCTCGGCGAGCGCAAGATCTTCAAGGGCGCCGCCGAAGCGATCCGCAAGCATGTCGAAGCGCTCGGCAAGGTTTTCCCGGCCGAGATCCTGCACGTCGTCGACGACGTTTCGCGCCGCGGCAGCACGCCGCTTGTGGTCGCCAACAGCGGCAAGCCGCTCGGCGTGATTGAGCTCAAGGACATTGTCAAGGGCGGTATCAAGGAGCGCTTTGCCGAGCTGCGGCGCATGGGCATCCAGACCGTGATGATCACCGGCGACAACCGTCTGACGGCGGCGGCGATTGCTGCCGAGGCGGGCGTTGATGATTTTCTCGCCGAAGCAACGCCGGAGGCCAAGCTCGAACTGATCCGCAAGCATCAGGCCCAGGGCAAGCTCGTGGCGATGACCGGTGACGGCACCAACGATGCGCCGGCCCTCGCGCAAGCCGATGTCGCTGTGGCGATGAACACCGGCACGCAGGCGGCCAAGGAAGCCGGCAACATGGTGGACCTGGATTCGAATCCGACCAAGCTCATCGAAGTGGTCGAAATCGGCAAGCAGATGTTGATGACCCGCGGTTCGCTGACCACCTTCAGCATCGCTAACGATATCGCCAAGTATTTCGCGATCATTCCGGCCGCGTTCGCGACCACCTATCCGCAACTGGGTGCGCTCAACGTGATGGGGCTGACCAGCCCGAGTTCGGCGATCCTGTCGGCAGTGATCTTCAATGCGCTGATCATCGTGTTCCTGATTCCGTTGGCGCTCAAGGGTGTGAAATACCGGCCAGTCGGTGCGGCCGCCCTGCTGCGCCGCAATCTGCTGATCTACGGCCTGGGCGGCATCCTGTTGCCGTTCATCGGGATCAAACTGATCGACGTCATCCTCACCGTCGCCGGTCTGGTCTGAGAGGTATCCGAAATGACAAAACTGCTTCGCCCCGCCATCGCCACCTTCCTTGTCCTGAGCCTTGTGACCGGCGTGGCCTACCCGCTTCTCACCACCGGCATCGGCAGGTGGGTCTTCCCCAACCAGGTCGCCGGCAGCCTGATCGAGCACGATGGCAAGCTCGTTGGCTCGGCGCTGATCGGCCAGAACTTCAGCGACGTCAAGTATTTCTGGGGCCGGCCTTCAGCGACGACACCGAATCCCAATAACGCGATGAGTTCGGGCGGTTCGAACCTCGGGCCGCTCAACCCGGCGCTCACCGACGCGGTGAAAGCCCGCGTCGCGGCGCTCAAGCAGGCCGACCCCGACAACCCGGCGCCCGTGCCCGTCGACCTGGTGACGGCATCGGCCAGCGGGCTGGACCCGGACATCAGCCCGGCTGCGGCGCAGTTCCAGGTGGGCCGTGTCGCCCGCGCCCGCCATTTGCCGGTCGATCAGGTTAGCGCCCTGGTAGCGTCCCACACGGAAGGGCGCCAGTTCGGCGTGCTCGGTGAGCCGCGGGTCAATGTGTTGCGACTCAACCTGGCGCTCGACGCGCTCGGCGCCAAGGCCGCCGGAAGCGGGCAATGATGCCAGTGGACGACACGCGTCCCGACCCGGACGAACTGCTCGAGAAATTGCAGAAGGATGCCGAGAAGGAACGTCGCGGCCGCCTGAAGATTTTCTTTGGCGGCTGCGCCGGGGTCGGCAAGACCTTCGCCATGCTAGCGGCAGGGAGCGCCATGCGCGCCCAGGGCGTCGACGTGGTGGTCGGCATTGTCGAAACCCACGGCAGGCGGGAAACCGAGGCGCAACTCGCGGCGCTCGAGGTGCTGCCGCGCCGGCTGATCGAATATCGGGGGCGTCAGCTTGGCGAATTTGACCTCGACGGCGCACTTGCCAGGAAACCCAGCCTGGTCCTCGTCGACGAGTTGGCGCATTCAAACGTGCCGGGCTCGCGTCACGCCAAGCGGTGGCAGGACGTCGAGGAACTGCGGACCGCGGGGATCGACGTGTTCACCACGCTCAACGTCCAGCATCTTGAGAGCCTGAACGATGTGGTCGGACAGATCACCGGGATCCGCGTCCGGGAAACGTTACCCGACCACGTGTTCGAGCAGGCTGACGAAGTCACGCTGGTCGACCTGCCGCCGGATGAACTGCTGCAGCGTCTCAAGGAGGGCAAGGTCTACATTCCGCAGCAGGCGGAACGGGCCGGCAAGAACTTCTTCCGCAAAGGCAACCTGATCGCATTGCGCGAACTGGCATTGCGGCGCACGGCTGACCGCGTCGACGCGCAAATGCGCGAGTACCGAGCCGACCAGGCCATCCATCACGTGTGGGAGGCCAAGGACCGGCTATTGGTCTGCATCGGGCCGGACCCCGAAGGCGACCGTCTGGTTCGGGTGTCGGCGCGCCTGGCGGCCAGCCTGAAGGCTGACCTACTGGCTGTATACGTTGAAACGCCGGCATTGCAGAAGCTCTCGGACGCGCAGCGCGAGGCGATCCTCAAGACGCTGCGCCTGGCGCAGGAGATGGGGGCAGAGACGACGACCTTGAGCGGAACGCAGGTCGCCAGGGTGCTGCTCAGCTATGCGCGCAGCCGTAATGTGTCGAAGCTGGTGATCGGCAAGTCGAGGCGTTCGTTCTTGAGCCGGCTGACCAGGCGCTCGGTCGCCGATGACCTGACTGTGCACGCCGAGGACGTCGACGTTTACGTGGTCGGGCGCGGCCTTGGGGACAGCGCGAAATTGCCCCGGCGTGCCACCGGTGCTTCGATGGTCAGCCTCGAGTTCGAGACCGTGCCGCCAAGCAAGTCGAGACGCTACCTGTGGGCGGCAGCCTCCAGCGCGATCACCACCGCCATCGCAGCTTACCTGGTTCGGCATTTCGACCTGTCGAACGTCATCATGCTGTACCTGCTTGGGGTGGTCGTCGTGTCGGTCAGGTATGGCCGGGGGCCGGGGATACTGGCATCGTTTCTGGGCGTGGCCGCTTTCGATTTCTTTTTCGTCCCGCCGAGAATGTCCTTCACTGTGTCGGACACCCAGTATCTGTTCACGTTTGTGGTGATGCTGGTGGTTTCGCTGGTGATTGGCAACCTGACCTCCGGCCTGCGTTACCAGGCGCGTATCGCGACCTATCGTGAGCGCCGCACGAGCGCGCTTTACGATCTGGGCAAGGAGCTTGCCGCGGCGCTCATGGCGCCGCAGATCGTCGAGATCAGCACGCGCTATCTTTCGGGCGTGTTTCAGAGCAAGGTGGCGATGCTGTTGCCCGATAGCCATGAGCATGTACAGCCGCTCGCGGCCGGCGACGCTGGGCCAGATACGGCCTTGGCGCCAGTGGCGATCGACACGAGCGTCGCGCAATGGGTCTACGACCATCAGGAGAAAGCTGGCCTGGGTACCAATACCTTGCCTGCGGGGCAGGTGCTGTATCTGCCGCTCAAGGCGCCGATGCGCACGCGAGGTGTGCTGGCGATCCGGCCCGACCATCCCGACACGCTCATGCTCCCGGAGCAGCAGCGACTGCTGGACACGTTCTCGTCGCAGATCGGCTTGGCGCTCGAGCGTGTGCATTACGTTGAGGTTGCACAGGATGCGTTACTTACGATGGAATCGGAGCGGCTGCGCAATTCACTGCTAAGTGCGATTTCGCACGATTTGCGCACACCGCTGACCGCCATTATCGGCGTGGCGAGCACGCTCAAGGAACAGATCCTTGACCGAAAGACGCAGCTGGATCTGATCGATATGGTGTACGACGACGCCTTCAGGATGAATAGCCTGGTGACGAATCTGCTCGACATGGCCAAGCTGCAGTCCGGCGAGGTGCAACTGAACCGGCAATGGCAGTCGCTCGAAGAGGTGACGGGATCGGCGTTGCGCGGCGTCCACCGATCGCTCGCTGGACATCATGTTGAAGTCGGGTTGCCGCCGGACCTGCCGCTACTTCGGTTCGATGCGACTTTGATCGAGCGCGTGCTGAGCAATCTTCTCGATAACGCATGCAAGTACACACCTGCTGGAACGCGCATCCACGTCTTTGCCGAGCAACAAGACGGTGAAGTATGGGTGTCGGTGCGCGATGACGGCCCGGGCCTTCCGCCCGGCATGGAAGCCCAGATTTTCGAGAAATTCACTCGCGGCGAGCAGGAGTCAGCCAAAGCGGGTGTGGGGCTGGGCCTGGCGATTTGCCGCGCGATCGTCGAGGCGCATCGAGGCAGGATCTGGGCACGGAATCTGCCCGAGGGTGGGGCGCTCTTTACATTCTCGCTGCCGGCGGGTGCCCCGCCACCTTTACTGGACGCCGAGTCCGGACTGTCCGAACACGAAGGGTAGGCCACCATGCCAGACGAAACCGAAAGCAGCCACCCTCTCCGGATCTACACCCATGACTATGGTAGCGTGGCGATTTTTTTCCCGTCCATTACCCATGACCCCCTTCGACGCCGCCGCACTGATGCGGCTGGTCACCACCCCCATGCCATTTGGGAAGCACAAGGGCACCGTGATCGCGGATTTGCCCGGAAATTATCTCAATTGGTTCGCTCGCGAGGGCTATCCACCCGGTGAAATTGGTGGCCTGCTCGCGCTCATGCACGAACTTGACCATAACGGGCTATCTCATTTGCTCAAGCCGCTGCGCGGCCAAACATAGCACCGCATCCGACACCACCGCTTTCGAGGATTTTGGGCAGTTCCGGGGAACATCGGTCGACTTCAGACGGCGGAGCACCTCGATCCGAACGCCGCACATTTGTTAGTTCTTTCGGACGATTGCCCGTGTTTTTCGGTTGCGTACGCTTCTGAAATCAGCGGGCCGTCATGCGACGGGCGAAGCATAGGGGGAGAGGTCGTGTCAGGAATCGGTGAACGACAGAAAAAGGAATAAACAGCGCCCTCGTTACTACTTTTAGAATTATGCGGCGTTTCCGGCTTTTTCCGCGTGCTTCCCTATACTTCGATAAGCACAGGGAAGAAGCCATCCTCTGACAATGCAACCAGCGTGCGGCCGTCTTGCGGGACGATCTGTGCCTTGGCGGGCAACGGCCGATGCTACGGCCTCCCCCCACCAAGGGCGCGCAAGGGGAGGAACCATGGGACGCTCTGCATCGGCCGCATCCGACGACAATCACGTCGGTCAATCCGGGCCGCACCGGCCGGCAGTATGGGGCCTCGCGCTCGCCGCGCTGGGCATTGTCTACGGTGACATCGGCACCAGCCCACTGTATACCCTGAAGACCGTCTTCGACCCCGGCAATGGCCTGCCGCTCAATGCCTACAACGTGATCGGCATCGTCTCGTTGATTTTTTGGTCGCTGACGATCGTCGTCTCGCTCAAATACGTGGCGCTCATCATGCGCGCGAACAACCATGGCGAGGGCGGCATCATGGCGCTGCTTTCGCTTGCCGCGTCGTCGGTTGCGACCCGTCCACGATTGCGCCACGCGCTGCTCGCCGCCGGCGTGATGGGCGCGGCGCTGTTCTACGGCGACGGCGTGATTACGCCGGCGATCTCGGTGCTGAGCGCGGTCGAGGGGCTCGAAGTCGCGACACCGGCACTGAAGCCCTATGTCATTCCCGTGACGCTTCTCGCGCTGATCGTGCTGTTCGCCATGCAGAAGCGCGGCACGGCAGGCATCGGCGCGGTATTCGGGCCGATCATGGTGATCTGGTTCGTGATTCTGGCCGGCGCGGGCCTCGTCAATATTCTCGACGCGCCGCGCATCCTGGCGGCGCTCGATCCGTTCGCCGGGCTCGCGTTCTGCCTGCATCACCGCTGGCTCGCGTTTGTTGCCCTGGGGGCGGTGGTGCTCTCGCTGACTGGCGCCGAGGCGCTCTATGCGGACATGGGGCATTTCGGCAAGCGCCCGATCCGGCTCACGTGGTTCGGGCTTGTCTTTCCCGCGCTCGCGGTGAACTATCTTGGCCAGGGCGCGTTGCTGCTCGCCGATCCTTCCGCGCTGGACAATCCGTTTTACCGCCTGTTTCCGCAATGGACGTTGTATCCGATGGTCGTGCTGTCGACGATCGCCACGGTGATCGCGTCGCAGGCCGTGATTTCGGGGACCTACTCCATGACCAAGCAGGCGATGCAGTTGAGCTTCCTGCCGCGCATGAACGTCGTCTACACATCCGAAAAGGAAATCGGCCAGATCTATGTGCCGGGCATCAACTGGATGCTGCTTGCCGCGGTCGTCGCTGCGGTGATCGGCTTCGGCTCGTCGACCGCACTGGGATCGGCCTACGGCATCGCCGTCACCGGCACGATGCTGATCACCACCCTGCTCACGTTCTTCGTTGTGCGCTATGCGTGGCACTACAACTGGTTCCTGTGCGTGTTCGCCACTGGTTTCTTTTTCATCATCGATGCGACGTTTTTCTCGGCCAACCTGCTGAAAATCGCCGATGGCGGCTGGTTCCCGCTCGTCATCGGTCTCATTCTGTTTACGATCATGTCGACGTGGGGACGCGGCTGGGAAATGATGCGTCACGAAGCGCAGGTGCGCGCCGGCACGACGCCGCTCAAGCCATTTCTGAAATCGCTGCTGGCGAGCTCGCTTGTCCGTGTGAGTGGCACGGCGATCTTCATGTCGCCCGATCCTAATGGTGTGCCGCATGCCCTGCTGAACAATCTCGACCATAACCACGTGCTGCATCAGCGCGTATTGTTCTTGACGGTGACGACCTGCGAGGTGCCGTGGGTTCCCGCAAGCGAGCGCGTAGCGGTGCAGGCGCTGGGACAAAACTGCTATCAGGTCACGGTGACCTATGGCTTCAAGGACGAGGTCAATCTGCCGCGCGCGCTGGAAGCTTGCAAGCCATACGGCCTCGTATTCGAGCCGCGCGCGACGTCCTACTTCATGAGTCGTGCAACAGTGGTGCCGACGCCAGGCAGCAAGCGAATGGCGCTATGGCGCGAAAAACTGTTCGCCGTGATGTTGCACAACGTCGGCAACGTCGCCGCGTATCTGAAACTGCCGGCTAACCGGGTCATCGAACTCGGAGCCAGGGTGGAGATTTGATTTCGGCACCTACGATGAAACGGCGTCTTCGGGGCCAAGGCTGAGGAATCGCACACGTCAAGCGACTACCGGCGACATATTTGCTTTTCCGGGGGACCGGAGAAAAGAGATGAAAAAAGTAGTCGAAGCTGCCTGCTTGTTACTGCCGACACTGTGTTTTGCATCCAACTGGGTCAAGGTAGGAAGCGGCATGGATTCGCGGACATTCGTCGACACACAGAGCATCCGAGTCGCCGGTAAAGGCATTATTGAAGCCTCGGTGTTCTGGAGCTATGCCACGCCCCAAACCTCACGAGTCTCTTCCGCCTCCCCGCAATATTTGTCATCCAGGATTCGTGAACTATTCAGATGCGCAGAAGGGACCAGCGCGACCATCGGAAAAATTGAGTTCAAGACGCCGAGCTCGATGGGAGATACAGGCGGCACCTGGTCGATCCCGCAAATGGGAGCCCGCGTTACGAATGCCGTACCTCATGGCATAGATACAAGCGCCACTTGGTCGATTCCGCAAAGTCAAGCCAGCTTTACTGACGTCGTACCTGGCAGCATAGGTGAGACGACGCTTCAATTTGTCTGCGCCAGGGTCCCGAAAGAAGCCGAATCCAGGCGATGAAAATCCCGCAAGGCTGCCCCGCTAACGCACCAAATGCGGGCCGACATGGGTCGCTTATGTCCATCTCTCCATAGCGACCCGAACCGGAAAATCAAGGTACAAGGACGATCTTGCCGCCTACACCTCCCTGCTCCATCAAACGATGCGCTTGAGCCACCTCTGTCAGCGGCAGCTTGTGTGCGACTGGCATCGGAATCTTGTATGGCATCTCGCGCGCAAAACGCTGCAGGCGCGGGCCATCGAACCGCACGATCAACGAGACGAAGCGCTGTGTCGACTCACTCGGCGGTTTGGGCGACGGATTGGCGATCGACGCAACCACGCCGGCCGGTTTCACATATGCGAAAAGTCCCTCGGCAACTTCGCCGCCGACGGTATCGGCCAAGAAGTCGAATGGGCCTGCTGCCGCAAGCGCCTCATGGTCGGCGATGTCGATAACGCCGGCGACCGGCAAATCCTTCACCGTGTCGCGGCTTGACGCTCGCACGCCGGCGTAGACCATTGCGCCGGCATCGAGCGCCGCAATGATGGCCGCCCGTCCTGTTGAGCCGCTCGCACCTATGACCAAGCCCTTATCACCGCGCGTCGGGCGGATCCCGGATTCGATCAACTGCGTGCCCGTGAGCACACCGGTCGGCAATGCCGCCGCATCGACCAGGTCAAGTTCATCTGGCACGTGTACGAAGTTCGTTGCGTAGAAGATCGCCTTTTCGGCATACGCACCATTGTGGAAGGGATTGACCATGCCCATGACGCGGTCGCCAGGCTTGAAGGTCGTGACGCCCGGACCAACGGCGTCGACAATGCCTGCGACGTCACCACCGAGCTGGGCCGGGAACGCCAGTGGCACCCAATCTTTCAGCATCCCCTTTCTTGCCTTAATCTCGACGGGGTTTACCGCCGCGCCGGCAACGCGCACACGGATTTCACCGGGTCCTGGGCTGGGTTCCGCGATTGTCTCGATACGGAAAGCGTCCGGCGTGCCATAGTTGTGTAAATGGGCGGCCTGCATAGACCCGGTCGGTGCGCTGCCGGCGACCGCATACGCGTGCGCCTCCACGGCCTCTCCGGTCACCGTTGAACAAGCTATGGCGCTGTAGCTATGCGCACGCGCCGCAAGTCCATCGACGAACGCATTGAAGAACGGAGTCGCCTCGAGTAACTCCAGCACGATGCCCGGAGCAGCCGGCGAACGGAAATAGTAGAACCGTTGTCCCGTGACGTCGCGACCTTCGGCAAACAGCTCCATGCCCTTTGCGACTGCCGATGCCGCATCTCGCTCGATATCGTGGCTGAGCGATGCCAGTCTCTGCAGACCGATGATCGGGCGATTGAGTGAATCATGAAACGGAGACGGGCCGTTGCCTGTCACCTGAATCAACTCAATCAGCGTTTCGCCGTGCATGCTCAACGCAACGTGAAACGGTAGTGAGATAGGGCGTCCTTCATACGTCATGTTGAGCGTCAGGCCACGAAACACACTCCAGGGCCCGACACCGACCTGCGTTTCCCAGAAGCGCACCAACGGGTCGAGATCGTCGGTTGTGAAGCTAATCTGCTTGATTGGTCCAAGCCAAGATACGTTCATTTCAGTTCCTTTGGAGGGTAATGCATCGGCATTTGGAACGTGCACGTTGCACCATAAGGCAGCGCGAGATTACGGAAGTACCTGTGTACTCTCGCTAGATGGTCGAGAGGCGGCTGACCGCCTCAGCGGGTACGTCATCGAGCTTGCGCCAACGCCCGTCGTCATGCCGATATTCATAGACCTCGGTCACTCCGTGTTCTCGAGGGAGTTGGGCTATATTTACGTAGAACTGCTGGTACCACTGCCGCAAACGGTATATCGGACCGTCACCGTCACACAGGAGCGGGTTGTCCACGCGAGTCTTATGGTCCCAGATGGCTACATCTTCTCGGAACGCATCCTGGGCAGCCTGGACATACCCCGCAACCATTGCCTGGTTCTGCTCGTCTGTGAGCATCGGGTTCTTCTCCACCATCACACCAAACCGTAGTTCGAAGCTGTTCGTGTCGATGGGGACATGGCAATTGAGCAAAATCGATTTGATCTGCTCCCCCTGCGCCTCTCCAGTCATCAGCGTAACGTGATAGGCAGGCCCAAAGTATGCTGAATCCGATGTCAGCCTGCCGCTTTCGGCAAGCCGCTCACTGCCGCCGCTGAGCTTCTGATAAGCAACAGGTCCAACGAATGTGTTGCAAAAGTAGTCGACAGGCGCGCCGTGGACAGGTCCGAAATGCGCCATATCGGAATGGTTATCTATCAGTTCGCGGCAGTTTGTGTTGATGGTCCATTTGACGATCGACCAATCACTCCACGCATCCGAGAAGCACGCGTCGATGCGCGGGATGACAACGGATGGATCCGGCGGATTGCCCTCAGGATCGTTCCAGACGAACAGCAGCTTGTTCTGCTCTACAGCCGGCCAGGATTTGACGCGCGCCTTCGGTGGCACCCGATTCGAATAGGGGATGCCTGCACACGCGCCATCCGTCCCCCAGGACCACCCATGAAAGGCGCAAATCACCATGTTCCCTTCGATGCATCCCTGGCTTAGATCGGCGCCCATGTGCGGGCAATATCCGTCAAGGATGTGTAGTTGCCCCTCCTCCCCTTGGAACACGACCAGACGCGTGCCAAAGATCGACAACCCGTGTGGTTTGCCGTCCCGATAGTCATCAGCAAGCCCCAGGCAATGCCAGCCGCGCGCGTAACGATCTTCAATGGGCGCTGCGTGAATTCGGTGAACAGACGGCTTGCCCTGAGGCACGGTGGAATCAGCCATGAAATTGTCTCCTCCAGTCGGTATCCGACGATGTTCGGCAACCCTATCCAGAGCGCCTCTCATTGCCGCGCAAGCGGGCTCACTCCACCGACGACTTGGCTTGAGCTCGACGCGCTATGTCACAAAAATATATATACGTGACACATAATGGCACAAATTATAAATTTGTGCCATTTCGTGAGAAAGTCAATCCGAGGGGTTTTCGATCGATGACGTGGTGCAGCGGGCCAACATCTCGCGCCGGCCCCTGTTCCGGTACTTCGGGACCAGGAAGGCGGTGATTCAGGCTGTGATCAACGCAGAGAATGGGTGCCTTTTTCGAGGAGACGCAGCATAGCCTGAGTAAGTTCGAGGTTGACCCAGGAGCAAGCAGTGGAAATCAAGGTATTGGCGCGCGGGGTCCCAGTGCAATGGCGAGGTCGCTGAATTGCATGCTTTAACCCGATCTTGTGGTGCCGCCCTTTCCAATCGCGAACTCCACCGCCGCATCTACGTGGATACCAGTGGAGTCGAAACCCGGCAACGGCAGACGATCGGCGTCGAGAATCAGGCAAATTTCGGTGCAGCCGAAGATCACCGCGTCCGCGCCGTCTGCCTTCGCTATTTCAATCAGCGAAATCAGCGCGTCGCGCGAATGGTCCAACACCTTACCGGCGCACAGCTCGTCGAAGATGATGTTGTGCGTGAGCGTTCGCCCATCGGCCTCCGGCACCATAACGTCGATGCCATGTCGCTTCATCCTCGCCGGATAGAAGCCGTTTTCCATCGTATAGCGAGTGGCCAGCAGCAGCGGGCGGCGACAGCCTGAGGCCTTCAGGCGACGTGCCGTCTCATCGACGATATGGATGAACGGTACGTCAACCGCCTCTTCGACGGCGTCGGCAACGAGGTGCATGGTAACCGCGCAAATCATCACGCATTCGGCGCCTGCGCCTTCAAGACTGCGAGCGACTTCTGAAAGGCGTCTGCCGGCGTCGTCCCAACGGCCGGCCTTCTGCATGTCGACAATTGTCTGAAAATCAACCGAATACAGAAGTAGCTCCGCCGAATGCAAATCACCAAGACGTTCGCGCACTGCCTCGTTGATCTTTCGGTAGTAAACGGATGAGCCCTCAAAACTCATGCCACCAATCAGGCCAATCTTCCACATTTCCATGACGTCGTTTCCTTCATCAGACAAAAATCAGTGTAGACGGAAAGCAGCCGAAAACGGATTCGGCCCCCGCGCCTTCTGGAGGAGCGAGTCGGAAGTCTAGCTTGACTTGGCAATCACGAAAAATGAATAATGGAGATGGGAGGTTCTCGAAATGAGAAACATTGATCTCGACTCGCTGCAAATCTTCAAGGCTGTCGTCGATTTCGGCGGCGTCACCAAGGCGGCAGCTCACCTGAACAGGGTGCAATCCAACATCACCACGCGAGTCAAGAATCTCGAAGAGCGACTTGGCGTGACGCTATTCCAAAGGCAGGGTGGCAAGCTCGTGCCGTCGCCCGAGGGTAGGCTCCTCCTCGGTTACGCGGAGCGGCTGCTGCGGCTGTCAACCGAAGCCGAAGCCGCACTTCGCTGTGGCACCCCGCGCGGCATTTTGCGTATCGGCACGCTGGAAAGCACTGCCGCTGCTCGCCTGCCGCCGTTCCTGTCGCGCTACCACCAACGCTATCCCGATGTGAAAATAGAACTGGTCACCGGCACCACGACTGCGTTGATTAACCGCGTGCACCGCTATGACGTTGAGGCTGCTTTCATCTCCGAGCCCTTTCATGACGCTGAACTGGAAACGCAGGAGGGATTCTCCGAAGCGCTGGTGCTGATCGCGCCGAAGAAGGCGGAACAGATCAAAAGCGCGAAGCACTTACAGCAGTGCACGGTCATTGCCTTTGCTACTGGCTGCTCTTATCGGCGCATCCTGGAGGACTGGCTCACGACGTGCGAAGTAGTGCCCGAGCGGGTATTGGAACTAGCGTCCTATCACGCGATCGTGGCCTGCGTGGCAGCTGGCTCCGGCATCGCGATCGTGCCGCGCTCCGTTTTGCAGGCGGTGCATGCCGAAAGTCAGGTCAAGATCCTGCCGCTGCCGCCGAAAGTGGCGCGGGTGCGTACCCACCTTGTCTGGCGCATCGGCCACCATTCGGTGGCACTCGATGCACTGTGCGACGAACTACGGCGCAAGCGCTAGCTAGCAGGGCCGCTCACCTCCCCTCAGCGCGGCAATCTGATGCGCACCAGTTCGGCAAAGTAACGGGCGCCGATTAACAGTGCATCGTCGTTGAAGTCGTATGCCGCATTGTGCAAAGGCGTACCGACGTAACGTCGAACCGGGTCGGCGCCGGAGCAGAAGCTCGACTATTACGAAGGCATGGCAAATCAACTCAAAGACGCGTCCTTTGGGTCCATCGCCGGCATCTAACCCGTTTGGACGAATCGGCTCAAACACCTGGGCGGCTAGACTGGGGAGCACAACATGCGTGCCGCCGGCAGCGTTCGCCAACTCTCGAAGTTCAAACCGGAGCCCCTGCGATGGAAAAAGTCGTTTATGTGTTGTGGCGTGAGACACAGACCTCGCCTGATCAGTGGAGCCGCACGGTGCGCGCGAAGCTCGCCGACAAACTGCTATCGCTCGGCGCGCATGGCGTGCAGATCAATGTCGCCGATGCCGACGTCGAGCCCGCGGCGGCGCTGCGTCAGGCGAACACGCTGCCAAAGATCGACGGCAGCGTGGCCATCTGGATCGACAGCGCGGTACCGATGTTCCGTCAGCCGTACGACGACGCAGTGCGTGCCGTCGTGCCGCACATGGCCGCTTACCTCGTAACAGAATCGCAGCCGATCCGCAATACGCGCTTCCCGGCGAAACCGGGTGAACGGACCAGCGGGTTTTCGCAGCTTGCGTTTCTTAAGCGCCCGCCGCGCCTGACGCACGAGGCATGGCTGGATGTCTGGCACAACCACCACACGCGCGTCGCGATCGACACGCAGGACAACTTTCTTTATGTGCAGAACGTTGTCGTCCGCGCGTTAACGCATGGGGCCCCCGGGTATGACGCGATCGTGGAGGAGTGCTTTCCGGCGGCGGCGATGACGGACCCGCGTGCGTTCTTCGATGCGGTCGGCGACGAGGAGAAGTTCCAGCACAACGTGAAGGCGATGAGGGACAGCTGTGCGCGCTTCATCGACTTCGACAAGATTGATGTTGTGCCGACCAGTCAGTATGTCGTCAAAGCTGTGAATAACTGACGTCACGGGTGAGGCAATGCACGCGGCATTGCCTCACCACGGCGTTGTCAGCTTGATCGGTCAGCCGCCGTTGGGCACTGCCGAAATGTACTTCGCGCGCGGACGTAGCATGAACGCCTGCATGCGCTGCTCGACGACGTGTGCGCACCAGCCTGCCGTCCGACCGAGAATCCACAATGCCGTGGCACTTCCTCTCGGCATGCCGAGCGCGCGCGTCAGGGGCACCAGGGCCAGAGCGAGTCCTGGCGTCATGCCGGTCTCGTCGCGTAGGCGCGCAAGAAACTTCAGTGTTTTGCGCACTGAAGGATCGTTCTCACCACAGCCGCTCGCCAGCGAAAGGATCCATTCAGCTCGCGGGTCGCCCGCCGGGTACAGCGGATGATTGAAGCCGTACAGGCTGGCGCCGCGCGTGCGCACAAGTTCCAGGCGCGAGTTCGGCACACCGCCACGGGGATCGTCGAATAGCTGCGTTTCCACGCGATCGGTCACTGCCCCTGTCGAATAGCCCACATGCGCGCTGATGGCAGCGGCGACGCAGTTGCATAGCCCCGCATCGATCGAGGCCGCGACACGTGCTGCGAACGTGGCAGGCGCGAGTTCATGATCGGCGAGAATCACAAGCGCGGCGTTGATCGCCTGCACGGCTTGCGGTGTCACAGGCGCGCCACTCGCGCGCAACGCCCATGCGGCAAGCGGTTCCCCCGGTTTGCGCGCGATGTACCGCCCATGCTTCGAAAGAAAGCCAAGGCAACCGGTGAACGCATGAAGGATCGTGCGCGCCATCTGCACGGTAGTTCCATCGGCCATCTCTGCCCGATCCCTTGCGCGCATGCCGAGTGACAGGGCGATCATGGCCATCAGATTGCCGATGTCATCGGGTGCGATCGCCTTGGCATGCGACGCGAGCAACGCGGCCGTGTCGGCAGGGATGTCGGCGAGCGGCCAGTCCGCCTGCGTATCCTGCCAGACACCCGTGATCAGAAAATGCACGACCACCTCGAATGCATGGCCGGCTTGGGCCAGATCAAGCGCGCGCCGGTTGCGATAGACGGGGCCACGCTCGTCGATATAGGTGATCGCCGAGGCGACCACGGGCTCGCCCCAGCGCATCGACGTTCCAGCCGTGATGGAGCGCGGCAGCCTTCCGCGCCCGCGCGCCGCGAAGCGTTCGACATCCTCGCTCGCGTAGAGATGGCGTTTGGTTCCCGCCACGGGGACACTGCGTATCAAGCCACGGCTTACATACGAATAAAGGGTGGCCACTTTTACGCCGAGCGTCGCAAGCGCTTCTTCGCGAGTCAGAAAGTCGTTTTGCTTCTTCATGTCGATTTTAAAAATCAATCTTGATCAACCATGACCGCGGTGTCTAGTATTCGCATAACGACGCGGCTTTGAATCGAGTATAGCCACGTTCCCATACCCCGCAACGATAGCGCTTGATACGAGCACGCGGTCAGCCCCGCTGACGTGACGCGAACCAGTTCTGGAGGAGATGAAATGAACGTCGCCATGCGCGAAACCCAGCCGTCCGTTACGACAACCGCCGAAGCTCCGGTCACGTGGCATGTGGACGAAGTGTCGTGGATTCCGCTGACGGGATTGTTCATCAACAAGTCCGGGTACAAGACGATCACCGACACCACATACACCGGTAATGCGTACAGTATCGAGCTGACGTCGGTCGGCCCCGGCGGATTTTCTCCAACGCATGTCGAGCCGCACGCTCACCTGTTTTACGTGCTCTCCGGGCACGGCGAAGTGACCGTCGGCGACGAAATCAATGAGGTCAGGGCGGGCTCGGTCAGCCCCATTTCAGCGGGCGTGCCGCATTCCTTCCGCAATCTCGGCGATTCGACGCTGGAAATGCTGGTGGTTTACCATCCGCCGCGCGTGCGCGACAAGCCGGAAACCACACAGTTGCGCGCGACGGTCCATGCCATTCGCTACGAGGCGCAACGCGTGGTCAGCGTGGAGTTGCGGCCGCAGCCCGGTTCGGCATTCCCTGAATTCGACGCAGGTGCTCACATCGATCTTCATCTGCCCAACGAGATGATTCGCAGCTATTCGCTGTGCAATTCCGCAGAAGACAAAGACCGGTATGTTATCGGCGTGCTCAATGTCGAAGAAAGCCGCGGTGGATCGCGCTACGTGCACGAGCAGTTGCGGGTCGGGGCCCGGATCGAAATTTCCCGTCCGCGCAACAATTTTCCGTTGCACGAGGAGGCGGTCCATACGGTGCTGATCGCTGGCGGGGTCGGCATTACGCCGATCCTGTCGATGGCGCGGCGGCTTTGCGCGCTCGGGCGATCGGTGGAGTTGCTGTACTGCGCGCGTTCGCGTCGCGAGGCGGCGTTTGTTGACGAGATCGAGGCGCTCGGACTCGAGGTCAAGTGGCATTTCAACGACGAGCACGGTGAGCGCGTCGGCCTGATGCAGTTTCTCGCCACCCGTCGCCGCGACGCACATTTCTACGCGTGCGGTCCGACGCCGATGCTGGACGATTTCGAGCGCCATTGCAGCGAGCTCGGAATTGCGCATGTTCATCTGGAGCGCTTCGTGGCACGCGATGCGCCAGCGGAAACGAAGAAGCGTTACCGCGTCGAATTGAGCCGCTCGAGACGCAGCCTCGAAGTCGCACCGGGCACGACGCTGCTGCAGACACTGCTCGACGCTGGCGTCGATGTCCAGCATGGCTGCACGCAAGGATTGTGCGGCGCATGCAAGACCCGCGTGCTGTCCGGCGAGCCGGACCATCGCGACTCGGTATTGAGCGCGAGCGAGCGTGAGAGTAACGCGGTGATGACGGTGTGTGTCTCGGGTTGCAAGGGCGAGTCCCTGGTGCTTGATCTCTAATCAGGCGAATTCAACGAAGTTGCTGGATGAAGCGGAAAGGCCTCAATAGCAGCGGTGCCTCCGGCTAGCGCCTCAACTCCGAGAGGATCTTCTCTGCGAGGAAATCGCATGGCGGCCGCTTCGAACCCGTGCTTCGCGCCAGAACCATTTCAAGCGCGTCAATCTTCGGTAAGCCCTGCGCTTGACCGAGCAGCGCGAAATGCGCCGGAACCGCGCATCGTGCGAGCGGAACAATGGCAAGCCCCGCTTCGGCCATCGACAGCAGGCCGAGCAGACTTGGACTTTCATACGAGGTCCGGTAGGGAATCTTTGCGCGCTCAAGACTGCGAATAGCGTTCTCTCTCGCGACGCTGCCCGGCAGGAACACCGCGATCGGCAACGGCCGTTCGCTCCAAATTTCATCGGCGCTCGGTGCCGCCGCCCATTCCATCGGCTCGAGACGGATGAACTCCCCTGACAGGCCCTTGACCCGCGTCGCGCACACAAGATCGACAGAACCATCTTTCACCATCGGCGCGAGTGCGACGCTCGGCAATCCGACGACCTGAATCTCCACCTTCGGATAGCTCGCGGAAAACTTTTTGAGGATCGGCGGCAGGAGCGACGAGGCGTAATCGTCCGGCACGCCGATGCTCACGCGCCCGGTCACGTCCGGCCGAACCACTGCGGCCCAAGCCTCGTCGCGCAATGCGAGCATGCGGCGCGCGTAAGTGAGCAGGACTTCGCCATCCTGCGTCGGGACCACACTTCTCGGCTTGCGGACGAAAAGCGGCTTGCCGAGCGCAGTCTCGAGCGTCTTGATCTGCATGCTCACCGCCGATTGCGAACGATGCACGACTTCCGCCGCCCGGCTTATGTTGCCTGCGTCAGCGACGGCGACGATCATCGTCATGACGTCAAGGTCGAGAGCTTTCATTGGGCTGGCATCAGAAAATTAGATAGATTCGATCAATATTACGCGATTTTCCAAGGCGGCGACATCGGGCATAGTGGCCTCAAAGGAGCCACATAATGAACGCCCGTACCGACCTCTCAGTGCTTGCCGTACCGGATTTGTCGTTTGCGACCATCGCATCGGGCATCTGCGTGCCGTACGTTGAGTGCGGAGAAGGCGAACCGCTGGTATTCGTGCACGGGTCGCTTTGCGACTATCGCTACTGGAGCGCGCAGACTGCGGCGCTGTCGCAGCATTTCCGCTGCATCTCGGTGAGCCTGAGCCACTACTGGCCGGCGAGCGAGGCTTGCATCCAGGCCGAATTCGGCTGGCAGACGCATGTCGCCGAGGTGGCCGAGTTCATCGCGGCGATCGACCTTGGGCCCGTGCATCTGGTGGGGCATTCGCGCGGCGGCTGCGTGGCGTTTCATGTGGCACGCGAACATCCGCGGCTCGTGAAGACGTTGACGCTCGCGGACCCGGGCGGCCCGCTCCAGATCGAGGGGATGTCGGACGCGTCGCTGCCGGCCGCGACCAATGTCCTGCGAGCGCGTGTCGCTGAACTCATCGATAGCCAGCAGATCGACGCGGGACTGGAGCTTTTCGTCGACTCGGTGAGCGTGCCCGGATCATGGCGCAAGAGTCCCGTTGCGTTCCGCACCATGGCGATCGACAATGCGGGCACGCTGCCCAAGCAATTCCGCGATCCATTGCCGGCATATTCTTGTGATATCGCACGCGACGTGAAATGCAGGACTTTGCTGATCGACGGGCAGCGCAGCCCTCGCATGTTCCGCAACAACGTCGAAAAGTTGGCAGGATGGATCGACCAAGCGGAAAGACAGACCATCAGCGGGGCGTCGCACGGGATGAATGTGTCGAACGCCGGCGCTTTTAACCGCCTCGTGCATGCGTTCGCAAGCTGCTGATCGCGGACGCGCAGATGGCGCCCCTTGTCGTTTCTAAGCCAATGCGGCGGTAAACGCCGCGTCCAGCGCCGCCGGATCGAGGCTTCCCGATACGCCGATCAATACCAGCGCCGTGCGCGGGCTGTCGCGCCATGCAGGGCTGCGCATCAACGTGCGCCGGCGCCCGACGATTTGCAGCAGCGCCGGATGCTCCAGGTCGTCCTGCAACAACAACAGCCCCTTGCCGCGCAGCAAGTCTGTTGGCAGGCCATCCAGCACCCGTTCGAGCGCCGCACGGCAAAACGGCCGGTCAGCGGTGAAGCTCCAACTGTCGAACTGGCGGTCGTGGTGATGGGCGTGCCCGTGCCCGGCTGCGCCTTCCTGGCGCGCGGCGCGTGCTATCGGTTCGGTACCGGCGCCGAGCAGCACGGCCATCGGCACGTCGGCCTGCACCGCCGCAAACTGCCTGGCGTCGGGCGCGAGGGTGCGCAACCAGGCGCTTACCTCGGCCCGTTGTGACACGCTGATCAGGTCTGTCTTGTTCAGCACCACGATGTCGGCCGCAGTCAGTTGCCTGCGCACGATATCGCCGACGTATCGGTCGCTCGCCAGCGAGCGAACCGCTTCGGCGTCGGCCAGCACGATCACGCCGTCGAGCCGGAAGGCCGGGTCGGCCAAGCCGATCTGGGCGATTTTCCAGGGATCCGACACACCGCTCGCTTCGATGATGAGATAGTCCGGCCGCGCGGGGCGTTCTGCGATTTTCAGCAGCGCCGCCATCAACTCACTGCCGATCGAGCAGCAAATGCAGCCGTTGGCGAGGTCAATCACCTCCTCGTCGCGCCGCGCGACGAGCGCGGCATCGATATTGATGTCCCCGAAGTCATTGATCAGCACGGCGATGCGCAGGCCGTGAGGCGCGCGCAAAATGCGATTGAGCAGCGTGGTCTTGCCCGCGCCGAGAAAGCCGCTGAGGATGGTCAGGGCAATCGGCGCGACGGGGAGCGGGGTATTCACGGCCTCACCCCCCCGGCGCCGGGAACACTCGGCCGCCCAGCACGGTACCCCACACCGGAATATCTTTCAACGCGCTCGCGGGCACCGCCAGCGGGTCTTGCTCCAGTACCGCGAAGTCGGCGAACTTGCCGGCTTCGAGGCTGCCGATCTGATGATCCATCTTGAGCGTGTAGGCCGCGCCGAGTGTGATGGCGTGCAGGGCGTCTTCCACGGAAATGCGCTCGGCCTCGCCCAGCACCCGGCCTGAAGCGGTTTGCCGGTTGACTGCGCACCACGCGGTAAACAGCGGCCCGAGCGGCGTAATCGGCGCATCGGAATGAATCGCAAAATTCACACCTAGCCGCTTGGCGGTGCCGGCGGCGTCCATGCGGTTGGCGCGCTCCGGCCCCATCGTTTGGGTGTAATGTGCATCGCCCCAGTAATAGAGGTGGTTGCTGAACAGGTTGACGCAGACGCCCAAGCTGGCCATGCGCTGGAATTGCGCAGTGTCGGCCATCTGGCAATGTTGCAGCGTGTGTCGATGATCCCAGCGCGGGGCGGCACGAAGCACCCCTTCGATCGCGTCGAGCGCCACTTCCGAGGCCTCGTCGCCGTTGGTGTGAATGTGCACCTGCAAGCCCGCCTTGTGGTATTCGGCCACCTGCTGCGCGACTTGTTGCGGTGGCACCAGCCACAGGCCGTTGGGGCTGCCGTTGTAATAACCGGGCCAGCGCAAGCGTGCGGTAAAGCCCTGAATCGAGCCGTCGATCACCAACTTGACCAGGCCGAAGCGCAGTTTGTCGGTGGAAAGCGGCAGCGTGTCCAGGACGCGCTGCGCACCGGTCTCCCCCGACTTGACGCGCATCGGCGCGAAGGCCGGCACGATGCGGACCGGGTAGTCCTCATCAGCCGTGATCTCGCGCATATTGGTGATGGTCGCCTCGCTCAGGTCGTTGACCAGATCCGTCGCGGTCGTCACACCGACACCGCGCGCTATCTCACCGAAACGCCTTAGCGCGACAGGATCCTGGGCGGCCCCCACGGAAGAGATGTCGCCAATCACCCGGTAAACGAGATACATGGCCGCGAACTCCTGCAGCTCCCCGCTGGGCTGGCCGTCCGGCCCTTTCGGAATGCCTTCGATGGGTGTGTCGGCCGTGATATCGGCCGCGCGCAGCATCGCGCTGTTGACGTTCATCAAGTGGAAGCTGGCATGCAATACGATGACCGGCCGCGTGGGGGACACGCGGTCGAGGTCACGCGCGGTCATGCGCGGCCCCTTGAAATAGATCGGATCGAAGCCCCAGGCCAGCAGCGGCTCGGTCGAATCGGACAGGCGCGCCTGCGCCTCGCGCAGGCGCTCGACAACCTCGTCGAAGCTTTTCAAGCCCTTCCACAAGGTGCCGTCCGGCCCACGCCGATCATAGTAGCCGACGTAGGCGTTGCGCCACATGCCGCCCTCGGCCAAGTGGCAATGCCCTTCCACCAACCCCGGCATCAGCACTTTATCGGCGAAGCGCTCGTCAAGATCGTACGGCCCCCACCCCTGCAATTCTTCGAGCGAGCCGACGCCGAGGATGCGGCCGTCGCGCACCGCCACGTGCGTGGCGGTGGGCTGGCTGGCATTGATCGTAATGATTTTCTTGGCACAGAAGATGGTGGTCTTGGCTGTCATCTCATTCTCGCTTGGCGTGCCGGCTGTCCCGCGATCAGCCGCCGCGGCTCGTTGGCACCGCGTCTCGGTGGAATTGCATGACCGTGGCAGGCATCGAGACCGGCGAAATGATTTTCCCGCCTTCGACCCGCACCAGATGGCACGCAACCGCATGGCCCGGCGCCACCTCGCGCAGGCTCGGCAATTCCTGACGGCAGCGTGCCTCGGCATACGGACAGCGGGTGTGGAATCGGCAGCCGGACGGCGGATTGATCGGGCTCGGGGGGTCGCCTTGCAGCGCTACGCGCCGGCTGGACTGCCGCAGCGCGGGGTCCTTGGCGGGCTCGGCCGAGAGCAGCGCGTGCGTGTACGGATGCAGCGGCTGGCTGAATACCGCACGGCGGTCGCCCTGCTCGACGATCTTGCCGAGGTACATCACCGCCAGCGCTTCGCACAGGTGTTGCACCACGGCCAAGTCGTGCGAAATGAACAAATAGGTCAAGCCCAGATCGTGCCGCAGTTCGGCCAGGAGATTGAGGATCTGCGCCTGGATCGCTACGTCGAGCGCCGATACCGGTTCGTCACACACGACCAGTTCGGGCCGCGCCGCCAGGGCGCGGGCGATACCGATGCGCTGGCGCTGGCCGCCGGAGAACTGGTGGGGAAACAGGCGCTTCTGTTCCGGCCGAAGTCCGACGCGCCGGATCAGTTCGTCGACCCGTTGGCGCCGCTCCGGTTCACGCATACCCGTCAGCAGGATCATCGGTTCCTCGATGATATCGGCCACCCGGCTGCGCGGGTTGAGCGACGAGTATGGGTCCTGAAAAATGATCTGCATGCGCTGCCGCATGCTGCGCAAGGCATGGCTGCCGAGCGTGGTGAGTTCGGTCTTGTCGAGCCGGATCGAGCCACTGGTAGGTTCGATCAGGCGCAGCGTGGCCAGTGCGGTGGTCGATTTGCCGCAGCCGCTTTCGCCAACCAGGCCGAAGGCCGTGCCGCGTCGCACCGAGAAACTCACGCCATCGACCGCATACACGGTCTGCGCCGGGGCAAACCAGGTCGGGCGGTCCAGCGTGTAATACACCCGCAGGTCGTTGACTTCCAGCAAGTTCTCGCTCATACCGCCCCCTGGCGCATCAACTCCTCGGCACGCCAGCATGCGGCGACCTGCCCCTCGCCCAACGGGATCAGGGGCGGCACCGCTTCGCGGCAATGCGCATTCGCGTGCGGGCAGCGTGGCGCGAAGGCACAGCCGTGGCCCAGCTCTGTCAGGGCCGGCACCACGCCGGGAATGGCCGGCAGCGGCGCCCGGTTCTCGTCGACATCTTCCCGAACCTGCAGCACGCAGCGCAACAGTCCCTGCGTATAGGGATGCCGCGGATGCTTGATGACATCCTCGACCCGCCCTTCCTCGACCTTGCGGCCCGCGTACATCACGATCACGCGGTCGGCCAGTTCCGCGATGGCGCCCATGTTGTGGGTAATCAGCATGATCGCCGTGCCAGCGGTTTCATGCAGTTCGCGCATCAGGTCGAAGATCTGCGCCTGCACGGTCACGTCGAGCGCGGTGGTGGGCTCGTCGGCAATCAGCACCTTGGGTTTGCACGCAAGCGCCATGGCGATCATGGCGCGCTGGCGCATGCCGCCGGACAGTTGGTGCGGATATTGGTCGACGCGCTTGTGCGGCTCGGGAATATGCACCGAGCGCAGCAGTTCGATGGCGGCTTCGCGTGCCTCGCCGCCGCGCTTGCCCTGGTGCCGGCGAAGGGTTTCCATGATCTGCTGGCCGATGGTGAACACCGGATTGAGCGCGGTCATCGGTTCCTGGAAGATCATCGAGATTTCGTTGCCGCGCACGTCCTGGATGCGCGCCTCGCTGGCATCGAGCAGGTTTTCGCCGCGCAACCGGATCTCGCCGCCGACGATGCGTCCCGGCGGGCTGGGAATCAGGCGCAGGATCGCCAGGCTGGTCATGCTCTTGCCGCAGCCGCTCTCGCCCACGATGCCGAGCGTCTCGCCGTCGCCGAGCGCGAAACTTACCTTGTCGAGTACGCGCGCCACGCCGGCGCTGGTGGTGAACTCCACCTCCAGGTCCTTCACTTCCAGCAACGGTGAGGAGGATGCTTGCGCCATGGTCAGCGATTCCTCAGTTTCGGGTTGAAGGCATCGTTAAGCCCGTCGCCGATCAGGCTGATGGCGAACACGGTCAGGAAGATCGCCAGGCCCGGAAACATCACCGCCCACCAGCTATCGAAAATGCGGTCGCGCGAGTTGCCGATCATGTAGCCCCAGCTCATCACATCCGGATCGCCCAGGCCAATGAAGCTCAGGCCAGATTCGAACAGGATCGCCACCCCGATCGTGAGTGCGCCTGACACGATCAGCGGCGGCAGCGCATTGGGCAGGATCACGCGAAACATGATGCGCAGACTGCGCGCCCCGACGGCACGTGCGGCCATCACGAACTCGCGCTCCTTGATCTTCATGAATTCGGCACGCGTCAGGCGGGCGATGGGGGTCCAGCTCACCGCGCCGATCACCAGCACGATGGTCAGAATGCTCGGACCGATCACGGCGACCAGCACCATCGCCAGCAGAATCGGCGGCAAGACCTGGAAGAACTCGGTGATGCGCATCAAAAGATTGTCAACCCAGCCGCCGTGGAAGCCCGCCAGTGCGCCAATGGTCACGCCGATGAAGACGGTGCAAAGCGTGGCTGCCACGCCCATTTCCAGCGTAGTGCGCGCGCCATACAGCAAGCCGGCGAGCACATCGCGGCCCAGATAGTCGGTGCCCAGCGGTTGCTCGCCGCCCGGCCCGGTCATCGGCGCGCCGACCATGTCAAATGGCGCCACGTGATACAGGACCGGTCCCAGCATGGCGGACAGCACGATCAGCACCAGCACCAGCGCGCCTGCCACCGCGCCCCGGTTGGCCAGGAAAAGTTTCCACCCGGTGTTCATCAGCGGGTACTCCTCATGCGCGGATCCAGCAGCCGGTATGAAAAATCGGTGAGCATGTTCATGATCACCACCAGAATCGCCGAAGCCAGCAGGATGCCCAGTAGCAGCGCATAGTCGCGATTGAGCACGGCGTCGAACGCCAGCCGCCCAAGGCCCGGCCAATTGAACACGGTCTCGACCAGCACCGCGCCCGCCAGCACCTGGCTGAATTGCAGGCCGGCGAGCGTGACGATGGGGATCAAGGCGTTCTTGAGCGCATGTACGTAGACCACGCGGCGTTCCGTCAGGCCCTTGGCACGCGCGGTTCGAATGTAGTCGGCGCCCAGCACGTCGAGCATGCTGGCGCGGGCCTGACGGCTATATTGCGCCAGGTAGACCAGTGCCAGCGTCGTTACCGGCAGTACCAGGTGATGCGCGATCTGGACGTATTTGGTGAAGCCGGTGGGCGGCACGCCGACGTCGAGCATGCCCGAAGCCGGGAACAGCGGAATCCAGTAGGCAAACACGATCAGCAGCATGATGCCGCTCCAGAACACGGGCGCCGAAAATCCCACCAGCGAGACCACCGTCACCACGTGGCTGAGCCAGCCGCGCGGCTTGCGCGCCGACACGATGCCCAGCAGCGTGCCGATCACGATGGCCAGCAGCAGCGCCAACACCACCAGCGCCAGCGTGGCGGGCGCCCGGTCGAGAATCAATTGTGAGACCGACGCGTTGTAGTACAGCGACTGGCCGAGATGTCCCTGCGCCACTTCCTTGAGATAAGTGGCCAGTTGTGTGCCGACGCCCCGGTCGAGCCCAAGCTGCTGGCGAATCTGCTGGACCTGCTCCTGCGTCGCCCCGCCCGCCTGCGCGGCCAGCATGTCGGCGATGTCACCAGGCGCGAGCCGCAGCAGCAGGAAATTGAGCACGACCACCGCCAGTACCATCACCAGGCCGTAGCCGAGCCGCTGGGTTATGTACCCTAAGTTCCTCATCGCCACGCATCTCCTTATCGAAGAAGGTTGCCTTGCTCGTGGCCGAGCGGCATCAGCCGGGGGCTTTTGCCCAGTAGACGTCGTCGAACGGTGCGAACGCGCCCCACACGCCGAGCGGCACGTTCTTGAGCGACTTGCTGTAGATGGTCTGGTACGGCACTTGCAGCAGATAGGCGACCGGCAGCTCTTCGTTGACGATTTTCTGGAAATCGTTGTACAGCGCGTGCCGCTTGGCCGCGTCGTTCTCGACCGCGGCCTCGCCCAGCAACTGGTCGACCTTCGGATTGACGTAGCCTTGCGTGTTCGACCAGATCACGCCCTTCTTGATATTGGACGACATATAGGTGCGCGCCACACCGATGACCGGGTCGCCCCAGTTGAAGACGATGTCGGTGGTCATGTCGAAATCGCCGTTGGAAACACGCTGCGACCAGGTCGGAAAATCGGGCGACGGACGAAGCTGCACTTCGACGCCAATTTTCTTCAACTGCGGCTTGAGGTATTCGGCAATGACCTGCGAACTGTCGATATTGGCCGGAATGTAATCGAGCCGCAGCGGAAACCGCACGCCCTGCGCGTTCTTGGGAAAGCCGGCCGCGTCAAGCAACTGGTTGGCGCGGTCCAGGTTCAGATCGTAGTGATTGAGCGAGGGATTATAGAACGGGCTGGACGCCACAATGGGACCGTAAGCCGGTTTGGAACGGCCCAGCTGCAATTTTTCGGTGATGAATTTCCTGTCGATCGCATAGGAAATCGCCTGCCGCACCCGCACATCGGACAACGGTTTGTTGCGCACATTGAAGGCCAGCCACGTCAGCGTGCCGACACCCTCGTACCCCTTGTTGGTCACCATCAGGTTCGACTGTTTGGCCAGGCGGTCGACGTCGGACAGGCGCATCGGGCCATAGGCGACATACTGGATATCGCCGCGCGACACCGCCAGCGTCATCGCCGACGGGTCTTTCATGATCGTATAGGTGATGCGATCGAGGTACGGGCGGCCGGGCCGAAAGAATTTGTCGAAGCGTTCGAGCACGAGATATTCGCCGGGCTTGTATTCGACGAATTTGAACGGTCCCGAACCGACTGGCGAATTGTTGCGCGGGTTGCTGCGGATCGGACCGTTGTCGTAGATGTGCTTCGGGATAATCGGCAGCAGGGCCGGTGTCGAAACCGCCAGCAGCAACGCCGGGTTGGGTTTCGACAACCTGAACACCGCCGTGAGCGGATCGGGCGTCTCCACGCGCGCCACCGAGGCGAACATGGCGGGGCCGAAGGGATGATTCTGCTTGACGGTCTCCAGCGAGAACGCCACGTCGGCCGAGGTGATCGGCTTGCCGTCGTGGAACACGGCGTTCTTGTTCAGATGAAACGTGTATGCGAGGCCGTCTTTCGAGACCTCCCACGAATCCGCCAGATAGGGATGCGGCTTCCAGTCGGCATCACTCTCCAGCAAGCTGGCGAACAACTGCGAACCCGGCATGGCGGTCGCCACGCCCGACTGGATGGCCGGGTTCAGGGTATTGATCGCGGAGATGCTGAGGATGTTGAGTGTGCCGCCGCGCTGCGGGGTCTGTGCCGCGGCGGGAAGCGCCACGGCAGTGCAGCTCGCCGCCAAGGCGATCATACAGAATCGGTAGATCACGCGAGACAGTGACGCAAGCATAACAGCCCCCTCACTTATGAAAGTCCATCCTTGATTTATAGCGCCTATTATGAATTTCTGCGTGTCCGCTGATAGCACCAGATGATTTGATTTCTTTGGGCCAGATGGCGCGCCGCCCCGTGGTTGGGGCTCGCTGGGGAAAACCATAGGAACGAGGCGATGGGCTCGCCCTTGCGATCAAGCCGTGTGCGCAGCGTGCGAGTGGGAACGCGCCTCAACGGGCCGATGCGGGGGCCGTCTCTTTGTCGAGTATCGACCTGAGGGTAGCTTGGGACGCCGGCAGGAACGGCCCGCCGAGACCCACCGCGTGTTGGGCTGCCTGCAAGGCTTCCGGGAGCCTGCCCTGATCAGCGAGGGTCTGCGCCAGATTATTGAATGCGGGGGCGGAATCCGGATGATCCTTGGTCGCCCGCCGATAAGCTGCTTCCGCTTCGCGCAGTTGGCCACGCGCGTAGAGCGCGTTGCCCAGGCCGATTTCACCCGCCAGGCTTGACGGCCAACGTGCCAGCAGGGACGTATAGGCGGTGGTAGCGGCAGCGGCTTTCCCGCTGGCTTCCAGGGCCGCCACGGCCGACGCGTAGCCATGTTCACTGGCCGTTTCCGGCACGTGGTCTGCGCGGATCGCGAGCATGGCCCAATGATCGCTGAATGCCCAAGTGTGTTCAAAATACCAGAATGGCAACACTTGGCGCGGGTTCTTTCCCGAGCGCAGGATGAGCCTGGACTTGTCCAGGTCATACCCGATGACCACCGCGTAATGCCATAGCGGGTACCAGCTCACCAGCATATTCTGCAGGACAAGCACTGGCGTTCCCGACGCGACCTCGCGAAGCACATCGATCAACTGCGGAGCCAGAACGTAGGGGAGCAGACCGTTGCGGCGCGTGGTGGCCAGCATTTCAACCTGCAAGCTCCCCTTGCGCGCCGGCAGGTAAACCTGATCGACCAGCGTTTCCGGCGTGAGCGCTACCCCGGCGCTAGTGAGCACCGTGGCCAGTGCTGCAGGGCCGCACTGATAATCGTCCTGCGGGAAGAACGGTACCGCCGCAAGCTCCACCCGCGGGGGTAAATCGGTTGGGCGATTCTGTTCCAGCAGGCGTGTCTGTGGAGCGATTGCGCAGCCGACAAGCGTCCCTGCCAAAAAAAGAATGCCAGCCAGCCGGCCGGCAAACATCCCGTGCGGCACGTGCGCGGTTATTTGTACACGTAGTAAAGGATACCGGCAGCCAGGACGATGAGAATCACGGCGACGGCCCAGCCGGAGTTGCCGCCGGCGGGCAGCGTGTCGAGCTTGCCTGCGACGGTTGTGACTTCGTCGTCAGTCATACTTGCGACACGGGCCTTAGCCTGCTCCGGGGAGGTTCCGAGCGTTTCTAACTGGCGCTGGACATCGGCACGGCTGACGAAGTTCAGCACCTTGTCGCGGGCGCCCTGTGCCTGTGCCGAGTTGATCACCTGTTGGGTCCCGACGATACCGGCATACACCGGGTGAAAGGGGAGCAGCAACATGCTTGCAATCAACATGCGAGCGATGAACTTGAAGCAAGAGCCCATTTCCATTCTCCTTGGTGTTGATTAACAGGAAATCTCTCAGTGACAATTCCGTGGGCGGACATCGTTCAGGTCCGATGCCGCATATTCGGCGACAACGTGCCCAGCCAGGCTCAGCACGCCCTTCAATCAAAGGTCGGGTATCTCGGGCTGTCAAGATGGATTTGAGAGCAAGGACAGGGGCAGGGGAAGCTACCCTCCGACTGCCAGCGCTTTGTTTTGGTGCGGGTGACCTGCTTCCGGAACCAACAGCAAGGCTTCCGGAAAATCGTCGAACAGTGATTTGTTGACACAAAGAAAAAGGCCTTGATAATCAAGGCCTTTTCTCTGCGCTGAAGCGCCGTAGTGCTACTACTGTCGATTCGAAGTAGGTAGAACACCTTCGTCTCACAGTAAATAGGCGCCATCCTCATGCATGGCGACGTGCATAGCGTGCAAAACAAAGCGGCCGCTAGGTAGCGGCCGTTCCAGCGAAAGCGCGTTGCGTTGGGCGGCTTAAAACTTGTGGTACATCCCGAGGCGCAGCGCGATTTGATGATTGTTGCTCGAAGCGTTGCCGGTCACACCGTCAAAAATATCAGCCAACGCTGCGCCGGCCGCGGCCTTCTGATACACGCCCATTGCATAGACGCCGGTTCGCTTCGACAGGTTGTAGTTCGTCATGAGCGCGACTTGGTGATAAACCAGGACGGTCTGGCTATAGCCCACGTCGCCGTGCGTGTAAGTGTAGGCTGCTCCCACCGACCATGCAGGCGTCAGGTTGTAGCGGCCGAACGCTTCGTAGTTTTGGAACTTAACAGTTCCGTTCGTTCCGTTCGCGTTATCGAACTTAGTGTTGGTGTAGTCGAGCCCGAAAAGCGCATTGCCAATCGTGTAGGTTGCCCCCGCGCCGAAAATTTGCTGGTTGCTGGGGTTGCCGACGTAACTGAAAGGACCACCGGCGCCAATTGCTGCTCCAGTCGTGTTTGCGACAAAGTCGCCATCTACGAAAAGGAGAGCCGGGTTCTTCGCGTGGAAGTAGGCGCCGCTCACGGTCAATCCACTTATCGTGTAGGTACCGCCTAAACTCCACATTCCTGTGGTGCCACGCCCCGGAGCATTTGTGTTGGTAAAGCTGTACATACCTCCGAACTCAAAGCCTTGAAGGTTGGGGCTTCGATACTTCACAGAGTTGTTGACCCGGAACGAATTGATGGTGTTGTCGATGTCACCGGAATGGACGATGGGACCGCCGAAGTTTCCGGGAGCCGTCACAGGCTGGAGGAAGTCAACGATGGAATCGTACTGTCGACCAAAAGTCAGCGTACCGTAGGAGTGGTGAGACAGGCCAACGTAACCCTGACGACCGAACAAAAGACCGCCCTGTCGGAGTTGCCCATTCTCGAGACTGAAGCCATTCTCCAACAGGAACAGCGCACTGAGCCCTCCGCCAAGGTCCTCCTTTCCTTTCAGCCCCCAACGACTTCCGTACTGACCGTCGTACGTACCGTCGCGCATGTGCCAAAGTGAATTGCCACCACTGTTGTTGGTGAAATCGATACCTTCATCGATTACGCCGTAAAGCGTTACCGAAGCTTGAGCATGAGCGATGCCCGAAGCCAGCATGGCGAAACCAATCAAAGCCCCTCCGATCCATCTCTTGTTCATTCGTAGTCCTTATTGTCTGTAACATGCGACGTTGCTTATTTTGGAAAGGCAGTCACAGCGAAGTAGCTCTGCGCGGCACTGCCATCTTTAACACTTCATCAGCTCACTTACTTCGCAGGGGCACCGCACCTCTCGACGGTGCGTCTCGAGGCGCTCGCCTAGCAGAGAGGGAAACCTCTTTCTCCCCACACTTTGCACTTACCGAGGCATTGCCAGATTCTTGATTTTTTCGAGCAACTGCCCACTCACCGCGACCCCTTCGGCTTGGCTTTTTTGCCTTGCCCGCCGCTCCCGGTCCCCAGGCTTTTGCGTGCCAGGTTGAGCGTCGATGGCGTCCGCAATGACCTTCAGTCGATTTGCAATCTCCGCCCCGCCGGTCAACACCGGATTGATGGCAATGAAGAACTGTCCAGTTTTCGGAGGGCCTCCTACCAGACCACTGAACGGTGATGCGTTCAGTCCTAAAGTTGCTCCAGTCATCAAGGCAGCAAACACTTCCACCATCAATCCGACTCCGAAACCTTTGTAGCCGCCCGATGGCACCATCGTCCCCTTGAGCCCCTCTGCAGGGTCGGTAGTCGGCTGACCGTTTGCATCCAGCGCCCAGCCCTGCGGAATTGCCGTACCGGCTTGCACATGCCTGAAAAGCTCCGACTTCGCGACAACGCTTGAACATTGGTCAATCACGAGTGCGCATCCACCGTTCATGTCGGGAACGCCCAACGCAAACGGGTTGGTACCGATGACTGCTTTTGTGCCTCCGAACGGCGCGATTGAGGCCGGCGCATTAGTGAAACAAAGGGACAACAGACCTGCTGATGCAAGGGTCTCGGCGTGATACCCAAGCGTGCCTGCGTTGTAAGAGTTCTTCACCGCGAGGCAAGCCACGCCGTTGTTCCGCGCGACTTCAATTAGCCGCTCGAAGCCTGCAGCAATGGCCGGGTGTGCGAATCCGCTCTTTGCGTCCACCATCACGACACCGTTATCGACCGTGACGATGGGTTGAGCCTGACCATCAACCTTTCCACATGCCACATGCTCCAGATACGTGGGGAGATAGGCGAGCCCATGGCTGGTTATCCCATCTCGCTCTGCAGTCGTGATTGCTTTGGCAAGCGGAGCCGCATTCTCCGGCTTCGTTCCACCCGCGACAAGCGAGTCAAACGCGAATTTTTCAAGCTCTTCCAGAGTGAATCGTTGTGTCATTTCAGTCATTGTCAGTTGCTCCGGCTCCCGCGTTGCCACGAGATTCACCGGTAGCGGGAACGGTCGTACGCATGCTGAATGAGACTAAGGCGTCCCACGTCTTCAGGTCCAACAGTTGACCGCCTTCGGTAATCCGCGCTCCGCGGACCGCTTCAGCGCTAATGCGCTCAATCGTCGTATCGGTCGTATCGCTCGAGTTCAAGTCGCCTCGCTTCGATACGAGATAGCCAAGCGAATCCACGACAACCTCGGCCCCCTCCCAAGTGACCCGCAGCGGAGCTTTTGCTATCGCCGCGGCGCGCATCGCGAAGCCGACCAGCACAAGCGGATGGCTTACGCGGATTTGATGAGCGTATTGGTCGTCTTGCGCAATCCGCTCGGCTAAGTCGATTAAGGACAAGCCAGCCAGGACGGGACAGGCGGTGGGATTGGTCGTTGCTGCACTGACGTCAACATCACGAAATGTCAGGTAGTTCAGCAGCATCTGGGGACCCCGCAATCCGCCCTCAACGAGTCGGCGAACCGAGGCACCGACTTCCTCGGCAACGCCCCAGGCAAAGCCAGCCCCACATGTAGCCTTCATCGCAGTTGCTTCGACTTCCGAGCGTGACACCCTAATGCTCTTTTCGGCAGTCACCTTGCTGCCAAGGTCGCGTTTTGTGAGGTCTGACGGATAGTGCATACCTTGGAACAGGCTGATTCGCACCCACAGGTCCGAGCGTGGGTCGAACCGCGTCGCACCGAAAAAGGCAAGCTTGCAGCGCAGCAGGTCGATGGGCAGCATGCCCGCGTCGACAAGGTTGTCGCGAACTTCTGAATATGGGTAGCGTGCTGCAATCTGCGCTCGCCGGACCATTCCACGGTGTTCCGGATGCGCGGCGAGAAATGCCGCAATGGTATCCCCGCCGTCCCATCGCTGAAGCGCAATCGCCAACGCGTGACAGGCAGGCACGGATGCCAAGGGCAACTCTTTTGCAACGCCGAACTCCGTGGCACGGATGCCAAGGCGCGGCTCAAGCTTTTCCGCAGACACGTACCAGAACTTCGCCGCGGCCGACGGCAGCGACATATCCATTACAAGCGCCCAGCGATAGTTCTGCAAGAACTCGCGACTGAACTCATTCAACGGCTGTGCACCTTGAATGCAGAAGACTCCGGAGTCGTTGACGCTCATTTGAAACGCCAAATCGTCAACGAGCGGACCATGGACTTCCAGCATCAAAGCCAACAACGCCTCTTGCCCTTCGAACGAGAGGTTCTCTTCACCCCAGGTCCACAGATGGTCCCAAGGATGAGGACACTTGGCGTCCCAGAGCGCAGACACGAAGTTCTCGAGCAAACGCAAATCCGCACGCAGAAACGCGAGCTTGCGCTTCTGTATTTCATGGTCGCTTTTCCAGAGGTCCGCGTTCTGTCGGCTCGCCTTGATTTCGTTGCGCAGAGCTGAGATGGCTTCGCTATCCGAATGGTCCTGAGCGCGCACGCGCGCGAGAGCATCTTCGCGAGCAGAAATCCAGTTGTTGAGCAGAACAGGATGGCGAATTAAAAACGGCGCCATCCCCAATCCAGTGGAGTTTCCGACGCCCAGTCGGCGTTTGATTTCTCCATCGAGGGCGGCCGCTGCTTCACCGCCGCGAACTTTGGCCATGTGCTCGACGATGTCGACAGTGAACTCACGAATGAGCCAGACGGTGAGCATTTCGACCTGGAACGGACCATTCAATTCAGACCGCGAACTGATGTCGGCTCGGTCCGCTGCGCCGAATTTCCCGGACCCATATACCGCCGTCGTGCGCATGAGGTAGCCGACGTCGTCAATTTCCGCGAGGTCCGGCTGTTTGCCCTCGGCCAATCGCGACACCACATGCTCGAACAATCGAACGGACCGATTGGCTCGACTCAGCGTCAGTTCCCTGACGCTGATACGCCCGGCCTCTTGGAAGGGCACGTTTTCCTGCAGGCGGTTGACATCGGCAAGCGACGGCACACCGTCGAAAAGTGTGAAGGTTGCGTCCCAAGCGGTAGCAATAACACGGTCCGACCGCATTTCCGGCGGCAGGTCGTGCGCGAAGGCTACAAGCGAATATGTCCTCTCGGGTCCTTGTAGGGCATAAACCGCACGACCCACGCCATTGCTGTCGAGTTCCCACAAGGTCCGGGAAAAAGACCAATGCTCTGTCTCGATGCGGCGCAGAAGCGTCCGCAGAAAGGACAGGCGCGTAGGATGCGAAGACCCAAGCCGTTCCAGACGCATGACCGTGTCCGCTGGACGGCGGAAAGCAGAAATATCGGTCACTCTCGTCAACTCCGAAAAATTGTTCATCTACGCCTTCGGTCCAAAGTTGGTCTCGAAGAACCGAAGCCAGTTTTCGCCCATCACTGCCCGCACCTCGTTTTCTCGCAACCCCACCGCACGCAAACCCTCGGCTATGTTCTGAAAATCGCGGTTGTCGTGAAACCAGGACGGCATATCGGGAAAACCCGGCGCAGACGCCGTTCCTTCACCATAGTCGATGTTTTTGGTCCACCGTCCGCAGCGCATCCATTCGACGACGCTGTCGGGCTGGTCCTGACAAAGGTCTGTACCAATCGCGACTGATTGCAAGCCCATAACATCGATAGTGCGCGCAATCATCGTGCAGTAGCCTTCGAGTGTGCAGGCCGGGCCATCCGCCAGGTGGTGCGGATAGGTGGAAAATCCCAAGACCCCCCCGGTCTCACCCAGTGCTTTCAACACAACGTCCGACTTGTTGCGCCGCGCCGGATGCCAGCTCGCCGAGTTCGCGTGGCTCACAACGATTGGGCGGGTCGAGTGTTCGATTGCCTCCAGCGTCGAGCGCTCGGCGGAATGGCTCATGTCGACGACCAAGCCAACCCGGTTCATTTCCGTAATGACTTCGCGCCCCATGCGCGTCAAGCCAGGGTCGCAGGCCTCGTAGCAACCAGTGGCGAGAAGCGACTGGTTGTTGTACGTCAATTGCATGAACCGGAGCCCGAGCGTGTGCAGAACCTCGATGAGGCCGATGTCGTCCTCCATACAACTCGGATTCTGCGAGCCGAAGAAGATGGCTGTTCGACCCGTTTCTTTGGCGAGCAGCACATCCTTCGCGGTTCGGCCGTGAAGGATGAGGTCGGCATGGCGCTCAAACAGGAGATTCCATTCGCGAATGTTGGCGACGGTTTCCCGGAAGTTTTCGTGATACGCGATGGTGACGTGCACAGCGTCAACCTTGCCCTGCCGCATCTGACGGAAAATCTTCTCCGACCACTTCGCGTATTGAAGTCCATCAATCGTGGTGGTCATTCCGGACTCCCGTTAGCGACGTAACTCGTCTTGACGGTCGTGTAGAACTCGGCAGCGTAGGTACCTTGCTCGCGCGGGCCATACGAAGATGCTGCGCGACCACCAAACGGAACGTGGTAATCGGTGCCGGCGGTAGGAAGGTTCACCATCACGCATCCAGAGCGCGAATTTGCACGGAAGTGGTTGGCAATCGACAGCCTGTTCGTCATGATGCCCGCGGTCAGACCGAATTCTGTATCGTTCGCGATATGCAGCGCCTCGGT
The DNA here is from genome assembly GCF_902459695.1 of Pandoraea terrae. Lineage (GTDB taxonomy): Bacteria > Pseudomonadota > Gammaproteobacteria > Burkholderiales > Burkholderiaceae > Pandoraea > Pandoraea terrae. The sequence continues at coordinate 38,595 of NZ_CABPRZ010000011.1, forward strand.
GTACGAATCCGCCATAATTACGCAGGAAATCGGGGCGAACATTTCCTCTTGATTGATGCGCATTGAATTCCGCGTACCTGCGAAGACTGCCGGCGCCATGAAGTAACCCTTAGTCTGGCGCTCCAACGCTTCACCGCCACAGATGAGCTCAGCGCCTTCGGACTTGCCAAGTGCGATGTACTCGAGGTTCTGCTTGAGTTGCGAAGCGCTCACCACTGGCCCGATTTGAGTCGTGGAATCGAGCGCGTGTCCGACTGTGAGCGCCCGGGCCGCATTGGCGAATTTTTCGACAAACTCGTCATGTACTGCTTTGTGGACGATGATTCGCGAGGCAGCCGTGCACTTCTGCCCGGTGCCGCCGAATGCAGCCTGCACGGCCACGTCGATGGCAAGGTTCATGTCCGCATCGTCCATGACGACCAACGGATTCTTGGAACCCATTTCCATCTGCATCTTCGCCATGTTTTGAATGGCCAAGCTCGCAATGTCACGTCCAACCGGAACCGAGCCCGTGAAGCTAATCGCACTCACAGCCTTGTTGCTGACCAAGGCGCGTCCGAGCTTCGAACCGGAGCCCATCACGAGGTTGAACAGGCCTGCCGGAATGTCTTGTCGCGCGATGATTTCGGTCAGCGCTACCGCGCTCGCCGGCGTCAAATCGGCGGGCTTCCAGACCACAGCGTTGCCGAACGCGAGCGCCGGCGCGATTTTCCATGCAGGCGTTGCAACGGGGAAGTTCCATGGCGAAACAATCGCAACGACGCCGACCGGCTCGCGACGCACATCGATACTGATGTTGGCTCGAACGCTTTCAGCGAAGTCACCGGTCAATCGCAGTGCCTCTGCCGCAAAATAGGTAAAGAATTGTCCGGCGCGATAAACCTCGCCCTTGCCTTCGGCCAGTGGCTTACCTTCCTCTCGCGAAACGAGCTGTCCAATCTCTTCGGCGCGTGCCATCAGCTCATTGCCAATCGCCATGAGAACGTCGTGCCGCTTTTGAATGCCGGCGGCCCACCACTTCTTCTGTGCCTGCTGCGCGGCCTCAAGTGCCTCCGCAAGCAGACCTGAGTCGGCGTGCGAAAAGACACCAATCACGTCCGAGGTATCGGACGGGTTGCGGTTTTCATTTACAACTGAGCCACTTTCCCAGCGACCGGCAACATAGATTCGCGTTTCCAACTGCAAACCCCTAAAAGTGAAAGTTTGAAAGTAGCGCGAAAGCTCAACGCCGCTTGAGGCCGGCCAGCACTCCGCTCTTGCAGAGAATCCCGATGGGCTGGCCGTTTTTCATTACGACGAGAGGTGGGCACCCTTCTGATAGCGGCGCAAATGCGTGCTCAATGTTGACCGCAGCATCAATGGTCTGTGCGACCCTTGCTGTTCCCCCCTTTCGTGAGATGTGAAAGGTCTGGTCGACCACTGCGAGGTGCCAATCAGGCGACGCCTCAATCGGAAGCGCCAAGTCCTCACATGTCATGGCTTTAGGAAGATTGACGCCGCTCACAAACTTTGCGACGTAGTCATCCGCCGGTCGGGTGAGAATCTCTCTCCCGGTTCCGGTTTGGATGAGGTTTCCGTCCTTGAGAATCGCAATCCGGTCACCAAGGAACAGTGCCTCATCGAGGTCGTGCGTAATGAAGACGATGGTCTTGTGCAGCTTCGCCTGGATTTCCTTGAGCTGGATTTGCATGTCCTTCTTGATGAGCGGGTCGAGCGCACTGAACGCTTCGTCCATGAGCAGGACTTCTGCATCGGTCGCGAGGGCACGCGCCAGACCGACCCGCTGCTGCATCCCACCCGACAGCTGCTCCGGATAGTGACCAACAAAGCCAGACAGGCCAACGATGTCGAGCTGCTCTTTTGCACGCTGGTTCGCTTCGCGCTGAGGCGTGCCCGCGATTCGCAATCCGTAAGCGGCGTTCTCCAAGACCGATTTGTGAGGGAGGAGCGCAAACTTCTGGAACACCATGGCGACCTTCTTGCGGCGGAAGTGAAGCAGCCTCTTCGCGTCGTAAGAGAGGATGTCCTCGCCGTCGAACAGGATGCGGCCGGCCGTCGGGTCGATGAGTCGATTGAAATGGCGGATGAGGGTCGACTTTCCCGACCCCGACAATCCCATGATGATGAACGTCTCCCCCTTGTTGATGGAGAGGTTGATTCGATTGAGACCCAGCACATTGCCGTTCGTCTTGAGAAGGTCTCCCTTGCTCATCCCGCTCTGAACAAGCTTGAGCGATTTCGAAGCCTTCGGCCCGAAGATTTTGGTCACATCTTCAATGCGGATTTTCACGTTTTCGCTCATGATGGCTAACCCAGCTTCAAGGTCTTCTGCGCGCGCTTGCCGTAGGCCTGCGCAATTCGGTCAAACACGATTGCCAGCAGCACAATCCCCGTGCCAGCCAGCAATCCCCGGCTCACGTCCAGGCGCTGGATTCCTTGCAGAACTTGATAGCCCAAGCCTCCTGCACCAATCATCGATGCGATAACGACCATTGAAAGCGCCATCATGGTTGTTTGGTTGATGCCTGCCATGATTGACGGCAACGCCAACGGCATCTGCACAGTGAAGAGAATCTGAGTCTTCGTCGTACCGAAGGCACGTACCGCTTCAACAAGTTCACCGTCCACTTGCCGCACGCCCAAGTCGGTGAGTCGAATCACTGGCGAAACCGCGAAAAAAATGGTGGCGAGCAACGCGGGTATCTTCCCGGGACCAAACAACATTACGAACGGAATCAGGTACACGAAAATCGGGAGCGTCTGCATCACGTCGAGAACCGGAAGCAATACGGTTCGCAGCACCCGCCACTGAGACATCATCAAACCAATCGGGATGCCGATGAGCACCGACAGCAAAGTGGCGACAAGCATCAACGCGATGGTCGCCATGGCTGGCACCCATACGCCCACAAGCCCCACACCAAACATCAATACGACAACGACAAGTGCCACCTTGGCGCTGCGCGCAATCAAGCCCCCCAGCGCGCCCAACGCGATGATGACCAGCCACCACGGTGTCGCGAGCAGCCCGCTTTCGAAGAGGTTCAGAAGTTTGAGCAGCGGCAGCGCAGTTGCTTCGAGTCCCTCGCCGTGATTCGAGACAAACTGATTGAAGCTGCTGTCAATCGCGTGTCCAATAAGCGCCAGGTCTACAAGTTCTGGAAATTCAGAGTTCATAACGTCGCACCAAAATCGTCGAAGTGGTCAAGGCGTGCTTGACCACGCTAGGTCAATCATTGAAGCGACGCCTGAACCTTCTTGGCAACGTCGGCCGGAACCCACGCTGTCCACACGTTCGAGTATTGCTTCAGGAAGCGTTGCGAAACCTGCTCAGGCGTCGCACCGTTGGTCGAGCCCCAAGCGAGCAACTCATTGAGCTTGTCGTTCGGCACTTGGAATTTGCTGAGGAACGTTGCGACGTCCGGTGCTGTGGTCTTCAAGTTCGACGTCGCAGCCACAACGACTTCCGGACTCTTCCAACCGGTAACCTGCGGATTGGAGCAGCTGTCCTTGGTCAGACAGACGAACTTCTCCGCATCGTAAGCAGGCATGTCCATGCGTACGAGGTGATACTTGGCGATCACCTCCGTCGGCGCCCAGTAGTAGCCAATAAACGGCTGGTGACGCGCGACCGCCCGAGCAATCGATGCCTTCAACGCCTCACCGGACCCCGGGGAGAAAAGCTCGAACGTCTGCTGCAGCCCGAGAGCTTTGTAGAGATTCGCGATGACAATCTCGGACGCCCATCCCGGAGGGCTGCTATAGATGCGCCCCTTGGACGGATTCTCTTCAGAGGCAAACACCTTCCAGTTGGCCTTCAAGTCTTCGACAGACTTGATTTGCGGATTCTCTTTGAGGAGGTAGTCCGGAACCCACAGTCCTTCTTGCGCGCCTGAGGCGAAGACGTCGTTCGCCTTGTAGACATTTCCTTTCTTCCGGATTGAGTTCCAGATGTCCTGAGTCGTAGACACCCAAAGCTCCGGTGCAATGTTCGGCTGCGAGCGAGTCAGCATGGACGTCGCCGTCGGGACGGTGTCTCCGGGCATGAGCTCGACGTTACAGCCATAGCCCGATTTCAAGATGTGCTGCGTCACGCGCGCAAGCGTAGAGGCGGACAACCACGACATCTCGGCAATCGTCACTTTTGGAGCAGTGCCGCAGTCTGCAGCCTGTGCCGAACCGGCAAAAGCGCAAATGACTGCTGAACACAGCAGGGCAATTGCGCGGGATGCAGCATATTTCATGGGGGCTCCTTTGCTCTGTCTCTAATTTGATTGGCGAACGCGTCACGTGGCATCCGTAGACGAATCATTGCCAGCCAAATTAGTTCAATCAATCTTATAATTTTTAAGTTATTTTCAATTTTTCTGAAATGAACGCGGAGGCCCCTGTGATTAAGCTAGAAGCGCTGAGAACGTTTGTGACTGTGGCGGAGGTGGGAGGCATCAAAGGCGCGTCAGAGCGCCTGAATCGGACCGTGTCGGCCGTTTCCATGACTCTGACCCAGTTGGAGAATGAGCTCTCCGCTGCGCTTTTCGAGCAGGACAGGAAGAGCCACCTGACGGACCTTGGACAGTTCGTAAAGGAAACGGCGACGCTTCTGATTCGGGATTACGACCGTGCGGTAGACCTCATCAAGGCGTACGCAAACGGCCGGACAGGCAAATTGCGAATAGCGTCCGTTCCCTCAGTTGCGACACACCTGCTACCCAGCCTTCTGAAGGACTTTGTCGTTCGACATGCCAATATCGATGTCGAGTTGACAGATACCGACACTTCTCAGGTCATCCGGCTTGTCGAAACCGCGCAGGCAGACTTTGGCATCTGCAGTCCGCTGCCCGGCACGACGTCGGTGGCCTTCAAACACCTATTCAGGGACAAATTCCGATTGGTATGCGCCGAGGACGACCCTCTTGTGCAGCTCGGGCGACCGTTACGCTGGGACGATCTCGCAACGACAAATTTGATTCTGAATGAGTCGTCGCGAAGTCTGAATAACGCGTCGTACGCGGAAGTAGCGTCGAATGCTCGCCTGACGGTACGCAACATTTCATCGCTCACAGCCATGGTGGGAGCCGGGCTAGGCGTAACGTTGCTTCCCGCTCTCTCGTGTTCGACGCTTCCCAAGAATGTTGTCTCACTTGCGTTTGCAGACGACATAGTCTGTTGGAGAGACGTCGGTATCGTCCAACGCCCCAACTCCATCGAAAGCCCTCTCACGCGCGTCTTTTGCACTCATCTTGAGGAGCAGCTTCCCCGATGGCTAGCATCGCTCGGCAACGGAACCTCCGATACCATGGCCGAACTCACCGACAGCTCACAACTGATGCTGCTGGGCCAAGTCAAGTGACGCGAGCCTTGGAAGTCACAAGAAGGAACGAGAAGGTGGGGCCGATACCGAGCGCGCAGCTAGAATCAATCAGGACCGCGCGACTCTTTGATGTGATTGGTCGGCCGATGAATCACCCATAAACCTTGGCCACGAAAAAAGACCCATAAGTCTCTCAACTTATGGGTCCTTTTTTCTCAGGTTATGCGGCTATCTACACAAACCAATCAAACGTCAATATTCCCCGCACGCAGCGCGTTGCTTTCGATGAACGCGCGGCGCGGTTCGACGTCGTCGCCCATCAGCGTGGTGAAGATGCCGTCCGCGGCGATCGCGTCTTCGATCTGGACACGCAGCAATCGACGCACCTCCGGGTCCATCGTCGTATCCCACAGTTGCTCGGCGTTCATCTCGCCCAGCCCCTTGTAGCGCTGCTTGCTCACGTTACGCTCGGCATCGGCCATCAACCAGCGCATGGCGCTCTTGAAGTTCGTCACCGCTTGCGAGCGCTCGCCGCGCTTGATCAGTGCACCTTCGCCGATCAAACCCTTGAACGTCTCTGCCGTCTTCTGCAATTGCCCGTAATCGGCCGTCTGCATGAAGTCCTGATCCAGCACGCTGACCTTCACATTGCCGTGGTGACGCCGCTCCACGCGCAGTGACGCCTGATGCTCGCTCGCCTCATCGATGACCGCACGCACCGTGATTTCCGGCGCCAGCGGATCGTCGCCGAGCGCCTTTTGCAGCGCCTGGGCCGAAGCGTTGGCCGCCGCCTCGTCGCTCAGGTCGACCACGACGCCGTCGGTAATCGCGTTCAGAATCGCCGGCTCGATCAATCGGCCCACACGCGCAATCACGCCCTCCGACAACAGATACGCGCGTGCCAACTCACCCAGCGCGTCTCCCGAGATCGCCACGCCATCCGTCGTCGGCAGCAGCTCAGCGTTCTGCAGCGCAAGCCGCAGCATATGCTGATTCAGCTCGCTTTCATCCTTCAGGTAACGCTCGTCCTTGCCCGACTTGATCTTGTACAGCGGCGGCTGCGCGATATACACGTAGCCGCGCTCGATCAACTCCGGCACCTGACGATAGAAGAACGTCAGCAGCAGGGTACGGATGTGCGCGCCGTCCACGTCAGCATCGGTCATGATGATGATGCGGTGATAGCGCAGCTTGTCGATGTTGTAGTCGTCCTTGCCGATGCCGCAACCCAGCGCGGTAATCAGCGTCACGATCTGCTCGCTCGAAATCAGCTTGTCGAAGCGCGCCTTTTCAACGTTCAGCACCTTGCCGCGCAGCGGCAGGATCGCCTGGAACTTGCGGTCGCGGCCCTGCTTGGCCGATCCGCCTGCCGAGTCACCCTCGACCACGTAGATCTCGCACAGCGCCGGATCCTTTTCCTGGCAATCGGCCAGCTTACCCGGCAGACCAACGCCGTCCAGCACGCCCTTGCGGCGCGTCATTTCGCGCGCCTTGCGGGCTGCGTCGCGCGCACGCGCCGCTTCCACGATCTTGCCGCAAATGATCTTCGCGTCGTTCGGCGTCTCTTGCAGGAACTCTTCCAGCGCCTTCGCCACGTACTCTTCCACCGGCGCGCGCACTTCGCTCGACACCAGCTTGTCCTTCGTCTGCGACGAGAACTTCGGCTCCGGCACCTTCACCGACAGCACGCACGTCAGACCTTCGCGCATATCGTCGCCGGTCGTCTCGACCTTGGCCTTCTTGGCCATCTCGTGTTCGTCGATGTACTTGTTGATCACGCGCGTCATCGCCGCACGCAAACCGGTCAAGTGAGCGCCGCCGTCGCGCTGCGGAATGTTGTTCGTGAAGCACAGCACATTCTCGTTGTAGCTGTCGTTCCACTGCATCGCCACTTCCACGCCGATCCCGTCGCGCTCGCCGGTCACGTGGAAAATGGTCGGGTGCAACACGCTCTTGGACTTGTTGATGTACTCGACAAAACCCTTCACGCCGCCCGCGAATGCGAAATCGTCTTCCTTGCCCGTGCGCAGATCCGTCAGACGGATCCGCACGCCATTGTTCAGGAACGACAACTCGCGCATCCGCTTGGCGAGAATGTCGTAATGGAATTCAACCTTGCCGAAAATGCTTTCGTCGGCGAGGAAGTGCACTTCCGTGCCGCGCTTCTCGGTGTCGCCCAAAAGCTTCAACGGCGACACTTCAACACCTTCCTGCACTTCGATCAGGCGGTCCTGCGGCACCCCGCGGCGGAACTCCATGTAATGCTTCTTGCCGTCGCGGCGCACCGTCAGGCGCAGGAAATCCGACAGCGCGTTCACGCACGATACGCCCACGCCGTGCAGGCCGCCCGACACCTTGTAGCTGTTCTGATCGAACTTGCCGCCGGCGTGCAGTTCCGTCATCACGATTTCCGCCGCGCTGCGCTTGGGCTCGTGCTTGTCGTCGAACTTGATGCCAGTCGGAATGCCGCGGCCGTTGTCCGTCACGGAAATCGAATTGTCCGCGTGGATCGTGACGTGAATATCGTCGCAATAACCGGCCAGTGCTTCGTCGATCGAGTTATCGAGCACTTCGAACACCAGATGGTGCAGACCCGTGCCATCGGACGTATCGCCGATGTACATGCCCGGCCGCTTGCGCACCGCTTCGAGACCCTCGAGGATCTGAATCTGGGCTGCGCCATAGCCGTTTTCGGCCTGCTGCTTTTGCTGTTCGCTCATGACAATCTTCCGGTTTACTGCGTTATTGCTGATCAATCCCGTTCAAAGGACAAATCTCTAGAAATGCCGAAGGGGCGCAATGCCCCTTCAAGCCCCTTCGCGCGCGTATCGGCGGATTTGGACTCAGATGCGCATCGGCATCACGACATACTTGAATTCTTCGTTGTCGGGCAACGTGATCAGGGCCGACGAATTGGCATCGCCCAAGCTCACCTTGACCTGCTCGACCTTGAGGTTGGCGAGGACGTCGAGCAGATAAGTGACGTTGAAACCGATCTCCAGCGTATCGCCGCTGTAGTCGATTTCGAGTTCTTCCTGTGCTTCTTCGTTCTCGGCGTTGTTCGCGCTGATCTTCAGCAGGTTGTCGCCCACCGCGCAGCGCACGCCCTTGAATTTGTCGGATGTCACGATCGCCGCACGCTGCAACGAACGGTGCAGTTCTTCGCGGCTGATCACGAAACCGTTCTTGTAGCCCTTCGGAATCACGCGCGTGAAATCCGGGAACTTGCCCTCGACGAGCTTCGACACCAGCTCGACCTGCGCAAAGCGGAACTTGACCTGGCTCGGCGCCACGTCGATCTGCACCGGATCGTCGATGTCTTCCATCAGACGCTGCAGTTCCAGAATCGTCTTGCGCGGAATGATCACTTCCTGGCGCGCAAACTTCTCGCCCTCGACCGTCGTGCTGCAATAGGCCAGACGGTGACCGTCCGTCGCCACGGCAATGATCTGTTCGCCGTCGACCACCAGCAGCATGCCGTTCAGGTAATAACGGATGTCCTGCTGCGCCATCGCGAAATGCACCATGCCCAGCAGCTGGCGGAACTTGCGCTGCGGCAGCGCGAAGCTCGCGGCGTAGTCCTTCGCTTCGGCCACGGTCGGGAAATCTTCCGCCGCCAGCGTCTGCAACTGGAAGCGGCTCTTGCCGGCCTGCACCGTCAGACGCTTGTCCGACAGGGACAGGGCGACTTCGGCGTCGGGCATGTTGCGCAAAATGTCCAGCAGCTTGCGCGCGGCCACCGTCGTGGCGACCTCGCCGTCACCCGCGCCGCAGTCGGCCGTCGTGGTGATCTGCAGTTCGAGATCGGTGGAAAGGAAGGAGATGTCCGGTCCATGCTTGCGGATCAGCAAATTGGCCAGAATCGGCAACGTATGGCGACGCTCGACGATGCCGCTCACGGTTTGCAGCGGCCGCAGCAGGTTGTCTCGTTGAGTTTTGACCAATTGCATATCTATCCTTCGTAGTAACTGTTAACCGGGTATCAAAACGCTGGAAAACCCGAAATTCCTCGGTCCATCAATGGCATGGGGACGGGATAACAGGGCAGAAAAGGGCAAAAAAGGCTGTGGACGGCATCGGCACGATTTATGCGCCGATCCTCTATTGTGCCCGAAAATGCCCGTTTTCCCCAATCCGCCCGACGTTCGCGCCAAGCCTATCCACGGGGCCGCGGTCAGCCCTTGAGCGTCTGCTCCAGCACGTGCAATTCGTGGTTGAGCTGCGCGTCCTTGCCGCGCTCTTCCGCGATTTTGCGCACCGCGTGCAATACCGTCGTATGATCGCGCCCGCCGAACAGTTCGCCGATCTCCGGCAGGCTCTTTTGCGTCAGTTCCTTCGCCAGGTACATCGCAATCTGGCGCGGACGCGCGATATTCGCCGGACGCTTCTTTGAATACATGTCGGCGACTTTGATATTGTAAAAATCGGCGACCGTCTTCTGGATGTTTTCGACGGAAATCTGACGATTCTGAACCGTCAGCAGGTCTTTGAGCGCTTCCTTCGTCAGTTCGATGGTGATTTCCCGCCCATGGAACTTCGAATACGCAAGAATCTTGCGCAACGCGCCTTCCAGTTCGCGCACGTTCGAGCGCAGGTGCTTGCCGACGAAAAACGCCACGTCCTCTGACAGCCCCACGCCTTCGGCCTGCGCCTTCTTGATCAGGATCGCCACCCGCATTTCCAGCTCGGGCGGCTCGATCGCGACCGTCAGGCCGGAATCGAAACGCGAAATCAGCCGATCGTCGATCCCCGTGATTTCCTTCGGATACGTGTCGCTGGTGATGATCACCTGCGCACGATTCGCGATCAGCGCCTCGAAAGCGTAGAAGAATTCCTCCTGCGTGCGGCTCTTGCCCGAAAAGAACTGAATATCGTCGATCAACAGCAGATCGAGCGAATGGTAATAGCGCTTGAATTCGTCGAAGGCCTTACGTTGGTAAGCCTTCACTACGTCGGAAACGTACTGTTCTGCGTGGATGTAGCGAATACGGGGATTCTGCTTTTCCTGCAACAACTGGTTGCCGATCGCGTGGATCAAGTGGGTTTTCCCCAGACCGACGCCGCCGTAGAGGAACAGCGGGTTGTACGACGTACCCGGATTGTTCGCCACCTGGATGGCTGCGGCGCGGGCCAGCTGGTTCGATTTACCCGTGACGAAATTGTCGAATGTGAGCACCGGATTGAGCTTGGAGCGCTCGTAGATCGACTCGACTTCGTGGTTGATGGCCGGCTCTTGGGGCGTGACGCGCCAATTGCGGCGCACGGCCTCGGCTTCGCTGGCTTCCAGATCGGGACGTTCCCCGTCGAGCCCTGCACCGTCGGCCATCGCGGCGGAGGCTGCGGCAGCGGCTGCCGTCGGATGCGACACAGGCGCCGGACTGGTTGCATGATTCGGCGCTGCCGGGGCCACTCGCGGGGCGGGCGCTGCGGTCGGGGAAGGCACACGCAGGCCGGCTTTCGGGTCGAGCACGAACGTCACTTCGATCGGTTCGTTCCAGAACGCGGCGGCCATGTCCGTGATCCGGCCGGAAAATTGGCTCTTGACCCAGTCGAGCTTGAAGCGGTTCGGCGCGCCGATTTTGAGCACGCGCGATTGCGCGTCGAAGTCGACCGGCGCCAGCGGCTTGATCCACGTGCGGAATTGCTGTGGCGTCAGCTCTTGCTCAAGCCGGGTGGCGCAGTGTTGCCAGAAGTCGTTCATGCAGCGTGTGGTGTCCTGGTGGCGCGCGGCCTGCCGAATCGCGCATTCACCCTGTCTACGTGGGGGCAAAACGCGAAAGAGCAAGCCGAACAGGCGCAATGCATCCCGCCGGCGAGGCCTTGGGGCGCGGTCACGGGTTCGGAGGAGCGCAGCGTCCATCAGGAAAAGAGGGGGTTCCTGACGCGCGCGAACGGCCGAACCCGGCGCGCTATCCACAAGGCGGCGTCGCCGGAAGTCTGCTGGGAAAAATTTTGATGGGGGATTTTACCGCCAAAGTGTCCCGAAGGCGAGTTATCCACAGGAATGCCCACAGCACGGGCATCCCGCTCAATCCCACGCCAGTTAACCCGCTTGGGGCTTGGACCCCGCTGCCCAAATGCAGAGCAATCCACAGAAACGACACAATAAGCGGCGGGTGAGGCGTGTACAGTATGGGGCGCATGCCGCCGAGAATGGATCCCGAGTGGCAGGGACGCTAAGCTATTGACACACAATGGAAAAACCGATTAAATAACGGGTTCGTCAGAAAGATAACCGGACTACCGTCCAACTCTCGCTGGCTGCGCCGCAGGCGAAAGTCCCTTCCGGGCTTGGGCTTGCGCCTGACGTACCGCGCCGCCGCCGGGATTTTTTTCACACAGTGAGTGCATCATGAAACGTACTTATCAGCCTTCCGTGACGCGCCGCAAGCGCACCCATGGCTTCCTGGTCCGCATGAAGACCCGTGGCGGCCGCAAGGTCATCGCCGCTCGTCGCGCCAAGGGCCGTCACCGTCTGGCCGTCTAAGCTGGCTTCGGCCAGTTTCGGCGATCAGCGAGTATTCGGTTTTACCGCGGTTTTGCGCGTAAAGTCCGCAAGGCGTGAAGCCCCGCCGGCTGGTTTTCCTAAAGCCGCGCGGCTGCTCAAAACGGATGAGTTTTCATCCGTTTTTAGTTTGCGCCCCCTGCGTCGCAGCGTGCACTTCGTCTTGTACATGCGGCCGCGCGAGCTGCAGCATTTGCCTGTCCCGGCGTCCGGTTGCGAGGGACGCATCGGCATCGTGGTCGGCAAGAAGCATGCACCACGCGCCGTCACCCGGAACCTGATCAAGCGTCAGGCGCGCGAGATGTTTCGCCAGCGCCGCGCCGATCTGGCCGGGTGGGACTTCGTCCTGCGGCTCACGCGCCGTTTCGACAAGGGCACGTACGAAGCCGCAGCGGCACCGGTGTTGAAGACACTGGTCCAGGCCGAATTCACGCAGCTTTTCGCGGCAGCCCTCGACCGGGCAAACCGCGATAAGCCGGAACGGAACCCCACGACGGCGTCCGGCCCTTCGGGCCAGGCGCCGCCGAACCGGCCCCCACGGCCGGACTGACAGGCGGGATCGAGATGCGAAGCGTGCTGTTGTTGCTCCTGCGCGGTTACAAGCTGGTGATCAGTCCCTGGCTGGGTAACCGTTGCCGCTTTCATCCGAGTTGCTCCGACTACGCACGCGTTGCCATTGAAACCCATGGCCCCGCGTATGGCACGTATCTCGCCGCCCGGCGCGTGTGCCGTTGTCACCCGTTTCATCCCGGTGGGCTCGACCCCGTGCCTCCGGCCAGGCATGCCTGTGCTTCGGCCGACGATTCCGCACGCCCGGACTCCGCCAACCCCGACCAGCCCTGGCCGTCGAACGCGCATCGCCGCGGCTCGCAACGCCTCTTCTGATCTCGTCCACCAAGAGCTTCCTCATGGACATCAAACGTACCGTACTCTGGGTCATCTTCGCGCTGTCTGTCGTGATGCTTTTCGACAACTGGCAACGCGCCACTGGCCATTCGTCGCTGTTCTTCCCTGTACCCGAGGCCACCGCCCCGGCCGTGCAGGGCGGCAAGACGCCGGCCAACGATCTGCCGCAGGCCGCGGCCAATGCCGCCGCGCCGAGTGCCGCACCCGGTAACGCACCGGTCGCCGCCGCGTCGCAGAAAGTGCACGTGAGCACCGATGTCTTTGATGCCGACATTGACACGCAAGGCGGCACGATCTCGCGTCTCGCGCTGACCAAGTGGAAAGACGACGCAGAAGAAGGCAAACACGTCCTGTTGTTCGACAGCACCGCCGCCCACACCTATCTCGCCCGCTCGGGACTGATCGGCGGCGACTTTCCGAACCACAACGACGCCTTTACGCTGGTGCCGGGTCCGCTGCAGATGACCGGCGACACGCTGGCGGTCAAATTCCAGTCGCCGGTGAAGGGTGGCGTGCAACTCACCCGCACGTATACGTTCCATCGCGGCAGCTACGTGATCGACGTGTCCAACCAGATCGTCAACACAGGCAACGACGCCGTGAAGCCGACGATGTACATGGAACTGGTGCGCGACGGTACGGAGATCAGCGGCGCGAAGTTTTCGCACACGTTCACGGGCCCGACCGTGTACAGCAGCGCTGACAAGTTCCAGAAAATCACTTTCAGCGACATCGACAAGGGCAAGGCGAGCTACAACAAGCAGTCCGACGACGGCTGGATCGCGATGGTGCAGCATTACTTCGCATCGGCCTGGATTCCGCAGGAAGGCGCGGCGCGTGAGAACTACATCGGCAAGCTCGACAACGGCCTGTATCGCGTGGGCTCGAAAGCGCCGCTGGCCAGCCTCGCCGGCGGCCAAGCGGTCACGGTCAATGCACGCCTGTTTGCCGGTCCGCAGGAAGAGCACATGCTCGGCGAGATCGCGCCGGGCCTGGAACTGACGAAGGACTACGGTTACTTCACGATCCTGGCCAAGCCGCTGTTCTGGCTGCTGTCGAAGCTGCACGGCATCATCGGCAACTGGGGTTGGGCGATCATCGCGGTGACCGTGATCATCAAGCTGGTGTTCTTCCCGCTGTCGGCTGCGAGCTACCGTTCGATGGCGCGCATGAAGGAAATCACGCCGCGCATGCAGGCTTTGCGTGAGCGCTACAAGGGCGACCCGCAGAAGATGAACGCGGCGCTGATGGAGTTGTACAAGGCCGAGAAGGTGAATCCGTTCGGCGGCTGCTTGCCGATCGTGATCCAGATTCCGGTGTTCATCGCGCTGTACTGGGTGCTGCTGTCGAGCGTGGAGATGCGCGGCGCGCCTTGGCTGGGCTGGATTCACGATCTGTCGGCACAGGATCCGTTCTACATCCTGCCGGTGCTGATGGCCGTGTCGATGTTCATCCAGACCAAGCTGAACCCGACGCCGCCGGATCCGATGCAGGCGAAGATGATGATGTTCATGCCGCTGATTTTCTCGTTCATGTTCCTCTTCCTGCCGTCGGGACTGGTGCTGTACTACGTGGTCAACAACACGCTGTCGATCGCGCAGCAATGGTCCATCAACCGCATGTTGGGCCAGAAGAAGGAAAAGAAGCCGGCGTAACCGTCGCGTCTTCGCAAGCTTTGCAAACCGCCCGCGAGCGCCCTCGCGGGCGGTTTTGTTTTGTGCATGTCAAAATGACGGATTGACGAACATTGCCGACATATCGCCCCATGAGCGCCACGCATACCGCCGTCCCGATCGCCGCCATCGCCACCGCCCCCGGACGGGGGGGGATTGGTGTCGTGCGAGTGTCGTTCGGGAAATATCGCGGTGAAGCTGTTCAGGCGGTGATCGCGAAGCTGGTCGGGCAACCATTGAAGGCGCGCCATGCGGCGTATCTGCCGTTCCTGGACGGGCAGGGCGGCACGCTCGATCGCGGGATTGCGTTGTATTTCCCGGGGCCGAATTCTTATACGGGCGAGGATGTTCTCGAATTGCAAGGGCACGGCGGTCCGATCGTTCTTCAGTTGATCCTGCAGCGTTGTCTTGATGCCGGCGCCGAGCTGGGTGTCCGATTGGCCGAGCCGGGGGAGTTTACGCATCGCGCGTTTTTGAACGACAAGCTCGATCTGGCGCAGGCGGAAGCTGTCGCGGACTTGATTGAAGCGAGTACCGAAGCGGCGGCGCGCTCGGCGAGCCGGTCGCTCGATGGGGCGTTTTCGCGCGAGATTCATCAGTTGGTCGATCAGGTGATTCATTTGCGGATGCTGGTCGAGGCGACGCTGGATTTCCCGGAAGAGGAAATCGATTTTCTCGAGGCAGCCGATGCGCACGGACAGTTGGCGCGCATACAGGCGCAGCTCGACAGCGTGCTGGCACAGGCGAAGCAGGGCGCGTTGTTGCGCGAAGGGCTGAATGTCGTGTTGGCGGGCCAACCGAACGTCGGCAAGTCGTCGTTGCTCAACGCGCTGGCAGGGGCCGAGTTGGCGATCGTCACGCCGATTGCCGGGACCACGCGCGACAAGGTGCAGCAGACGATTCAGATCGACGGTATTCCCTTGCACATCATCGATACGGCCGGATTGCGCGAGACGCACGACGAAGTGGAACAGATCGGCATCGCACGCAGCTGGAGCGAGATCGCGAAGGCGGATGCGGTATTGCATCTGCTCGATGCGCGTATGGGGATGACGGCGGACGACGAGGACATCGCGAAGCGCCTGCCGACACAGGTGCCGATCGTGCGAGTGTTGAACAAGACGGATCTCGCCGGAGAAGCGGCGATGGTGGTTGCTGCAAGGGATGGTACGCCGATGGCGATTCGTCTGTCGGCGAAGGCAGGCGACGGAATCGACCTGCTACGTTCGGAACTGCTTAAGATTGCCGGTTGGCAAGCGGGCAATGAAGGCGTTTTCCTGGCACGTGAGCGCCATCTTGCGGCGTTGCGTGCGGCGCGTGAGCACGTCGACGTAGCGGCGGCGCATGCCGCGCAAAACGCCGGCGCGCTGGATTTGTTCGCGGAAGAACTGCGGCTGGCCCAGGAACAGCTCAACGCGATCACCGGAGAGTTTACGTCCGACGATCTGCTCGGCGTGATCTTCAGCCGGTTTTGTATCGGAAAATAAAAAGGGCCCGCCCGCTCGGGCGAGCCAAGAACCCGAAGCACATGGGACCAACGTTGCGCTGGGCAGATTCAGTCTAATGGCGAACGCCGCCAAGACTCCCCTGGAAAAAAAGAGTTTGAATTTCAAACGGACGCGACAAAACGCTCATTACGACGGGCCGTCATCGGTGTGCGCCGTCTGTAACGGCACTGGCGCTTCGAGCCAACCGGGTTCGAGGTGCGCCCCCGCTGTAATGCTTTGAAACACATCTAACACGCCTCGTAATTGCCTCGCGGGGACCTCGGGCCTAGACTCGGAATTGCCATGATCCTGGCATGAAGCCCCGCGCGTGCGCGGCTTCCCATGATGTCAGGGCTAACCGCTGTGTGTCGGGCATATTCCGTGCCGGCATGCGCATCGAGGTCTCGTCGTGAAACGTCTTCCTGTCGTCATCGGTCTGTTGGCCGCGGCCGCCACGCTCGCCAGCGGAAGCGCAATGGCATGGCGCGGCGGTGTCCGCGTTTGGGTCGGTCCCGGCTTCTACCCCTATCCGTACGCCTATCCCGTCGCCCCGTACCCGTATTACGGTCCCGCGCCCGTTGTCGTCGTGCCCGGTCAGTCCGAGGCCTACGTGGAGCAATCGCAACAGGCTGCCGCCGGCGATCAAGGCGGCGACACCTGGTATTACTGCGATAAGTCCAAAGCCTACTATCCGTACGTGAAAACGTGCCCGGCGGGATGGCGCACCGTGCCCGCGCAACCCGTACCGCAACAGTGAGGGCCCGTGCCATGAATCATCCGCCGCTGTCTCATCACCACCGAAGGCTTGCCGCACCCGCCGCGCTTCTGCTCGCCGCAGCGCTTGCCGGCTGTGTCGCCGTGCCGACCGGCCCCAGCGTGATGGCGCTGCCCGGCACCGGCAAGAGCTTCGACCAGTTCCGCTACGATGACGCCTCCTGCCGTCAGTACGCCAACGGCCAGAACGGCGGCCTCGACGCCAACACCGCCGCCACCAACAGCGCTGTCGGCAGTGCCGTGGTCGGCACCGCCATCGGTGCCGCCGCGGGTGCCGCTTTCGGTGGCGGCAGAGGTGCCGCCGTCGGCGCGGGCGCCGGCCTGTTGACCGGCAGCGCCATCGGTGCCGGCAATGCGCAATCGTCGGCGTATCTCACACAAAACCGGTACGATGCGGCCTACGTGCAGTGCATGTACGCCTCCGGTCACCGGGTGCCCGTGCGCGGCGGCATGGTCTCCGCGCAACCCGCCCGCCGCTACGCACCGCCGCCACCCCCGCCGCCGGGCTGGGCGCCGCCGCCCGGCACCTATTGAACCCCGCGCCCGCCAGTGTGCGGCGTCGCCCGATATCCTCAGATATCCGCGATGCCGCACGTTGTCGATGCGCTTATTGTCCTGATCCCACATGTCCCAGCGCCTCGCTCGTCCGCAATTCCGCTTCCTTACCCTGCTCGCCGTAACCGGCCTCGCCGCCACAGCCTCACTCGCCCAGGCCCAAGGGACAACGGCGCCCCCCGGCGTGACGACGCCGGCAATGCCGGCCACGGCGCCCGCACCCACGCCGTCGGCTGACATCACCCGCGCAATCTCGCGGGACACGACCGATACGGCTATCCAGAACAACTGGAACAGCATCATTCACCCCGCACCGGCCAAACCGGCCGAGACACCCGCCGACAAACCTGCCGCCCGTCGCGGGCATCGCGGCGGCGCGCAAACCGGCATTTCCAGCAACTGATCCGCCGGCGCATCCACGCGCCGGCTTTGGCATTCCGGTCGGAGTCGCACTACTATGAGAATCATCGACAGGCCACAACCTGCGGTGTTCTCATGCGACTCTTCTTTGCCCTCTGGCCCAGCCAGGGTGTCCGCGCGCAATTTCACGACTGGGCGCGCATGGCGCACGCCGACTGCGGCGGGCGCGTGCTGCGCGCCGATACGCTTCATCTCACGCTTGTGTTTCTCGGGGAAGTCGATCCGGCGCGTCTGGGCACGTTGCTCACGCTCATGCAACGCACCCCGATCACGCCCGGTACGCTGACCTTCGATCAAATCGGTTTCTGGTCGGATCGCAAGATCGTCTGGGCCAGCGCCGCGCATGTCCCCGATTCCCTGCATGCGACCCGCGACGCGCTGCTGTCGCAATGGCAGGCCGCCGGCGGACACATCGAGGCGCAAGGGTTCCGTCCGCACGTCACGTTGTTGCGTCATGCGCGCTGCGCGCCGGCGGACCCCAATCCTCGTCCGCTGCTGTGGACATACGACACGTTCTCGCTCATCCAATCCATACGGACGCCGCGCGGCCCGCATTACCGCAGACTGGCGCCCACGCTCGATGAGCCGCCCGGCACCGATAACCCGGAGCGCACAAAATCCCCGGCACCTACGCGCCAATACGGTATAGTCAGATAACGTTTTTTGCTGGAGAGAACCACGTGCAAATCGGATCGATCGTGACATCCAATCATATTGCGGTGCCCCAGGGCGCCATCGGGATCGTGACCCGCGTGCTCGGCGACATGGCCATGGTTCGCTGGTACGCCGGCCAGCCCGGCGCTTCGCGCGAACTCAACACGGAACCGTTCTTCATCGCCGATCTCATCGAAACCGGCGACGTCATGCCTGTCGGCGCCAGCCCCATCCTTCATTGAGGCCAGGCGGGCATCGCGATTTCCGATTTCAGATCGGGCCGGAACCGCGTCCCGCCACGCCACGCGTAAGCGCCTCCACCCGCGCCTCGATCCGCGCGCGCCGTTCCACGGACCCGCGGTAGAGCAGCACACCCATACCCAGCACGGCGACGCAGGCGATTGCGAAAACGGCGTACGCCAAGGTGTCGCCGTGCAGCCACGCGCTGTTGCTTGGGCTGTCCGCCGTGCAGATCATGGTCCCTGCGCGCATGCCCGTGTAATGCATGCCGCACACGGCGCCGGCCATCACGAGCGACGCCAGTCCGCGCTGCATCGACGTGCGCAAGTTGAACGCCAGCCATAGCGCAACGGCCGCCGCAACCATCGCGATTACCGCCGACAACGCGATCAACCCCGCATCCCATGTGAAATAGGCTTGTGTGCGTACTGCGCTCATGCCCAGATAGTGCATCCCGGTGACGCCCAGCCCCCCCAGCACGCCGCCGACCAAGCAATAAAACGCATTGAACGGCGAGCGGCCCACGTACCACAAGGCGAAGCCCGATACGACGATCGCCAATGCCAGGCTACCCAGCGTCGGCCACAGACTGTAGGACACCACGAACGGCGTACGCTGCGCAGCCATGCCGATGAAATGCATCCCCCATATGCCGACACCGCCAAGCGCGATGGCCGCGACAACGAGATAACCCACATGTACGCGGCCGCCCTCGCCGCGAATATGCGCTGCCGACACCAGCGCCACGTACGCGCCGAGCGCCGAGATGATGAACGAAAGCACGACGAGAAATGCCCCGTATTGAAGCGGAATGACGCTGCCTGGCTGCATGAGTGGTCCTTGATGTTTATGCCTGACGATGCCGCCGGCCGGACGGGGTTGTCCGGGCGCGGCCCGTTGGGGGTCTTGCATGCATGGGTACGTCGAGCGGCGCGGGTACGCGCGAAGCGTTCAGCGCTAGTAGAGCGTGCGGTATGACAGGCGTCAAGAGGGACACGAAGTTGGCGCTGCCTAACGGAGTGGACGGCCGGCTTGCACCGGCACGCCGCATCGCGCGAGGCCACGCCCCACGGCATGATCGTTAACATGACGAACGAACATGGATGATTAGAACAAATACTCTAAACACTCATTGCATTGTTGGCGCATGAAGTGTTCACATGAAAAATCGGTCTTTAATATAGTAGTCCTATGTTATATAAGAAGCCGAAGCGTTCCCGTTTTCAGGCAACGTCGTACCCGCCATGGCACGGCTTGCATCGATGCAAAAGCGGCTGTCGTGCACCAGCGTCCGGGTTGTCGCAGCGCGCTGATGACTTCGCGGGCACGCATCGATTGATCCACCGGTGAAACTGTTCATCCCGTTGGCGGACCTAACGCATGTCATGCCGAATTGCTAAGATGAGTGAATCGTCCCCCTTCTTGGCGCAGGTTCCGGCATGCTGTTCGATCTGATCGCCCGTTACGGGCTGGCTCTCGTCTTCCTCAATATCCTGGGGCAGGCGCTCGGCTTGCCTGTTCCCGCATACCCCACGCTCATCCTGACCGCGTCGGCCGGCACATTTTCGCCACCAACGATCCTGGTCGTCGCCCTGGCGGCCGCGTTGATCGGTGACGCGGTCTGGTTCCTGGCAGGGCGCCGCTTCGGCAGCCAGATCCTTCGGCTGATGTGCCGGCTGTCGATTTCACCCGACAGTTGCGTTAGCCGCACGGAAGGCGCGCTCGAGCGCCACGGCTTCCGGATTCTGATGTTCGCGAAATTCATCCCCGGACTATCGGCGCTCGCCGTGCCGATGGCCGGTGCGCTCGGTGTGCGGTGGCGCACGTTTGTCCTTTTCGATGCCATCGGCGCGCTGCTCTGGTCGGGCGTCGCGGTGACGCTCGGCACCATGTTCGCGAGCCGCATCAATCCCGTACTCGACGCGCTCGATACCCTGGGCCGCGGGGCGTTGTGGCTGGTGCTGCTGTTGTTCGTGCTGTATCTGGCCAATCGCTGGCTCAACCGCTACCGGCTGCTCCGCTCACTGCGAATGGCGCGCATCGGCGTCGAAACGCTCGAGGAATGGATGAAGGAGGAGGTCTCACCGGTGGTCATCGACGTCCGGTCGAACTCACGCCGCGCCGTCGATCCGTTCACGATTCCCGGCGCAATCTCTCTCGACCCCGAAAAACTGGGCACCCAGCTCAAGGAAGTGCCGCGCGACCGCAAAATCGTCGTGTATTGCGCCTGCCCGAACGAAGTTTCGGCCGCAAAACTGGCTCAACAACTGCGTTCGCAGGGCTTCAAGGATGTGCGCCCGCTTCTCGGCGGTCTCGATGCCTGGCGTGACAGAGGGCTGACCGTGCAGAAGATTGAAGGTGCCGAGATGCTGGTACCCGCGAATTAGATTGTGTACAACTGAGTGACGCACATCTTTGGTGCATCACTCGGGAATCAGGCTTCGTTCAACGCATCTCGCAAGGCCAGCAACTGCGCGCGCAGCGCGGTCTGCTCATCGGCAGTTTGCCCGCTCGCGTGCAACACCTGTGAAGGCACAAGGCGCGCTTCCCGTTTCAGGCTCACCCCACGCGGCGTCAGTTCGATGAAGACCTGACGCTCGTCGTCATCCCCCCGGCGGCGGGCCAGCAGGCCCATGTTTTCCAGGCGTTTCAGCAAGGGGGTCAGGGTCCCCGAGTCAAGACCGAGACGTGTTCCGAGATGACTGACAGGCACGTCGTCCGCTTCCCACAGCACCAGCATCGCAAGGTACTGCGGGTAGGTCAACCCCAGCCGATCGAGGAACGGTTTGTACGCCTTCGTCATCGCCAGGGATGCCGAATACAAAGCAAAGCCAAGTTGCGCTTCGAGCGCAGTGCCGGTTTTCATTGCCGAATTTTTACTGCTCGCCATACGTGAGAATCCATCCTTTCGAATTTCTATTGTGCGATATTTTATTGCACACAATGTATATGCGCCATGGGAGAGATCCCCTGATTGACCGGAAAAGTTGAAGTTTTGAGCAGCGGGAAAGGGCCTCCCGTCGGGGCGGGAAAAAGGCCGTCGAAAAAATGCGTGAAAAAACGCGTCTCACGCCGAAAAAGCCGTTTCCGGGGAAAAAATAGGCTCAAAAAATACGTCTCACCCTGAAAAAACGTGTCCGAGCCCTCCGCAAAACACGTCATGAGGAAAAAATGACCTCGAAAAATACGTCTCGGGCCATCCGGTCCTGTCCGGGGCGAACAAGAAAAAGTTGGATTCCCGGCAGGATCACGGCGTGCGATGCCGATTAAAATTTAGGCGGCAAAACGTCGAAATATTTTTGGTGACCAAAAATCGCGAGACGTGAGGTGTTTTCACCGGATGGCGATCGCGCTTTCAAAATGCCTCGACGGCCGATACCATGAGACCCAACTACGCATCCCCAAGCCGTCGCCTCGCCGCGCCGACGGCTGAACTCAATACGGAAATCCATCACCCGTGTCTGCAGCGTCCGTCTGGGCCAAGTTGCCCGCCGTCGTTTGGGTCCGGCGCCAGTTCGCGCCCAACACCGTGCAGATCACGCTGCTGCTCGCCGGATTCGTCGGCCTGCTCGGCGCGCTGGCCACGGTCGCGTTTCGCGAAGCCCTTGGCGGCCTGCAATTCCTGCTCGCCGGACATCACGCGGGCATGGTCGAGCTCGCGAAGCACCTGAACTGGTGGCAACGGCTGCTCCTGCCGACCGCCGGCGGTCTCGTTGCCGGCCTGATCCTACAGTACTCGACGCGCTGGGTGCCAAAGAAGGGCGCCGACGATTACATGGAAGCCATTGCGATCGGCTCCGGCGTCATCAGCCTGCGCCAGACGCTCGTCAAAAGTCTTTCGTCGCTGTGTTCGGTGGCCTCGGGGGCTTCGATCGGCCGGGAAGGACCGATGGTCCAGCTTGCCGCCATGTTCGCGTCGCTGGTCGGCCGCGTGCTCGCGTTCCCGCCCGAGCGTTTGCGACTGCTGGTGGCGTGCGGCGCGACCGCCGGCATCACGTCGGCGTACAACGCGCCGATTGCCGGCGCGTTGTTCATCTCGGAAATCGTCTATGGATCGATCACGACAGCCACGCTCGGGCCGTTGGTCGTCGCGTCCGTCATCGCCAACATCGTCATCCGCCAGTTCCTTGGCTACGACGCGGTCTATCAGATGCCGCGCTTCGATTTCGTGTCCGGCTGGGAAGTGTTTTTCTACCTCGGTCTCGGTGTGCTTGCCGGGGTGCTCGCGCCGTTGTTCCTGCGCCTGCTCGACACCGCGAAGCAGGGCTTCGGATCGTTGACGGTGCCGCTGTTCGCGCGGCTCGCGCTCGGCGGACTCGGGGTCGGGATACTATCGCTGCACGTGCCGCAGGTTTGGGGCAACGGCTACAGCGTGGTCAATTCGATCTTGCATTCGTCCTGGGCGTGGCAAGCGCTGGCGATGGTGCTGCTGTTCAAAGTGCTGGCCACGGCGTCGTCGGCCGGATCCGGCGCAGTCGGCGGGGTGTTCACGCCAACCTTGTTCGTGGGCGCTGCGCTCGGCAGCCTTTATGGCATTGGCATGAACGCCCTCGCGCCCGAGACGGCGTCGGTGGCAAGCAGTTACGCGGTCGTCGGCATGGGCGCGTTTCTCGCGGCCACGACCTATGCGCCGCTCATGTCGATCCTCATGATCTTCGAAATGACGTTGAGCTATCAGGTCGTGTTGCCGCTGATGCTCGCGTGCATCACCGCTTACCTGACAGCGCACGCGCTGCGCGAAGACTCCGTCTACGCCAAATCGCTGCATCGCAACCGTGCCGCCGAGCGCTGGATCGAAGGGGCAAGCGGCACGGACGGCGTCCGCGTGCGCGCACTCGCCGTCGACAACAACGCGGTCATCCCGAGCGATGCTTCGGCCGCCGCCATCACGGAACGGTTCAAGCAAACCGGTTACCGCAACCTGGTGGTGCTCGACAGCGGCGCCAAGGTGCTCGGGCTGCTGCGCAATGCGGGATGGTGGCAGCGCGAAGCGACGGGCGAGCCGGCCGACTGGAAAGCGCTGCTCGTCCCCTGCAAACCGCTCGACGGCGCGATGACGCTGGTCGACGCCCTGCACGCTGCCGGCCCGCTTGGCGGCGACTGGATTCCGGTCGCCGATGAAGACGGCGGCTGGCTCGGGGTCGTGTCGCTGCCCGGGTTGATCGAAATCCTGACAAAAACGCGCGCGGAAGCGGCGAAGACACGCCGATGACTGCACCGATTGTCCCGGCCCGGCCAGCCTTCGCCGATAACGGCACGCCGTTTTCCGACGACTTCGGCGATGTGTATCACAGCGTCAACGGCGCGCTCGGGCAGGCGCGTCACGTCTTTCTCGGCGGCAACGGTCTGCCGCAGCGTTGGCGCGGGCGCGAACAATTTGTCATTGTCGAAACGGGCTTCGGGCTCGGCCTCAATTTCCTCGCCACATGGGCGAGCTGGCTGGCCGACGAACAGCGTCCGAAGCGTCTGCACTTCGTTTCCGTCGAGAAATTTCCATTCCGGCCCGATGATCTGCGCCGCATGCTCGAGGCGACGATCGCGCAGCCGGAGATGACCGAGCTCGCGCCCCTCGCGTGGCAACTTTGCGCGCTTTGGCCGTTGCCGTTGCCCGGATTGCATCGGCTTGAACCGGCCCCCGGGCTGACGCTGACAGTCGGCTTCGGCGATTTCTTCGACGTCATGCCCGCCCTGCGCGTCGGCGCGGATGCCTTCTTCCTCGACGGCTTCTCGCCCGCAAAGAACCCTGAAATGTGGACGCCGGCGGTTTTCAAGACGCTTGCCCGCATGGCGCGCGACGGTGCGACGATCTCGACATACACCGCCGTCGGCCAGATCCGCCGCGATCTGAACGCGGCCGGATTCGTCGTCGAACGGCGGCCCGGCTTCGGTTTCAAGCGCCATATGCTGGCAGGCCATTACGCGCCGCCTTACAAAATGCGGCGCTACGATCCGCCTGCGGCCGCGCACCCGTCGCGGCGCGCGGCCATCGTCGTCGGCGCCGGCATGGCGGGGGCGGCAATGGCCAACCGCCTGGCCGTTCGCGGCTGGCAAGTCACGGTATTCGATCGGGCGGACGGTCCGGGCACCGCTGCGTCCGGCAATCCGGTGGGCGTGTTCCATCCGCAGCTGTCTGCCGATGACAATCTGCTCTCGCGGCTGACGCGCGCGGGGTTCCTCTACGCGTTGTCGCATTGGCGGGCATTGCCCGGGGGCGTGCCGGGCACGGCGAACGGGCTGCTGCAGGTGGCCACGAACACCGACGAGGCCGCTGCAATACGGCGAATGGTGACGCTGCAGGCCTATCCGCCCGAATATGTCCGTTGGGTCGAGCCGGACGAAGCGTCGCAATTGGCCGGCGATACGGTCTCCTTCGGCGGGCTTTGGTTCGCCCGGGGCGGCTCGGTGTCGCCAGCGCGGCTGTGCCGCGCGGAAATCGCCACGGCCGTTGCGACAGGCCGGGTTTCGACCGTGTTCGGCGCGCGAGCCGCTCGTCTGACGCGCGACGGTGAAGACTGGGCAGTGCTGGATCACAATGACGCGCTGTTGGGCAAAGCGCCGGTGGTTGTCCTGGCTACCGCCGACGAGACCCGGCCGCTGCTCGCGCCGTGGCTGCCCGACACATGCCTGCCCATCCGTGCGGTGCGCGGCCAGTTGACGTTCCTGCGCGCCGGCAGTCTGCCAAACCTGCAGGTACCCGTCTGCGGCGATGGCTACGTGGCGCCAGGCGGGGCGTCCGATGCGGGCCCCGTAACGGGCGCGACATACGGCTTCGACGACGACGGCACGGAGATCCGCGCTGCGGAGCATGACGCCAATCTGGCGCGGTTGGCGGCCCTGTTACCGGGCCAACGTGACGTGGCGAGTGAGCGTGGCGGACTCGCCGGACTCACCTCCGACCAGGTGACGGGCCGCGTGGCCTTCCGATGTCTGGCCCCCGACCGGATGCCGATGGCCGGCCAGGTGCCGGATATGGAGGCTGTGCAGGCTTTGGGGCGCCGCCTGGTTGGCGGTCATTTGCGTGACGTGCCGCGATTGCCTGGCTTGTATGGCAGCTTCGCCTTGGGATCGCGCGGCCTCGTGTTGGCCGCATTGTGCGCGGAACTGGTCGCCAGCCAGATCGAAGGTGAACCGTGGCCGGTCACCGCGGACCTCGCAGATGCCATCGACCCCGCGCGGTATCTGATGCACGCACTGCGGCGCAAGCCAGTCTGAGCCGGCGATCTGTCGATACGGCGATACGTCGCCGCCAATAAAACCAGCGACAGCGCCGGCCGGATGAACGCCGCGCCGGGAATCATCCTTGATTCATCCGTCCATCATCCGAAACTCATCCGCCGGATCCACGATCTGCCCGCTCCGGGCTGCCATCCAACGCCGGAACCAGCGCCTTCCGGGCCATTCGACAAGCGCTCGCCGCCTTTACCTTACAAAACGGGCTCTCGCGTGCAAGTGTGGCAAAATAAACCCAACCCTCCGGGTTCGTCGCGCAATTGTCTTCATCCTGCAACCCCGCGCGCGACGGTTCGTTTTCTCCACCAACCCATGCGTCGTCCCTTGACGCAAAGAGAGCAATATGACGTCGGAACTGTCCCTTTTTCCGGGCTGGCCGCCGGCGCCCGATCCCGTGTTCTTCGCTGGTCTCGCCCTTGTGGTGGCGGGCCTGTTCGGAGAGCTCTGCTACCGGAAGCTGCGCTTGCCGCGGATTATCGGTTACGCGGCGGTCGGTCTGGTCGGCGGCACCTTCGGTTTATCCTCCATGCTGGACGCGCAGACGAGCGCGGCGGTACGCCTTCTGATTGATCTGGCGCTCGGCCTGCTGCTGTTCGAACTCGGCAGCCGATTGAACCTGAAGTGGATGCGGGCCAATCTCTGGCTCATCGTCTCCAGCGCGGGCGAAGCCCTGCTGACGTTCGTTGCGGTCTTCGCGACGCTGAGTTTCTTTTCGATCGAGCCGCTTACGGCGGTGCTGATCGCTGCAATCTCCATGGCCACATCGCCGGCCGTCGTCATCCAGCTCAAGAACGAACTGCGTGCCGAGGGCCAGGTGACCGAGCGACTGCTCGCGCTTGCGGCGCTCAACAGCATCTATTCGGTGGTTGCGGTCAAGCTGATCTACGGCTGGATGCACCAGGCCTATCACACGAGCCTGTCGGTCACACTGCTTCATCCGCTATACCTGCTGGTCGGTTCGTGCGTACTGGCGTGGCTGCTGGCCAAGGCATGCAACTTCCTGTTTCGCAGCTTCGGCGGTCAGGATCACCATGCATTCGTGATGCTGCTGGGTCTCATCATGCTGACGGTCGCGCTCGTCCACATGCTCCGTTTGCCGAATTCGCTCACGTTGCTGCTGGCCGGAGTAATCTTCAAGAATCTGGAGGAGCGGCCGCAACTGTGGCCGGCGTATTTCGGCACGGCAGGCTGGCTGCTGGCCGTAGTGCTGTTTGTGCTGACGTCGCTCGCATTCCAATGGCATTACGTCCTGGTGGGCGGCGTGGCAGCCTTTGCGATCATCTTGGTGCGAGGCGTAGCGAAGGTCGCCGGCGTTCTGGCTTTTGCCCGGCCTGCGGGTATCAGTTACAAGCAGGCGCTCGCCCTGGGTTTGTCGCTATGCCCGATGGCGAGCCTGGCGTTCGTGCTGATGGCCGACACCTACGATATTTATCCGCAATTCGACGAAGCGCTGCGCGCCGTTGTCATGTGCGCCATCGCCCTGCTGCAACTGGTCGGCCCGCTGGTGGTGTACTGGGCATTGGCGCTTGCCGGCGAACGTAAGGACTGAACATGTCACTAGAGCAATTCGTTTCTTCCGAGCCGTTCACCTTCGGGGTCGAGCTCGAGATGCAGATCGTCAATCGTCACGACTACGACCTGACCAAAGCCGCGTCCGATGTCCTGCGGCTGGTCGCGAAGGAATCGCATCCGGGCGAAATCAAGCCGGAAATGACGGAGAGCATGATCGAGCTGTCAACCGACATCTGTCACAAGCACAGCGATGCGGTCACGCAGCTGCGCCGCGTGCGCGATGTGCTGGTGACCGCCGCAGAGCAGCTGAACGTAGGCTTGTGCGGTGGCGGCACCCATGCGTTCCAACGGTGGAACGAACGCACGATCTACGATGCGCCGCGTTTCCATTTCCTGTCCGAGCTCTACGGGTACCTGGCCAAGCAGTTTACGGTCTTCGGCCAACACGTGCACATCGGTTGTCCGGATCCGGACAGCGCCTTGTACCTGCTTCACGCGATGAGCCGCTATATCCCCCATTTCATCGCGCTGTCGGCTTCGTCGCCGTACGTGCAGGGGGTGGATACCGGCTTTCAGTCGGCCCGCCTGAACTCCGTTTTCGCGTTCCCCCTGTCGGGTCGCGCGCCGTTCGTGCTGAAGTGGTCCGATTTCGAGACGTACTTTGACAAGATGGTCAAGACAGGGGTCGTCGAGAGCATGAAGGACTTCTACTGGGATATTCGGCCGAAGCCGGGCTTTGGGACGATCGAAGTGCGGGTGATGGATACCCCCTTGACCGTCGATCGGGCGGCCGCCATTGCCTGCTATATCCAGTCCCTGGCCCGGTATCTGCTCACGGAGCGCCCGTTTGATCTGAGCGAGGACGATTACCTCGTCTACACGTTCAACCGCTTTGAGGCTTGCCGTTTTGGCCTCGAAGGCGCGTACGTGGATCCGCAGACGGGCGAACGCTGTACGTTGGCCCAGCATATTACGGACACGCTGAAGACGATCGCACCGCATGCCGCAGCGCTGGAAGCCGAAGCGGCCTGCGAGGAGATCCGTCAGATCGCAGCCGGCGGCACCAACGACGCACAATGGCTTCGGCAAGTGGAAGTGGACGCGAAGTCGCTGAACGAAACCGTTCGGCAGCAGTGTTTGCGCTGGGCGACTTGATGCGATCCCCGTAGTTCTGCCCCCGGTTTTACAAAACCCCGCCTTGGCGGGGTTTTTAATTACCTGTGCGTTGCTGAGGGCCAGGTTTCCGGTCCTTCTGTATTCGTGCCTCCGTTTTACGCCGGTTGTCAGCCGGGTTCCGTGCTGAAGCCCCCTTGATGGACGTGTTTTCCACTGTTTCGACGAAGCGGTTTTTCGTGTTTTCGCGTCGCGGATAGGAAGCTTTTAAGGTTTTATAAGGTTTACTGTATGTATACATAGTAGTAGTTAACAAGGGAGCGCCTGTCCTGTGGATAACCACAGTAAACACAGTAAAAACAGGAGGTTGCCGAAAAAAGAACTGGATGGAAAAACAGCGGGTTTACGAAGTACAACTCGGAACAGATTTTGAGGGTGCGGATAACCGGCCCGACTTATCCCAAGTCCGTACACATCAACTCAGCCAAGTTATCCAGAAAGTTATCCACAGCCGCTTAAAATTTGTGCAAGAGACCCCCGGAAAAGGGGTTTTGTGGATAAATCGGGTTCTCCACAGGCATCCCGGATACAATCTCGGCTGTCTTGCCGCCTTGATACTCGTTAGTGCGTTTTCAAAAATATCGATTCCGTTTCCATGCTCGCGTGTCGGGGCAGCGCTTTCGTCATGAAGCCCATTGGGAAACCGCCGAATTCTTTTGGGAACCCGCGAAGGACATTCCGGCAAATGCTGCGTCGGATCCTCCCGCCGATACCGGTCTCGACCCATGAGCGACGCCGCTCTCCGCGCTTCGCCTTGTGTTGGTTTTATTGTATGGAACGCATGCGGCGGCGATTCGAGACAAGTCAGGCCCCCGTCACCGGCAATGCCGTTGTCAAATGTCCCCAAGATTTCACAAACGCGTTTTCGAATCGTTTTTCGTGACCCGAAATTGGTGCGCGAATGCGTCTGGCGTGCGTGCACGGCGCGATTGGCGCGCGGCTTCGGAAAGGGTGTCGGCCGGTCGCTGAATGTCAAAGCGCGGGGCGTCCGGAAGCGGCGAAGCCATCGGAATCGCTTGTCGTGCATGCCGAGGTATTTGGGCTGCGACGCAAGCGCGACGGGGGGTTTCGGGCTGCCGATCGGCGCGCGTTCATTGGGTCGGCCGATGCCGGGGAGTCCGCCAGGCACGCCGTAATCCAGTGGCATGGCACATCTCATGGCGTGCGAAAGTTTCGCGTAGCGAAGCCGCCAAGCGAGGCAGTCGGCAGGACACCAACATTTTGTAAACTATCGGTCTAGGATTTGGGAGATCAGTACAAGAACTGATACGCCAAATCGATACTCAGAACACACAATGAAAGCGTAGTCGAGCGTAAGCACCGGTCACACGACTGTGTCCGGCTCGTAGCAGCGAGGGGCAGGGTATTCCCGATGTGTGAGTGGCAAAATACGTCGAAAAATAAGGGAAAACGCTGTAGACGCCCGAATACGAGCGGTATTTTGACAAGCTGTTTTTACGACATATCGTTATTAGAAATCCTAACAAAACATCATGGCTACTCAGACCCCTCTTGAAGAAACGCTGCCCAAACGCATCACCGCAGGCTTGCTGCGGGTAGGCACCGCGTTACGGAGCCACGCCTGGGAAGGTGCGGCATTGGCTGGTTTGACGCCGACGCAGGGCGAGATTCTCACGCTCCTGTTGTCGCGCAGCGTGCCCATGCGGTTGGGCGAGATTGCCGCGGATGCGGCATTGACGTCCGCGACCGTCAGCGAGGCGGTCAGCACGCTGGAGACCAAGGGATTGGTCGAAAAGCGGCGCGACGCCAACGACGGCCGCGCGCTCGCGTTGCGACTGACCGCCCGCGGCAAGACGGCCGCCAAGCGGGCGTCGCAGTGGCCTGATTTCCTGACGGTCGCCTCGGACGCCCTGGGCGACAAGGAACGGGTTCAGCTGTACCGCACCATGGTCAAGCTCATCTACTCGATGCAAGGCCGTGGCGACGTTCCGCCCCAACGCATGTGCCTGTCCTGTGCTCACTTCGAGCCGGCCAGCGGCACGCGCGGCGCGGCGGCGCAGCATCATTGCAATTATTACAAGATCAATTACGACGACTCGGGGTTGCGGCTCGACTGTGCCGGACACGAAGAAGCCGATATGGCGACACAGCGCAAGGTCTGGAAGATTTTCAACAAAAGCTGAGCTAGACCGCCAGCGCCGGCAGGCGAAACGCAGAGGGGGGCGCCACCTGAGGGTGGCGCTTTTTTTATTTGTGGCGCTTGTCCTGCACGAATTCGTCAACGGCCTGTACACTGCGGGCTTTCGCCTGCCGGATCCGCCGGCGCGGCAAACCCTATTCACCCGATATTCATGGCTTCTAAGCGCAGAATCGAAGTTCGCCAGTCAGGCGTGCACGGCAAAGGCGTTTTTGCGGTCAACCCGCTCAAGAAAGGTGAGCGAGTGATCGAGTACAAGGGAGAGATCATCTCCTGGAAAGAGGCCCTGCGCCGTCATCCGCACGATCCGGATCATCCCACGCATACGTTTTACTTCAGTCTTGAAGACGGCCGTTGCATCGACGGCAAGGTCAAGGGCAATAACGCGCGCTGGATCAACCACGCCTGCGATCCGAATTGCGAGGCGCGCGAGGAGGACGACCACGTGTACATTTACGCCAAACGCGACATCGTGGTCGGCGAAGAGCTGTTCTATGACTATGGACTGGTCATAGACGCCCGATATACCGCCAAGCTCAAACGTGAATACGCCTGTCATTGCGGCGCCAAAAAGTGCCGCGGCACGTTGCTCGCGCCGAAGCGCTGAACAGCGGACTCCACTCGGGAAGTGAAGCGGCGGCGCCGCGCCGGCGGATGCCGGGCGGAACCGCGCGGACTTCAGGCGCTCGTGAGGTCGCCGGCGAATTGATCGATGGCGGTGGCGAGCTCGATGTCGCGATGGGTGAGGCCTTCGGCGTCGTGGGTCGACAGCGTGATGTCGACGCGGTTGTATACGTTGAACCACTCCGGATGATGGTTCATTTTCTCGGCTTTGAGCGCGACCTGCGTCATGAAGCCGAACGCCGCATTGAAATCGTGAAAGACGAACGTGCGCTGGATCGCGTCGCGGCCGACGACCTGATGCCACTCGGGCAGCACTTCGGCCAGCGTGGCGCGTTCCTCGGATGAGAGTCGTGTTGTCATGGCTTTCCTTTGATCGTGGCAAACCGATGCGTGCCGTCAGCCACGGGCTGAACGGGCGGTGCATCGAGTCTATTGTTTCACAACGCGCACTGGCGTGCCGATAGGACGCCGCCGCAATTTCCGTGCACGAACGGATCCGTCGGATGCCGTGTGCCCGAAGGCCGCCGGCAGACAGGGCAGTCAGGCCGGCAGGGCGATGCAGTGGTCGGCGGCAGTGACGTCGCTGGCCGCAAAGCCCGGTGCGCCGGCCAGTTCTGCGAACAGGGCGGGCAGATCGGCCCGCATCGCGTCGAACAGCTGCGTGAAGTCGTCGATGACGAAATACGTTTCCTGGAACGTGTCGATGCGATACCGCGTCTGCATCACCCGGGCCAGATCGAACGCCAGACGGTTCGGCTTGCCCGAGCTCAGCGAAAATTCGGTTTCGCCACGGCTCGACACGATGCCGGCGCCGTAGATTCGCAATCCGTCGCCATGACGCATCAGGCCGAATTCCACCGTGTACCAGTACAGGCGCGCCAACAGGGGCAAAGCGTCGAGTTTTTGCGCCGTCTGGCCGGCGATGCCGTACGCCTGCATGAAATCGCCGAAGACCGGATTGGCCAGCAGCGGCACGTGGCCGAATACGTCGTGGAAGCAGTCCGGCTCCTGCAGGTAGTCAAGCTGGTCGGGCCTGCGCATCCACCACGTCGCCGGAAAACGGCGCTCGGCGAGATGGTTGAAGAAAACGTCGTCCGGCACCAGGCCGGGCACCGCGACGATCTGCCAACCGGTGGTCGCCGCAAGTTTTTCGTTCAGGCGCGCGAACTCTGGCACGCGATGTGCGTCCATGTCCAGAGCGTCGAGCCCGTCCAGAAAGGCGTCACACACGCGGCCCGGCAGCAGCTTGGCCTGGCGTTCGTACAGCTGTTGCCACACCGCGTGGTCGACCGCGCCATAGGCATGGACCGGCTGGTCGATGGTGAAATCGGTGCGGGTCGTGAGACCGGCGTCGAACTGCTCCCTGAGCATGGCGGTAGTGACAGTGGACATGGTGCGAAGCGCTCAATCAATCGTGTGGCAATGGTTGAAAGTGTAGTGCGCACGACCTGCGAAATGGGCGCATAATGCGCTTGTCAATTTTCTGTTTTGCGGAAATTTCGCATGGAAATGCGATTCATTGCGGAGAATCGTCATGCTTGAATTGGACAGCTTTGATCTGGCGCTTTTGGAGGCCCTGCAGAAGGAGGGCCGCGCCACGCATCATCAGCTCGCCGAACATGTCGCACTGTCGGCCTCGCAGATCGGCCGGCGCTTGCAGCGGCTCGAGGCGGCCGGCGTCATCGAAGGCTATCGCGTCGTGTTGCGTCCCGAAGTCCTCGGGCTCGGGGTCACGGCGTTTACGAGCCTGCGGCTACAGCATCACGGCGACATGATCATCGAGCGCTTCCAGGCGGAAATCGAACTGTTGCCTGAAGTTCTCGAATGCTACGCCGTGGTCGGCGAGGCAGACTATCTGCTGCGCATTGTCGTGCCTGATCTCAACGCATTGTCCGCCTTTGTGATGAAGCGATTGATGCAGGTGCCGGGCGTCGAGAACGTGCGCTCCAACATCGTGTTGAGCGCTTTCAAGCGCAGCAGTGCGCTGCCCTTGCACTATCTCGCCAATCGGACGGGTAGCCGCTGAGCTCCGAAACGTCGCATTACAGATCTTTGGGAATTCGATCTGAATGGCGGATGGCCTCGGTTAGAATCGCCTCACCATCATCCGGGGAGGCGTCCATGCCCTGTCGCACGAATCGTGTCTTTCCGATCGCACCGCTCGTGCGCGCGGCTTTGTTGGCGAGTATGCCGTTTCTGTGGGCCGCCGTCCCTGTTCAGGCGGCGAGCGTCGTGAGCGTTAGCCCGCAGGGCGAAGTGGCGCAGGTGCGTCAGCTCGTCGTCAAGTTCGACGAGGCGATGGTGCCGGCCGGCGATGCGCGCGCCACGGCGCCGGCCGATGTGCGCTGCACCGATCCCGCCGCGCGCGGCCAGGGGCGCTGGCTCGAACCGAAGATATGGGCCTACGATTTCGATCAGGATTTGCCGCCAGGGGTGCGCTGCGATGTGCAGTTGCATCGTCCGCTGACAGCGGTGTCCGGGAAGACGCTGACGGGGCGCACCGCTTATGCGTTTAACACCGGCGGGCCGTTCGTGTCGCGCATTCGGCCGAGTTACGGGCCCATCGATGAAGCGCAGGCGTTCATCCTGCAGCTCAATGGTCCGGCCGACCCGGACAGCCTGCGCAAGAATGTCTGGTGCGAAACCGAAGGCATCGGCGAGCGCATCGGCGTGACGCCTGTCGAAGGCGAACCCCGCGCCGCACTGCTCAAGCGGTTCCAGTTGGAGAAGGACGCGGCGCGCGTCGCGATCGTGCAATGCAACCGGACCCTGGCGCCGGGCGCAAAGATGCAACTGGTGTGGGGGGCTGGCGTGGCCACGCCGTCCGGCATCGTGAATCGCATGGCCAAGCGCTTCGAATTCCAGGTCCGCGAACCGTTTACCGCCAATTTCACTTGCGAGCGGGAGAACGCGAAGGCGCCGTGCACGCCACTGCGGCCATTGCGTCTCGAATTCAGCGCGCCCGTGGCCCGGGCCATCGCCGAGAAGATCCGGTTGAGGGCGGGGAATGGGTCTGCCGCGTCGCGCAGTCCCACGTTCGACGACAGCGACAAGAACCCCACCGTGTCAGCCGTCTCGTTTGCCGCGCCCTTTCCGGAGCGGGCCGAGCTGACCATTACGCTCCCTGACGGATTGGCGGATGACAGCGGCCGTAAGTTGGCCAATGCCGGGATGTTCCCGCTGGCCACGCACACCGCCGCGATGCCGCCGCTCGCGAAATTTGCGGCTGCGCCGTTCGGGATCGTGGAGCGGTTCGCAGAACCCGGCATGCCGCCGATGCTGCCGGTCACCTTGCGCAACGTCGAGGCAGCGCTGGGTGTGCAGGGACTGGCGGTCGCAGGGCCGGCGGCCCAGGGCGGCAAGGTCGCGCAACTGCGTGTCGACAATGATGCCGATATCCTGAAATGGCTGAGCCAGGTCCGTCAGTTCGACGAAACCACCATGAGCTTGCGCGACATCGGTCGCGAAATGCCGTCGCTGCTGAACAATCCGGCCGCGCGCGATGCCCTTTACGGCCCCAACGCCGTCACGCAGACCGTCGGCCGCGAGAAGCGTTACGACACCCGCAGTCTGCCGCTGCTGGCGGGCCTGCAGGGCGTGCAGCCGATGGCGCTGCCGGTGCCCAAGACGAACGATCCCCGTCCGTTCGAGGTGGTGGGCATTCCGTTCCAGAAGCCGGGCTTCTACGTTGTCGAAATCGCGTCGCCCTCGCTCGGGGCCGCATTGCTCGGCAAGTCCGTGCCGATGTATGTGCGTACGACGACGCTCGTGACCAATCTTGGGGTGCATTTCAAGCAAGGCCGCGAGAACAGCGCTGTCTGGGTGACCTCACTTGACAAGGGAAAGCCGGTCCCGAACGCGAAGGTCAAGGTGCTCGACTGCGACGGCGGGCTCGTGGCGGAAGCCTCGACCGATGCGCAAGGCGTCGCGTCGATCGCACAGGCATTGCCGCGCGCCGGGTATTGCGAGAAAACGCGGAGGTCAGGGTATTTTGTCGTGGCGCGCACGGGCGGCGCCGATCCCGACATGGCGTTCGTCTTCTCGGAATGGAACCGCGGCATCGAACCGTGGCGGTTCAATGTGCCGACGGACGACAATCCCGCGCCTACGGTGCGGGCGCAGACCGTATTCGATCGAATGCTGTTCCGCGCCGGCGAGACGGTATCGATGAAGCATTTCATCCGCACCCAGACGCAGCAAGGGTTGGCATTGCCCAAACAGTTACCTGCGGTGCTGACGATTACGCATGAAGGTTCGGGACAAACCTATACCTTGCCGCTGCAATGGCGGGCAGGACGGCTGGCCGACAGCAGCTTCCAGATTCCGCCGGGCGCCAAATTGGGCGAGTACAGCGTCACCATGCGGTATGACGACGCGGATAACGCCGGCCGTTCGCCTCGCGAATATCAGCCGACGTTGTCGACCGGCAGTTTTCGCGTCGAAGCGTTCCGCTTGCCGGTATTGGCCGGCACGATTGCCGTGCGCGAGGCAGGGCGTTTGCCGCTCGTCGGCGTGACCGAAGCGCCGTTGTCGGTGCAGCTCAATTATGTAGCGGGCGGGCCGGCGGGCAACGTACCGGTGCAGGTGTCTGCCCTGCTGCGGCCGCGCGCGCTTTCGTTTGCCGATTTCGACGCCTACAGCTTCGCGCCGTACAAACCGGCCGCCGCCAATGCCGGCAGCGCGACAGACGAAGACGACGGCGATCAGGCGGCCCAGGCCAGCGATCAGAAACTGGTGGCTGACAAGCAGCGGCTCGTACTCGACAGGCATGGGGCCGGCACGCTCACGCTCAAGAATCTGCCGCGCGTGACCGAACCGGGCGATCTGGTGCTCGAAGCCAGTTTTGCCGACCCCAATGGCGAAATTCAGACGCTTCGCGGCGGCGCGACCTTGTGGCCGGCGGCGCTTGTCACCGGCATTCGCACTGATTCGTGGGTGTCGATCCGCGGCAAATTGCCGGTCAAGGCGGTTGCGCTTGATCTGCAGGGCCGTCCGAAGTCCGGCGTGGCGATGGAGATTCGCGCCGTGGCCAGGATCACGACGAGTAGCCGCAAACGCATGGTCGGTGGCTTCTACGCGTACGACAACCATACCGAGACGAAGGATCTCGGCACCGTGTGCAGCGGCAACAGCGATTCGCACGGATTGTTCACCTGTGACGCAAAACTGTCCCAGGCGGGCGATGTCACACTGATCGCGCGGGCCTTGGACGACAAGGGCAACCTGACCACGTCGAGCACCGGGGTGTGGGTGACGCGTCAAGGGGAAGTCTGGTTCGGCGGCGACAATACCGACCGCATGGACGTCATTCCGGAGCGCCGCACCTACCAGCCTGGCGAGACTGCGAAACTTCAGGTGCGCATGCCGTTCCGTCGCGCCACGGCGCTCGTCTCGATCGAACGCGAAGGCATCGTCGAGACGCGGACGGTCGAGATCGCAGGTCAGGACCCGAGCATCGATCTGAAGATCGCGCCGGAATGGGGGCCGAACATCTATGTGTCGATACTGGCCGTGCGCGGCCGCATTCACGACGTGCCCTGGTATTCGTTCTTCACATGGGGGTGGAAGCAGCCGCTCGAATGGGTGCGTGCCTTCTGGTACGAAGGACGGGAATATCAGGCACCGACGGCGCTCGTCGATCTCGGCAAGCCTGCGTATCGCTTTGGAGTGACCGAGTTGCGCATCGATACCGCGTCGCATCGGCTGGGTATTGAGGTCAAGCCTGACGCCGCGACGTATCCGGTGCGCGGGCACGCCAAGGTGAAACTGCGTGTGACGCAACCCGACGGCGAGCCGGTGCCGGCCGGCACGGAAGTGGCGGTTGCTGCCGTAGACGAGGCTTTGCTCGAACTGGCGCCCAATACCAGTTGGGATCTGCTCGATGCCATGTGGCAACGGCGCAGCTACGGCGTATCGACGTCCACTGCGCAGATGGAGATCATCGGGCGGCGGCATTACGGCCGCAAAGCCGTGCCGGCAGGCGGGGGCGGCGGCAAGAGTCCCACGCGGGAGCTGTTCGATACGCTGCTGCTGTGGCAGCCGCGCGTGACGGTCGACGCACAGGGCGAAGCCACGGTCGACGTGCCGCTCAACGATTCCCTGAGCAGTTTCCGGATCGTTGCCGTGGCGGATGCTGCGTTGCCCGGCGCACGAGGCCTCGCCGTGTTCGGCACCGGCAGCGCGACGATTCGGGCGACGCAAGACCTGCAGCTGATTTCAGGGCTGCCGCCGCTGGTGCGCGAGGGCGACGACTATCGTGCACAGTTCACGGTGCGCAATACGACGAAGCACGCCATGCGCGTGCAGCTGACGGCCCGGGCGACAGCTCTTGTGCTGCAGCCGCAGACCGTCGACGTGCCGGCGGGCGAAGCGCGTGAGGTGATGTGGCCGGTGGTCGCCCCGCCGGGGTTGGCCGATACCCGCGCGCAGTCCCTCATCTGGGAGGTGAACGCCCAGGCGCCGGCCACCGCCGGCGCACCGGCGGCGAGCGACGCGCTCAAGGTCAGCCAGCAGATCGCGCCGGCCTTGCCCGCGACCGTGCAGCAAGCCGTGCTGACCCAGGTGGAAGGCAGCCTGTCGATGCCGATGGCGCCGCCGGCGGGCAGCGTCGCAGACAGTACCGGCAAGTTGCGTGGCGGGGTGCGCGTCAGCCTGCAGCCGAGGCTGGCGCAGGGCATGCCGGGCGTGCAGCGCTGGTTCGCCGCGTATCCGTATGCCTGCCTGGAACAGCTGACGTCCAAGGCGCTGGGATTGCGCGACATCGCACAATGGCGGCGCGTCATGGGGTTGCTGCCGTCGTATCTGGACGACGACGGCCTCGCCACGTACTTTCCGCCGCAAGACGGCTTCGGCGCGCAGGGCAGTGACACGCTGACCGCGTATCTGCTATCGGTCAGCGCCGAGGCACGCGGCCTCGATCCGGCCTACGTGATTCCGGACGACGCGCAAACGCGCATGCTCGACGGTCTGTCTGCGTTCGTCGAAGGGCGTCTGTCCCGCCGGTTCTGGGCGCCGCGCGACGATCTGGCGCTGCGCAAGCTGTCGGCCATCGAGGCATTGTCGCGCTATGGCCGGGCCAACGCCCGCATGCTCGGTGCGCTGACCGTTACGCCCAATCAGTGGCCGACCTCGGCGGTGCTGGACTGGTACAACATCCTGCAACGCCTGCCCGATGTTCCGCAACGCGCCGAGCGCATCGCGCAGGCCGACCAGATCCTGCGGGCACGGCTGTCGTATCAAGGCACACGCGTCGTGTTCTCGACGGAACGCGAGGACGCCCTGTGGTGGTTGATGGTCGGGCCGGAGGTCAATGCCGCACGGCTGGCGCTGACGATGAATGACAACGCCGCCTGGAAGGACGACATGCCGCGATTGCTGATCGGACTGCTCGGCATGCAGCATAGAGGGGCATGGTCGACAACTACGGCAAACCTCTGGGGTTCGTTGGCGGTGTCGAAGTTCTCCGTTCGCTTTGAGGCGCAATCGCCGGCGGGCCATACCGCGGTGCAGTGGCTGCGCGACAATCAGACGGTCGGCCACGTGCAGTCGATCGACTGGGACACGCTCAAGGCCGGCGCAAATCCGCCGCCCGTGTCGTTGCCGTGGCCGCCGCAGTCCGCAAGCGCGCCGGGACGCGATCTGGTGCGTCTGGAGCAGGCTGGCGCCGGCAGGCCATGGGCGACGATCGAGAGCATGGCAGCAGTGCCGCTGAAGGCGCCGATCACCGCCGGATATCGCGTGACGAAAACCGTCGAGCCGCAGGACGCCACCGAACGCACGGCCCAGGGGTTCATGCGGGGCGCGGTACTGCGGGTACGCCTCGATATCGACGCGCAGGCCGATATGCGGTGGGTCGTCGTCAGCGATCCATTGCCGGGCGGCGCTACGGTGCTCGGCGGCGGGCTCGGACGCGACTCGGTGATCGCGACGCGGGGCGAGAACAGTGAGGACGGCAGCAGGGCCGTGCCGGCTTTCGAGGAACGTGCCACGGACGCCTATCGCGCATACTTTGATTACCTGCCGAAGGGGCAGCACCGCATCGAGTACACCGTTCGTCTGAACAATGTCGGCACGTTCGCGGTGCCGCCGACGCGCGTCGAAGCGATGTACGAGCCGGCAATGTACGGCGAGTCGCCGAATACGCCGGTACGCGTGGCGCCCGCCGCCAATCGGTGAGGCGAATCATGACCGCACATCGCATGACGGCGGGTCCGCTGCGCGCGTGTGCGACTGAAGGGGAATAAGGCATGACGTCATCGAAGGATCGTCTGGCGGCGCTGTTGCCGGCCGCCGCATTGCCGCGCGAGTCACAGCGGTTCTGGTGGTTGGCCGTGATTGCCGCCGCGGCCTACGGGATATCGCTGCGGCAAGCGCCGTATCCCGATCAAGCGGTCGCGAAGGCATTGATGTGCGCATTGCTGTTGTTCGCGGCGCTCTATCATCGCGTCGGCCGCGAGCGGCCATGGCTGTGCGCGGCGCTGATCCTGTCCGGCGCGGGCGACGTGCTGCTCGCATTGCCGCAGTTGTCTTCCGGCTTCGTGGCGGGGCTTGGCGCATTCCTGCTCGCCCATCTTGCGTACTGCGCGGTGTTCTGGCCCAGACGGCAGCCGTGGCCCGCGTTGGCCATCTGGCGGCGCGCTGCGCTCATCCTCGTATGGATTGCCGCCGCTGGCGCCTACGCGCTGTATTGGCCGCGTCTGGGTGATTTGGCGGTGCCGGTCGCGTGTTACGTCATTGTCCTGGCCATGATGGCTTCGTCCGCTTTGCTTGCCCGTCTGGCGGGTGACTGGGCGGCCGTGGGCGCGTTGTTGTTCACGGTGTCGGATGCCCTGATCGGGGCGTCGCGCTTCGTCGGCACGGTCGCCGGGCAGGCGTATGCGATCTGGATCCTGTACGCGCTGGCGCAATTGCTGCTGTGCGCCGGCATCCTCGCGCGTCGCGAAACGCGCGTCATGGCCCAACCGTGGAGAGACGCGACATGAGGCAACTTCTGTCCGGCGGCGCACTCTGCCTCGCCGTTGCATTGGCCACGGGCGCGACACCGTTCCCGGTCGCCGCACAAGCGTCCGGGGCGTCCGCCTCGGACGCGGTATCCAACGTCGCCGATGCGCTGTCGCTGCGCGTGGGCGAGCGCACATCCACGGCAACGCGCGCTGCGCTGCTTGCCGATACGCGCATGCAGGAAATCGTGGTCGATGACGACAACTACAAGCGCCCGATGCGAATGCACGCGATACCGTTTGCCGACTGGCTGACGGCCATGATGCCCGATGCGGCAAAAGCGGCCGCACAAGGCGCGACGGCGACCGTCGTCGCCACCGACGGTTACGTCTCCCACATCCCGCTCACATTGTTGCTGGGACACCTGCCGCGGCAGCCGCAGGCGTATCTCGCCGTCGCGCCGGAGAACGCGCCGTGGCCGCCGCTCAAGGGCGATGCGATCGGGCCGTTCCGACTTGTCTGGCGCACGCCGCCGGGACCCGCGCGCGGCGGCGTGAACGAAAGCCATTGGACGTACAGCATCGGGCGCATCGAGATCACGCCGTCGCCACGCGAACGTTTCCCTGTGTTGCGGCCGGCGGCCAACACACCGCCCGGCAGTGCGATCATGCGCGGGGCGGCAGTCTTCGAACGCGCCTGCTTTTCGTGTCATTCGCTTAACGGCGCGGGCGATGCGCACTTGGGACCCGATCTGAACACGCCGAGCAGCCCGGTGGAGTATCTGGGCGAGAGGCGCCTGGCGGCGCTGATCCGGAATCCGCAGTCGCTTCGCTGGTGGCCGAATTCACGCATGCCGGCCATTGACCGGGCGACAGTGTCCGACACGGAATTGACCGATCTGCTCGCGTATCTGCACCACATGTCGGGCCGCAAGGCGCCGCCGCCGAATGCGAAGTAGCACCGGACTGACGGAACTTCGGCCGTCTTCGTCGACGTCATCGTCACGTTCCGGCCCGTTGTCGGCGGGCTGGCGTGCCGGCATGGCGTTCGTCATCGCGGCCTCGCTGATGATCCTCGCGCCCGCGGCGCACGCCGTGCCGTCGTTCAACGAGGTGCGCGAGGATTGGCGGGCATCGGATTGGATCCTGCTCGATCGTCATGGCGCAGCGCTCCAACGCCTGCGTGCCGACCCGAGCGCGCGGCGCGGCGACTGGGTTACGCTCGAGGCCGTATCCCCGGCGTTCCGTCAGGCGCTCGTGCTCTCCGAGGACAAACGCTTCTACGCGCACAGCGGCGTCGATTGGCGTGGCGTGGCGGCCGCGGCCTGGGGCAACCTGTGGCATTCGCGAACGCGCGGCGCGTCCACGCTCACGATGCAACTCGCCGGCTTGCTCGACGACGATCTCCGGCCGAATACGCGCAACCGGTCCGTCACACAAAAGATCGGCCAGGCGGCCACCGCGCTGTGGCTCGAACGCCGTTGGCGCAAGGATGAAATTCTCGAAGCGTATCTGAATCTCGTGCCCTTTCGCGGGGAGCTCGTGGGTCTGTCGGCCGTGTCGCAAACGCTCTTCGGCAAGTTGCCCGTCGGCCTCGATGCCCGGGAGTCGGCGCTGGCCGCGGCGTTGTTGCGGGCGCCAAACGCGTCTGCGTCGCGTGTCGCCCAGCGCGCGTGCGGCATCCTGCGCGAGATGGGCGAGCCGCGTGAATGCGACGGTCTCGACGGTTACGCGCAACTGGTCTTTGCGCGGCCAGCCAACGTCGTGATGCGTGACGCGGTGAACCTCGCGCCGCATTACGCGCGGCGAGTGTTCTCGGCTGGGCATCCGCCGCCGGGCACGTCGATCGTCAGCACGCTCGACGCCGGTGTGCAGCGCATGGCCGTGGCGACGCTCACGCAAACGCTGCGCGAAATGAACGTGCCGGGCCGCCGCCGCAATGTGCAGGACGGCGCGGTTGTCGTACTGGACAACGCTACCGGCGAAGTACTGGCATGGGTGGGTTCTTCCGGCGAATTGTCGGCGGCGGCGCAGGTCGATGGCGTAACGTCTTTGCGGCAGGCCGGCTCCACGCTCAAGCCGTTCCTGTACGCGCAGGCCATCGCCGAAAAGCGCCTGACGGCCGGCTCGTTGCTCGACGATGCGCCGCTCGATCTGCCGACCGGCGGCGGTCTCTACATCCCGCAAAACTACGATCGGCAATTCAAGGGATGGATCAGCGCCCGCACGGCGTTGGCGTCGTCGTTGAATGTGCCAGCCGTGCGCACGCTCGTGATGGTCAGCCCGCGACGCTTTGCGCAGACGCTCGTCGCCCTGGGCCTGCCGCTGACGGAAAGCGGCGACTACTACGGCTACAGTCTCGCGCTGGGCAGCGCCGATGTCACCTTGCTGTCGCTGACGAACGCCTTTCGCGCGTTGGCCGATGGGGGGCGCGCCAGCCCCATACGCGAAAGGTTGACGCCCCCCGCCAGCGCGCGGCATGGCAGCAGTGCTGCCGAGGCCGCCGAGGCCCACGACATCGCCGCCAAGCAGGTTTTCACGCCGCAAGTCAGCTTCATCGTTGCGGACATGCTTGCGGACCGTCATGCGCGCACGCGCACCTTCGGTCTCGACAGCCCGTTGACCACGCGTTTCTGGAGCGCCGTAAAAACCGGCACCAGCAAAGACATGCGCGACAACTGGGCGATCGGATTCTCGCGGCGTTACACCGTGGGCGTCTGGGTGGGCAATGCCGACGGCGCGCCGATGTGGGACGTCTCAGGCGTCACGGGTGCAGCGCCGATCTGGCACCGCATCATGGAAGTGCTGCATCGCCACACGCAGAGTCCCGCGCCTGTCGCGCCGTCCGGCGTCGTGCGTCAGGCGATTCATTATTCAGGCGATGTCGAACCCGCGCGCGAAGAATGGTTCCTGGACGGCACGGCGCAAAGTGAGTTCGCGCTCGCCGCCATGTCGACTGCAGCGCCGTCCGGGCCGATGTGGCGCATTGCGGGGCCCGCCGACGGCACGATCATCGCGCTGGATCCCGACATTCCGCCGGAGCGCCAACGGGTCTGGTTCCGCGTGGCCGCCGCATGGCCAGCGGGGGCCTGGTGGCGGCTCGACGGTCAGCGGCTCGGCGCGAGCGCGCGCATCGCCTGGTTGCCGTGGCCGGGCCGTCACACGCTCGAACTTGTCGACGCGAAGGGCGCGGTGCGAGACACCGTGCGCTTCGAAGTACGCGGGGCGACGCTGCGTGATGGTGCGCGCATGCGCAATGCGGGCCGCTGAGCAGAAATATTTTGATGGAGTCGACGGCGTTTTGCCGCACGCGCTACACTGGAATCAACGTGCAGTGCTGCACGCTGTGCCATGAAAGCACGGTAACAGGAGACAGGTAATGATCACGCTGGATGCGCGGCAGACCGCGCTAGCGCTACCGTATCCACAGTTGTCGGAAGCCATCGAGTC
Source organism: Pandoraea terrae (assembly GCF_902459695.1). Lineage (GTDB taxonomy): Bacteria > Pseudomonadota > Gammaproteobacteria > Burkholderiales > Burkholderiaceae > Pandoraea > Pandoraea terrae. The sequence continues at coordinate 82,206 of NZ_CABPRZ010000011.1, forward strand.
GATACTGATGGAAATGCGTTCGGGGACTGCCCGTGCGCCTGAGCGGCTGCATTTCCCGCTCGTCGAGGTTGGCGAGCGCAAGGGAAAGCGCACCGGCATCCTGCTCATCATGACTGCGACCAATCGCGATGTGGCGATGACGAAACACATCACCGTGCATCCCGAAAACAGGAGCCTGTGCAAGCCGTCGATCATGGGCGAAGTCCTCGTGTTCGACCCGCACAACGGCGAACGGCTGATGCTGCTCGACGGGCCGACCGTCACGGGACGCCGCACCGCTGCGGTCACGTTGCTGGCCGCAAAGAAGTTCGCGCCGCGTCCGCAAGGCACCGTGCTCATCGTCGGTGCGGGCGTACAAGCGCGTTCGCATCTTGAAGCGTTCGTCGCCGGCCTCGGCAGCCGTCATTTCCTGATCTATTCGCGCAGCCATGACCGCGCACAGGCGTTGGCGGATCATGCCGCCACGCTCGGCGCCGAGGCGTCGGTTGTCGAGACGCTCGAACCGGCGCTCGGCAGCGTCAGCATTATCGTTACGGCGACGACGAGCACCGATCCGGTGCTGCCCGACAGCGACCGGATGCGCTGGCGCGATGATGTCTTCGTGGCAGGCGTCGGCGCGTTCCGTCCGGACATGCGCGAATTGCCGCCGCAGCTGTGCCGCGACGCCGCCGTGCGCGGCACGCTCGTCGTTGATACGTGGGACGTGAAGCATGAAGCCGGCGACCTGCTGCATGCGGGCATCGACTGGGGACGCGCCGTGCCGCTCATGGACGCGATCCTCACACCCGACCGGTTCCGGTCGAGCGGACCGGTGTTGTTCAAGAGCGTCGGTTATGCGTTGTGGGACCTTGCGGCCGTGCTGTGCGCACGGGCAAGCCTCGCGCGGGATCCTCAGATCGGCACCGCGTAGGGCGCGCCGCCGGTGGCCGTGTCCGGGCGGATAATCCGCACGGGCAGGCCGAGCGCGGCTTCGATCAGCGATGCCTCCATGATTTCGGCCGGTGCGCCGCGCGCCAGGATGCGTCCGTGCACCAGCAACGCCATCGCGTCGGCATGACGCGCTGCGAGGTTGACGTCGTGCACGATCGCCAACACGCCGATGCCCCATTCGCGCGCCAATTGCCGCGTCAGCGCCAGCAGGCGATGCTGATGCGCGAGATCGAGCGCCGCAGTGGGTTCGTCGAGCAGCAGGTAACGGGGGACCGACGGCGCACGGCGGTTTTCATCGGGCCACAGCTGGGCCAGCACGCGCGCAAACTGCACCCGCGCCCATTCGCCGCCTGACAACGTCGTGACGTCGCGATCGGCGAAGGCTGCCGCATCGGCTCGCCAGAGCGCCGCCATGACGACCGCTTCGTGGCTGGCGTCCCGGCGGCGCGCCTGTTGATGCGGATGACGTCCCATCATCACGATCTCCCGTGCGGTAAACGGAAATGCCAGCGCCGCCGTCTGCGGCAGCACCGCGCGCAGCAGCGCCAGCGGGGCGGCCTTGATGGCCGGCAACGGCACGCCGTTGAGCGTGACGCTGCCGTGGCCGATCGAACGCAATGACGCGAGTTCGCCCGCGAGCGCTTTCATCAGCGTGCTTTTGCCGGCGCCGTTGCGGCCCAGCAGGGTCAGCAATTCGCCGGGACGGATGTCGATCGAGAGACCGTTGAGCACGCGCTTGGCGCCGTGCACGATCGTGAGGTCATGGGCGCTCAGCATGGGAGATCCGCGGCGGGCAAGACAAAGGAGGAAGGTTCACCGGTGTTCGCCTCAAAGTCCGAATTGGCCGCGCCTGCGCCACAGCAGCATCAGGAAGAACGGCGCGCCAAGCAGCGCGGTCAGGATGCCGAGCGGCAATTCGGCGGGGGCGACGAGGGTGCGTGCGACGAGGTCTGCGCCCACCGTCAGCACGGCGCCAAAGAGCGCCGCTGCGGGCAGGACGACGCGCGGATTCGGGCCCGTTACCAATCGCACGACGTGCGGCGCGACCAGACCGATGAAGCCGATCATGCCGGTCGACGCCACCAGCGCGCCGACACACAGCGCGCAGGCGATCATCACGTGGCGTTTGACGGCTTGCACCGCGACGCCGAGGTGCATCGCTTCAGCCTCGCCGAGCAGCAGCGTGTTGAGCGAACGCGTGTAGCCGCCGAGCACGCCGACGCCCAGCACCACTGGCCAGACGATCACCGCCAACATTGGCCATTGCGCGCCGCCGAGGCTGCCGAGCGTCCAGAAGGTGAGGGTGCGAAGTTGTGTGTCGTTTGCGACATAGGTGAGCAAACCGATCAGCGCGCCAGCGGCCGCATTGATGGCGATGCCGGCAAGCAGCAGCAACGGCAGCGCGAGGCGGCCACGCCCTGACGCGAGCCGGTAGACGAGCGCCGTCACGGCCAATGCCCCGGCGAACGCAGCGGCAGGAAGCACCCATACCCCGAGCGAGGCGGCCAGCGCCGCCGGCAACAGGGCGGCGCCAAGGACGATGACACCTGCCGCGCCGAGCGCCGCGCCACTCGCGACGCCGATCAATCCCGGATCGGCCAGCGGATTGCGGAACAGAGACTGCAACGCGCTGCCGGCGGCGCCGAAGCCAGCGCCAACGAGCATGCCAAGCACAACACGCGGCAAACGGATTTGCACCATGACGTCGTATGCCTGCCGCGACGCGGGATCGTTACCCGGGCCGGTGAACAAGAGGGTCAGCGCCTGCGCCGGCGCGATACGGTACGCGCCCCCGCACAATGCCCCCGCTACGGCGATCGCGAGCAGCGCCGACAGCACGGACAGGACAATCCAGTGCAGTGGCCGCCGGCGCGGGTTCGGGTTCATGCGGCGTGCACCTTGCGCGCCAGTTCCGCGACCGCCTGAGGCAGACGCGGCCCGAAGCCGAGAAGATACAGGGCGTCGAACAATACGATGCGACGATAGCGGCCTGCCGGTGTGTTCGCCAACCCCGGTTGCGCGAGCAGTTTGGCGGCGGCGTCGGTCGTGCCCGTGCCGGTATGCGTTGTGAGCACGACATCCGGGCGCGCCGCGATCGCGCCCTCGGCCGTCAATGGCCGGTAGCCGGTAAAGCCGCGCAAGGCATTGTCCGCGCCGGCAAAACCGAGCATGGCATCGGCGGCGGTGTCCTGTCCGGCGACCATCATTTGATTGCCCGTGTGCCCGAGGATGAACAGCACACGCGGGCGCAGCGCAGCGCCATAACGTTGCGAGACATCGGCGCGGACCCCTTGCCAGTCGTGCGCGAACTGCGTAGCAACCCGTTTGCCTTCGGACGGCATCCGCAAGGCCTGGGCGACGCGGAGGATACTCGCCAGCACGAGATCGGTGGTGTAGCCGTGCATGAACCGCGTGACCGCGACGCCTGCCGCAGCGATCTGTGCCAGGACGTTCGGCGGCCCGGCTTCCGCGCCGGCCAGCAGCAGATCGGGAAGCAGCGACAGCACCCCTTCGGCGGACAACGTGCGCACGTAGCCGATTTTCGGGAGTCGCGCGGCGGACGGCGGATACTGGCTCGTCAAATCGTTGGCGACGAGACATTCCTGCGCGCCGAGCGCGTAGACGATTTCGGTCAGCGCGCCACCGGCAGCGATCACGCGGCGCGGGCCGGCCGCGGCACATCCCGTCGATGGGCCAGGCGCAGCCCATGTGGGCAGGCACGCGGCCAAGGCCAGCCCGGCGCCGCCGCCAAGCAACACGCGCCGGCTCAGGCGGGCCTCGCTGTCGGCCGACGGTGCCCGGGCGAGGAGGGGCCTATGCGCTTTCACTTTGCAGCCTCGCCCAAAGGACTCAGACGCGCGAGCGCTTCGCGCCAGTCCTCACGCTCGGCCACCCCCGGCTTGCGTTTTCCGAAGAACATGGCGATCACCATGCCGTCCGCGTCGAGCAATTCGAGCGACGAAACCTGACCGTCCGACGTCGGCTTGCGAACGTGCCATGCGGCCGCGACAAGGTCTTCGCGCAAGTGCAGATTGAAGCCGGGATCGAGCACATTGAGCCACGGGCCCATCACGCGGATGTTTTTGACAGCGCCGGTGTGGATCTGAATCATGCCGGCATTGCCGACGAACACCATGATCGGCACGCCGCGCGCGGCGACGTCGTCGAGCAGGGCGCGCACGCTGGCGACTGGCATGGGCGTCGCGTGATCGGCCGGCGCCAGCCGCAAGGCCTGTGCCCGGTTCACGCCGTGGCGCTTGAGCAATTCGAAGAACTGATGCGTGTCGGTCATGGCGAGCCAGTCGCGGCGCAAGGCCTCGGCGTCAATGTCGCAGTCAGGCGTTTCTGCGGCGATGGGGGCAGCCTCCGCGACGGACTGTCCGGGCGTTTGATCCTCTGCACGGAATTGTTCGACGAGCGCGTGATAGGCGGCCTCGTCGCTGTGATCGCGCAGAAAGACCTTGTGCACGGCGTGGCCGGTCTTGTCGAAGAACTGGAGCGAGCGGCGCGGACCCTTGTCGGTCGGCGTCGTCACGGCGTAGCCGTGGGCCCAGTGATGATAAAAAATGCGCAGATCGAGATCGGCGCCCAGGCCGAGCCCCATTGTGCCGCTATGGCTGAGCTTTTCGTATCGGCCGTCTTTTTCGTGCACGGCGGCGCCATTGCGCGTGAGGGCCATCACGGCGCCGAGCGCCGGCAGCGCCTCGACGAGTTCGATGAAATCGCCGCGAAGCCGCACAACGTTTTCGCCCACGAACGCTGCGACCGTCTCCGCTTCGGAAACGCCGAGCGCGGCGGCGGCATCCCGGTCGCGCAGGTTCTTGTCCATCTTCAGTTTGAGGAAGTCGGCGCGCAGCCTGGCGACGGGCGGCGGCACCGGAACGGCGGTCTGGGCGGAGGCCGCGGCGGTTTGAGGGTTCATCATGACGGATCCTTGGTGAAAGATTGGCGGCGCGCCACCGGCCCGCAAGGGCGCGGCGGCGAAATCACACGGCCTGATTGGCGATTCAGTACTGCAGTTTCAAACTGGCCGCGACGCTGCGGCCCGGGGCGGAATAGGCGTCCTTGATCGTGGAACTGTCGGCCAGGCCGCGTACGTCCGACCAGTTCCAGTACTTGCGGTCGAACACGTTGTAGACGCCCGCGTAGAGCGTGGCGTACTTGTTGATGTGATAGCCGCCCGTCAAATCCAGCACGACGGACGAAGGCGCTGCCCAGCACTTCACGTTTCGCGTGTTGCCCGATGAACACGTGTCGGTGACATCGTTTTGCGACTTGGCGGCCTGGAACAGCATGTCCGCTTGCGCGAACCAGGTCGTATTCGGCTCATAGCGCACCCCGACAACGGCAGAGAACGGGTTGATCGTGTTCAGCGGCTGCCCCGGCTTGCCTGTGTCAGTGGTCGTGCCGTCCGCGAGCGCGAACGCGGTGCGCAGCGTAATGCCGCCCAACAGGTTCCAGGCGGCGCGGCCCTCGAAGCCGTGGATATTGGCGCGCGAAAAGTTCACGAACTGGAAGATCAGCGGGTTCGCCGGCCTGCCGGTGCCGCCGATGACCTGCTGCGAAATGAAGTTGCGATAGCGGCCGGCGAATACTGCAGCGCTGTAGTTGACCGGACCCAGCGTGGTGGCCAGCCTGCCGCGCAGGCCAAGCTCGACCGTGTCGCTCGTTTCGGGCTTCAGGTTCGGATTGCCGATGCTCTTGTAACCGAAAATCGGGTTGGCGAAGCCGTTATTGACTTGATCCGGCGTCGGCGTACGGAAGCCGCGCGCATACTGGGCATACGGAATCAACGCGGGTGCGATTTCGTACATGACCGCCAACCGGGGCGACAGGGCGGAATCGTTCGACGACGTGGGTGTGCCGCGAAACAGCGGGTCGTTCGACTTCGGTGACAGGCGGTAGGCGTCATACCGCAGCCCCGGCGTGACGGACAGCGCGCCGTAGCGGATTTCATCCTGGAGGAAAGCGCCGAACAGGGTGTAGTCCGTATCTGGAAACGCCTTGTTCGGGAACGATTCGCCGGGGGGCGGGAAGATGCCGTCGCGCCAGTTCGTGGTGTGACTGACGCTGGCGTCGGCACCGTACACCAGCTTGTGCGTGAGCGGCCCGGTGGCGAAGTTGCTCTCGGCTTGCACCGCACCGCCGACCACGCGCTCCTTGTATTTGTTGTCACGCCAGCGATCTGCCGCGCGTCCCCGCTGCTCGAACGAGTATTGGTCGTTGGTCGCGTTCTGGAAATAGATCAACGCGTGAACGTCTTGTATATACGCCTGACTGGCGTCGTCGAAATCGTAGTCGAGGCTGAGGCGGTTGCGTTCGAGCCGGTCGCTGCCGATGAGACTGATCGTGGTCGGCGGATTCACGGCGGACAACACATTCGTGTCAGTGCGTCGGCGCACGGTTTCGGCGGTCAGCTTGAACGTGGAGGTCGGCGTGGCCTTGAACACGAGCTTGCCGAGCACCGAGTCGCCGTTGGTGTTCTGCGGGTTGGCGGTCGTGCGCGCCATGCCGGCGGTGTCGTTCGAGCCCTTGCCGTCGAGCTCGTGACCGCGATTGCCGTCGATGGTCAGCATGCCCTGGAAACGCTCGCCACCCCAGGCTGCCTGTGCAGTCGTGCCGAAGCTGCGGTCGGCCGAGTTGTAGTACGGGCGCAGCGAGAAGTAGGTTGGGCGGCCGAAGACGTCGAGCAGGTCCTGCGGGTCTTTTGTCAGGAAGTTGACGACGCCGGTCAGGCCATCACTGCCATACAGCGATGACGCGGGACCGCGCAGGATTTCGATGCGCTTGAGCATGTCCATGCTGACGTAATCGCCGCGGCCGGCTTCGAGCGGGCCGAACGAAAATGCCGAGGGCATGCGGATGCCGTCTTCGACGAGCAGGATGCGGTTTCCTTCGAGACCGCGGATGTTGATGCTGGAGTTGCCGTCCTTGCCGCCGCCGCTTGCGGCGCTCGCAGGACGATAAGGACCGCGCCGTACGGTGACGCCGGGCTCGTAGCGCAGGGCGTCCTTGATGTTCTGCGCCTGTTGTTCCTCGAGATCCTGGTCGGTGATGACGGAGATCGATGCCGGCGTGCGCGATGCCTCGGTTGGCGTACGCGTGGCGGTCACCGTGACCTCCTTCAGATTGGCCTCCGGCACCTGCAGCGAGGCCAACGTGTGCGTGCGCGCTTCCGGTGCGCGTTCCATGGGCGGTGCGGCCGGCGTTTCCTGCGTGGCCGGTGCGGTCTGCGCATGGGCGGCCGGCCATCCGCCGAGGGCAAGCGCGGCGGCGAATGCAGCGCGAATGGGTGTCAAGGCCGGCAGGCGGCGCGGCGACGATTGATGGGCATCACAACGGCGCGGCGTGTGACGAACTGGTTGGGCCGGCGGCCCGTTCAATGCATGTTGACGGCCCCCGCCGTCGTGCGACTGATTCACTTCTGGCTCCCAGAGCAAATACCCCGTTGCTGGCTGGCAGCGCTGAAGGCAATCGCGAAGGAAGCCGTAGGTCACGGCAAAGGCGAGTGGGCGCGGCTGGCGAAAATGTCACGCCACCCCGGCAACTCAGTGCGAATGATGGCGATTAATGAGAATCATTCGCATTGTAGCGGTGTGTTTCGGAAGGTCAATAGGCGAAGACTTGAAAGTTACACCGGCAAACTCGTATCGAACTTGATCTCGCGCAGCACGACGCTGGTTTTCACGTTGGCAACCGCAGGCAGGCGGAAGATGTGTTGGTGGAGGAATGCGTCATACGCCTTGATGTCCGGCGCCACGATCTTGAGAATGTAGTCCGCCTCGCCTGTTGTGCTGTAGCACTCGGTGACTTCCGGGCAGGTGCGGATCTCGCGCTCGAACGCTTCCGTGCCGCCTTCCGTGTGGCGCGTGAGCTGTACATGCGCCAGCGCGCACACGTGCAGCCCCAGCTTTTCCCGGTCCAGCAGCACGGTATAGCGCTGGATCACGCCGCTTTGCTCCATCTCCTTGATGCGCCGCCAACACGGCGTCGCCGACAAGCCGACGTTTTCAGACAATTCCTGCGCCGAACGGCGGGAATCGAGCTGAAGCAGACGCAGAATCTGCCGTGCAAAATTATCGAGGGCATTCATTTCGAAAATCGCCAATATGGAAAATGTTCATTTCTTATTGTGCGTCAAATGGAGTGAAATAGTAAAAATCTTTCTCACCTGCGCCCATACACTTCTGGAATGAGAAAGCCGGACCGGCGCGCCCCCGCGTGCCCGTTCCGCCACCAGAACACCCCAAGACGCGGCCCGTCCGATGGCCGCCGGGACGAGGAGATTTCCGCATGAACGCCCCCCTGCGCGCCGCATCGGCCGATGTAACCCCTTCGGCCGCCACCCCGGCCGCTTCGCTCGCCCATCCCGACTACAAGTTGTCTGATGCCTTGACCGCCACCGACGGGCAGATCTTCCTGACCGGCACGCAGGCGCTCGTGCGCATCCTGCTCATGCAGCGCGCGCTCGACAAGCAACGCGGCCTCAATACCGCCGGTTTCGTTTCCGGCTATCGCGGCTCGCCGCTGGGCGGTGTCGATCAGCAGCTCTGGAAGGCCGGCAAGCTCCTCGACGCCGCTCCGGTCAAGTTCCTGCCGGCCATCAACGAAGAACTTGGCGGCACCGCCGTGATGGGCACGCAGCGTGTCGAGGCGGACGCCGACAAGACCGTCGATGGCGTGTTCGGCATGTGGTACGGCAAGGGCCCCGGCGTCGATCGCGCGGGGGATGCGCTCAAGCATGGCAACGCCTACGGCGCCTCGCGCCACGGGGGCGTCGTCGTCGTCGCGGGCGATGACCATGGCTGCGTCTCGTCGTCCATGCCCCATCAGAGCGATTTCACGATGATGTCGTGGAGCATGCCGGTGCTTAATCCGGCCGACATCGCGGAGCTCGTTGAATTCGGTCTGTACGGGTATGCCCTGTCGCGTTTCTCCGGCGCATGGGCCGGTCTCAAGGCGATTTCGGAGACGGTCGAATCGCGCGGCACCGTCGATCTCGATCGCATCAAGACGGACTGGGCTGAACCGCTCGACTTCCAGGTACCGGCCGATGGCCTGCACAACCGCTGGCCCGATCTGCCGAGCCTCGCGCTGGAGTCGCGCCTGGCCGCCAAGCTCGACGCCGTGCGCGCGTTCGCCCGCGTGAACAGCGTCGACAAATGGATCGCGCCGACCCCCGACGCCGACATCGGCATCATCACCTGCGGCAAGGCCCATCTCGACCTGATGGAATCGCTGCGCCGCCTGGGCCTGAGCATCGACGATCTCGCCGCGGCCGGTGTGCGCATCTACAAGGTTGGCCTGTCCTTCCCGCTAGAAATGTCGCGCATCGACACCTTCGTGCGCGGGCTCAGGGAAGTGCTCGTCATCGAAGAAAAGGGCCCGGTCGTTGAGCAACAACTCAAGCAGTACCTGTACAACCGTGAAGACAGCCCGCGTCCGCGCATCCTCGGCAAGACCGACAAGGAAGGCCGCGCGCTGCTCTCGTCCCTCGGCGAGTTGCGCCCGTCGCGCGTGCTGCCCGTTTTTGCCCAATGGCTCGCGACGCATCGCCCGGCGCTGAACCGCTGCGACCGCGTGGTCGATCTGGTTGCGCACGAGATCCTCTCGAACGAAGCCGACGGCGTGCGCCGCGTGCCGTACTTCTGCTCGGGCTGCCCGCACAATACGTCGACGAAAGTGCCGGAAGGCTCGATCGCACAAGCCGGCATCGGCTGCCACTTCATGGCGTCATGGATGGAACGCGACACCACCGGCCTGATCCAGATGGGCGGCGAAGGTGTCGACTGGGCAGCGCACTATCACTTCACCAAGCGCCCGCACGTCTTCCAGAACCTCGGCGACGGCACCTATTTCCACTCGGGCATTCTCGCGATCCGTCAGGCCGTGGCTTCGAAGGCCAACATCACTTACAAGATCCTTTACAACGATGCCGTCGCCATGACCGGGGGGCAACCCGTCGACGGCAGCATCTCGGTGCCGCAGATCGCGCGTCAGGTCGAAGCGGAAGGCATTGCAAAGCTGGTGGTCGTCAGCGACGAACCCGAGAAGTACCTGGGCCACGAAGGCGAGTTCCCGAGGGGCACGACGTTCCACCACCGCAGCGAACTCGATGCCGTGCAGCGCGAGTTGCGCGAGATTCCGGGCGCCACGGTCCTGATCTACGATCAGACCTGCGCCGCGGAGAAACGCCGCCGCCGCAAAAAGAACGAATTCCCGAATCCTGACCGCCGTCTGTTCATCAATGAAGCCGTCTGCGAAGGCTGCGGCGATTGCGGCGTGGCGTCGAACTGCCTGTCCGTCGAACCGGTGGAAACACCGCTCGGCCGCAAGCGTCATATCGATCAATCGTCGTGCAACAAGGACTTCTCCTGCGTGAACGGCTTTTGCCCGAGTTTCGTTTCGGTCAAGGGCGCGCAGCTGAAGAAGGCCGTCGGCGTGGCGTTCGACATGGCGGCGCTCGACGCGCGTGTCAAGGCGCTGCCGTTGCCTGCCGCGCGCATGGACGACGCACCGTTCGACATCATGGTGACGGGCGTGGGCGGCACGGGCGTTGTCACGATCGGCGCGCTGATCACGATGGCCGCGCACCTTGAAGGCAAGAGCGCCTCCGTGCTCGATTTCATGGGCTTTGCGCAGAAGGGCGGGGCGGTGCTGTCGTTCGTGCGCTTTGCGAGCCGTCCGGAACTGCTCAACCAGGTCCGCATCGACACGCAACAAGCCGACGTGCTGCTCGCTTGCGACATGGTGGTCGGCGCGTCCGCCGACGCCTTGCAAACGGTACGCCGCGACCGCACGCGCGTGGTCGTCAACACGCACGCGATCCCGAATGCGACGTTCGTGCAGAATCCGGATGCGCAACTGCATGCCGATGCACTCCTGGCGAAGATGCGTCACGCCGCCGGCAATGAAAAGCTCGACGCCTGCGACGCCCAGGCACTCGCGCAACGCTTCCTGGGCGACACGATGGGCGCGAACATCGTGATGCTCGGCTTCGCGTGGCAGCTTGGCCTCGTGCCGGTGTCGCTGCCCGCCCTGCAACGCGCGATCGAACTCAATAACGTGGCCGTGCCGATGAACCAGCTGGCGCTGGCGATCGGGCGCCTGGCGGCGGGCGATTCTGCCGCCTTGTCTGCTGCCACGGCTGCCGGACACGCCGACATTGACGAGACGCTCGAATCGATCGTCGCGCATCGCAGCGCGTTGCTCACGCAGTACCAGAGCGCCGCGTATTCCGAAAGCTATCGCGCATTCGTGCAGAAGGTCGCCGATGCAGAAACCCGCGTGGCCGGCGCGCCGGGCAAGCTGTCGATTGCCGTCGCCAAGCAGTTTGCGCGCCTGATGGCCTACAAGGACGAATACGAAGTCGCTCGCCTGTACAGCGATGCGGCGTTTACCGAATCGCTCGGCAAGGAATTCGACGGAAAGGCCGGACGCGATTTCCGCATCGAGTTCCATATGGCCCCGCCGCTGATCGCCAAGGGTAAGGATGGCGGCGTGCCGAAGAAGGTCACGATCGGCCCGTGGCTGTGGCCGGTGCTGCGCGGCATGGCGAAGCTGCGCGGCTTGCGTGGCGGTGCGCTCGATATCTTCGGTTATTCGCTGGAACGCAAGATGGAACGCCAGCTCGTGCGCGACTACGAGACGACCGTCACGCGTGCGCTGGAAGGCCTCTCGGCCGACACGCTCGCCGACGTCACGGCGCTGGCCGAAGCATCGGCCAAGATTCGCGGCTACGGTCATGTGAAGCTGTCGAATCTGGCCATGGTCAAGCGCATGGAGGCGGGCATAGCCAAGCGTCTGGGCATCACGCCGGCCACCGGCGACGCCGTGGCGCAAGCCCTGGCGCACGCACAGCACGCCGGCAAGACGTTGAAGGGCATTCCGGTGGTGACGTCGCGGTAAGGCCGTCCAGGCGGCGTCAAGGGGCGCTGCAGGCCTCGTCGGGCACGCCGGCCGTCACAACGAGCCGCTCCAGGCGTTCGCGCCTGAGCGGCTTTTCTTTGGCCGGACGGTGGGCGCGGACGGCCATTTTCAGACGAACCCCCATCGATCGCGCTACCATTCGGGGGTTACTGCGGCCGGCCGCCCGCCCGAAGGACTCGGGAACGGGATGGAATCCGGCCGCAAGCATGTCGATTCAAGCCTGATTACGGAGAGGAAAATGAGTGTTTCGAAGGCGCCTGCCCGCAAGGTGATCCTCACGGGCGACCGCCCGACGGGCCCGTTGCACCTGGGCCACTATGTGGGCAGTCTCAAGAACCGCGTGGCGCATCAGCACGAGTACCAGCAAACGATCCTGGTGGCCGACGCGCAGGCGCTCACCGACAACACCGACGATCGCGGCAAGGTCCATCGCAACGTCTCGGAAGTCGCGCTCGACTATCTGGCCGTCGGCATCGATCCGGATGTCACGACGATCTGTGTGCAGACGTGGCTGCCGGAGCTGACCGAACTCACGTTCTATTACCTGAACCTCGTGACGGTCGCGCGGCTGGAGCGCAATCCGACGGTCAAGGAAGAGATTCGCCTGCGCAACTTCGAGCGCGACATCCCTGCCGGTTTCCTGACGTACCCCGTCAGCCAGGCGGCGGACATCACCGCGTTTCGCGCCAACCTCGTGCCGGTCGGCGACGACCAGTTGCCGATGATCGAACAGACGAACGAAATCGTGCGCCGCCTGAATCGCCTGGCCGATCGCGAAATCCTCGTCGAGGCCCATGCGCTAGTGCCGCCGATCGGCCGTCTGCCGGGCATCGACGGCCGCGCCAAGATGAGCAAGTCGCTCGGCAACGCCATCAATCTGTGTGCCACGCCGGATGAGATCCGCGCCGCCGTCAAGAAGTGCTACACCGATCCGCTGCATTTGCGCGTGGACGATCCCGGCCATCTGGAAGGCAACGTCGCCTTCGCCTATCTCGACGCGTTCGACGAAGACAGGGCGGGCTTGCAGGAGATGAAGGACCACTATGTGCGCGGCGGTCTCGCCGACTCGAAGGTCAAGGCGCGCCTGGAAGAGCGTTTGCAGGAACTGCTGCGCCCGATGCGCGAGCGCCGCGAACAGTACGCCGCGAACCCGGATTTCGTATGGGACATGCTGCGTGCAGGCACGGAGCGTGCGCGCGAGACCGTTGCGAAAACGCTCGATGACGTGCGCTCGGTGTTCGTCACGCCGGGGTGGGGCGGCCGATAAGCGGTGTTGGGCGGCGTCGAGGCAGACGCTAAGGGAAATGGCCCAAATTTCCGGAATCGGGAAACTACGCAGCACGACAAGTGGCCTATGCGTGTGTCCGATGGCGCGTCGCCATCGGGCCCCCGTGCTTTCTTGTCTGGAACCTCCGATGAAACTACTGTTGTCCGCAGTGCTTGGCCTGACCGCTGCCGCCCCCGCGTTTGCGCAATACGAGACGTGCCGTCAAATTGAAGAGAAGCAAGCCGAAGCGCTCTTCGACCGCTGGAACGACTCGCTCAAGACTGGCGACCCGGAACGCGTCGTGGCGAACTACGCGCATCAATCGATGTTGCTTCCCACGTTGTCAAATGCGCCGCGCCTCACGCCGGAGAGCAAGGCCGACTACTTCAAGCACTTCCTGGCGAAAAAGCCCGTGGGCACGATCGATATGCGCTCGATCCTCATCGGCTGCAACACCGTCCTCGATACCGGTCTCTATACCTTCAAGTTTGACGATGGCGCCAAAGTGGCGGCGCGCTATACCTTCACGTACCAGTGGGAACCGAGTGTCGGAAAATGGCTGATTACCAGCCATCATTCGTCGGCGCAGCCGGAATCATCCGACTGACGCCGTGGTTCGCGGAGGCACAACGCCGGGAACCGGTGACGGTCGCGGCGTTGTGCCATGAGGCGGTTACTGCGGGGCCTTGGCGATCTGGCAGTCCTTGAAGACCCATACGATGTTTTCCCCCTGGCCGGTCAGCACGCCGATCGATTCCAGAGGGTTGCCGTCGACGACCAAAACGTCGGCGAGCGCACCCGCACGAATCACGCCGAGATCGCCGGCGCGATTCAGTAGGCAGGCCCAGCGATGCGCCGTCCTTGGCCAGCGCGTCGTACGTCACCAGTGTCGGCACCACATACGCCCCTGTCTCTGCCATCAGCTTCGCCGTCTCGGCATCGCAGAGATTGCCGTGCTCGATGGTCCGCACGCCGCAACGCACCGCGCGCGATCGCCCGCGGCGTGTAAGCGTGGGCCATCACATACGTGTTGACGGCCTCCGCTTCGGCCACGGCCACGCGGATTTCATCTTCGGAGTACTGCGTATTGGCGATCGGATCGACCGGCGAGGTCACGCCGCCAGATGCCATCAGCTTGATCTGCGTCGCCCCCTTCTTGATCTCTTCACGCATGGCGAGGCGCATATTGTCGACGCCGTCGACCACGCGGCCGATCGCGCCGGCACGGAACGCGCACGAACACGGCTCGAGAATGTCGCTGCGCGGACGGAAATCGGTGGGCCACCACAGGATGATGCAAGTATGATTGAGGCATGCAGCGTCTTCAAGCTTTCAAATACGCACTGATGCCGAGCGGCGAACAGCAGCGCCAGATGCGCCGCTTTGCCGGGGCGTGCCGTTTCGTGTTCAACCGGGCGTTGGCGCTGCAAAAGGAGCGCTACGAGCGAGACGAGAAGAAGCTCGGCTATGCCGGGTTGTGCAAACGGCTCACCGAGTGGCGCAACAGCGCGGACACGGCATGGCTGGCCGATGCGCCGGCCCATCCGTTGCAACAAACGCTCAAGGACTTGGAGCGGGCCTACAGCAACTTCTTCGCCAAGCGGGCCGACTTCCCGCGCTTCAAGAAGAAGGGCCGGAGCGATAGCTTCCGCTACCCAGACCCCAAGCAAATCAAGCTCGATCAGGCCAACAGCCGTCTCTTTCTGCCCAAGCTCGGCTGGCTGCGCTTGCGGCAAAGCCGGGATGTGCTGGGGACGGTGAAGAACGTCACCGTCAACCAGTCCTGCGGCGTGTGGTCCGTGTCTATCCAGACCGAGCGGGACGTCGAGCAGCCCGTCTCGCAAGGCGGGGCGGTCGGCATCGACATGGGAATCGTCCGATTCGCCACGCTCTCGGACGGCACGTTCTACGCCCCGCTCAACTGCTTTAAGCGGCACGAGACTGCCTTGCGCCGTGCGCAGCGGGCGATGAGCCGCAAGACCAAGTTCAGCAACAACTGGAAGAAGGCGAAAGCACGCGTCCAGCGACTTCACGCCCGAATCGGCCACGTCCGCCGCGATTACCTGCACAAGACCTCCACCGCGATCAGCCAAAACCACGCGCTCGTGTTCGTTGAGGATTTGCAGGTACGCAACCTGTCCAGGTCGGCGGCAGGCACAACAGAGGTACCGGGCAGCGACGTTCGCGCCAAGTCCGGCCTGAACAAGTCCATCCTCGATCAGGGCTGGTTCGAGTTCCGTCGCCAACTGGATTACAAGCTCCAGTGGCGAGGCGGGCATCTCGTTGCCGTACCGCCGCAGAACACAAGCCGCACCTGCCTGTGCTGCGGCCATGTGTCGGCGGCCAACCGGCAGACGCAAGCCAGGTTCGCGTGTGTGGTGTGCGGTTTCGAGGACAACGCCGATCTGGTCGGCGCGATCAATGTGTTAAGGGCGGGACACGCCCGGTTAGCCTGTGTCCCCCAAGGGGATTTCCTTCGGGGCAAAGTGAGCGGTGCGGTAATGCCGCCAGCAGCAGGAACCCAGCGAAGCGACTCAAGTGTGGCTCAAGGCCGCGCTTGAGCGCCTTAGGAATCGTCGGCCTTCAGGCCGGCGAGGATGTCAAGATGACGCGGATGCGGACCTCGGGATGATCGGCGCGAAAGCGCATCAGTTGCGGTGTCATCCACAACACCGCCACGCCCGACGAACACGCCACCGTCAACTCCAGTTCGGTGCGCCGCTTCATCAAGTCGGCCGTCGCCTCTGAACATTCCGTCAGCAATCTCTGGATTTGCTCGGCGTAGGCTGCCCGGGGACGGTCAGCCGCAGCACACGGTGTTCGCGCGTAAACAGCGCGCGCCCGAGAAATTCCTCGAGCTGCGCGATCTGGCGGCTCACCGCGCTTTGCGTGAGATTGAGTTCTGCCGCGGCCCGGGTGAAGCTCGCGTGACGCACGGCGGCGTCGAACGCGACAAGGCAGTGCAGCGGCGGCAGGGGAGAGATCGGCATCCGGACAGGTCAGTGTGGCGGGACGGGAACGAATGCCGACAGCATATCAGCGCTTGCCGACCATTTGCTCCGGCCGCACCCACTCATCGAACTGTTCCGAGCTGACGTGACCGAGCGCGAGCGCGGCGGCCTTGAGCGTTGTGCCCTCCTTGTGCGCCTTCTTCGCGATCTGCGCGGCCTTGTCGTAGCCGATATGCGGATTGAGCGCGGTCACGAGCATCAGCGATTCGTCGAGCAGCGACGCAATGCGCGCGCGATTGGGCTCGATGCCGGTGGCGCAATGGTCGTTGAAGCTCACGGCGCCGTCGGCCAGCACACGCACGCTTTGCAGGAAGTTGTGAATCAGCAGCGGTTTGAAGACGTTCAACTCGAAGTTGCCCATCGAGCCGCCGACATTGATCGCGACGTCGTTGCCGAGCACCTGGCAACACAACATCGTGACGGCCTCGCATTGCGTCGGATTGACCTTGCCGGGCATGATCGAGCTGCCGGGTTCGTTCTCCGGGATGGACAGCTCGCCGATGCCGCAGCGCGGGCCGCTGGCGAGCCAGCGCACGTCGTTTGCAATCTTCATGAGGCTGGCGGCGAGGGTCTTGAGCGTGCCGTGGGCGTGCACCAGTGCGTCGTTGGCGGCGAGCGCCTCGAACTTGTTCGGCGCGGTCACGAACGGCAGGCCCGTATCGCGCGCGAGCGTTTCCGCCACGCGCACAGCGTATTCGGGATGCGCATTCAGGCCGGTGCCGACGGCGGTGCCGCCGAGCGCCAGTTCGGCCAGGTGCGGCAGTGCGGCGTCGACGTGCTCGAGGCCGTGCTCGAGTTGCGCAACCCAGCCGGAGATTTCCTGGCCGAGGGTGAGCGGCGTGGCGTCCTGCAGATGTGTGCGGCCGATTTTGACGATATCGTCAAACGCGCGTGACTTCGCGGCGAGCGTGTCGCGAAGCTGGCCGATGGCGGGCGTCAGATGATTGACGAGGGCGTCGACCGCCGCCACGCTCATCGCGGTCGGGAACACGTCGTTCGACGATTGCCCCTTGTTGACGTCGTCGTTGGGGTGAACGAGCCGTTCTTCGCCGCGCTGGCCGCCGAGGATTTCGCTCGCGCGGTTGGCAAGTACCTCGTTCATGTTCATGTTCGACTGCGTGCCGGAGCCCGTTTGCCAGACGGCCAGCGGGAACTCGCCATCATGCCGGCCGGCGATGACCTCGTCCGCGGCGGCGATGATGGCTTCCGCCTTCTTCGGGTCAAGCGCGCCGAGCGCGCGATTGACCTCCGCCGAGGCGCGCTTGACGCGTGCAAGCGCGCGCACGAGCTCGTGCGGCATTTTTTCGGTGGAAATCTTGAAGTTCTCGAGCGAGCGCTGGGTTTGCGCACCCCAAAGACGGTCGGCGGGCACCGCAATTTCGCCAAAGGTATCGCGTTCGATTCTGACGGCCATGATCGACTCCTGGAAGAGAACTTCGATTGTAGTGGGCACACCCGCAAAGGTTTGCCGATACGTGCGTCGATTCAGGGTTATCCCGCATGTCTCGGGCCAATCCGGCGTGCGTGCCGATCCGTGGATAGAATGAAAAGATACGCTTGAGGCGCGCGCCGGGGCAGGGGAGCCGCCAACGGGCCACATCATTCAAGGACACAAGCCGAGAGGATGCCATGAGCAACGCTGATATTCCGGTGGTTGAACATTTCATTGGCGGACGGCTGGCGGCGGGCCGGAGCGACCGTTTCGGCGACGTTTTCGATCCGGCCGAAGGCGTTGTCAGCGCCCGTGTGGCATTGGCCAGCGCGGCTGATGTCGATGCGGCCGTTGCGGCGGCGCGTCATGCGCTGCCGGCGTGGGCCGAGACCGCGCCGCTCAAGCGTGCGCGCATCCTGTTCAAGTTCAAGGAATTGCTGGACCGTCACCACGACGATCTCGCCCGCATCATCACGCGCGAGCACGGCAAAGTGTTCTCCGATGCCCGGGGCGAGGTTACGCGCGGCATCGAAGTGGTGGAGTTCGCGTGCGGTGCGCCGCAACTGCTCATGGGCAAACACAGCGACAACATCGGCGGCGGCATTGACAATTGGCATCTGCGTCAGCCGGTCGGCGTCTGCGCGGGCATCACGCCGTTCAACTTTCCGTGCATGGTGCCGATGTGGATGTTTCCGGTCGCGCTCGCGTGCGGCAATACCTTCATATTGAAGCCCTCGGAGCGGGATCCGTCCGCCAGTTTGCTGATCGCGGAATTGCTGCGCGAGTCCGGGTTGCCGGACGGCGTGTTCAACGTTGTGCAAGGCGACAAGGTAGCCGTCGACGCACTGCTCGCACATCCGGATGTCGGGGCGTTATCGTTCGTCGGCTCGACGCCGATTGCGCAATACATCTATACCGAGGGCACGAAGCGCGGCAAGCGCGTGCAGGCGCTGGGCGGCGCGAAGAACCATCTCGTGGTCATGCCCGATGCGGATCTGGAGCAGGCCGTCGACGCACTGATTGGCGCAGCATACGGATCGGCGGGCGAACGTTGCATGGCGATTTCGGTTGCGGTGGCTGTAGGCCATGTGGCGGATGCCCTGGTCGAGAGGCTGGTTCCCCGCGTGAAGGCGTTGCGCGTGGGTCCGGGCGCGGACGATGCGTCCGAAATGGGCCCGCTCGTGACGGGGGCGCACAAGGCGAAGGTCGAGGGGTATATTGCCGATGGCGAAGCCGCCGGCGCGAAGCTGCTGGTCGATGGCCGCGGCTTGACCGTCGACGGACACGCGAAGGGGTTTTTCCTCGGCGGCACACTGTTCGACGACGTGACGCCTGACATGAAAATCTACCGTGAGGAGATCTTCGGGCCGGTACTGTCGATCGTGCGCGTGCGCGACCTGGCGGCGGCGATCGAACTGGTCAATGCGCACGAGTACGGCAACGGCGTATCGTGCTTTACCAGCGACGGCGGCGTGGCGCGTGCGTTCTCGCGTCAGGTGAAGATCGGCATGGTCGGCATCAACGTGCCGATTCCGGTGCCGATGGCATGGCAGTCGTTCGGCGGATGGAAGCATTCGCTGTTCGGCGACCATCACGCCTATGGAGAAGAGGGCGTCCGTTTCTACACGCGCTACAAGAGTGTGATGCAGCGCTGGCCGGACAGTATTGCCAAGGGCGCGGAATTTACGATGCCGGTCGCGAAGTAATGGAACCTGCCGGGCATGGGCGCGGTCCACGTCACACAGCGCATCTGGTGCACATTCGTCACGGAGAAAGGCGGGCATGTCGAAGCCACACCCCCAGCAGGACATTTTCGATTACATCATCGTCGGTGCGGGCTCGGCGGGCTGCGTGCTCGCCAACCGGCTGACGCAGGATCCGGACGTCAACGTGCTGTTGCTCGAGGCTGGCGGCAAGGACGACTACCACTGGATTCATATCCCTGTCGGCTATCTGTATTGCATCGGCAATCCGCGCACCGACTGGCTGTATCGCACGCAAAGCGAGGCGGGGCTGAATGGCCGCTCGCTCGCGTATCCGCGTGGGCGCGTGCTGGGCGGAAGTTCATCGATCAACGGCATGATCTACATGCGCGGCCAGCGCGAGGACTACGACGGCTGGGCCGAGGCCACTGGGGACGACGGTTGGCGTTGGGATCGCGTGCTCCCATTGTTCAAGCGCAGCGAAGATCACTATCTCGGCGGCACGGATTTTCATGGCAGCGGCGGTGAATGGCGCGTGGAGAAGCAGCGGTTGTCGTGGCGCGTGCTCGATACGTTCATCGACGCGGCCGGGCAGGTCGGGATTCCGAAGAGCGAAGACTTCAATCGCGGCGACAACTTCGGCGTCGGCTATTTCGAAGTGAATCAACGGCGCGGGGTACGTTGGAGCGCGGCCAAGGGCTTCCTGCGCCCGGCGTCGCAGCGCCCGAACCTGACGATCATTACCGGCGCGAACGTGTCGAAGCTGCTGTTCGAGGGCAAACGCTGCGTTGGTGTCGCTTATCGCGGCGCTGGTGCGGATTATCAGGCGCATGCGCGTGCCGAAGTGTTGCTGTCGGCGGGCGCGGTGAGTTCGCCGCATCTGCTCGAAGTCTCGGGTATCGGCAGCGGTGCGTTGCTGCAGAAGTTCGGCATCGATGTCGTGGCCGATGTGCCCGGCGTGGGCGAGAACCTGCAGGATCATTTGCAGTTGCGCACGGTGTATAAATTGCGCGGCGTGCCGACCTTGAACCGGTCGGTGCATAGTCTGTTCGGCAAGCTCAAGATCGGCTTGCAATATGCGTTGACGCAGCGCGGGCCGATGAGCATGGCGCCGTCGCAGCTCGGGGCGTTCGCGAGAAGCCGCGACGACGTGGCGCGGCCGAACCTGGAGTATCACGTGCAGCCGTTGTCGCTCGAGAAATTCGGCGAGCCGCTGCACAAGTTCAACGCGTTCACGGCGTCGGTCTGCAATCTGCGGCCGACGTCGCGTGGCAGCGTGCATCTGGTTGCGCCCGATATGCGTGACGGACCCGCGATCGCCCCCCGATATTTATCGACGAACGAGGACCGGCAAGTGGCGGCCGATTCGATCCGGCTGACGCGGCGCATCCTCGGTGCGCCGGCATTCGCGCGATACGAGCCGCGCGAGTATCTGCCGGGTCCGGCGTATCAGACGGATGAAGACCTGGCGCACGCGGCGGGCGATATCGGCACGACGATCTTCCATCCCGTGGGCACTTGCAAGATGGGGCGGGCGAACGACCCCATGACGGTGGTCGACAGCGAGTTGCGCGTGCGCGGCATCGAAGGCTTGCGCGTGATCGACGCCTCCGTCATGCCGATGATCACTTCCGGCAATACGAACTCCCCGACGATCATGATCGCGGAGCGGGCAAGCGAGTTGATCAAGGCGTCGCGCAAGGGGCGCGCGTAAGCTTCGCGTAAGGAACGTTACCGGTTTCACTGCGTCCGCGCGGCTTTCCAGATTTCCGGAAAGTTGTGCGGAGCTTACGTAGTATTACCTAATGGCGGCAAAGTGCGGCACACCAAAGTATCCGACTTGCCTGCCAATGTGGCGAGGGTGCGTTTTGCGACTGCGGCAAATCCCTTATGGCACAAGGGGCCCGGAAAACCCTGCCGTTTTAAGCAAACGATTTACACAGCCAATCGGGACGCGCATTTCCTGCGTGTTGTCCCTAGTGCAAATCCCAATGATCGCGTTGCAGCAATCCGAACACAATAGAGCTTCCCTGGGGCCTGTTCACCACGGGCTCTACCGCGGCCGAATCAAAAATCCGGCGCCGTAGCAGGACGCATGGCAGGGTAACGCATTCCCTGGATCATGGCCGTGCGGTTGTCACATACGGGGGTCTTTGCGGCGCCATGGGGAGCGCCGTCAGCGGACCCCGATAACGAGGATTGTGGCAGGAGACATGGCAGCCAACGACATCATTCTGGAAACCCGCGGCCTCACGAAGGAGTTCCGCGGCTTCACCGCCGTCAACAAGGTCGACCTGCGAGTCACGCGTGGCACCATCCACGCCCTCATCGGCCCCAATGGCGCCGGCAAGACAACTTGCTTCAATCTGCTAACGAAATTTCTCGAGCCGACAGCCGGTTCGATCGTCTTCAATGGCGAGGAAATCACGCGTGAGGCCCCCGCGCAGATCGCGCGGCGCGGCATCATACGTTCGTTTCAGATCTCGGCCGTGTTTCCACACCTCACAGTGCTGGAGAACGTCCGTATCGGTTTGCAGCGCAATCTTGGCACCGCCTTCCACTTCTGGCGAAGCAGCGCCTCGCTCAATACGCTCAACGGCCGCGCGATGACGCTGCTCGCCGAAGTCGGGTTGACCGAGTTCGCGCACACGCTGACCGTCGAGCTTCCCTATGGCCGCAAGCGCGCGCTTGAAATTGCGACGACACTTGCCATGGAGCCCGAATTGATGCTTCTGGACGAGCCGACACAAGGCATGGGCCACGAAGATGTCGATCGCGTGACTGCGCTTATCAAGAAGGTGTCGGTCGGCCGCACGGTCCTGATGGTCGAACACAATATGAACGTGATCGCCGGCATCTCGGATACCATCACGGTATTGCAGCGCGGCGAGGTGCTGGCAGAAGGCACGTACGCCGAAGTATCGAAGAATCCGCAGGTCATGGAAGCCTATATGGGCACTGCCGACAGCGAGTTGCAAGGGGCACACGGGTGAGGACGGCAATGTACGGTAATGGCGGAGCCGGCGTTCCGGCGCTCGAAATCGAAGGTCTGCAGGCCTGGTACGGCGAGTCGCACATCCTGCACGGGGTCGACCTGACCGTCGGCCGCGGCGAAGTCGTGACGTTGCTCGGGCGCAACGGCGCCGGGCGCACCACAACCCTGCGCGCGATCATGGGCCTGACCGGTCAACGCAAAGGCTCCATCCGCATCGCCGGCGAAGAGACCATGCATCTGCCGACCTACAAAGTCGCGCATCACGGCGTCGGCTACTGCCCGGAGGAGCGCGGCATTTTCGCGAACCTGTCGTGCGAGGAGAACCTGATGCTGCCGCCGTACGTCGGTACGCCCGGCGCAAAGGCGACCGGCAACGTCGCGGGCATGTCGCTCGACGAAATCTACACGATGTTCCCCAACCTCAAGGAGCGCCGCTTCAGCCAGGGCACGCGGCTGTCGGGCGGGGAGCAGCAGATGCTGGCCGTCGCGCGGATCCTGCGCACCGGCGCGAACCTGCTGCTGCTCGACGAAATCTCGGAAGGCCTCGCGCCAGTCATCGTGCAGACACTCGCGCGCATGATCCTGGCGCTCAAGGCGCGCGGTTACACGATCGTGATGGTCGAGCAGAATTTCCGTTTCGCCGCGCCGCTGGCCGACCGGTTCTACGTGATGGAACACGGCAAGATCGTGGAGCGCTTCGGCGCCCCCGAGTTGGAGACCAAGATGCCGGTCCTGCACGAATTGTTGGGCGTATAAGACGATCGATTCGGAAGGTTTCGCAATCGGTTCGGCATGACCGTTCAAGTCGTAAGCAATAAATCAACGAAGGAGACTACGGATGAAAATGCGGATGAAAGCGCTGGCCTTGGTGGCTGCGATGGGATTTGCGGCCATGGCCGGTCAGGCGCACGCCGACGGCAATAGCGTGAAGATCGGTTTCATCACCGATATGTCGGGTCTCTATACCGATATCGACGGGCAGGGCGGTGCGGAAGCCATCAAGATGGCCATCGCCGATTTTGGCGGCAAGGTGCTCGGCAAGCCGGTCGAGCTGGTGACGGCCGACCACCAGAACAAGGCCGACGTCGCCGCCTCGAAGGCGCGCGAATGGTTCGACCGCAGCGGCGTCGACGTGCTGCTCGGCGGCACCAATTCGGGTACCGCGCTGGCCATGAACAAGGTTTCGGCCGAGAAGAAGAAGGTCTACATCAACATCGGCGCCGGGTCCGACGCGCTGACCAATGACCAGTGCCAACCTTACGGGGTCCACTACGCCTACGACACGGTCGCCCTGGCGCGCGGTACCGGTTCGGCTGTCGTCAAGGCGGGCGGCAAGTCGTGGTTCTTCCTGACGGCTGACTATGCCTTCGGTCACGCGCTCGAAAAGGCCACCGCCGATGTCGTCAAGGCGAACGGCGGCACGGTCAAGGGCCAGGTCCGCCACCCCTTGTCGGCGTCTGACTTCTCGTCGTACCTGCTGCAGGCGCAATCGTCTGGCGCCCAGGTGCTGGGCCTGGCCAACGCCGGCGGCGACACCATCAATGCCATCAAGGCCGCCAAGGAATTCGGCATCAAGGGCAAGATGCAGATCGCCGGCCTGCTGGTGTTCATCAACGACATCCACTCGCTGGGCCTGGCCAACACGGAAGGCATGTACCTGACGGACAGCTGGTACTGGGACAAAGACGAGAAATCGCGCGCCTTCGCGAAGCGCTACTTCGACAAGATGCGCAAGATGCCGTCGAGCCTGCAGGCCGGCGACTACTCGGCGACGCTGACGTACCTGAAGGCGGTTCAGGCTGCCGGTACGACCGATGCCGACAAGGTGATGGCCGAGCTCAAGAAGATCAAGATCGACGACATGTTCAGCAAGGGCTACATCCGCGGCGACGGCACGATGATCCACGACATGTACCTGATGCAGGTGAAAAAGGCGTCGGAATCGAAGAAGCCGTGGGACTACTACAACGTGGTTGCGACGATTCCGGGCGAGAAGGCGTTCACGACGGTAGCCGAATCGACCTGTTCGTTGCTGAAGAAGTAGGAGGCAGTCAGCCAGACGCATGGCATGTGCGCATCACGCGTCGGTGCGCGCATGACGTTTGCGGCGGAACCGGCGGGGCTTCGGCCTCGCCGCCCTCTCTTTCGCGAGAATCGAGTTAGATGGAATTCCTAGGCATCCCCCTCTCGGCGCTGTTGAGCCAACTGCTGCTGGGGCTCGTGAACGGCTCGTTCTACGCCATGCTGAGTCTCGGCCTGGCGGTGATTTTCGGCTTGCTCAACGTCATCAACTTCGCGCACGGCGCGTTGTTCATGTTGGGCGCCATGCTCGCCTGGATGGGCGGCAGTTACTTCGGTATCAATTACTGGGTCATGCTGATTCTGTCGCCGCTGATTGTGGGCGCCTTCGGCGTGGTCCTCGAGCGCACCCTGCTGCGCTGGATCTACAAGCTCGACCACCTGTACGGCCTGTTGTTGACATTCGGCATCACGCTTGTGCTCGAAGGCGTGTTCCGTTCCGTCTACGGCGTGTCGGGCCAGCCGTTCGATACGCCTGAGGCCCTGTCGGGCGCGACCAACCTCGGCTTCATGTTCCTGCCGAACTACCGCGCGTGGGTGGTGGCGGCCTCGTTGATCATCTGCGTGGCCACGTGGTTCGTCATTGAGAAGACGAAGATCGGCGCCTACCTGCGGGCCGGCACGGAAAATCCGAAGCTGGTCGAGGCGTTTGGCGTGAATGTGCCGCTGATGATCACGCTGACGTACGGCTTTGGTGTCGCGCTGGCGGCGTTCGCGGGCGTGCTGGCCGCGCCGGTGATCCAGATCTCGCCCCTGATGGGGCAGTCGATGATCATCACGGTCTTTGCGGTGGTCGTGATCGGCGGCATGGGCTCGATCATGGGGTCCATCATCACCGGGCTGATGCTCGGCGTGATTGAAGGCTTTACCAAGGTGTTCTACCCGGAAGCGTCGGCGACCGTGGTGTTCGTGATCATGGTGATCGTGTTGCTGATTCGCCCGGCCGGGCTGTTCGGCAAGCAAAAGTAAGGGGCGGCGATGCAACGACGGGTGCTTTATTCTCTCTTGCTGGTGGGCCTTCTGGTGGCGCCGTTTGTCGGCGCTTATCCGGTGTTCGTGATGAAGGTGTTGTGCTTTGCGCTGTTTGCGTGCGCCTTCAATCTGCTGCTCGGCTTCACCGGCCTGCTGTCCTTCGGGCATGCCGCATTTTTCGGCAGTGCCGGCTATGTCGCCGGCTTCGCGATCCGCAATCTCGGCTTCACGCCCGAAGTCGGCATCCTGTTCGGGACGTTGTCCGGCGCGGTGCTCGGGCTCGTCATCGGCACGCTGGCGATTCGCCGGCAGGGCATCTACTTCGCGATGATCACGCTGGCGCTCGCGCAGATGCTGTACTTCCTGTGCCTGCAAGCGCCGTTCACCGGCGGGGAAGACGGTCTTCAGGGCGTGCCGCGCGGCAGTCTCTTCGGTCTCTTGCCACTCGACGCCGACCTCGTGCTGTACTACGTCGTCGTGGCGATCTTCTCGCTGGCGTTCCTGTTCATCATGCGGGTCGTGCACTCGCCGTTCGGACAGGTGCTGAAGGCCATCAAGGAAAACGAACCGCGCGCCATTTCCCTCGGCTACGACGTCGACCGGTTCAAGCTGCTGGCCTTCGTGCTGTCTGCGGCGCTGGCCGCGCTGGCGGGCTCGACCAAGACGGTGGTGCTCGGCTTCGAGACCCTGACGGACGTGCACTGGACGATGTCCGGCATGGTGATCCTGATGACGCTCGTGGGCGGTCTCGGCACGCTGTTCGGACCGGTGGTCGGCGCGGTGCTGATCATCGTGCTGGAAAACAAGCTGGGCGACATCGGCAACTGGCTTGCCGCCATGACGGGCGTGACGTGGTTCCAGACGCTGGGCGAGTCCGTGACGATCGTCATCGGGGCGATCTTCATCATTTGCGTGCTCGCCTTCCGGCGCGGTCTCGTGGGTGAGCTCGTGGCCCGCAGCGGGCTGTTGCGCGGCTCCACGGCCGGTTAAATGCGGTGCGCCGGTCCTGCGGCTTCGCGGGGGCGTCCCGCAGGGCTGCGGTCCATTGCACCATGAAAGTGCGCCGCATCGTCACGCTGGCGTGGTTTTGTCGGAATTTTTCTAAAACGTAGGGGTAAATGCTGACTTGTGGTGCACCATGCGCTCCTTTATTCTCCACCCTAGTTCGCGTCACGGCATATATAGGGGCGAGGAACGAGGAGACAATAAGCACGAAACGTGCACCGCCAAGAAGCGCTGTTGGAGAATGCTCCAACAGCGCTTTTTATATTGCGCCGAATGGCGCTATCCTCGCGCTTTTGCTCTCGAACCCGTTTTCGCCATGGCAATCGTATTCGATGAGGGCGCCACGATGCTTGCGCAGGCGCCAACCCTGTCGCCACGGGGGGCCCGTTGACCGACTGGCTGCTACTCGGAGGCGCGGCATTCCTTGCCGGCCTTGTCGATGCGGTGGTGGGCGGCGGCGGCCTGGTCGGCGTGCCGGCCCTCTTCGCCGTTTTCCCCACCGCACCCCCTCCGCTCCTGCTCGGCACCAACAAGATGTCCGGCATCTGGGGCACGGCTGCCGCGGCGTGGCGGTATTCGCGCGGCGTCCAGTTGCACTGGCCGCTATTGCTGCCGGCGACCGCCGCCGCGTTCCTCTTCTCCCTGTTGGGCGCCTACGCCGTCACGCACCTTCCTGCGGACGCCCTGCGCAAGCTTTTGCCGTTTATCTTGTTGTCCGTCGCGGCGTACACCCTGCACAAGAAGGATTTCGGGACCGTTCACGCGCCCGTGCGTCACGGCCCCGGGGTGACCCTGCTGGCCACGCTCGTTGGGGCCGCCATCGGCTTCTACGACGGTTTCTTCGGTCCCGGTACCGGCAGCTTCCTGGTGTTCCTGTTTGTCCGCCTTTTCGGGCAGGATTTTCTCAACGCGTCGGCGTCGTCGAAGATCGTCAACGTGGCAACGAATCTTGCTGCGCTCCTGCTCTTCGGCTGGGGCGGACATGTATGGTGGCAGCTCGGCATCGGCATGGCCGTCATGAACGTGTTGGGCAGCCAGGTCGGCAGTCGGCTTGCCTTGAAGCACGGCGTTGGATTCGTGCGCCGCATGTTCCTTTTTGTCGTGGCCGTGCTGATCGTCAAGACCGGTTACGATGCCTTTTTGCGTTGAGTTTGTGCTGCGATAGCACAAAAATTCGGCACGGGCTTGTCTCAATGTGTGGCGAAACCGCACTTTACGGCGGCGGATCAAGCCCTTAAGATGGGCGTCGATTCACCGACTGCGCGGTCGGTTAATAAGTAGAATTCGAAATTTTTGTGAGGAGACCCAGATGAAACTGAAGTTGCTGTGCATGGCATCGGCTGCGATGCTGCTCGCGGGTGCTGCCAACGCCCAAGTGAAGATCGGTGTGTCGCTGTCGGCGACGGGCCCGGCCGCCTCGCTCGGTATTCCGGAAAAAAACACGATCGCGCTGATGCCGAAGGAAATCGGCGGCAAGACGGTGCAGTACATCGTGCTTGACGACACCACCGACACCACCACAGCCGTCAAGAACACCCGCAAGCTGATCAGCGAAGACAAGGTCGACGCCGTGATCGGTTCGACGGTGACGCCGAACTCGCTGGCGATGGTCGACGTCGCGGCCGAAACGCAGACGCCGATGATCTCGATGGCTGCCGGTGCCGCGATTGTCGAGCCGATGGACGCCAAGCGCACGTGGGCCTTCAAAACGCCGCAGAACGACATCCTGATGGCCACGGCGATTGCCGAGCACATGGCCAACAACGGCGTGAAGACGGTGGGGTTCATCGGTTTCTCCGACGCTTACGGCGAGGGCTGGCATCGCGAATTCGTGAAGGCGGCGGATCTGAAGAAGATCAAGATCGTGGCGGATGAACGTTTCAATCGTTCGGACACGTCCGTCACGGGCCAGACCCTCAAGCTCATGGGGGCGAACCCGGATGCCGTGCTGGTTGCCGGATCTGGCACGCCGGCCGCGCTGCCGCAGCGTTCGTTGAAGGAGCGCGGCTACAAGGGCAAGCTGTATCAGACCCACGGCGTCGCCAACAACGACTTCCTGCGCGTGTGCGCCAAGGACTGCGAGGGCACGTACCTGCCGGCCGGCCCGCTGCTGGTGGTCGAGCAGCTGCCCGACAGCAACCCGGTGAAGAAGTCGGCTGCGTCGTACAAGGCAACTTACGAGAAGGCCTACGGTGCCGGTTCGATCTCGACCTTCGGCGGCCACGCATGGGACGCCGGCTTGCTGCTGCAGACCGCCATCCCGGTTGCCTTGAAGAAGGGGCAGCCCGGCACGCCGGAATTCCGCGCCGCCCTGCGTCAGGCGTTGGAAGACATCAAGAACCTGCCGGGCACGGCCGGCATCTTCAACATGAGCACGAAGGACCACAACGGTCTGGATCAACGCTCGCGCGTGATGGTGCAAATCGTGGGCGGCAAGTGGAAATTGGCGAACTGATGGCCGCCGGGGCTGCCTATAGGACGCAGGCATGCCCCATTCGTATTGAAGGAACGGGCGTTCGCGCCCGTTTTTCATGAAGGGTAGCAAACGTCGCACGTCGGAAGCGCGGAAGGGGCTCGCCCGGGGGGCGGTCCAGTGGAAACCGAAGCTGGTGACCGCGGCTTTTCAACGTGATCCCGAAAGATCCGGGGGGATCTTTCCGCGATCCATTCGAGTGCATATTCATGACAGGTGAATTCGAACACCGCAATCTTTCGATGGTGCTGTTGCAGTCCCGCGAGGCCGTGATGGGCCTTTTCCGGCCGCTGCTCAAGCCCTTCGACCTGACCGAGCAGCAATGGCGCGTGATCCGCGCCATCAACGACAGCGATACCGGCGAGATGGAAATCGGCCAGATCGCACGCGAGTGCTGCATCCTGAGTCCGAGTCTGTCGGGCATGCTCGAGCGCATGGACGGCGCCGCCCTCATCAAGCGCCGGCGGGTCGCCGCCGATCAACGCAAGGTCATGGTCTCGTTGACCCCCGCAAGCCGTCAGCTCGTCAAGAAACTCGGCCCGCAGGTCGAGGCGCGTTATCGCTATCTCGAAACATGCGTCGGCCGGGAAACGTTGGCCGAGATTTATCGCCTGCTCGATGTCGTGCGCGAGGCTTTGCCGCCGGAGGTTGTGGCAGATGCACCCGGCGCGCCGGTCAAGCCGCGCCGGCGCCGGACGGCTGTCGAATGATCGCATCGCCCTGCACGGCCTAGTAGTACCCCGAGTTTTAACAATACGTAATCAATTTTACAATTCATAATTCGTCGCGATCCGGCGAGATGAAGGGGAACGCTCCAACCGGCCAGTGTGGGGGCGTGCATCAACCGGTGTTTGGCGGCTTCTCGCGACGTTTGCCGGCATCGGTCAAGAAGTATTCAAACGAAGTGAGAGGAGCATGGATCTTTCGATTGCAGCCATTCTGGCGCAGGACGGCATCACCACGGGCGCTATCTATGCCTTGCTGGCATTGGCGCTGGTGCTGGTCTTTTCCGTCACTCGCGTCATTTTCATTCCGCAGGGCGAGTTCGTGTCGTATGGCGCGCTGACGCTCGCGGCCGTTCAGACGCAGAAATTCCCGATGACGAGCTGGTTGTTGCTGGCGATGGGCGTGTGCACCTTCATCGTCGAAACGGCGGGCGTGTTGCGTCATTCCGAGCGCCGTAAGCTGGCCGGGCGTCTGGTGCCGATCCTGGCGGGCAAGTATCTCGTCTTCCCGGCGGCCGTGTTCTTCGTCGTGCAGGCCTTGGTGCCGCTGACGTTGCCGATGATCGTGCAGATCGCGCTGGCGCTGTTGGTCGTCGTGCCGATGGGTCCCATGCTGTATCGCCTGGCCTACGAGCCGCTGGCCAACGCCAGCACGCTGCTGCTACTGATCGTATCCGTGGGCGTGCACTTTGCGCTGACGGGGCTGGGTCTGGTCATGTTCGGCGCTGAGGGCTCGCGCACGCAGCCGTTCTCCGACGCCAGCTTCAGCCTTGGCTCGGTGATGGTTTCGGGGCAGAGCCTGTGGGTGGTGGCGGTATCGGCCATCATGATCGCGGGCTTGTACTTCTACTTCGACCGCACGCTGTCCGGCAAGGCGTTGCGCGCGACGGCGGTGAACCGTCTGGGCGCCCGGCTGGTGGGCATTGGCACCGTACAGGCCGGCCGCCTTGCCTTTACGCTGGCGGCGGTGCTGGGCGTGCTGTGCGGCATCCTGATCGCACCGATCACGACCATCTATTACGAGTCCGGCTTCCTGATCGGCTTGAAGGGTTTCGTGGGCGCCATCATTGGCGGCCTGGTGAGTTATCCGGTGGCGGCCCTGGGCGCCATTCTGGTGGGTTTGCTTGAGTCGTATTCGTCCTTCTGGGCGAGCGCCTACAAGGAAGTCATCGTCTTTACCTTGATTCTTCCGGTGCTGCTGTGGCTATCGCTGACCAGCAAGCATGTGGAAGAAGACGAGGAATGAGCGGGCGGAGACGACGACAATGAAAAACAAATACTTCCTGATTTTCCTGGTGCTGCTGGCCGTGTTGCCGGTACTGCCCGCGCCGGTCCGTCTGCCTGAATACTGGGTCACGTTGCTCAACTACATCGGCTTGTACAGCATCGTCGCCATCGGGCTCGTGCTCTTGACCGGTGTCGCGGGCATGACCTCGTTCGGCCAGGCCGCCTTCGTGGGTTTGGGCGCGTATTCAACGGCCTACCTGACAACTGTCTATGGTGCTTCACCGTGGGTGGGCTTGATCGTCGGGATCGCCATCACCGCGGCGGCAGCCCTCGTCATTGGCGCGATCACCATGCGCCTGTCGGGGCACTTCTTGCCGCTGGGCACGATTGCGTGGGGCCTGTCGCTGTACTTCCTGTTCGGCAACCTCGAGTTCCTGGGCAAGTACGACGGCCTGAACGACATTCCTGTCCTGAACGTCTTTGGCCTGGATTTGAACACGGGCCGCGAGATGTTCTACCTGATCTGGGTGGTGGTCGTGTTGGCGGTGGTGTCGGTGCAGAACCTGCTCGATTCGCGCCCCGGGCGTGCGATTCGTGCCTTGAAGGGCGGGGGCGTCATGGCGGAGGCCATGGGCGTGAACACGGCATGGATGAAAGTCGTCGTGTTCGTTTATGCAGCGGTGCTGGCGGCGATCTCCGGCTGGCTGTACGCGCACCTGCAACGCGCCGTGAATCCGACCCCATTTAACCTGAACCATGGTATCGAGTACTTGTTCATGGCGGTGGTGGGGGGTGTTTCGCACGTATGGGGCGCGGTGTTGGGCGCTGCGATCCTGACGATCCTGAAGGATTACCTGCAGAACATTCTGCCGATGTTGCTGGGCGCCAACGGCAACTTCGAGACCATCGTCTTCGGCATCTTGCTGGTGTTGCTGTTGCAGTACGCGCGCGACGGCGTGTGGCCGTTCTTCAAGAAGATTTTCCCTCAGCGCCGCACGGTGCGTGCGCCCGAAAACGCGGATGCGCTGGGGCATCGGCCGAAGCCGAAGGCGGGCGACGTGGTGCTGGACGTGAAGGCTGCGCGCAAGGAATTCGGTGGTCTGGTGGCGGTCAACGATGTGACGTTTCGGGTCAAGGCGGGCGAGATTGTCGGCCTGATCGGTCCGAACGGCGCGGGCAAGTCGACGACCTTCAACCTGGTGACTGGCGTTTTGCAAGCGACTCGCGGCGAGATCACGTATCTGGGCGAGCGCATTGACCGGCTGCCGTCGCGCGAGATCGTCAAGCGCGGCATCGGCCGGACCTTCCAGCATGTGCGACTGATGCCGCACATGACGGTGCTGGAGAACGTGGCGATCGGCGCTTACTTGCGTGACAAGGGAGGTTTGCGCCGTCGTCCGCAGGGGGGCGTGTGGTCGAGCGTGTTGCGTCTGGATCGACGTGAAGAAGCGATGCTGCTGCATGAAGCGGCCAAGCAGATCGAGCGGGTGGGTCTGGGCGCGCACATGTATGACGAGGCGGGCAGCTTGGCGCTGGGCCAACAGCGGATCCTGGAAATTGCACGTGCGCTGGCGTGCGATCCGACCTTGCTGTTGCTGGACGAGCCGGCGGCCGGTTTGCGCTACAAGGAAAAACAGGCGCTGGCGGAGTTGCTGAACAAGTTGAAGGACGAGGGCATGAGCGTGTTGCTGGTGGAGCACGACATGGACTTCGTGATGAACCTGACCGATCACCTTGTCGTGATGGAATTCGGGACCAAGATTGCGGAAGGCTTGCCGGAGGATGTGCAGAAGAATCCGGCGGTTCTGGAAGCCTACCTCGGGGGAGTGGAGTGATGAGCGAAGCAACGAAAGAGACGATCCTCGACGTCAAGAACCTGTCGGTCGCCTATGGCAAGGTGGAGGCGCTTCATGGCGCGCACTTGCGGGTGCGTGCCGGTGAGATCGTGACGGTGATCGGCCCGAACGGCGCGGGCAAGTCGAGCATGCTTAACGCGATCATGGGGGCATTGCCGCAAAATGGTTCGAGCCATGGGCAGGTGGCCTATCTGAATCAGGAGATGTCGGCGCTGACGATCGAGGCGCGGGTATCGCGCGGGATGTGCCTGGTGCCGGAGAAGCGGGAACTGTTCTCGACGATGACGGTTGAGGACAACCTGCTGTTGGGGGCGTACCGGCGCAAGCGGGCGGGGGAGAAGAATTTCCTGGATCAGATGGAGGTGGTGTACGGCCTTTTCCCGCGGTTGAAGGAGCGCCGGGTGCAACAGGCGGGCACGTTGTCGGGGGGCGAGCGCCAGATGTTGGCGGTGGGCCGGGCGTTGATGGCGAAGCCGCAGTTGTTGATGCTGGATGAGCCGAGTTTGGGTCTTGCTCCGCTGATTGTGAAAGAAATCTTCCATATCATCAGCGACTTGCGTAAAACCGGGGTGGCGACGCTGCTGATCGAGCAGAATGCTCGCGCTGCATTGCAGGTCGCCGATTACGGGTACGTGATCGAGACGGGAGAACTGGCGCTCGAAGGCGCGGCGCAGGAGTTGGCCACTAACCCGAAGGTTATCGAGACTTACTTGGGGCTGGCGAAGGCGGCGGCTTGAGGTCGGTTGTTGGGTGTTTGAGAGAGTTTGGTTGGGCCCACCTGGTTTGGTGGGCTTTTTTGTTTGTCGCTTCTCGACGTGCTTATCTGTGCTCGTGCCGGGCGCAAAGGCTCCTCTTGCCTATTGATGCTCGCGCCGGCTGCAACTGCTCGTCTTGCCTATTGATGCTCGCGCCAGCCGCAGCATTGGCCCGCTTTCCGCTCCCGACAGAACACACGTACGCGGAAAGCGGGCCAACGCTCCGGCGAACCGCCATCGTTCCGTCGACACACTGCCTCAAGCCACCCAATGCTTGCCCCAGTCTGACGCGACAGCCGTCTTCACAAGCCGCTCCACGCGGCATGCCGATTCCCGGACTCGCTCTCGAGGGACCGGCGTCGACTCCGATAATCGTCATGCCGTGATACCCCGGCGGTCCACACGGCCCCCGCGGCCTCGGGGCCGTAAACCGAACGAAGATTTCGGCGCGCCACTGCGTATCGTGCGACGTGGTTCATCGGCGGCCACGTCGGTCGCGCTTCTCGCGTATCGGATCGCTCGTTCTCACCCCCACGACAGCGCTGAGCGGGCACAATCCCACTTTGTTGTGTTGGAAGTGTTATATCGAGCGTGCTCAGCCGCTTGCCGCGTAACGCCCGCCCGCAGCGGCAGCTTTGCCGGGATGGCATGGCATCCCGGAGGTTATCGACGCGTTATAGCCGAGACCTTCGCGATAAGGCCGGAGTACACCGAGGGTTTCAACGAACCGGGGCGCGTCGCACGGTGCCGGAACGTCGAAACCCGTGTCCGGTTTACGGCCCCGAGGCCGCGGGGGCTGTGTGGACCGCCGGGGTGTCACGGCATGACGATTATCGGAGTCGACGCCGGTCCCTCGAGAGCGAGTCCGGGAATCGGCATGCCGCGTGGAGCGGCTTGTGAAGACGGCTGTCGCGTCAGACTGGGGCAAGCATTGGGTGGCTTGAGGCAGTGTGTCGACGGAACGATGGCGGTTCGCCGGAGCGTTGGCCCGCTTTCCGCGTACGTGTGTTCTGTCGGGAGCGGAAAGCGGGCCAATGCTGCGGCTGGCGCGAGCATCAATAGGCAAGACGAGCGGTTGCAGCCGGCGCGAGCAACAGTAGGCAAGAGGAGCAGTGGCGGCCGGCGCGAGCATCAATAGGCAAGAAGGGCAGTTGCGCCCAGCACAAACATAAATACGCCCCTTACGCCGAAAACCCAAGTCATGTTTCACGTGAAACATCTCCGCCGTCCCCGAACACGATGTTTCACGTGAAACATCGATGCCCCGAACCGTGGTATTTCCCGCATGTTCCACGTGAAACGTCCCGTCGTTACAAATGCGGCAGTGCAATACCGCTATAATTTCGCCATTGTGCTTATTTGAGAGTTTGCCGCGCGCGGCAATATTGCGATGCTCTATCCGACCGAGTTCGACGTGATCGTGGTGGGTGGCGGCCATGCAGGTACCGAGGCTGCGCTCGCCTCTGCCCGCATGGGCTGTAAAACCTTGCTCCTGACCCATAACATTGAGACTTTGGGCCAGATGAGCTGCAATCCGTCCATCGGCGGTATTGGCAAAGGCCACCTCGTGAAGGAGGTCGATGCACTGAGTGGCGCGATGGCGGCGGCCACGGATGAGGGCGGGATTCAGTTTCGAATTCTCAACTCGTCGAAGGGCCCGGCGGTCCGCGCGACGCGCGCTCAAGCCGATCGCCTTCTTTATAAGCAGGCCATCCGCCACCGACTGGAAAATCAGCCCAATTTGTGGCTCTTTCAGCAGGCCGTTGAAGACCTGATGGTCGAGGGCGACCGCGTTGTGGGCGCCGTCACGCAGGTCGGACTACGCTTCCGCAGCCGTGCCGTGGTGCTGACCGCCGGTACCTTCCTCGATGGCAAGATTCACGTCGGCCTGAACAATTACGTGGGCGGTCGCGCAGGTGATCCCGCTGCCGTAACGCTGTCTTCGCGCCTCAAGGAGTTGAAACTCCCTCAAGGCCGACTGAAGACCGGGACGCCGCCGCGCATCGACGGCCGTAGCATCGATTTCTCAGTGCTCGAAGCTCAGCCCGGCGATCTCGATCCCGTGCCGGTCTTTTCCTTCCTCGGCCGTCCCGAGCAGCACCCGCGCCAAGTTCCGTGCTGGGTCACGCACACGAACGAACATACCCACGACATCATTCGCGGTGGCCTGGACCGTTCGCCCATGTACACCGGTGTCATCGAAGGGGTGGGGCCGCGCTACTGCCCATCGATCGAAGACAAGATCCACCGTTTCGCGGATAAGACCTCCCACCAGATCTATCTGGAACCGGAAGGCCTGACCACGAATGAGTTTTACCCGAACGGTATTTCCACAAGTCTGCCGTTCGATGTTCAGCTCGAACTGGTTCGCTCCATGCGTGGCATGGAGAACGCCTATATTTTGCGTCCCGGCTACGCCATCGAGTATGACTACTTCGATCCACGTGGCCTGCGCAGCTCCCTTGAAACGCGGGTGATCTCGGGCCTGTTCTTTGCGGGCCAGATCAATGGCACAACCGGCTACGAAGAGGCCGCAGCACAAGGGTTGCTCGCCGGTATCAATGCGGCGCTGCAAGTCCAGGGCCGTGACGCCTGGTGCCCACGGCGCGATCAAGCGTACCTTGGCGTGCTCGTCGACGACTTGATCACCCGGGGCGTATCCGAACCGTACCGCATGTTTACTAGCCGCGCCGAGTATCGCCTGTCGCTGCGGGAAGACAACGCCGATATGCGCCTGACCGAAATCGGGCGTGAACTTGGGGTCGTGGATGATGTTCGCTGGGAAGCGTTCCAGCGCAAGCGTGATGCTGTTTCACGTGAAACAGAGCGTCTGAAGTTGACGTGGGTGAATCCCAAGACGCTTCCCGCGGAGGACGCTGTCCCACTGTTGGGTAAGGCGATCGATCACGAATACTCGCTTGCGGAATTGCTGCGCCGGCCTGAAGTGAATTACAGGGACCTGATGGCCCTCCAGGATGGCCGTTATGCGCCCGAAGTCACGCTTTCGGATGACGTAGTGCAGGCAGCCCAGATCCGCGAGCAAATCGAGATTGCCACGAAGTATCAGGGTTATATCGATCGTCAGGCAGACGAAATCGGGCGCAAGGAAGCGAACGAGAATACCGTTTTGCCACCGAACATCGATTACAGCGAGGTCCGTGGTCTATCCATCGAGGTTCGTCAGAAGCTCACCGCTCAGCGCCCCGAGACATTGGGCCAAGCATCGCGTATTTCCGGCGTCACGCCGGCGGCGATCTCGTTGCTGCTTATCCACCTGAAAAAGGGCTTGGGACGTCGCCGTACCCAAGTCGAAGCGGGGGATAGCAACGATGATGACCAGCACGCAGCCTGACGCGGAGAACGCATGACAGTGACTTCGCGCTCCGAAAGCTCGAAAGACAAGGATCTCGCCGCCATGTTGGCGGAGGGTGTCGCGCAACTTGGTGTGGCACTGGACGAGGATCAACATACGCGGTTGCTCGACTACTTGGCGTTGCTGGCGAAGTGGAATGGCGTCTATAACCTGACCGCCATCCGTGACCCGCGTCAGATGTTGATTCAGCATGTCCTGGATTCGCTTGCCATCGTTCCGCATCTCGTCGACGAGCCCATCACCCGAATCCTCGATGTCGGCTCCGGCGGCGGACTGCCGGGCATGATTCTCGCGGTCACACGCCCGGATTGGCAGATCACCGTCAACGACATCGTGCATAAGAAGACGGCTTTCCTCACGCAAGCCAAAGGGGCGCTGAAACTCGACAACGTGACGGTGATCACCGGTCGTGTGGAGCAGTTGCA
Source organism: Pandoraea terrae (assembly GCF_902459695.1). Taxonomy (GTDB): domain Bacteria; phylum Pseudomonadota; class Gammaproteobacteria; order Burkholderiales; family Burkholderiaceae; genus Pandoraea; species Pandoraea terrae. The sequence goes on from NZ_CABPRZ010000011.1 coordinate 119,363, forward strand.
GATCGGCGCGGAAGTCTCTGCGCCGTTCGATGCGATTGTTTCCCGTGCCTTTGCCGATCTGTCGGATTTTGTCGGGCTGGCCCGCCATTTGCTCACCTCGACCGGTAGTATCTGGGCGATGAAAGGCGTGGCGCCGGACGAGGAGATTGCACGACTCCCGGCCGACTGCCAATTGCTTGCGCGCATTCGCCTGCAAGTGCCGTTTCTCGATGCGGAACGTCATTTGCTGCGTGTGAAGGTGGGCGTATGAGCAAGGCCATGCGCTGGATTGGAGGCCCCATCATGGCCTTGTCCGTCGTGGGGGCGGCCGCCTGGGCGGGCGCCGGTCAGGAGCCCGTTGCGTCGCGTGTACGACCCGTTCAGGCGCTCGATGTCTCGCGATATCAAGGCACGTGGTACGAAATCGCGCGCTATCCGAACTTCTTCGAGCGCAAATGCGTCGGCGATGTCACAGCCACTTACGAGCCGCAGGCCGACGGCACGCTGCGTGTGCTCAATCGCTGCCGAAAGGAAGATGGAACGGAAGACATCGCTGTCGGCATTGGCAGGCCAGACGTGAAGGGCGGTAGCACCGCACGCTTCAAGGTCACGTTCGTGCCCAAGTGGCTCGAGTGGGTGCCCTGGCTGTATGCGAATTACTGGATTGTTGTGCTCGACGATGACTACCATTACGCGGCCATCGGTGAGCCGAGCCGCGAGTATTTGTGGGTTTTGTCGCGTACGCCGAAACTCGATGACAACACCTTGTATCAGATCCATGCGAAGTTGCGAAAGCAGGGTTACGACACCGACAAGCTGGTACTGACGCCGCAAAAAGCCGCACAGGCCGCAGCGCAGTGAGTTACAAAAGCGGGGCGAAGGCGAAACCTGAGCATTGCTCAGATAAGCGTATTTTCACGGCAACAGAACCGCAGCATTCCGAGGACATATCACGATGGCGAAAATTTTCTGCGTAGCCAACCAAAAGGGCGGCGTCGGCAAGACGACCACCACGGTGAATCTGGCTGCCGGGTTGGCCACGCACGGGCAACGGGTGCTGCTGGTCGACCTGGATCCGCAGGGCAACGCCACCATGGGCAGCGGGGTCGACAAGGCCTCGCTTGAATCCAGTGTGTACGAAGTCCTGGTCGACGGCGCCGACCTCAAATCGAGCAGCCAGCGCTCGGAGTCGGGCAGCTACGACGTGCTGCCGGCGAACCGCGAACTGGCCGGCGCCGACGTCGAGCTCGTTTCGCTCGACAACCGGGATACTCGCTTGAAGCAGGCGCTGGAGAAAGTCGACGCCGACTACGACTTTGTGTTGATCGATTGCCCGCCGACACTGTCGTTGCTCACGCTCAATGGGCTCTGCGCGGCCCACGGCGTGATCATTCCGATGCAGTGCGAATACTTCGCGCTCGAAGGACTGTCGGATCTCGTCAACACCATCAAGCAGGTACACGCGAACCTGAACCGGGACCTCAAGGTCATCGGTCTTTTGCGCGTCATGTTCGATCCACGTATCACGCTGCAACAGCAGGTGTCCGAACAACTCAAGCAGCATTTCGGCGACAAGGTATTCAACGCGATCATCCCGCGTAACGTGCGGTTGGCCGAGGCGCCGAGTTACGGCATGCCCGGCGTCGTCTTCGATCCGGCATCGCGCGGTGCGAAGGCGTATCTGCAGTTCGGCGCGGAAATGATCGCGCGCATTCAAACCATGTAAGGCGCATTGCGCGGGAAACGAACTCAATGGCGACGAAGACCAACGCACTCAAGAAGAAGGGCCTCGGCCGCGGCCTCGAGGCCTTGCTGGGTGGCAGTCCCGAAATCACCGCAGCCGTAGCTGCCGAGACCGCGCCTGCGGTGCTCGCGCTCTCGCGCCTGCAACCCGGCAAGTACCAGCCGCGTACGCGCATGGACGAAGGCGCGCTGCAGGAACTCGCCGCGAGCATTCGCGCGCAAGGCCTGATGCAGCCGATTCTCGTACGGCCGGTAAATGGTGAGCATTACGAAATTATTGCCGGCGAACGGCGCTTTCGTGCCGCGCGTATTGCAGGCCTGAGCGAAGTCCCGGTCCTGGTGAAGGACGTCCCCGACGAAGCTGCCGCGGCGATGGCGTTGATCGAGAACATCCAGCGCGAAGATCTGAATCCCCTCGAAGAAGCGCACGGCATTCAACGCCTGCTCGACGATTTCAAGTTCACGCATGAGCAAGCGGCCGAGTCGGTTGGCCGTTCGCGCAGCGCCGTGTCGAATCTGTTGCGTTTGCTCAATCTCGCGCAGCCGGTGCAGACGATGTTGCTCGCCGGCGACCTCGACATGGGCCATGCGCGCGCGTTGCTGGCCGTCGACGGCGCCACGCAGATCACGCTTGCCAATCAGGTCGTGAATAAACGTCTGTCGGTGCGCGACACCGAGCGGATCGTCAACGCATCGCTCAAGCCGGCAGGCGACGGCATTCGCCGGCGTTCGGCGGAAGAGGGCGGACGTGACGTTACGCGACTCGAAGAGGAATTGTCGGACCTGCTGGCCTCGAACGTCAAGATCAAGGTCGGCCGCAAGGGGGCGGGCAACTTGACGATCGAGTTCGGAAGCCTCGATGCGCTCGATGGCATTCTTGCGCGTCTTCGCCAGGAATAATGCCGGTATCCGAATGATATGCTCATGACGGACGAGCGCGCCGGCGCGATGCGCGTCATCCATGCGTTGGGGATCACGGTCGATGCGGTTCGCCGCGACCCGGTTCTGTTGATTCTGCTGGCCGGTTTTGCGGCGGTGCAATTTCTCCATCCGGCGACCGCCGCTGAACTGTTCACGCGCGTCGACTGGCGTACGGTCCTGACACTGACCGGCTTGCTGGTGCTGACGAAAGCCATCGAGCTTTCCAGTTTCCTCGACTGGCTGGCACAACGGTTGCTGCGCGCATTCCGCAACGAACGCCGTCTCGCGCTTTTGATGGTTGTTTTCGCCGCCGGGTTATCGACCGTGTTGACGAACGACGTCGCGCTCTTCGCCGTCGTGCCGTTAGCACTTTCTCTCTCCCGCATCGCGCCGATCCGTATCGAGCGGCTGATCATCTTCCTCGCATTGGCCGTCAACGCCGGATCGAGCCTGACGCCCCTGGGCAATCCCCAGAACCTCTTCCTGTGGCAACAGAGCGGCATGGGCTTCGGCGCGTTCGTCGTGCTGATGGCGCCGCTCTCACTGGCCTTGATGGCCGTGCTGCTCGCGATAACGTGGTGCGCGTTCGCACCCCGTGCGCTGCATTTTCATCAACAGGGTCCGAGCCACGATGTGCGTTGGCCGCTGTTTGCCCTCTCGCTTGTCCTGTTCGCGGGGTTCGTCGCGCTGGCGGATCACGGTCTCGGCCCATGGGCTTGCGCGTTGGCCGTCGTCCCGCTGCTGGCCGTTCGCCGCGACGCAGTCTTGCGCATCGACTGGCTGCTGCTGCTTATCTTTGTGATGATGTTCATTGTCCTGCGAGGCGTCGCCGGCTTGCCGGCCCTACGCACCGTTTTGGCGCACATCGACCTCGATGCCGGGCAGACGGCATACTGGGCGGCGGCGGGATTGTCGCAGATCGTCAGCAACGTGCCGTCGGCCATCCTGCTTGCCGACTACAGCCGGAAATGGCCGGCATTGGCGTATGGCGTCTCCGTGGGCGGCTTCGGCCTGGCCGTAGGGTCCCTCGCCAACCTGATCGCATTGCGCATGGCGAAATCCGCGCGCATATGGTGGCGCTTCCATTGGGCCTCCATCCCGTTCTTTGTGCTTGCCCTGGGCCTTGGCCATGCGCTGCAGGGTGCGCGCTGATCCGACCCGCCGCCTCACCTCATGCCGCATTCCAAACGGTTTGGGCCGGAATGCCGCGCCGCACCATGCAAAAATGGGCGCCCCGTGAGTTGGCGCCAAATCGGGGCACGCACTGCACAATTTCGGCGAAATTGTGGCGCGTTTAGGTTGACTGACATTCGTAACATCCCGTAAAATCTCGCGGATTTATCTGCTTGAAGAGCCCATTCGTTTTGCACGAGTCGGGCGGGGAGGCGAACGAGATGACCGATAAAATCCGGTCGAACGTGGGGCCGAAACCGCAAGCGCCGGCGCATGCAAACTCAGAGGCTTGGGACGACGAGCAGGAGCAAGAAAAAATCGTTCCGCTCACGCGTGCACAGGCCGAGCGCCTGTTCGGTCCCGATGTGGGGCGCGTGTCCCGTGTAACTCCATTCAGGGTGGTGGGTGCCCAGGTTCTGCTGTCGCTTGCCGCGACCATCGCCTGGTGGGCATTCTCGGCACGGCCGCTTGAGGCGGCGGTGTCTGCTTGGCTGGGCGGAATGTTGGGTTGGGTGCCGGGCGCGCTGTTTGCGTTGCGGCTAAGAATGTCAGGTGATCGTCTTTCCGTCGGTTCGTTGGTGATGGGGGAGGCGATCAAGGTAATGACGACAATTGCGCTGTTGGTCGCCATTGCGGTTGCGTATCCCGGAGTTCACTGGGTCGCACTGCTGGTCACCTTCGTGCTGACGCTGAAGGCCTATTGGCTCGCGATGGCATTCCGGTAGCGGAAGTCCGCTCGCGCAATGTGTCACTGTCGTTGCCGTGTGCGGATTTTCATAATTGGGTGTTTGATCGCTATGTCAGTAGAAAGCCACGCTCCGAATCCGTCGGAGTACATCTCGCACCACTTGGCTAACCTCGCGAGCGCGACGCAAACCAAGATCGTTGACTTCTCCATCATCAACTGGGACACCATGTTCTGGTCGATCGCGATGGGCGTGCTGGGCTGCTTCCTGTTGTGGCTGGCCGCGCGCCGTGCCACTTCGGGCGTGCCGGGCCGTTTCCAGGCTGCCGTCGAAATGCTGGTCGAGATGGTCGAAGACCAATCGAAAAGCATCGTTCACGGCAACCGTGCGTTCATTGCACCGTTGGCGCTGACCGTGTTCGTCTGGGTCACCCTGATGAACTCGCTGGACTTGCTGCCGGTCGACCTGCCGTCGTCAATCATCCGCTGGGTCGGCCTCGAGTCGATCATCAGCCATCACCGTATCGTGCCGACCGCCGATCTGAACGGCACCCTCGGCATCTCCGTCGGCGTGCTCATCCTGATGCTGTTCTACAGCTTCAAGATCAAGGGCGCGGGCGGTTTCATGCACGAATTGTTCACGGCTCCGTTCGGCAACCACTTCCTGCTGTGGCTCCCGAACCTGCTGCTTAACATCATCGAATTCCTCGCCAAGACCGTTTCCCTGGGCATGCGGCTTTTCGGCAACATGTACGCGGGCGAACTGGTGTTCCTGCTGATCGCGCTTCTGGGCGGCATCTGGAGCTTTGGGGCGGATACGTCGGTGCTGGGTTTTGTCGGTCACGTGATTGCCGGCACCGCATGGGCGATTTTCCACATCCTGATCGTGTTGCTGCAAGCGTTCATCATGATGATGCTGACGCTGGTGTACATCGGTCAGGCGCACGACCATCACTGATGGGTGTTGCGGTAGTGACTGTGTTTCGGTTTTCGGTTTTTCAAATTTAAAGTTTCAAGTCTCTAACCAAAAGGAGTAATCATGCAAGCTTTCATCGCCAACATCCAGGGTCTGACCGCCATCGGTATCGGCATCATCATTGGTCTGGGTGCTATCGGTGCCTGTCTGGGTATCGCGCTGATGGGCGGCAAGTACATCGAAGCGTGCGCACGCCAGCCGGAACTGATGAACCCGCTGCAAACCAAGATGTTCCTGTTGGCTGGCCTGATCGACGCCGCATTCCTGATCGGCGTGGGTGTTGCAATGCTGTTCGCGTTCGCGAACCCGCTGCTGTCGAAGCTCGCTTAAGTTTCTTTCGGCAAGCCGCGCTGTAGTGCGTGGCTACTGGACATGAACGGCGCGCTCCGGCCAAACGGCTGAAATGGGGCGCGCTGTTTTGCCAATCGACTCGCAATACCGAAAGGAAACACCGTGAACATCAACGCAACCCTGTTTGCGCAAACCGTCGTGTTTCTGATCCTGGCATGGTTCACGATGAAATTCGTGTGGCCGCCGCTGATCAAGGCTATCGACGAACGCGCCAAGAAGATTGCCGACGGACTCGCCGCCGCTGACCGCGGCAAGGCCGAACTGGAAGCCGCCAACAAGCGCTCCAGCCAGGCACTGTCGGAAGCCCGTGACGAAGGTGCGAAGCGCATTGCAGACGCTGAAAAGCGCGCGCAAGCCGTCGCCGAGGAAATCAAGCAAAACGCTCAAGCCGAAGCCGCTCGCATCATCGCGAACGCCAAGGCCGAAGCCGACCAGCAAGCCGTCAAGGCGCGCGAATCGCTGCGCGCGGAAGTCGCCGGTCTGGCCGTCAAGGGCGCCGAGCAGATCCTGAAGCGCGAGATCGACGCGAACGCCCACGCCGACCTGCTGAACCAACTCAAGGCAGAGCTCTGATCATGGCCGAACTCGCAACCATCGCTCGTCCGTACGCCGAGGCGTTGTTCCGCGTGGCGCAGTCCGGCGATCTGAATCGCTGGTCGGAGCTGGTGCGGGGCCTGGCTGAAGTGGCGCGCCTTTCCGACGTCGCCGCGCTCGCCGACAACCCGAAGGTGTCGCCGGCGCAAGTCGTCGACCTGCTCGTGAACGCCGTCAAGGCGCCGAACGATGCCGCGGTCCGCAACTTCATTGCGGCCCTGGTGGAAAACGGCCGTCTGTCGGTCATGTCGGAAGTCGCTGAACAGTTCGAGGCGCTCAAGAATGCCAACGCCGGTTCGGCGGACGCCCAGATCGAGAGCGCCTTCCCGATCACCGACGCGCAACTGCCCGAGCTCGTCGCAGCGCTCGAGCGCAAGTTTGGCCGCAAGCTCAACGCCAATGTGACGGTTGATCCGTCGCTGATCGGCGGTGTGCGCGTGGTGGTCGGCGACGAAGTGCTGGACACTTCGGTTCGCGCCCGCCTGTCGGCCATGCAGACGTCGCTGACGGCGTAAGCCCCGGCGGTCCGCCCGTGACGGCACAGAATTGAATATCAGGAGCACATATGCAACTCAATCCCTCTGAAATCAGCGAACTGATCAAGAGCCGGATTCAAGGTCTGGAAAGCGGTGCCGAAGTCCGTAACCAAGGCACCGTGATTTCCGTGACCGACGGTATCTGCCGCATTCACGGCCTGTCGGACGTGATGCAAGGTGAAATGCTCGAATTCCCGGGCAACACCTTCGGTCTGGCCCTGAACCTCGAGCGCGACTCCGTCGGCGCCGTGATTCTGGGTGAATACGAACACATTTCGGAAGGCGACACCGTCAAGTGCACGGGCCGCATTCTCGAAGTGCCGGTCGGTCCGGAACTGAAGGGCCGTGTCGTTGACGCACTGGGCCAGCCGATCGACGGCAAGGGTCCGATCAACGCCAAGCTGACCGATCCGATCGAAAAGATCGCTCCGGGCGTGATCTGGCGCAAGTCGGTTTCGCAACCGGTGCAAACCGGCCTGAAGTCGATCGACGCGATGGTGCCGATCGGCCGTGGCCAGCGTGAGCTGATCATTGGCGACCGCCAGACGGGCAAGACCGCCGTCGCGATCGACACGATCATTTCGCAGAAGGGCAAGGGCCTGACCTGCGTTTATGTCGCGATCGGCCAGAAGGCTTCGTCGATCATGAACGTGGTGCGCAAGCTCGAAGAGCATGGCGCGATGGAATACACGATCATCGTGACTGCCACCGCTTCGGAATCGGCCGCCATGCAGTTCATCGCACCGTACGCCGGTTGCTCGATGGGCGAATACTTCCGCGACCGCGGCGAAGACGCGCTGATCATTTATGACGACTTGACCAAGCAAGCCTGGGCCTACCGTCAGATCTCGCTGCTGCTGCGCCGTCCGCCGGGCCGTGAGGCTTACCCGGGCGACGTGTTCTACCTGCACTCGCGCCTGCTGGAGCGTGCTGCTCGCGTCTCGGAAGAGTATGTCGAGAAGTTCACCAACGGCGAAGTCAAGGGCAAGAGCGGTTCACTGACCGCCCTGCCGGTGATTGAAACGCAAGCCGGTGACGTGACCGCGTTCGTTCCGACGAACGTGATCTCGATTACCGACGGCCAGATCTTCCTGGAAACCGACCTGTTCAACGCAGGCGTGCGCCCCGCTATCAATGCCGGTATCTCGGTGTCGCGCGTCGGGGGTGCTGCCCAGACCAAGGTCATCAAGAAGCTGTCGGGCGGTATCCGTACCGACTTGGCCCAGTACCGTGAGCTGGCTGCGTTCGCGCAGTTCGCGTCGGACCTCGACGAAGCCACCCGCAAGCAGCTGGAGCGCGGTCGCCGCGTGACGGAACTGCTCAAGCAGCCGCAGTACCAGCCGCTGCAAGTGTGGGAACTGGCCGTGTCGCTGTTCGCCGCCAACAACGGTTACCTCGACGACCTGGAAGTCAAGGACGTCCTGGGCTTCGAGAAGGGTCTGCGCGAAGTTCTGAAGACCAGCCACGCTGCGCTGATCGGCCGCATCGAGGAGACCAAAGATCTCTCGAAGGACGATGAAGCCGCCCTGCACGCTGCGATCAAGGACTTCAAGAAGACCGGTGCTTACTAATCCGGTTGAATCGGCAACTATTCAACGGACCAGGGAAGGCGCGGTACACCGGCAACAACGTGCACCGCACCGAGACAAGGAGTAAGCAATGGCTGGAATGAAGGAAATTCGCGGCAAGATCAAGAGCGTGCAAAACACGCGCAAGATCACCAAGGCCATGGAAATGGTGGCCGCGTCGAAGATGCGCAAGGCGCAGGAACGCATGCGTCATGCCCGGCCTTACGCTGAAAAGGTGCGCCAGATTGCTGCGCACCTGGGCCAGGCGAATCCGGAATACCACCATCCGTTCATGGTGAAGCATCCGGACGCGAAAGCGGCCGGCGTCATCGTGGTCACGACCGACAAGGGTCTGTGCGGCGGCTTGAACACCAACGTGCTGCGCGCGCTGGTGAACAAGATGAAGGAAGTTGAAGCCCAGGGCCTCAAGATCGAGGCAACTGCCATCGGCGGCAAGGGTTTCGGCTTCCTGAACCGCGTCGGCGCGAAGGTGGTGTCGCATGTCGTGCAACTGGGTGACACGCCGCATCTGGACAAGCTGATCGGCGCCGTGAAGGTGCAGCTCGACGCGTATGCCGAAGGCAAGCTCGACGCCGTGTATCTGGCTTATACCCGTTTCATCAACACGATGAAGCAGGAGCCGGTGATGGAACAGCTGCTGCCGCTGCCGGAAAAGCTGGAAGGCCGTGATCAGGCGCCGGAATTCGCCGTGACGCCGGGTGTGCCCCCGCAACTCTCGTGGGACTACATCTACGAACCCGATGCGAAGACGGTCGTCGATGCGCTGCTGGTGCGTTATGTCGAAGCGGTCGTGTATCAAGCTGTCGCCGAGAATATGGCGTCGGAGCAATCCGCCCGCATGGTGGCCATGAAGGCCGCCTCGGACAACGCCAAGACGGTGATTACGGAACTGCAGATGGTCTACAACAAGGGCCGTCAAGCAGCGATCACCAAGGAACTGGCCGAGATCGTGGGGGGCGCCGCCGCTGTGTAAGCGGTGTGCCTGGCCGATGCGCCGTATGGCGAAATGAATTTGAGTATCTAAAGGAAAAGCGATGAGTACTGCTGCTTTGGTAGAAGGCACGATCGTACAGTGCATCGGCGCCGTGATCGACGTGGAATTCCCGCGCACGAACATGCCGAAGATCTACGACGCGCTCGTGATGGACGGTTCGGAATTGACGCTTGAAGTTCAGCAACAGCTGGGCGACGGCGTGGTCCGCACCATCTGCCTGGGTTCCTCCGAAGGCTTGCGCCGCGGCATGAAGGTGAAGAACACCGACCTGCCGATCACGGTGCCGGTCGGCAAGGCCACCCTGGGCCGTATCATGGACGTGCTGGGCCGTCCGATCGATGAAGCCGGTCCGATCGTCAGCGAGAACACCCGCTCGATCCACCAGAAGGCACCGGCGTTCGACGAACTGTCGCCGTCGACGGAACTGCTCGAAACCGGCATCAAGGTTATCGATCTGATCTGCCCGTTCGCCAAGGGCGGCAAGGTGGGTCTGTTCGGTGGCGCCGGCGTGGGCAAGACCGTGAACATGATGGAACTCATCAATAACATCGCCAAGGAACACGGCGGTTATTCGGTGTTTGCCGGCGTGGGCGAGCGTACCCGTGAAGGGAACGACTTCTATCACGAAATGAAGGACTCGAACGTTCTGGACAAGGTCGCGCTGGTGTACGGCCAGATGAACGAGCCGCCGGGCAACCGTCTGCGCGTTGCGCTGACCGGCCTGACGATGGCCGAGCATTTCCGTGACGAAGGCCGCGACGTGCTGTTCTTCGTGGACAACATCTACCGTTTCACGCTGGCCGGTACGGAAGTCTCGGCACTGCTGGGCCGTATGCCGTCGGCAGTGGGCTATCAGCCGACGCTGGCTGAAGAAATGGGCCGTCTGCAAGAGCGCATTACGTCGACCAAGACGGGCTCGATTACCTCGGTCCAGGCCGTGTACGTCCCTGCGGATGACTTGACCGACCCGTCGCCCGCGACGACCTTCGGTCACTTGGACGCCACCGTCGTTCTGTCGCGTGACATCGCTTCGCTGGGTATCTACCCGGCAGTGGATCCGCTCGACTCGACCTCGCGCCAGATCGACCCGAACGTGATCGGTGAAGAGCATTACGCTGTGACGCGCCGCGTGCAAACCACGCTGCAGCGTTACAAGGAATTGCGCGACATCATCGCGATTCTGGGTATGGACGAACTGTCGCCGGAAGACAAGCTGGCAGTTGCGCGCGCGCGCAAGATCCAGCGTTTCCTGTCGCAGCCGTTCCACGTTGCGGAAGTCTTCACCGGCTCGCCGGGCAAGTACGTTCCGCTGAAGGAAACGATCCGCGGCTTCAAGATGATCGTCGACGGCGAATGTGACCACCTGCCGGAACAAGCGTTCTACATGGTTGGCACGATCGACGAAGCGTTCGAAAAAGCCAAGAAGATGCAGTAAACGGTTGAGTGTCCGGTGGCGCGCGCGCAGGTTAGTGTGTGCATGCTATCGGGCAGGTGACTGTCGCAAGGTGAGGGTGGGGATTGGGCGCGTGAGCGTCGGGTTCCGATCCTTGCCGCACACCACACTCAACGGGAGCGATTATGGCAACCATTCACGTAGACGTCGTCAGCGCGGAAGAGCAGATCTTCTCGGGTAAGGCGCGCTTTGTGGCGCTGCCCGGCGAAGCCGGCGAGTTGGGCATTTTGCCTGGCCACACGCCGCTGATCACGCGTATCAAGCCGGGTGCGGTGCGCATCGAAGATGAAGCAGGTAACGAAGATTTCGTCTTCGTGGCCGGCGGTATTCTCGAAGTGCAACCGGACACGGTGACTGTGCTCGCCGACACCGCGATTCGCGGCAAGGACCTCGACGAAGCGAAGGCCGCGGAGGCCAAGCGTCGTGCCGAAGAGGCCCTGGCCAACAAGGACTCGAACATCGAGTACGCACAGGCACAAGCCGAGCTGGCTCACGCCACGGCGCAACTCGCGGCAATTCAGCGACTGCGCAAGGCCAAGCTGTAAGCATCGGCGCCGATGCGCGGTCACACGCGCATCTTTGACGGTGCAGCAGAACCCCCACGTTCGAAAGGGCGTGGGGGTTTTGTTTTTTTCAGAACCCCGGGGCATCCCCAGTCGCCAAACTTTTTATCTTACGTTAACGTAAACGTCAAACGTGTGCGGCAGAGTATCGTGTCGAGATGGGGATCGGGCAAGGATCGCCATCATCGCGGCCGGGGAGGACGGCGCCGCGCGCTCGCATTCAGCATTCAATCACAGGCATTGGCTTCAGGAGACAAAGCATGATGAGCAGTGAGGCTGTAGGCGTTGTACCGCAGAACCATTTGTCGTATGTGAAGGGCGCCACGGATGTGCCGTTGTCGGATTTCACAGTGCCGCAGTTGCTGGCGGATACGGCAGGCAAGTATCCGGAGCGGTCGGCGGTGGTGTTTCGCGAGCAGAGCGTGCGGTGGACCTGGCGCGAATTCATCGCGCACGTGGACACCTTCGCCGCCGGGTTATTGGCGCTGGGGTTGAAGAAGGGCGACCGCCTCGGGATCTGGTCGCCGAATCGGGTCGAATGGCTGGTGACGCAGTTTGCAACGGCGCGCGTCGGGATCGTGCTGGTCAATATCAACCCGGCGTATCGGTTGGCCGAGCTTGAGTACGCGTTGAACAAGGTCGGCTGCAAGGCGATTGTCGCCGCCGAGAAGTTCAAGTCGTCGCGATATCTGGACATGCTCACGACGTTGGCGCCGGAACTGGCGACCTGCGCGCCCGGCGAGTTGCATGCACAGAAACTGCCGGCGTTGCGGACCGTTATTCGCATGGGCGAAGACAGCACGCCGGGCATGTTCAACTATGGCGACGTCGTGGCGCTGGGTCGCGAGGCGGACATTCTGGCGCTCGATGCCATGACGACCACGCTAGGTGCGCACGAGCCCATCAACATCCAGTTCACGAGCGGCACGACCGGCAATCCGAAGGGCGCGACGCTCACCCATCACAACATCGTGAACAACGGGCGGTTCATTGCAATGGCGATGAAGTTCTCCGAGCACGACAGTCTTTGCATTCCGGTGCCGTTCTACCACTGCTTCGGCATGGTGCTGGCCGTGCTGGCGAGCGTGTCGACGGGGGCGACAATGGTGTTCCCGGGCGAGGCGTTCGACCCGGTGGCGACGATGCAAGCCGTCAATGAAGAACGCTGTTCCGCGTTGCATGGCGTGCCGACCATGTTCATCGCGCAGCTGGATCATGCGGATTTCCACAAATATGACTTCGCGTCGTTGCGTACCGGGATCATGGCGGGTTCGCCGTGTCCGATCGAGACGATGAAGCGCGTGATCAATGAGATGCACATGAGCGAGATCACGATCGCTTACGGCATGACGGAGACGAGCCCGGTGTCGTTCCAGACGACCACGACGGATCCGTTGGAGAAGCGCGTGACGACTGTCGGCCGCGTGCAGCCGCATCTGGAAGTGAAGCTGGTGGATGCCGCCGGCGAGATCGTGCCGGTGGGCGAGAAGGGGGAGCTTTGCACCAAGGGGTATTCCGTCATGCTCGGCTACTGGGATGACGCGCCGCGCACGCACGATGCGATCCGCGACGGATGGATGCACACGGGTGATCTGGCGACGCTCGACGAGGAAGGGTATTGCAATATCGTCGGCCGGGTGAAGGACATGTTGATTCGCGGCGGGGAGAACATTTACCCGCGCGAAATCGAGGAGTTCCTGTTCCGTCATCCGAAGGTGCAGGCAGTGCAGGTTTTCGGTGTGCCGGACAGCAAGTACGGCGAAGAGGTGTGCGCGTGGATTGTGTTGAAACCGGGGCAGACGGCGACGGACGATGAGATCCGCGATTTCTGCAAAGACCAGATCGCGCATTACAAGATTCCACGCTATATCCGGTTTGTCGATGAAATGCCGATGACCGTGACCGGCAAGGTGCAGAAGTTCGTGATGCGGGCCGCGATGGTGGATGAACTGGGGTTGACCGAAGCCAGGACGGCGTAAGCCGGCGGACGGCCTTTTCGTCAGGGGGCCACGGCCGGTCATTCGGCTGCCGGCGTCCGCCCGGTGACGTAGACCGTTGCGCTCTCAGGTCATGCGCAGGCCGAACACTGCTGCGGCCGCTGAAGGCGGCGCGACCGGCGCCAGCGATGCCTTGCGGCGCGGGTTACCGGCCGGCGCAGTGTCCCCCGCCGGGTTGCCGTCACGCTGGCCGCCGGGCATTCGCTGCCGGAAATGCGCCTCGGCCTCGGCGAAGGCAAGCGCTATCGACGGAAAACGGTGGCCCAGACTGTGCGCCGCGGTGACTTTGCCGTCCACGACGAACTCATAGTCCCAGTCATACCCGGCTTCCGCTGCCCCCTCGACGGTAATCATTCCCGGGTGGCCGCTTATCGATAACGTTCGTATATGCACTTCGATCTCGCGAGGTGGCGTTGCAAAATTACGTCAGACGAACCTGCGACTTCCGCAATCCCCTTGCGTTAGACGGGGGAACTGCCAAAGCAGGGTTTCAGCGTAATTTTGTTCTCGGAAATAGAACGTGCTTGACCGTGCGTCTCAGTTTTGGAAAATATTTTACCCGCGCGTTCCGCCGGGCCTATGGCATGGCGCCGAAGGATTTCCGGGCGCTTGGGGTGTGATGGCGCCGCCAGCATGGCGCTGCCGGCTGCCGATCAACACCTGGCCTCAGGCGGCGTCTCGATACTGCGCAACGATTTCGCCGATGGTGCGGGCGATATCGTTGCGGCGATAGCCGAGCAGCGAGGTCTCCTGGAAATCCGGCTCGTAGTGGAGCGAGTTGCCGCGGCCGAAGTAGATGGCCGCATCCGGCAGCATGGGATGCTCTTGATCGAGCAACGGCGGAACGGGATTTCCCAGTGCCTGGAAGAAGGCGCCGAAATAGTCCTGAAAGGAAAGATTCTCGTCGCCGACAAGATAGGCCTTGCCGTTTTCGCCCCGCAAAAGCGCGCCTTCGATGGCTTCGGACAGAGACGTGGTGGAAATGAAGTTGACGCCGCCCGGCGGGGCGAAAACGGGCATTCCGGCGAGCTTCCCGGCGGCATAGTCCGTGTACGCTTTGAACATGCCGACCACCAGTCCGGGCACTGCGCCCACGACGAAGGGGGCGTTGACGCTCATCACGCGAAAATGGGGCGTCGCCAGCGCACGCGCGCCTTCATCGGACAGCTTGCGCGAACGGACGTAGGCATTGTGCTCCACCAGCGACGGCATGGCCTGCGGATAAAAACTGCCGACATTGACGACGTGCCGCACGCCGGCGTCGCGCACCGCCTTGAGGAAGCGCGGCACGCCCTCGGCATTGGCGCGTTGCCAATGTGCCGCGGCGTCCGTGCCGCGCGGCAGGTGGCGGATGTCGTTGCCTGCCGCGAACACCAGCGCATCGAACCGGCCCAGCGCCGCGACGGGCAAATCGTCCGCAAGATAATCGCAGCGAATGAATTCGAATTCACCGAGCGGCGTGCCCGCAGCCGGAGGGGTACGGCCCGCGATGCTGACCTCAAAGCCCCGCTGGCGCAAATGCAATGCCGCGTGTCCGCCGATCATGCCGGCGCCGCCGACGACCAAAATCTTCATGTCTGTCTCCATGGAGGGTAGGGGTAGTGTCTTCTGATCAGAGGTTCATGCCGTTGCCGGTGATGACCGGCATGTTGGTCCAGATGCCTTTCGGATCCCGGTACCAGCCGGCTGCGGCGAGCGCGCCGCCGTTGACGTGCAGCGCGGTGCCCGTGATCCAGGACGCGCGAGGGCTGGCAAGGAACAGGATCGCATCCGCCATGTCCTGCGGTGTTCCGAATCGGCCGAGCGGGATCCAGCGCGGCAGTTGCGACTGATGTTCCGGCGCGACCACCTGGCTGACCGGAACCTGCGGCGTTTCCGTGGTTTCCGGCGCAATCAGGTTCACCCGAATGCCGGCGGGGGCCAATTCCAGCGCGAGGCTCTGCGTGAACCCGTTGACGGCCGCCTTGAACGCGCCATACACCGCACAGTTCGGAATACCGCGAAAACCTTCGATCGACGACACATTGACGATACTGCCGCCGCCGGTGCGCTTGAGCAGGGGCAACATGGCGCGCGTGACGGTAAAGAGTTGACGGAGATTGACGGCGTAGAGACGCTCGATGTCCTCGTCGGTATAGCGTTCGAACGGCTTGGCGATGCGCAGGAAGTCGCCCACGTTGTTGACCAGGATGTCGAGCGCGCCGAAACGCTGTTCAATCTGCGTAGCCAGCGCGCTGACCGCGGTCGCGTCGTTGACGTCACCGTGCACGACCAGCGCTTCGGCGCCCGCGTCGTCGAACGCCGCCTTCAAGTCAGCGACGCGCGCTTCGTCGATCTCGATCACCGCCACGCGAGCGCCCCATTGGCGAAACGCCTGCGCCGTCGCCCGTCCAATACCCGCCCCGCCGCCTGTCACCAATACCGTCTTGCCATGAAACTCGATCATCGTTGTCTCCTCCAGTTGCGTCATGGTGAGACTATATTTGGCGAAGTTACCAATGGCAATAAGGCACCCGAATGTGGTATAGGTACCTTTTGGAAACCATCAAAACCGGACGTGGCGATGACGAACTACCATCCGTTGACACTTGAAATCATGGATATGGTCGGCGACAAGTGGACGCTGCTGATCGTGTACACATTGGGTGAGGGCCCGGTGCGTTTCTCCGACCTGCGCCGGCGCGCCGCGCCGATCAGCCAGAAGATGCTGACGCAGACGTTACGTGCGCTGGAGCGGCACGGCATGGTCGATCGCAACGTGCTGCCCACCGCGCCGCCACAGGTCGAATATTCGCTGACCCGGCTGGGCCGCAGCTTTCTCGACGCGGCGGGCGTCATCTGCGGCTGGACGCGCGACAACATGAATGAGCTGAGCGCTGCGCGAGAAGCGTTCGATTCCCAGCGCAAGTCTGCCTGAGCGCTGGATGCAGGGCGCGTAATTTACAATGCGCGAGGCTTCTCACCTTCCCGAATTCGTTTTGGCATTTCACACGTGAGGTCTTCATGATCATCAAACCGCGCGTGCGCGGCTTCATCTGCGTCACCACTCACCCCGCCGGCTGCGAAGCCAACGTCAAGCAACAGATCGAATACGTCACCGCAAGCGGACCGATCGCCAATGGGCCCAAAAAAGTGCTGGTGATCGGCGCATCGACCGGATACGGACTGGCGGCCCGGATTACGGCCGCATTCGGATCCGGCGCGGATACGCTCGGCGTCTTCTTCGAGCGTGCCGGCACCGAGAGCAAACCGGGCACCCCGGGCTGGTACAACACGGCCGCTTTCGAAAAATTTGCCGCAGCGAAAGGCCTGTACGCCAAGAGCATCAATGGCGACGCGTTCTCTGACGAGATCAAGCAGCAGACTATCGATGTCATCAAGCGGGACCTCGGGCAGGTCGATCTGGTGGTCTATAGTCTCGCCTCCCCGCGGCGTACCCACCCGAAGACCGGCGAGGTCTTCAGTTCGACACTGAAACCTGTCGGCCGGGCGGTCAGCCTGCGTGGCATCGATACCGACAAGGAAGTCGTCAAAGAGACCGTGCTGGAGCCGGCGACGCAAAGCGAAATCGACAGCACCGTGGCCGTGATGGGCGGTGAAGACTGGCAGATGTGGATGGACGCGCTACTCGACGCGGGTGTCCTGGCCGAGGGCGCGAAGACGACTGCATTCACCTATCTGGGCGAGAAGATCACGTATGACATCTACTGGAACGGGTCGATAGGCGCGGCCAAGAAGGACCTGGATCAAAAGGTGCTCGGCATTCGCGGCAAGCTGGCGGCCAAAGGCGGCGACGCGCGGGTGTCCGTGTTGAAGGCCGTTGTCACGCAGGCCAGTTCCGCCATCCCGATGATGCCGCTGTACCTTTCGCTGCTGTTCAAGGTCATGAAGGAACAAGGCACGCACGAGGGCTGCATCGAACAGGTCTACGGGCTTTACAAGGAAAGCCTGTATGGCAATTCGCCGCATGTGGATGAGGAAGGGCGGCTGCGCGCGGACGATAAGGAGCTGGCCCCGGAAGTCCAGGCGCGCGTACTGCAGCTCTGGGATCAGGTCACCAGCGAAAACATCTACACACTCACCGACTTCGCCGGGTACAAAAAGGAATTCCTGCGCCTTTTCGGGTTCGAGATCGACGGGGTGGATTACGAAGCCGACGTCAATCCCGACGTACCGATCACCGGTCTCGTTCAGGCATAGGCGCTGCAATGTTGCCGTCGCGGGCCGCCCTCATTTGACGGCCCCGACGGTAAACCCTGCGACGAAACGGTCGAGGAAGAGGTTGTAGAGCACCGCAACCGGCAGGCTGACGATCAGGCAGGCACCCATCAGTGAGCCCCAGAAGTAGACATCGCCACGCACCAGGAAGGTGGGCACGCCGACACTCACCGTGTATTGCGACGAACTCGTGATGAAGGTCAATGCGTAGACGAATTCCTGCATCGTCAGCGTGAGCGTGAAAATGATCACGGTCAGGATGCCGGGCGAAGAAAGCGGCACGACGACCTTCAGGAACGCGCCGAAGCGGCTCAGGCCGTCCATCATCGCCGCTTCCTCGATATCGCGCGGCACGGCCTTGAAGAAACCCATCATCAGCCAGGTACAGAACGGCACCGTAAAACTCGGGTACACCAGCACCAGTGACCAGAGCGAATCCTGCAGGCCGAGCGAGCCGATGATGCGCGAGAACGGGATGAACAATAGGGTCGGGGGGATCAGGTAGGTCAGGAAAATGCCGATGGCCAATTGCCGGCCCCAGCGTCCGGACAGACGCGCCAGGCTATAGCCGGCGGGCACGGCCAACAGCAGCGTGACAACCGTTACGCCAACGCCGACGATCAACGTGTTGAGCAGCCAGCGCACGAACAACGTGTCGAAGAACAGGACGCGCAGGTTGTCGAGCGTGGGCCGCATGTTGAACAGGAACGGATTGTTGGCCGTGTTGATCAGGTCGTGGATATCCTTGAAGGTCGTGATCAGCATCCAGTAGAAGGGAAATGCCGCGAACGTGACGTAGGCGGCGAGAAGCGCGTATTGCCCGCCGCGCCGCGTCCAGCGGTGACCGGCCAATGCGAGGATGCGTTTCGGTCCGTTCATGTTCGGCCCGCCCACTTCAGGTGACCTCGGTGCGGCGCGCAATGATCAACAGTACGATCACCACCGCGACCAGCACAGGAAACAGGAACAGCGAAATGGCCGCGCCCCCGGCCAGGTCACCGCCCTGGATGCCGCTGAAGAACGCCAGGCTGGCCAGCATTTGCGTCGTGTCGTACGGGCCGCCGCGAGTCAGCACATAGACGATGATCATATCGGTGAAGGTAAACACGATACCAAACAGCAGGGCCACCAGCATGACGGGCATGACCAGCGGAAGGTTGATGCGGAACAGGTGCCGCCAGAAGCCGGCTCCGTCCATGGCCGCAGCGTCATGGATGTCCTGCGGTATCCCGGCGAGCCCGGCAAGGATGATCACGGTTGCCAGCGGCAGCAGGCGCCATACGTCCACCAGGATCACCGACAGCATGGCCAGGTCCGGTTGCCCCAGCCAGATGGGCCAGGTCTGCGGCCCCAGCAGCCTCAGGGCGCGCAGCGACCAGTTGATGATGCTGTACACGGGGTCGAAGATCCATAACCAGCCGATGGTGCCGAGCGAAATGGGCGCCACCCACGGCAGCAGGATCAGCAGCCGTACAAGCCACTTGCCACGGAAATCCTGCATCAGCGCCAACGCCAGTATTTTCGCCAGTATCACCACCATGAACTGGGAGACGCCGGTGAACACCAGCGAATTGCGCAGCGAGCGCCAGAAGGTGTCGTTTTCCAGGACGCGCCGAAAATTCTCCATGCCGACGAAATGCAGGGTGCGGCTACCGACCGAGGCGTCTGTCAGGCTGTAATAGATCGACAGCAGGAAGGGCACCCCGACCAGCAGCACAATGTAGATGATCGCGGGCGCCAGCATCACGCGGCCCATCCACAGGTCGCTGCCGAGACGGGGTCTTTCGGACCGGCGCTCCGAAGGGCGCACCGGAAGGTGGACGTGCATCATGCGGGCCCCAGGCTTGCCCCGGATGCAGGATCGAAACGCTTCAGGTCGCGCCGGCGCACCACGAAATCGTGCCGGGTGCCGGTCTCGATCGGTATGCCCACCGTACAGGGGATACGGGCGATGACCTTCGCCGGCGGTAAGGGCGCGCACAGCACCCCGTACACCATGCGGTCCGACCCCAGGTTTTCGATACGGGTCACGTCGAACGTGAAGGTGTGCACCGCCTCGTCCGCCGCATACGCCGCGCGCGGCAGAAAGTGTTCGGGTCGGAAGCCCGTCACGACGTGGTCGGACGTCACCAGATTCATCGAGGGTGATCCGATAAACGTGGCGACAAACAGATCGGCGGGGCGCTGGTACACGTCTTCGGGCGTACCCAGCTGATGGATCCGGCCGTGATCGAGAATGGCGATGCGGTCCCCCAGACCCAGCGCCTCGATCTGGTCATGGGTGACATAAATGGTCGTTGTCGCCAACTGCCGCTGGAAATGTTGCAACTCGTCGCGCGCCGAGGTGCGCAGCTTGGCATCGAGATTCGACAACGGCTCGTCGAGCAGGAACACGGCCGGCTCGCGAACCACCGCGCGCGCCAGCGCCACCCGTTGCCGTTCGCCACCGGAGAGCTGACGCGGTTTGCGTGCGAGCAGATGACCGATGCCGAACAGCTGCGCCGCCCAGTCCACCTTCTTGCGGATCGCGTCGCGCGGCAAGTGCTGGACCTGCAACGGGAACGCGATGTTCTCGAACACCGTGAGATGGGGATACAGCGCGTAACTCTGGAACACCATCGCCATGTTGCGCGCGCCGGGCGGCAATCCCGTCACCACCCGGGCATCCACCAGCACGTCGCCGGACGTGGGCGCTTCGAGTCCGGCGATGAGCCGCAGCAAGGTTGTCTTGCCTGACCCCGAGGGCCCCAGTAACACCAGGAATTCCGCATCCCGCGCACGCAGGTCAACACCGTCCACGGCATTGGTGCTGTCGAAGCGCTTGATCAGTGAGCGAACTTCTACGGTCGCCATGGTGTCCCGGATGCCAGTCCCCCGCGGTTACAACAAACCTTTTTCGTGCCATTTCGCGAAAATTCGCCGGCATGCAGTGTCCGCCGCCTTGATCGCGTTTTCAGGTGTCTCGGTGCCCGTGGCCGCTTTGGCGAACATGGTGTTCAGCACCCAGGTGTTGAAGATTTCGTCGATGGCGGCGTTGGCGTAGCCGGGGTAGCCGACGTTGGTGGCTTGATTCATCAGGGCGCCAAGCACTTTGTATTTGTCATGCGGCTGGGCCTTGGCGTCATTGGCGATCAGCTGTGCCAGGTCGGGCACCGTACTGGGGAAGCAGGGGAAATTGTAGAACTGGCTCCCCAGGAACCCCTGCCGGAAGTTATCGATGTAATCCACCAGGAATTGCTTGGCGCCATCGATGTTTTCGGCAAACTTCCAGATGACATAGCAATCCATCACATGCTCCATGCCGATGCGCCGCACCGGACCCTGCAGCGCCTGGGTGAGCCAGATGTTGGGCGTCACGGGAATATTCTTGTTTTCTCCTTCCCGGGTGATGGAGATGGCATTCAGGCACAACGAGATCGTGCCCGCCAGCATGGCACGATTATTGGACGAAGGATCCCACGCCAGGACTTCGGGCGTCATGGTGTCCTGATACAGGGCTTTGACGAACTTCACCGCCTCTAGCGTCTGCTTCGAATTCAGGATCACGCTGCCGTACGCATCCTGCACGGAGCCGCCGAAGGCGAAAAGGATGGTCCGCATCGCCATGGCCGTATCGAGTTCGGCGGAAAGGCCGATGCCGACGGGAATGTTGTGTTTTTGCTTGATCTTGCGCCCGGCGGTCAATACGTCATCCCACGTATCGGGCGGGCGCATGCCGATATCGTCCCACAGGTCCTTGCGATAGTTGATCGGGTCGGGCACAAAACTGTCCGAAAAGCCGAAGTACTTCTTCGTCTTCGGGTTGTAGGTGCTCTTGACCGCGAGTTCCACCGGCTTGCCATGCTTGCGCTGGCATTCCTCGTAGATTTCGCGGTGGTCGATCACCTGCTCTTCGTACACCGGGGGCGGCGACAGGAACATGAACAGGTCATGGCCCCGCTGGGCCGACACTTCAGCCGCCGCACGCGTGTTCAACGCCGGGATGCCGACATGATCCACGATCACGTCGGTATCGTGTTTCTGCCCCCATTCCTTGACGTAGGTGCCGTCGAACCACGTGTCGTACGCCGGCACGAAGTGATTCCATTGAAGTATTTTCAATGTCCGTTTCGCGGCACGCGCCTCGGTCGGCATGATGAACGGGCTGAGGCCCGCAGCAAGGCCGGCTGCGCCGGTGGCCCGAATGAAGCGGCGCCTGCTGGCGTCGGCCGAAGCGGAAGTCCTGGTGGCAGCATCCAGACAGGGCGTATTTTTTTTGACGTCGTTTGCCATGGCTGTCTCCTTTGGAGAGCGCGGTCGGGTTTCGTCTCGCGTAAAAGGCAATCACCCGATCTCCTTTGATATTAGAAGTTGGTGGTATATAAGGCAAGACGGTGGGGAGCGCGTTCCGGCCAGTGCGCGCGCCGGTCCAGCGGGTTGTGACGCGCGCGCCCTACGGGATACGCCGTACCCTTGCGCCCGATGCCGTATATCATTCGGGATTACCCCCGCGCTCGTTGACGCGTCACTCCGCTCGAATGCCTGCCCATTATTTCCGCACTGTCTTCATACTCGGCATCCTGTCGGCGATCGGCTCGCTGTCGATCGACATGTACCTGCCCGCGCTGCCCAGCATCGCGCGCGAGCTGAACACGAACGCTTCGGCCGTTCAGCTGACGCTTGCCTCATTTTTCATCGGCCTCGGTGTTGGTCAGCTGGTCCACGGACCGCTCGCCGATCGTTTTGGCCGCAAGCGGCCGCTCTATGTGGGGTTGGCCGTCTACACGCTCGCCTCCGCGGGCTGTGCGCTGGCCGTCAACATCGAGATGCTGATCGGCTTCCGTTTGCTGCAGGCGCTTGGCGGCTGCGCGTGTTTCGTCATCGCCCGTGCCATGACGCGCGATCTGTTCGACACCCAAACGGCCGCGCGCGTGTTCTCGCGCATGACCCTCATCATGGGCGCCGCCCCGATTCTCGCGCCGTTGATCGGCGGTCAGATGCTGCTGGTCGTGAGCTGGCGCGCGATTTTCTGGGTGCTGACGGCTTTCGGCGCGCTGTGCTTCTACCTTTCCTGGCGCGGTTTGCCCGAAACCCGCGAGGGCGCGGCGGGCGAACAGCATTGGCTCGCCACGGCTTGGCACAACTACGGCTTTCTGCTGCGCGACCGCGAATTCATGGGCAACGCGCTGGCGGGCGGCGTCGCGCAGGCCGGGATGTTTGCATATATCACCGGTTCTCCGTTCGTCTTCATCGAACTCTATGGCGTGCCGCCATCGAGCTACGGTTGGCTGTTCGGCCTGAATGCCTGCGGCATCATCTTCGGTTCGCAGATCAATGCCCACCTGCTGCGCACGCGCCGCCCGGCCGATGTCTTGCGCAAGACGAATAACCTCGTCGCGATCCTCGGTCTGCTCATGTTGCTGGTCGCGGCCTTCGAAATCGGCAAGCTGCCCGGCCTGATGGTGCTGCTGTTCGCGTACGTCGCCAGTCTGGGTTTTTCCCAGCCGAATGCCATGGCCGAGGCGCTCAACCATCAGCGCGAGCGCGCCGGCGCTGCCGCTGCCTTGCTCGGCGGGCTGCAATTCCTGGCGGCCGCGTGCGCCGGATCGGCCGTGGGTGCGTTGCACGCCAGATCGTCGGTGCCGATGGCCGCCGTGATCGCAATCTGCGGCGTGTTGTCGTGGTGTTTCCACATGGTATTGATCCGTCGCGCCACGCCGCAGGCAGCCTGAGGCGTTACCAAAAGGCGACGATATCTCGACAATCGAGTCATTTTTGGCGACGTGCGCGCCGCAATTGCGCAACTCGCCCCGCCGTCTGTAACAGTTTGTAAAGCTGCTGTTGCAGTCCGCCGGGTGTTGGCAAAGTAGCCTCCAGCGATACTCCCGGCGAGCTCCCCGATTTTTTTCGCCGAAGACTAAAGCGCGGCGTTTTCGGGCCGTAATATGGTCAGACAGTAGAGCAATGCTTTATGACGCTGTCATGAAGTCACACATCCGCAATACGCGATCGTCGCCGTACGCATCGCCGGGGGTGCTTGTCCCTCTCATGTAGGAAAAACACCTACAGGAAATCTCTGATTTTCTTGCGTCCTTCCGTAGTGCCTCTCCGATTTTTTTCTGATTCGCGACGCTCCACAATGCAGGGGTAAAAACGGAGCACTATCGCCAGTCACACATTGCGCCGGGGGGCCGCATGCGAAATAGCGAAACGCTGAACGAGATTCGCGAACTGAATCTCTCTTACCTCGTCCTGGCCCAGCGCCTGATCCGGGAGGACCGCGCCGCCGCGATGTTCCGGCTCGGCGTGTCCGACGAGCTCGCCGACGTTCTCGGCCGCCTCACGCTCGCCCAGCTCGTCAAGCTGGCCGGCTCCAATCAGCTCTTGTGCCGTTTTCGTTTCGACGATCACGTGATCCTGTCGAGCCTCACCCATGGCGCCAAAGACGTGGCGATGCAACAGTCCCACGCCTCGATCCTGCTCGCCGGCCAGCCCGTCGAGCACATCGGCTGACGCTCAGGCGCCTTCGGCTCGCTCGCCAACCCTCCATTGCGCCACTCGCCCGGGCGCAACGCTGAAGCGAGCCTCGTCTCATCGCCAGGATGTCCACCATGCGTACCAAAAGTGTCGTTCTCGAAGCCCGCGAAATTCAGCTGGCCATCGAATTGATCGAACTCGGCGCCCGTCTCCAGTTGCTGGAGGCGGAAACCAGCCTCAGCCGTGATCGGCTCATCAAGCTCTACAAGGAGCTCAAGGGCGTGTCGCCCCCCAAAGGTATGCTGCCGTTCTCGACCGACTGGTTCGTGACGTGGCTGCCCAACATCCATTCGTCGTTGTTCTGCAACATCCACCGGTTCCTCACGCAACACGGTGGCTGCCAAGGTATCGAGGCCGTCGTCAAAAGCTATCGCCTGTACATGGAACACGTCGAACTTAACGCCTGGGAACCCGTGCTCGGCTTTACGCGCGCCTGGACCCTCGTGCGCTTCTTCGAGAGCAAGATGCTGCAGACGACGCCGTGCACCCGGTGCGGCGGCCACTTTGTCACGCATGCCCACGAGCCGCACGGCCAGTACGTCTGCGGCCTGTGCCAACCCCCCTCGCGCGCCGGCAAGACCCGCAAGGCCAAAACCGCCCGCGAAGCCGCCGAAACGCTGATCACCGATCCGCTCACAACCGACGCGGCACCCCTCGCGGCCTGATTGCCACGGAGACCCGCGCCACGCCTTTGAACGATTCATTCGTCGCTTTGAGTCAGGTTTACCCCGGCCTTCATCGCCCTACAGTTTTCATGCCCGCCTGCCGTTAAGTCCCTGTAAGAGGAAGGACTTTTTCCGGCAGACGTAATTCGCGAGAGGTACCCGGCAGTGCTGGTCGTCATTGGTTACATCATCGTTCTGGCGTCAGTCTTCGGCGGCTATGCATTGGCCGGCGGACACATGGCTGCCCTGTTCCAGCCGACCGAGTTGCTGATCATCTTCGGCGCCGGCGTCGGCTCGTTCATCGTCGGCAACAACAACAAGGCCATCAAGTCGACGATGAAAGCCCTGCCGATGCTGCTCAAGGGCTCGAAGTACACCAAAGCGCTCTACATGGAGCTCATGGCGCTTCTGTATGTCCTGCTCGCCAAAGCCCGCAAAGACGGCATGCTTGCCATCGAAGGCGATGTCGAAGACCCCGCCTCGAGCCCCGTTTTCTCGCAATATCCGAAGATTCTCTCCGAACCCCGCATCATGGAGTTCCTGACCGACTATCTGCGCCTCATGGTCAGCGGCAACATGAATGCCTTCGAGATCGAGAACCTGATGGATCACGAAATCGAAACCTATCGCCATGAGGGCGAAGTGCCTGCTCACTGTCTTCAAAAGGTCGGTGACGCCATGCCTGCCTTCGGGATCGTTGCTGCCGTGATGGGCGTTGTCCACACCATGGCTTCGGCCGACCAGCCTCCCGCCGTGCTGGGTGCGCTGATTGCCCAGGCCCTCGTCGGCACATTCCTCGGCATTCTGCTTTCCTACGGCTTCATCTCGCCGTTGGCCCAGTTGGTCGAACACCGTATCAACGAGTCGGTGAAACTCTACGAATGCATCAAGGTGACGCTGCTCGCCAGCCTGAACGGTTACGCGCCGGCATTGTCAGTCGAATTCGGCCGCAAGGTGCTGTTCTCCACGGTGCGTCCGTCCTTCGCCGAGCTCGAAGAACACGTGCGCCAGGTCAAGTCGCGTTGACGGCGCAAGCGGTACGGCACCATGAGTGAGAAAGACGAGCGCCCCATTATCGTGAAACGCCGCGCGGCGGCGAAGCACGGGCATCACGGCGGCGCATGGAAGATTGCCTACGCCGACTTCATGACGGCCATGATGGCGTTCTTCCTGCTGATGTGGCTGCTCAGCTCCGTGAGCAGCAAGGAACTCGCCGGGATCGCGGAATATTTTCGCACGCCGCTCAAGGTCGCCATGATGGGCGGCCGCAACGCCGCCGACAACAGCGGCGTGATTCCCGGCGGCGGCCCCGATACCTCGCGTCCCGACGGCCAGAAGTCGCGCGGCGAAATGAACAAGCCCGCCCGCCCCACGACGGCCGCCGACATGATGGAGCGTACGGACACCGCCCGTTTGCGCGAGCTCAAGGCCCGCATCGAGCGTGTGATTGAGAACAATCCGACGTTGCGGCAGTTTCGCAAGCAGTTGCTCATCGACATGACGACCGAAGGGCTGCGTATCCAGATCGTCGACGATCAGAATCGACCGATGTTTGCGAACGGCAGTGCGCAGGTGCAGCCGTATATGCGCGACATCCTGCGCGAGATCGGCCGCGCGCTCAACGACGTGCCTAATCGTGTCAGCCTGTCCGGCCACACCGACGCAACGCAGTACGCCATGGGCGACAAGAGCTACAGCAACTGGGAGTTGTCGGCGGATCGCGCGAATGCGTCGCGCCGCGAACTGATCGGCGGCGGCATGGATGCCGAGAAGGTGTTGCGCGTCGTGGGCCTGTCTTCGACGCTGCCGCTCGACAAGAAGGATGATTTCAATCCGATCAACCGCCGAATCAGCATCATCGTACTCAATCGGCGTGCCGAAGCGTCCGTGGCCCACGAGGCTGACGAGCCGACGGTCGATACGAATACCGCCGCCGGGTCGGGACGCGAAGCCGTGGCGGCAGCGATAGCGGGGCCCATTCCGCCCGCGCCACCCGCGCCGCCGGCAGCGCCCGCGCCACAGCGGTGAGGCAAGGAGACCTATGAACGCCATACGCAGCAGGATTCTCGCGGTCGACGATTCGGCGTCCATGCGCCAGATCCTGGCGGCCGTGCTCGACGAAGCCGGTTATGCCGTAACGACCGCACGAGATGGTCAGGATGCCTTGACAGTGGCCGCAAACGGCGCGTTCGACCTGGTGCTGACGGACCAGCACATGCCCGGCATGGACGGCCTGTCGCTGATTCGCGCATTGCGCGAACTCGACACCTTCGCCGAGGTGCCGATTCTCGTGCTGACGACGGAGGTCGACGGCGCCTACAAGGATGCGGCGCGTGAAGCGGGCGCGAGCGGTTGGCTCATCAAGCCGGTCGACCCGGGCACGTTGGTGGATGTGGTGGGCTCGCTGGTCGGGGCGCAAGCCGCTTAGGTGACCGGGAACCGGTCCGCATGAGTGAATTGACACGCGGATCTGGCAAGCTCGGCGAAGCGAATGGCTGCATGGGTGCCGCAACGGCGGGATAGGCGCCGCAGCGGCAGGCAAACATAGTTAGGACGGGGAAAACGGTGGATATAACGCAGTTCTACCAGACCTTTTTCGACGAGGCGGAAGAGTTGCTCGCGGAAATGGAGCATCTTTTGCTCGCGCTCGACATTGCTGCGCCGGACAACGAGCAATTGAACGCCATTTTCCGTGCCGCCCACTCCATCAAGGGCGGCGCGGCGACGTTCGGCTTTACCGCGCTGACGGAAACCACGCACTTGCTGGAAAACCTGCTCGACCGGGCACGCCGGGGCGAGCTCCAGCTGCGCACGGAAATGATCGACGCCTTTCTGGAAACAAAAGACGTGCTGCATCAACAATTGAATGCCTACCGCGCCTCCAGTGAACCCGATGCCGAGGCGATGACGCGTATCTGCGCGGTGTTGCAACGCCTCGCCGCTGAAGAAAACGGCGCCGTTCCGGCACCCGCGCCGGTGGTGTCGGCGCCAACGCCTGCGCCCGCTGTCACGCCGGCACCTGCGGCCGCCGGGCCCGCTGCACCTGAGGCTGCCCACGCCGCCGACGGCAGTCCCGCCACGCCCCCGCCAGCCGGGCAGACGCGCCTGAAGGTCACGCTCACCGGTGTGGGCGAGAAGGATCAGGCACTGCTTGCGGAAGAACTGGGCAATCTCGGCACGGTCGCCGGCCGCCGCACGATAGGCGACGCGCTGCAACTGTGGCTCGACACGACCTGTGGCGCGGACGATATCCTCGCCGTGTGCTGCTTCGTGATCGAGCCGTCGCAGATCGACGTGCAGGATGCCACGGCTGCCGCCGTTGCTGCCCCGGAGATTGCCGCGGCGCCCGCCATTGCACCGGCACTTGAATCGGCGCCGCCGGCCGCCGTGGCCGCCGTTGCCGCCGCGTCCATCGAAGTCCCCGCCGCGATGGCGGCTGCCGCCATGCCGAGTGCCGCCGAACCTGCGCCACCGGCCCCGCCGGTTGCCAGCGAGCCGATCCTGATCGCGCCCGCCGCGCCCGCCGCACAAGCCGGCAGCGAGAAACGGGCCGCCGCCCCGGCGGCGAACGCCGGTCATGAAAACACGTCGATTCGCGTCGGCGTCGAGAAAGTCGACCAGCTGATCAACCTTGTCGGCGAACTCGTCATCACGCAAGCCATGCTCGCGCAGACCGCCAGCGGTCTCGATCCGGTCATCCACGACCGTCTGTTCAACGGCATGGGCCAACTGGAGCGCAACGCACGGGATTTGCAGGAAGCCGTGATGTCCATCCGCATGATGCCGATGGACTACGTCTTCTCGCGTTTCCCGCGACTGGTGCGCGATCTCGCCAGCAAGCTCGGCAAGCAGATCGAACTCGTGACGTTCGGCCAGGCCACTGAACTCGACAAGAGCCTGATCGAGCGCATTATCGACCCGCTCACCCACCTCGTGCGCAACAGCCTCGACCACGGCATCGAAACCTCCGAAGCGCGCCTGGCGTCCGGCAAGGACCCGGTCGGCCAACTGGTGCTGTCCGCCGCGCATCAGGGCGGCAACATCGTCATCGAAGTCAGCGACGACGGCGCCGGCCTGCGCCGCGAGAAAATTCTCGCGAAGGCGCAGCAGCAGGGCATGTCCGTGTCCGAATCGATGACGGACGAAGAGGTCTGGCAATTGATCTTCGCTCCGGGATTTTCGACCGCCGATGCGGTCACCGACGTATCGGGCCGCGGCGTCGGCATGGACGTCGTCAAACGAAACATCCAGCAGATGGGCGGCCACGTCGAACTGCTGTCGACGCGCGGCAAGGGCACCACGATCCGCATCGTGCTGCCGCTCACGCTGGCGATTCTGGACGGCATGTCCGTCAAGGTCGGCACGGAAATCTTCATCCTGCCGCTGAACTTCGTCATGGAGTCGCTGCAGCCGCGCAATGACGACATCCGCCCCGTCACCGGCGAGGGCCAGGTCGTACTCGTGCGCGGCGAATACCTGCCGCTTGTGGAGCTGCACCGCGCCTTCGACGTGCCCGAAGCCCGTCTCGATCCCACGCAGGGGATCATCGTCATCCTGCAGGCCGAGGGGCGGCGCTTTGCGTTGCTGGTCGACGAACTGGTCGGCCAACAGCAGGTCGTGGTGAAGAACCTCGAGACCAATTACCGCCGGATTCACGGCATTTCGGCCGCCACCATCATGGGTGACGGCAGTGTGGCGCTGATCGTCGACGTGGCTGCGCTCCAGCGCGGCCAGCGGCAGGCCACCACGACCCTCTTCCACTGATTTGGGGATACGCGCTTATGGACAATTTTCAGCAAGAACAAGCCCTGGCGCGCCAGCAGGCGGCGCTGCACAACGAAGGCGACGGCCAGGAGTTCCTGGTCTTCACGCTCGGCGAGGAAGAGTACGGCATCGACATCCTGAAGGTGCAGGAAATCCGCGGCTATGACGCGGTGACCCGCATCGCGAACGCCCCCGATTTCATCAAGGGCGTGATCAATCTGCGCGGCATCATCGTGCCGATTGTCGACATGCGCATCAAGTTCCGCCTGGGCCGCGTCGAATACGACACCCAGACGGTCGTCATCATTCTGAACGTGGCGGGCCGCGTGGTCGGCATGGTCGTCGACGGCGTGTCGGACGTGCTTACGCTCGCGCGCGGCGAGATCAAGCCGGCGCCGGAGTTTGGCGCGACGCTGGCCACCGAGTACATCACGGGTCTGGGCACGGTCGAAGGCCGCATGCTGATCCTGATGGACATTGAAAAGCTGATGACCAGCGACGACATGGCGCTGATCGAACGCCTCGCCAGCTGAGCGGCAATACATAGCGAGCCCATCGCCCCCCGACCCATCACGACACCCGGCGGCCCCAGGAGACCCACGTGCGCGACAACCAGCCCGTAACTTCGAACGAATATGTGATCGGTGAGCATCAGTATCTGATTTCGCGCACCGATCTCAAGGGCCGTATCACGTACGCGAATCCGGCCTTCGTGGAAGTCAGCGGGTTTTCGCGCGACGAATTGCTGGGCGCGCCGCACAACATCGTGCGGCATCCAGACATGCCGTCCGAGGCGTTCGCGGATTTGTGGCAGACGTGCCAGCGCGGCGACACGTGGACGGGGCTCGTGAAGAACCGCCGCAAAAACGGCGATTTCTACTGGGTGCTCGCGACAGTTACGCCGACGCTCGATAACGGCCAGGTCATCGGCTATACGTCGGTGCGGGTCAAGCCCGCCGCCGGCTGGACGGCTCAGGCCGACGCGCTATATGCGCGTTTCCGTAACGGCACCGCCGGCAATCTGCGCATTCGCGGCGGACAAGTGCAGGCGGGGGGCGTGGGCGCCGTGTTGCGCAAGTTTCGCCTGCGTACGCTGCGCGCGCGCCTGACCGGGATCATCGTGCTCGGGGCGCTGTTGCTGGCCGGCGTCGGCGGCATCGGGTTGTGGAGCACGTCGAGCAGCAACGACAAGTTATTGTCGGTCTATCAGGGCGGCATGGTGCCTGCCGGCTTGCTCAGCACGATCGGTCAGAAGCTCGATCACGATGTGCTGCTCGTATCCGAAGCGATCGCCAATCCGAATCTCGACGCGATGAAGCGCGCAGGCGACGAGATCGCCAGCAGCCTCGACGACATCAATCGTCAGTGGGGCGCGTACATGAAGATTGTCGACCCCGAGGCGCGAGCGCAGGCGGAGCGCTTCGACGTGATTCGTCAGCGTTTCGTCGCCGAGGGCCTGCAGCAGACGGTGGACATGCTGCGCGCCGGTTCGGCCGAAGGCGCGCAAACGATGTACACGAACGCTGTGAAGCCGGCCTACGGACCGATGCGCGATGAGTTGAACGTGCTGACGCGGCTGGATCTGACGCGAGCGGCTGACCTGTACCAGCAGGCGCAACGCGAACATCAGTGGGTTCGCTGGATCGTCGCCGGCGCCGTGGCCGGCGGCATTGTGCTGTTGTTCGTGCTTGGCAGCATCCTGCGCCGCGCGATCAACCAACCGCTGCGCGTGGCGTTGTCGCTGTCCAGGCAAATCGCCGCGGGCGATTTGACGGCCAAGGTCGACGGTAATACGCAGGACGAAATCGGTCAGCTGCTGTTCGGGTTGGGCGTGATGAAGAACAGCCTGTTGTCGATCGTGGCGGACGTCCGCGAAGGGATCGAGTCCATCAATGTCGCGTCCGGCGAGATCGCCGCGGGCAACACTGATCTCTCGGCGCGCACCGAGCAGCAGGCGGCCTCGCTCGAGCAGACCGCGTCGTCGATGGAACAGCTCACGGCGACCGTCAAGCAGAACGCCGACAACGCCAAACAGGCCAGCACGTTGGCGGTGAACGCTTCAGAGATTGCCGCGCGCGGCGGTCAGGTCGTCGGCAATGTGGTCGACACGATGCAGGGCATTTCGACCAGCTCGAACAAGATCGTCGACATCATCAGCGTGATCGAAGGCATTGCCTTCCAGACGAACATTCTCGCGCTCAACGCCGCCGTCGAAGCGGCGCGGGCCGGCGAGCAGGGGCGCGGATTTGCGGTGGTGGCGGGCGAAGTCCGGACCCTGGCGCAGCGCAGCGCCGCGGCGGCGAAGGAAATCAAGGTGCTGATCGAGGACTCGGTCGGCCGCGTCGAGACCGGTTCGACACTCGTGGCGCAAGCCGGCAAGACGATGAATGAGATCGTTCAGGCCGTGCAGCGCGTGACGGACATCATGGGCGAGATTTCGGCGGCGTCGGCGGAGCAGAGCAGCGGCATCGAACAGGTGAACCGCGCCGTGACGCAGATGGACGAAGTGACGCAGCAGAACGCCGCGCTGGTCGAGGAAGCGGCGGCAGCGGCCGGTTCGTTGGAAGAGCAGGCGCATCGGCTGCGCGATGCCGTGTCCGTCTTCCGCGTCGGCGACGCGATCGCCGGTGCGGCAACGCCTTCGGCGGCGGCAGTGGCCCAGCCTCGCCGCCCGGGCCCGTCTGCAATGCACAAGGCATCGCCTCCCGCGGCTGCGCGCAAGCCGGCGAGTGCGCCGGGCGCGGCCACGGCGCGCCCGCGCGCAGCCGCAACGACAGTGCCGCCGAGCGCCGAGACGGCGGCGGCGCATGAAGAGGCGCAGGTTTTGCAGTTGGCGGCACGACGTGGCAAGGCTTTGGCCCCCGCCAGCGACGCCGGTGACTGGGAAGAGTTCTAACGTTGATTTGGCATCGCAAGCCGGGCACGAGCCCGTAATTAAAAAAGGCTAGAGGTCGTTATGTTTAAAAATGTCTCCCTCCGGGCGCGCCTGACCCTGGCGCTCGGCATGTTTATGGCATTGCTGGTCGTGGGCGCTGCTGTGGGCATTCTGTCGTTGCGGCAGGCCAACGGATCGCTGCAGGACATCTACACCAGCGATATGGCGTCGGCGCGCCACCTGTCGCAGACCACCATCTCGACATTGAACGCACGCGCTACGCTCTCGCGCGTCGAGTTCATCGCCGATCCGGCCGAGATCAAGCAAGCCATCGAAAACGTGCGCAACAACCTTGCGAAGGCCGACGACGCGTGGAACGAGTACGCCAAGGTGCCCATGAACGAGGGTGAAAAGCCGCTGGCGGATGCGGTCATCAGCGCCCGTGGCAAGCTCGTGGGCGAAGGCATCCTGCCTGCATTGAAGGCCATCGAATCGGGCGACATTCCGGACTTCCACGCCAAGACGGTGATGGACGTGCCGCGGCTGTTCCGCGAATACACCGCTGCGATGGTGCGGCTGGCGGATCTTCAGACGACCAATGCAAAGCAGCGCTATGAGGCCGCGCAGTCGCGTTATACGACAGTGATCTGGATGGTCGGCATCGGCATGGTGATCGGCCTGTTGATCGGCATCGTCACGCAAATCACGCTCACGCGGGCCATTGTCGGTCCGATCGACGACGCCATCAAGCATTTCGAAAAAATCGCTGGCGGCGACCTGACGCAACGCATCGAAGTCTGGGACACCACGGAAACCGGGCGTCTGTTCCAGGGCGTCAAGCACATGCAGGACAGTCTGGTGCGCACCGTCGCGCAAGTGCGTTCGGGCACGGAGTCGATCACATCGGCGGCGCAGCAGATCGCGGCGGGCAACACGGACCTGTCGGCGCGCACGGAGCAGCAGGCCGCCTCGCTGGAGGAAACGGCGTCGTCGATGGAAGAGCTGACGGCAACGGTCAAGCAGAACGCGGACAACGCGCGTCAGGCAAGCCAATTGGCGGTAAACGCTTCGGACATCGCCGCGCGCGGCGGCGAAGTGGTGGGGCGGGTGGTGGGCACGATGCAGGGCATTTCCACGAGCTCGAACAAGATCGTCGACATCATCAGCGTGATCGACGGCATCGCCTTCCAGACGAACATCCTGGCGCTGAATGCGGCCGTGGAAGCGGCCCGCGCCGGCGAGCAGGGCCGCGGCTTTGCGGTGGTGGCGGGCGAAGTGCGCACGCTGGCGCAACGCAGCGCGGCGGCGGCCAAGGAAATCAAGGAGCTGATCGAAGACTCGGCGCACAAGGTGCATGACGGCTCGCAACTGGTCGAACAAGCCGGCCAGACGATGGAAGAAATCGTGCAGGCGGTCAAGCGCGTGACGGACATCATGGGCGAGATTTCGGCGGCGTCGGCGGAGCAGAGCAGCGGCATCGAACAGGTCAACCGCGCCGTGACGCAGATGGACGAAGTGACGCAGCAAAACGCGGCGCTGGTCGAGGAAGCGGCGGCGGCGGCCGGTTCGCTGGAAGAACAGGCAAGCCGTCTGAAGTCCGTTGTGTCGGTGTTCCGTCTCGATTTTAATCAGTCGAACGCACAAACGAACGCCCCAACGGCCGCACCGGCGGCGGCCCCGGTCCGTGCGGCCCGCCCGGCGGCGGTGGCCAAGCCGGCTGCGGCACCGAAGCGCAAGCCGGCGTCGGCCGCAGCGCCGGCCGCCGCGCAGAGCGCGCCGATGGCCCGTACCGGCACGGATGACGCGGCCGGCGACTGGGAAACGTTTTGATACCGCGCGTTCAACACATGCAAGACGCGCGGTGACGCAGATGGATAAGGTGACGCCGCAGAATGCGGCGCCATCGACGAAACGCGCAAGCGCTTTCGCAACCGGGCGGACATCATGACTGAATCGCGGATGCAGACTGGCAGGACGACGGAGCGGGGAGCCTCCGCTGACGAGCACGCCCGGGCGGCGGCGCTGTCGGGCGAGCGCGACTTCACGTTTACGCTCGCGGATTTCGGGCGCATTCGCACGCTGATCTATCAGCGCGCCGGCATTGCCCTGGCCGAACACAAGCGCGAGATGGTCTACAGCCGCATCGCCCGCCGCCTGCGCGCACTTGGCATCACGAGCTTCACCGAATATCTCGACCGTCTCGAAGCCGACACGGGCGATGGCGAGTGGGAATCGTTCACCAACGCCCTGACGACAAACCTGACGTCGTTCTTCCGCGAATCGCATCATTTCCCGCTGCTCGCGGAATTCGTGCGCACCCGCAGCAAGCCGGTTTCGGTATGGTGCTGCGCCGCCTCGACGGGCGAAGAGCCCTACTCGATCGCGATGACGCTGTCCGATGCGATCGGCCAACGCCCCAATGCGAGCGTGTTGGCGACGGATGTCGACACCCAGGTGCTCGCGCGCGGCGCGGCAGGTGTCTACACCGGCGAGCAGACCGGCAAGCTCACGCCTGAGCAACTGCGCAAGCACTTCTTTCGCGGCACGGGGGCGAACGCGGGAAAGATCAAGATACGACCCGAGGTGCGCAGCCTCGTGACGTTCGAACCGTTGAACCTGCTTGCCCCGTCCTGGCAAATCGGCGGACCGTTCGACGTGATCTTCTGCCGCAACGTCATGATCTACTTCGACAAGGGCACGCAAGCGCGCATTCTGGAGCGCTTTGTGCCGCTGCTGAAGCCGGGCGGCCTGCTTTTCGCGGGGCACTCCGAAAATTTCACGTACGTCAGCCGGGCATTCCGCCTGCGCGGGCAGACCGTCTACGAGCTGGCCGGCGCCGGCCGTCAGGAGGGCTGATCATGCCCGAACAAGCCCTTGCGGAAGCGCTCGCGAACAATCATTATTTCGACGCCGGGTTCAACACGCAGGCGGTGAAGCTTCTGCCGAGCGAGTATTTCGTGACGAACGAGGACATCATGCTCACGACCGTGCTGGGGTCGTGCGTGGCCGCTTGCGTGCGCGATACGTTCAGCGGCATCGGTGGCATGAACCACTTCATGCTGCCCGATGATGGCGACATCGATCGCGACCGGCTGATGTCCGCGTCGATGCGGTATGGTGCGTATGCGATGGAAATGCTGATCAACGAGTTGATCAAGGCCGGCGCGCGGCGCGAGCGGCTCGAGGCGAAAGTCTTCGGCGGCGGCGCCGTGCTCGCGGGCATGACGACGCTCAATATCGGCGACCGTAACGCGAATTTCGTGCTCCGTTATCTGGAGCTCGAGCAGATTCGCGTGACGGCCCAGGATTTGTGCGGCACGCAGCCGCGCAAGGTATGTTTCTGGCCCAAGGGTGGCCGGGTGATGGTCAAGAAACTGGGCGACCGGGGAGACCCGAGCATCGTCCAGCGCGAACAGGCGTACGCGCAGGAGTTGCGCGGCCGCCAGGTTCGCGGATCCGTGGAACTTTTTACGCCGCCGGCCAAGACCGCCAAGCCAGGTCCGGTGCGCAATAACCGACAGATGGAGGAGGCTTGAGCGAAAAGATCAAAGTCCTGTGCGTGGACGATTCCGCACTTGTGCGCAGCCTGATGACGGAGATCATCAACGCGCAACCGGACATGACCGTGGTGGCGACCGCGCCCGATCCGCTCGTGGCGCGCGACCTGATCAAGCAGACCAATCCGGACGTGCTGACGCTCGACGTCGAAATGCCCCGCATGGACGGTCTCGACTTCCTCGAGAAGTTGATGCGTCTGCGGCCGATGCCGGTGCTGATGGTGTCGTCGCTGACGGAACGGGGCTCGGAAGTGACGCTGCGCGCGCTCGAACTGGGCGCCGTGGATTTCGTCACCAAGCCGCGGCTGGGCATTCGCGACGGCATGCTCGAGTACGGCGAGATGATCGCCGACAAGATACGCGGCGCCGCGCGCGCGCGCGTGCGCAGTGCACCGCCCAAGAGCGCGGCGGCGCCCGTGATCGAAGCCGCGCCGCTGTTGCGCAATCCGCTGGTCAGTACGGAAAAGCTGATCATCATCGGCGCATCGACGGGCGGCACTGAAGCCATCCGCGAAGTGCTGGTGCCGATGCCGCCCGATGCACCGGCGATCCTGATCACGCAGCATATGCCGGCCGGCTTCACGAAATCGTTTGCGCAACGCCTGAACGGCTTGTGCCGCATCACGGTCAAGGAAGCCGAGCATGGCGAACGGGTACTGCCGGGGCATGCCTATATCGCGCCGGGTGGCGACACGCATTTGCAGCTGTCGCGCAGCGGCGCGAACTATGTGGCGCTGCTCGACCCGGCGCCGCCGGTGAATCGACATCGGCCGTCGGTCGATGTATTGTTTCGCTCCGCGGCCGTGCATGCCGGGCGCAACGCGATCGGCGTGATCCTGACCGGCATGGGACGGGACGGCGCGGCCGGCCTCGTAGAGATGCGGCAGGCCGGCGCCCACACGTTTGCGCAGGATGAAGCGAGCTGCATCGTTTTCGGCATGCCGCGCGAGGCCATTGCGATGGGCGGCGCGGACGAAGTCGTGCCGCTGTCCGAGATGGCGCGGCGCGTGTTGCATCAGGTCTCGAAATTTGGCGAACGCACCCAGCGCGTATAGTGCGGGCATGGAGTCCGCACACCCGGTGGGTGGCGGCGAAACTGGAGTGATGATGGTTGACAAGAATATGAAGTTCCTGGTCGTGGATGACTTCCCGACGATGCGCCGAATCGTGCGCAACCTGTTGAAGGAACTGGGTTTTGCGAACGTCGACGAAGCGGAAGACGGCGTTGCGGCACTGGCCAAGCTGCGTGGCGGCAGCTTCGAGTTCGTGGTCTCGGACTGGAACATGCCGAACATGGACGGCCTGACGATGCTGCAGCAGATTCGTGCCGATCCCGCGCTGTCGAAGTTGCCGGTGCTGATGGTGACGGCCGAAGCGAAGAAAGAAAATATCATCGCGGCGGCACAGGCGGGCGCGAGCGGTTACGTCGTGAAGCCTTTCACGGCGGCCACGCTCGATGAAAAGCTCGGCAAGATCTTCGAGAAAATGGAAAAGACGGGGGCCTGAACGTGACCCAACAGGCGAGCACTGATTGGCAGGCGGCGCTGTCGGGCGCCGAGCTCGAAGGGGACCCCGCCGAGCGCATGCTCATGCGCGTAGGCCAGTTGACGCGGATGTTGCGCGACAACTTGCGCGAGTTGGGACTGGACAAGCAGCTCGAGCACGCGGCGGAGGCGATCCCGGACGCCCGCGACCGTCTCAACTACGTGGCGACGCTGACCGAGCAGGCGGCGGTGCGGGCGCTCACGGCGATCGAGCTGGCCAAACCCATTCAGGATCGCCTGGAGTCGCAGGCTAATGCGCTCGACACACGCTGGGCGTCGTGGTTCGCCGAACCGTTGGCGGTCGACGAAGCGCGCAAGCTGGTGACCGAGACACGTGGCTTCCTGCGTGCGGTGCCGGACGACACGCGCGCGACCAATGCGCATTTGATGGAAATCATGATGGCGCAGGACTTCCAGGACCTGACCGGTCAGGTCATCAAGAAGGTCATGGATGTCGTGTACGAGATCGAACAGCACCTGCTGCAGGTGCTGCTTGAGAACCTGCCGCCGGAGAAGCGCAAGGAAGCGAAGGACTCGCTGATGAACGGCCCGCAGATTCACAAGGACGGCCGCGCGGACGTCGTGGCTGACCAGGGTCAGGTCGACGACCTCCTGGCCAGCCTGGGGTTCTGAGCGGGGGACCACAACCGGGTTTGCCCCATCTTTTCAAATTACCCCCCATTCCCGTCTCTGTTCCCGTCTTTGTCAGTTGACGACAACGGCGATAATCGGTCGAGATGGGGTGGGTCTCTCCGCCCCTTGTGGATAGGGCATGGCAGAGGAAAGCGATCTCGAAAAGACGGAACCCGCGTCTCCCCGGCGCCTGGAACAGGCGCGCGAGGAAGGACAGGTTGCGCGCTCGCGCGAGCTCGCCACGTTCGCCCTGCTGGCGGCCGGCGTCGGCGGCATGTGGATGCTCGCCGGCCGGATCTCGGAAGGGTTTTCGCTCCTGATGCGCCAGGGCATGCAGTTCGAGCCCGCCACCGCCATGGACCCGCAGCGCATGCTCGCGCACGCCGTGCGCGCCGGCGGCGACGCACTCCTGACGATCCTCCCGTTGCTCGGCCTGATCGCGCTTGCCGCGCTTGCTGCGCCGATGATGCTCGGCGGCTGGCTGTTCTCCAGCAAGGCGTTGGCCCCCAACTTCAGCCGCCTCGACCCCATCAAGGGGCTCGGAAGGGTCTTTTCGACGCAAGGTCTCGCGGAACTCGTCAAGGCGATTCTGAAGACGGTCCTCGTGGGCAGTGTTGCGTACTGGGCCATCGCGCGCGACAAGGATGCCGTGTTCGGTCTCATGAGCCAGTCGCCCAAGACGTCGCTGCCGCATGTCGGCGAGATGACGATCGTATGTTGCGCGCTGATCGTGTTGTCGCTGCTGCTGATCACCGCGCTGGACGTGCCGTTCCAGCTCTGGCAGCACTACAAGAAGCTGCGCATGACGCGCGAGGAGTTGCGTCAGGAGCACAAGGAAATGGAGGGCGATCCGCACCTGAAGGCACATATCCGCCAGTTGCAGCGCCAGAACGCCCGCCGCCGCATGATGGCCGACGTGCCCAAGGCTGACGTGATTGTCACCAACCCGACGCACTTCGCCGTCGCCCTCGAATACCGTGACGACATGGGCGCTCCGCGCGTGCTCGCCAAGGGCACCGATCTGGTCGCGCAGCGGATTCGCGAAATCGGTGTCGAGCACCGCGTGCCGATTCTTGAGGCGCCGCCGCTCGCGCGTGCGCTGCATCGTCACGTGGAGATCGGCCAGGAAATTCCGGCGGCGCTGTACACTGCCGTCGCCGAAGTGCTCGCCTGGGTCTTCCAACTGCGCCGCTGGCGCACGGAAGGCGGCGCGCAACCCAATCGTCCGGACGCCTTGCCCGTGCCGGCCGAATTCGATGAACCCCGGCGCGCCAAACGCGCCACCCAACGCGGGGATGCCGCATGAACACCCGCGCGAACCAGTGGCTGCGCACCTCCCAGGTGCTGCTGGGCGGCAATCTGAAGTCGCTCGCCGCACCGGTCCTGATCATCATGGTTCTCGGCATGATGATTCTCCCGCTGCCGCCGTTCATCCTGGATCTGTTGTTTACCTTCAACATCGCGCTGTCGGTAATGGTGCTGCTCGTCAGCATGTACACCCAAAAGCCGCTCGATTTCGCCGCGTTTCCGAGTGTGTTGCTGTTCTCGACGCTGCTGCGCCTGTCGCTGAACGTGGCCTCCACCCGCATCGTGCTGCTCCAGGGCCACACCGGCCCCGATGCCGCCGGCAAGGTGATCGAGGCGTTCGGCCATTTTCTCGTCGGCGGCAACTACGCGGTCGGTATCGTCGTCTTCGTCATCCTCGTGATCATCAACTTCATGGTGATCACGAAAGGTGCGGGCCGCATCGCAGAAGTCGGCGCCCGCTTCACGTTGGATGCAATGCCCGGCAAGCAGATGGCCATCGACGCCGACCTGAACGCCGGCCTCATCGGCGAGGAAGAGGCCCGCAAGCGCCGCACGAACATCGCACAGGAGGCCGATTTCTACGGTTCGATGGACGGTGCGTCGAAGTTCGTGCGTGGCGACGCCGTGGCCGGCCTCATGATCATGGTGATCAATATCGTCGGCGGCTTGATCGTCGGCGTGGCGCAGCACGGTCTCGACATCGGCATGGCGGCCAAGAACTAC
The DNA here is from genome assembly GCF_902459695.1 of Pandoraea terrae. Lineage (GTDB taxonomy): Bacteria > Pseudomonadota > Gammaproteobacteria > Burkholderiales > Burkholderiaceae > Pandoraea > Pandoraea terrae. The sequence continues at coordinate 159,720 of NZ_CABPRZ010000011.1, forward strand.
ACGCTGCTGACGATCGGCGACGGACTCGTCGCACAAATCCCGGCACTCGTGATCTCGACCGCCGCCGGCGTTGTCGTGAGCCGTGTCGCCACGGACGAGGATGTTGGGCAACAGGTGGTCAGCCAACTGTTCTCGAATCCGCGCGTGCTGGGCATTACCGCTGCGATTATCGGGCTGATGGGCCTGATTCCGGGGATGCCGCACGTTGCGTTCTTGTTGGGCGCCGTGGGCCTGGGCTATCTGGCGCGTTGGCAGTTTCAACGTGCCGAGCGCGTCAAGGAACAAGCGGCGCGGCCGGTTGCGCCTGCCGCAGCGCCTGCCGCCGAGTTGGCCGAAGCAAGTTGGGATGACGTCGCGCTCGTCGATCCGCTGGGTCTCGAAGTCGGGTATCGCCTGATCCCGCTTGTCGACCGTAATCAGGATGGCGAACTGCTCAAGCGCATCAAGGGCATTCGCAAGAAGTTTGCGCAGGAAATCGGCTTCCTTGCGCCGGTCGTGCACATTCGCGACAACCTGGAACTGCGTCCGAACCAATACCGGATCACGCTCAAGGGCGTGGAAATCGGGCAGGGCGATGCGTATCCGGGCCAGTTGCTTGCCATCGATCCGGGGCAGGTGGCCGCGTCGCTGCCGGGCACGCCGACGCGCGATCCGGCGTTCGGGCTGCCCGCAACGTGGATCGATGTCGGCCTGCGCGATCAGGCGCAAGCGTACGGTTACACCGTGGTCGATGCCGGCACGGTCGTGGCGACGCACCTGAATCACCTGATCAACGGGCATTCGCACGAATTGCTCGGCCGCCAGGAAGTGCAGCAGTTGCTCGACCGCATCACGAAGGATGCGCCGAAACTTACCGAGGATCTGGTGCCGAAGACGGTGCCGCTCACCACCTTGCAGAAGGTGCTGCAGAACCTGCTCGAAGAGAATGTGCCGATTCGCGACATGCGCACGATCATCGACACGCTCGCCGAACACGGTGCGCGCGTGCAGGATCCGCACGACTTGACGGCGCTGGTCCGCCTGTCGCTGGGCCGCGCGATCACGCAGAGCCTGTTCCCGGGCACGGGCGAGCTCAACGTGGTCGGCCTTGACGCCAATCTCGAACGTATCCTCACGCAGGCCTTGCAGGCCGGCGGCGGCACCGGCCTGGAGCCGGGCCTTGCCGATACCCTGTTGCGTGAGACCGAAGCTGCCGTGGCACGTCAGGAACGGCAGGGTCTGCCGCCGGTGCTGCTGGTCCAACATCCGCTGCGGGCTTTGCTGTCGCGCTTTTTGCGCCGCAGTCTGCCGCAGCTCAAGGTTCTTTCATATGCTGAAGTGCCCGATACCCGCAACATCAAGGTGACGGCATTGATCGGAGGACAGGCGTGAAGATTCGGAAATTCTTTGCGGGTACATGCCGCGACGCACTGCGACAGATTCGCGAGGAAATCGGACCCGATGCGGTCGTGTTGTCCAACCGCACGGTCGAGGGCGGTGTCGAAATCGTGGCGCTCGCCGAAGCGGACCTCGACCAGCTGGCGAGCGGTCAAACCCCCGCCCACCGGTCCGTGGCGCCGCGTCCGGCAGTGCTGCCCGACGCGCCAGTCGTGGCAACGGGAAGGACGGCGGCCGCCGGCGCATCGATCTCGCCCGAGATGGCGCAGTCGATGATGGGCGAGTTGCAGTCGATGCGCGATCTGCTCGAAGACCAGGTGGCGGGCCTGTTGTGGAGCGACAAGCAGCGCCGCTCGCCCGCACAAGGCGAGATTTTGCGCATGCTCCTTGCTGCCGGTTTTTCTGCGCAGCTGGGGCGTGCCTTGCTCGAACATCTGCCTGAAGGCAGCGAACGCGAGTCGGGACTGGCGTGGGTGCGTCAGGCGCTCACGCGCAATCTCCCGGTCATGGCGAGCGAAGACGAGATGATGGAGCGCGGCGGCGTTTATGCCCTGATGGGCCCGACCGGCGTGGGCAAGACCACGACGACAGCCAAACTTGCGGCGCGCTGCGTGATGCGTCATGGCGCGGAGAAGCTGGCGCTGCTCACGACCGACAGCTACCGGATCGGCGGCCACGAGCAACTGCGCATCTACGGCAAGATCCTCGGCGTGACGGTTCACGCAGTCAAGGATGCGACCGACCTGCGCCTGGCGCTGACCGAGTTGCGCAACAAGCACATGGTGCTGATCGATACGGTCGGCATGAGCCAGCGCGACCGCACGGTGCCCGAACAGGTGGCGATGCTGTGCGGCGCCGACATGCCGGTGCAACGCCTGTTGCTGCTGAACGCGACGAGTCATGGCGACACGCTCAACGAAGTCGTGCATGCGTATCGCAGCGCGAGCGAGGAGGGTGGCGCGGATTTGGCCGGTTGCATCCTGACGAAGCTCGACGAGACCACGAATCTGGGGTCGGTGCTCGATACGGTCATCCGCCATCGTCTGCCGGTTCACTACATTTCGACGGGCCAGCGCGTGCCGGAAAACCTGCACGTCGCGGACCGTCAGTTCCTGGTCGACACGGCGCTGTCCGCACCGATCAGCGGGTCGCCGTTCGTGCCGGACCAGGACGACCTGCCGGCGCTGCTGCGCGGTGTGGATAATTCGTACAGCGGACTGTTCAAGCCGTCCGCACAGACGTCAGGCGAGGCATGCTTTGGTTAAGCTCGTACTGGATCAAGCGGAGGGGCTGCGTCGTCTGGTGGCGCGCCATGCCACGCGCATTGTCGCGGTGGTCGGGAGCGTGCCTGAAGCGGGTCAGACGAGTGTCGCTCTCAATCTGGCTGGCGCGCTGGCCCATCAGGGGCAGGATGTGCTGTTGGTCGACGAAAGCGGGCATGGCGCGCCGGCGCTCGGTTTACCGGTGCGTGGCGACATGAATGACGTGCTGGCCGGCCGTTGCTCGGCCGAGCGGGTGCGCGTGCCCACGCGCGACGGGTTTGCGTTGATGCCCGTGGCGCATCGCCATCCGGAGCGGATCGACGCGGGGCGCGTCATGCCGTTCATCACCGCGGGCGAGCCGGACGTGGTGGTGCTCGACTGTCATCACAGTGATGCGGTGCTGAGCCCGCTCGCGGCGCATGCGCATGACGTGCTCGTGGTCTTGGGGCCGTCGCCGGCCGCGATCACGGGGGCGTATTCATGGATCAAGCGGGCGCACTACGAATATGCGCTTGCGCAATTCCGCATCCTGGTCAATCGCGCGGAGGATATCGATGCGCGGGCTGTCTGCCGCAATCTGGCGAGCACGGCGAGCCGCTATTTGGCAGTCTCGCTCGAGTTGGCCGGCCACGTGCCTGCGGACAAGCAAGCGATCCGGGCACGGCAACTGACCCGCACGGTGGTCGAGGCATTTCCGATGACGCCGGCGGCGGTGGCATATCGTCAGTTGGCAGCGCAGGTGATGCATTGGCCATTGCCGGCGCGCGAAGCCTTGCCGGCGGCGGCACTGGGCGATCGCGCGAGCGCGAGCGCCCAGGCACAACCGGCCTGAAGGAAGAGGCGGAGGATTTATGTATACCGCGCGCGGCAAAACCGACACCAACGACACCCTGACGCAGTACGCGCCGCTCGTACGACGACTGGCGCTGCAGCTGATGGCCAAGTTGCCGGCCAGTGTCGAGCTCGAGGATCTCGTGCAGGCCGGCATGCTCGGACTGCTCGACGCCGCCAATCGATACCAGGAAACGCAGGGCGCGCAATTCGAGACGTACGCGAGCCAGCGGATTCGCGGGGCGATGCTGGACGAACTGCGCGAACTGGACTGGGCCTCGCGCGGCATTCGCAAGACAGCGCGCCAGATCGAGAAGGCGGTGCAGAAGCTGGAGCAGCGGCTCGGGCGTGGACCGTCGGAAAGCGAGATCGCGGGCGAGATGTCCGTGGGGCTGGTGGAGTATCAGCAGATGCTGCAGGAAGTGCATGGCTGCCAGCTGATCTACTACGAAGACTTCGAATCCGCGGATGAAGAACCGTTCATCGACCGCATTTGTGCGGACCCGGGCGCGGATCCATTGACGACGCTGCTTGACGAAGGGCTGCGCCACGGCGTGGTCGACGCGATCGAGCGGCTGCCGGATCGCGAGAAGCTTTTGATGAGCCTGTATTACGAGCAGGGGTTGAACCTGCGCGAAATCGGCGCGGTGCTCGAAGTCAGCGAGTCCCGCGTGTGCCAGCTGCATAGCCAGGCCATCTCCCGCCTGCGCGCCACGCTGCGTGAGCGGGCTTGGACGGGGGCTTGAGGACGCATGCTTGGAAACGCGGCATCACAGTGGCTCGCGTTCCGACTGCTCCTGATCGCTACGCCCGTCAGACATGAAGTCCGGATCAAATCTGGCAAATTTCTTCAGAACGCCTCGCAACGGCCTTCTTAACGGGTGAATGCGTAATTCGTCCCCAACTCGCTCGATCTCAAGTTCCACATCGGTTGTTTCATAGGCCAAGTCCGCAGGAATTTGGAGGGCTTGAGAATTGCCGTTGCGGAACAGTCTTGTGCGGTGCATGTCATTTCACTCAGTCAGAATAAGTTGGCTAACACTTGTACGGCATCAATGCGGTATTGGACTTGTTGAATGGATCAATACTCAATTGCCGATTCGGGATCTTCACGCAATAGTTCCTGCTGCCGGTAGAGAATCGTTCTACACGTGTTCCATCGGACAGCGTCTGGCTATCTACTAGCATTGGCGGAGAACTGCCGGCGCCCAATGCGCTTTCAAAAGCCTTGGCGATTGACGCGGATACGTTTGCACCCGAGCCTTGTTGAAAGTCGTATCCTCCGCCCTTTCCTGACGCTGCGGCAACCGCGTTTTCAGCGGTGGAATTGGCTTTGCCGCGTGCGCCGATGACGCCCGCCGTGACGGTAGATCGCCATTCCAACAAATCCGCTCCGGCGTTCGGTCCATCCGACCCGCGATTTTCGGAATTCGCAGAGCTTGCATCTCCCGAAATGCTCGGTGACGACGTGCGATTGGAGGGGAGTGGACTCAACCGGCTTGCTTTCCGACCGCTTGACGACCGTTGCTCAAGCGCGCGAGGCCCAAAAGATGGCGCGGTGCTCACGTGCGAATTTCCCGGCACTTCGCGCTCTTTCAGCGTTTCAATGGATCGCAGATGATCGGGGCCAGCATTCTCGTTCACCAAAATGCTGACCCGAATGGATCCCTCCATTGTCGGATCTTTCGAGTGCACCGGGATTCCCCGGTGCAATGCGCAAAAAATCGCGGCGTGCATCGCCAATACGACCAGCAGCGGAATCAGTTTTGACGCCCGCGTCCGGTCGACCTTTGAGCGCAAAGTGTCATTACGCTTCGGCGGCCTTCGCGTTTGCATTGGAGGCCGCATTGAAGCAATCATCTGTCGCATCGTTCAGTAACGTGCGGCAAATTCACTCCTTCTTGAACAAGTAGGTATGTGCATTGCCGATCCAATAGAAGTTGCTACTGGTGGTTCGGCTTCGATCAAGGGCGATACTCTCCGGAATCTGGTCTCCGGCACGGAACTCACTCCGTGCTGTATCGCTGAATGCATCTAGTAGCGCATTACTCCAAATTCCTCGGCTGTGTAGTCCTGTCGCTATTTCCTTCGGCATGTTCACCTCTCTTCGTCAGATGGATTGAATGGGAATTACACGGAGGGCGCTTGAAATTTTTCGAGTTACCGGCAAGACGGACGGATCAAGGCCGTCCGATAGATGCCATGGATGGGGATGTCCGGCGTGGATACCCCTTTCGGCGAGCCTGCACTCAATGTGTTCATATATTCGGAAAAGCCCCGGGCAATAGAAGTCCCGAGTATGAACACTTCCGTGGAACTTATACGCTCGCGATAAGCACCCACCGTGGCACACATGCTGCCACTTGCACTTGGCGCACTGCGCGTCAACGTCGCGGGCGCGGAATTCCCGCCCTCTTTGACCATCTAAAATTCCACCGATTGAATTTTCGTCGATGTTACCCAGTCGAGCAGCCAGGTTTCCGGAGAGTGACGCGCAGGAATAAACATCGCCGACTGGGTCGACCGATAGATTGAAGTTGGCGCAATTCGCCATGCTGATGCAATCGGCGGGCTTGCCATACAGAATTGCTCGAGTCTTAAGCACAAAATCCTGGCAGTACGTATACGCGGCCCGCGATTCAAACCATCGGTCGTACATTCGTATCCACGCATCCGCATATTCGTCTGCATTAATGCCAAGATCTTGATATCTATCTCGAGCCGCCCCTGACATCGTCATCGGTATTACGTTGAATCCGAGTTCATGTGAAACCAGGAAATCGTATATCTCTTCGACACGATGAATATTGGCCTTACTCAACACGAGACATATTCCCACTGGGAAGCCACCGAGCTTCAGTAACTCGATCGACGACATGACTTTGTCGAACGTTCCGATTCCGGCACGCGTAACCCGATATGTATCGTTGATTTCTTGCGGACCATCTAGAGACAAACTTATTTTGAAGTCATGTCGCTTGAGGAAGCGAATCCATTTCTTGTTCAGAAGCGTCCCGTTGGTTTGCAGGTGATTCGTTACTGTTGCACGGGGGTCGCATTCCGATTGGTATTGGATGGCACGCGCGAAGAAATCGATGCCAGCGACGGTAGGCTCTCCTCCGTGCCAGATGAAGTCAATATCCTTCACAACGGGTGTTGCATTGGCATAGTCGATCGTCTTGGCGATGACATTTCTTAGCGTCGCATCGCTCATGATCGGCTTTCTTACATCATCGTTGTAGCAATACTCGCAGGCGAGATTGCAGATATGCGTTGGCTTTACGACGTTGACTAAGCGCATCGTCCCCTCCTTCCAATGGTGTACACAAGCAGGCTTGCGTCATGTCGGGGGGGCACAATTGACTCACGCTTTGTTGCAGTTGTGAGGATAAGCGACTGTCCGCGAATGAGGAGTGGGATGTTTCCGAATGCGTCCAGGACATGATCGCCGACGGCGAGCCGATCCCCGATCCGCTTGCGGAGCGCCGGTACAGCGGTGAATTTCGGATAAGGATCCCGCCGGCGTTGCATCGCGCATTGGCGACCCAGGCGGCAGAGCAAGGGGTCAGCCTGAATCGGCTGGCCAGCGCAAAACTGGCGATGTGCTGAAATCGGGTGCGCCTGACGGCGCTTACGCCGTCACGCTTCCGCCGCTCGAGCGCGGCGCGGTGCGGCCGTCGGGGCCGTAAAGGGGCGCCGACTCTGCCGGGCCGTAGAGCACGTTCAATGCTTGCTGCGTATACGTCAGCCGCGTGCGGATCAGCACGCCATTCGTCTCGTTGGCGTGCTTCGCGTCGGCGGCGGCGGCCAACAGCGCCTGCCATGCCCTGGCCAACTGCGCATCGGCCGCCTGCATGGCCGCAACGTCCGGCTGCATCGTGTCGTAACCCAGCGCCTGCAAGCCCGCGTCGCGTTCGCGGCCCAGTTCGGCCAGTTTCGCTACCGCCTGCGTCTTGCGCTCCGTCAGTTCCGGCAGCGCGTCGAGCGCGCCGCTGACCAATGCCTGCTGCTCCTCGGCCAGCAACGCGCCGAACGCCACAATGGCGGCGGTTTCGGCGGCGAGGGCGGTCAGCAGGCTTTGCGTCATGACGATTTCTGCGTGGACAACAGTTCGCGGGCCGTGTCGATCAGGCCGCTCGCGATCTTGTCCGGATTGATGGACAGACGACCTTCGGCGATCGCCTGCTTGATTTCGGCCACGCGCGCCACGTCAATGTCGGCTGAGCCGGACTGCGCCAGCGCCTTCTGCAAATCGCGCATCTGCGACGCCAACGGGCTCGCGCTCAGTTCCGTCGCGGACGGCTGATTCGCTGGCGCATTCCCGGCAGCGCCACCGGCAGCACCGGTCCGCTCGGTCGCCGCCTTGGCCGTGCCGAGCCCGGTCAACGGATTGACGGGTGGTTCGATTTTCATGTGCATTCCCCAGAAACCTGCCTGTGTAACGGCATTATCCGCCATAACTTTAGTGCCGTCCCAGGCGTTTCAACCGGGGCCTACTGCCTTAATTTCAATAAAAGCAAGGACTTACTTACAGCGCAACCTCGACTTCCACGGCGCCTTGCTTGCCGCTTCTCACCGTGCCGCTGACCACCTGACCCGAACGCATGCGTACCTGGACCGAATCGCCCGCGCTCGCACGGCTCAAGACCTGCCCTTCCGTGCTGACCTCGAAGCTCGCACCCTTTGCGATCACGCGGACCATCTGCCCTTGCTGCACGGCGATTGCGCTGCGCAACAAGTCCTGACGGATCGGCAGGCCCGCCGTGATCCGGTTGACGGCCACCGCCCCCACGATCTGGCCGGCATCGGTCGCCACCGCACGCGGCAGCACCGTCAGGTCGCCCTGACGCGGGCTCAGGTCGGTCGGCCCGATGGTGTCGCCCGGATTGATCTGTCGCGCCGCGACGAAATACGTCGCCATCACGTTCACGCGCGCTTGCAGGTAAAGCGTCCAGGCGCGCTCGCCTACACAGCGCACGCCGACCGTCGTGGTGCCCCACAGGCGAGCACCCGGCGGCAGGAACGGTTCCAGGGCGCCGCACGCGGGCATTTTTTCGGAAACGACCTCGCCGACGGTGATCGTCACCTTGCCGGGCAGGCCGGTCGTCTGCTCGCGCAGGAAGCGCTCGGCCGTCTGACGGACGGTATCGACATTCTGATAGGCCGATGTTGGCGCGGCAACCGGGGCCACGGCCGGCTGGGGAGCAACGCCCGCCGCGTTCACGATGGCCACCTGTGGGGCAGCGAACGTATGCGTGACGGCAAACAGGCAAAGGCACGCCATGCCGCGCCGGATCGCGCGCGCGTGGGGACGCCCACCGGCCTTGCCTGAGGCAAGCGGCGTGGGCGTCTTCGAAATCGTGCCTGCCATGACCCTTCTCCATGAAGCATCGCCGGTCTCCGGGGGGCACAGGCGACGCAACCCAATTCTGTCAGTGTCGCATTCTAGGGGCATCGATTGCAGTGCCAACGGTCGAAATGCAAGGCAAACCCCTGCCTATTCGCGCAATTGAATTGACGGCGTGCAGCATACGATGCAACGCATGCTAAAAGGTCCGTAATCCGACGGATCGGTCACGACGATGGAGGCGGGGCGATGGACAAACTCGACGCGGCACTGCGGTTTTCCCAGCAGGCGCTATCCATGCGCGCCTATCGCCAGGAGATCATCTCGTCGAACATCGCCAACGCCGATACGCCCGGCTACAAGTCGCGTGACGTGGACTTCAACAGCGCGCTCACGCAAGCGGTCGAACGTGGCACCCAGCTTGCGCAGGCCAGCGAGTCAAGCGTATCGCTCGCGCGCACGTCTTCGCGCCACATCTCCGGGCGCGGCGTCACCACGGCGCCCCCCATGGGCGGGCCCGAATTGCTGTACCGCGTGCCGAACCAGCAGAGCGTCGACGGCAATACCGTTGAACTCGACAGCGAACGCGTCAATTTTGCCGACAACGCCGTGCATTATGAAACCGGCCTGACGGTGCTTTCCGGCCAGATCAAGACGATGCTGGCGGCCATCACGAGCCAAGGGTAAGCCAGATGCCACTTCTCAGTATTTTCGATGTCGCCGGCTCGGCCATGACTGCCCAGTCGCAACGCATGAACGTCACCGCCAGCAACCTGGCCAACGCGGAATCGGTCACTGGGCCTGACGGCCAGCCGTACCGCGCCAAGCAGGTTGTGTTCCAGGTCAACCCGGTCGCCGGCGCGGATGTCGGCGGCGTACGCGTGGCCGGCGTGGTCAACGATCCTTCGCCGATGAAGACGATCTACGACCCGAAGAACCCGGCGGCCAACGCCAACGGGTACGTCACCATGCCCAACGTCAATCCGGTCGAGGAGATGGTCAACATGATCTCAGCGTCGCGGTCCTATCAAGCCAACGTCGAGGCGCTCAACACGGCCAAGACGCTCATGCTCAAAACCTTGACAGTCGGCCAGTAAGGCCGCGCGGAGCCCCTCACAGATGGCCACGATCAATACGTCGAACACGGGAAATTTCACGCAGACTTTCCTGGATTCGGTCAACGGCACGGCGAGCAATTCGAGTTCCTCCGCGTCCAGCGGCGGCGCCGGCGACCTGCAGAACAGTTTCCTGAAGCTGCTCGTCGCGCAGATGAACAATCAGGACCCGCTCAATCCGATGGACAACTCGCAGGTGACGTCGCAGTTGGCCCAGATCAGCACGGTCTCCGGCATCACGCAGCTGAACACGACACTCTCGTCGGTCACGAGCCAGCTCAATTCAACGCAGAGCCTGCAAGCCGCTGCGTTGGTCGGCAAGGGCGTGCTGGTTCCGGGCAACGGCATCGGCGTCGGCACGCAGACGGCAACCGACGGCACGAAGACCACCACCGCAACACCGTTCGGCTTCGAACTGCCGGCGGGCGCCGACAAGGTCACGATCGAGATCAAGGACAGCACCGGCAAGGTCGTGCGCACGGTCAACGCGGGCGCGCTCGACGCCGGGGTGCAGGCACTGACGTGGGACGCGAAGGACGACGCCGGCGCCACGGTCGCCGACGGCAAGTACACCATTTCGGTGTCGGCCACGGCCAACGGTACCAGCGTGAATCCGACCGCGCTGTCGTACGCGCAAGTGCAAAGCGTTGTGGCCAGCACCACCGGTTCGCCGCTGCTCAACGTGGGCACCGGCACCAATGTCAAGCTCGGCGACGTCCGGGAAATTCTCTAAGGCTTTTCGCGACCGCAGCGTCGTTACAACGAATCGAGGGAAACTATGGGCTTTTCGTCCGGACTCAGTGGCTTGAATGCAGCATCCAAGGACTTGGACGTCGTCGGCAACAACGTGGCCAACGCGGCCACGGTCGGCTTCAAGCAAGGCCAGGCGCAATTCGCGGACATCTACGCGAATTCGCTGTACGGTGCAGGCAACAACACCATCGGTATCGGCACGAAAGTGTCGACCGTCGCGCAACAGTTCACGCAGGGCGACATCACCGTCACGAACCGTCAGCTCGACCTGGCGATCTCGGGCAACGGCTTTTTCCGTGTATCGAACAACGGCGCCGTGTCGTACACCCGTGCCGGCCAGTTCCAGCTCGACAAGAACGGCTACATCGTGACGGCCAACGCCGACCGCCTGACCGGCTATCTCGCCAACGGCGCGGGCATCATCAACAGTGTCAGCCCGGTGGACCTGAAGATCCCGACGGGCGATCTGGCGCCGCTCGCGACCACGAGCATCACCGGTCAATTCAACCTCGATTCACGCTCGAGCACGATCGTCCAGGCGACGACACCGTTCAACTTGACCGATCCGACCACGTACACCAATGGTACGTCGCTGAAGGTCTTCGACTCGCTCGGCAACTCGCATGACGTCAACCTGTATTTCGTGAACCGCGGCGCCGGTTCGTGGGATGTCTACGCATCGCTCGACGGCACGACGCAGATCGGTGCCGGCCCGGTTACGACGATGACGTTCAACACGTCGGGCGGCCTCACGGCCGGCGGCGGCCCGATCGCCATGCCTGCGGTCGTGTACGGCAACGGCGCGGCCAACGGGGCGCTGTCACTGAATCTCGGCGGCACGACACAGTTCGGCAATACCTACTCGCCGAACACGCTCAGTCAGAACGGTTACACCTCGGGGCGTTTGACCGGCTTCACGTTCGGCTCGGACGGCACCATCCAGGGCACGTACTCGAACAGCCAGACGATCGTGCTTGGCCAAGTGGCGCTCGCCAACTTCAACAACGTGCAGGGCCTGATCCCGGGCGGCAACAATCTGTGGCAGGAATCGGCCGACTCGGGCATCCCGATCGTCGGCGTGCCGGGCGGCACGAACCTCGGCAAGCTGCAGGCCGGCGCGACCGAGGCGTCGAACGTCGACCTGACCGCGGAACTGGTGCACATGATCACGGCGCAACGCAACTATCAAGCCAATGCGCAGACGATCAAGACGCAGGACCAGTTGATGCAGACCATGGTCAACATGTAATGCCGATGCAATCGCCGATTCGGCACGGAGCGTAAATGGACCGTCTGATTTATGTCGCGATGAGCGGCGCGAAGCAGGTGATGGAGCAGCAGAGCACCACTTCGAACAACCTGGCCAATGCCGCCACGCCGGGCTTTCGCGCCCAGCTGTCTGCGTTTCGCCAGGTGCCCGTGCGCGGCGGCGACGGCGCCGACACGCGTACGTTCGTGACCGACTCCACCCCCGGCTCCGACTTCACGCCGGGCGCGATGAGCCAGACCGGCCGCGCGCTCGACGTGGCCATCGAGGGCCAGGGCTGGCTCGCCGTGCGCGATGCCGCCGGCCGGGAAGCATACACGCGCGGCGGCAACATCCAGATGACGGCCGACGGCCAGCTGACGTTGCATGGCCGCCCGCTCATGAGCGATGCCGGCCAGGCGGCAGTGCCGCCGGGGGCTGCGGTGTCGATCGGCAGCGACGGGACGCTCTCGGCGCTGGGCCAGGGCGATCCGCCCAACTCAATCGCCGTGATGGGGCAGCTCAAGCTTGTGAATCCGCCTGAAGCCACGCTGGTGCGCGGCGACGACGGCCTGTTCCGCACCGCGTCCGGCCAACCGGCGCCGGCCGATCCGGCCGTGGTGGTGGTGAGCGGGGCGATCGAACAGAGCAACGTCAACCCGGTCAGCAACCTCGTCAACATGATTTCCCAGTCGCGCGCGTTCGAAATGCACATGAAGCTGTTGCAGACGGCCGACAACAACGAACAAACCGCCAACCAGCTGTTGAATTTCAGCTGATAGCGGCCTGCGGCGCGCGTCAATCCCGACGCATGCCGCGACCCAACCCTAGCGAGAGAGAGCCATGATCCGTTCACTGTATATCGCCGCCACGGGCATGAACGCCCAGCAGACGAATATGGACGTGATTTCCAACAACCTGGCCAACACCAGCACGAACGGCTTCAAGAAGGGCCGTGCGGTGTTCGAGGACCTGCTTTACCAGACGCTGCGCCAGCCGGGTGCCCAGTCGTCGCAGCAGACGCTCCTGCCGTCGGGCCTGCAGCTGGGCACGGGCGTGCGTCCGGTGGCCACGGAGCGCATCTTCACGCAGGGCAACATGACGCAGACCAGCAACGCCAAGGACGTGGCCATCAACGGCGACGGGTTCTTCCAGGTGCTGATGCCGGACGGCACGACCGCTTACACGCGCGACGGTTCGTTCCAGGTCGACAACAACGGGCAGCTCGTGACGGCCAGCGGCTACCCGATCCAGCCGGCGATCACGATCCCCGCGAACGCCCTGTCGCTGACGATCGGCCGCGACGGCGTGGTGTCCGTGACGCAGCCGGGCAACACGGCAAACGTTCAGGTCGGCACGTTCCAGCTGGCGACGTTCATCAACAGCGCCGGCCTGCAGAGCCTGGGCGAGAACCTGTACGCGGAAACCGCCGCCTCGGGCGCGCCGAACGTTGCGCAGCCGGGCACCAACGGCGCGGGCGTGCTCAACCAGAACTACGTGGAGACGTCGAACGTCAACGTGGTCGAGGAACTGGTCAACATGATCCAGGCGCAGCGCGCGTATGAAATCAACAGCAAGGCGGTGACGGCGTCTGACCAGATGCTGCAGCGCCTGACCCAGATGTAAGGGCGGCAATGCGCATTCGTTTGTTCTCCCGTATGCGCCGGTCCGGCGCGGCCTGTGCAGCGCTGGCCGCGGGCGTGGCCGCAATCGTGTCCGGTTGCGCCTATGTGCCCCAGGAACCCGTCGTGCAGGGCGCGACCACCATGCGCCCGCCCCCCGCGCCCGTGGCCGTCGACCCCGAAGGCTCGATCTACCGTCCCACCTATGCGAATCGTCCGCTGTTCGAGGACCGCCGTCCGCGCAATGTCGGCGACATCCTGACGATCACGATCAATGAAAATACGGCTGCGAGCAAGAACTCGGCCGCGAACGCGAACCGCGCGGGCAGCGCTTCGCTGACGTTGCCGGCAACGCCGGGCGTGATCGGCGGCATTCTGCAGAATCAGGACACGAATATTTCCGGCGCCAACAAGTTCGACGCCAAGGGTGCCGCCAACGCCAACAACGTCTTCTCCGGCACCATCACGGTGACGGTGCTCGATGTGCTGGCCAACGGCAACCTGGCCGTCGCCGGCGAAAAGCAGATCGCCATCAACCAGGGGACCGAGTACATCAAATTCTCGGGCGTGGTGAATCCGGCGACGATCTCCGGCCAGAACACCGTGCCTTCGACGCAGGTGGCCGACGCGCGCATCGAGTATCGCGGCAAGGGCTATATCAACGAAGCGGAAACCATGGGCTGGCTGCAGCGCTTCTTCCTCAATATTTCCCCGTTCTGATGACGTTTGACCTGTCGCGCGCCGCGCCCTCCCTGTCCCCCTTGCATATTGTCCGTGCTTCGCTTCGTGCTTCGCTTGGCGCCTCGCTGCTTGCGGTAGTGCTGGCAGCCGCGGGCCTGTTGGCCGTGCCCGGCGCCGCTCGCGCCGAGCGGCTCAAGGACCTGGCCTCGATCCAGGGGGTGCGTGACAACCAGTTGATCGGCTACGGCCTCGTCGCCGGCCTCGACAACTCGGGCGACCAGACCACGCAGACGCCGTTTACCGTGCAGAGCATGACCAACATGCTCTCGCAGATGGGGATTACCGTCGCGCCCGGCACCAACATGCAGTTGAAGAACGTGGCCGCCGTGATGGTGACGGCCACGTTGCCGGCGTTCACGCGTCCGGGCCAGGCGATCGACGTCGTTGTCTCGTCGCTGGGCAATGCCAAGAGCCTGCGCGGCGGCACATTGCTGATGACGCCGATGAAGGGCCCGGACGGTCAGGTCTACGCGCTGGCGCAGGGCAACTTGCTGGTGGGCGGCGCGGGTGCGTCGGCCAACGGCAGCAGCGTGCAGGTCAATCAGCTGGCATCGGGCCGCATTCCTGCCGGCGCGATCGTCGAGCGCGCGGTGCCGACCGCGATGGGCGGACAGCCGGGCACCTTGCAGATGGAACTCAACGCGACGGACTTCTCTACCGCCCAGCGGGTTGTCGAAGCCGTCAACCGTCGTTTCGGAGGCGATACCGCCAACGCGCTCGACGGACGCGTGATCCTGCTGCGCACGCCCACCGATCCGGCGGCGCGCGTGGCGTTCCTGGCCCAGCTCGAAAGCCTGGAGGTGCGCCCGAGCAACGCGGCGGCGAAGGTCATCATCAACGCCCGCACGGGCTCGGTGGTGATGAACCAGAACGTGACGATCGAGCAGTGCGCAGTGGCGCACGGCAACCTGTCCGTCGTCATCGATACGCAGAACAACGTGAGCCAGCCGGCGCCATTTTCGGGCGGACAGACGGTCGTGGCGCCGAATTCGCAGATTTCGCTGCAGCAGGAGAATTCGGCGCTGAGGCTGGTCAAGGCGGGCGCGAACCTGGCCGATGTGGTCAAGGCGCTGAATACGCTTGGCGCGAGCCCTGCCGACCTGATGTCGATCCTGCAGGCCATGAAGGCCTCGGGCGCGCTGCGGGCCGACCTGGAGATCATCTGACATGGCCGACACCAAGCTGATGAAAGGCGCGCAAAGCGACATGACGCAGCGCGCTGCCTACGACCTGCAGGGTTTCGCCGCCCTGCGCGCGGCTGCGCACCAGCAGTCGCCGCAGGCCGCGCAGCAGGCGGCAAAGCAGTTCGAGGCCGTGTTCACGCAGATGATGCTCAAAAGCATGCGCGACGCCACGCTCTCGGGCGGCCTGCTCGAGAACGACCAGAGCAAGATGTTTACCGGCATGCTCGACGAGCAGCTCGCCCAGCAGATGTCGGCCAACAAAGGCATTGGCCTGGCCGACATGATGCTCAAGCAACTGAGCCGCAGCGGGCAGGGCGTCAATCTGCCGCCGGGCGCCGTGACGGACGCGCCGGCACCGCTGGCGGGCCGGGCGTATAACGGCGCAGATGCGATCGGCGTGGCCGACGGCGCGCCGGCCGCGGCCGGCGAGTTCGTCGACCGGATGGCCGGTGCAGCCCAGAACGCCAGTCAGGCGAGCGGCATTCCGGCGCGCTTCATGCTGAGCCAGGCCGCGCTGGAATCCGGCTGGGGCAAACGCGAGATCAAGCGCGCCGACGGCAGCACCAGTTTCAATGTATTCGGCATCAAGGCCGGCAAGAACTGGAACGGTTCGACCGTGGAAGTCACGACGACCGAGTATGTCGATGGCCAGCCGCGCCGCGTCAAGGCGAAGTTCCGCGCCTACGCCTCGTACGACGAGGCCTTCAACGACTACGCGAACCTGCTGCGCAACAATCCGCGCTATGCGTCGGTCGTCGCCAGCAACGGCGATGCCGGCGCCTTCGCGAACGGCCTTCAGCGCGCCGGTTACGCCACCGATCCGCAATACGCGAGCAAGCTCATGCGGATCATGAAGCACTTCGCCTGACCTGACCGCGGCCCTCAATATTCGGGCGGCGGTGCCGTAAACGCATGGGTAACGGCGCGTTCATATTGCGCCCCAATCTTCGAGCCGCGAGATCATGAGCCTTATCAATACTGGCATGAGCGGGCTGACCGCCTCCCAATTTGCTCTGCAGACCACCGGTAACAATATCTCCAACTCGGGGACGGCCGGCTACAACCGCCAGATCGTGTCCTACGCCCAGATGGGCAGCCAGTTCAACGGCACCGGTTTCCTCGGCCAGGGTGTACTGGTCACGGATGTCCAGCGGGTCTACGACCAGTTCCTGAGCAACCAGGTCAACCAGGCCCAGACCCAGTACAGCCAGCTCAACACCTATTACCAGCAGATTTCGCAGATCAACAACGCGATGGGCAGCTCGACCACGGGCCTGTCGTCGACGCTGACGAATTTCTTCACGAACCTGCAGACGATCGTGTCTTCGCCGAACAACTCGGCCACGCGCGCGACCGTCATCGCCTCGGCGCAGACGCTGACGAGCATGTTCCAGTCGTTGTCCGGGAGCCTCGCCCAGTTGCGCACCAATACGGACGGCCAGATCGGCCAGACCGTCGAACAGATCAACGGCTACGCCAAGCAGATTGCCTCGCTCAACCAGGCCATCCTGGAGGCAAAGGGTTCGGCCGGCGGCGTATCGCCGAACGACCTGCTCGACCAGCGCGATCAGGCCGTGGCGCAGCTCAACACCCTGATCCAGACGAATGTCGTCAAGAACGACGACGGCTCGTACAACGTTTTCGTCGGCAACGGCCAGTCGCTGGTGTCGAACAACAGCAGCTATTCGCTGACGACCGTGCCGTCCGCCGCCAATCCGACGCAGGTGTCCGTCGCGTACATCAACGCGGGCGGCGCGAAGATCACCATGTCCGAGGCGAGCCTGACGGGCGGCTCGCTCGGCGGCTTGTTGTCGTTCCGCAGCGGGGCGCTGACGCAGTCGCAGAACTCGCTGGGCCAGATCGCGCTGTCGCTGGCGCAGACGTTCAACGATCAGAGCAAACTCGGCCTCGACCTCAATGGTCAGCTTGGCGGCAACTTCTTCTCGGTGCCGACGCCGACGATCGTCGGGAATGCCAATAATTCCGCGACGGCAGCCATCGGCGTCACGATCAGCGACGCGACCAAGGTCACGGCGAGCGATTACACGCTCGGCTTCGATGGCACGACCTACACGCTCAAGCGCGCGACCGACGGGACGACCTGGACCGGCACGAGCCTGCCGCTGACGGACCCCGCAACGGGCAACCCGCCGGATGGCCTGAACATCACGCTGACCAGCGCCATGGCCGCTGGCGACAGTTTCACGATCGAGCCGACCCGCAATGCCGCGCAAAACATCGGCGTCGCGATCACGGACCCGGCGAAGATCGCGCTCGCCGCGCCGGTGCTGGCGTCGGCCGCAACGACCAACACCGGTACGGGAAAGATTGATCAGGGTTCCGTCGACAAGAACTATCTGGCGAATGTGCTGGCCGGTCCGACGACGCTCACGTATCAGGCCGCGGTCGCACCGGCGACGGGCAATGTCCTGTCGTTCTCGCCGAATGCGCTGCCCGTGGCGGTGACCGTCAACGGCACGACCACGACGTATCCGGCCGGCACTGCGGTGCCGTACGACCCGACGCAGGGCGACGCGAAGATCGTGGTCGGCGGCGTGACCGTCACGCTGTCGGGCACCCCGACCGTCGGCGACACGTTCACGATTGCCCCGAACACGGCGGGCGCCGTGACCGACAACCGCAACGGCCTGAAGCTGTCGGCGTTGCAAACGGACACGAAGCAGGTCGGCGGCACCGCGAGCTATGCCGGAGCCTACGCGAACCTGGTGTCGTACGTCGGCTCGGCCACGAGCCAATACAAGTCGACGAGCACCGCGCAGCAGACGTTGCTGCAGCAGGCGCAGACGGCCCAGCAGTCGGACTCGGGGGTGAACCTCGACGAAGAAGGTGCGAACCTGATCAAGTTCCAGCAGCTGTATCAGGCGAATTCGAAGGTGATCCAGACGGCGGGCACGCTGTTCGACACCATTCTGCAGATCGTCCGCTAAGGGCGGCCGGGATTCAGGGCATTCACGGGCGGCGCGCGCGGCGCGACCCCGGCAACAGGAGCGACACCATGCGCATCAGCACCAGCATGATTTACGATCAGAGCATGCGTTCGATGAGCCAGGCCTCGTCGGACCTGCTCAGCACGCAGGCGCAACTGTCGAGCGGCAAGCGCGTCACGACACCGAGCGACGATCCGCTCGCCGCCGCGCAGGCCGTCGCGGTGAACCAGGACTACGAGCTCAACGCCCAATACGCGTTGAACCGGAATACCGTCAACACGCAACTGCAGCTGGAGGATTCGACCTTCGGCAACGTCGTCAACACGCTGCAGCATGTGATGTCGCAGATCAACGCAGCCGGCAATGCCACGCTCAATGACTCGGACCGCAGCGCGATCGCGACCGATCTGCAATCGAGTTTTCAGCAACTGCTGTCGCTCGCCAACACCACGGACGCCAACGGCCAGTACATGTTCTCGGGCTTCATGGGCGGCAGCGCGGCCTATACGGCCACCGCGACCGGTGCGGCCTATACAGGCGACACGGGGGTGCGTTACGTGCAGGTTGGCCCGAACCGCCAGATCGCGATCAACGACATCGGCTCGTCGATCTTCCAGGGGATCCAGCCCGGCACGGCAGCACGCATCATCAGCGGCAGCAGTACCAACACGGGCACGGGCACCTTCAGCCAGCCGTCGGTGACCAATGTGGCCGATCCGACGATCAACCACAAGTTCCAGATCAGCTTCGGCAGCGATGTGACGACCACGCCGCCGACACCGACGTACACCGTGACCGACCTGACCGACCTCACGGCGACGCCGGTGACTGCGAACTACACGTCGGGCCAACCGATCGCGTTCGGCGGCATGTCCGTCACGGTGACGGGCACGCCGGCCGTGGGTGACAAGATGACGGTCCAGCCGGCCGCGACGGCGGGCACCAACGTGTTCGACAACCTGCAGTCGCTCATCAATACGCTGAAGGCGCCCTTGAGCGGCACGAACGGCGTGGGCCAGGCGACCCTGACGAACGCGCTTGCCACGTTCAATCAGCAGTTCAGCAACACCTACGACAACATCACCACGATCCGCACGACCGTGGGCTCGCGCATGAACGAACTGTCGGCGCTGAACAACATTGGCGATTCGAACAGCGTGGCCTACCAGACGCAGCTCTCGGATCTGCAGGATGTCGACTACTACAGCGCCACCACGAAGTTCACCCAGCTTCAGGCGTCGCTCACCGCCGCGCAACAAGCTTTCATGCAGACGAAGAAGCTGTCGCTGTTCAATATGATGTGAGGTCTGGCGGCGCTGTAGCTACGGCGCAAACCCAGCCGTGATGCGCAACATCATGTCGAAGCCGAGCGCGAAGAACCGGTCGAGGACCGGCGCGATGCGCGGCATCATCAATTCGACTACCAGCAGGCCGATGGCCAGCGTGAGCGGGAAACCCACGGCGAAGATGTTCAATTGCGGCGCGGCGCGGTTCAGGATGCCCAGCGCCAGGTTGGTGATCAGAAGCGCCGCGACCAGCGGCAGCGACAGCATCAGGCCCAGCGAGAACAACTGGCCGCCCCACATCGCCAGCATTTTCCAGCCCACCGCAGAGAGGGGCGCGACCGACACCGGCAGCGTCTGAAAACTCTCGATGAGCGTGCCGAGCATCACCAGATGTCCGTTCGTGGCCAGGAACACCAGCATGGCCACGATATTGAGCAACATCCCCAGCACCGCCGTACTGCCATCGCTGTTCGGCGTCAGCAAGGTCGCGAACGACAGGCCCATCTGCAAGCCGGCGAAATCACCCGCCATGCTGATCGCGGCAAACACGATCTGCATCGCCCAGCCGAGCGCTGCGCCGATCATGACCTGTTGCGCCAGGATCCACAGGCCCTCAAACGAGAAAGGCGAGACCGGCGGCATCGCACCGAGCGCCGGGGAGATCGCCAGCGCGACGAGCGCGGCCAGACCGATCTTGACGGGCGACGGTATCGTCGCGTCACCGAACAGCGGGGCGCTCATCGTCAGCGCCAGCAGGCGCACGAAGGGCCATAGCACCGCAGCGATGATGGCCGAGAGCTGTTCGTACGTGAAACTGATCACGAGATCCGCTCAACCGACAAGGTTGGGGATGCCGGTCAGTAGCTGACGCATGTAGTCGACCATCAGGTTCAACATCCACGGACCGGCGATCACGAGCGTGACGAACACGGCAAGCAGTTTCGGGATGAACGACAGCGTCATTTCATTGATCTGCGTGGCGGCCTGAAACAGGCTCACCAGCAACCCCGAGACGAGCGCGACCAGCAGCAGGGGCGCGGCGAGCAGGAGCGTGACCTGCATCGCCTGATGCGCCAGCGCCATTACGGTCTCGGGCGTCATGCGCGGCCTCCGCTAGAACGTAAAGCTCTGGGCCAGCGAGCCCAGCAGCAGTTGCCAGCCGTCGACCAGCACGAACAGCATCAGCTTGAACGGCAGCGACACGGTCGCCGGTGAGACCATCATCATCCCCATCGACATCAGCACGCTCGCCACGACCAGATCGATGATCAGGAACGGAATGAAGATCGTGAAGCCGATCTGGAAGGCGGTCTTGAGTTCGCTGGTCGCGAACGCCGGCACGAGAATGCGCATCGGCACGTCCTCAGGACCGTTCAGCGGCGGCGTCCTGGCGATTTTGGCGAACAGGGCGAGGTCGGCCTCGCGCGTCTGTTTGAGCATGAACTGGTGAAATGGCTGCGAACCCTTCTCCACGGCCTGATCGAAACTCATCTGATTGGCCGCGAACGGCTTGTATGCTTCCGTGTAGGCGCGGTCGAATACCGGCGACATCACAAAGAAGGTCAGGAACAGCGCAAGACCGATCAGGATCTGATTCGGCGGCGATGTCGTGATGCCGATGGCATGACGCAGCAGCGAGAGCACGATGATGATGCGCGTGAAGCCCGTCATCATCAGCAACATCGCCGGCAGGAAGCTCAGCGATGTGAGCAGCAGCATCGTCTGCACGCTCAGCGAATACGTCTGGCCGCCGCCCGGCGCGGGGGTCGTCGTCAGCGCAGGCAGTGTGGCTTGCGCGAAGGCCGCGCCCGGCAACAGGGCAAGCGCCAGGACCGACAGGAGCATGGCCAGCCCGCCGATCGGGGCCGGCGACGTCAGCCAGCGCAGGGGGCGGACGGTCGGCATCACGAATCCTTCTGCATCGATTGACGCAGCTTTTGGGCAAAGGCCTGTGCCGCGCGGTTGGCTTGCGCGCCTGCGGGCGCCCCCGGCGAGACGGGCGGCAGGGCGGCGACGCGGTCGGCGTCGATGGTGTGCAACGCGCTGACCCGGCCGGGGGCCACGCCGATCACGACCCAGTCGCCCGCGATTTCGACGACGACCACGCGTTCGCGTTGGCCAACGGCGGCGCTGCCGACGACACGCACCTGTCCGCTGCCCAGCGGCCGTTGCAGGCCGAAGCGCTTGGCGAGCCAGGCGAGGCCGAAGAGAACCGCCAGGACGACGGCGAGCCCCAAGCCCGTCTGCACGATGCCGGCGCCCCCCAGACTCGGTACGGCGGCGGCTTGCGAAGCGTTGCCCTGTGCGTGGGCCGTGCCGGCCATCGTGATCATGCCGGCTATCGCTGCGATTGCGCCGGTCATGGCAGCTCCGGCCTGCAGCGCCCGGAGCGGCGCTGCGGCCGTCGCGATACGCGTGAGACGCGCACCGCGGACTTTCATTGGAATCATCGGTTGAGCTTACGGATGCGTTCGGATGGCGTGATGATATCAGTCAGGCGAATGCCGAACTTGTCGTTCACGACCACGACTTCACCTTGTGCGATCAGGCAGCCGTTCACGAGCACGTCCATCGGCTCGCCCGCCATGCCGTCCAGCTCGACCACGGACCCCTGCGCGAGCTGCAGCAGGTTCTTGATGGCGATCTTGGTGCGGCCCAGCTCGACCGTCATCTGAACCGGAATGTCCAGGATCAGATCGATGTCGTTGTGCGTCGCCGGTGCGCCGGCGGCACTGGTCAGCGACTGGAATACGGGTGCGGCAGGGGCAGCCGCTGCGGCCGGCGGCGCGATTTCTTCGGCCGCCGTCTGCTCGGCCATCGCGCTGGCCCACTCGTCGGCCATGGCCTGTGCGTCGTCGCCGGGCGTTAGTGCCGTATCACTCATGCTCGTTGTCCTTGCTGAAATCGCTCTGCGAATGGTTGATCATCTGGTTCACGCGCAGCGCATACTGACCGTTGAACACGCCGTAGCTGCACTCCATCACGGGCACGCCGTCGACCTTGGCCTGCAACTGTTCGGGCACGTCGAGCGGGATCACGTCGCCCACGCGCATGCTGAGCAGTTGCGATACCGTCATGTCGAACTGCGCCAGGTTCGTCACGATTTCCACGTCCGCGCTTTGCACCTGCTGCGACAGCAGGCGCACCCAGCGTTTGTCCACTTCGAGCGTTTCGCCTTGCAGCGGGCTCGAGAGCTGGTCGCGCAGCGGCTCGATCATCGAGTAGGGCATGCAGATGTGGAATTCGCCGCCGGCCGAGCCGAATTCGATGTCGAACGTCGTGGTGACGACGACTTCGTTGGGCGTGGCCACGTTGGCGAACTGGGTGTGCATTTCGGCACGCACGTATTCGAATTCCACCGGGTGCACCGGCTTCCACGACGCGCCGTAGTTCTCGAACACGAGATCGAGCAGGCGCGCGATGATGCGCTGCTCGGTCTGCGTGAAGTCACGGCCTTCCACGCGTGTGTGGAAGCGGCCGTCGCCGCCGAACAGATTGTCGACGACCAGGAATACCAGGTTCGGATCGAAGACGAACAGGGCGGTACCCCGCAACGGCTTGATATGGACCAGGTTCAGGTTGGTCGGCACCGGCAGGTTGCGGATGAATTCGCTGTACTTCTGCACGCGCACGGGGCTGACCGAAATCTCGGCGCTGCGGCGCATGAAGTTGAACAGGGCGATGCGGAACAGGCGCGAGAACCGGTCGTTGATGATCTCGAGCGTGGGCATGCGCCCGCGCACGATGCGCTCTTGCGTCGCGATGTTATACGGCCGGATTCCGGCAGTATCCTGCGATTCGGTTCGGTCATCCTGTTCGCCGGTGACGCCCTTTAATAGGGCATCGACCTCTTCCTGCGACAGGAACTCCTCATGCGCCATGAATCACTCACTGAATTACAAAGGCGGTAAACAGGACGTCATTGACGTTCTGCGCCGGCATGTTCGCCGCAAACGGCTGTCCGACCAGCGTGCGGATCTCGGAGGCAAGGCGGCGTTTGCCGTCGATCGATGCCAGATCGCTCGCCTGCTTCGAGGACAGCAACAGCAGCACACGGCTGCGCACTTCCGGCATGTGCTGGGTAACGCGCGCCTGCGTCTGGGCATCCTGCACCTTGAGCGACAGCCCGATATGCAGATAGCGTTCGCCGTCGTCGCCCGTCAGGTTCACCGTAAACGGGTCCATCTGCACGAACACCGGCGGCGGGGGGGGCGGCGGGGCCTTCGCTTCCGAGTGGCCCGTCAGCAGATACACCGCAGTCGCCGCACCGGCAGCGGCCATCAGGGCCACCGCGACGATCAACAGGATCCATTTGCGCGCGCCGCCACCCGAAGGGGCTGCTTGCGTGGGTGCGGGATTTGCCATCGTATTCGCCTGCTATGGAGAGAAATTGTCGGCCAAGCCGCCCGGGGCTGATCGGCCGAAAAGAAGGGACAAACGCGGTCAGCTTACGTTTTAGCTCGCGTCTTTGTACTAACGGCAGAAAATGCGAGCCGCTTTAGGGGAGATGGGCCGCCTCGCAGCGCCCGGGCAAGCGGGCTCCGTCAGGCAAACGTGTCGACGAGACCCGCGCCGGCCTTTACCGGCACCGCAAGGGTCGTGACGAGGGGGGCGAGTTCGCCGTTATCGGCGCCGAAGCCGGCGCCGGACGACCGGCCGCCGGCGCTGCCGCCGCGACCGTTGCCGCTCTGCTGGGCAAATGCCTGCTGCTGCGACGTGTCGGCGCTCACTGTCGTGTTGCCTAGCGAGATGCCGTTGTTGGCCAGGCTGTCGCGCAGTTGCGGCATGGCCGCCTGGACGGCGTCGCGCACGGCGGCATGCGAGGAGACGAACAGCGCTTGCGCCGCGTTGTCCGCGACGTTCAGCACGACATGGAGCGGCCCGAGATCGGGGGGATTGAGGCTCAGTTGCGCCGTTTGCTGATGTGCAGACGAAAGCCACACCACTTGCTGGCTCAGCGCGTTATTCCATTCGTTCGTGCCGACCCGCGGCGCCAGCGTGAGCGCGGCCGGCACGGCGGCTTGCGGCTGGACCTGCATGCCCGTGTCGGTTGCGGTACTTGCCGCCTGCGCGGCTTGCGCTGCCGCCTGGTTGGCGATGGCGGCCGTCTGCGAGGTCACTTCCGAACCGGATGGCGACTGGCGCAGGCTGTCGGCCAGGCGTTGGGCCTGTGCGTCGGCGCTCGGCACCAGCGCGGCCGGGGTGGTCGGTTTGGTGTCGGCGGTGGCGGCCGTCTGGCTCGCGCCCTTGCCCAGCGCATCGAGCGAAATGCCGCCAGCCCGGGCTGTGCCGGCGGTGGCGGTCGACGGGTTCGCCGTCACGGCCGCAGCTGGCGCTGCGGCCTTGGCTGGGGCCGCG
>NZ_CABPRZ010000012.1 GCF_902459695.1 Pandoraea terrae
TCGCCACCGTCGCCGGTCGCGAGAATCACACCCCATTGCCCAACCACCCAGCCGTGCTTGGGATCGGTGAAGGTAACGGCCGACAGCGTCGCCGAGACCGGCACTTGGCGGGCCTGCCGCCAGGTGCGTCCGTCGTCGTCCGAAAGAAGAATGACACCGTGCTCGCCCACGGCGACGATGCGCGAGCCGGCGCGCGTCGCGTCCAGCAGCATCATGTGGGTCGGCTCGGCCCATGTGTGAGCCGGCATGGCGGCCCAGGCTTCGACCGTTCCCTCGGGTTGGGCAAAAGCTGCCGCGGCAGCGCACAGCGCGGTGCAGGCAACAAGCGTCTTGATCATGGCTGAATCTCTGTAATGGTGCTCGCGGGCATCAGTGGCTGAGCAGGCCCGGCGCGCGCGCCGGCTGACGGCGCGGGAACCAGCGCTCGAGGCACGATGCCAGCGCCGGCAATGCGGTCATGGCCATCAAAAGATTGACGAGGAACATGAAGGCGAGCAGCTTGCCCATGTCGGCCTGGAATTTGAGTGCCGAGAAGCTCCACGTCACCACGCCGACCGCCAGCGTGATCGCCGTGAAGATCGTGGCCACGCACTCGAACTCAAGCGCGCGCTCCATGGCCTTGAGGATCGGATCGCCTTCGGCCAAATGCCTCTGCAGCCGGTTGTAGATGTACAGCGCGTAGTCCACGCCGATGCCCACCGCCAGCACCATGACCGGCAGCGTTGCCACCGTCAGACCGATTTTCAATTCCTTCATGAACCAGTAGCCGATGAAGGTCGCCACCGACAGCGGCACACAGCAGGCCAGCATGGCGCGCCAGTCGCGGTACGCGAGGAACACGAGAATCAGGATCGCCGCGTACACGTACAGCATCATCGGCAGCTCGCTCTTCTCCACCTCGTCATTGGTGGCGGCGAGCACGCCCGCATTGCCCGCTGCAAGGCGGATGTTGATACCGGGGAACGGGTGCGACGCGCGGTATTGCTTCACGTCAGCCAGAATCCGGTTGATCGTCGTCGCCTTGTGATCCGTCAGGAACAGGTGCACGGCAGTCATGCTGCAGTCAGCTTTCATGAATCCCTTGATACGCCCGACGTCGACCGAAACCGCGCCGTAGTTCTCGGGGGAGATCGGCACGACATTCATCTTCGGATAGTCTTCGTTGTAGCCCGCGTTGTAGGTACGCAGCATCGCCGAATACGACTGGGCAGACACCACGCCCGGCTCGGTCCGCATGGCAGTCGTGAAGTCGTCCTCGTACAACCCGAGCGCCGGGTTGTCGCAGGCCTTACCGCCCGATTCGATCGCGACCGAGAGCCAGTCGAGACCCATGTCATAGCTGCTCGCGATCGACGTCGCATCGAGATTGAACCGTGCGTGCTCACGCAACTCCGGTGCCCCCGGCTGCATCGTGCCGATCACGCGGTCGCGGCTCTGCCAGGCGGAGAGTGCAAAGACCACACAGGTCAAGGCGACCGTGACCCCCGCATACTTCGGTTGGGCAACCTTCGCCAGCGGACGCAGCAACGCCGAGCGCCAAGCGCCACGCTTGAGTGCGCTTTCGGCGTATGCCTTCGAGAAGTTGAAGCACGATGCGGCGACCGGCAGCAGGATCAGGTTCGTCACGATCTTGTAGGCCACACCCAGCGAGGCGGTGATCGCCAGTTCGCGCACCATCGGGATCGGGATCAGCAGCAGCGTGATGAACGACACGAAGGCGGTGACGAGGGCCAGCACGCCCGGGATCAGCAGGCCGCTGAAGCTGTGCCGTGCCGCATCGAATGAGCTATGCCCACGCGCGATCTCGCGCACGATGAAGTTGACCTGCTGCACGCCGTGCGACACACCGATGGCGAACACCAGGAACGGCACCAGCACGGCCAGCGGATCGAGCCCGAAGCCCAGCAGCTTCAACGTCCCGAACTGCCAGACGAGCGAGGTCAGCGAGCAGACGATCAGCAGCACCGTGAAGCGCACCGAATGGCAGTACCAGTACACGGCCAGCGCAGTCAGCAACAGTGCGATCGCGCAGAAGCCGAGCACGGCGGTGGCGCCATCGGCAATGTCGCCAATCTGCTTGGCGAAGCCGATGATCTGGATTTCATAGCCCGCATCCTCGAACGGCTTGCGAATCTGGGCTTCGAGCAGATGGTTGAACGCCACGTAATCGAGCACCTTGCCAGTGCGATCCCGCTCGTTCAGTTCGGCCGTGATCATCGCGCTATCTTCGTTATGCGAGACGAGCGTGCCGACATAGCCGCCCAGCGTTGTCGAGCGACGAATGTTTGCGACGATCCCGGGCGTCAACTGGTCGGGCGTGATCGTGCCCGCAATGATTGGCTCCGCGCGAAACCCTTCATCGGTAATCTCATTGACGAACGCGTTCGGCGTCCACAGCGACCGAACACCGATTCGATCGACGTTCGGCAGGTACGTGACCGCCTGGGTCACCTTGTACAGCCGCGTCAACCCCTCCGTCGTCCAGATGGAACCCTTGCGCGCCCGCACGACAACGGTGATCCGGTTCGCACCGAGCAGATCGGACCGGTATTTCTGGAACGTCTGGATGTATTCATGGCCGATCGGCATCTGCTTCTCGAAGCCGGCGTCCATGCGCAACTGCACGGCGAACACCGCCATGAGGGCAGTAAACAAGCCGATGACCGCGAGCACGATCACACGGTGGCCGAAGAAGACTTTTTCCAGACCGCTGACTAGACGATTGAGCACAACATCACCCCTTCAAGTATTTCAACGGCGCACGACGTGCGCCGTCTCCCACAGCTTCACCCGTCAGAAGTTCCGAGTGGCGAACACTCCGATGAAATTTCGATCTGCGAATGGCTGACCCACCGTGTTGTGCCCGCCGAAGAACATCGTGAAATTGATGCCCGCCTGCCAGACCGTCGGATTCTGGTTGAACAGTACGTACAAATTCACCGATTTCGCGCCTTGCATGTAGTTCGCCGAGAACGTCGGCGTATAGCCATAGAGCGCGTCGGAGAAGGTCACGCCGGGCGTCACCTGCCACCCGGGGATCAGGGTGCCGTCATAAGTCCAGTTGAAATCGATCGTCGCGCCCACGGAACTCGACGTGCCCTGCGCCATCGCGATCGGATAGCCCAGGCCCGAGTTCTGGTTCAGCCAGGGCAGATAACCGGCTTGGGGCACCTGCGTGACCGTTTGCCCGTTGATGGTGCGCGTCACGCCGCTCGAACTCAGGCCCGGGTACTTGATCCACGTCACCTCCCACGTCAGCGCCGCCGCATCCGCGCCGAGCAGCTTGATGAACGGATGCTTGCTCGGCGTCAGCGCCAGAATGCCGTTGATGTCGAACTGGAATTTTTTCTTGTCGACCCATTGCTTGCAGTCGATGCCGGCTACGCCGTTCGTATTCAGGTCGAGCGGACCGCCGGGACCAAAGCAACTCGAGAGCGCCACGGCGTCGCGCGGGCGATACGACAGCTCAGCGCCGATCGCCCAGTCGCCCAGCCCGAAATTCGTACTGACGCCAAAGAGCTGCCGGTTCTCGGGATACGACCACTGTACCGTTCCGTTGGCCAATGACGTGAGCACCGGAGACTTGTCCGCATAGTTCAGGTAATAGAACCCGAAGTTCGCGTCAACGAAACTCGGCGCATAGTTGAACTTCACGCCGAACTGTGGCTTGTACTTCGACGGCAGCTTCGTCGACACGGGAAGGCCGATATCATTGAACGGCGGCCCGGCGAAGTCCCCGTTGACGAGGCCAGCGTTGATCGCGCTGATCGCGTTCGCATTACGTGCCGCGCCCGGCCCGCCAGTCGCGTTCGCAATCGTCCCCGCGCTGGGGCCCGCCGCGTTGAAGTTGGCGGTGCTGATCGTGAGCGGTTCCGCGCCGCGGCCAAAGGCATTCGTGGTCGACCAGAACGTTCCGACCGGCGGGTAGCGGTTCCCGTTCCACTGCCACTGGTAGTAAGCCTCGGTGCTGACCCCATGGGAAAGGTCCGCGGCGAAGCTCAGCATCGGCGCCGGGAGCAGCGCCTGCTTGAGTTGCGACCCCGGAACCAGCAGCTTCTGGATGTCGAGCGAGTTGGTGGCATTGATGCCGCCCATGGCGTAGATGCTCTCGCCCCAGTTGATCACCTGGTTGCCGAGTCGCACGTGTGCGGGCCGCCCGGAAATCGTGAAATCCTTCTCGCCCCACAGGTCGAGCAGTTGCGCGTTGTAGACGACCTGCGCCGAAGCAGTGCTCGAGAGCGGCGTTCTCTCCGTATTCTTGGCCATGAAGTCATACATGCCCGTGCCGCGGGCCATGAACTTGAGCCCCTCGCTCGGCATCGTCAACAGCAATTCGCTGGTCGCACTCAGGTAGGTGGTGAACGGCTTCCCCTTGCGGTAATTCAGGTCACCGTTGTCACCGAACCCCCATTGATCGACGTTGGCCGCCGCGCCGCACCCGTTCGCGTTCGGATCACCGGTGAGCGAGCAACTCGGATTCTTGGTCCGAATCCCAGCGCCCGCTGTGAGGTTGCTCACCCACGAAGCCTTGATGCTGTCGTCCGGCCCCATCGTGAACTCATAGCCGTACGCGCTCGACGTTGCCGCGCCCAAAATTGCGAGCGAAACCGTAGCATGCCTACTGATAATTTTCCTTTTCATCGTCCCCTCACCCAGCAGTTGCATTCAATGCCGACGTGCGCCGTCGGTGCACGTTGGCCCTCTTATCCTCGCAACAACGCTCAGCGCTCGCTGACCGACCTCAGCGTCTCCGCAGTGTAGAAGTCGGACTTGAACCGCGGATCGCTGATCTGCTGGTACCAGTGAAGATCCTTGCCCTGGCCGATAGTCGATTGATCGAATACGTAACGTCCGTTGTTCAGGTCGTACTGTACGAATGGTTCGTTATCGCAAGCGCCACCCAGCTCCCACACCGGAATCGGGTAGCTTTCTCGCACCTTCCACAGCTTGCCCTGGGCGTCGTAGTCCTCGCCGACGAGCGCCAGCCAGCTGTCTTCGTCCAGATAGAACGTTTTCTTCGACGACGCGTGGCGTGCAGTGGGTTTGACCGTCGCCTCGACGACCCAGACGCGGTGCATCTCGTAGCGCCGATTATCGGCAGCGATGCCATTCGGTGTTGCAACGTCGTGCAACTTGCTGTTGAACTTGTACATGCCGAAGGCGTTGTACGGAACGATCATTTCCTTCTTGCCCGCGAGCTTCCAGTTGAACCGGTCGATAGCACCGTTGAACATGTTGGCTTCATCGATGAGGTACTGGTTCTCGAAGCCGATCAATGGCGCGTCGTGCGTATAGGCCGGCATGCGCCTCACCCGTCGCTGTCCGGGAAAGTAGTAGAACGTTTCCGATGCCTTGTTGAAATATTGGCGTTGTACAAAAGCCTGTCCGGCCAACGCCGCCGGCGAGTTCGCGGTGAAGTAGGCGGCCAGACTGAGCTGGTCGACGTCCGCTGGCGTAGTCTTGCCCTGTTTGCCCCATGGGAAATAGAAGACCTGCGGGCCGATGGCATCGATCCATTCGCCGCCACCGGGGCGCGGGGAAATGGAAGTTACGATGGGGGGCCATTCAACACCTTCGCCCCGGTACCGCATCACGTAGTTCAGGATCGCTTCGGCGCCGTTCTTGGGCTGCGGGAACGCCACGCCGGGGAAAATCGCGGTCTGCACCATTTCGCCGGTCGAATCGAGCTTCGCCGCCGTGAGATTCGCCTTCGAGTTCTGTGCAACGGCATCCGGCACCTGGCATTCGCGATGCGACGGATAGACGTCCATCCGATAGCCCTTCGTCTGCTTGATCAACTGGATCTGACCGGGTGACAGTTGGCTTGCGTACTTGTCGACATTCGAGGCGTCGACCGAATAAAGCGGCTTCTCGCTCCGATGCTTCCAGAAATCGCCTCGATACTTCCCGTACGACCACCCAGCATCAGGCGATTGCTTCCCCGCATAGGCCGGTAC
Source organism: Pandoraea terrae (assembly GCF_902459695.1). Lineage (GTDB taxonomy): Bacteria > Pseudomonadota > Gammaproteobacteria > Burkholderiales > Burkholderiaceae > Pandoraea > Pandoraea terrae. Next base: position 5,958 of record NZ_CABPRZ010000012.1, read on the forward strand.
GGCGCCGTCCTTGCTCGCCGCGCGATCGCCTCCCTCCGGCGTAATGTCGTCTGCCGCGACAGCAGTCACACCCACAAGCAATAAAGCGGCCGCGATAGCAGACACGGCTCCGATGCTGCACTTCCTCATGATGGTTCCCCTTCCGATTCCGCCTTCACACACTTGTCGCGCCGCTCCCGGGCGAAACACGTTCATTTCGATTCGATCAGCCACGACTACTTGACTACGCCGATTTCATCCATGGGTGGTCTCCTGATTCGTGATTAGCCTGGCAACCGGGTTGCGAACACTTCCGGCCGCTGCGTTTATAGAACACATTACCAATGTTAGGTAATCATGACAAAAATAAGAAGGGGAAAAAATACAGGGTATTCCCTGCGCTGGGTAACGCCTACGCGGTCAAACGAGGCGGGTGCCGTTCGCAAATCACATCGGCTTCGGAGAGGCGCGCAGCGGTGACATCAGGCGATGAAGCAGCAACACGAGTACGCCGGTTGCGACCGCCGCACATATCGCGGCCGTGACAAGGGCATCCCTCATCAGGTCCCGAGCCGCTTGCGTCGCGAGCACCTTCGGAAAGCTGACACGCACGGCCCAGGGAGGCATGTCCCGGTGTACGACGACAGGCTGCAGCAGGTGCACCACGCCAACCTCGTCTTCATACTCGTACGGCCTGCCCCCCCTCACAGCCCTGAGCCCCTCTTCGGGAATGTCCTGCGCCGGCTTCTGAAGCAATGTGGCGTCCGAATGGGCCGCGTATAAACCGCCATTGGAGATTAGCGCCATATCGGCGCCGTCCACAGACCGGATGCCTACAAGGATCATTCCAAGTTGATTGAGCGTGAAGTCCGCGTAGACGACACCGCGGAACTTGCCGTTCACCATGATGGGCACGATCAGCGAAGTCGCCGACACCTCTTTTCCGTCCACCGGGTAAGCGTAAGGCTCCGTGAAGAAGATCCGGCCGGTCCGCTTGGGCATTTCGTACCAGTCGTTGCCCCCCGGCGTCGTCATGAATTGAAGAGGCTGGGCCAACAAACTGCCGTCTGACTTGCGGTGCCAAAGGACCTTGTAGCGGCCTGTCTCGTCGAAGCGCGGCTGCTGGCCGGCAAACTCGGCATCCCGACCATCCAGGGCATTGGGTTCCCAGATAAAGCCCGCGCTTACAACGTCGGGGTGGTCTGACAAGAAGCCTTTGATCATGTCGTCCAACTGGTCACGCGTCGGCGGATGGGTGGCCTCGCTGGTGCGTCGAGCGATCGACGCAAGCTGGAGAACGGCTCCCAGGTGAGTCCTGAACGCGGTTTCGAGCGAGCCCGCCGCCTCACGTGAACCGCTTCGCGCGAGTGCCATCGTGCTGGCCTCCGTCTGGCGGCTGCTGTTGATACCGATGACCGTGGCGGTCGTGCCCAGGCTGAGCACCAGTAGGCAAAGGGCAAGCAAACAGATGCGTGCCTCAAGCGAGATCCGGGCGATAGAGACGCACGATGTCAAAGCCTGTAAAAGGCGGGCCATTCTGATATCCCCGATGTACATCTCGGCTCCCTGGCGATCGCGGTCGGCGCCGCGAGTGCGAAGCGCAGAGAGCAAGTCGCCGCATTTTTTTGGTGTGCTCCCTGTGAGGAAGGGCACAACCTGCTCCCCACGTGAACTGAGGGTGTTTGGATAACCTGGCTTAGGTATCACCGCACCCGGCCACTGCCACCGCCCGGATCTCGATGCACAACTCGGGAAGGGCTAGCTCCGTGACGCCAACTGCAGTCCACGACGGATAGCGGTTCGGAAAGTACTCGTCCCTGACCGCCGAGAAGACCTCGATGTCATGCCGAAGATTCGTGTGGAAGGTCGTCAGTTCGACGACGTCGGCCAGGCTCGCCCCCGCGGCCTCAAGAACGGCTTTCAAGGACTCGAAGGCGATCCGGGCCTGCGCCTGCATACCCTCACCGGGCCTCATCTCGGCGTCGATCCCAACTTGGCCGGAAACCCAAATGGTGTCTCCCACGCGAGTCGCCGGGGAGAAGTGGTAGGCGTCGTACCACGCCTGGAACCCGGGCGGAATGATCGATTGCCGTTTCGTAGTCGTTGCCATGGTGAATACCTTTGCTCAAACGAGTTGATGGAAGCAGGGTGCACGGAAGGGATCGCCACGCTTCAGCGACGCCAGTTCCTCAACGGAACAGAATGCCCGCGCCTTTCATGTAGAACACATTGCTAATGTTAGTAAATGATGACAACAATAAGAAGTAAAAAAAAGACAGGGTATTCCCTGTCCTTTTGGGTCTCATGGGTCTGGGGGAAGGTCGTTGCCGGCGTGGGCTATGGTTTCGGCGAGGTACTAGCGAGTTTGTTCGGGGGCCTTGATGCGGACGCGGCCTGGATGCTCGGTTATCGAGCACAAGGGCCGACGGTCCGTTCAGCGCTCAACGCAATCGGGCAGCCAGCGCGATCGCGTCGGCCACCATCTCGATATTTTCTGTCAACATGCCGGTGCCTACGCGAATGTGATCGCGTGCGTTGACCAAACAAAACCGGCTGCCGGGGAGCACCGCAATGCCGCGCGCGGCCATGGTGACCAGCGCAAATTGCTCCGACTCGACGGGAATCCATAGGCTTAGACCATCGTGGCTCTCGGTCCGAACCCCGCGCTGGCGCAAGGCGGCAAGCAGCCCGTTACGGCGCTCGGCGTAGACGCCGCGCGCGTGCGCCACGCTGGCCGAAACCTCCGGATCGTCGAGCATCCAGGCGGCCGCCCCCTGCAGAATGCGACTGGTCCAGCGCGCGCCAAAGTTTCGAAACGCCTGAATGCGACCGACAATGTCGGCCGAACTCGACAGCACTGCCAAACGCAGGTCCGGTCCCAGCGATTTCGAATACGACACGATGTGCACGGTGCGCTCCGGAAAGCGTTCGCCCAAGCTCACCGCCGGATAGCTCGCGATATCGCCGAGGCCATCGTCCTCGACCATCAGCGTTTCACTGCGCGCGAGTAGCTTCGCCAGCTCGTCCAGCCGTGCACCGCTGACCGCGATGCCAGTCGTGGCGTGGGTGCGCGGTTGGTAGACGAACGCCACCGGCTTGCGCTTGAGTGCCTCGCGCAACGCGGTCGGTTGTGGGCCCTCACTGTCACACGCCACTGGCACGACCTGCGCGCCCAGATATTCGAGAATGTCGAGAATTCGCGTCGCCGACGGATCTTCAATCGCCACTACAGAGCCCGGCAGCACCAGTGTCTGCAGGGCCAACAATAGCGCTTCGTAGCCGCCGTTGGTCGCAAGGAGTGCCTCTGGCCGATATGGCCAGCGGCGCGCCGCAGCCTCGCGTAACGACGCGACAATCGGCGCGCGGTTGTAGGTATTGATATCCGGTGCTCGCAAGCCTTCGGCCAGCGCGCGCGACGGATCCGGCAACAACGCGGGATCGGGCGTGGCAAAGCTCAGATCGGCGACGATGTGCTGCCCGAACGCCGTTGCGATCTCGAAGCGCTGGGGATGCGGCGACACTTTATCGCCGCACACCCAAACCCCGTTGCGCCCGCGGCCATTGATGATCTTGTATCGCCGCAACTCGCCCCACGCACCCGAAATCGTCGCGGGACTCACGCCGAGTGCCTGCGCCAAGTCACGCACCGGCGGCAATTGCGAACCCACCGCAAGTGCGCCGGACCGAACCAGCGCCATCGTCTCCAGGGCGATGCCACGCGTCGTGCGATCACTCAGGTGTTGCACCCACCACGCTATCGGCTGCGTCTGTTCCATAGAGATTCATTTTTGTTCAATAACAAAAATATCATTGTACGTCAAAATTATTACATTTAGCATGGATATCGACAGCGCTGAATGAAGCATGCCTGCGTGCAATATCCCCGACACTCTGGAGACGATTTTGGGCATCACCCTCAAACTGGCAGTACGCGACTGGGACTACATCGTGCCGCTCGCCCTGGGCGACTTGCGCTCCCCGGACTTCGACCTGCAGATCGACCGGGTTGGCACCCTTCCGGGCAACTTGGCCAACGATCCCCGGTATGATGCCGGCGAAACTTCGTTCAGCGCGTACTCCCTGGCGCGAGCGTCCGGCGACGAGTCGCTCGTCGGCGTACCGCATTTCCTGATGCGCGCGTTTCGTCACCGCTGCATCATCACTGCGGCCGACAGCGGCCTGACGTCGATCGAGCAACTCGCTGGCAAGCGCATCGGCCTGACCGGCTGGCGTGATTCCGGCAACACCTGGACACGCGCGATCTTGCGCCGGGCCGGCATCGGGATCGACGACGCCGAGTGGCTGGTCGGCCGCCTGACCGACCAGCACGAGATCACGGATCGGCTCAACGGCTTCGGCCGGCCGGGACGCATCGACGCGGTGCCGAACGAGCGCCCGATGGTCGAATTGCTGGCCAGCGGCGAGCTCGACGCGATCTTCACGCCGTTCATGCCGCCCGGCTTCTTCGCGCCGTCGTCGGGCATGCGGCAACTGTTGCCCAACTGCCGCGACGCCGAAGTGTCATATTTCAAGGAAGTCGGTTACGTCCCGGGGATCCATATCCTCGGCATCAAACCCGGCGTGGTGCGGGAACATCCCTGGCTGCCGCAGGCCCTGAGCGAACTGCTGGACGAGTCGGCCCGCATCTGGCTGCAGAAGCGCGAAAAGTATGCCGACACCACGCCGTGGATCATCGACGAACTACGCCAGACCTCGCAGGATCTGCCGGCGACGTGGAATCGCAACGGATTTGCCGAGAACGAGGCAATGATCCTCGACTTCGCCGCGGAACTGCACGCGCAACAACTTACGCCTCGCCGGTTGTCGCCTTCCGAACTGTTTCCGCACGCTGTTTGAATGCATCTATTGGAGCCATGATGATGAAAGTTGCACTGGGGCAATTCGCCGTGAGCCGCGTGTGGGAAGAAAACGCACAAATCTGTCTCGACCTGATGGCGCGCGCCAGCGCCGCCAAGGCGGACCTGTTGGTGCTCCCCGAAGGTATCCTGGCGCGCGACATCGCCGACCCGGACTTGGTGCGCCGCGCCGCGCAGCCGCTTGACGGCCCGTTCGTGACGCAACTGCTCGAGGCTAGCCGCGGTTCGCGCATGACGACGATGATGAGCGTCCACAATCCGTCCGAGGCCGGACGCGTATGGAATACACTGATCGCCATTCGAGATGGCGAGATCGTGGCGCAGTATCGAAAACTGCATCTGTACGACGCGTTTTCGATGAAGGAATCGACCAATGTCGAACCTGGCGTTGCGGTGCCGCCGCTGGTCGACGTGGCCGGGCTGCGCGTGGGCCTGATGACATGCTACGACGTGCGCTTCCCGGAACTGGCGCGCCGCCTGGCGCTCGATGGCGCCGATTTGCTGGTGCTGCCTTCGGCATGGGTCAAGGGACCGCTCAAGGAAATGCATTGGGACGTGTTGGTCACCGCCCGCGCGCTCGAGAACACGGTCTACGTTGTCGCCGTCGGCGAATGCGGCGAACGCAATATTGGCAACAGCATGGTGGTCGATCCGCTCGGCGTGGCCATCGCGCGCGCGGCCGAGGCGCCGGCGCTGCTGTTCGCCGAAGTCGACCCGGCACGGCTGGCGCACGCCCGCAATGTTTTGCCGGTGCTGGAGAACCGCCGGTTTGCCAAGCCTGAACTGCGTTAACCCACTGCCTGACTTCCCATCGTCCAAAGGATCGTTGCCATGATGCTTCATACCTTCGTTCGCGCCGCCTTGGTGGCCGGTCTGTCGGCCTGCCTCGCGCACGCGGCTGTTGCCGCGGACGCCATCCCGACGCAAACCATGGATGCCAAGCTGCACGCCAGATTGCCCAAGGAGATCCAAAGCGCCGGCGCGATGACCGCGGTCAACAACGGCTCGTTCCCCCCGTACGAGATCGTCGAGGACGCGCATTCGCTCAGCGGTGCGTCGGCCGATCTCGCCGAGGCGCTCGGCCAGTTGCTCGGCGTCAAGATCCGGCATGAGACGGTGAGCGGTCTCTCGGGCATCCTGAGCGGAATCAAGGCCGGCCGGTATCAGTTCGCCATGGGTCCGATCGGCGATTTCCCTGAGCGCCAGGCCAATAATGATTTCATCGACTACGTTCAGGAGTTCGTAGTGTTTGCGGTGCAATCCGGCAATCCGCAGCGCATCAATTCGCTTGACGATACCTGCGGCAAGCGGATCGCGGTGATGGCAGCCGGCTCGGCGGAGAAAGTCATCAAGCAACAATCACTGCATTGCACCGAGGCGGCCAAGCCTGCTGTGCAAGTGCAGTCGTTCACCGATCAGGCGACGTCGATTCTGGCGGTGCGCTCGCGTCGTTCCGACGCGTTTTTCTCATCGCAAGCGCCTCTGACATATTTCACGGCGCAGACCCACGGTGCGTTGGCGCTCGCCGGCACGGGTGCCAGGAACGGCTTCAGGGATCTGTTCCAGGGCGCCGTGGTGTCGAAGGGCTCGCCGCTCACCGGCGTGCTGCGCGACGGGCTGCAGAAGCTGTTCGATAACGGTACCTACGCGCGCATCATGAAGAAATGGGGACTGGAGGGCAACATGATCAAGGCGCCCGGAATCAACCTTGCGAAGGATGATACGAAATGAACACGCCCGGTCAAACACGCACGCCGACCGCCGACGCCGACGAAGCGCGCCTGCACGACGTGGCAAACGCTCACGAGCCCCTTCCATGGGGCCGCTGGCTGGCGTGGGCGATAGCACTCGGCGTGGGCGCGAACCTGGCATGGATCATCGCGCGCAACCCGGCTTTCGAATGGCACGTGGTGACGCGGTGGTTCTCCGCGCGATCGATCGTCAATGGCTTGATGGTCACGCTGGGACTGACGGTCGTGTCGATGCTCATCGGCGTGCTCCTGGGCCTGGGCCTCGCGATAGCGCGGTTGTCGGAGAGTCTGCTGGCGCGGCAGCTGGCGGGGCTCTATATCTGGATTTTCCGCGGTACGCCGCTGCTGGTGCAGTTGATCTTCTGGTACAACCTGTCGACGCTGTTTCCACAGTTGTCGATCGGCGTGCCGTTCGGGCCAACGTTCGGGACGTGGAATACCAATGAACTGATTACACCGTTGACGGCGGCGATTGCCGGGTTGGCATTGAACGAGGCCGCTTATATGGCGGAGATCATTCGTGCCGGGTTGATCTCGGTGGACTCGCGGCAAAGGGAAACGGCGATGGCTTTCGGGATGACGCGCGCGAGGGCCATGCGTCGAATTGTCATTCCGCAAGCCATGCGAGCGATCGTGCCGCCAACAGGCAACCAACTGATCAGCATGATCAAGGCGACGTCGCTGGTCAGCGTCATCGCCATGGGTGATCTGCTGTACTCGGTGCAAGCGGTCTATAACCGTACGTTCGAGGTCATTCCGCTGCTGATGGTTGCAGTGCTGTGGTATCTGCTGGTGACATCGATGCTCAATGTCGGGCAATCGGCGATCGAACGGTACTACGCCCGCGGAGAGGGCATCAAGGCGACGCGCAAGCGTGCTGCATCCGCGTTTGCCAGTGTGCCCCCCAATGGCGTCGCCCGGTCAGTCGGAGGTCAGCAACGATGAATTCGATAACAAATCAAAGTCCGACGCCGTCCGAGACGCGTCCGCTGGTACGCGCGAGAAACGTCCACAAGCGCTTCGGCGACAACGAGGTACTGAAAGGCATCGATCTCGACGTCAATGGCAGTGAGGTCGTCGTGATTCTCGGGCCTTCGGGCTCGGGGAAATCCACCTTCCTGCGCTGCATCAATCAACTCGAATCGATGGACCAGGGTTCGATCATGGTTGGCGAGGTGCAGATCGGTTACGAATTGCGCGGCCGGCGGCTGTGCAAGCTGACGCCGCATGCGCTTGCCCGTCAACGCCGCGATATCGGGATGGTGTTCCAGCAATTCAATCTGTATCCGCATTTCACAGTCTTGCAGAACATCGTGGAAGCGCCGATTGGCGTGCATGGACAAGACCGGGCCGAAGCCGAGGCTTACGCGATGGAACTGCTGGACAAAGTCGGCTTGCGAGACAAGGCCAACGCGTATCCGAGACAATTGTCGGGCGGACAGCAGCAACGTGTAGCCATCGCGCGGGCGCTGGCGATCAAGCCCAAGCTGATGTTGTTTGACGAGCCGACGTCCGCGCTGGATCCGGAACTCGTGGGCGAAGTCCTGGCGACGATGCGCGACTTGGCGAACCAGGGCTTGACCATGATCGTTGTCACGCACGAAATCGGCTTTGCTCGCGAAGCCGCCGATCGGGTCGTGTTCATGGATGGCGGCAAGGTGGTCGAATCAGGACCTCCGAAAGAGGTGCTGTCGAATCCGCAACACCCTCGCACGCGTGCATTCCTGAGCCGGTTTATTTGATGCGTAGAGGACGCGGGGGCAATTCAAAGGTCAGCGGTCCGTGGGCCGAATGTGAAGCTCGGGGCAGTCTCCCCAGCAACTCCATGCTCGCCTGAACTGCCCCCGCAAACTTGGCCGCCCAACTTTACGGGGGGCAGTTCATCGTTCGGCACGCCTTTTCTTATTTCCAAAGTCAGCGGGATAGCAACCCCAGGCTCCTCCCCCCATCCAGCAGTTCAAATTCCTGATCAGTCAGGTCGATTTCCTGTCCCCTAATGTTCTCTCGCAGGTGCTCCGGAGAGCCTGTTCCAGGTATGGGGAGTATCGCGTTGCTTCGGCGTAAAAGCCATGCCAAGGCGATCTGAGTTGGTGTGACACCGCGTGCGGCAGCCATTTCCGCCAACAAGGGTTCAGAAACCACCGCACCCGATGCCAAGGGGCCCCACGCAATGAACACGATTCCCTTGTCTTCGCACTCACTTAACACCGCTTCGCTCTCGCGATCCAATACGTTGTATCGATTCTGAACAGACGAGATCGGCAAAACCTGTCTTGCGGCGGTCAGTTCATCCACTGTGACTTGACACAGACCGACATTCTCCACTAGCCCATCGTCCAAAAAACTTTTTAGTGCGCCGAACTGCTCATCCTGCGGCACGAGGGGGTCTATGCGGTGAAGCTGCCACAGGAGAAGACGGTCTGTCCGTAAGCGTCGACAACTGAGGTGAATTTGCTGCCGGTGGAGCGCTCCAGCGTTTCTCGATCACGAGAAATACGGAGGTGATGATGAGATTCGGCTTTGCGGTCCAACCGCTTTTGAGGGAGATACGGTGCCCATTCGTGGGAACTTCGATGTCATTAGGTGTAATGATCTACTCGCCCTCTCAGGCGTGGTCAGCTATTCCGTGGGGTGGAATTGCACGTTCAACGGAATTCCGCGCATTGGCGTCTACTTGGGCGAGTGAGGGCAATGCACAAGGGGAAGTTGCCACGGCTTGCCACGCGGCTTCATACTCGAGAGACGCATCTTGATTATTACACTCTCGCTCATAAATGACCGTATCTGCCTGCGGATGAGCCGTTACAGAACGTTACCGTCGCAATTTCTGGCGTTTCAGCTCGTTGAACGTCACGCCCCTCCTCTCCCATCACCCGGGTCGTCGCCTAACGACCTGATCGATACTTCGCTCGCCGGCACGCATTCACCTGAGTTCGACCGAGACAAAGACGCGGGTGTTGTCATGCAGGATCAGCAATGCGACCTGCTTCCCGGCCTTTGCTGCCAGCGTACCCAGTTGCTCCCGCGATCTGACCGGCGTGCCATTGAGCGACAGGATGATATCGCCGGGTTGGATGCCGGTACCTGCCGCGGCCCCATAGACCCCGTCCACCATCAGACCCTCTGCAAGCCCGCTGGCGACACGCTCGGCCTCATTGAGCGGGCGCACCGCCAAGCCGAGGCGATCGGCTGCGTTGCCTTCGTCTTGCCGAACGGCGGATTTTTCCTCGAACGCGCCGACCGTGACCGTGACCGTCATCGGTTTTCGATTGCGGATCAGCGTGAGTGTGGCCTTCGTCCCGGGCTTGAGGGCGGCCGCACGCTCCGCGAGTTCGGCGGACCGGTCAATCGCCTTGTCGCCGATCTGTGTGATGACGTCGCCTGGCTTGATGCCGCCGGCTGCGGCTGACGTGCCGGGCTCTACGGAAGTGACCAGCGCACCTTCCGGCCCGGGCAGGCCAAATGCCCGAGCCAGGCCCGGGTCGACGTCTTGCACGCCTATGCCAAGGTAGCCCTGGGCCACCTTGGACTGGGCCAGCAACTGCGCTTCCACCTTGGTCGCCACGTTGATCGGGATGGCAAAGGTCAGGCTCTGGTACCTCTCCGTCTGCGCATAGATCTGCACGTTGATGCCGATAACCTCGCCGGAGCGGTTGAACAAGGGGCCGCCGGAATTGTCGGGATTGGCGGCGACATCAGTCTGAATGAAGGGAACAGCGTTGCCGTCCGGCTGCGCGCGGGGGGCGGCACTGACAATGCCGGCCGTGACGGTGTTCTCGAAGCCGTAGGGTGATCCAATCGTCAGCACGGGTTCGCCGGCGCGCACGCGCGACGAGTCGCCAAGTCTGACGGTCGGAAGCTTCTTGGCGTTGATCCGGAGCACTGCGACATCGCTCTGCGCGTCGACGGCGAGGACCTTTGCCTTGAACTCGCGCCGGTCGGTCAGCTTGACCGCAACTTCCTCGGCGCCGTCCACCACGTGAGCATTGGTCAGGATCAGGCCGTCCGGGCTGATGATGAAGCCGGAGCCGATACCCCTTATCACGTGTGGCGAACTGCCTCCCGGGTCTTGAAATTGCGGCGCGGAACCCTTGAAGAACTGGAAGAAGGGATCGTCCTGATCAATGGCCTCGGGCACTGGCCCCGACGTTTGCTGCTCCGGCGTGGGCGCGCTGACATTCACGACGGCAGGCCCGTATCGTTCCACGATGGCGGGGAAGTCGACTGGCGCGGCAGCCCTTGCCTGCGCGCTAGCGCTTGTCGGCGCGGCAGCACTTGCCGGCGCGGCAGCGCTCGCCGGCGGAACGCGTATCCCTTTGGCGGGTACCGGTGTAGCACCCGCGGCGATCGCAACTGGCTGAAGGTAGGGATAGCCGCCAAGCATGGAAGCTATCACGACAGCGCCGAGCAAGGCGCCGTTAACGTTTTTGCGGGTCTTGCGGGTCTGGCGGAGCATGGCGCACCTCCAATGCGGTCATCATGCCGGTGGTCGGACAACTGTTCGGCACCGTAACTCCACGCTAGGTCGTCATTATTCTATCCCCTCACGGAGGATGCGCGTGAAGGGCGGGAGGAAATTTTCGAGAGGTGGCGCTTTCGCTTCAAGGCTGAACCTCATACGGCGGAAATGCCGACAGGCGCTGATCGACCACCGCACCACCGACAGTAAAGTGATACAAGCTTTGCCAAGCGTGATCCTTAACGCCGAGCAGCGCGTGCATTTCATCATCGAAGAAACAGCCAATCCCCGTGGATCGCACTCCGGCGGCTTCGGCTTCGAGATAGAGCGCTTGGCCGAGAATGCCACACTCCCAGAAAAGATGGCGATAGCGCCATGGTTGCTTCAAGGCGATTTCGAATTTCGCGAGCATCCCCAGCGAAAAGCAGGAGTCGGCGCCGATATCCTGGTGGCAGCAGATCAGCTTTGCTGCGGCGCGCAAATCGTATGGCAGCAGAAAATAGAGCGGCAGATGGTCCGGTCCGGTCTTTTGCCACAGCCATTCCGGACGCATGGACTGCTTGAGGAACGGCTGCGCAGCCGGATCTCTCACGAGCACATACAGGCCCGGCTCCAGGCCATCCACGCGGTGAACGAATAGCACCGGATGTACCGCAGCAGGAGACGTCAGCGCATTCCACGGCGGTGTGTCGGGACATGCCAACAGGCACGCCAGCATGGTGAAAAAAGCCGCGTCGGTAATGCGCGTCGTACCATCGAAATTCACAGCGCTGCGGCGCTGCCGAGCGATCCGGGCAAAAGTGAGATCGAGGGCGGGCGTCGCAGGCGATGGGCGCTGCTCCGGATTCAGCAAGGTCGGTTCGCGCGTATGCGACTTGTTCGTGGCGCGATGGATCGAATCGATATCCGGCCACGTCACATGTCCCGAGCTTAGCTGATTGGCGCATCCGTACCAGTGTGCCTTATCCAAAGCAGCCCGCATGCTCTCAAGATCAGGCCGTATTTCAGGATTGCCGATCCAAAGCAAGACATCCGGCACCTCGGCTTCGGCCGCTCCGAAATCTTCGCTGCGGTCCAATCCAAGCAAGCGGGCCACCGTATCATCCGCAGCGGCCTCCACCAGCCGCGTTTGCCAGCCGAGCGCTGCCGCTGCGTAACTCATCGCGGCGATGGCATGGCCGCAATCGTGCTGGCAGTAACGCCAGGCGCGCATGCCGTATTTCCACGCCTCGCGCCAGTGGATCGAATTTATGCCGATCAGGACCCCCTTTTCCGAGAACGCCTCGGTCCATCGCGGGTCATCCACCGCAGCGCGATGTTCGAGCAAATGATCTCGGCTCAGATAATGATAGACCCCACCGGGCACGCCGGGCAGCGCCGGACAGAGAAGATAGCCCTCGGTCGGATGCAGATTTCCGCTCGACGGGTTGCAGCGAAGCGCCCACCGCTGGGCGCCATAGGATTTCCACGCGGACAGGCCGAGCGAGAGTTCGAACAGGATTGCCAGCGTAGAAAGATCGAATCGGTGCGCGGGCGGCAGAACGCCGCAGCGCAGCGCGTTGTAGCGTGTGGCCAGGGTGTCTGCCGCTAACGGCAGCCCAATGCGCGGTGCGCCGCGAAACACGCGGAACGGATCCGGTTGGGTTGCCCAGTCGAGTCCCCCGGGGCCAGGCGCGTAGTGGTCAACGCGGTGCTTGCTGCGTTCGTGATATTCAAGTAGCACGTGCCCTGACCGGTCCATGTTCCCTTCAGCCCAAGAATGTCCGCCCCACGCAAAAGGCCGCCGTCACAGCGCGTGATGACGCATTCTTCGCTAAAACCGGTCAACCCGAAAAGGCGTTGGATCGGCAATGAGATCCGACCCCGTCATCATCTCTGCAATCATACGCCCCGTGACCGGACCAAGCGTGAGGCCGTGGTGCGCGTGGCCAAAGGCGAACCAGAGATCCTTGTGACGCTTTGCCGGACCGATGATCGGCATCATGTCAGGCGTACACGGACGGCTGCCCATCCATGGCTCGTTGTCGATACGCGCACCTAGCGGAAACAACTCGCGTGCAATCGGTTCGACGTCTGAGAGCTGATACGGCGTCTTGGGCGCATCGCGATGCCCGAGTTCGACACCCGTCGTGAGCCGGATGCCGCGCGCCATCGGCGTGATCAGATATCCGTTTTCGACGTCCAGCACTGGATGATTAAGGCACGCTTCGCCGTCGGTCGCATAGTGCATGTGATAGCCGCGTTTCACCGCGAGCGGCAGCCGGTAGCCGAGCTTCGTGCTGACCAGGTCCGACCACGGCCCCATCGCCACCACTGCCGAGCGCGCGTTGATCCAGCCCCGCTCGGTATTCACTTTCCATTCGCCCTCCAGCGTCGTCGCGTCGCCGATCAGAATCCGGCCGCCGAGTTGCTCGAAATAACGCGCGTACGCGAGCACAAGCGCATTGGGGTCGCTAACCGAATACGAAGCCGTATAACGCAGTGCACCCAGCAAGGACGGACTCAGGCTCGGCTCAACCTGCCGCAATTGCACTGCATCGAGCGACTCGAACGCGACGCCGAACTCATTGTTCCAGCGCTGCGCAGTACGCGTTTCCTCGTCCTGCGTTGCGGCGCTGCGAAAAATCTTCATCCAGCCGGACGGACGGATCAGCGCACTTGCCCCGGCCGCCTCGGCGAGCGCCCGATGCTCGATCACGCAACGATCGATCAGCGTCGCGTACGATCGCGCGATCGCTGCGTGGCGCTCGGGATGCGAATGGTGCCAGTACCGGTAAAGAAACGGCGCCAATTTCGGCATCGCGCGTAAGTGGTAGCGCACGTCGAGCGCGCGGTTACGTGCGTATTTCAGCAGCGTGCAGAGTTCGCGCGGAAACGCGTACGGATAGACGCCTTCGCGCTGGATGAGCCCGGCGTTACCGAATGAGGTTTCGTTGCCAGGCCGCTTACGATCGATCAGCGCGACCGCTCGGCCGCGCTGCTGCAGATGGACTGCCACCGAAACGCCCACTATGCCGCCGCCGAGTACGACGGTATCGAATTTCATTGCATGATTCCTTGCCTCATGCCGCGTTGCACAAAACGGGTGCGATGCCATCGGCAATCACTACCTGGCTCATCCGGGCGTTGGTCTGAAGGCGTTTGATTTCGTTGGGCATGGTTTAAACGGTCGAGGTACCGGAATGACTTTCACCGGTGGCGTTGAGAATGGGTGGCGCGGTGACGATCGACTTCAGCGACGGCGTCGGCTGTGAGAGCGTCGACAGGTCCGGACGCGGACGGCGCAACGCTGGCAGGGCATCGAACGCCTGCTCGAACGCATGAGCCACCGCGAGCGTCTTGCGGTCGCCATGAAACGGTCCGACGAGCTGCAAGCCGAACGGCATGCCCACGTGATCGACGCCGCACGGCAGCGACAATGCGGGATGCGTCGTCAGTGTGACCACATAGGTGAGCGCGAGCCACCGGTAGTAGTTCTCCTGCGCGCGGCCGTTGATCTGCGCCGCATACAGCGTCTGCCACGGAAACGGCGACACGGGCGTAGTCGGCGACAGAATCACGTCGTAGCGGTCGAAGGCAGCCTGAAAACGCTTGAAGATGCGCGTCTGTTCAGCTTGCGCCCACGCGCTGTCGGCGAGCGACATCTTCGCCCCCATCTCGTAGTTGGCGCGGGTATTGGGTCCGAGCGCGCCGGGGTCGCGTGTGTACGCGTCTCGCAGCCCGGCGACGAAACTCTCCGCGCGAAGCACGTCGAAGCAGCGGTGTACATCGCCGAGATCGAACGTGACCTCTTCGCACGTATGGACCATCGGTGCGATCGCGGCGATGCGCGAGCGGAATGCGGCGCGGATCGCGTCGTCGACGTCGCAACTGCCGAAGTCTTCGGTCCAGCCCACGCGCAGCGACGACAGATCGAGCGGCGCGAGCGGCGCGAAGGAGAGCGGATCGACTTCGTAGCTCAACGGGTCGCCGGCGCAGAGTCCCGCGGTCGCAGCCAGTTGCAGCGCGGTTTCGGCGACGGTGCGTCCCATCGGGCCGACCACCGAGATCGGCGTCCAGCCGAGCAGCCGCCGCGAGTTGGGCACCAGCCCTGCCGACGGACGAAAGCCGACCACACCGCATTTCGACGCAGGAATGCGCAGCGACCCGCCGGTATCCGAGCCGGTGCATACCGGCAGCATGTCGCACGCGAGCGCCGCTGCCGATCCGCCGGACGAGCCGCCTGCGTTGAGTTCCGGATTAAACGGATTGCCGGTGGCGCCCCATACAGGATTGCGCGTATTCGCGCCCGCGCCGAGTTCAGGCACGTTGGTCTTCGCGACCAGAATCGCACCGGCCGCGCGCAGCCGCTCGACCAGCACGACATCGCGCGTGGGCACGTTGCCGCGCGACATTGGCGAGCCGTACGTCGTCAGGAGACCGGCCGTGTCCTCGAGATCCTTCACGCCGAGCGGCAGCCCGTGCAGCAAGCCCAGCGGCTCGCCCCTCATTACCTGACGCTCCGCGGCTTGCGCGGCGTCGCGCGCCTGCGCGTAACAGGTGGCGGTCACCGCGTTCACCGCGGGGTTGATCGCTTCTATGCGCTCGATGCACGCGTCGAGCAGTTCCACCGGCGAAATCGCTTTGGCGCCGATCATCCTGCGCAATTCGACCGCGCAGCGGCTGACCAAATCGGCGTTCTCATTCATGGCGTGGCGTCCTCCAGGCATGGTTCAATCAAGTTCAATCCAGCGCTTCGCCGGTGCGATCGCGCAGCCAGATCACCGGCACGAGCGACACGGCGCACGCAACGGCGACATACCAGGCCGGCGCGAGCGGATTACCGGTCTGCGCGACCAGCCAGCTCGCGATGAACGGCGAGAAGCCGCCAAAGAACGACGCGCTGACAACGTAGGTCAATGCGATGCCGGTTGCGCGAACGTCCTTCGGAAAGAGTTCGGGGATCATCACGAGCACAGGCACGATCTGGCCAGCCACGAAGATCGCGAGGAACGCTGACACTGCGCACAACATCAGCATCGAAGGATGCGCGCCGAGCATTGCAAATGCCGGATAGACGGACAGCAGCAACACGACCCGCGAGATCACCAGCACCCGTTTGCGGCTGAAACGGTCCGCGAGGCGGCCGGCGAGCGGCGCGGCAGCGAACAGCATCAGCGAACTGACGACACCCGACACGACAGCCGAGGTCGGCGACAGATGCAGCGCACGCACCCCATGGCTCGGCAAAAAGAACGCGGTGACATACACCGACACCGAGCCGCCGAGTTCCGCGAATGTGCCGAGGACCGTCAGCTTCAGATGCGTGGTCAGTGCGGCTTTGAGCGCACCGCTCGGCCGCTTCGTGCCGGACGAAGTGTGAGTCAGCGTTTCTTCGAGACGACGACGGATCAGCATGCCGGCCGGCGCCGCGACGATGCCGAGCAGGAACGGCACGCGCCAGCCCCATTCGAGCACCGCGTCCTTGGGCAGCGCGACGTTGACGAGCGTCGCGACAACCGCACCGAGCGCAAGTCCGAGCGCGGTGGCGGCGAAATTCCAGCTCGCGAAGAATGCCCGAGTGTTGTCGGTCGCGTATTCGACCAGCAGCGTCGTTCCCGGCCCGAACTCGCCGCCCGCAGCGAAGCCCTGGATCAGCCGGGCCGCAAGCACGATGAACGGTGCCGCGATGCCGGCCACGGCGTAAGTCGGCGCACAAGCGATCAACGCGCAACTCAGCGCCATCATCATGATGGTGAGCACCATCGCCTTCTTGCGGCCCACGCGATCCGCATAGGCGCCGATCACGATGCCACCGAGCGGCCGCACGACGAAGCCGACGCCGAACACGCCGATCGACAGCAAAAACTGGTTCACCGGCGACGCGCTCGGAAAAAACAGTTGACCGATCTGGATCGCGAAAAAGCTGTAAATGGTGAAGTCGTAGAATTCGAGTGCGGTCCCAAGGGTCGTCGCGACGATGACCTGTCTTTTGGAAAGGCTTGCACTGTCCAGCGCGAGGGTGAGCACGATCGGGTCCTTGGATGTGGAGAATCGACGTGAGTTATCATATACGAGAAAAAATAAATTCTCGTATCCGAGAAAACCCCCTGTATCCGGACTCAGCCACATGCCTAAATTGGCCGCTCCCCTCGCCGCGCCCTCGTCTGTGACGCCGCCGCAGATCGACCACAAGGTGGTCGGCGCGCGCCTTCGCGATGCACGCAAGGCGCGCGGCCTGACACTGACGCAACTATCCGAGCAATCGGGCATCGCGGTTTCGACGATTTCAAAGGGGGAGCGCGGCGATATCGCGCTGACCTACGACAAGTTCGCGGCGCTCGCGCATACGCTCCGACTCGACCTGGACGCGATCTTCGGAAGACCGAAACAGGCGTCTGCGGGTCCCATGGCACCGTCGTTCACGGCCTCCGGCGAGCAGATGATCTATGACACGCCGAATTACGAGTACGGCATGTTGGCCAACGATCTGACCGGCAAGCGCATGGTGCCGATGCGCGCGCATGTGCGGGCCCGCGCGCTGTCCGATTTCCCGGACTACATTCGCCATGCGGGCGAGGAGTTCGTGTTTCTGCTGGCGGGCGCGCTCGAACTACGCTTCGAGAACGGCAGCGTGTTTACGCTGAACCCCGGCGACAGCCTGTACTTCGACAGTTCCGTTGGGCACGTGTATATCAGTCTTGGCGACGAAGATGCGGAAGTCCTTGTTTGCTGCGTCGATACGGATGACGCGCGTCCTCAGGGGGCAATCTAGCCAGGCGCGGACGAAACGCGAAAATGTGTCGCACATCCGCGGCATGCCGACGCGGCGCGGGGGCCATGAACCTGCGGCGCAACTATAATCAAACGGCACACGGACGCTTCCCCCTTGACCGGAAGACCTTTCCTCTCGTGTGTTTCCCATACCCAGTGGCAGATCAATTTTTTTGTACGGAGGTATTCCATGGCCGCGTACATCATCCTCAGCCGTTTGTCTCCTGACGCGTTCAAAGATCCCAAAGACCTGAAACAACTCGCCGCTACCGTGGCAGAGAAAATCAAGACTGAATGCCCTGCAGTCACTTGGAAAGACAGCTATCTGACGCTCGGACGGTTCGATGTGGTGGACATCGTCGAGTCGAACGACCTGAAACAGCTCGAAAGAGCCGCATTGATCATCCGCGCCTATGGACACGCGGCCACCGAAACCCTGCAAGGGACCCCGTGGAAAGAGTTCATCGGGACCCTGTAGCGCGCCGGTCAGCCGGAGCGTTGGCACCCGGCGGCGGCCTTCCCACAATTCAGGGTCCGTTGCGACCTCCGCCGGTCCGCTGCCCCTCGACGAACCGGCTCACGTAATCGTCCGCCGGGTGCGCCAGCAGATCGGCCGGGCGCCCCGCCTGGACCAGCTTGCCATCGCGCAGCAGCGCAATGCGGTTGCCCAGCTTGAAAGCCTCGCCCGGATCGTGGGTAATGAACACGATCGTTTTGCGAAGGCCGGCTTGCAATTGCAGCAACTGGTCTTGCATTTCGCCGCGAATCAATGGGTCAAGCGCACTAAACGGCTCGTCCATCAATACGATGTCGGTATCGGCGGCAAGGGCGCGCGCAAGCCCTACCCGCTGGCGCATTCCGCCCGACAATTCATCTGGATATTTGTTTTCGTAGCCTTCCAACCCGACCCGGACAAGCCATTCGCGCGCCAGCGCGACGGCTGCGCGCCGGTCATCCCCCCGTGTGCGCAGCGCAAAGGCGGCATTGTCGAGCACCGTCTTGTGCGGCAGCAAACCGAACCCCTGAAACACCATGCTGATGCTGTGCCGCCGCAAGTGGCGCAGGGCACGGCGGTCGAACTCGAGAATATTGTGCCCATTGACTTCGATGGCGCCGGCACTCGGATCAATCAAGCGATTGATGTGACGCACCAATGTCGATTTTCCTGAGCCGGATAAACCCATCACAACGAAAATCTCGCCGGCGGCGATGTCGAGCGAGATATTGTTGAGGCCTATCGTGCAGCCCGTGCGTGCCAACACGTCCGCCTTGTCGATGCCGTCTTGGGCCAGCGCCAGCGCCCGCCGCCATTGCTCGCCGAAGATCTTGTATACATTGCGGATACCGATTTTGCTATCGGCCATCCCGGTGCCCTCCAGCGCTTACCTCCGCGATGGCCTTCGTCGCTTGTATACGCTTGTTGCGAGTGCGCTGGTCAACGCCGTAACCCTGCATGACGCGATCGATCGCGATGGCGAGAATGACAATGCCGATGCCTCCCTGTAGCCCCTTGCCGATATTGAGCGTCTGAATGCCATCAAGCACCTCTTCGCCCAGGCCCCGCGCACCGATCATCGACGCCAGCACCACCAGGCCGAGCGCCATCATCACCGTCTGGTTCAGGCCGGCCATGATGCTCGGGCGTGCCAGCGGCAACTGCACCCCGACCAGCAACTGCCAGCGCGTGGTGCCGAACGACCAGGCCGCCTCGCACACCTCGGCGTCGACTTGCCGGATGCCGACATCGGTCAGCCGGACAAGCGGCGGCATCGCGTAAATCACTGTCGCCAAAATGGCTGGCACCTTGCCCAGGCCGAAGAACATCA
Organism: Pandoraea terrae; assembly: GCF_902459695.1. Lineage (GTDB taxonomy): Bacteria > Pseudomonadota > Gammaproteobacteria > Burkholderiales > Burkholderiaceae > Pandoraea > Pandoraea terrae. Next base: position 25,603 of record NZ_CABPRZ010000012.1, read on the forward strand.
ACGCCGGAATGAGGTAGACGAAAGCCGGCATCGTCTGCATCACGTCCAGTACCGGCGTGAGCACGTTGCGCAGCAGATTGCTGCGCGCACTCCAGATGCCGACCGGGATGCCGATCAGCACGGCAATCGCCGTGGCGACCACCACCAGCGCGAGCGTCTGCATCAGCTTGTCCCACAACCCCATCGCGCCGATCAGCGCCATACCGCCGACCAGCAAAGCCGCCCTGCCCAGATGGCGCGTGGCATGCCAGGCGATCAGCATCACGAGCGACAGCACCAGCCACCAGGGCAAAGCGCGCAGCCCGCTTTCCAGGGGCACGAGACAAGTTTGCAGCAACCACGCGGAAAAGGCGTGCAGCGTATCGCCATAGTGTACGTTGAGCCATTCAACCGCACGATTGACAGGTGCCTCGATCGACATCGCGCTTTGTGCCGGAAAAACAGTCGCCATGTGCTCATGCTCCTGGGACGCCCCGAAGGAAGTCCTCTTGGGGGACGCCCCGAAGTCCGATCACTTCATCTAGGGCCTGTGCAGGCTCGCGGCGATTTTCTGCGCGGCGGCTGGATCAACCCACGTGCGCCAGATTGCTTCGTGTTGCTGAAGGAAAGTGCGCGCCAGCGTTTTGGTATCGATCTTTCTCTCTGCCTGGTCAGCCAGCAATTGATTCAACAGGTCGATCGGAATATTGAATTTTCCGAGCATCGCCATCAGTCGCGGCGCGCCCTCATAGATCGCGCGTGACACGCCCGCTTCGATATCCGCAGGTGGCGAGGCGGAGCCGCACGGATTGAGATGGGTTTTGTCGGCCAGCGTCCGCCAACATGTTTCGTTATAGGCTGGCTCCTGCAATTTCAGGAAGCGGAAACGGCCCATCAGCGGTGTGGGATTCCAGTAGTAGAACAGAATCGGTTTGCCGCGCTGTACCAGCGACGTGATCGTGCTATCGAGCGCCGCGCCCGTACCGGAACGGAAATTGACGTAGCTGTCTGTCAAGCCATAGGCTTTGAGTTTTTGGCTATTGACGCCCTCGCAAGTCCAGCCAATGGGGCAATTCAGGAATCGCCCCTTCGACGGTTCCTCGTCATCCTGAAATAGCGCCCTGTATTTGGGCAGATCGGCAACCGATGACAGGCCAGGGGCCATCGGCTTGATGTTGCGCTTCGGGTCGCCATGCACGACGTAATCTGGCACATACCAGCCTTCCGCTGCCCCCGTAATGACATGGCCAACACCCTTGACTTTGCCCGCGCCGGCTGCGGTATTCCACGCTTTGCTGCGGCCGATCCATTCTTCGGCCAGCACCTGGATATCGTTGTTGGAAAGCGCCACTTCGAGTGACACCGTATTGCCGGGCACCGCATCGGTCGTGCAGCCGTAGCCATGCTCCATCACATACCGCATGACTTCGGTGAGGAACGCGCCGCTTTCCCAGTTGAGGTCGCCGAACTTGACCACCTTGCCGCTGGCGCACCAGTCGGCCGGCGCTGCCGGGGCAGCGATAGCCGCGCCACCGGCAACCGTCAGGCAAATGCCGAGCACAGACATCAGCAATTTCAGCTTCATCGAGAGATCCCTTACGGATGCTTCACGAAACGTGGGGTATCCGGCGCTGATGCCGTCGGATCACCGCACCCCGCATCGATAGCCGGCGGTCGCCGAGCGTCTTTGACAAGGTGACCGTTCCTGTACGTTACGCCCGATCGCGCGCGCACACAACCGCGCACACAAATTGCCTGGCGGTATGGACCATAGCCAGGCGTTTCACCTCGGCGCGGCGGCATTCGAACGGGAGAGTGCCGGTCAAAGGCCAAGATAAGTCCGCCGCACCTCCGGGTCTTCGCGCAACGTTCGGGCGTCGTCGGCGCGCACCACTTCGCCCGTCTCGATGACGTAGCCTCGGTCGGCAATTTCCAGCGCGGCGAAGACATCTTGTTCGACCAGCAAGACCGTCACGCCACGTTTTCGAATGGCCACCAACGCGTCGAGCAACTGATCGACCAATACCGGCGCAAGCCCCTGGCTCATTTCATCGACCATCAGCAGTTTCGGGGCGGCCATCAACGCCCGCCCTATCGCGCACATCTGCTGCTCGCCACCGGAAAGCGTACCGGCGCGCTGCGTCAGGCGTTCGCGCAAGCGCGGCAACAGCGTACAAACATCGTCAAGGTCAGCGGCCACTTTCGCCTTGTCGGCGCGGCGGTACGCCCCCATCAGCAGGTTTTCCCGCGCCGACATGCGATCGAACAGCATGCGGCCTTCCGGCACCTGTACCAAGCCAAGGCCAAACACCCGCTCGGGCATGAGCCCGGCGATTTGCCGGCCGTCGAAGACGATATGGCCCGTGCTGGCAATGACATGCGAGAGCGCCCGCAGCAGGGTAGTCTTGCCGGCGCCGTTGTTGCCGATCAAAGCAACGATTTCACCCCGCGCGACACTCAGGTCGATCCCCCTGAGTACAGGCGCCTCGCCGTAGCCGGCGCACAATCCGCGCACATCGAGCAACGGGGTTGTCATGTTCGCCGGCGGCCCAGATATGCATCAACGACGCGCGCATCGGCCAGTATGTCGTCGACGGGACCATCGGCGATCTTCTGGCCGTGATGCAAGACCAGCAACCGGTCGGACAAACGCCGAATGGCCTTGATGACGTGTTCGATGACCAGAATACTCACGCCACTGTCCCTCACTTTTTTCACCACCGCGATGACCTCCTCGATCTCGACACTATTGAGCCCCGCCATCACTTCGTCGAGCAGCAATAATCGCGGGCGCATCGCCATCGCTTTCGCCAGTTCGAGCCGCTTTCGGTCGGGCCCGCCCAGTTCGTCTGCACGCTGCCCGGCCCGGTGCGCCAGTCCGACGAATTCCAGAGAATGGAGTGCATGTTCCCGCGCGCGCGGCAGTGTCGTTGCGCCACCGCTGGCGCCAAACAATGCGCCCACGGCCACGTTGTCCAGAACGCTCAGGCCAGGGAACGGCTTCGTGATCTGGAACGTGCGGCCGATGCCAAGTCGGGCACGCCGAAAACTCGATAGCCCGGTAATGAGATGGCCGTCGAACGTGATGCCCCCCTCGCTCGGTGTCACGGTACCGTTGATGAGGCTGACGACAGTGGTCTTACCCGCGCCGTTCGGACCGATCAGCCCCAGGATTTCGCCTTGGGCAAGCGTAAAGCTTACCTCGTCCACGGCAGTGAGGCCACCGAAGCGCTTGGTCAGGCTACGGATTTCGAGGATCGGTTTCACGACGCCCATGGATTGCTCAAAGGCGATTCGCCTTGATGTTCTGACTGAAATAGCGCCAACCCAGTTTCCGGTACCGGCGCGCCACGTCGGCGAGGCCGCGCGGCATGAACGCCACGGCGGCCACGATGACCAAACCGAAGAACAGCGCCGCCAAGCTGGAAATTTCGGTGGCAAGGACTTCGGAGATGCTCGATAGCACGAACGCGCCCACGACCGGCCCCAGAATCGAACCGGGCCCCCCGAACACGGCCATGATGATCATCTTGACGTTCAGCGTGATATCGAACGCGCTGGCGGGATCGATAAACGTAATCCAATAAGCGTGGATGCCACCCGCCAGGGAACTGAAGAAGCCGGCCAGGGCAAACGCGGACACCTTGTACAGAGTGGTGTTGATGCCCATCACCGCGGCGGCGTCCTCGTCCTCCCGGATCGCGATCAGGCCGTAGCCGAAACGGCTGCGTGATATCCAGAACACGGTCAACGTCGCCAGCGCAAGCAAGCCGAGCGACAACTCGTAGAACAGCGCGTCTCCCTTGAGCAGCGGCAACACCAAACCGGTATTGCGCCCGGCGACGTCCAGATTGGAGATGATGGCAGGCGTCACTTGCGTCAGCCCCAGCGTGGCAATGGCGAAGTAGTGGCCGCGCAGTCGTAGTACCAGCACCCCAAGCAGGACGGCAAACACCACTGCCAGGGCAGCGCCGAATGCCAAGCCGATGCCAAAGGGCAATCGCCACTGAACCATGGCAATCGCCGTACCGTAGCTGCCCAGCCCATAGAACGCCGAATTACCGAACGACGCGTAACCGGTATAGCCGCCGATAATGTTCCACCCCTGCGCAAGCACCGCAAACAGCAATGTGGTGATGCCGAACTGGATCAGCGAGGCGGACCCCAGCCACGGTATTGCGATCAACAACGCGGCGGCCATCACCGCGACAGATCCGCGCAGCATGCGCCTCATGCCGCTCTCCCCAGCAGTCCGGTCGGCCGGACGATCAGCACCAGCACCAGAATGCCGAAGCTGGCGACGTCCACATAAGTCGGACCGATATACAGGCCGGTCAGCGATTCGACGACGCCGAGGAACATGCCACCGACAATCACCCCAAGCGGACTTTCCAGGCCGCCGACGATCGCGATGGCAAATGACTTGGCGGTCAGCACCGCGCCGATGTAGGGATGGATTTGCGACACCACGCCGTACAGGTCGCCCGCGGCGCCGGCCAGCGCGGCGCCGAGCCCGAACGTGAGCGGATAGATACTGCGCGGCGATACACCATACAGGCGCGCCGCGCCGAGATTTTGTGCGCAGGCCCGAATTGCGCGGCCCGCACGGGAATGCAAAAGAAACAACCAGAGCCCGACCGTCAACACCAGCGCCACCCCGCACGCCATGACCCGCACCAGCGGCACGGTAGCGCCCATCAACGTGAAATTGGCGCCGGCATAACTCGGATTGATGGTACGGAAATCCGCGCTGAAGACAATCTGCGCCAGATACGTTAGCGCCACTTCAATGCCGAACGTCATCAGCAATGTGTTGAACATCTGCGCGCGCATGATCAGGTTCAGCACGCCGCGTTGCAAGCCATAGCCGAGGCAGAACAGCACGGCCATGGAAATCGGCAAAGCGGCGAAAGGGTCAACGTGCGCAAACGCGAAAAGGTAATAGCAGACGTACGCCCCCAGCATGATAAACGCGCCGTGGGCCAGATTGACGATATTGAGCACGCCCCAGACCAGCGTCAGCCCCAGCGCCATCAGCGCGTACAGGCCGCCGAGCAACACACCGCTGACAAGAATCTGCCACAACAGATGCATAAGCGTCCTTCGGGCGTGTTCGCTACGGATACATTGCGCTCACGGGTTCGTTGCGCGGCGGCGCCGCTTGTCTCAGCGCTTGTCCCAAGCGGGCATCGGGTACATCGGCTTGTTCACCATGCCCTTCTGGCCGTAGATCGGTACGATCTTGTCACGCTGAATTTGTATCGCCGTTTGTGGCAAGCTGATCTGCCCCGCCGGGCCGAATTGAATGCGGCCGTAGACACTCTCGAAGTTGAGTTTGGCGATGGCGTCGCGCACCTTCTTCGGATCGAGCGTACCGGCCGCCTGAATCGCCTGGACGAAGGCCTCGACATCGGCCACCGCCGAGGCGGCATGGTAATCCGGCTCATAGCCGAACTGCTTCCGGTAGGCGTCCGCGAAGACAGCCGCATCGCCAAAATAGATGTCTTTCAATTGCGTCGACGGCAGCCACGTGGTCATGCCGAATGCGTAATTCGCGTCCGCACCCAGCGCGCGGCGAAAATCGGCGGTCGGTACACCCACAGTGAAGGAATACATCTTGGGGCTGAAATTCAGGCTCTTGGCTTGTCGGACGAAGTTCAGCACTTCGGTCTCGTGCCCGGCCACCAACACTGCATCGGGCGGCGACGACAGGATTCGCGACAGCACCGCACTGAAATCCGACGTATTGGTACTGTAGCGCTGGTCCAGGGCGATGTTGAATCCGGCTTTGCTCAATAGCTCGCGCGTGCCCATCGCCACCGAGACGTCGAACGCGTCATCCGCGTACAGCAGCGCCACGGTTTTCGGCGCGGGGCTCAACTGCTGCATCGCCTGGATGGTACTCTCGAAGTATTTGCTGGCCACCGGCAGCGTGCCGAAAATATATTTGTAGCCACGACTAAAAATCTGGTCGGAGGCGCCGCCGCCCTGGATCATCGGGACCTCATATTTCTCCGCCACCGATGAATCGGCCAGTGCGAAGTCGCTGGCGAACGGCCCCAGCAGGAAGTTGATCTTGTCCTGACTAACCAACTGCACGTACTGGCGAACGCTGAGATTGACGTCAGATTGATTGTCCAGGATTTTCAGGGCGAGGTTGTATGGCTTGCCGCCCACCTTGACGCCACCGCTTTCATTAATCTTTTGTATGGCGAAGTTATAGCCGTCGCGATAATAACGCCCCGTATTGGCCAGCGGCCCTGACTCCTGAACCGAGGCACCCAACGTAATTGCCTCTTGTGCGAACCCCGAGGTAACGAGCGCCAAAATGCCAAGCAAGCCAAGGATCATCCGTTTCATGGATCGTCCCCTATCGACTACTATCTAGCGTGAACCCCACCCCAAAGGATGTCAAGTCACGGAAACACCGTGCGTCGACGTGCGTGAATGACGCGGTGATACCGAACGCGGGCCTCACCGCGACGGCGTTATCGTTTGTGTTAATTGAGAAGGACCCGACGCAGGGTGCGTTTGGGTGTTTGGAGCCCCGTTCCCATGAAACTTACCCCTCGCGAGCTCGGCAAAATCAGTGCCGTTACGTTGCAGCACTACAATGCGAATGCGGACGATTTCCGGGAGGGCACGCGCGACCACGACGTCACGCAGAACATCGCGGCGTTGCTGCGTAATATAGACGTCGAGCCGCCTTTTGCGATTCTTGATTTCGGCTGCGGGCCAGGGCGAGATCTCAAGGTCTTCACCGCACTGGGCCATCGCGCGGTCGGCCTCGACGGGGCCGAGCGCTTCGTTGCGATGGCACGTGACGAGACCGGCTGCGACGTGTGGCAACAGGATTTTCTGCATCTCGATTTGCCGGACGCACACTTTGACGGCATTTTCGCCAATGCCGCCCTGTTCCATGTCCCGAGTCAGGACTTGCCGCGCGTGCTGCGGCAATTGCATTCGACGCTGAAGCCCGGCGGCGCGCTATTCAGCTCCAACCCTCGCGGCGCGAATCAGGAAGGCTGGAGCCACGGCCGCTACGGCGCTTTCCATGATCTCGAAGCATGGCGCCGATATATGACGGATGCCGGCTTCGTCGAACTCGAGCACTATTACCGACCCGCCGGCTTGCCGCGCGAGCAGCAGCCGTGGCTCGCCAGCGTGTGGCGCAAGCCGGTCGCCCGAAGTGCCTGATCGTTTGCCTCGACGAGCTTTCACAATTTTTCACGCCCCAAAACCAATAAAAATCAATGGCTTGAAGGGCACTCCTCCGACCGGCTTCATTTGCCGTTACTGCGGCCCAGTGGAGCATTGCAAGCGTTTCCCAACGTTGTTCCACGCCTGCCTTACCACACCGCGCTTAAGTTACATACGGCGACGAACAGCAGGCGTATGGCCCGAATGGACTATTGAGCGCCCCCGACGCGACGGCTACATTCGAGGCCTACAAAATTAATTGGGTTGATATGCCCCAGTGCCTCAAGAACACCGGCGCAATCCTGCGTTCCAGGCACCGCGTCGCCCCCTTGCGCGATTGCTTGACCCGCGCATTGGCCCAACTGCTGGGGGTAGTCGCTGTCTCGACGTCGGGGTTTGCCCTGGCAGCCGACCTGGCGCCCTATTCCGACCTGGACCTGGCCTCCGTTGCCCGCTACGCGCCCGATAGTCGCCTTAACAATGCGACGATCAGCCAGAGCGGAGAGTCCCAGAAAATCCTGGTCCTGCAGGCGGGAGAGGCAAATCAACTCAATGCAGCCCAGTCGGGTGTGCAGCAGGCGCTTACCGTCGTCCAGGCTGGCAATAATCAACTGGCCACGGTCACGCAAGTCGGCTTGGAAAATGCCGCGCTCCTGCAGCAGATCGGGGTTGGCAATGCTGCCTCGTTGACCCAGGTCGGGGCGTGGAACTACGCCTCCCTTGAACAACGGGGCAATAACAATGTCGCGGTGCTGTACCAAAACGGTGTCGGCAATCGGGCAGATGTACAACAGTTGGGCAACGGCCAGATGGTTCAGGTTTCGCAGATCGGCGCCAACGGACATGCCCAGGTAATTCAGGGGCGCTAAGACGCCAAGGGCCTGTTCACACGAATATCGGGCTCGCGAAAATCATGACGCTTGCGTTGTAGAAGTTCCTTTACAGAAAGTCCAGATCGGGGAAAACATGAAAAAGATTCAACTTGCAATTCTGATCGGCGCCGCTTTCAGCGCATCCGCGGCGATTGCCGACTCCAATAACGGCAGCATTGCCCAGAATGGTTCCGATAACGGCGCCACCATTGAGCAGTCCGCCGGCAGCAACGGCGCGCAAGCCAGCATTTACCAGGACGGCGGCTTCAACCAGGCTTCCGTGACCCAGACCAATGTTTCGACAGGTGGCTGGTGGAACGGCTCTGCTTACGTGAACCAGAGCGGCAGCGACAATACCGCGACGGTGAGCCAAAGCGATGGCAGCGGCCTCTATGCTTCGGCCTACCAGTTCGGCACCGCCAACAAGGGCAGCCTGACCCAGACCGGCAGTAACGCTTCGGCTTCGCTGTACCAGACCGGCACCGCCAACAATGCCACCATCGACCAACAGGGCGCGGGCAATAACTACAATTGGAATGGGGCCAGTATTTGGCAGAACGGCAACAACAATACCGGCGCCATCACCCAGGCCAACAGCGCGGGCGTATCGGCCAACATTGGCCAGGACGGCACCGCCAACAATTCCAGGATTAGCCAGACCGGTCTCTACCTGACGACCGTCAACTACAGCTATTCCTACACCGGTCCTTGGTGGGGCTATTCCGGGTCGTATTCCTACGATACCGGCAGCTATGCCTATACCTACCAGCAAGGCCAAGGCAACGACGCATCCATCACGCAGTCGAACGGCGGCAATCTGCAAGCCACGATCCAGCAGGGCGGCTGGATCTGTGGCGCCAGCGGTTGCAGCAACGGTTCTGCCACCAACAGCCGCGCCGATATCTCCCAGACGGGCGAGGGCAACAACGGCTCGATCTACCAGATCGGCGATTCCAACACCGCGTCCATCAATCAAAGCGGCATGGCCCCCGGCGCGAGCTATAACTACAGCTACGATTACGCCAGCGGTGCTTCGAGCAATCAGTACACGGGCAACCTGGCATACGTTGCGCAAGCCGGTGTCGGCCAGAACGCCAGCATCATCCAGACCGGCGGTGGCGGCAACTATGCTTTGGTCAACCAGGGCGCAACCAGCTTCACGCCGTATCTGAAGTAAGCGCAAGCGGCGTCTGCAAGATGAGAACGGGGGCTCAGGCTCCCGTTTTCTCCATTTGATGACTATTACGATCCTGCGCGAACTGCGGGAAGCATGACGCGGTCCGCCTGCCCCGCGACTCGTGCGTGCCGATACCTCCATGCTTTCACGACTCGTCTGCGTACTCCTGCTGTGGGCCCTGACCGGCCCGGCGCTTGCCGTCCAAGCCGAGACCAAATCGCCTGAAGATGAATTCGCCGAGCCCTTTGCCGCGATTACGGACCAGACGCTCACCTTCACGGGACGGGAATTCGTCAAATACTTTACCGCCAAATGGGCGGAGCTTGGGGGCGTGAAAAAGAGCGAGCCCCTGAGCATTCGGGAACGACCGGCCAACGGTCGCGGCAGCATGATCTCGATCGAATACCGGTTTCGTCAGATCTATATCGGATTCTTCTCCCCAAACCGCTCCCGTCTCAAGGCAAGTGCCGAGGCAGCGGCCGAACGCGCCGTGACCATCGTCGGGGACACCGAGTTGAACCGATTGCTCTTCAAAGACCCCGATATGGCCGGGGATGAATTATGAAACGAGGACCTTGCTCATGACAATTCGTTACGCGACGGCGCTGTTGCTGCTGATCGCCCTGGGTTCGGCGGGCGCGACCGAATTGGTTTATGTGCCGAAGAACCCGTCTTTTGGCGGCAACCCACTCAACGGCACTACGTTCATCAACGAGGCCCAACTTCAGAACAAGCACGACACGGATCCCTCGACGCAAAAATCGCAGTTACAGCAGTTCAATGACAATCTCCAGCGTGTCATTTTGAGCCGCCTTGCCAGCAGCATTTCCGGGGGACTTTTCGACAGCAATGGCAAGCTGGTCCCGGGCACGCTCGACACGACCGATTTTTCGATTGCCATCACCAGCCTGGGCGGCAACCAGTTGCAGATCACGACTACCGACAAGTCGACCGGGCAACAGACGTCCTTTCAGGTAAGCCAATGAATCACCCGCTTCATCGTCGTTTTCGCAACGCGATCGCCCTGCTGGCCCTGCTTCTGGGCATCGCCGGGTGCAGTACCGTAACCCCCATTACCAAAGCGGAACTCACGCCGCCCACCGCCAGCAACAAGGAGCTTCGCCGCCTGCCCCCTCCCAAGGGCAAGATCGTCGTGGCGGTCTACAACTTCCGCGACCAGACCGGGCAGTTCAAGCAGGCGCCGGACAGCAGCTTCTCCACGGCCGTGACGCAGGGCGCGGGCTCCATGCTGGTGAAGGCGTTGCTGGAATCGAAATGGTTCATCCCGGTGGAACGGGAGAACATGCAGGACCTGCTCACGGAACGGCGGGTCATCCGGGCCATCGACCCGAAGGAGCTGCCGGCGCAGAACGCGCCCCCGCTCTTGCCGTTGCTGGCCGCCAAGGTGATTTTCGAAGGTGGCGTCGTCGGTTATGAAATGAACGTGCGTTCGGGCGGGGCCGGCGTCAAATATCTGGGCATCGGTGCCGATACCCAATACCGGATGGATCAGGTCACGGTCAATCTGCGTGCGGTGGATGTGAACTCCGGCCGCGTCCTGCATTCGGTCATGACCACCAAGACGATTTTCTCCTATCAGGCCGATACCAGTGTATTTGCGTTCGTCAGGTTCAAGGAATTGCTGGAAGCGGAAGTCGGGTTCAGCCAGAACGAGCCGGCGCAACTATGCCTGATGGATGCCATCGAGTCCGCCGTCGGGCATTTGATCGTTGAGGGTGTTCGCGAACACACGTGGCTACTGGAAAATCCCGACGATGCGAATGCCCCTGCGTTCCAGAGTTATAGCAAAGCGCAACTCGACAGGGAAACGAGCGCAATCGTGCCGAAGCTTCCAACCCTGACCCAGTCGCCCGCAGACGAGGGTGTTGCAAGAAATTGACACGCGCGGCCTTTCTCAGGGATTCCGCCGGTGGAGGCAATACGTATGCTATGGGATAATCCGCGCGGCAGATTCGGGGTCGGAAAGACGATATAAAAAAACATCTGAGTGCCCGCTGCCACGAGCCTCTGCGATTACGCAGGGCGTGCAGAAATCTGGAGCGCTTGTCCCAGCGTATTCCGTCCCGACAAGTTCGCGGGGTTTGAGACATCCATGTCTTTTCTTTCCCACTTTCGCGCCGAGGAACTCGGTCAGTTTTTGACGCTCGTGCAGCAGTCGCTGCGCGTTCGTCGTCATGTGGACCTGTTCAAATGGCTGCAAGGGGATGTCCAGCTATTCCTTCCGCACGGCGTGATGATTGCTGCCTGGGGAGACTTTTCCCTTGGCCCGAGCTGGTTCGACGTTGTGTCGCCTTTACCCGGTGCGCGTACTGACCGATTGTGCGAAACGGAGGTGAGTCCGTTCCTCAAGCGGTTGTTCGACCACTGGCTGAGTCTGGGGCGCCATCCCTATGCCATTGAGCTGAAGGACGAGATGTTCTCGCCCCCGCCCCATACGACAGGCGGCCTGAAAGAATGTGTCAGGGAAATGAGCTCGGCGCTGGTTCATGGGATAAAGGACGAGCGGGGGCGCCATGATTGCCTCTACGTCGTGCTGGGGACTGAGGTACTGATGAATCCGGCGTCCCGCGAAGCGCTGGAGGTTTTGCTTCCCTACGTTGACACTGCATTACGACAAGTGACCCCTTTGCCTGGCAAGCATACGGCGAAGTCCGAAGCCGCCGAGGCATCGCTGGATCTGGACGGGCTGGGCCTTAGCCCCCGTGAGCGCGAAATTCTCGACTGGGTGCGCAATGGCAAGACCAACCAGGAAATCGGCATGATCCTGGATATCAGCGCCTTCACGGTGAAAAATCATTTGCGGCGCATTTTCCAGAAACTGAACGTCATGAATCGCGCGCAAGCGGTGGCGACGTTCGAGAAGCTGGCGCGTACTGTCCGCACCTGAGTTCGTTTTCCATGTTGCGCCGCAAAACTTGAATTTGCCGGCTGCACCCGCTATACCAAAAGTGTCAGCTGCGAATCGGCGGCAGGCGTTCGTGCGCGAATCGTCTGCGATGCCGAGATCGAAAAGGAAAAACCATGTATCAGCAGACCTATGATCCGTTGGGGAATGCAATCCTTTCCACCATCGCTGCCGCTATTCCAATCCTGACGCTGCTCTATTTCATTGCACTGCACCGACACCGCGATGCCCAGGGCAATGTGCACCTGGGCATCTCTGCGCCCTACGCGGCCTTTTTCGGCGTCATCGCTGCCTTCATCGTCTCCTGCCTGATCTTCAGGATGCCGGTCGCATCGGCCATCTCGGCCTTCGCGCTGGGCAGCCTTTCGGGATTTCTGGGGATCATCTGGATCGTCCTCGCCGCGATGTTCCTGTACACGATGAGTGTCGTTACCGGCAAATTCGAGATCGTGAAGGAATCCATCGTCCACATCTCGTTCGACCGGCGGTTGCAGTGCGTGCTGATCGCCTTTTCCTTCGGCGCAATTATCGAGGGCACGTCAGGCTTCGGGACGCCGGTCGCCATCGCAGGGGCCGTGATGGTGGGGCTGGGCTTCAAGCCCTTCCAGTCCGCCGTGCTGAACCTGCTGGCCAATACCGCGCCGGTCGCCTGGGGCGCGATCGGCACGCCCATCGTCACACTGGCCGCCGTGAGCGGGCTTGATCAGGTGACGCTGTCCGCGATGGCAGGCCATCAACTGCCGTTCGTATCGGTCCTGGTGCCCTTCTGGCTGGTCGCAACCTTCGTGAAGATGGAAGGCGGGACCTGGAAGGAAGTCTTCGAAGTCTGGCCGGCGATGTTGTGCGCGGGCGGATCGTTTGCGCTGATGCAGTTCTTCGCCTCCGGCAGCAACGCCTTTCACCTGATGACCGACGTGGTATCGGGCGTCTTTTCGGTGATTTGCACGGCGCTGTTCCTGCGCTTCGTCTGGCACCCGAAGACACGCTTCCTGCTCCAGTCCGAGCGTCAGGCCCTTGCGCAAGCCGGCAAGACCACGGCAACGGCGACGACGGACACCACCGAGTGGAAGTACAAGTACACGGCCGCGGAGACCGCCTATGCGTGGATGCCGTGGGTCATTCTGGTCGGCTGCTGCGCGCTGTGGGGTGTGCCGGAGTTCAAGACGTTCCTCAACAACCTTTTCTCCGAAACCAAGTTCGCCACAACGCTGCTCGGATCGAAGTTCGGCGGTTCGCTGTCGCTGCCTGTCTGGGACATGCCGTCGCTGCACAACCTGGTCCAGCGGATGCCACCGGTTGCATCGGTCAACGCCAAACCCGAAGCGGCCCGTTTCACCATCAATTGGTTGTCCGCCGCGGGCACAGGCGTTTTCGTGGCGGCACTCCTTTCCGGCCTCGTACTCAAGCTGAACCCAACGCAGTGGAAGGATGCCTTCATGCAGACGATGCACCGGATGAAGATCCCGGTGCTCGTCATTGCCCAAGTGTTGGGGCTCGGGTTCCTGACCCGGTACTCGGGCACCGATGCGGTCCTTGGCCTCGCGTTCACCAACGCCGGATTTCTGTACCCGTTCTTCGCGGCGTACCTGGGGTGGCTCGGCGTCTTCCTGACCGGCTCCGACACGGCATCAAACGCCCTCTTCGGCAGCCTGCAGCGCATTACCGCGCAGCAACTCAATTTGAATCCGATCCTGACCGTGGCCACGAACTCGACCGGTGGCGTGATGGGCAAGATGATTGACGCCCAATCCATCATGGTTGCGTGCGCGGCCTGCTACGATGACCCGAAGGAGCGATCGTTCGCGCTGGGACCGATCTTCCGAACGGTGTTCTTCCATTCGTTGGCCGGCGCCGCGGTGATCGGCTTGATTGCGCTGATGCAGGCCTATGTCTTCCCGGGGATGATTCCGATACCGCCCGTCGGCAAGTGAACGCGGAGGCAGCAAGCGCGCGCTACGTCGCCTTGGTGACGGCCGCGCACGCGACCACTGCCCCGGCCGCATGGATGACGATCGCGGCCGGCTTCTCGATTAGAATGGCGGCCCTGCACTACGGCGGGAAGCCCCCACGCCCAATCGGGTCAGATCATGGAGACGACATTGAAAAAAATCATCGTACAAGGCGGTCCGTTTCAATTTGTTGGACGACTCGAAGAAGAAAAAGCGCCGCGAACCTGCCAGCGCTTTCTCGAAATGTTGCCGTTCAAGAGCAAGGTGATCCATTCACGCTGGAGTGGCGAAGCCGTGTGGATCCCGCTGGGTGATTTCGATACCGGGCTGGATTTCGAGAACCACACAAGCCACGCTTCGCGCGGCGATATTCTGCTGTACCCGGGCGGCTTTAGCGAAACCGAATTTCTGTTCGTCTATGGCAGTTCCAGCTTCGCAAGCAAGATGGGCCAACTTGCCGGGAATCATTTCTTTACGTTGACCGAAGGCCATGAACATCTGGCTGCGTTCGGCAAGCTCGTCCTGTGGGAGGGGGCGCAAGACATCGTGTTTTCGCTGGCGGACGCGTAGTCTGGTTGTTCAACCACGGTCAAGCCGGGCGGCAGCGGGCGGCTGCTGCAACGCCTGCGCGCTCTCATCCTTCAGGCCGACACCGGTCAGTCCAAGACGCCGCGCCGCGTTCATCAGATACGCCAGCTTGAACGCCGCCTGCGCATAGGACAAGCCTTCGGGCCGCACGTTGGAAATGCAGTTGCGCTGCGCGTCGTTGCGCCCCACCCGGGGGGCATACGTCAGGTAAATGCCGAGGCTGTCAGGCGAGCTCAAGCCCGGCCGCTCGCCGATCAACACGGCCACCATCGCCGCACCCAGGCGCTCGCCGATATCATCGCCGAGCGCAACGCGCGCCTGGCTCGCCACCACCACCGGCCCCAGGCGCCAGTCCCCAAGATGCTCCCGCACCGACACGAGCAACGGCACTGCATGGCGCGACACGGCCAAGGCGGAGAGACCGTCTGCCACGACGAACACAATGTCCGGAGCGCCCTCTCCCGACCGGCCCGGCGCTGCGGCAGACAACCCGGCGGCACTCTCTGTATTCCGCGCGTCCAACATCGCGGCACTCTCCGGACTCAGCCGGCGGCCAAGGTCCGGGCGGCGCAGATACTCGTTTCGATCGGCCACGGCGCTTCGCACGTCCAGGGTATTGAAGCCTTTGCCGCGCAATGCCTCATGCAGCGCTTCGGCCGCCAACGGCTGATGCACCGCATCGCGGGCCTGCGCATGCGCAAGCGAAAACGACAACCACGGGGCCGTCGGCACGCTGCCGCCCACGCGCCCCAGGCCGATGCGCGCGTTCGTGAATTGCCGCAGCCTATCCCACGGATCGGCACGGCCCGCCGAACCGGCGGTGGCACCGCATGCAACCTCACCGGCGACCTTACCCGGCCCGGCACCCGTCACTTCAGCGTTACGTTCCGCCCCGTCTTTGTCCTCCGGCTTGTTCATCATCCGTTCATCCATTGAAGCAAGGCCGGTTGCACGGCGTGGCCCTGAATCCGCCCGGACGCGTCGGTAATCCCCATCGCCTGCAACCAGCGTTCGAATTCGGGGGCCCGGCGCAAACCAAGCACCTCGCGGACATACAGCGTGTCGTGAAACGACGTGCTTTGGTAATTGAGCATCACATCGTCACCGCCCGGGACGCCCATGATGAAATTGACGTTGGCGGCGCCGAGCAGGGTGAGTAGCGTATCCATGTCGTCCTGATCCGCTTCCGCATGATTCGTATAGCAGATGTCGCACCCCATCGGCACGCCGAGCAGCTTGCCGCAGAAGTGATCTTCCAGACCGGCGCGGATGATTTGGCGTCCATCGTAGAGGTATTCGGGGCCGATGAAACCGACCACCGTATTGATCAGGAACGGATCAAACCGGCGCGCGACCGCATAGGCGCGCGCTTCACACGTCTGCTGGTCGACACCATGGTGGGCATTGGCCGACAGCGCACTGCCCTGTCCGGTTTCGAAGTACATCAACTGGTTGCCAACCGTACCGCGATGCAACGACAAGCCCGCTTCCCGGGCTTCCTGCAACAAGGCCAGGGAAATGCCGAATCCTGCGTTGGCCTTCTCGGTGCCGGCGATCGACTGGAAGACCAGGTCGACCGGCGCGCCCTTCTCGATCGCCGCGATCGTGTTGGTGACATGCGTCAGCACGCAGGACTGCGTCGGCACGTCATAGCGCTGCCGGAAATCGTCGACCATCTGAAGCAAGCCCATGATGACGTCCGGCGAGTCCGACGCAGGGTTGATGCCGATCACGGCGTCGCCGCAGCCATACATCAGGCCGTCGAAGATGGAGGCGGCGATGCCCTTTACGTCATCGGTCGAATGATTCGGCTGCAAGCGTACCGAGAGATGGCCGGGCAGGCCGACCGTATTGCGAAACCGGGTCACGACCGGGCGTTTCTTCGCGCAAAGGATCAGGTCCTGATTGCGCATCAGCTTGGAAACCGCGGCAACCATTTCCGGTGTCAGGCCGTCGCACACCCGAACCAGCGCCGCGGTGTCCGTCGAATCCGTCAGCAGCCAGTCGCGAAACCCGCCGACGGTGAGGTGCGCGATCTCGGAGAAGGCCTCCCGGGAATGGCTGTCGATGATCAAGCGCGTCACTTCGTCCTGTTCGTACGGGATGAGGGCCTCGTCGAGAAAGATCTGCAGCGGCAGGCCGGCGAGCACCATCCGGGCCGCGATGCGCTCTTCATCGGTCTGCGCGCAGACGCCGGCAAGCTGATCGCCCGAGCGCAGCGGACTCGCCTTGGCAAGCACGGTCTTCAGGTCGCCGAAATCGTATCGGCGCATGCCCACGGTTTCGCAATAGCCCATGCCGTGCCTCCTGTCGCAGGCGCTTCGCGTCGTTAGTCCGCCGCAACGCCCCGGCCACACCAACGCCCCGGCGAGACGCCGAAGGCCTTGCGGAAATGGCGCGTGAAATGGCTCAGGTCCGTGAATCCCTGTTCCATGGCGACATCCGTCGCCGGAAGGCCGGCCCGCAAGCCCGGCAGGGCTCGCGTCAGACGCAACTGATTGCGCCAGGCGTGTGGCGCCAGACCGGTTTCCCGCGTAAACAGGCGCGCCGCGTGAAACGGCGACAAGCCGACGGCCGCCGCCAGTTCCGAGAGCGCAAGCGGCTCGGTCAGATCCGCAGCCAATCGCGCCTTCATCGCTTCCACGCGCACGGCGTCGCGATGCAATTTCGCGGGGGTGGGGCGTTCTGCGGCATAACGCCCGAGCAACGTGGTCACCGCATCCGTCAGGGCAAGCTCTGCCGCCAGCGGATCGATGCCGTCCTGCAAGGCGCAATGCGCCAGCCGCAGCCGGGCTGTCAAATCCGGATCGCGAACGACCGCCTCGGCAAACCACGGCATCGGCAGGCGCCTGTCGGCCATGGAGGCCGCCACCGAGTGCACGAAATCCACCGGCAGGTAAAACACGCGGTAGCGCCAGCCGAATGCCGTGGCGCTCGCGCCCGTGTGAATTTCACCGGGATTGAGCACCGGTACGGAGCCGGTGTCGGCAACATGGTGCGTGCCCCGGTAGTCGTAGCGCTCCGCGCCCGCCTCGATGACCGCAACGGTGTATGCGTCGTGCCAATGCGGCGCGAACGTGTGATCGCCGTACTCGGCCGTCACCATGTCCGCATCGGGGACAAGCGGCGAGCGCCAATAAACCGGTAGATTTCGAAAGGGACGGGGGGCCATGGGTGTACTTTACCGCGAACCGCGTGCCCCTGGGAGACGGGTACCCGGCGGCGCGCCATCGCCCTGCCCGCGTTTGCCACGGATGCACCGCGCAACCTCTCGCTGAAACTCATGTTGGTAGAATCGGTCTAGCCGTGTATCGCGAACGTCGTTGTCCGCAATGACGCCCCCCCAAAATCCAACAGGATACCCTCATGACAACCGCAGATACCGCAGAACAGTCCCTTGTGCTGGACACCGCAGCGTTGCGCGACTATGTGGAGCGCAAATGGAACGATGAAATCGTGCCCGCGCTGATCGATTACATCCAAGTGCCGGCCAAGAGTCCGGCGTTCGATCCGGATTGGGAGAAGCATGGCTTTCTTGAGCGCGTCATCACCGATGCAGCGCGGTGGGCAGAGCAGCAACCCGTGCGCGGGCTGAAGCTTGAAGTCGTCCGTCTGCCGGGGCGAACCCCGGTGATTTTCTTTGAAGTGCCGGCGACGCGCTCGGGTAGCGACGAGACGATCGTGTTGTACGGCCACCTCGACAAACAGCCCGAATTCGACGGCTGGCGCCGCGACCTCGGGCCGTGGACGCCAAAGATGGAGGACGGCAAGCTCTACGGACGCGGCGGCGCCGACGACGGCTACGCCATCTACGCGAGCGTGACGGCCCTGGCCGCGCTCGACGCGCAGGGCGTGGAACGTCCACGCTGCGTCGGGCTGATCGAAACCTGCGAGGAGTCCGGCAGCTTTGATCTGCTGCCGTATGTCGATGCACTGCGCGAGCGTCTGGGCCGTGTCGGCCTCGTCGTCTGCCTCGATTCCGGCGCGGGTAATTATGAGCAGATGTGGCTCACCACGTCGCTGCGCGGATTGGTCGCGGGCGACCTTGAAGTCCAGGTGCTCGACGAAGGCGTCCATTCCGGCTCGTACGGCGGCATTGCGCCGTCGAGCTTTCGTGTGATGCGCCAGTTGTTCGAACGTCTCGAGGATGCGTCGACGGGCAACGTGCTGCCGCGCGGATTCCATTGCCCGATCCCGGCCGACCGCCTGCGTGAAATGGAAGCGGCGGCGCACATTCTCGGCGACGAAGTGTGGAAGAAAACGCCGTGGGCATGCGGGCAGGACGGCGGTTCAGTATTGCCGACGACCCTCGATCCGAAGGAGGCGCTGCTCAACTCGACTTGGCGTCCGTCATTGTCGGTAACCGGCGCGGCCGGCCTGCCGTCGCTGGCGGATGCCGGTAACGTGCTACGCCCGCGTACGGCGTTCAAGCTGTCGCTGCGCCTGCCGCCGATGGTGGAAGCGACCCGGGCGGTCGCAGAGCTGAAAGCGTTGCTGGAGCTCGACCCGCCATACAACGCAAAGGTAACGTTCAATCCCGCATCCGGCGCGGCCAGCGGCTGGAACGCCCCCGATCTCGCGCCATGGCTGGCGACGGCACTGAATGATGCCTCGCGCGTGCACTACGGCGCGGACTGCGCCTACATCGGCCAGGGTGGGACGATTCCGCTAATGAATGTGTTGCAAGCGGGATTCCCGACGGCGCAGTTCATGGTGTGTGGCGTGCTCGGCCCGAAATCGAACGCCCACGGGCCGAACGAATTCCTGCACGTGCCGTACGCCAAGAAGCTGACCGCCGCAGTGGCGCAAGTGATTTCGAAGGCGCCGTAAGCGGCAGGACCATTCGCTCACGCAAAACGGGCCGCACGACGCGGCCCGTACTTCATGTGGCGCCGGAAAACCGACGGGCTCGCCTCAGCTTGCCAGTTTGCGGAACGTCTCCAGCACGGCGTCGCCCTTGAACGGCTTCACGATCCAGCCCTTGACGCCTGCCGCCTTGCCCCGCTCCTTCATCGCCGGGCTGCTTTCCGTGGTCAGCATGATGACGTTGACCGTCTTGTTCGCCAGCTCGCCGCGAATCTTCTCGACCATCGTCAGGCCGTCCATGTTCGGCATGTTCACGTCGCTGATCACCAGCTTGATGCCCGGCGCGGCGCGCAGCTTCGCCAGGCCATCCTTGCCGTCGACCGCCGTGTCGACATCGAGGCCGTTCTTGCGAAGGAAGCCGGCCACCTCGTCGCGCACCGTGCTCGAATCGTCCACTACCAGAATTTTCGACATTCGTTTTCTCCAAATTTCCAGAATCAGAACAGTTCCAGCTCGCCTGCATCCACCATCGCATCGGCGTCGCTCGACAGTTCCTTGAAATCCTCAGGCGACCAGCTCAGACTGAACACGAAGCGCTGATGCAACGTGACCATCCGGCCTGTCTTCTCGTCCGTCAATCGATACACGAAGCACAATTGCGGATTCTCCGTGCCGAACGAGATGTATTTCTGCTTGTGGTTGACCAGCAGCGGCACCTGCACCTGACTGACGGCCAGCACGTTCGCATCGCCCAGATAGCGGTTCTTGAACGCTCCCCACACCATATTCGTCAACTCGCCCAGCAGTCCGTTCAAGTCGCGGAAATCGGGCGTCCCGTCGCTCATGCGCTGCCGCTCGATCAAATCGAGCACCGGGGCTTCTTCCGCCTGCATCATCATGTAGCCGCGGCACCATGCGCTTTCCAGCGGAATCAGGCTGAAGACCTCGCCGAAAATGATCCGGTCACGCACGATGCATGGCGTGTCCCACGTGATCGTCTGATCCTTGAACAGCCCGCTCAGCATCGATTCCGTAATCTCGGAGATGCCGCGCACGAGCGCATTCGGATAGTCGAGACTGAAGATGTATTCGTCGATCAGGCTGCGCAGCGGCGACATGTCGCTCGCCATGTACGCGCCGCACAACACCCGGCGCAAGCCTTGCGGCAGATCGTCGAGCGTGAGCGTTGCCGCGCGCCGCATGATGATCGGCAACTCCGGGCGCACCGCATGAATCCGGATCGCCGTCTCCATGCTCTCTTCGAGCGAGCCGCCGTAGTCGTCGGCCAGCAGGATCGCGCCCAGATCGATATTCGAGCGCAGCACCGACAGCAGGCGGTTCTTGCGCACTTTCAGACCAATCAGGTTGTGCTCATGGCAAAACCGCTTGATCTCGCCGACATGCTCCGGCCCGTTCTCCAGGATCAGGATCTTGCTGACCGGTTGATTCACATTCATTTCCACTACCCCTTTTGCTTCCCTTTGGCGTTTCCTGCCATTTGCACCACAACTTGCGCAAAGACCATCAAAACAGTTCCAGTTCGCCGCTCGCTTCCTCGTCCATCCGCACGTCTGCGTGAAAATCGATCGGCGCGTGCGCGCAGACGCACAGCGTTGCCGCCAACTTCACGTCGTCGTTGATCGTTACCGAGTAGGACGCGACGTGATTCGGCTTGAGTTCATGCAGATGGGCAACGCACTTGGCGCTCAGCACGTACGGCGTGGACATGCCCAGATCCGGAAAATAGTTCAGCAGCTCCTGGTTCATCGCGCCGCAGCAGAGATTGCAGATCTCAAGAAAGACTTCCCGGAACGAACCTTCGGCGCCTTCCTTCAGGAAATACGCGCGGGTCGTATCGTCTTCATCGAAATGCAGGATCAACACGAGCCGGAAGAGAATTGACGAAATCGTCAGCACGGCCAGTTCGTCGCCTGCGGTATTCGCCTGCGCGGACGTCAGCGGTGTGATCTGGCACACATCGCCCGACGTGAGCGGCAGCCGCGACCGGGCCGCCTTGTGGAAAATACGTTCGATGCTGTCCTTCGCGTGCGTGCTGATCACGTTGATGCTCGTTGAATGCGCAAAATGCCGGTCTGCCGCTCAGTGCAGACGCGATTGAAACTGCGTGGCCATCGCCTCGACACTCGACAGCGATGCGGCGATCATCTTGCCGCCCGCCTGAATGTCCTGAAACGTGGCGGTCGTGGTCACGTCGTTGCGGTGCAGGCTGTCGCGATAGCTCTTCGACAGCTCCTCCGAGCGTGCCGCGAGCGCCCGCACCTCGCTCGCCACGACCGCGAAGCCACGGCCTGCCGTCCCTGCCCGCGCGGCTTCGATCGATGCGTTCAGCGACACGATCACCACATGGCGCACGATCGACGACAGCTCCTGATTCTTCGCGTGCATATCCTGGTTCTGCGTCATCAGCGAGATCATCTGCTCGTGCCAGCGCTCGAACGTGGCCGCAAGACTCTTCAGGCGCGCCGCTTCGCCGGCGATGCGCCGGGCGTCGTCAGCCCAGTGAGCCTTGTCGGCGATCGCGGCGTCCATCGCGGCGCGCGCCTCGTCCACCAGCGTCATTTGCTTCGCCAGGTCCTCGCGAAGCTGCGCGATCTCGGCTTCCTGCGCGGCCGCCTGCTGCTCGATCTCCGTCACACGGGCGCAATCTGCGGCTTGCGCGCGTTTCACCGTTTCGATCTTCGCGGCGGCGTCCGAGCGCATTTGCGCCGCCACCCGGCCGTGCGCCCTGCGGTGTGCGACGAACGCCACAATAGCGGTTACGGCGACACCGGCCGCCAAGGCCATGAGAGACGATTCCATCACCGTTGAACTACCTCGTATTCACGATTCACGTGTATTTGCCGCGATAACGACCTCGCCGCATCAGGCCGGCGAAGCGGACGGTTTGCCCGCGGCCCCTGCCGGTGCGCCTGTCGATCCGCCCGCTGGTTCTGAACGCTGTGGGTGATGCTTTGCGCCGGCGACATCGAAGCTGTCCACGGCAAAGCTGTCCGGAAGGCACACGACCGTCTGGAATTGCCGGAACGCCGCGCCCGTATGGTCGTCGGTGAAATGGAGTTCGATGCGGCCATGCTCGCGCTTGAGGAAGTCCTGCACCGCGTCCATCCCGACACCCCGACCGGAGACCTCGGTGACCGCATTGGCCGTCGAGAAGCCGGGACGGAAAATGAACTGCGCGATGGTTTCATCCGTCACCGCGTCGTTTGCGCCGATCCAGCCTCGCTCCACGGCGATGCCGCGAATCCGATGCAGCGCGAGGCCACGGCCGTCGTCGCTCATCGTGATCTGCAGGACATGGTTGTCGATGCCGACTTCGATATCGATCGTGCCGGCCGCCGGCTTGCCCTGCGTGAGGCGCGCGTCGGCCGTCTCGATGCCGTGATCCATCGAATTACGCAGCAGGTGCATGAACACGTTGTTCAGGACGTCGGCGCCGTGCGCTTGCAGACGGTAGCCGTTGTCATCGATGCGCACGACCGGCGTGCCCTTGCCCAATTCGCCGGCCAGCGACGGCAGCGAATCGAGCACGCCCGACAGCGCTTCTTCCACGCTTTCCGTGCCGAGCAGACGCAGCGTCTGGCGCACCGTATCGCGCATCGAGAGCAGATCGCCAAGATCGCCGCTATTGACCGATTCGAGCAGACGCAGGCTGGCGTGGATATGCTCCTTGTCGACCGTCAGGTAACGATCGGCGCCGGCCGAACCCGCCGAGCCGCCCGGGCCCTTGCGCCCCAGGCTCACTTCGTTGATGCGTGCGTAGCTTTCGATGGCTTCCTTCACGCGCGCCAGTTCTTCCATCAGGCTGTCCTGATCCCACTCGTGCGACGCTTCCGGTTCGCGAAGTTCGTGATAGCGCTGTTCGGTTTCGTGAACCACGTTGGTCAGATGCTGCAGGTTGTAGGTGCGCGCATTGCCCTTGATCGTGTGCATGTTACGGAACAGTTCCGCAATCGCTTCCATGTCGGCTTGCGAGTGCTTGCGGATGATCCGTTCGTTTGCATGGACGAAGTTCGACGAACTTTCGATGAACTGGTGGAACTTCTCCTGACTCACCGCCAGGATTTCGCCGATCATTTCCAGATGACGCCGCTGTTCGCCCGCCTCCTGTGCGAGAGCGCGCAGTTCGGTGACGTCGCGAACACAGAGCATCAGGCGGTTGATGACGTCGTCTTCGTCGGTGATTGCCGACCAGCTCAGGTCGAGGATTTTCACGCGGCCATCGGGCATGCGCTTTTCAATTTCGCCCACGAGCAGATGCTGATTGAATGCGAAGTTGATGGCATCCTGTCCGAGGCACGCGTGGGTGGCGGCGTCGATTTGCGAGAGCGCATCGGCGCCGAGTTCGGTGTCTGCGAACACGAGATCCATCATCGGACGCCCGGCGATATCGTTCGTCTCGAAGATGGCTTCGAGATAGGCCGAGTATTCCGAATGCACCACGGCGCCATCGACGATCGTCAGAATCCCCTGCTGCATGTTCTGCAACATCGCCTGAATGTCGGCGGTCTTCTGCTTCAGTTGGGCGGAGCTTTCCTGAATCTTTTCGATCATGCCGTTGAACGCGACGATCGAATGGCCGATTTCGTCCATGCGTCCGACCGGCACGCGGCGCGTGAAGTCCTGGCTCGTCGCAATCTCGCTCATCATCGCCTGCATGCGCGACAGCGGACGCGTGATCTGGCGGTACAGCAGCGAACCGATGACCGTAAGCATCAGGATTGCGATGCCGGTGACCACGCCGATGGCGGTGGACGTTGTCGCGAGCGATCCATTCAACGTTGCGATGGCTTCGTCTTTCTGGCGATTCTTCTCAACGCGCAGCGTATTGACGACGCCTTCGAGTTCATCGCGATACTGTGCGACGTTGGCGAAGAGAAGGGCCTGCGCGAGTTCGTTCTTGCCCGCCGCTTTCATCTTGGCGGTGTCGTCGATCGCGTTGAAATAGTTCTGTACGCTCTCGCGCGCCTGCACGATCAGGCCCTTCTGGGCCTGCGATTCGGCGCTGTCGGCCTGCTTGTCGAGCGCGGAATCAATGGCGGCGTGCTTGGCCTTCAGGTCCTGCTGCGCTTGCGCCACGACGGTGTCGTCGGGGGCATACACGAGCGTCATGGTGGCGAGCTGCACGCCTTTGACTTGCGAGACGAGATCGGCGGAAGCGAGCGCGCTGGGAACGACGCCTTCGGTGACCTGCTTGACTTGCGATGCGCTGGCGCGCGTACGGTAGACGGCGTACCCGCCGATGGCCGCGAGCGCGACGAACGTCAGGAGCACCAGAAGCGTAATGCGGTGGCGAATGGTCATGTCGGCAAACCTTCTGATCTGGTCCGGCGAAACGCGCCTCTTGCCGCAGCCCCGTTCGCCGTTGGAATTTTTCTTACATCGTTGTACTTTGATTTTTAACAGCGGAATGTGACGGGCAGATGACTATCGTCGATACGTCACGAATGATCTCGCCTGATTAGCGATGCTGATGATCCATTACGGCTCAGTCGATGGTTCGTTGCCGTGCCGCCAAGTAAAAGACCAGTATCGCGCCGGTGCTACATATCGCCATGACGATCAGGAGCGATCGTGCGGAGTCATCGTGTAAAGCAGCCGTCGCTATTGCGCTGAGCGTGCCCAAGACAAATAGCATGGTCCCCATCAGCGCTGAGGCGGCTCCCGCGTTCTCCGCATGGTTGGACAACGCGATCGCTGCGGCATTGGGTGCGACAAAGCCGATGCTTGAGAGGAACAGGAATAGACCGATAAGCAATATCCAAATACTCGGATCGGAATCCAGACCGGCAGCCGCCAAACCTAGCCCGGCGGGAAGCCATAAGGCCCTTTCGACGATACGCGCCAGCGCGAGTCGTGAAGTCAGGACAGCGTTCAACTGGGCGGCGACGATCATGCCAAGCGAATTCGCGGCAAATACCCAACTGTAATGCCGAGGCGAGAGCCCATACACATTCATCAGCACGGCGGCAGAACCGGAGATATAGGCATACATGCCGCCTTGTAAAAGCCCGTTGCATAGCGTGTAGACCACGAATTGCCGATCGCCCAGCAAACGCCCATAATTGCGCGCGATGCCCAGCCACGAAAACCGGGACGTGGTGTTCGCCTCACGCGTCTCCCGCATCCAGAAATGAATGGCCGTCAGACATAGTGCGCCAAACAGGCCCATGCCGCCGAACACGGCTCGCCAACCCCACTGCTGGAATACCGCGGCGCCAAGAAGTGGCGCCAACAGCGGGGCCACACTCACGACCAGCATCAGCAATGAAAATGCGCGCGCCGCCCCAACGGCGTTCGTACGATCCCGCACGATTGCGCGCGCAATCACCATCCCCGCGCAACCGCCCAAGCCTTGAAGAAACCGCAGACAAATGAACGGAACCGCGCTATCCACGAGCGCGCAGGCGACGGAACTGCATCCGTAGAGCCAAAGGCCTACATATAGCGGAGGCTTTCTACCGTGGCGATCGCTCAACGGCCCATAGAGCAACTGTCCAACAAGCAACCCAACCAAGTAGCTGACCACGGACAGTTGTACGGTTTGCCCTTCTGAACCGAATTCTCGGGCCATAAATGGGGCGCTTGGCAAATACATGTCGATCGAGAGCGGGCCGATCGCGCATAGGGCGCCGAGCAGCAGAAGCCAACCATGCCGCTTCATCGGCTTATTTGAAACGCGCACCCGTAGCGTTTTGCACTGATTGCATGCACCGGCTTCTCAGTGCCTGCCCTGCGGTCGGGTTAAGCGGAGCAACGTGATCCCAATGGCCATGGGAGTCCTCGCCGCTGACCAGCCACGTGTAAGCTGGGCGCACGGGAGGCGTGACCTCGGGAGCGACATAGCGGGAGACCAATCCAATGCGAGCCCGGTCACTGGCATTGGGACCCGATGCGTGGTACAGCAACGGATGGTGAATGGAAAACTCTCCGGCGGCCAGGTTGACCGGCACAGCCTCATCCTCGTCGACGGAAACGCAAATTTCTTGCGCGCGCGTCAGCATATTGTGCCGGCACGGCCTTTCGGCATGGGGCAAGAGCCTGGTATGGCTCCCCGGGAGAACGCGCATGCCGCCGTTGCCTTCATTGGCATGGGTGAGCGCCAACCATGTGGTCACCAGCGGAATAGTTCGGAGATCATCGTAGTGGTGCCGCCAATAATACAAATCTTGGTGCCAGGAGAAGAAGTTCGACGTATTGGGCGCCTTGGTATTGAACTCGCTTACCCACACGAGCACGTTAGGTCCGATGACACTTCTGACGGCATCGAGCACTATCGGATGCGCAACGAGTTGTGCTATCCACGGGTGTA
Source organism: Pandoraea terrae (assembly GCF_902459695.1). Lineage (GTDB taxonomy): Bacteria > Pseudomonadota > Gammaproteobacteria > Burkholderiales > Burkholderiaceae > Pandoraea > Pandoraea terrae. Next base: position 52,430 of record NZ_CABPRZ010000012.1, read on the forward strand.
ATAAATGCCCGAATACGCGCTGCTCACCTTCAGCCACCACCTTGCCGGGGTCGCACAGACGCAAATAGTGCTCTTGCGCCTGACACACCTCCGATTCCGAAAGGGCCTGTAAAGGGAAGATGATTCCATGCTGACGATAGTCGGTGAGAAATTGCTTCGCGTTCATGCGATGGATCCCCCAGTACAGAGATGATGAATCTGTGAGGCTCTGATAGTCGTGGTGTGCTGGCCGGCGACCTTGCGCATGGCGTTTTCGACGGTGCGCTTCCAGAATGCATCGCCACACAGGTAGGCATCGCGCACGGCGACGGTGTCCTCTATGACATGAAGCAGATCGGTGCCAACGTAGTCCTCTCCCTCAACGAAGCCGAGCGCAGTCAGTCGCGCTCCGAGTGATGCGCGCTCGGCGATCACAAGGCACCCTGCCGCCATCCCTTCGAATACTTTCGCGACGAGATAGCCAAAGACCGAGCCGCAGACCAGCATTGCGGGGTGGCTACGCAACAAAGCGGCATAGCCTTCTCGGCCCAGACGCGCCAATGCAACTGGATCGGCGCGCATGGTGTTCGCCCGGTCTCCGGGATAGCCCGGGTAGCCGGGATGATCCACGACCTGACAGACGGATTCGGGGAGTTTGATTCCGCAGAACTGCCGAAACGGATATGGCCAGGTGCGGGAACCGGACAGCAGTGCGCGATCCGACGAAGGGGACGGAGCCGCCCGGAAGTATGAGGCTGCTGCGTGAGGTGTCCATTCGACCTTTGAACTGGCCACCTCCGGATACCATTGCAGCAATTTGTCCGGATACGTTGCAAGAATCCGGTCTGCCCAGAGAAAGGCGCGCAGTCGCTGTTGGCGGCGATGCATGGTGAAATGGTGCACGTCGTCGCAAAACACCATGCGTCGGACCGAGCTCGGGAGCGCATTCAACGCATCAGCATTGCGCTCGATTAACTCATAGGGCTCCCACAGCAAGACAACCTGCGCGTCGCGTATCGCCGACAGGATGGCGGCATCGTCAGACTCGCCGATGACCAGCTTGGTCCATCCGTAGGTCACCAACGACTGCTGCATTTCGTAAAACTCAAGCGAGATGTAGTTTTCCCATCCCGCCGGAACGCACAACACCCATTTCCCTTTTTCGATAGTTGGATCTTTGACCACCCTATCTGACGCTTGATAACTGCTCATGAAATCCCTCGCAGTGACGTTGCCGACGTAATGCATACAGACACTGAGAGAAATGCTAACCAACATGCGCCTTATCGCATATGGGAAGCCTCCGAGAATTGTGGCCGAGCTTGGAGGGTTACGCCTTTCGCGTGGGCAAAGGGCAGGCTACGCCTAAGATGGAAGACAATTGCCAACGGGCTGACGGGCTTAAACGTCAGGCAACCAAACGTGGCACTTCAGATGTGTCTTCTGATGCTCGCCGAGCGTCGTTCCTGCAGTGTAGTGGTTTGTTGCTCGGACATACGGTGTTGCGTGACCGTCTGCAGGACCGTTGTTGAGCGTGGCTCACTCATGCGTGGCGCCCGACTGGAGCAAGCTGCGTTCGGTATGAGCGCGTCGTTGCTGAGAAATTGACCGATGCTTCGACTCGCTTGACGCCCGGCATTGGGATGGACAGGGGGACTTGTAGAGCTATGACGTTTCGCGACACTCGAATTTTCTCGCGCAAGCTCGCCAAAGTTTTATGAGCAACCGATACGCAACAACTGAAACGACCAGGTTCACCGCGAGTATCGCGTAGACATATAAATCTTCTGGGTCTCTTATACCCAACCTGTCCGAAATATCGAACAGCATCCGCACTTGGTAATCCGGCATCGGCACCGGATAGAGATGCACGTATCGGACCGAATAGAAGAATATGGTTACAAACAGTAATGTCTTTACGGTTTTACGGACAAGTGCTTCCATACGTCGTCACGTCTATCCAGCCATAGGTACTCAGTCCAGAATTCCGCGCGTGCACGGGCGTGGTGTTGAGGATCGCGCGACGAAGCGCCGCATAATCGGATCGATTTTGCAGGGTGATGCATCCTAGCGAGATGCCAGATCCTCCAGCGGGGTGCAGCCGGAAATTTCCACGCTTGACTCCTTCTACCCACGTGTAATCGTCGATCTGGCCGTCGTCTCGATACAGCGCGAACCATTCGCCGTGATCGACGGGACTATACAAAGCGCTCATGACGGTGTCCCGCAAAGCCATGTGCATTCGAGATCGAATGCTGCCAGCGGGGCGATCAACGATCCAATATTTGCCAGCGGGTATGGGGCCGATGTTCGGGCGAGCAGTGCAGCCGCCTCTATTTCGGTAAATCTCGTTCCCGGAGAAGGCCATGAATGAACCAACGCCAGGCACGATCAGTGGCGAGAGGTGTTGGTTGTCTACGATGAACTTTCCTTGCAGGGGCATGAATGGTCTCTGACGTTTCGGAATGGCGCTTGATATCGGTTACGTGCTTCAGCGTTCGTCCCACGCATCGGTAAACTTGATATTGCCGTCGATGTAGTGCCATGTGATGCGCTCATACATCAAAGAAATGGACTCCATGTGATTGAGCGCCGAGAGTCCCGCCAGTTTAGTGTTGGCCATGCCGGGATTCACGCCGGTGACCTTCACGCCTTCGAGCAGCATCGTGAAATACTTCTCCTCGCATCCAGCGTGATTAATGCGATACCAGCGCAGCTCTGCCGACGCCAGCGTTTGGCCGTTTGCAACGGCCTTGTAGAGGTACGGGCTCGACGCGTCGAATTCCTTTTCGAGCGTCATCGACGAATGCATGCGCGTGCCGGTGATCTTTCCGTTCTGCCCATCCACGGGGAGATTCAGGCCGTGACTGAAGCCAATGATCTCGATACTTCCTTCCCGCCCCTGAACGGTTGAGGAGCCTTTGATATCGGCGCCACCATCGTCCTTCAGCCACAGGTGAGCTGGAATTGCCATGTCAATCATCTCCATCTTGATATGCGCCATTCTGGCGCTGGGCCGGCATTGATACCGCAGGAGGATGCTCTGGTCAATGCGTTATGTCCCAAAACTGAGGGTGACTGGGCTAGGACGGTCGCCCCATATGAGGGTGTAGCGCCGTGCTCACAGCATGGCTGGGGATTTATGCAACCTTTTCTTCCAGGCGGGCACGAGCCAGCCCTGGATATGTCGGTTCGAACTCCGAGTCAATTCAAAAATGCCCGGCGTCACTGGCCACTTTCAGGAACGTGCCGCCGGCAGCCGCATCGCGCCCGGGTTTCGGATATCAGCTATATCCGCACAGCCCAAGGGTGGCTGCATATGGCGGTGGTGCTGGACCTATACTCTCGCAAGATCGTCGGCCGGGTCGTAACCGACGCTGACGGACAGCGCCATTGATCAGGCAGCTTCGCGCAAAGTCATGCCAAGATCATTACGTACCCAACGCGCTTCCACGGCGAGTTGTTCCGTTTGGAGAAGATGCCCACTCGGGTCGCGTTTATCAGCCCAAGTGTGAAAAGGTGTCCGGTGGTACAGGGGAAAATCAATAGGAATCCGGTCGGCCGAGATTTCGGCAAACCTACAATGAGGCAGCACTCGTGTCGAACCTTACGGCCTATGAGTGCGCAGCCAATCGAGTAACGCGTCATTCATGCGCTTTTGCCATTCGTCACCCGAGGCGCGAAAGGCAGCCACGATTTTGACGTCATAGCGGATCGTCACAGATTCCTAGGAGTTTGCCAGCTTTGGGCGCTCCACGCGCTTGGCTTGCTCACCGAATGGTTTCATCTGTCGGATCTCTTCCTCAGTGAGTTCATAGGTGTCGGGGTCGGCGGCGATGCCACGGTTGATCGCCTCCTCCTCTTCAGGCGTCGGCATTGCGATTTTGCGATTCTTGAACATCTCGGATTTCCCTCTGGTCTGCCTCCCGCAAGCTGATGCTTTTGGTTGCGTCGTCACACCGCGTACCCGCACAAAATTCATTCCGGCACATACAAAACGAAGCCGCGGTCTTCGCTTCTAAAGCCGGGGATGTCAGCAAATGCATCAGGGTCGCGACCGATGCTTACGGACCGAGCGATGCGATCAGGCAGCTTCGCGCAAAGTCATGCCGAGGTCGTTGGATACCAAATGCGCTTCCATAGCGAGTTCTTCCATTTGGAGGAAATACGCGCTCAGATAAGGTTGATCCAACGATTCAATGCCGCCTTGCGTAGCAGCCGAAGAGAGGGCCGCGAGACGGGTGACGAGCTCATCGAGACGCTCCAGGGCAGTTTGTACGTCGGGATTGTCGAAAGGTGCGGTGGTTTGTTGCTCGGACATACGGTGTTCCTCATTCAGGTACTGAGTTCCCCGTACGCCCGCTGCCGCGATGGCAGGGGCGGGCGGGCGCTAAGCGAGGTTGACGACCGTACGACTAAACGAAACAAAGAGAACGGTACTCCCGGGGGAGTCCACGCAAAGCGCCCACCCAATGGTGGTCAGCAGCTTCACCGAACCGGCGCAATTCTCCGGAACGATCGCTTGCGCGTTTCGTTCAGTCATTCGGGTCGTCAAACCCGGTCACGTTTGTTGACGCGACGAACCCAGTCTAGAGACGCAAACGCACAGGCACAAGCCATTTGGCCCCGAATTTACGCGAGTTTGGCGAGATTCGGAATGCTCCATACTCGCGTTAGGACGGAACTCATAAATTTCGTGGGATATGTCCGGAAGAATGGGAAAACCACAGACTACGGGTGTGCGATGAAAGCGGTCACGGCACAATTTCTCCGAGCGCAAACGCGTCCGTTCATGGATCGATAACGCCAGGTCACTCCAGACGACGCTGGAATTATCGTACCCACAAAAAATCATTGACGCGCAATTTATTGTGGGTACAATAATCTCATGGATTTCACGATCCAGTTCGACCCGGTCAAATGCGCGCGAAACGTCAGGGACAGAAACCTCTCGTTCGAAGCGGCCCGTCAGTTTGACTGGTCCACAGCTGCGCTACTGGAAGATGCCCGCAACGAATATCCAGAGCGCCGCTTCATTGCGGTGGGGTATCTCAATGCGCGGCTGCACGTGATGTGCTTTACTCCGATTTCCGGCGGCATACGCGTCATCAGTTTTCGAAAGGCCAACTCCCGAGAGGCACGTGATCATGACAAACCGCTTACCCTTGACCGATAAGGACGGTGAAGTGCGCGAACTGACGCAGGAAGACTTGCGCAAGTTCCAGCCCGCCGCCGACGTACTTCCCGGCGTCGTCGGGAAAGCATTGTCCGAAGTGATGCTCAGGCCGCGCGGACGTCCCAAGGCAGATCAAACGAAAGTCCACCTGAACGCACGATTCGACCCTGAAGTCGTGAATGCCTTCAAGAACACCGGATCCGGTTGGCAAACTCGTATGAACAATGCCCTTAAGGATTGGCTCAAGACGCATGATCCCCAGGAGGCGTGAGCCTCTCGCCCGCGCAGCCCGAAACAATTACGTGCCGCGACACCTGACGCGCTAAGATGCCGACGGCACATATTCACGCGCTTAGAAGAATAAAGCGCCAGCCGGCGACTCCCAAGTCCACCCGAATTCGGCACAAACGCTTCTCGGAACGCTTCGACCAACACATCCTCACTCCCCGTCCAAGCGTTATCAGGCCATCGATTCAACATAAGAACTTCTTAATAAGAAATTCTCACTTTCGCGGCAATAGAAGCAAAAATCCCTCGCCGCTTTCAATGTTTCTCAGAATCGACCGTTTTCCAACCGAAAAACTCACAACCGACGAGTTCTTCCCCCGTTGCACCTCACCGGCAATCCATATATCATCAGCCGTAGATTTAATTCCGGCGATGTCCGATTGAGTTGACGCCGCGCCGGTTTTCCCGTCCCGCACCGCATGACGACGGCCTCTGGCCGCACGCAGGGACCTTGCATTCTCTTTGCCAAGACGCATCATGACGCCATTCGGAAGAGAAGTTCCGCCGCGCGCACCGCGCCGGAGGCTCGGCAAGATCGCCGCTGCCGCTGCGGCCGGACTGTTGATCGGCGGCCTTGCCGCCTGCGGCAAGAAGCCGCCCCTGCCCACCGCGCCTCGCCCGGTCGTCGCTGTCGCTGCCCAGGCAGACGGTCAAATGCCGGTCGCCTCGCTGCCGGGTCAGATCGAAGCCCGCTATTCGACACCCCTGTCGTTCCGCGTCTCCGGCAAGCTCGTCGAGCGCAATGTGCGCCTGGGCGATATCGTCATAGCCGGCCAGCCCGTCGCCAGGCTCGATCCGTCCGACATCGCCAAGAACGCCGCCATCGCGCGTGCGCAACTCGACGCCGCGCAGCATCAGCTCGACTTCGCCAAGCAGCAGCTGGACCGCGACCGCGCGCAGGCCAAGGAAAACCTGATCGCGCCCGCCCAGCTCGAACAAACCGAGAACGCCTACGCCGGCGCCCTCGCCCAACGCAATCAGGCGGCACAGCAAGCCGCGCTGACAGGCGACCAACTCGGCTATGCCACGCTCAAGGCCGATCACGCTGGCGTCATCACCGCCGAACAGGCCGACACCGGCCAGAACGTCACCGCCGGCCAGCCCATCTACATGCTCGCGTGGAGCGGCGACGTCGACACGATTGTCGACGTTCCCGAAAGCGCACTCGCCGCGTTCGCCGTCGGCCAACATGCCACCGTCACACTTCCCGCACTGGCCGGCAAGCCCTTCAACGCCCGGGTGCGCGAAGTGTCGCCGGCGGCCGATCCCCAAAGCCGCACGTATCGCGCCAAGCTCACGCTTGAAGCGCCCACGACCGACATCAAACTCGGCATGACGGCCAACGTCGCGTTCACACAAACCGCACCGCAAGGCGCACAGCCCCAACAAGGCTCACAAGGCGCCACCGCCGCGTTCACCGTCCCGTCGACCGCCCTTTTCCACGACGGCAAACTGCCGGCGGTCTGGGTCGTCAAAGCCCCGGGCGACACGCTCGAACTGCGCCGCGTGCAGGTCTCGCGCTTCGGCGAGCGCACCGTCACCGTCGTCGGCGGCATCCAGGCCGGCGAGCGCATCGTCTGGCAAGGCGTTCACACCGTGACCGCCGGCGAGAAAGTCCGTGTCGTGCAGCCGCTGCACCCCGAGGACTTTGCTTCATGAGCGCGCCGCAAGAAAACGCCCTGTCGCCAAACGCGCCTGACGAGGCCAAACGCTACGAAGAGGGCAGCTTCAACCTGTCCGCATGGGCGCTGCGTCACCGCGCGCTGGTCGTCTTCCTGATCGGCATGGCGACGATCTTCGGCATCTTCGCTTACTCGCGTCTGGCACAGTCGGAAGATCCGCCCTTCACGTTCCGCGTGATGGTCATCCGCACCTTCTGGCCGGGGGCGACCGCCCAACAGGTGCAGGAACAGGTGACCGACCGCATCGCCCGCAAACTCCAGGAGATGCCGACGATCGACTTCCAGCGCAGCTACTCGCGCCCCGGAGAATCGTTACTGTTCTTCGCGATGAAGGACTCCGCGCCGCCCGGCGAAGTGCCCGAGACGTGGTATCAGGTCCGCAAGAAGGTCGGCGACATCGCCGTGACACTGCCGCCCGGCATTCAGGGCCCCTTCTTCAACGACGAATTCGGCGACGTCTACACGCACATCTACACGCTCGACGGCGACGGTTTCGGCCCCGCGCAACTGCGCAATTACGCAGATGCCTTGCGCACCGTGCTGCTGCGCGTGCCCGGTGTCGCGAAGGTCGATTACTTTGGCGACCAGGATCAGAAGATCTTCCTCGAGATCTCGAACACGCAACTCACGCGACTCGGCCTGTCGCCGCAGCAGATCGCACAGGCGGTCAACGGCCAGAATGCCGTCTCGCCCGCCGGCACGATCATGACGCCGAACGACCGCGTGTTTGTGCGTCCAGGCGGACCATTCAAGGATGTCGCCGCGTTGGCCGACACGCTGATCCGCGTCAACAATCGTACCTTCCGGCTCGGCGACATCGCCACCATCAAACGCGGCTACGTCGATCCCCCGGTCGCGCAAATGCGCTTCGCGGGCAAACCGGTGCTCGGCATCGGCATCACCATGCAGCCCGGCCGCGACGTCGTCCATCTCGGCCGCGAAGTCGAAGCCAAAATGGCGGCGTTGCGCAAGGAATTGCCCGCAGGGCTCGTGCTCACCGAAGTCTCGAGCATGTCGGAGGCTGTGTCGCAATCGGTCGACGACTTCCTCGAAGCCGTGGGCGAAGCCGTCCTCATCGTGCTGATCGTCAGTCTGCTGTCGTTGGGCGTGCGCACCGGCATGGTCGTGGTCATCTCGATTCCGATCGTGCTGGCCGTCACGGCGCTGTGCATGTACGTCTTCGACATCGGCCTGCACAAGGTCTCGCTCGGCACCTTGATTCTCGCGCTCGGCCTGCTTGTCGACGATGCGATCATCGCCGTCGAAATGATGGCGGTGAAGCTCGAGCAAGGATGGAACCGTTCGCGCGCCGCCGCCTTCGCCTATACGAGCACGGCCTTCCCGATGCTCACAGGCACCCTCGTGACCGTCGCCGGCTTCCTGCCGATCGCGCTGGCGAAGTCGAGCACCGGCGAATACACGCGCTCGATCTTCGAGGTGTCGGCCATTGCGCTGCTGGCCTCCTGGTTCGCAGCCGTCGTGCTGATTCCGCTGCTCGGCTACAAGCTGCTGCCCGAACGCAAGCGCGAAGCGCATCACGACGAGCATCATGAACACGACGTCTACGACACGAAGTTCTATAACCGCCTGCGCGTCTGGGTGACGTGGTGCATCGAGCGCCGCTTCGTCGTGCTGGCGATCACGGCCCTCCTGTTCGTTATCGCCATGGCCGGCTTCTCGCTCGTGCCGCAACAGTTCTTCCCGAGTTCGGATCGTCCGGAACTGCTCGTCGACCTCCGCCTGCAGGAAGGCGCCTCGTTTGACGCGACGTTGCGCGAGACGACACGCCTGGAGAAAGCGCTCGACGGACGCCCCGAGATCGATCACACCGTGAGCTTCGTCGGCTCAGGCGCGCCGCGCTTCTATTTGCCGCTGGATCAGCAACTGGCACAGCCGAACTTCGCGCAGTTGGTCGTAACGACGAAATCCGTCAAGGATCGCGAAGCGCTGGCCCGCTGGCTGGCGCCGAAGCTGCGGGAAGAATTCCCGTCCGTACGCACGCGTCTTTCGCGTCTGGAGAACGGGCCGCCCGTCGGCTTCCCGGTGCAGTTCCGCGTGAGCGGCGACGACATCGCCACAGTGCGCAAGTTCGCCGACCAGGTCGCGGCCGTCATGCGCGCCGACAACCGCACGTCCGACGTGCAGCTCGACTGGGACGAACCGTCGCAGCGCTCGGTCCGCTTCGAAGTCGATCAGCAGAAGGCGCGCGCGCTCGGCGTCAGCTCCGACGACATCTCGAACTTCATCGCCATGACGCTCACGGGCTACACGATCACGCAATATCGGGAGCGCGACAAACTGATCGCCGTCGATCTGCGCGCGCCGAAGGCGGAACGCGCAGATCCGTCGAAGCTGGCAACGTTGGCGATGCCAACACCGAATGGCCCTGTGCCGCTCGGCACGCTGGGTCATGTCGTCAACGAGCTGGAATACGGCGTGATCTGGGAACGTGACCGTCAACCGACCATCACCGTGCGCTCGGACGTGCGCAACGGCGCGCAGGGCATCGATGTCACGAGTGCGATCGACAAGCAGATCCAGCCGATTCGCGACACGCTGCCGGTCGGCTACCGCGTCCAGATCGGCGGGTCGGTCGAGGAAAGTGCCAAGGGCCAGTCGTCGATCATGGCACAGATGCCGATCATGATCATCGCGGTGCTGACCTTATTGATGCTCCAGTTGCAAAGCCTCGCCCGGGTGATGATGGTCGTGCTGACGGCGCCGCTCGGCATGATCGGCGTGGTCTTGACGCTACTGCTGTTCGGCAAGCCGTTCGGCTTCGTCGCGATGCTCGGCGTGATCGCCATGTTCGGGATCATCATGCGAAATTCGGTGATTCTCGTCGATCAGATCGAGCAGGACATCCGCGCCGGCCAGCCGCGTTTCGATGCGATCGTGGGGGCGACGGTGCGCCGATTCCGGCCGATCGTGCTGACGGCGGCCGCCGCCGTGCTCGCGCTGATTCCGCTGTTGCGCAGCAACTTCTTCGGACCGATGGCGACCGCCCTGATGGGCGGCATCACCAGCGCCACGATCCTGACCCTGTTCTATCTGCCCGCGCTGTACGCGGTATCGTTTCGCGTGAAGCATCACGAACGCGAAGGACATACGCCGCCCGGCAACGATCCGGCCGGGACCACCGGCGCCCCCGGGGGTGCTGCGCCAGCCAACGGAGGTGCGCAATGAGAGCCGGCTCGACACTGAATCGGCGCCGTGTACGTCCGGCCTCGCGCGCCTTGGCAAGAACGCTCGGCCTGTCACTGCCGCTGTGGCTTGCGGCCTGCGCGTTCGCGCCGAGCAGCGACGCACCGAAAATGCCGGCGCCGGCCCACTACGGCGCCCAGGCCCAGCCTGAACAGACCGTGTCCGCACAGGGGACGTCGCAACGTTTCGATGTGGGCGCAGCGCCCGTCGCCGCATGGTGGAAGGCGTATCGCTCGGATGCCCTGAATGCCCTGGTCGACGAAGGGCTGCGCAACAGTCCGTCGCTGGCGGCGGCGGACAAAAACCTGCTGGCGGCGCGCGAGCAGTTGAAGGCGCAAATCGGCGCCTCGCTGTTTCCGTCCATCGATCTCGGCGGACAGGCGACGCGCCAGCGCAATCTCGGCGTACCGACGTTCGGCCCGCCGACGGCTTTGTACAACGTGTTCGTCGGGCAGGTTCAGGCGCGCTATGCGTTCGATCTGTTCGGCGCGGCACGCTATGCGGATACGGCGCTCGCGGCGCAGGTCGACCAGCAGGCACGTCAGTTCGATGCGGCGCGCCAGGCACTCGCCGCCAATATCGTGACGGGCGCCATCGCCGCGTCGGCGCTGCATGCGCAGATCGTGGCGACGGAGCGGCTTGTGACGCTCGCCGAGACCGACGCTCGCGAGACCGAGCGGCGCGCGGTACTCGGCTCGGCCTCGCGCAGCGATGCCCTGTTGGCGCGACAGAACGCCGAGTCGATCGCCGGGTCGCTGCCCGCGATGCGGGCGCAGTGGTCGTCAACGCGCCATGCACTGGCCGTGCTGCTGGGCCGCACGCCCGACCAGGCACCGGACGATCTCGCTTTCGACACCCTCGCCGTTCCCGCATCGGTGCCGGTCGTCGTGCCCTCGACACTGCTGGCTTCGCGCCCCGACATCCAGGCGGCCGATCTGGCCTTGAAGGGCGCGGCGGCGGAGGTCGGGGCGGCGACGGCGCAGCTGTTCCCGAGCTTGTCGCTCACGGCGTCGATGGGTAAAGGCGGCTTCAACTGGACAACGGTGATGTCGAATGCGGGCTCGTTGTGGAGCGTCGGCGCGGCGATCACGCAGCCGCTTTTCCACGGCGGGGCATTGCTCGCCCAGCGGCGATCGGCCAAGGCGGCGTATGATGCAGCCGTCGAGCAATACAAGCAGACGGTGCTGACGGCATTCAAGAACGTCGCCGACACGCTGTCGTCGCTCGAGCAGGACAATGCCGCGCTCGCGCACGCCGATGCGGCCAGCCAGGCCGCGCTGGGCGTGTTCCGGGACGCCGATGCGCGCGTGCGCCACGGCGCCCTGCCGCCGTCAGCGGCGCGCGGACGCGAACAGCAGTACCTCAACGCGCATTTGAGCACGCTGCGCGCGGCGGGCTCGCGCCTGTCCGACACCGCGTTGCTGTTCTACGCAATGGGCGTGCCGCCTGCGGAGCCGCAAACGGCAAGCGAGTCACCAGCGGGGGCGAATGTTGCGCCGTCACCTTGAGTAAGCAAATGTCATGCGGCCCGGCGCACTGCGCCGGCCGCTGACTCGGGAATGGGTTGTGAAGAAAACGGATATCGAGGCGCCCGTCACGCGTGGCCGCCGCCCCAAACATATGCCGGAAGGCCGCACGGCGTTGCTCGACGCCGCGCTGAAAGTGTTCGCCCAACGGGGTTATGCCGGCGCGGACCTGCGCAGCATTGCGCGTGACGCCAAGGTCGATGCGAGCCTCGTGCGCGTGCATTTCGGGTCGAAGGAAAATCTCTGGCGCGCCTGCGTCGACATGCTCCAGGCCAGTTTGACCGAAGCCGCGGCGCGGCTCTCGGCTGTCGCCGGCGATACGGCGCTACCGGTCGTCGACCGCCTCAAGGCGGCCATCGGCGCCACCGCCGAATATACGGTGCAGCACCCCGAGCATCGCGAGTTCATCAAACAGCACGCGGCCGAGATGGGCGAGCGTGCCGAGATCGTCAGCCGGCAGCTCGTCAAGCCGATTTTCGACAGCATGGAACCGCTCATCGCAGAAGGCATTCGTGCCGGCGTGATTCGCGCGGAACATCCGGCGTTATATTTCTGTCTGCTGGTGAACGCACTGCACCCGCCCCCCGGCTGCGACGCGTTGATGAGTGTGCTGGCGCCGGAAATCGGCGGTCCCGAAAAATTCATGCCGGCGCTGCTGCAGCATGTCACGACGATCTTCGTAAACGGCCAGGACAACTAGGGCCTCAGATGTGCGCCAGTAGCAGACGCAACAGCGCCGCGCCTTCGCGGCCCTTGGCGGAGTCGGCCCACAGCCGGTCGATCATGGCGCCATACATTGTCACGGCATCCGGCGAGGTCGTAATCGTGGCGATGCCGTTTCGCAGGTTCGGCAGTTCGCCCAGACGAAACGGCGAGACGGCGACGTACGTCTGTTCGGCGGCTTCGAAGATCTGAAAGGTTTCGTTCGGCACGTGGTCGCTGACAATGCCGATCTGCACACCCAGCGTATCCGTTTCAAGAAACTCGACGATGCGCGCTACCTCGTCGCGCGCAGCCTGCCGACGCGACGCCTGCACTTCAGGCGGCAATCCGAGGCGGCCGACAAGGCCGTGATGCAGGAACTGCTCGATCTGCCGCAAGCCAATCAGGCTCGTGACGTTCGGCCGCATGCGCGAGAACGCCTGTTTGCGTTCCTGCAATATGCCGAGCACACGATCAATGGTCTGGGTCCAGTCCGCGTCCGCCAGTTGCGAGGGGATGCTCTCTTCGAGCATTTCGCGCAACCAACTATCGTAGGCGTCAGACGTCAGCAGGAACGAGATCGGGTCGAAATGCGCCACGATGCGCCCGGAACGGCTTTCGAGCTGCCGCATGCGCTCGAAATAGCTGACGGCCGAGTTGTGATACTCCACTTCCACGCCGAGCAGGTTGGCCAACGACACGTTGAACAGCGCGGCCAGGCGCTCAAGCGTATCGATCTTGACGATCTCGCCGCGCTCGAGGTTGTAGATCGCCGCACGCGAGATGGCGAGGCGCTCGGCCACGTCCTCGCTACGCAGCGCCGCCGCCATGCGATAGGCGCGCAGCCGCTCTCCGATGCTGCGGAAATTGAAGCGCGCGCCGCGTGGCGCATTCGAATTCGTCGCGAGCTGGTTCAATTCGCCCCCCCCAGGTTCAGTGGGCGAATTATACCGGCGGCATCTGTGAATCACGGCGCCGTCCGACCATCGGCCGTGCCGCGGCATTTCGCCGCAAGCGCATCTCGTCTGCGGTTGACGCAGATCGAGGCGGAGTGCAGACAGGTCAACGACTTGCAGTGTTTGGCCGCGTATCGCCATCGTCTGCCCGCGCGTGCCTGCGACCTTTCGTCACCTGCCATACGAGGTCACCAGCGTCTACGCTCCAACATGCGGGCACATCCCGGACATTGGCTTTCCCCTTGCCATGACGGCGTACCCGGCGCCCCAACACATCATGGAAACTTCATTGAAAGCCCTCGACCTGGCGCGAATCCAGTTCGCGTTCACGGTCTCGTTCCACATTGTCTTCCCCGCCCTGTCAATCGGCCTCGCCAGCTTTCTGGCCGTGCTGGAAGGGGCCTGGCTCAAAACAGGCAAACAGCACTACAAGGACCTGTTCCACTTCTGGTCGAAGATTTTCGCCGTCGCCTTCGGCATGGGTGTCGTCTCCGGCGTCGTGATGGCGTACGAGTTCGGCACCAACTGGTCCGGGTTTTCGAGCTTCGCGGGGCCGGTCACCGGGCCGTTGCTCGCCTACGAGGTCATGACCGCGTTCTTTCTTGAAGCCGGCTTTCTGGGCATCATGCTGTTCGGCTGGCATCGCGTGAGCGCGCGCGCGCACTTCGGCGCGACCTTGATGGTGGCCGTGGGCACCCTGATCTCGACGTTCTGGATTCTCGCGTCGAACAGCTGGATGCAAACGCCGCAGGGCTTCGAGATCGCCGACGGACGGGTGGTGCCGGTGTCATGGTGGGCGATCATCTTCAATCCGTCATTTCCATACCGTCTCGCCCACATGGCGATCGCGGCGTTCATCGTCGCAGGACTGGTGGTCGCCGGCACGGGCGCGTGGCATCTGCTGCGCGGGCGCCGCGATCCGGCCGTCAAGACCATGTTCTCGATGGCAATGTGGCTGCTGCTGATCCTGGCCCCCGTGCAGGCGTTCGTCGGCGATCTTCACGGCCTGAACACGCGCGAACATCAGCCGGCAAAACTCGCCGCCATCGAAGGCATCTGGGACACCGAGAAAGGCGGCACAGCGCTGAACCTCTTCGGCATCCCCGACATGGAAGCCGAGACCACGCGTTACGCATTGAAGATCCCGCGTTTGGGAAGCTTGATCCTCACGCATAGCTGGGATGGCGAGATTCGCGGTCTCAAGTCGTTTCCGAAGGAAGACCGGCCGAATTCGCTGATCGTGTTCTGGAGTTTTCGCGTGATGGCGGGTCTCGGCATGCTGACGATCGCGTTCGCCGCCATCGGCGCGTGGCTGCGCAAACGCGGACGTCTGTTCGATTCGCGCCCGTTTGCGCGCGCGATGGTCTGGATGGCGCCGACCGGCTTTCTCTCGCTGCTCGCCGGCTGGGTCACGACCGAAGCCGGCCGCCAGCCGTGGGTCGTGTACGGCGTGATGCGCACGGCGCAAGCGGTCTCGCCGCTGCACGAACAGCAGGTCGAAGTCACGCTGCTCGTATTGGTGCTTGCCTACACGCTGGTCTTCGGCACCGGCATCTATTACCTGCTGAAACTCATGCGCACCGGTCCGGCGCATCCCGACGGCCACGACACCGCGCGCCACAAGCGGCAGCAGCAAACCGCCCGCCGGCCGATGTCGGCCGCCGACGACACGATCGAGGCCGTATGAAGACGCATACACCGGTCGCCACCTTCCCCCCGGCACGCTTGGACGAGGCTTGAAATGGATGTAACACTGGCATGGGCCGCGATCATCGCGCTGGGCCTTTTCATGTATGTCGTACTCGACGGCTTCGACCTCGGTATCGGCATTCTCTTTCCATTTTTCCCCGACGAACGCGAGCGCGACGTGATGATGAACACGGTCGCCCCCGTCTGGGACGGCAACGAGACCTGGCTCGTGCTGGGCGGCGCGGGACTCTTCGCGGCGTTTCCGCTGGTCTATGCGACGGTCCTCTCTGCCCTGTACCTGCCATTGATGTTGATGCTCGTCTGCCTGATTTTTCGCGGGGTGTCGTTCGAGATCCGCGCGAAAGCGAACCGCACGCGTCCATGGTGGGATCTGGCGTTCATCGGCGGGTCGGCCGGCGCAACATTCTTTCAAGGCGTCGCGTTGGGCGCCTACCTGTCAGGCATTGACGTGCAGCACGGCCGCTTCGCCGGCGATCCCTTCGGCTGGCTGACGGCCTTCAATCTGTTCACCGGCCTCGGCCTGCTGGTCACCTACGCCTTGCTCGGCGCGTGCTGGCTGATTGCGAAGACGCAAGGCGACCTGCAGCGTCGGATCTACCGGCTCGCCTGGCCGTTGACGCTCGTGCTGCTGGGCGTGATGGCTGTGGTCAGCCTGTGGACGCCGCTGCTCGATTCGTCGATCGCCGATCGCTGGTTCAGCCGTCCGCTGTTTTACCGCTTCCTGCCGGTACCGCTGCTGGTGATCGGCCTGACGTTCGGGATGCACCGCGCGATTCTCGCCGGGCATGAACGCTCGCCGTTCGTGATCGCGCTGCTGCTCGTCTTCCTCGGCTACACGGGCCTGCTCATCAGTCTGTGGCCGTACGCGATCCTGCCCGGCGTCACATTGTGGGAGGCCGCCGCACCGCGCCCGAGCCAGGTGTTCACCCTGTGGGGCGCGGCCATCATCCTGCCGATCATTCTCGTCTACACGACGCTCGGCTACTGGGTCTTTCGAGGCAAGGTGACACACGATGCGCATTATCATTAACGCTGTGCCGCTTACAGTGATAACGGCACCGCGCTCGTGCATTTGATTTCGTCGAGGCAAACGCTCGAATTGACGCCGCTCACCCCGGGGATCCGCATCAGGGTATCGAGCAGGAAATCCGAAAGGGCCTTCAGATCGCGCGCCACGACCTTCAGCACGTAGTCGATATTGCCGGTCACGGAGAAGCACTCCTGAATCTGGGCTAATTCTGATACGAGCGACTTGAATTTCTCCAGGTCGCGGATATGCCCGCGCTCCATCGTCACCTGGATGAAGGCGACGACGTTCAGGCCGAGCGCCTGCGCGTCGAGGCGCGTCTCATACGCCTTGATGACGCCCATTTCTTCCAGGCGACGATGCCGCCGCAACGTCTGGGCCGGTGACAGCTTGATGGCCTCCGCCAACTCCAGGTTCGACACCCGTCCGTTGGCCTGCAAGACCCCCAAAAGCCGTAGGTCGATACGGTCCATCTCGATCGTATGCATTTATATTTCTCCATTGGCCGCTTGCTGGAAATTTTAACGCACATTCTAGGGTTTGCCTGTGGGCCTTATGAAATCCTATTTTGCGAGGACAAATTTACACTGGCGCCATAACAGATGCGTTCACGTACGATGCGTGCCGACAAATTCCGTAGCGACGTGTAACACTGCGCCGCTGCGGCCAGGCCGCTGATCGTGCGGGGATCACCGAGAAATTTTATTTCCCGACGCGCCGGAATGCGCGGGGCGGGAAATACCGATCCAGCGTTTGACGTCCAATAGCCGCTCCTTCCTCACATCCGCAAATACGAACATGGCCGATTTGTTTGAAAATCCGATGCAACTGATGGGCTTCGAATTCGTCGAATTCGCTTCGCCCACGCCGAATGTGCTTGAACCGTTGTTCGAGAAGATGGGCTTCCAGCTTGTTGCGCGGCACCGCTCGAAAGATGTCGTGCTGTATCGTCAGAACGACATCAATTTCATTGTCAACCGCGAGCCCCACAGCCAGGCCGCCTACTTTGCCGCCGAACACGGCCCGAGCGCCTGCGGCATGGCGTTCCGTGTGAAGGATTCGCACAAGGCCTACGCCCGCGCGCTTGCCCTGGGCGCCCAGCCCGTCGAGATTGCCACCGGCCCGATGGAGCTGCGCCTGCCGGCCATCAAGGGCATCGGCGGCGCGCCGCTGTACCTGATCGACCGCTTTGAAGACGGTAAATCGATCTATGACATCGACTTCGAATTCATCGAAGGCGTCGACCGCCGCCCGGCCGGTGTCGGTCTCAAGCTGGTCGACCACCTGACGCACAACGTCTACCGCGGCCGCATGGCCTACTGGGCGAATTTCTACGAAAAGCTGTTCAACTTCCGCGAAATCCGTTATTTCGACATCCAAGGCGAGTACACGGGCCTGACCTCGAAAGCGATGACCGCCCCCGATGGTAAAATCCGCATTCCGTTGAACGAGGAATCGTCAAAGGGCAGCGGCCAGATCGAGGAATTCCTGATGGCCTTCAACGGCGAAGGCATCCAGCACATCGCGTTCCTGACGGACAATCTGCTCGAAGTCATCGACAAGCTGCAAATGGCCGGCGTGGAACTCATGACGGCGCCCAACGAGTACTACTATCAAGGGCTCGAAAAGCGTCTGCCGGGCCACGGTCAGCCGGTCGCCGAACTTCAGGCGCGCGGGATCCTGGTCGACGGCACGACCGAAGGCGGCAAGCCACGCCTGCTGCTGCAAATTTTCTCGAAGACCCTGCTCGGCCCGGTGTTCTTCGAGTTCATCCAGCGCAAGGGCGACGACGGGTTCGGTGAAGGCAACTTCAAGGCCCTGTTCGAATCGCTCGAACGCGATCAGATCGAGCGCGGCACGCTCAAGGTCTGACCCGCAATCGCATTGCCATCCATGCGCCGTCCAGCGCCACAAGCGCCGGGCGGCGGCGGCCCAACACATTCAAACGCTTACGGGCGAGAACAGAAATGTGCGCCGATTTGACTCAAAGGTAGGGGAACAGGAATAGACATGGCAGCAACTCAAGAACACGACGAACTCAAGCGTGGCCTCAAGAATCGTCACATTCAATTGATCGCCCTCGGCGGTGCGATCGGCACCGGCCTCTTTCTCGGCATCGCACAAACCATCCAGTCGGCAGGCCCCTCGGTCCTGCTCGGCTACGCGATCGCCGGCGTGGTGGCCTTCTTCATCATGCGGCAACTCGGCGAAATGGTCGTCGACGAACCTGTCGCCGGTTCATTCAGCTACTTCGCCAACAAGTATTGCGGGCATTTCGCCGGCTTCATGTCGGGCTGGAACTACTGGGTGCTGTATATCCTCGTGAGCATGGCCGAGTTGTCAGCCGTCGGCATCTACATGCAGTACTGGTGGCCGGAACTGCCGACGTGGGTGTCTGCACTCGCGTGCTTCGTGCTCATCAATGCGATCAATCTGTCGAGCGTGAAGTCATACGGCGAGATGGAATTCTGGTTCGCCATCATCAAGGTCGTGGCGATCGTGGGCATGATCGGCTTCGGCGGCTATCTGCTGTTTTCGGGCACGGCCGGCCCCGATGCCAGCGTGTCGAACCTGTGGCGGCACGGCGGCTTCTTTCCGAACGGCGTTTCGGGACTGGTGATGGCCATGGCCGTCATCATGTTCTCGTTCGGCGGTCTGGAACTTGTCGGCATTACGGCGGCGGAAGCCGATGACCCGTCGCGCTCGATCCCGCAAGCGACCAACCAGGTCATCTACCGGATCCTGATTTTCTACGTGGGCGCGCTCGGCGTGCTGCTCTCGCTGTATCCGTGGGAAAAGGTCGCCTCCGGCGGCAGCCCGTTCGTGCTGATCTTCCACGCAATGAACAGCAATTTCGTGGCGAACGTGCTTAATCTGGTCGTGCTGACTGCGGCGCTGTCGGTCTACAACAGCGGCGTGTATTGCAACAGCCGCATGCTGTACGGCCTGGCCCGCCAAGGCAATGCGCCGCGCGCGTTGCTCAAGGTCAATGCCCGCGGCATCCCGCTCACGGCCCTCGCCGTGTCCGCGGCGGCCACCGCCACGTGCGTCGTGATCAATTACTTCATGCCCGGCAAGGCGTTCGAATTGCTGATGGGCCTCGTGGTGTCCGCGCTGATCATCAACTGGGCGATGATCAGCATCATTCACCTGAAGTTCCGTCACGACAAGCGCCGTGCGGGCAAAACGACGTTGTTCAAGAGCATTGGCTATCCGCTCACGAACTACCTGTGCCTGGCATTCCTCGCCGGCATTCTGGTCGTGATGTACCTGATCCCGGGGCTGCGCATCTCGGTGTATCTGATCCCGGTCTGGCTGGCCGTGCTCGGTGTCGGCTACTGGGTGCGCCAGAAGCGCGCCGCCGGTGTGGTGCCGGCGCAGGTGTCGGCGTCGTAATGCGTGAATCGACGGGCGGCCGGTGCCGCCCGTTGTGCTTTACGGGCGCGCTCCCGTCGGACAGTTCGGAATTCGCGCGCGGCAACGATGGCCGCACTGCCCGCCGGCCGAATCTGACGGTATCATCGTTGTCTTGGCCTAACGCCCGTTGTCGAGTTTTCCGCAAGTTCCCCCCGTTTTTGTCAGGAATTACCATGTTCGAACATATCGATGCCTATCCTGGTGACCCGATCCTCACGCTGAACGAGAATTTCCAGAAGGATCCGCGCGCCAACAAGGTCAATCTGAGTATCGGCATCTATTTCGACGACGAAGGCCGCCTGCCGGTGATGCAGGCCGTGCGCGAAGCCGAAACCGCGATGCTGGGCGAGATCGGCCCGAAGCCGTACCTGCCGATGGCGGGCCTGGCCCAATATCGCGATGCCGTGCAAGCGCTCGTCTTCGGCGCCGATGGCCCGGCGCGAGCCGACGGCCGTATCGCCACTGTGCAGACGCTGGGCGGCTCGGGTGCGCTCAAGGTCGGCGCGGATTTCATCAAGCGCTATTTCCCGGATGCCCAGGTGTGGGTGAGCGATCCGACCTGGGAAAACCACCGCTTCATCTTTGAACGCGCCGGTTTCACGGTCAATACCTATCCCTATTACGACGAAGCCACCGGCGGCCTGAAATTTGACGCCATGCTGGCCGCCATCGATGCGCTGCCCAAGCGCAGCGTCGTGCTGCTGCATGCCTGCTGCCATAACCCGACCGGTGTCGACCTGACGCAAGCGCAGTGGGAACAGCTGATCGGCGTGCTGCAAACGCGCGAGCTGCTGCCGTTCGTCGACATGGCCTACCAGGGCTTCGGCGCCGGTCTGGACGACGATGCCTTCGCGATCCGCGAACTGGCCCGCCGCGGCGTGCCGGCATTTGTCGCGAACTCGTTTTCGAAGAACTTCTCGCTGTACGGCGAGCGTTGCGGCGGCCTGTCCGTGATCTGCGATTCGGCGGAAGCCGCCGACCGCGTACTGGGCCAGCTGACCGGCTCGGTGCGTTCGAACTACAGCAATCCGCCGACGCACGGCGCGAAGATCGTCGCGAAGATCCTCACGACGCCGGCGCTGCGTCAGTCGTGGGAGGCCGAGCTGGCGTCGATGTGTGAGCGCATCGCACGCATGCGCACCACGATTCACGCAGGCTTGGCCGGCCACGTGCCGTCAGCCATGCTGGCGCGCTACGTCGACCAACGCGGCATGTTCACCTATACGGGTCTGAAGGCCGAGCAGGTCGACATCCTGCGCGAGCAGCACGGCGTCTACGTCTTGCGCTCGGGCCGCATGTGCGTGGCCGGCCTGAACGACAGCAATGTCGGACCGGTGGCCACCGCCATCGCGAAGGTGCTGGCCACGGCCTGACGGCCGATCTCGGGGACGGGGGCAAACACGCCCCCCGTTTTCCCCGCCGGCAAGAATTCGTTAACACGGTTATATTGTTCGTTCTGCACGCCAATCAGGACGCAAGATGACCGATCTGTCGACATTCGCCATTACCCGCAAATGGCCAGCGAGCCATCCCGAACGCCTTCAGCTGTACTCGCTGCCGACGCCGAACGGCGTGAAAGTCTCGATCATGCTCGAAGAGACCGGCCTGCCGTACGAACCGCATCTCGTGAGCTTCCAGACGAACGACCAGCTCTCGCCTGAATTCCGGTCGCTCAATCCGAACAACAAGATCCCGGCCATCATCGATCCGAACGGTCCCGGCGGCCAGCCGTTGCCGCTATTCGAATCGGGCGCGATCCTGTTCTACCTCGCCGAGAAGACAGGCAAATTTCTGCCGAAGGACGCCGCTGGCCGCTATGAAACGGTGCAGTGGCTGATGTTCCAGATGGGCGGCATCGGCCCGATGTTCGGCCAGGTCGGCTTCTTTCACAAGTTCGCCGGCAAGGATTACGAAGACAAACGTCCGCGCGACCGGTACATCGACGAATCGAAGCGTTTGCTGAAAGTGCTCAACGATCGTCTGGCCGAGCGCGAGTGGATCCTCGGCGACGAATACACGATCGCCGACATCGCCACGTTCCCGTGGGTGCGCAACCTGATCGGCTTCTACGAAGCCGGCGATCTCGTCGGCATTCAGGACTTCGCGCATGTGACGCGCGCGCTGGACGCATTCGTCAAGCGTCCGGCCGTCCAGCGCGGTCTCGAAATCCCGAAGCGCGGCTGAGTTCGCCGCGCCCCGGGGAGCGCTCATTTCTTGAAACGGGCCGCCTCTTCCGAGCCGCCTGTGGCATTGCCGGCGCTGTAGGAGTGCGCCCCGACCCCCGCGAGCTTGCCGTTTTGCACGATCAGATACTCGTTGCGGATCGGTCGATTCTCGAAGTAGCACTCGAGAATCTCTCGCGTGCCGGCAGCATAACGTGTCTGCGCGGACAGGCTGGTACCGGAGATATGGGGCGTCATCCCGTGATGGGGCATGTGACGCCACGGGTGGTCGGCCGGCGCCGGCTGCGGGAACCAGACGTCGCCGCCATAGCCCGCGAGTTGCCCCGATTCAAGCGCGGCCGCGATGGCGTCGCGATCGCACAACTTGCCGCGTGCCGTGTTGATCAGATAGGCGCCACGCTTGAAGTGCTTGAGCGAATCGGCGTTGATCATGTGCTCGGTTTCGGGATGGAGCGGGCAGTTCAGCGTAACGACATCGCACACCTTGGCCAGGCTTTCGAGGCTGCTGTGATGCGTGAGGCCCAGTTCCGCTTCGACGGACGCCGGCAAACGGTGCCGATCCAGATAGTGCAGCTTCGTGCCGAACGGCTTGAGCAGGCGCAGCACGCGCAAGCCGATGCGCCCAGCGGCCACGGTACCGACGTGCATGCCCTCGAGGTCGTAGGAGCGCGATACGCAATCGGCAATGTTCCAGCCGCCCTTGAGCACCCACTGGTTCGACGGCAGATAGTTGCGCACCAGCGCCAGCGTCGTCATCAGCACGTGCTCAGCCACGCTGTTGCTGTTGCAGTACGTGACTTCGGCCACGGTGACGCCGTGGTCCATGGCGGCCTGAAGATCAGTGTGGTCCGAGCCGATGCCGGCCGTCACGATCATCTTCAGGCGCTTGGCCTTCTTGATGCGCTCGGCCGTCATGTAGGCAGGCCAGAACGGCTGCGAGATGACGATTTCCGCATCATGCAGCTCGCGGTCGAGCACGCTGTTGTCCCCGTCCTTGCTCGACGTCACCACGAGCTGGTGGCCGTTCGATTCCAGATACTTGCGCAGGCCCAATTCGCCCGACACGCTGCCAAGCAGCGTGCCCGGCTGAAAGTCGATCGCGCGCGGCGTCGGCAGCGACTGCCCGTCAGGGTAGGCTTCGAGGACCGGCAGGTCGTCGCGCGCATAGGTCTTGGGGTATCCGGTGACGGGGTCATCGTAAAGCACACAAACGATCTTGGCCATGCTGTCTCTCTCCTCATCGTGGCACGCCCTTCAGGGCGGATGCCGGCATCGGTAAATGTCTGCAAGCAATCGCGCTGCATTGAGGAGGATGATCGGCGCTGGCGCTCGCGCTGGAAAATCGTTGTGGCCGATCGATTGATCGGCGCCGCCTATCAAAGATCGAGCAGGGCGTCGACGCGCGACTGGATTTCGATGCCGCGAAATGCCTCCATCGCCGCGTCGAGCAACGGCGGGCGTGGCTGACGGTCGCGTAGCACCAGGCCGATCTCGCGATGCATCGCAGGCGTCAACGGCACGGCGTGCAACTCGTGGCGCATCTCGGCCAGGCACAGCACGCTGTGCGGCACGACACTGCATAAGCCCGCACATCGCACATGGGCGTACAGTGCCATCAACGAATCCGTTTCGACGCGCGGCGAGACGACGACCCCGGCGTTGGCAAAGGCATCGTCGACGCCCTGACGACATTGCATGTTGCCGGTCAGCAGCACCAGGGGGAATCCGGCGGCTTCCGCCCACGTCAGCGAATCACGCCCGCCGAGCGTCGCCTCGTCGCGCACGATCAGCACATAACGCTCACGAAATACGGGAATCGTGTCGAACTCGCGCAGACGGGGATCGTCGAGATAGCTGAGCACGACATCGAGATCGAGGTCGCCCAACTGGCGGAGCGCCTGCGCCGCAGAGAGGGTGTAGACCTCGTGACGCATGGCGGGGAAATCGCGCAGACAGGCATCCGTCAGCATCGGCACGAGCGGCAAGGCCGTTGGAATGGCGCCGATGCGCAGACAGCCCGAGACCTCGCGGCGACTCGAGGACGCTTCCTGGCGCAACCCCTCGCAATCGGCGAGCACCTGCCGCGCCCACGCAAGTACCCGCTCACCCTCGGGCGTGAAACCCTCGAAGCGCCGCCCTCGCCGCACGATCGGCAGCCCGAATTCTTCCTCGATGCTGCGAATCGCTCCCGAGAGCGCCGGCTGGGAAACATTGCATAGCTCGGCCGCGCGCCGGAAATGCTGTGCCTGTGCGAGCGCAACAAGATACGTCAATTGCCGGATGAACATGCCCTTCCCCCGGTATGCGCCGGCGGGAATCGTCAGCGTTATATTCCCGAGAATATAACGCACTGCCGCCTGTGGCAGTCATGAGAAAACGTCATGAGTTGGGCCGGGTGTCGTCGCTTGCCGGTGCAGGTGGCATCGAGGGCGCCGGCGATATCGAGGGCGCCGGCGATATCGGCGGCGCCGGTGTATAAGCGGGCGCCTCGCTGCTGCCCGGCGCATCCGACGGATACGGCGACACCGGCACGGGCCATGGCGCAGCCACACCGCTGTCAGGCGCCGGCGCATTGACATCGGACGCACCGAAGATCGGCGCCGTCACCTCGGACTCGCTAGCGGCGGAGGCTGGCGTGTCGGGCGGCGGCGCCACGCGCTTTGGGGCGGGCTTGGGCGGCGGTGCGGGTTTGGAGGCGAACAGACCAACCACCCAATCTCGGGAGCGCGTGAACCATCCGTCATACCAGTGCGATGCGTCCGGCGCCTGGAATTTTTCGTTCGGATCGACGATCCGCGCACGCAGCGACCGCGAAAAGAAATCGCCAACGATCGGCAGCGCGCTATGCGCGCCCTGCCCCCAATAATCGCTGCGCAGCGTCACGCGGCTGTCGTTGAAACCGACCCACGCGCCCGCCACCAGTTGGGGGTGGATGAGGATGAACCAGCCGTCCGCATTGTCCTGCGTCGTGCCGGTCTTGCCCGCCACGTCGGCGCGAATACCGAAACGGCTGCGAATCAGCGAACCCGTCCCGCGATTCACGACTTCGCGCATCACGGACAAGAGCGTGTAGTCGTCTTCGGCCGACAGCGCTCGTTCGGGCGCGCTCGGCGCGAACTCGGCGAGTACGTTGCCATGCGGATCTTCGATACGCGTGACCATCAGCGGCGTGTGGTAACGCCCTTCGTTGGCGATCGTGCCATACGCAGACACCATCTCGCGCAGCGACACGGGGCTCGTGCCCAAGGCGAGAGACGGCACCGCCTCGAGCTTGCTGTCGCGCACGCCCATGGCGCGCGCAAGACCCACGACGCGCGACGGGCCGACCGTCTGCATCAGCTGTGCCGTGATGGAGTTGCGCGAATACGCCAGACCGTCGCGCAGCGTCATCGGCTTGTTCGACGGGGGTGTGTCGTCGGTCGGACGCCACACCTCGCCGCCCGCGAGCGGAATCTCGACCGGTTGATCCAGCAGCGTATCGTCGGGTTTCGCGCCCTTCACGAACGCCGCGCCGTAGACGAACGGCTTGAACGTCGACCCCGGCTGCCGGCGCGCCTGCTGCACGTGATCGAACGGGTCCTGCGTGAAGTCCCGGCTGCCGACCCACGCGCGAATCTCGCCGGTGCGCGGATCAAGCGCCAGGAAACCGGCTTGCACGCGCGTCTTGGTCTGGCGCAGGTTCTGCATGAACTGGCTGTCGGCCAGCAGGTGCTTCATCGCGGCTTCCGGCGTTTGCCCGGCATCGCGCTCGGCGCGGTATTCGGGTGTTTCGCGCACGAACGCCTGCACCAGCGCCGGATTTTCGCGCCAGCCATTGCGCGGTGACCATGCCGCGTCGGCAATCGACTGCAGTTGGTTCCCCTGGCGATTGAGCGCCTGCGTCGCCATGGCCTGCAAGCGCGCATCGATGGTAGTGCGCACCACGAGTCCGTCGGCGTAGATGTTGTAATTGTGACGATCGGCCCAGCCGATCAGCCACTTGCGCAGTTGCTGCGCAAAATGCGGCGCAGGACCCGGCGGTTCCGTCTGACGTTCGAAATCGATACGCAACGGACGCCGCTGAAGTGTCCTGACGCGCGCCTCGTCCAGAACGCCGCGCTTGGCCATCTGCGCGAGCACGATATTGCGCCGTTCGACCGCGCGCTCAGGATTGATCACCGGGTTGTAGTAACTGTTGCCCTTCAACATGCCGATCAGCGTGGCGGCTTCGACCACGTCGAGTTCGTCCGCCGACTTGTCGAAGTAGGTGCGCGCCGCCATCTCGATGCCGTAGGCGTTGTACAGGAACGGGACGGTGTTCAGGTACGTCTCCAGGATCTCCCGCTTCGTGTACAGCGCCTCGATCTTGAAGGCCGTGATCGCTTCCTTGAGCTTGCGCGTCAGCGTCGGCGCACGGCCGATC
Source organism: Pandoraea terrae (assembly GCF_902459695.1). Classification (GTDB taxonomy): domain Bacteria; phylum Pseudomonadota; class Gammaproteobacteria; order Burkholderiales; family Burkholderiaceae; genus Pandoraea; species Pandoraea terrae. The sequence continues at coordinate 78,682 of NZ_CABPRZ010000012.1, forward strand.
TCGTCGGGGTAGAGATTGCGCGCGAGCTGCTGCGTGATCGTCGAGCCGCCCTGGCGGTCTCCGGAGAAGGTATGCACGGCCGCAGATGCGGTGCGTTTCCAGTCAAGCCCGTGGTGTTCGTAGAACCGATGATCTTCCGTCGCGATCAGCGCGTTCACGACATGCGGCGAGATGTCGGACAGAGCGACCCATTCGCGATGCGTGGGCTTGAATTCGGCGAGCAGCTTGCCGTCGGCGGAGAGGATCTGCGCCGGCTGCTCGACTTTTGCCTTGCGGATGTCGCTGATGCTCGGTGTAAACGGAATGAGGAGCAGGACATACAGCAGGAACAAGGCGGGCACGGCAGCGGCGGCAAGCGCGGCGCCGCGCCGCGTCGGATGACGCACGTGGTGCCAGCCGCGCGCGGCCAGGGGCTTGCATCGGAGCCATTGCTGTTGCAGGAATTCGCGGACGGCGGGGACGTTCGGGCGCTTCACGCTGACATTGCCGGAGAATCGAAAGAACGAATGCTACCAAAACCCGGCGGCGGGCCGGCGAAACCGGACACGATGGGTGCGCGCCGGTTCGCGGTCAGGGGATCGGCGGCACGGGCACGTCGGGCTCCAGCTTGCGCCAGATGAAGCCGATGTGTTCGCGCATGACGCGCCGCGCCTCATCGGGTTGGCGGGCACGAATGGCGTCCCACAACGCCAGATGATGCGCGAGGATGTGTTCCGACGCCATCTCGCGCAGTTCAAAGAGACCGGCGTTGTTCAACGAGATGTGCTCGTAGAGCATCTTGACGACGCTGCCCTGCAGGTGGCGCAGCATCGCATTGTGCGACGCATTGGCGAGCGCGGTGTGAAAGTCGCCGTCGAGCCGGGACTCCAGGACCGTGTCGCCGCTCTTGTGCGCCTCGACCAGCCCGTGGACGACCTCGGCCAAGCGGGCGAGGTCCTCGTCAGTCGCGCGCAACGCGGCCAGATACGCGGTCGTCCCTTCAAGCATCAGGCGAAATTCAAGCATGTCCGGGCGCAACTCCGGATGGTCCGACACGAGCTGCCGCCATGGCGAAATGAGGCCCGTCTGCAGACGATCGGAAACGTAAATACCCGACGCCGGGCGGCTCTTGAGCAGACCGCGCGCCACAAGCCGCTGCAATGCCGTGCGCACGGTGGAGCGCGCCGCGCCCATCGATTCGGCCAGCGCGCGTTCGGACGGAATGCGCTCGCCCGGCACCCACATGCCCTCCAATAACTTCGTTTCGATATCGCGCATGATGCGCTCGGTCACGTTCGGGGTGGTCACGGTGTCTCTCAGGCCTGGCAGGCGGATTTCCGCGCGCGGGGGGCAGCACCGCCGGGAAATGCATGAAGTCCGGAAAGTGTGCCCGAGTCGGGCGGCGGTGTCGACAACGGCAACTGGTACTACCAGTTTGCCGCGCGCCCCCTTGCGTGACGATGATGCATTCGGCCGGATATCCCGATGCCGTGCCAACCGCGAAACCCGCCTCATCGCCGCCGCCCACGGCATTCCGACACGGCGACGGCACGCGGAACAAGTACCAATCGATCACCAAATCGAGGAGACGTTACAGTGGAAGTGTGGCTTCAGAACTATGTGCCGGGTGGCACGCTATGGATCGCGGCGCTGATGGCTGCGCTGCCGATTGTCCTATTTTTCGTCGCACTGGCCGGGCTTCGCATGAAGGCCCATACTGCCGGCGCCCTGACGGTGGCGCTCGCGCTGACCGTTGCCATCGGCTATTTCGGCATGCCGGCTGGCATGGCCGCGATGTCGGCCGCCTACGGTTTCGCCTATGGCCTGTGGCCGATCGCGTGGATCATCGTCACGGCGGTGTTCCTGTACCGCGTGGTCGTGAAGACGGGCCAGTTCGACATTATCCGCAGTTCCGTCGTATCGCTGACCGACGACCAACGCCTGCAGATGCTGCTGATCGGTTTCTCGTTCGGCGCATTCCTTGAAGGCGCGGCGGGTTTCGGCGCTCCGGTGGCGATCACCGCCGCGCTGCTTGTCGGCCTCGGCTTCCAACCGCTCTACGCAGCCGGCCTCTGCCTCATCGCCAACACCGCGCCGGTTGCCTTCGGTGCGATGGGCATCCCGATCATCGTCGCGGGGCAAGTCAGCGGTCTGGATGCATTCCATATTGGCGCGATGGCTGGCCGGCAGTTGCCGTTGCTGTCGCTCTTCGTGCCGCTCTGGCTCGTGTTCATCATGGACGGCGTGCGTGGCGTCAAGGAAACCTGGCCGGCAGCACTGGTCGCCGGCGGCAGCTTCGCCGTCGCGCAGTACTTCTCGTCGAACCATATCGGACCGGAACTGCCGGACATCATCTCCTCGTTGTTCTCGCTCGTGTGTCTGGCCAGCTTCCTCAAGGTCTGGCAACCGAAGACGGCTTATGCACGCGGCACGTCCGGCGTGAGAGTCTCCGGTGGCGCGGCCGCGCTGGGTGGTTTTGGCGGAGGAGGCGATGCGGCACGCGGCGCGCGTCAACCGTCGCCCTACAGCGGCTGGCAGATCCTGCGCGCGTGGTCGCCGTTCCTGATCCTGACCGGCATGGTCACGATCTGGAGCCTGCCAGCCTTCAAGGCTTTGTTCGCCAAGACCGGCGCCCTCGCGTGGACCGTTCCGTCGTGGCACGTGGCCGGCCTCGATCGCCTGGTCGCGAAGGCCGCGCCGATCGCGGCGAAGCCGATGCCGATCGATGCACTGCTCAAGTGGGATGTACTGTCCGCGACCGGCACCGCTATCTTCTTCGCCGCGCTGATCTCGATGGCCCTGTTGCGCATGAAGCCGTCTGATGGCGTTCGCAGCTTCACCGAAACCGTTTCAGAGCTGAGGAAGCCGATTCTCGCGATCGGGCTGGTGCTGGCCTTCGCGTTCGTCATGAACTACTCCGGCATGTCGACCACCCTCGCGCTGCTGCTCGCGCACACCGGCGCCGCGTTCCCGTTCTTCTCGCCATTGCTGGGCTGGATGGGCGTGTTCCTGACCGGTTCGGATACATCGTCGAACGCGCTGTTCTCGGCGCTGCAAAACACCACCGCGCAACAGATCGGCGTATCGAACCTGTTGATGGTCGCGGCCAACACGACCGGCGGCGTGACCGGCAAGATGATCTCGCCGCAGTCGATCGCCGTGGCGTGCGCCGCCACCGGCCTGATCGGCAAGGAAGCCGACCTGTTCCGCTTCACCTTTTGGCATAGCCTGATGTTCGTGGTGTTGGTCGGCCTCATCACGCTGGTGCAGGCCTACTGGCTCACCGGCATGCTGGTCCATTAGGGCCTGCTCACACCTGGCCCGACACTTCCGCCGCGCAGGGTACCCGCCATGCGCGGTGGAAGCTTTGCAATCGCTGGAGAGATTTCCCCATGAAAGTGGCCTTGTTCGTGCCCTGCTTTATCGACGCCCTGTTCCCCGAAGTCGGCATCGCCACCCTGGCACTGCTCGAAAAGCTCGGCGTGACGGTCGAGTATCCCCGCCGTCAGACGTGCTGCGGACAGCCGCTCGCCAACAACGGCTGCGAAGCCGACGCGGCTGGCGCCGAGACCCTTTTCGTCGAAAATTTCGCCGGCTACGACTATATCGTCGCGCCTTCGTCATCCTGCGTGCACCATGTGCGCAAACATCTGACGGCCGTGGACGAATCCGCGCGCTCTGCCCAGGTGCGCACCAATACCTATGAACTGACCGAATTCCTGCATGATGTACTGAAAGTCCGGGCGTTTCCGTGGGCCGAATTCCCGCACACGGTCGGCCTGCACAACAGCTGCAGCGCGATCCGTCATCTGCATGCTGCGTCGGCCAGCGAGATTCCCGGCGAGCCCTGGTCGAAGGCGCGCAACCTGCTCGCGGGCGTGCGCGGCCTGACGTTCGCCGCCCCTGCCCGCCCCGACGAATGCTGCGGCTTCGGCGGCACGTTCGCCGTCAGCGAGGAAGCGGTGTCCGTTCGCATGGGACAGGACAAGGTGCGCGACCATTCGGCAGCCGGCGCCGAAGTCATCGTCTCCGCAGACATGTCCTGCCTGATGCACCAACGCGGCTGCGCGGCCCGTGCGCATATGCCAATGCAATTCCTGCATATCGCGCAGGTCCTCAACGGGACGACGCTCGCCGCCGCCGGGGTGGCCGCATGAAGCCCACCGGACGCGTCGATCACGCCAAGGCGGCGCAGGCGTTTCTCGCGAAGACGGAACACGTGGCCTTCCATGACAAGCGGCTGTGGGACCTGCGCCAGAAACGCGACGGTCAGGCCGCCGGCATCGGCGAATGGGAAACGTTGCGCACGCTCGCCTCGCAGATCAAGGAGCATACGCTCTCGCGGCTGGCCGACTATCTCGCGCAGTTCGCTGCCAACGCCGAAGCGAATGGCGTGAAGGTCCATTGGGCGCTCGACGCCGCCGCACACAATGCCGTGGTCCACGACATTCTGGCCGCGCACGACGTGAAGACTCTCGTCAAAAGCAAATCCATGCTGACGGACGAATGCGAGCTTCGCGAATACCTTGAGCCGCGCGGCATCCGCGTGATGGAGACGGACCTCGGCGAACGTATCCAGCAGCTCGACAACCAGCCGCCGTCGCATGTGGTCGTGCCGGCCGTGCACAAGCTGCGCGGCGACGTCGCCGAGCTGTTCGGCCGCACGCTCGGCACCGATCCGGCCAACGACGACGTGCACTACCTTGCCGAGAGCCAGCGCATGACCACGCGCCCGGCGTTCCTCGAAGCCGGTGCGGGCATGACCGGCTGCAATTTCGCCGTCGCGGAAACAGGCACGGTCGTGGTGTGCACCAACGAAGGCAATGCGGACCTGTCGGCGAATGTGCCGCCCGTTCACATCGTGTCCCTCGGCATCGAAAAACTGATACCACGGATGGCCGATCTCGGCGTGTTCATCCGCCTGCTCTCGCGCAGCGCGCTCGGCTCGCCCATCACGCAATACACGTCGCATTTCCGCATGCCCCGGCCCGGTACGGAGATGCACTTCGTGATCGTCGATAACGGCCGCTCGGCGCGGCTCGCCATGGACGACTTCTGGTATTCGCTCAAGTGCATCCGCTGCGGCGCGTGCATGAATACGTGCCCGGTCTACCGGCGCAGCGGCGGATTGTCATACGGCAGCACGTACGCCGGGCCCATCGGCGCGATTCTGAATCCGGCGTCGGATTTGAAACGCTTTTCCGCGCTGCCGTTCGCGTCGACCATGAATGGAAGTTGCACCAACGTCTGTCCGGTAAGGATCAATATCCACGAGCAGTTGTACAAGTGGCGGCAGATCATCGCGGAAGAAGGCGAGTTGCCGCGCGTGAAGCGCGGCCTCATCAAGGTTGCGGGCAAATTGCTGGCGAATCCGGTGCTGTACCGCGCGTCCGTCAAATCGATGAACGCCGCCCTGCACCGGCTGCCCAATCTCGTGCTGTACAACCCGCTCAACACGTGGGGCAAGCAGCGCGATCTGCCTGAACCGCCGAAACAGACGTTCCGCGATTGGTACGAAGCCACGCGAGGCAACCAGCCATGAACACGACGAAAGACGAATTCCTGACGCGCGTGCGCGCGGCGCAACGCGTGGCGATGACCGGCGGGCAATGGACGCCTGCGCAAGCGGCGCATACGCAAGCGGCGCACGCGTACGCCCCCTACCCGCTGCCTGAACTGCCGCGGTTTGCAACGCCGCACGGCGATCGGCTCGCACGGTTCTGCGCGAACCTGACGACCATGGGCGGCGAACACGTTGCGCTTGACAGCGCAACCGCGCTGCCGGCATGGCTCGCCGAACGCTTTCCGGGCGTCGTGCTGGTGAGCGCAACGCCCGAAGCAACGTCCGCTGCGCCGCTCGACCTGACGCGCCCGCCGGCGCATCTGCATGACGTGGAAGTGGGCATCGTACGGGCGCGCTACGGCGTGGCCGAAACCGGCTCGTTGTGGCTCTCCGAAGCCGAGTATGGCGTGAACGCGCTCGGTTATCTGGTTCAGCATCTCGTCGTGCTGCTCGATCCGGCCGCTATCGTCGACGGACTGCAGGACATCTACCGCTTGCCGGACTTCCATGAAGCGCGCTACGCCGTGCTGGTGACGGGCCCCTCCGCGACCGCCGACATCGAGGGCGTGCTGATCCAGGGGGCGCAAGGGGTGCGCTCGTTGACGGTGATCCTGACTGCGGCAAATTGTCGCGCGGCGGAAAATTCGGGATGAGAATCGTTTACCGAATTCCGGGGCGCGCCTACAATGCCGGGTCCCCCCTTAGTAACTTCCCCCCTCCTTTCCAGGTCCGGCATGCGCAAGCTTCGTCTGCATCGCGTCGCAATCGGGATCGCGTTGCTCGCGATCCTGCTGGCGTCGCTCATGCCGGCAATCGCGCAATGGCGTGCGGCGCTCACAGCCGATCCGTTTGCGGTCTATTGCGCGACACAAGCGTCCGCTGACGCCCCCGCGACCGCCCGTTCCGCGCATGCGTCGCCCGGACCGCATGCCGAACAAACGGCGCTCACCGGCGAAGGCCACGAAGGCCACGGCCACACGCTCGCCTCCGCCGACCATTGGGAGAAGTGCGGCTACTGCACGTTGTTGGCGCATCAGCCGCTGTTCACCACCGTTTTCGCCACACCCGGGCTCGACGCCCCACAGGGTGCCGACGCAGCGCTGAGCGCGCCGGCACCCTTTCACCCGCGCATGCCATTCCCTGCGGCACGCGCACGGGCGCCGCCCCTCCTCGCTTCCTGAACACCCGGTCGCCTCACGCGGCGCACACACCTTTTCAAAAAACAACTGACACATGGCTCGCCGGCCACCGGCGCGCACGTGTGCGTTGGCTCGGCCTGCGCACGCGTGCACGCGCGACGCTCGACGCCGAGCCGCAGGAGAACCAACATGCTTCGCCCAACGCCTTTTCATCGCGCCACGATTCTGCTTTTTGCCTCGCTGGCCGTGTTCGGAAGTGCGCCTGCTTTTGCCCTGACGACGGACGCGGATGCGGACACGGCCGCAACCGCGACGACCGTTGCGCAGGTGCCCGCTGCCACGCTTCCCGCCACCACGGTGACCGCCGCGCCTGAGTCGTTGACGTCGCCCGGCGTCGTCCAGCAACGCCGTCAACTGTTCCAGACGACGGGTTCGGTCGGGTTCGTCGACGCCGACGCGTACCAGAATACCTACGCGTTCAATTTGCGCGACGTGCTCAAGGACACGCCGGGCGTCTATGTCCAGAACCGCTACGGTCAGGAGCTTCGCCTGTCGGTCCGGGGATCGGGCATCGCACGCGGCTATCACGTTCGCGGGATCGACCTCCTGCAGGACGGCATCCCGACCAATCTGGCCGACGGCAGCGGCGACTTCTACCAGATCGATCCGTTGGCCTTGCGCTCGGCCGAGGTCTATAAAGGCGGCAATGGCCTCGCTTACGGCGCAACGACGCTCGGCGGTGCGATCAATTTCGTGACGCCGACCGCCTACACCGCCGAAGCGCCAAACGTGTTCCGCATCGATGGCGGCAGCTTTGGCACCGTGCGTGCGAGCGCCCAAATGTCGCGCATCCATGGTCCGCTCGACGCCATCGCCACGCTGTCCGTCAATCGTGCCGACGGCTTCCGCGACCACGACAAGGGCACCTATGCGCAGTTCAACGCCAATTTCGGCTACCGCTTCACGCCGAACGTCGAGACACGGTTTTTCGTCGGCGCGTACATTGTCGACCAGAAGCTGCCGGGTGCCCTGTCTCTGTATGACGCGCTGAACAACCCGACCAAGGCGGCCGCGTCGGCGCTGTCAGGCGATCAGGCACGCAATACGCGAACGGAACGCCTGGGTAACCTCACGACGATCCGCCTTGACGTCGGTCGGCTCGATATTGCCTCGTGGCTGATTCACAAAAGCCTGTATCACCCGATTTTCCAGGTCCTCGATCAGGACGGTTGGACATATGGCGTGGCCCCGCGCTACACCGCCAACCTGACTGTCGCCGGCATGCGCAATGACCTGATTGTCGGTGCACGTTTCTTCGGCGGCAACACGAAGGCACTGCAGTTCGTCAACAACGGCGGCTCGCGGGGCGCGCAGACGCTCGATTCGCGGCAGAACGCGTACAACTATGAGGCGTACTTCGAGAACCGCCTGTTCTTCCTGCCGACGGTCGGGTTGATGGTCGGCGCAAAGGCCTATCGCGACGTGCGGCAGTACGTCGACCGTGGCGGACGGCCCGCCGATCCGAACTACCGGTCGACGCGTGCCGCCTACGCCGGCATCAATCCGAAAATCGGTCTGTTGTGGGAGCCGCGCAAGGATGTGCAGGCGTTCATCGACGTCACACGCAATGCCGACGTCCCGGACTTCGGGGATCTCTCGCAAACCTTTGGCGCGACCTCGCGATTCGTGCCGCTGGCCGCCCAGCACGCCTGGACGATCGAAGCAGGCACGCGCGGCAAGCTCGGCCGCGTGGCATGGGACGTGACCGGCTATCGCTCGCTCGTGCGCGATCAACTGCTGCAGTTCACGACAACCGCCGATATTCCCGCGTCGACGTTCAACGCCAACAAGACGGTGCTGCAAGGGCTGGAAGTGGGTGCGTCCGTCGATTTGTTCGAGGACGTCGTGGCCACGGGTGATCGCGTGACACTCTCGCAGCTCTGGAACTACAGCGACTTCCGTTTCAAGGACGACCCGCAATACGGGGGTAACCGTATCGCGGGCGTGCCGGCGAATGTGCTGCGCACAACCCTCGGTTACGCATGGCCGAAGCACTTCCAGATCGCCGCCACGCTGGACTGGGTGCCGGCGGGCGCGTATGCCGATTACGCCAACACGTTGCGTGTGCCGGGCTATGCGTTGATCGGGCTGCAGGGGTCCTACGAACTGCACCGTGGCGTCACGCTGTACGTCGACGCACGCAATCTGACGAACAAGCGCTATGTCAGCGATCTGAGCACGATTACCGACGCACGTAAGGCGAGCACGGCGATGTTCTATCCGGGCGACGGGCGCAGCGTGTTTGCAGGTGTGCGGATGACGTTCTGAGGTTTGCCTGAGAATCCCGTCGATCGCCCTCCGTGGCGGGCGATCGACATCCAGGCTGGCGAATCCGGATTCCTGAAATAAGAATTATCCCAATCCACAACCGGCGAAATGCGCCCAGAATACGGGACTTTCGTGGCATCTACGCCGCCAGATGTTGCCCAACCTCCTTGGCCGGTGTCGCGAGCATCGGCCTTTAGCCCCGCCTGGCGGGGCAATTTTTTTTAGCGCGCCGTGCAACGTCCTTGCGACCGCCGGACGTTAATTTTCATGCGCGTCACTGTCCGCCTCGCGGTGCCCGAGGTGCGTGCGCAACGATACGCCGTTGGTGCCGTGCATGTGGCCGCGGACACTGTAGAGTTCGCCGGCAAGCGCCACGTCAATCTCTCGCCCGAGCATGAAGCCGTAGCTGTTGTTCGCCTCCCCGGCCTTCACGGATAGCGTACGATCTGCCAGCATCCGGCCGCGCGTGTTATCGACAAGATGCCCCTGCGCATCGATCGCAATCCCGCCTCTGCCCGCGATCGTGCCGCCGGCGTTATCGACGCCGGCAGCACGCAACGATATGTCCCGCCCCGCATGGATGGCACCCTTCAGGTTGTTCAGCGCCTGGCGCGGCGTCACGATCGTTACGTTGCCCGTGTCGCTGCGAATATCGCCATAGGCGTTATCCAGCGCCCCGGCATCGATCGAAACGTGCCCGCGCGCCAGCAAACGGCCTGCCCCGTTGTCGACAACGCCGTCGTCCCCCACCGCTAACGCGAGCGAACGGGTTGCCTCGATTCGCCCGTGGGCGTTGACCAGCGCCTTTGCCGCGACTTCGATGTCGCCCGCCGTCATCGCGCCACGGTTGAGCACCTCGCCGTCGCTGGTGATCTGCAAGTGATCATCGGCGTGCAATCGCCCCGCGTTGCGCACGCCGAGACCGTCCCTGCGACCAATCAGGCGAATACTGTTTGCATACATGCCGCCCAGCGCGCTGACGTCGAGCGCGTATTCGTCATCGGGCGCAGCGCCGCCCTCGCGTTCACGCTCGCTCGCATCGCCCGGGCCCTGCCCGCCAGTCGCCGTCACACGCAAGTCGTTCGCCCAAAGGGCGCCCCCGACACGTACGGCGTGCGCAAGGATCGCGGTGTAGTCGGTATCGCGCGCATTCAGGCCGGCACCGTCGACGACGACCGTGCCTTCGCGAACGTCATATCCCGCCAGCGCGCCGTCGCGCCATCGTGGCGTGCCAGCCACCAGCGTGCCCCGCCTCGCATTGATGAACCCGCATCCGTCACAGGCGATGCCTGACGGATTGGCCACGATCACGTCGGCCCGGTCGCCCGCCACCTCGAGCATGCCGCGAAGTTGCGAGGGCGCACCTGACAAGACTTCGTTCAGGATCACGCGCGCGCTCCCGCCGGACAAGGCAGGATTGGCCTCGACCTGCCCGGCCAATCGGGTATCGGCGCACTCACGCGCATTGTTGAGCACGACGCCCGCTTGTCCGACGTCGAATTGTGCGTATCGGTTGTGCGACACGCCCGCGCCGTTGGGCGCAGCAATATCGACGCGCTGCACGCCTGCCGCAGGCGCCGTCTGAACGCTGGCCGCGCCGCCGCCCGCCCCGATCGGGACGATGTCCGCCCGAGCCTGGCTCGCCACCGCCCACACCACAATCGCCACACCTGCCGCGCCTATGCCGTGCGCCTTTCGTATGCCGCCCATTGCTCGCATCATGCCTCCGGCTAAAATCGCGCCGGGGGGAAACGCGGGGTTCCAATGAAATGTCTGCCGATGCGCGGCGTGCGACGGAGAAACGACGCACGCATTCGCAGCCGCACTGCACGCTCACTTGCGCCGTCTCGTTGCGATGATCGGCAAACGACTGCGGTAGCGCATCGGCAAGCACCACCTTAGCGGTCCAGACTGGACATGCCTAGTGCCGGCGGATCAGATTTGTCCGAGAAAGCACGCAGTTCGTAAGAATCCCGGACCCATCCGATCGAATCGTCGGCGCGCAAGCATGCCGAAAGATCGGAAGCTGCCGCGACATGCGCACGGGTGCCGGCGGGGAGCGGACAAGCGTTGCGGGTCGGGCAATAATGGAGGCAGACATTCCAGCAGGAGACACACAATCATGCGAACCGTGATGTTGCCGGACGGCGAAGCCGTCCCCGCCTTGGGCCAGGGTACGTGGATGATGGGAGAGCGGGCCGCCCACCGCGCCGCGGAGATTGCCACGCTGCGCACCGGCGTCGCGCTCGGCATGACGCTTGTCGACACCGCCGAGATGTACGGCGAGGGCGCCTCGGAAACGCTGATCGGCGAGGCGCTCGCCGGCCTGCGGGACAATATCTTTCTGGTCAGCAAGGTCTACCCGCACAACGCGTCAAAGCGTGGCGTGATCGCAGCGTGCGAGCGCAGCTTGAAACGGTTGCGCACCGACAGGCTCGATCTTTACCTGTTGCATTGGCGCGGCGAAGTGCCGATCGAAGATACGATCGCCGGCTTCGAAGCGTTGCGCGATGCCGGCAAGATTCGCCATTGGGGTGTGAGCAATTTCGACACGGAGGACATGGCGGAATTGTTTGATACCCCGGGGGGTGACCGCTGTGCCGTGAACCAGGTACTCTACAACCTGTCACGACGCGGCGCCGAATTCGACCTGCTGCCGTGGCTCGACGCGCACAAGGTGCCCACGATGGCCTACTCGCCCATCGAGCAGGGCCGGCTGAATACGCGCGGCGTGTTGACGGAGATCGCGACCCGGCTGGGGATCGCCCCCTTGCAGGTCGCACTGGCATGGGTACTGCGCCAGCCAAACGTTATCGTCATTCCGAAGGCGAGTTCCGAAGCCCACGTCCGCGCCAATCGCGCCGCGCTCGATGTTGCGCTCAGCCAAGCAGACTTGGCCGCGCTTGATCATGTCTTCGAGCCGCCCGGCCGCAAACGTGCGCTCGAAATGATCTGACCGCTCAACGCCCGTCGGCCCTCACCTGCGCCACGATGTCGAAAGACCGCTGGCGCAGTGCCGGGTCATAAATGTCCGACACGATCATCAACTCGTCGGCCTGCGTGCGCTCCAGCAATGCATCGAGACCCTGGGCGATCTTCTGCGGACCGCCCACGACCGCGACGCCGAGGAACGCTTCAACCGAATGCTGCTCCGCCGGGTCCCAGCGGGCATCCATATCGTTGACCGGCGGTTGCAGTTTGAGGCTTTGCCCTCGCATCAGCGCCAGAATCTTCTGCTGCGTCGACGTCGCCAGATACGCGGCCTCTTGGTCTGTCGGCGCGGCGATTACCGGCGCGCCGACCATGACGTAGGGCTTGTCGAGCGCCGCCGACGGGCGGAAGAGCTCGCGATACAGACGGATCGCATCGAGCAGGAAGCGCGGCGCGAAGTGCGACGCAAACGCGTACGGCAGACCGAGATGCGCCGCCAACTGGGCGCTGAACAAACTGGACCCCAGCAGCCACACCGGGATGTCGGAGCCCGCCCCGGGCGTCGCAACGAGACGCTGTCCCGGTTGCGCGGGCGCGAGCAGCGCCCGAAGCTCGGCGACCTGTTCAGGGAAATCGTCGCCATTGGACAAGCGATCGCGGCGCAGCGCGCGCATCGTGGCCTGGTCTGCTCCCGGTGCGCGCCCCAATCCGAGATCGATGCGCCCCGGATACAGCGCCGCCAGCGTCCCGAAATTCTCCGCGACCACAAGCGGGGCATGATTCGGCAGCATCACGCCGCCCGAGCCCACGCGAATCCGTGACGTCTGGCCGGCAATATGCCCGATCAGCACCGGTGTCGCCGAACTGGCGATACCGTCCATGTTGTGGTGCTCGGCCAACCAGAAGCGCTCAAAACCCAGCGCTTCGACATGACGCGCCAGCGACACCGATTGCTGCAGCGCCTCAGCCACCGTGCCATTCGCCCGGATCGGCACCAAATCCAGTACCGACAACGCCGCTTTCGACAGCCTGCTCATTCGTTTCTCCAAGCCTTCATTTCCATGCGGCACCACGCACCCTCGACGTCTGCGTCATCCCGTTCCCATGGCAAAGTATATGACGACGGCGCAAATTCGACAGTGGACACGTTTCTGTTTAGTAGTCGCCTTGGGTAGCCATGACGATGCTCGAGCGTCCGCCTTCGCTGAAACCCGTGCATCGCCGGGTTTCCCTTTCCTTGGACTCATCGATTACACGCGTCTGGTACTAACACCGGATATTTTTGGCCTTCAATACTGGCATGCAGACAACCGGCAATATGTTGCGCTCAACGTCAAGTGACGTGAAGTGACGTAACGTCCGACCGGTTGCCTCCCGTCCCATTGCCGATGGCCGGCGGCGCCCCCGCGCCCATGGCCCCGGCAAGACACTTTCGGAGGAGACATCCATGCTCAGGTATCTCATCGGCATCGGACTGCCGTATCTCGGCGTCATCGGCGTGCTGCCATGGGTTGCGGCGCAAGACCGCTTCGTGTTCGGCGTGCCGTTCATCTACATGTGGATCTTCACCTGGTTCCTGCTGACGTCGGCGTGCCTGTTCACGTGCTGGCGCCTGTTCGACCGCCATCTGCCCGAACCGGACACACACGCGTCCTGACCCGGCGCGTCCGGGTGCTGCCCGTTTCACGCCGTTCACCGTCCCCCAATGGAGTTTCCGGCATGTCCACCGTCGTCTTTCTGGGCTTCATTGCCTATTCGCTCTATCTGGCGCTGCGCTCCAAACGCGGCCACGGTTCGCAGAGCGTTCATGATTTCTTCGTCGCGTCGCGTCAGTTTGGCACCGCACTCGTTTTCTTCCTGACCGCCGGCGAGATCTACAGTATCGGCACGATGGTCGGTTTTCCCGGGGGCATTTACGCCAAAGGGCCGACCTACGGCGTCTGGTTCCTCGGCTACATCCTGCTCGCTTACCCGATCGGCTACTTCATCGGGCCGCTTATCTGGGAAGCCGGTAAACGCCACAACGCCATCACGTTGCCGGACCTCTTCAAGGGTCACTTCCGCAGCCGTGCGCTGGAACTGGTCGTCGCGGTCACGGCAATCCTGTTTCTCGTGCCCTGGGGCCAACTGCAGTTCACGGGCCTCGTTGCCGCGCTCAAAGGCCTGGGCTGGCATTTCGAGCCCTTGCACCTGATCCTCATCTCCGCCGCGCTTGCGTTCACCTATATCGCCATCTCCGGCGTGCGCGCATCCGCCTATATCGCGATCCTGAAAGACATCTTGATGGTCGTCGCCATCGTCGTGACGGGCGTCGCTGTCGCCTGGAACGTTGGCAGCGTGCACGACGTCTTTCACGCGGCCAGCCAACAGGTCAGCAATAGCATGTCGGGCGATCAGTTGCGCTTCTCGATGAGCACCATGCTGTTTCAGTCGCTCGGCTTCTACATGATGCCGTTCGCGGTGCAGAACTTCTTCACGGCGAAGAGCCCCGGCACGATTCGCCGCACGCAGGTCGCGATGCCGTTGTACATGCTGATGTATCCGTTTCTCGTGATCGCGTCGTACTACGCGATCAGCGCAAATCTGCATCTGAGCTCGCCGAACGATGCGTTCTTCGCCGCCGCCGTGAATCTGCTGCCGGGCTGGTTGCTCGGCCTCGTCGCCGCCGGAGCTGCGCTGTCGGGTCTGCTGGTGCTGGCCGGCATCTGTCTCGCGATCGGGCCGATCGTCACACGCAACCTGCTGCCGAATCTGCCGGAGAGCAAACAGAAGCGCACCGCGAAGTTCGTCATCGTAGGCTATCTGCTGGTGTCGATCGTGACGACCATGCTCACGCCCAACCTCATGCTCACGCTGGTCAACACGACGTACTACGGCGTGACCCAGTTCGTGCCGGGCATGGTGATTCTCCTGCTGCAGCGCCGCGTGCGCCCTGCCGCGGTCGCAGCGGGGATCATCGCCGGACAAGGGCTTGCGATCTGGTGCTACACCCGTCACGTCGATTTCGGCGGATTCAACCTCGGGTTGGTCTGTCTCGCGGTCAATCTGGCGGTCCTCGGCATGGGTCACACGCTGCTGCGCCCGATGAAGCCTTACGCACTGTCCTGATTCCCGCCGACGACCATGTCACCGACGCCCATGCCATCGAAAATGCCATTGAACGAAACCCGACGCGACATTACCGTTTTCGTCGCGCGCCGCATCCTCACGCAGAATCCGCGCCAGCCGCACGCCACCCACGTTGCCGTGCGCGACGGACGCATCCTCGCCGTCGGCGACCTGGACGACGTCTCGGCATGGGGGCCGTGCAACATCGACGAGACATTTCACGACAAAGTGCTCATGCCCGGACTCGTCGAGGGCCACTGCCACCTGATGGAAGGCGCCATGTGGGACGCCACCTACGTCGGGTATTACGACCGGCGCGGGCCTGACGGCACGTTATGGCCCGGACTGAAGACGCTGGATGCGGTCATTGCGCGGTTGCGCGAGGCGCGAGCGGCAATGCAGGACGACGGGCCCCTGCTGGCTTGGGGATTCGACCCGATTTTCTTCGGCACGGCACGCCTGTCGGCGCGTGAACTGGACACGGTCTGTGCCGAGCGTCCGATCGCCATCCTGCACGCCAGCGTGCACTTGATGAACGTCAACAGTGCGATGCTGAGCCTCGCGGGCATCGACGAAGACACCGACATCGACGGGATCGCACGCGATGGCGACGGGCAGCCCACCGGCGAATTGCAGGAGTTCGCGGCGATGTTTCCGATCTATCAGGTCATCGGCGCGAAGCTGTCAATCGCGGCGAGCGAAAAACCGCACGCCGTCTGGAATTTCGGGCGCGTGGCGCAACTGGCTGGGGTCACTACGGCGACCGATCTCGTCAACGATCTGTCCGAGACCGGCAATCGCACCTTGCGCGAAGTCACGTCCGACCCGGACTATCCGGTGCGGATCGTGCCTGCGCTTGCGCCTCAACGCAGTCCGTCGCTGGGCGCCCGGGGACTGCGCGAGGCGATCGCCGCCAACACGGACAAACTGCATTTCGGCCCGGTCAAATTCATCGTTGACGGATCAATTCAAGGCTTCACCGCGCGCGTGCGCTGGCCCGGCTACGCGGGCGGCCAACCGAACGGACTGTGGCTGATCCCCCCCGAACAGCTGGTCGAGACGTTCCTGCCGTTCCATCGCGCCGGTCTGCAGCTGCACATCCACACGAATGGCGACGAGGCGACGGACGTCGTGCTCGACGCCATGGAGACAATGCTCGCGCAACACCCGCGCCCCGATCATCGGCACACGCTGCAGCATTGCCAGATGGCCGATGCCGCGCAGTTGCGGCGCATCCGCTCGCTCGGCATGTGCGTCAATTTCTTTGCGAACCACATCTACTACTGGGGCGACGCGCATTACACGCAGACGATGGGCCCCGACCGGGCGAGGCGCATGGATGCCGCAGGCTCCGCGCAACGGCTCGGCATTCCGCTCGCCTTGCACTCGGACGCGCCGATCACGCAGCTGAGCCCGCTGTTTACCGCGTGGTGCGCGGTCCGGCGGGAAACGTCGTCAGGGCGCATTCTCGGGGAATCGGAACGGCTCACGGTCGATGAAGCGCTGCACGCGATTACCCTCGGCGCCGCCTATACGCTGGGCCTCGACGACCGGATCGGCAGCATCGAAGTCGGCAAATATGCCGACTTCGCCGTGCTGGACGAGGATCCAAGCGCCTGTGCGCCGCATGCGCTGAAAGACGTGCCCGTGTGGGGCACCGTACTCGGCGGCAAAGTGTTCCGCGCGCCGCGATGAGCACGGAAGCGTTTGAGGTGCGCGCGCCGATCGATCTGATTGTCGTCGGCGGCTACCTCGGCGCCGGCAAGACGACCGTCGTCAACGCATTGCTCACCGAGCCGCACGGCAAGCGCATCGCCGTGCTCGTCAACGATTTCGGTGCGGTCAACATCGACGCAAAGCTCGTGCGCACCCGCACCGACGACGTGATCGAGCTCGACAACGGATGCATCTGCTGCACCATCGGCGGCGCGCTGGTGGATGCCCTGACACGGCTGGAAATGCGGGACGATCGTCCGGACGTGCTCGTCATCGAAGCAAGCGGGGTTTCCGACCCCGCAAAGATTGCCCAGATCGGCCTGCTCAATCGCGCGTTTCGCCTGACTGCCGTGCTGACCGTGGCTGACGCCGTCAACTTCGCGCAGACCCTGGGCGATCCCCGTGTCGGCAGTATGGCGCGCCAACAGCTGGACGGCGCAAGCGCGGTGATCGTCACCAAACTGGATCTCGTGCCGCACGCCGCTCGCGCCGGCGTGCTCGCGCGCGTTCGCGCGCAGGCGGCCACCGACATCGTCGTGGCGGCCGACCATGGCGCGATTCCTCCGGCCTTGGCCTTCGACGCAGCGCATGCCGACAGCCGCCCCGCCGCTGCGTCGATGTTCGTGGGATCCCGTGACGGAAGGTGGCATCCGCGCATCGCCATGCCTGCATTCGAGAGCCTGGCGTTGCCCGCCCCCGGTCCGCTGGACAAAGGTCGTCTGAAGGCATGGCTGAAGCAATTGCCGCGCACCATCCTGCGGGCGAAAGGCATCGTGCGGCTCGCTCGCCCGGGCGATGCGGACGGCCCCGCGCACGTGGTGCAGGTGGCTGCGCGGCGGCTGCAAATCACGCTGGCGGATCACCGGATGACACAATGTGCCACGCCGTTGGCGGCGGCGCCGAAGGACGTCCTTGTCTTCATTGGATGGCTCGATGCGGATACGATCGTCGCGTTGCGGCAAGGTCTGGCATCTTGCGGCACGCTGGCGCCAGCGATGGTTGCGTGACGACACCCGCGTTTGGCGCGGTTGCCGATTTCATTTTTATCTGAGAGAGTGCAGATATCCCGACGTCTATCGCGGTCTCACGATCGCTTAGCCGAGGTTCTATGCCGCGCATTCTTTCCGGCGCCAACGCCCGGGCTGCCGCCACGCCGGAAGGCGCCGCGCAGGCTGGGGCCCCGCATGCCCCCTTGAAGATCGATCTCGCGCTGCAGGGCGGCGGTGCGCACGGCGCCTTCACCTGGGGGGTGCTCGACCGGCTGCTCGAAGCGCCGCGTCTTCAGATCGAAGGCATTTCGGGGACTTCGGCCGGGGCGATGAATGCGGCCGTACTGATCTCGGGGCATGCCCGAGGCGGCCCGGACGCCGCCCGCACCGCCCTCGACCATTTCTGGCGCGGCGTCGCTTCGGCGGGGCAATTCAGCCCGTTTCGCCGCATGCCCTTCGATGTCATGGCCGGGCGCTGGTCACTCGAAAATTCGCCGTTGTTCACCCTGTTCGATCTCGCTGCACGCGTCGTCTCGCCTTACGACCTGAGCCCGGTCGATTTCAACCCGCTGCGCCGGCTGCTGACGGAACATATCGATTTTCCGGCGCTGGCCGCGTCCTCGATCCGCTTGTTCGTCACCGCGACCAACGTGCGCACGGGGCGCGGGCGTGTGTTCCGCAACGCCGACCTCACCGAAGACGCGCTGCTCGCCTCGGCATGCCTGCCAATGCTCTATCACGCAGTCGAAATCGACGGCGAAGCATACTGGGACGGCGGTTACACCGGCAACCCCACGATCACGCCGCTGATCCGCGAATGCGAATCGAATGACACGCTGCTCGTCCAGGTCAATCCGGTCGAGCGTGCGTCGGTACCGCGTACGGCACGCGAGATTCTGAACCGCGTAAACGAGGTGTCATTCAACGCGACCTTGCTCAAGGAATTGCGGATGATGGCCTTGCTCCGGCAAGTGGCCGACGCCGGCAGCCCGGAGGGCAGACGCTGGGCGGGCATGCGAATCCACCGCATCGCCAGTGACATGATCGTCACGCTCGGCTCGACGTCCAAGCTGAACGCGGAATGGGATTTCCTGGTGATGCTGCGCGACGAGGGCCGCCGGTGCGCGCAGGCATTCCTCGAAGCGCATGCGGGCGATCTCGGCCATCGCGCGTCATACGATCTGGATGCCCTGCTCGATTGCGTCTGACGGCGCTGCCGGGCATCCTGAGCGGGCGCGAGACGGCCCCGCCCTCGTTAGCGTTAGCGGTCCAGCAGGCGCCCCAGCCGCATCAGCGTCACGCCGACACCGAGGTGCCGCAACGACGGCTGCACGATCACGCAGTTGTCGTACGGCGTCACAATCGGCTCGCCGCCGTCGCGCGCAATCTCCGTGCCTGCCTTTTCGATGACTTCCAGCCCGGTGAACGGCTGGGAGAACGTGAAATCCATCGTGCGCGCGATCACTGGCTGCGTGATCTCGACGAACTTCTGCTTCACGCGCGGTTGCGTCAGCCATTCCGATACGTCCGCTTCCGCCACCACGCCCGCATGCAGCAGAAAACGCGCAGCGCAGTCCAGCGCGACTTCCCGCGCGCTCTTCGCGAAATGCTGGCCTGTCTCGATCAACAGGGCATTCTTCGGGCTCGAAGCATCGCCAAAACCGCCGAAGTCGCGCAGGCGCGTGCCGTTCGCGTGGCCCTTGTCGATGATGACATGCTCAGGCGTACCCAGTTCCGCCGCCAGCGCAATGGCCTTGTCCAACGGCCCCGTCATCATCAACGGCGCGGAGGCTTCATGCATGGAGTGGATGTCGAGGAGCAGGTCGACCGTATCCAGGAACGGCCGCATCGCACGCGCACGCGTCAGTTCACGGCTCGTGCGCGGACCGTCCAGCGCCGCCGTACTCCATACGCGGTTCATGTCTTCGTCCAGAAAACGCGTGGCGTCGGCGTTCTCGGCGCTGAATTGCTCGTACGCGCCAACGTTGCCGAAGCCGAAGCTCAGACGGCCGGCGACCGGCCTCAGCCCCGACGCGAGCAGCGTATCCACGGCGATCGCGCCGCTGACCTCGTTGCCGTGCGTGAGCGCCAGGATCATGACGTGCATGCCCGGCTTGCCGCTGTCGAAGGTGTGCACATAATCGATGCCCGTGTTGCCCGCCTTCCAGCGAGTGATGTCGGGAAAGGAAACTTCGATCGGATACGCCGGCAAGGCAGCGCGGATCGCTTCGAGCGTGGTCATGTCAAGGCTCCGGGAGGGGTGCGATATCAAACGGTTATCGTGCGGTGGCCGCAGCCGTGGCGCGCGCGCCGTGCATGCGGCGGCCCAGCGCGACGACGGCCCAAATGCTCAGCACAGCCGTGCCCATCACGTAGTAGCTCGGCGCGAGCTTGCTGTGCGTGGCGCCGATCAGCCAGGTCACGATCAGTGGGGCGAAACCGCCGAACAGCGTCACCGAGAAGTTGTACGAGAGCGCCAGGCCCGTGCCGCGCGTGCTCGTCGGGAAAATGTCCGCGAGCAAGGCCGGCAGCGGGGCCAGGCTGGCAGCGATCAGCAAGCCGACCAGCGCCTGCACCGCGAGCAGGGTGCCGAAGGTCGGGAACAGGTTGAGCAGCAGGAACAGCGGATACGTCGTCACGCCGACGAGCAGCAACGCCCACAGCATCACGCGCAAGCGCCCGAAACGGTCCGACATCGCGCCCACGACGGGCGCCGCGATCATCAGCATGACGCCGGTGACGACCGCGCCGACGAACGAGGACGTGGCCGGAATGTGCAGTTGCTTGACGGCATACGTCGGCATATAAAGCTTGTGGACGTAATTGAAGGCCGTCGCGGCGGCAACCACGCCCGCGCCCAGCAGCATGTTCCGGCGGTCGCGGCCGAACACTTCCCTGAGCGGCGACTTTTCTTTCTGCGCGGCGCCCAGCTTCTTGAAATCGGCGGTTTCGTCAATGTTGCGGCGAATATACAGACCCACCGGCCCGATCAGCAGACCGATCGCGAAGGCGACGCGCCAGCCCCACTCGGTCAGTTGATCGTGCGAGAGGAACTGGCTCAGCAGGGCCGACACGCCCGCCGCCAGCACAGTCGCCAAGCCCTGTGTCGACATCTGCCAGCTCGCGAAAAAGCCACGGCGCTTCGCATCGGCATGTTCGACCATGAATGCCGTGGCGGCACCGAATTCCCCGCCCGTCGAGAAACCCTGCAGCATGCGTGCGACGATGATGATGATCGGCGACACAATGCCGATCTGTTCGTAGGTCGGCGCGAACGCGATCATCGCGGTGCCGAGCATCATCAGGGCGATCGAAACGGTCAACGATGCCTTGCGGCCGGCGCGGTCGGCATAGCTGCCGAGGATGATCGAGCCCAGCGGTCGTGTAACGAAGGAAATGCCGAACGTGCCCACCGACAGCAGCAACGACGTGGTCGCGTCGTGCGACGGGAAGAACAACTGCCCGATCACGATAGCGAAATAGCCATAGATCAACAGATCGTAGAATTCGAGCGCGTTGCCGATGCTGGCGGCGCAGATCTCGCGCCAGGGATTGTGAGGCGCCGGCGCGGCGCTGCGGGTGTTCTTGGTCATGCCCTGCTCCTCTTGATCGCTGGCTGGGGATTTGGCGAACCGTCCCCGAAATGCGGGGCAAGACGGCGCCCTGCCAGTCTGAAGGAGCGAAGTGTAGACGGCGGAAAATCGGGCTTTGTGCCGTTTCGGCACGGAAATCTGCTTTTTCGGGCGAAGCCGTCAGTCGTCAGCGTGACCGGCGGCCAGTTGCGGCCAGAGCGCGTCGAGCACGGGATGCGCATCGTGCCTGCGCCGATACAGGGCGATGTCGAAGCCGGCCTGCCATTCCGGGCCGCCGACGACTGCGAGGATGCCGCGCGAGACGTCGTCCTGCACCAGCCGATGCGGCAGCCACGCGATGCCGGTCCCGCGGCGCGCCATCGCGAGGATCGATTCATAGGAATCGGCCTGATACACGGGGCGCAGCGCCGGACGGTTCGGCATTTCCGCCAGATGCCGCGCCAGCACGGCCCGTAACGTCAGCGTCCGGGCAAAGGCGAGCCACGGCAGCGGATCGCTGCCCGCCGGCAGGTGAAACAAGGCCCGCCCGCGTCCGTCGAGCGCGCTCACAGGCACCAGGCGCTCCCGCGCCACCGGCAGCCAGTCGAAACGATCGCGGTCGATCAGCAGCCGCGTATGCGGACTCGAATAGACAATCAGCAGGTCCACCTCGCCTGACGCCAGCCGGAGGATCGCCTCCTCGGCCCCGCTCGTGGTCAGCGTCGCCGTAAAGAAGCCTGCGCGACGCACGGCATCGTCATACCAATCCGGAAAATAGGTGGCGGCGAGCGTGCGGCCCGTGGCAATCTTCAGATTGTTCTCAAGCGCCGGCGCGGCGTCCTGCAACTGGGTGCGCGCGCCGTGCAGGATTTCCAACGCGTTGGTGGCCGCATCGAGAAAGACCGTGCCCGCCGGCGTGAGTTCGAGCGGCTTGGACCGTTCGATCAGACGCGTGCCGACCCACTCCTCGAGGGCGCGGATGCGCCGCCCGAAGGCAGGATGGGTCACGAACCGGTTCTCCGCCGCGCGCGTGAAGCTGCGCGTGCGCGCCAGTTCAACGAAATCTTCGAGCCATCTCAGTTGCACGGGGTGACTCCTGTGGGCTGCACGGTCAGCCGCAGGCGCAAGCACGCCCCGCCCACCGGCGACACGTCAGTCCCTCAAGCCTTCGAGAGCGCCTTGAGGGCATGCTTGATGCCGTCCGACACGCTCGCGCCCTCCGGCACCGTCTTGACGGCCGCCAGCGCTTCCTTGTCGGAATAGCCGAGGGCCAGCAGCGCATTGACGACATCGCTCTTGTGATCGTGCGGCATGGCGGTGCCCGGCGCTGTGCCGAGTTCCGCGCCCAGCTTGCCCTTGAGCTCGAGCAGCAGGCGTTCGGCAGTCTTCTTGCCGATACCCGGGATTTTCGTCAAGCGGCCGGCCTCCTGCAGGGTGACGGCCTGCGCGAGGTCGGCGACGCTCATGCCGGAGAGGATCGCCAGCGCCGTGCGCGCACCGACGCCGGAAATCTTCAGCAGCTCGCGAAAGGTATTGCGCTCTTCTGCGCTGCCGAAGCCGAACAGCAGCTGGGCGTCTTCGCGCACGATGAACTGCGTGAGCAGCGCCACACGCTCGCCCATGTGCGGCAAATTGAAGAAAGTGCTCATCGGCACCGAGAGTTCATAGCCGACGCCCTGGCAGTCGACCAGGATGTGGGGGGGATTCTTTTCCAGCAGGACGCCGGAGATGCGGCCGATCATTGGGATTCCGCCAAGGAGATAACGATGGCGGCAAGTGTAGCAATTAATTTTCCTCGCAGCGCCGCAAACGTTCGTGATATAAATCGCCTCAGCAAGAACGACGCTGCAGGAGAGACTGGCGGCGCATGACGCGATCATGCGCCGGGCCGGCGCCGACGGAGCAACCACCCCGGAAACTCTCAGGCAAAAGGACTGTAGCGCCGCCGCAAACTCTGGAGAGAGGCGCTTCGGGCGCCCACCGAAGGGGATGGCACACCGCCGTCAGGTGCGCCCAAGCTCTCAGGTACCGTGACAGATGGGGTAGTCGGCCGCCAATCGTGCAGAAATGCATCAAGGCCGGCTCAACCCGTCATTCACAGGACCTGTCATGCCGCACATCCTCGTGCTCGGCGCCGGTATTACCGGCGTCACGACCGCTTACACCCTCGCCGAACTCGGCTATTCCGTCACCGTCATCGACCGTCACCGCTATGCGGCGATGGAAACGTCGTTCGCCAACGGCGGCCAACTCTCGGCCTGCAACGCCGAAGTGTGGAACAGTACCGCCACGATCCTCAAGGGCCTCAAGTGGATGCTGCGCCGCGACGCGCCGCTGCTGCTCAATCCCGCGCCGTCGTGGCACAAGTACTCCTGGCTTGGCGAGTTTGTCGGCGGCATCGCCCACCATCGCGAGAACACGATCGAGACGGTGCGTCTTGCGATCGCCGCACGCGCCCGCATGTTCGAGATCGCCGAACGCGAAGGCATCGATTTCGACCTGGAAAAACGCGGCATCCTGCACTTCTATCACGACGCAGAATCCTTCTCCGCTGCCGTTCGCGGCAATACCTTGCTCACGGCCGGCGGACTCGAGCGCTACGCCGTGACCCCCGAGGAAATCACCGCCATGGAGCCGGCCCTGCAAGGGCGTTATCACGGCGGGTTCTATACCCCGTCGGACGCCACGGGAGACATTCACAAGTTCACGCGCGGCCTCGCCGACGCCTGCCGCAAACGCGGCGTGACGTTCCATCACGGCGTGATTGCCGAAACGCTGCGCGCTGATGCGGGTGGCGTGCGCGCCATCCTGCGCGCGGCCGATCCGCTCGATGCAACCCCCTCGGATACGCCCGAGACCATCGAGGCGGATGCGCTTGTCGTCTGCGCAGGCGTCGGCAGCCGCGACGCCGCAGGACAGCTCGGCGACCGCATCAACGTGTATCCGGTGAAGGGCTATTCGATCACGGTCCACCTCGACGACGAAGCCAGTGTCGCCGGCGCACCGTGGGTCAGCCTGCTCGACGAGAGCGCGAAAATCGTCACCAGCCGTCTGGGCGCGTCGCGCTTTCGCGTGGCCGGCACCGCCGAATTCAACGGCTATAACCGCGACATTCGTGCCGATCGCGTGGAACCGCTGGTGCAGTGGGTGCGGCGCAATTTCCGCATCGATACGTCTCGCGTGGTGTCCTGGGCCGGGCTGCGGCCAATGATGCCGGACATGATGCCGCGCGTCATGCGTGGCCGGGCGCCGCGTGTTTTCTACAACACCGGCCACGGCCACCTGGGCTGGACCCTGTCCGCCGCGACGTCGGCATCGCTCGGCGCGTTGGTGTCGCAGCATCTGCCGGCGTAGGCCCTAAGCGCTTTCCCCCCCGTCACTGACGGCCCGGTCCGCGGCCCGGCGCAGGCATTCGAGCGCCGTGGCCACGGCCACGCGCGCGAGTCCGTCTTCACGCCAGTACATCGAGACCGACCCGAAGCCCGCCAGCCGCAGCGGCACGATCCGCAGCGCGCCCAGTTCCTCCAACCGGCGCGCCGTGCGGTGAGACTGAAGCCCGATCATGTCGCTGTGGTTGAGCAGCGTCAGGTTCAGCACGGTCGAGTTGGATTCCACGCTGTCGGCCGGAAACGGATGCCCCGCCGCCGCCAGCGCCGTCTCCAGCGCGTTGCGGATCGGCGTGCCGCGCGGCCAGACCACCCACCGGAACGGCTGCAGGTCGGGCCAGTCGAGCGTGGCCACTGTCTCGCGCGCAAACAGCGGATGGCGCGGCCGGGCCACGAAATGCAGCGGCTCAAGGTAAAGCGACTCCGTCAGCACTTGGCGATCATGCAGCTCCGGTGCGGAACGTCCGACCACGATGTCCAGTTCGTTATGCGCCAGCTGGCTCATGAGCCGGTCCATGGTCGTCTCGACCACGCGCACCTGCGCCCCCGGCAAGCGCTGCAGCAGTTGCAGCACGGCCAACGGCACCGTATCCGCCGCTGAGGCGCCGGACGTGCCGATCACCACCAGGCCGCTGCCCCCCTCCCGCATGGCGTCCAGATCGTCGCGCGCGGTGTCGAGCTGCGCCTCGATCCGGCGTGCATGGGCGATCAGCGACTCGCCATAGGGGGTCGGCCGCAATCCGCGCGCCAGACGCTCGAACAACGGCAGGCCGATATCGTCCTCCAGATCCTTCAGCCATTTCGACAAACCCGGTTGCGTGGTGTTGAGCATGGCCGCCGACTGACTCATGTTGCCCGTCTCGGCCAGACTCAACAGCATCTGCAGGTTTCGCAGCCGCAGGCGTTGTGTCCAGTCCATCGTCCCGCCTCCATTTTTCCCTCGCCCCCGCCGTTCCAGCCATACGATTTTTCGTATGGATATGACGAATATTTCATTTCAATCTTCATATGTCGGCGAGTATAACGTGAGTCATAGACCGAACGCACAGACCTGATTGGCCCCCGTCCCACCCGACGAACGGCAACCGCAGGCGCCGACATCAACACGGAGACTTGCATGAACGATCGCGCTCCCAGCGCTGAACGCGCTGCCTACTACGAACACATCGGCCGCAGCCACATGACGCCGCTGTGGGAATCGCTGCATTCGCTGGTCCCGCCGCATCCCCGTCCCCGCATCGTGCCTGCCATCTGGAAATACGAGCAGGTGCGGCCGCTGGTCATGGAAGCGGGCAAGGTCATCAGCGCGGAAGAAGCCGTGCGCCGCGTGCTGATTCTCGAGAATCCCGGCACGCCCGGTCAGTCGAGCATCACCGGTACGCTGTACGCCGGGTTGCAACTGATTCTGCCCGGCGAGATCGCACCAAGCCACCGCCATACGCAGTCGGCATTGCGCTTCATCGTCGAGGGCAAGGGCGCATGGACGGCCGTCAACGGCGAGCGCACCACCATGCGTCCCGGCGACTTCATCATCACGCCGTCGTGGACGTGGCACGACCACGGCAATCCCGTTGAAGCCGACGGGGGCGAGCCGGTTGTCTGGCTCGACGGCCTGGATATCCCGCTCGTGCAGCAGTTCGACGCCGGTTTCGCAGAGAACTATCCCGAATCGCAGCAGCCGGTCACCCGCCCGGAAGGCGACAGTTTCGCGCGCTTCGGCTACAACATGGTGCCCGTGCGCCATCGCGTCACGGACCCGACGTCGCCGATCTTCAGCTACCCGTACGACCGCTCCCGCGAAGCGCTCGATCAACTCTTTCGCAACGGCGAACTCGACGCCTGGGACGGCATCAAGCTGCGCTACACGAATCCCGTGACCGGCGGCTGGCCGATGCCGACGATGGCGACGTTCATGCAGTACCTGCCTGCCGGCTTCGAAGGAAAGACATACCGCAGCACCGATGCCACCGTTTTCTCCGTGGTCGAAGGCCGCGGCACGGTACGCATCGGCGATGCGCAGTTCCAGTTCGAGCCGCGCGACGTCTTCGTCGTGCCGTCATGGGCGCCCGTACAGCTCGCCGCCATCGACGACGCCGTGCTGTTCAGCTACTCGGACCGCCCCGTGCTCGCCGCGCTGAACCTGTTGCGCGAATCGCGCACCTGACGCCGCGCGGGGATGCGCGTTCGATCCCGGTCGATCCGCTCCCCGCCGGCTCCCGAAAACCGCTTCGCCGGATAACGACGCCGCCCCGCGCGCCCTCCGGCCGGCCCCGTGTTTCCATTTTTCTGAGGCAACGACCATGTCCTACGTTTTCCCGCCGCCCGCCACCGTCGCAGTTCCCGTCGCCGGCAGCGACGCGCAGTTCGCCGTGCGCCGCGTCTATTGCGTCGGCCGCAACTACGCCGCGCACGCCCGCGAAATGGGCTTCGACCCGGACCGCGAGCCGCCGTTCTTCTTCTGCAAGCCGGCCGATGCCGTGATCCCGGTCGCTTACGGCGAAACGCTTGAACTGGCGTACCCGGCGCAAACGGCCAACTATCACTTTGAAGCGGAACTGGTCGCGGTGATCGGCAAGGCCGGGTCGGACATTCCGCTGGAGAGCGCGCTTGAACACGTGTGGGGCTACGCGGTCGGCCTCGACATGACGCGCCGCGACCTGCAGATGAAGATGCGCGAGATGGGCCGTCCGTGGGAAATCGGCAAGGCATTCGATGCCTCCGCGCCGATGGGGCCGATCCATCCGGTCAGCGAAATCGGTCATCCGGCGCATGCGGGCATTTCGTTGACCGTTGACGGCGCGCGAAAGCAGAAAAGCGACATCACACACCTGATCTGGTCCGTCGCCGAAACGGTGTCATACCTGTCGCAATTCTTCCGCCTGGAACCGGGCGACCTGATCTTCACGGGAACGCCCGAAGGCGTGGGCGCGGTGAAGGCCGGCGAGACGATGGTTACGGCCGTCGAGGGTCTCGGCGAAATCAAGGTCCATATCGTTTGAGGCGCCGGTTACGCGTTCGCCGGCATTGGCCGGCGCCGGTGCCGGCGAACGCACCGCGAGACACATCATGCAGCTTTACAGTTTCTTCAATAGCTCGACGTCCTACCGCGTGCGCATCGCGCTCGGTCTGAAGGGCGTCGCGTTCGATACCCTGCCCGTCAACATCCGTGTCGGCGAGCATCGCGACGAGACGTACGTCGCCACCGTCAATCCGTCGGCCGTGGTGCCGGCGATCGTCGATGGCCAGTTCTCGCTCGGCCAGTCGCTTGCGATCATCGATTACCTCGACGCGGCGTATCCGGAACCTCGCCTGATTCCGCAAGACACCGAAGCGCGGGCTCGCGTGCTGGAGCTGTCGAGCCTGATCAGCTGCGACATCCATCCGGTCAACAATCTGCGCATCCTCAAGTATTTGCAGGAAGTGCTGAAGGTGTCGCCGGAACAGAAGGACGCCTGGTACCAGCACTGGATCGCGCAAGGCATGGCCGGCGTGGAGCGTCTGCTCTCGCGCCACAGTCACGGCCAATGGTGCTTTGGCGATGCGCCGACCCTCGCGGACGTGTGCCTGATTCCACAGATCGCCAACGCGCAACGCATGCGCTGCGACCTGTCCCGCTATACGCGCGCGATGGCGATCTACGCGCACGCAATCGAACATCCCGCATTCGCTCAGGCGGCGCCCGCCATGCAGCCGGACTATTCCGCATAGACGAACGGGAGGAGGCATCATGCGAGGAGGCATCATGAATACGCAGCAACGCAAAGTCATCATCGTCGGCGGCGGCATCGGCGGCCTGGCCGCGGCCCTGGCGCTCGCGCGCCAGGGCGTACGCATCGAACTGCTTGAGCAGGCGGAGAAGATCGGCGAAATCGGCGCGGGCATCCAGCTCGCCGCCAACGCCTTCGCCGCGCTCGACGCCCTCGGCGTCGGCGATGCAGCGCGCAATCGTTCGGTGTTCACCGATCAGCTCAAACTGATGGACGCCATCGATGCGAAGGAAATCGCCGTTGTCGACGTCGGCGACGCCTATCGCGCGCGCTTCGGCAATCCGTACGCGGTGATCCATCGCGCCGACATCCATCTGTCGATTCTCGAAGCCGTGCAGGATCACCCGCTGATTCAGTTCCGCACCGCCACGCGCGTCGAACGTCTCGAACAGGATGCCCAGGGCGTGACAGTCATCGATCAGCATGGCGAACGCCACACGGCCGACGCCGTGGTCGGTTGCGACGGCGTGAAGTCCGCGATCCGTCACGCGCTCATCGGCGACGAACCGCGCGTGACCGGCCATGTGGTCTATCGCGCCGTGGTCGACGTGGAGAACATGCCGGCGGACCTGCAGGTCAACGCGCCTGTCGTGTGGGCGGGCCCGCATTGCCATCTGGTGCACTACCCATTGCGCGGCGGCCAGCAATACAACCTCGTCGTGACATTCCACAGCCGCGAAACGGAAACGTGGGGCGTGCGCGAAGGCAGCAAGGCCGAAGTGCTGTCGTATTTCGATGGCATTCATCCGCTGCCGCACCAGATGCTCGATCGCCCGACGTCGTGGAAACGCTGGGCGACCGCCGACCGCGATCCGGTCGAGCAATGGAGTTTCGGCCGCGCCACGATTCTCGGCGACGCCGCGCATCCGATGACGCAATACGTCGCGCAAGGCGCATGCCAGGCGCTTGAAGATGCCGTCGCGCTCGGCGCTGCCGTGGCAAAGACCGGTGGCGATTTCGAAGCCGCGTTCCAGTTGTACGAACAGGCCCGCATCCCGCGCACCGCGCGCGTATTGTTCGCCGCCCGCGACATGGGCCGCATCTATCACGCGAAAGGCGTCGAGCGGCTCGTACGCAACTCGCTGTGGGTCGGCCGGACGCAAACGCAGTTCTACGACGCGCTGCAATGGCTGCACGGCTGGCGCGCCGAAAACTGCCTGAATCCGGTGTCCTGGCTGTAAATCGCGGTCTGCACCGCAATTGCAGCAAGTGCAAAAAGCGCAGTCGCACCCACAAAAACAAGCGACGCGAGCCGGACCTTTCGATTCATTTTTTGCGGCAGCCTCCGGGTCGCCGCCGCCCCCTACAGGCACACGGAGGAGACAACCATGCCTGCAATCCCCCCCATCAACGTGACGGCGTTCATCGATCGTCATCGCTTGTCGCCGTTTCAGGTCATGACGGTGGTGTTGTGCTTCCTGATCGTGGCGATCGACGGCTTCGACACGGCCGCCATCGGCTTCATCGCGCCAGCGATCCGCGCTGAATGGCAACTGACACCTGCCCACCTCGCGCCGTTGTTCGGCGCCGGGCTTGCCGGCCTCATGGCAGGCGCGCTTATCTTCGGCCCGCTGGCGGACCGCTTCGGCCGCAAGCGCGTGCTGATCTTCTCGGTGGTCTTCTTCGGCTTCGCGAGCCTCGCCTCGGCAGGGTCCGGCGACCTCTGGCAATTGATCGCCCTGCGCTTTCTCACGGGCCTCGGACTGGGCGGCGCAATGCCCAACACGATCACGCTGACCTCCGAGTACTGTCCGGAGCCGCGCCGTTCGTTCCTCGTTACGACAATGTTCTGCGGCTTCACGATCGGTTCGGCCATCGGCGGCCTCGCATCGGCGTGGCTCGTCGAATCCTTCGGCTGGCGCTCGGTGCTGCTGACGGGTGGCGTCATGCCGCTGGTGCTGAGTCTGGTCCTGATCTGGAAGCTGCCGGAATCGGTGCGATTCCTGGTCATCGCGCGCAAGCCTGTCGAACGGATCGTCGCGCTGCTGCAACGCGTCGCCCCGGCGGAAGATCTGCGCGGCGCCACGTTCGCGGTGCCTGAGCGCGCCCCCGGCTCACCTGTCAGCCATCTCTTCAAGCCGGCCTTCCTGCGCGGCACGCTGCTGTTCTGGCTGACGTTCTTCATGAGCCTGCTCGTGATCTATCTCCTTTCGAGCTGGCTGCCGACGCTGTTGCGCACGACCGGCTTGTCGCTGCGCACCGCAGCGATCGTCGCCGCCATGTTCCAGGTCGGCGGCACGCTCGGCGCGATCGTGCTCGGTTGGCTGATGGACCGTTTCAACCCGCACTACGTCCTGAGTGCGAGCTATGCGCTGGCCGGCGTGTGCATTGCGACGATCGGCGCGTTGGCCACCTCGCCGCTGCTTGTCTCGGTGGCCGTATTCTTCGCCGGCTTCTGCGTGTCGGGTTCGCAAGTCGGCGCGAATGCGCTGTCGGCCAACTTTTATCCGACCGATTGCCGCGCAACGGGCGTGGCTTGGGCCAACGCCGTCGGCCGGCTTGGCTCGGTGGTCGGTTCGGTCGGCGGGGCCACGATGCTGTCGCTGGGCTGGTCCATGCCGGCTTTGTTCGCCGCCATCGGCGTGCCTGCCCTGCTGGCCGGCATGACCATGTTGACGCTGGGGAGATTTCGCGCACGACCGGCGCGAAACCCGGTTCCCGCTTGAAGTTTTACCCACCGGAACGACCTCGAAGGCGTCCGTCGGGAAGTCTCGAGCAAGGATTCATCTTTCCCGCTACAGTGTCGCAGTTGACGCAATGCACAATGCGTCGCGTAGCGGTACGGTGCGGCACGTGGCCTCAAGGGCGGCGTGCCGTTTCTGCCTTGCGGCCACCGCAATGGCGAAGATGACGAATCCTGCGGAGATTCATGGTGTTGCCCTCCCTACTGGTACTGATCCCCCTCAAGCCCGAGTATCTGGAACGCCTCGGCGCCCACTTCCACGTCATTCACGATCCCGGTTTCGATCCATCCGATACCGGCTGGGGCGACGCCGACGCACATATCCGTTTTGTGCTGACGAATGGTGCGCGCGGCCTGCACAAGCAGGAATTCGCGCGCTTGCCCAAGCTGGAGTTGGCGGCCGCACTCGGTGTCGGTCATGAAAGCATCGACCGCAAAGCCGCCGCAGCGCATGGCGTCAAGCTGGTCAATGGCGCGGGCAGCAATGCCGATTGCGTGGCCGATCACGGTTTTGCGCTGCTGCTTGGCGCGGTGCGCTTCGTGCCGTCATTCGACGCCGCGTGCCGCAAGGGTGTCTGGCGCGACGCGCTGCCGACGCCACCGAATTTCTCCGGCAAGCGCATGGGCATTGTCGGCCTGGGCGCCATCGGCAGCCGCTTCGCGGTGCGCGCCGAGGGCTTCGGTATCGATATCGGCTATCGCAACCGCAAGGCGCGTGACGATGTGCCGGAACATTATCGTTACTTCAATAGCGTGCGCGAACTCGCCGAATGGGCCGACTATCTGGTCGTGACCGCCCCGGGCGGCCCGGATTCGCATCACCTGATCAATGCGGAAATCCTCGACGCGCTTGGCCCTTCGGGATATCTGGTCAATGTGGGACGTGGCAGCTCGGTCGACACGGCGGCACTTGCCGAGGCCCTCAGGGACAGGCGGATCGCCGGCGCCGCGCTCGACGTCTACGAGGGTGAGCCTGCACCGCCTGCCGAGTTGATCGGGTTGGAGAATGTGGTGTTGAGTCCGCACGTCGGCGCACGGTCCCCCGAAGCGGAGGACGCCGCGATCACGCTATTCATCGAGAACGCCAACCGGCATCTCGCCGGACAGCCGCTGCTCACGCCGCTGTAATCGCCGGTGCCGCCTGACGCGCGGCCTGGCGTCCGTCTCAATGATTGTCCATGCCGTCCAGGCTGCGCTCCGGCGTGGGCTTGAGCGTGACGCCGTCCTGCACGGGTTCAAGTTCGACACTGCTGAGCGCCTTGTTGCAAGCGAAGGTCGTATCGCACGTCGGGCATCGCACCCGTGCGTCGGACGCCAGATATTGCCGCATGTGCTCAATGTCGGGCGTTGTCGCCGCGACAGGAAAACGCGCGAGGCACGCCGGACACACGACGAAGCCGGTATGCATGGCATGCATGGTCTACCTCCTGGAATGCGGCGGTCACCGGACGTCATTTGCGCCTCACCCGAAGCGCAATTCGCATCCATTCTGCGCTGCGGTGCCGGTGACTGCAAGACACGCGATACGGCCGGCGTAAGCCGGACTTTGCCACGCAAGCCACAACGCAGGCAAAATCGGCCCTGGCTTGGCGCAGGATGAACGCCTCGGTCTTGGCGCCGGCGAACCGCGCTCACGCGCGAAACACTTCCCGCCCTAATTCCTGGCTAAGCATTGCTGATGCATAGTTCAGGCATCGCAGTTTCGACGAGGAAAGCATCATGCACCGGTCACAGCAATACGATGGCTTCGCTCGACTCCTGCACTGGGGCGTCTTGATCGTTTTGGTCGCGCAGTACGGGGTCGCCTGGACCATGCCCGACATTGGGAAGGACACCTTGCCGGTGGGTCTGGTGGCATGGCATTTGTTGCTCGGGACAGCCATTCTCGCCCTCACGGTGATTCGCGCCGTCTGGCGCCTGAGCCACGCTGCCCCGGTCAGCGTCGCGTCGCCGACGTTGCGTTTTCTCGCGCGCACCGGCCACCTTGGGCTTTATGCGCTGCTGTTTGCAGTCCCGGTGATGGGGTGGATTAATGCGTCGTCGAGAGGCTATGCGGTCACGCTGCTGGGTGTTGTTCCGCTGCCGGCGCTCTCGCCGGTGGGCTCGGCGCTGGGACATGCATTCGGCGATATTCACGCCATTGCGTCGTATGTGCTGATCGGACTCATCGGTGTGCATGTTTTGGGCACGCTTTACCATCAGCTGGTTTTGCGGGACAACACGCTATCCCGCATGTTGCCTGGGCGTGATTAGAGGCGTTCAGTCGCCCCCTGCCAAATTGAATCGTCGCCGATAATGGTGGGGGCTGGTTCCGAGCCGTCTTCGAAAATGATTTCTCAGTGTTGCCGCCGAACCGAAGCCGACTTGCTCGGCAATGTTTTCCACGGGTAAGTCGGTCTCTTCAAGCAACTCGCGCGCCCGGTTCATTCGCTCCGTCAGCAACCACTCCCCGGGCGACACGCCCAAGGTGCGCGCGAAATGCCTTTGAAAACTGCGAGCGCTCATTGCGGACTGCGCGGCCATTCGAAGGATTGACCAATCTTCGCCCAGCGTTGCGCGTACGGCATCCGTCAACGGCGCCAGGGGCGAGCCGCTGCGCTTCGACACCGGCCCTTCGATATATTGGGCTTGGCCGCCCTCACGATGCGGCGGCATGACGAGCCGGCGAGCCACATGATTTGCGGCTTTTGGCCCAAGATCCCGCCGAATCAGGTGCAGGCATAAATCGATTCCCGCCGTGCTCCCTGCCGAAGTGAGCACGTTGCCGGCGTCGACATACAGCACGTCCGGTTCCACTTGAATTTTTGGATATCGTGACGCAAGCGCCGCGACATGCCGCCAATGCGTCGTCGCGGATTTGCCGTCCAGCAACCCTGCCGCCGCAAGCGGGAACGCCCCCGTACAGATCGACATCACCCGAGCGCCGCGCTCATGCGCTTTTCGCAGTGCGAGACAAAGCGCCTCCGGGACAGGTGCGTCTATGCCACGCCACCCCGGGACGATGATGGTCTTCGCTTCATCCAGAAGTTCGAGACCGCCGTCGGCCTGCACGCGAATGCCTCCCGCCCCGCGCAGCACCCCCGGTTCTGCGGCACAGGTGGCGAATCGATACCACGTGTCACCCATTTCCGGCCTTGGAAGGCCGAAGATTTCGACGCTACAGCCATATTCAAACAGGCTCAGGCCGTCGTACACGACGACGGCAACCAGACCGGCATCCGAAGACGCGGGCGAATGCTTCTTTGGCATGATTTGCACGGATATAGGCATTGATGCCACTCGTGCCCACATTTTGCACTGGATAAACTTCGTTTCGCAAGTCGATCAAGGCGTTTTCCAGGAGAGAGAAAATGAAAGACCAATTGTTTATTCTTCGCCCCGGCTTTTTCAAGGAATCGGAAGGTCCGTTCTATTGCGGCGATTCCGTGTCAGTGGAAGGACTGCTTGGGTTCTACCCGCAATTGCGCCACGCGGTGGATGTCGTTTACGTCGACGCTGCCCGCCCGCGCGTGCCGATTGTCAAGTTGATCGGCGAGGATAACCAGTCCGCCCCGGTGCTCGTCCTGAGCCCGGAGAGCGGCCCTGCCTGCGACGGTGTGGACATTCGCGTTTCCGGCGAGATGCGATTTATCGACTCCCCGGACCATATTCGCCGGTACCTGTCCTCGAAATACGGCGTCGCACATCAGGCGTGACGTTCATAGGGCGAAGCACTCTGCAGCCCGTGCTGATCACCGGCATGGCCCAAGGCGGCCAGCTGATGACCACCACTGACGTGGAAAACTGGCCGGCCGACCCCAACGGCGTTCAGGGCCCGGAACTGATGCAGCGCTTTTTGGACCACGCCGAGCGCTTCAACGCTAAAATCATCTTCGATCAAATCCATACCGCCAAGCTGACCGAGCACCCGATCCGCCTGGTCGGCGATGTTGGCGAATACACCTGCGATGCGCTGATCATTGCCACCGGCGCCTCGGCCCGGTACCTCGGCCTGCCGTCCGAAAAGGCCTTCATGGGCCGCGGCGTGTCGGCCTGCGCCACGTGCGACGGATTCTTCTACAAGGATCAGGAAGTCGCAGTGGTCGGGGGCGGCAATACCGCCGTGGAAGAAGCGCTCTACCTGTCGCACATCGCCAGCAAGGTCACCGTGATCCATCGCCGTCACAAGTTCCGCGCCGAGCCGATCCTGGTCGATCGCCTGCTGGCGCGCGAGCAGGAAGGCCGAGTCGAAATCCGCTGGAATTCGGTGCTGGACGAAGTGGTCGGCGAAGCGGCCGGCGTGACGGGCATCAAGGTACGCAATGTGCAGACTGACAGGGTCGAGGAGATTCCGTTGGCTGGCGTGTTCGTCGCCATCGGCCACAAGCCCAACACCGATCTGTTCGAAGGCCAACTCGAGATGCGCAACGGCTATATCGTGACCAGGAGCGGCCTGGCCGACGATGCCACGGCCACCAGCCTTCCGGGCGTGTTTGCCGCCGGCGACGTGCAGGACCACATTTACCGTCAGGCCATCACGAGCACCGGCACGGGTTGCATGGCTGCGCTCGATGCACAGCGCTTCCTGGAACGCGCTTCAAGTGTGCATGCGGACCGAGGTGCTTCCGTAAGCACCGCGTTCTGACGACGGTGCAGCGCCCGCGTGGATGCCGGGCTTTACGCGTTCACCGTCGCAAGCACCGGAGCGGCTGTTACGGCCCGCTCCACCTACACATGCCCGGACCAAAGCAATGGCGCGACCACCAGCATTGCAAGAATTGCTGTTTCACCAACGATCAGCAGGACTGGGCGAAGGCCAATCTTCGCCAACGATTGCAGCGACGTTTTCATGCCGATCGCCGCGATCGCGCTGACGAGGCACCATCGGGAGAGTTCGCCAGCGTTTTGTAGTGCGGCAGTTGGCAACTTCACCATGCTGTTGATGATCACGAGTATCGCAAACACGATAAGAAACGTGGGCAGCAGGCGCGGCCGCTTGGTCTGGCTTTCATTCGCCGCATGCTGGTGACGGAAGCGCCAGGCCACCACAAGACTCACGGGCAGCAGCATCGCCACGCGCATCAGCTTTACGATAGTCGCAGTATCACCGGTTTCTGGTGAAATGCTATACCCGGCCACGACAACCTGGGCCACATCATGAATGGTGCCCCCAAGGAAAATTCCCGCCTGATGGCCATGGAGGCCCAGGACCGCAACCAGCATGGGATAAATGATC
Source organism: Pandoraea terrae (assembly GCF_902459695.1). Classification (GTDB taxonomy): domain Bacteria; phylum Pseudomonadota; class Gammaproteobacteria; order Burkholderiales; family Burkholderiaceae; genus Pandoraea; species Pandoraea terrae. The sequence goes on from NZ_CABPRZ010000012.1 coordinate 115,058, forward strand.
ATCGCCAGCGTACTGAGGCAAGTGATCCCCAGAACGGCGAACAGGGTATCCCGCTCGGAGTCTTCATGTTTCGGCAAGATGGCAGAGACCGCCATCGCAGCACTGGCGCCGCAGATGGCCACCGCCGCGCCGGTAAGAATACCGAACTCCTCTCTCATGCCCAACCATCGCGAGAGTATCCAGCCGAAAAGAATGGTCGCAGCAATGGCGCCGACCACCAGCATCAGTGGCGCGGCACCCAGCGAGACAATCTGCCCGGAAGTGATGCGCAACCCGAGGAGGGCGACACCGACGCGCAACACGGTAGTCGATGTAAAGCGAATACCCTCTGCGCACGGCCCTTCGGAAGACAGGAAGTAGAAGGCCATCCCCAAGAGCAGGGCGTACAGCATGGTCGGCCCGCCATAGTGGCTGGACAGGAACGTGGCTGCCACGCCGACCGTGACAGCCGTCAATGTGCCGGGAAACAAATTGCGATAGGTGGACAGTGGAGGCAACAAGAACTTCATGATGCATTCTCCGGAATTACCCTACGCCACTCAAAGGGGCCAGACGGACGACGGCACGGCCGTGATAAGTATAGTCGGCAACCGCCGCTCCACGACAGGGGGTATTTGCGCTTGACCGACTCAACAAAACAAAGCGGGGACGCTGCCTTCGGCCAGGCAGCCGTCCCCGCCATCAAGAAGTTCGCGCCGCCGCGAGCGGTGCTCAGTTCGCGAGAAAGTCCAGGACCATCTGGTTGAACCGGTCGGCATGTTCCCACTGGGCCCAATGCCCGCACCGGCCAAAAATATGCATGTGCGCGTTTTGCATGCCCCACACAAGTCGCAGGCCGACGTCGAGCGGCACAAAGCGGTCGTCGCGACCCCAGATGACCAGCGCCGGCGCGGCAATTTCGCCGAGACGCGGACCGTAGTCGGTGAACTGCTTCGGATTCGCCGCGAGACTCTTCACGAAATTCTCGAGGTGGTCGCGCCTGGCAAGCATGTTGTCGAGCCGTGCCTGCATCAGTTCTTCTGTCAGCGTGCTGGTGTCGTAGACGAAGATGCCGAGCATCTTCCTCAAGTTTTCCAACGTCGGATCACGATACAACCCCTGCAACAGCTTGATGCCTTCAGTGGGCATCGGCACGAACTGGCTTGGCCCGCCGGTGCCGCCGCCCATCAGCACGAGCTTGCCGACGCGCTGCGGATGCGCAAGCGCAAACGCCACTGCACTGTGCCCCCCCATCGAATTGCCGAGAATGTGCACACGGTCGATGCCGAGCGTATCGAGCAGCCCCTCCAGCACGCGCGCGTTCAGCTCAGAGCGCGAGCTCGTGCAAACGATCGGATCACTCTTGCTCCAGCCCGGGCAGTCCATCAAGATCACGCGATAGCCCGCGTTCACAAGCGGCTCGACGTTGCGATTGAAGTTGGCCCAGCCGCTCGCGCCCGGTCCCGAGCCGTGCAGCATCACAATCGTTTCGCCGCCCGTACCCGCGTCGTTGTAATGAATCCGGAGATCGACATCTCCTTCCCTGACCTCGGCAAACCGGCTTGTGGATGCCTCGGTAATCGTTTGCGCGGTGGCAATCATGTGATATTCCTTTTGACGCTAATCCGATGGTGGTGAGGAGCGCCCGCGCTTTCCGGCGCGCGCAGGCACGTTGAACCTACTGCGCGGGGCGCGCGGCGTAATGCGGCCTATACCGGCCGACCACGAGCAACGCGGCGGCGGCCGCGATCACGATCAGCGGAATGCTGGCCATCACCAACATCGACGCACTTTGGCCGAGTGCAAGCAGTTGTCCGGCAACGAGCGGCCCCAGAAACGAACCGACCCGCCCGACCGCCACTGCCGCACCGACGCCCGTACCCCGTACTTCCGTCGGATACGCGTGGCCCGCGAGCGCATACAGCACCGACTGCCCGCCGACCAGGAACAATCCGCACAGAAGCCCGCCACAGGCCGTCGCGACATTGCCGTTTGCACTCGCCAGCATCGCAAGCGCGACCGCGATCCCCACATACATGCCGATCACCGTGCGACGCCCGCCCACGCGGTCCATCATGTTCGCTATCCCGATGGCACCGATGCCGCCGCCGAGGTTGAACATCATCAGCACGACGCTTGACTGAACGCGCGTGAGGCCGCGCGAGAGCACCATGGACGGCAACCAGTTCATCAGGAAGTACAGCACGGTCAGCGTACCGAGATAGCTGATCCACAGAACCATCGTCGTGCTCGCGCGGCCCTCGCGCCACAAGGCATGGACGACACCCGACGTGCCGTACGCCGACCTTTCCGCCTTCGACCTGACAAATTGCGCGGACTCGCGCAGAAACAATGCAAGCAACGGCACCGTCAGAAGCGGCCCAAAGCCACCCACGTAGAACACGCTGCGCCAGTCCGCGTCGCCCGGGCTCAAGATGCCGATCACCGCGGCCAGCGCCGCGCCAAACGGCATCCCGCAGTACATTGCGCCAACCGCCGTGTTGCGCTGCTTCGGCGAAGCCGCTTCGGAGCACAGCGCAATCAGGTTCGGCATTGCCGCGCCGAGTCCCAGTCCGCAAAGGAACCGTGCGGCCAGCAGACCCTCGAAGTTCCAGACCCGTGTCGTTGCAAGCGAGAACAAGCCGAACAGCACCACCGACAACATCAGGACTTTCTTGCGCCCCAGCCAATCTGCCAGTCGTCCGCCAAGTGCGGCGCCCGGCAAAAGGCCGATCGCGCCGGCGCCGAATGCCCAGCCCATCTGTTCGACCGTGAGCGAAAATTCGCGCGCGATGCGCGGACCTGCCAGTCCCGCAGACTGCAGGTCAAGTCCTTCCAGTAATGCGACGATCAGGCAAAGTGCGATCGTGGGTGCGCTACTCGTGCGCCCCGTTTGTGGCGTGTTCATGCATGCGTCTCCAATGTATGGGTTTCAATTCGCGCTTGCCGGCGATTGTTTTTCTGTCGCGATGTCACGTACCGCGTGGGCCATCGCCGCGATTAATCGGTGAAGGTTGCGCGGACACTGCCAAGGGCATCGATCTGCGCGGTGAAGGTGCCGGGCTGCGTGACCGTCACCATTGGGCCGAGCGCGCCGGTCAGGACCACGTCGCCGGCGCGCAGCGGCGTGCCGAGCTGTGCCATGCGGTCCGCGAGCCAAACCGCCGCGTTCAGCGGATTGCCGAGACAAGCCGCGCCGCTGCCGCGCGACAGCACTTCGTTGTCGCGCGATAGCGTCATCGCGCACGCTGCGAGATCGATCTCTGCGAGCCGCACGGGACGGCTGCCGAGCACGAACAGCCCGCTCGACGCGTTGTCCGCGACCGTGTCGACAAAGCGGATATCCCAGTCACGAATGCGGCTGTCGACCACTTCGATGGCGGCCAACGCGTAAGCACTTGCGCGCAGGACGTCGGCAAACGTATGTTTTTCGTGGGTGAGATCGTGTTCGAGCACCAACGCGATCTCCGCTTCGATCTTCGGCTGGATCAGCCGCGTGAGCGGCATTGGCTCGCCGTCACCGTATGCCATCGTCGCGAACAGCGCGCCGAAATCCGGTTGATCCACCCCCAGTTGACGCTGCACTGCGAGTGACGTCAGGCCGATTTTTCGGCCGACAATGCGTTCGCCGGCCGCACGCCGCATGTCGACATTCACCTGCTGCACGGCGTAGGCCATCGCAATGTCGTCAAGGGAAATCTGACCGCGCACAGGCGCCATCGGTTGGCGTGCCGCTTCTGCTTCACGCAACTGCACGGCCAGGGCTTGAATGGTGTTCTGATCGGACATCGAATACTCCTTGGGCGATACGCATTACGCCGTGACCGGCGTGGCATGCATGGCGGCGAAACCTGCGATCCACTCGGGAATTGCACGGTAATAGTCAAGCGACGCGCGGTAAGGACCGTAGGCGGCGAGCGCACCGAACGCGGCCACCCACGTGCGGATCTCGTGCGCGGACTTGCCCGCGTCGCGTGTAATCGCGTTGTTGTTCATACCGTCAACCGTGGTCAGTTCGCCGGACGCGAGCACCGCGAGAAAGGCACGGTCCCATTCGGGGTTGAGCGGATGCAGATGGCTGTCGCCCGCTGTGAACGCCTGCGCGGCAGCAAGCGTGCGCGCCTGGCGCGCCGCACGCGAATCAGCCGACGGATTGCGGCCCGCGATCAGACGTTCTGCCACTTCCGCGCTGGCGCCGGCGAGTTCCGGGACAGGCGGCTCGTGCGAAATTCCGCCCGAGCCGACCACCAGCACGCGCCTTTCCGTGCGTGACAGGAAGCGCCCGATCGCATCGCCGAGCAGCCGTGTGCGGCGCAGCGTCGCCATCGGCGGCGCCACGGAATTGATGAACACAGGAATGACCGGATACTGGTCGAGACCGCCGGTGAGCACCTCAAGCGCCTGCGCGCAGCCATGGTCAACCTGCATCCGATACGACAGCGACACGTCGACATCGCTTGCGAGCACGGCTTCCGCCACCGACTGCGCGAGTTCGCCGGGCACTGCCAGCGGGCCCGCCAGGCTGTTGAAGTCGCCGATCGCGCTGGCTGCGGCGCCAATGCAAAACGGCGGCATCATGTCGTAGAAGAAGCCGTTATAGTGATCCGGCGCAAACACGACGACAAGCTCCGGATCGAACGCGCGCACACGCTCATGCGCTGCGGCTTGCACGCGCTCCACTTCCGCCACGACTTCGGGCGCGGGGTCGAAATAGCCGTGCAACGGCGTGTGCGACAGGCATTCAAGTTGAATCGGCATGTCAGGCTCCTACGGCGAGGGCAATGTCACGGTCGCAGACGGGTTGCGACATCGGCGCATGGCTTGCCGTGGCATCGCGCCGCGGCGCATGGGTCAGCGCAAGCTTTCCGGCCAGTTCGACGATGGCGTCCGACACCTGCTGAGGCGTACACACGCCCGCCACGAAACGGTCAGGGCGCAGCAACACCACCGATTCCGGCTGGCGGCTGAACCATTCCTTCAAACGGCCACTGACATCGCCAATGGCGATCACGCTGGCAGGCACATCCTCGGTATGACGCAACTGCACGTCCGGCTTCGCAATCACAAAACACGCGCCAAGTATTTCCCACACCTCACGCGCCTGCGGCGTGAGCCCGAAAGTCGGGTCGGCGCCCCAGCCAATCACGGCAAAGCGGTTGCCGATCGCGTCGTCGAGCAGCACAACGCTCCCTTCGGGGTTCCGGACACGCGGCTGGATGAACATGCGGCCCACCGGCGAGCTGCCGAGCGGATCACGGCCGTAGGCAAGACGCCCGACGAATGAATCGCGCTTTTCGCTCATCAATCCGAGCATGCGGCCCGGCGCGGAATTGCCGGCACGCTCGAGCATGCGCGCGAACCCGCCGCCGGTCTGCCGTGGTTCGAGCAGGAGTACTACGCCGGCCTCGTATCGCGGCATCGGCTTGAAGCGCATTTCGACAAAGTAGCGCTTCACAGACGGGAAAAAGTCGAGGCAGCGCACGAACGCATCGCGAAAGCGCGCGCCGAAGCGCGTGGTCGGCGCGAAGATGTCGCCGGCCACTTCGGAAAGATGGATCATGGAGCGCGCATGCGCGCGGCGCTCGACCGTATAGGTGTCCAGCAAGTGATGATGCGCGAGTCCCTTCGCCACCATTGCAAGCTTCCAGCCAAGGTTGTTGGCATCGCGAATGCCGCTGTTGTAGCCTTGCCCCTGCCACACCGGCATGATGTGCGCGGCGTCGCCAGCCAGCAGCACACGATCAACCCGGAATGTGTTCGCCAGCCGCGCGTTGTGCGTGTACACCCGCTTGCGGATGTAGTCCACTTTGTCCGGGTTCGCGACGACCTTGCGAATCAGCGCCGCCAAGTTCTCCGGCTGCGACAGGGCTTCCTCCGTCTCGCCCGGCATGACCATGAACTCGAAGCGCCGAATGCCGTGCGGCAGCGCCGCCGACACATAGGGCCGCTCGTGGTCGCAATGCAGGTAGACATGCGGTGAACCGATCGGGTCATTGCGAACGTCAACGACAATCCATTGATTCGGCTTCGTGCGGCCCTCGAACGGCACGTCGAGCACACGGCGCACAAGACTGTTGCCGCCGTCCGCACCGACCATGTACGCGGCCCGCAACGCGCGCCGCACACCGCCGGCGTCTTCCATTTCGATCGTCACGCCGGCCGCGTCCTGGCGGAAGCTGTCAACCGAGTGGCCGAACAGCACCTGGACGTGCGGGAAGCGCTTGAGTCCTTCGTACAGAATGCGGTCGGCGAGCGGCTGGATGAACGCGTTGCGGCGCGGCCAGCCAAACTCGTCGGTGCGCGGCTCGATCGACGCGAAGCAGTGGCCGGACTTCGTAACGAAGCGCATCCAGTGGTCCGGCGTGGTGTGTGGCAGCAGGGCGTCGGAGAGGCCCACGGCCTGGAACACGCGCAGCGCCTCGTCATCAAGGCCGATTGCCCGCGGATAGTCGATGATCTGATCGAGCTTCTCGACCACCACAACGCGCACGCCCTGCGAGCCAAGGATGTTGGCGATCATCAGGCCGACCGGCCCGGCGCCGATGATGGCGACGTCTGCGGAAAGGGCGGCCGACGGGTCCGCCGCCGGCGAATGGATGCGACGCTCCGAATGCATCGCCGGATAGGCAGGATTTGCCATGAAACGCGTCTCCTTGACTCTGTGATTTTGATGTGAGTCTAGGTTCGGCGAGACGGGGCCTCAACTATTTCCGAGAAATGTGCGTAGAATGCACATTATTGATTTTTATAGATTTTCCAATGACAAAGTACGCGAACGTGAGAGGGCTTGCGCGTGGTTTGCTGGTGCTGCAGGCGCTCAATTCAATGGAAAACGGGCGGGCGACGAGTCAGCAGATCAGCGATGCAACGGGCTTGCACCGAACCACCGTTCGACGGCTGCTGGAAACGCTCGTCGAGGAAAACTTCGTGCGGCGCAGCGCGTCGGACGACAGCTTCCGGCTCACGCTCAACGTGCGCTCGCTCAGCGAGGGGTTCACCGATGACGAACGTATCGCGACAGTCGCCCCGCCGATCATGGGGCAATTGCTGCAACGCGTCGTGTGGCCTTCCGACCTCACAACGCCCGATGGCGACGCAATGATCATTCGGGAAACCACGCATCGCTTCAGCCCTCTCTCGTTCCATCGTTCGATGGTGGGCCGGCGGCTGCCGATGTTGCTAACCGCAGCGGGACGCGCGTATTTCTCGATGTGCCCCGACACCGAGCGCGATGACATTCTCGAGGTATTGCGCTCGGGCGCCGGCGGCCAACAACAGCAAATGCTTGCATGTGACGAAGCCTACGTTCGCAATCTGATCCGGCAAACCCGTGCCGATGGCTTTGGCTCGAATCATGGCGACTGGTCGGATCAACGCAAGATCGGCGCGGTGGCAGTTGCGGTCAGGTCACACGATCGCGTGCTGGCGAGCCTCAACGTGGTTTATCTGGCGCAGGCCATCACGCCCGCGGAAGCGACGCGGCGCTTCGTACCCGAGTTGCAACGCGCGGCCCAGGACATGGCCGACGCGCTTGACGTCGAGGAAACGGAAGCGCCCGCCCAGCGCGGTCGGCACGTGTAGCGCACCGCCGCGCGGCGGCCTCACCCGCCTATCCGGGACAGGATTCCATGACGTGCTGCCGTGCGCCTTGCGGTCAGCTTCTGCTGCCAGTCGAGCCATTCGCCCACCATGCCCCGACGGAACAACAGCACGCACAAGACGAAAATTCCGCCGGTCACCACGCTGACCATCGTTCCTAGCCCGGCAAAGCCCTGCCAGCCGGTCCATTGCGCGAGCGCATTGCCGATGTCGCCAAGCCTGGTCTCCAGCGAGACGATAAGCAAGGCACCCACGACCGGGCCGAAGCGTGTCCCCATTCCCCCTACCAGCGTCATCAGGATCACTGATCCCGACAACATCCAGTGCACATCGCTGAGCGTCGCGAAGCCCAGCACCAGGGTCTTGAGCGCGCCGGCGAGACCCGCGACGGCAGCCGACAACACGAACGCCAACAGCTTGAAGCGGTCGACCTGATAGCCCAGCGAAATCGCGCGCGCTTCGTTTTCCTTGATGGCGGACAGCACGCGGCCGAACGGCGACGCCACCACACGCGAGAGGAAGGCGAACGTGGCGGCAACGATGGCCACGACCACGTAATACAGCGTCAGGTCGCGATCGAGCGACAGGCCGAACAGGGCATTGCGGGGTACACCCTGCAGGCCGTCCTCGCCGCCCGTGAACGGTGCCTGCAGGCAGAAGAAGTAGAACATCTGCGCGAAAGCCAGGGTGATCATCGCGAAATAGATCCCATGACGGCGAATCGCCAACAAACCGAAGACGAGCCCGAACGCCGCGCCGGTCGCCACGCCGGCGACGAGACCAATCAGTGGCGACAAGCCCAGGTCGCGCATGATATAGCCGGCGAAATACCCTGCACCGCCAAAGAAGGCGGCGTGTCCGAACGACAAGAGTCCCGTGTATCCGAGCACCAGATTCAGCGAACATGCGAACAAGGCAAAGCACAGCACCTTCATCGCGAACACGGGATAGACACCAAGCGCCGGCAGCGCGAGCAGCACCGCTAACAGGCAATAATCGAAACGGTAATTGCGCATCATCTCTCTCACTTGTTGGCCGAACCGCCGAACAGACCGTTGGGGCGCGCCAGCAGCACCAGCGCCATGATCACGAACACCACGGTGGCCGAGGCCTCCGGATACCAGAGCTTGGTCAGCCCTTCCACCACGCCCAGCACCAGCCCCGTCACCACCGAGCCGGCGATCGAGCCCATGCCGCCGATCACGACGATCGCGAAAACCGTCACGATCATCGGCTGTCCCATGAGCGGCGAGACCTGCGTAATCGGTGCCGCAAGTACTCCGGCGAAGGCGGCAAGCGCCGCACCGAATGCATAGGTCAACGTGACCATCAGCGGCACGTTGACGCCGAACGTTTCGACGAGGCGAGCGTTTTCGGTGCCCGCACGCAGTAGCGCGCCGACCCGCGTGCGCTCGATGGCGAACCACGTCGCAGTGCAGGCCGCGAGCGACGCAACCACGACCCACGCGCGGTAGTTCGGCAGCACCATGAATGGCAGGCGCGTGGCCCCGGCCAGCAGTGCTGGCCCGTCGAACGGCATGCCCGACACGCCGTAAGCCGAGCGTCCCAACCCTTCGATCACGAGCGTGAGGCCCAGCGTGAGCAGCAGACCGTAGAGATGATCGAGTTTGTAGATGCGAGAGAGCAGCCCCCGCTCCAGCGCCGCGCCGAGCAGCCCCGCGGCGAGCGGCGCCAGCGCAAGCATGGCCCAATAGTCGAGCCCAAGGTATTGGGCGCCCATCCACGCCACCAGCGCACCGGTCATGAAGAAGGCGCCGTGGGCGAAGTTGATGACGTTGAGCAAGCCGAAAATAACCGACAGGCCCAGGCTCAATACCGCGTAGAAGCAGCCGTTGACGAGGCCGAGCATCAACTGGCTCAGCAACACCGGCAGGGGGATATCAAAGGGATTCACGTCATTGACCTCTAGACATTGAGCAACGCCTGCAGCGCCGCCGTATGCGTCGCGAGCTCGGGCGCTTCGAAGCGCAGCACGATGCAGCCGTGCTCCATCACGTAGAAGCGATCGGCCAGGGGCGCCGCAAACCGGAAGTTCTGTTCGACCAGCACGATCGTGTAGCCTCGCGCCTTGAGGGTCTGGATCATGTGGCCTAGCGTGCGCACGATCGCCGGCGCGAGGCCTTCGGAGATCTCGTCGAGCAGCAGAAGCCGCGCGCCGGTACGCAAAATGCGCGCGATCGCCAGCATCTGCTGCTCGCCTCCGGACAGGCGCGTTCCCGGGCTGTGCCGCCGTTGCGCGAGATTGGGGAACATTGCATAGATCTCGTCGAGCGACATCCCGGCGGGTCCGGTGCCGGGCAGCAGCGGCGGCAGCAGCAGGTTTTCCTCGCACGACAGGCTTGCGAAGATGCCACGCTCCTCAGGGCAGAACCCCACTCCGCAACGGGCGACCCTCCGCGTAGGCAGGCCGATGGTCTCGCGCCCGAACACGCGCACGGACCCTTCTCGCGTGTCGGTGAGTCCAAGTATGGCGCGAAGCGTAGTGCTGCGCCCTGCACCGTTGCGGCCCAGCAGGCTGATCACTTCTCCCTGCCCCGCGACCAGATCCACACCGTGCAGGATGTGTGACTCGCCGTACCACGCCTGCAGCCCGGAGACCTCCAGCGCCGCCTGCACGCCGGTCTGCGTCAGAAACGTTTCACCCGCCTTCATGCGTGCGCTCCTTCCAGTTCGGCGTCGGCCGTGCCCATGTATGCCTCGCGCACGCGCGGGTCAGCCGTGACCACGGCATACGCACCCTCGGCCAGGATCTCGCCGCGCTGCAGGACGGTAATCGTGTCGGCAATGCCTGCCACTACCTTCATGTTGTGTTCGACCATCAACACCGTGCGCCCCCTTGCAACCTGCTTGATGAGCGCCGCGACACGGTCGACATCCTCATGCCCCATGCCCTGCGTCGGCTCATCGAGCAGCATCAGGTCGGGCTCCATCGCGAGCGTGGTGGCGATCTCCAGCGCGCGCTTGCGGCCATACGGCAGAGACACGGTCAGATCGTCGGCATATGCGGCGATGCCCACCTCGTCGAGCAGCGCCATGGCGCGTTCGTCAAGCTCGGAGAGTCCCTTCGCGCTCCGCCAGAAATGAAACGACTGGCCGCTCGCGCGTTGCAACGCCACGCGTACATTCTCCTGCACGCTGAGATGCGGAAACACCGCGGAAATCTGGAACGAGCGGATCATGCCGCGCCGCGCAACGGTGGCCGGCGCGGCGCGCGTAATGTCCTCCCCACGGTAGAAGATTTGCCCGGATGTCGGTGCGAGAAACTTTGTGAGCAGGTTGAAGCATGTCGTTTTGCCGGCGCCGTTCGGCCCGATCAAGGCATGGATCGCCCCGCGCCTGACCTTCAGGTCGACCCCGGACACGGCGGTAAAACCGCGAAACGCCTTGGTCAACTTGCGGGTCTCGAGAATGATGTCGTCGTGATGCATGACGTCTCCGGACTTACTTCCTGACGAAGGCGCATTGGCTCTGCGCCAGCGGACGAAATGCGTCGTTCGCCGGGATCGTCTGCAGCACCTTGTAGTAATCCCACGGCTTCTTCGATTCCTTGGGGGTCTTCACTTCGACGAGATACATGTCGTGCACCATCAGGCCGTCGGGACGGATCTGGCCGTTCCTGGCAAAGAAGTCGTTGACCGGTGTCTTCTTCATCTCCGCCATGACCGTATCGGCGTCATCGGTGCCGGTGCGCTGAATGGCTTGCAGGTAATGCATCACCGACGAGTAAGTGCCCGCGTGCACGAGCGTCGGCATCTTGCCTGCCTTGGCATAGAAGCGTTGCGCCCAGGCGCGCGAGGCGTCATCGCGATCCCAGTAGAACGCCGTGGTCAGCGTCATGCCCTGCGCAGCCTCGAGGCCCAGGCTGTGGATGTCGCTGATGAACATGTGCAAGCCGGCAATTTTCTGCTTGCCCGGGCCGACCAGGCCAAACTCTCGCGACGTCTTGATCGCGTTGACGGTATCCGCACCGGCGTTCGCGAGACCGATCACCTTCGCGCGCGACGCCTGCGCCTGCAGCAGATACGAGGACAGGTCCGACGAATTCAGCGGATGCTTGGCGCGGCCGGCGACCTTTCCGCCCGCGTGCGCGAGTGCTTCGCTGGCATCCTTGTCGAGTGAAGCACCCAGCGCGTAGTCGACCGTCAGGAAATACCAGCTGTTGTCGCCGCCGCGGGTCATCGCCTTCACGGTGTTGGTGGCGAAGGCGTAGGTGTCATAGGAATACTGGATCGTGTAAGGCGAGCATTCCTCGTTGACAAGCCGCGTCGTGCCGGCGCCTGTGGCGATCGCAATCCTGTGCTTGGCACGGGCGACGTTGGCCACGGCCAGTGCCACGGACGACGGCAGCAGATCCTCCACCATGTCGACCTGTTGGTTGTCGAACCAGTCGCGCGCAATGGTCGCAGCAACGTCGGTCTTGTTCTGATGGTCGGCCGAGACGACTTTGATGGGCGCCCCGTTGACCTTTCCGCCGAAGTCGTCGACAGCCATCTGGGCGGCGATGACGGAGCCTTTGCCACCGATGTCGGAAAAGATCGACGACATGTCGGTCAACACACCGATCTTCACGACGTTGTCGCTTATCTTGCCGGGTTGCGCGTGGGCAGCATGGCAGAATGCGAGGCCGGCGGCGAACGCCAGGGCGATGCGGCTTGCTTGGAACTTGAACATGATGATTTCCCGATAGCCAGAAGTGAGGGCTGCGAGTGGAAGTCTCCAACGGTGCGGCGCGCCCTCACGCTGCCGCACACTGACGTCCGGCTCAGGCCGGATCGTAATAATGAATCTCGAGAAGCATGCAGCCGCCGTTCGACTTGAACGGGCCGTGGAAGGCGCCGGGCGGACGGCAGGCATAGGTATTCGGCGCGAACGCCTCGCCGCCCTCGCCACTCGCGTCGTTGCCCACCGTCAGGTCGCCGCTGACCAGATAGACCTCCTCCCAGTACGTATGCACGAATGGGGCTTTCGTGTAGATGCCCGGCGCGAACCGCAGCAGGCGCGTACGGCTGCCGGACTTCGCCGTTTCGTCAAGCGAGCCTGAGAGCACCTTCTGCTCGATGCCTTGGGGATAGCCGGGCGGGACTTCCCAGCCCTCATGCATGTCGATGGTATGGAACTCATCGTGCTTTTTGTTGATCGCCATGGTGACTCCTCAGGGATAGCGATGGAAAAAGAAAAAGGGGCGGGTTCAGGCCGCAGCCGGTTCGCGGCGGATCTCGTCGGAAAGCGCGTAGCTGCCCAACAGGTTGTCGACCAGACCGGTGGCCTTCTGCCAGTCGTAGGTGCGGTAGGCGTGACCTTTGGTCACGAAGGTGGCGCCCGCGTAGAACATCTCGTACTGGTTGTGGCGCGACGCGAATTCGGACCCGACGGCGTCCCACGCGAGCTTGAAGAATTTCACGCGCTCTTCGGCGCTGGCCACCGGGGACTTCTGGGTCTTCTCGATGATGCTGGCAAGCATCGGGTTCTCGAAGTCATGGATGCTCGAGGGCAGCATGATCATGCCGCCGCCGGCGAGCTCACGCAGGGAATTGAGTACCTTGGCGTAAAGCTGCTGCGTGACGACCTGCGACGCGTACAGCAGGTTGCGGTCCGGCACGAAGTAGCCTCCCGCCATCTGCCCCTTGGCCTCCATGCCGTGGACCCACGCTTCGATCATGGCGGCCTCGGCGGCAAGCTGACCGAGCATCTCGCGTACCTGCGGGAACGTGTTGGTGCCGTTGACCTCGGTGATCTTCATGGCGATGCCCACGAGGAAGCGCAGCTTCACCATCAGGCGCACCTGGCACTGGTAGTTCTGGTAGCTATGCGCCGGCGTGGCGTGAAACTGTTTGGCGCACATGGCCGTGTCGCCCGCCACGAAGATGCGCTCCCACGGCACCTTGACGTCGTCGAAGTACAGCACCGCGTCGTTCTCGTCGTAGCGCGACGCGAGCGGGTTGTCGAACACCGATGCCGCATTCTCCTCATACGACTTGCGCGAGAGCACACGCAGGCCCTTGGTGTTCATCGGAATCGCGAACGACAGCGCGTACATCTCGTCGCCTGCCTTCAATGGCTGGATGCAACTGCAGAACACTTCGTTAGCCATGATGCCGCTGGTGGCCAGCATTTTCGCGCCGCGCACCGTGATGCCCTCGTGGTCCTGATCCACGATGCCGACCGCGAGGTACTTGTCTTCCTGCTCGTGTGCCGCCTTCGACTGGTTGGCCTGCGGATTGACGATCACGTAGGTCAGGAACAGGTCGTTGTCACGAGCGTACTTGTAGTAGTCGCGCAACGCGCCTGCGCGTTTCGCATCGTATTGTTCAAAGACGTCGATGCCCATGACCATGCCGGAAATGCACGATGCCACGTGATCGGGCGAGCGCCCCATGAAGCCGAAGTGCAGTTCGGTCCAGGCCTCCAGCATGCGCCGGCGCTCGACCAGTTCGTCGTAGCTCGTGGGCATCTGCCAGATGCGCGACACGCGATCGCCCGTGTCAGGTGAGGCGAACGTCATCGCCTCGATGTTCTCCGGGCGCGCCTGGAAATCGTAGAGGCTCGCGTAGCTGCGGATCGAATTACGGAATGCCGGGTGCATCGTCACGTCGCCGACCGCCTGGCCGTTCAGATAAACCTCGCGGCCGTCGCGCAACTGACTGATGTGTTGACTGCCATTCTTGACCATGACTCTCTCCTGAAAATTGTCGGATAAGGCCGCCGTCATGCCGCTGCGGGCTCGACGTCGAGCGAGCGGTACTGACCGCCGAAAAAAATGAGGGGGCGGCCGTCGTGCCGCGCGTCGTGCCGCACCACGCGGCCGAGGAAGATCACGTGATCGCCGCCGTCGTGCCGGGCATACGGCGCGCATTCGAACGCCGCGAGCGTGCCCGGCAGACGGCAAACGTCCTCGGCGTCGAGCGGCAGGCCGTCCCACTTGCTGCCGCGCGCCGTGGCGAAGCGGTTCGAAACGTCGCGCTGGGCTTCGTCGAGCACGTTGACGGTGAAACGCGGTGCGGCGCACAGGTCGTCCAGGCTCAGGCAGCGGCGATCGACCGAGAACAGAATCAACGGTGGATCGAGCGATACCGAGTTGAACGACGCCACCGTGATGCCGATGGGGCTTCCCGTTGCTCGCGGTGCAGTAATGACGGCCACGCCCGTGGCAAACATGGCGAGCGCGCGCCGGAATCGGCGGGCGGCGTCTTCCGGGGTTTCCGCCGGACATGGAGCATCTTTCATCACAACCTCCTCACGACATCAGGGATCAAGGCGCAGACAACCCGCCATCAACCTTTCATAATTAGCTTTGTTTGTTAGTCATTATTGAACGTTAACAAAATTAGCTAATCAAGCAAGGTAAACCCTAGGTTAGGAAATTGAGCTATCGACCGCCGCCAATGCTGCGCCGCACGAAAACGTGCCATCCCCTTATGTGGCGGTGGTTTTCTGGCGATTTCGCACCTGCACGACTGCGCACTCGAGATTGAATTCCCCCGCTGATCGTGGGGAGATGAAACCCTGCTTTCGATGTGGGAGACCGCATTCGCCGCAAATCGCGGTGCTACACTCGGCCGCAGTTTGATGGGTGCGCCGTCGCGGCGGCCGCACCTATCCGCCCATCCGCACCCCATGTTTGGAATTCGTCATGCAGACGCTTTTTGAAGCCCCGATTTACATGGACTACAGCGCAACGACGCCCGTCGATCCGCGTGTGGTCGAGAAGATGGTGCCGTACCTGAACCAGCACTTCGGCAATCCGGCCTCACGCAGCCACAGTTACGGCTGGTCGGCCGAAGAGGCGGTGGAAACCGCGCGCGAGCACGTGGCAGCGCTCCTCAACGCGGATCCGCGCGAGATCGTCTGGACCTCCGGCGCCACCGAAGGCAACAATCTGGCGATCAAGGGCGCGGCGCATTTCTACAGCGGGCGCGGCAAGCACTTGATCACGGTGAAGACCGAACACAAGGCCGTGCTCGACACTTGCCGCGAACTGGAGCGCCAGGGCTTCGAGGTGACGTATCTCGACGTCCAGGAAGACGGGCTGTTGAGCGTCGACGCCCTGCGGGCCGCGCTGCGGCCGGACACGATCCTCGTGTCGGTGATGATGGTCAACAACGAGATCGGCGTCATTCAGCCCATCGCGCAAATTGGCGACATCTGCCGTGAGCGCGGGATCGTCTTTCACTGTGATGCAGTGCAGGCCGCCGGCAAGATTCCCATCGACCTGGACACGCTCAAGGTCGACCTGATGACAGTGACGGCGCACAAGGTATATGGCCCCAAGGGCATCGGCGCGCTGTATGTGCGCCGCAAGCCGCGCATCCGCATCGAGGCGCAGATTCACGGTGGCGGACACGAGCGCGGCATGCGCTCGGGCACCCTGCCGACGCACCAGATCGTGGGCATGGGCGAAGCCTTCCGCCTCGCAAGGCTGGAGCAGGCCGACGAAGCGGCGCGCGTGGGCGCGCTGCGCGACCGGCTACTGGCGGGATTGCGCGAAATGGAAGAGGTCTACGTCAACGGCAGTCTGGAACACCGCGTGCCGCACAACCTGAACATCAGCTTCAACTTCGTCGAAGGCGAATCGCTGATCATGGGCATCAAGGGCGTGGCCGTTTCGTCCGGCTCGGCGTGCACTTCGGCGTCGCTGGAGCCGTCGTTCGTGCTGCGTGCGCTGGGCCGCAGCGACGAGCTCGCGCACAGTTCGATCCGGCTCACTCTCGGTCGCTTCACGACGCGGGCGGAGGTCGATAGCGTCATTGACCAGCTGCGTGGCACGGTCGAGAAGTTGCGTTCGTTGAGTCCGCTGTGGGACATGTACCAGGACGGTGTGGATCTGAACACGATCCAGTGGGCGGCGCACTGAACCTCAGGACGCGAACGATCGCTGCCGTGCGATCAGCGCAATTCCTTGGTGGCGAGCAGATGACCGAGTTCAAGCGTGGCCCGGTCGCCGTTATTGACGAGCCGGTCAACCACGGCGCACAGCACCTTGAATTCCGTGCGGCTGATCCCGTCGAACAGCACGTCATTGATATGCTGTTGTGACGGGGTCAATTCGCGGAGCAACTTCGCCCCGGCGGCCGTGACCGTCAGGCGCATCTTCCGGCGGTCTTCGGGATTCTGTTCCTTGTCGATGAGATTGAGCGTCTTGAGCTTGTTGGTCTCGATCGTCACGAACGCACCCGAGAGATGCAGATGATCCGCAAGCTGGTTGACGGTGACGTCACCTTTTTCCGCCAGGTGGGTGACGGATCGCAGCAGCGAGTATTGGATGCCCGTCAGTCCTATGAGGCTGCCGAAACCATCACGCACCGATAGCAGACGCGCGGCGAACGGCAGCAAGCCGTTGATGAGATGACGGAACTCGGTGTCCGAGCCATCGATCAGGCATGCCGGATGGGTAATCGTCAGGGCCTTGGCGGCAGTCGTTCTTGTCATACGTTCACGACTTGCGAGGTCGGAATAATAGCTTTGGAAAAAAATTATACCGCAAAGCGTATTACTGCCTGGACAAGGTGTTGACGGACGAATCGCCACTCGCAAGACAGCTTGAGGAGCATGCGCAACGCTTCCTTACGTTCGCGAAACCTGATGTCCGTTGGCTTGGCGGGGGCGGAACGAGGACTTGCGGATCCCATTTAACAAGATCAAGATTGTATTGGCCGAGGATGCTCAAGCTTCGGTTCAGGATTCAGGCCTTTGACCGGTTCGACGTGAAAAATCAGGGGGAACCCCTATGAACACTCCGGGTCATATCCGCGCCGTCCGTCGTCGCACGGTGCTCAAGGGGGCCGCTGCAGCTGCAGCGTTGCAGCTCGCCTCGCCCTTCATCATCAAGGCACGTGGGGAGACGCCGCTGCGCATCGGCATGGTCGATCCGTTGACCGGCGTTTATGCTGCAGTTGCACAGAATGAAGTGACGGGCGCCAGGCTCGCCGTGCAACAGGTCAATGCCAAAGGCGGCATTCTCGGGCGCCCCATCGAACTGCTGGTAGAAGACTCGGCGAACGACGTCGGCACTGGCGTGCAGAAGGCGCGAAAGCTGATCGATCGTGATCAGGTCGCGTTCATGATCGGGGATGTGAATTCCGGCGTCGCTCAGGCAATCGCCCAGGTCACCAACGAGAAGAAGGTATTGCACATCGTCTCGGGAGGCCACACCGACACGATCACCGGCAGCGATTGCAAGTGGAACGTATTTCGCGTCTGCAATACGACCAGCATGGAGGCCAACGCGGTCGCCGACCTCCTCTTCACCAAGTTCGGCAAGAAGTGGCATTTCATTACGCCGGACTACGCCTTCGGCCATACGCTGCAGAAGGCCGCGCTGGCGGATTTGCAAAAGCTCGGCGGCCAGATGACCGGCAACGAGCTCACGCCGCTCGGCACGACCGATTTCTCCGCGTACCTGATCAAGGCGCGCGCCGCCAACCCCGATGTTTTGCTGGTGCTGCCGCAAGGCTCCGACATGGTCAACTGCCTGAAGCAGATCGCGCAGTTCGGCATCGGAAAGCAAATCCACGTTGCCGGGCTTCAGCAGGAGCTCGAATCGCTCGAGGCGATGCCGCCGGAGGCGCGCGTCGGCATCTGGATGTTCGAGTGGTACTGGAAGCAGCCGGGTGTCCCGAGCGTCGAGAAGTTCGTCGCCGACATCCGCAAGATGAACGGCGGCAAAGTCCCCACTGCACGTCACTGGTTCGGCTACACGTCGGTTCATACGCTCGCCGCGGTCGCCAACAAGGAAAAGAGCCTCGATGCGAAAAAGCTCGCGGAGGCGCTCGGCGGGTTCGAACTCCCGGACAACGTCAAGCTGCAGCCCAACAAGTGCTACTACCGCAAGGGAGACCACCAGTTGATGACCTCCTCGTTCGTCGGCGAAGCGCTGTCTCAGCCGGCGGGCGACCCGGAGGATCTGTTTCGCGTCGAGCGCGTGGTCGCTGGCGACAAGACTGCGCCGCCCGAGGCTGCGACTGGCTGCCAGCTGAAGTGGCCGGCCTGAGCCCGGCGACGATGCCCGCCCGAGTCGTGCCGGAAACCATTGCCACAAGCCGGCCACGCATGCGTGGCAACACAGCGGCCCAAGCTGCCCGGTGCGGCTCGTGCATGGGTCGCGTCGGAACATGAGCGGCCGATGACTCAACTACTCCTTTTCAACGTCACCAACGGGTTGATCATCGGTGCGTTTTACGTGCTGATGGCGCTTGGCCTGTCGCTCATTCTCAACTTGAGCAACGTGATCAACTTCGCCCATGGCGGCTTTCTCGTGATCGGCGGCTACATTGCCTATACGATCACGCCGTATGTCGGGTTCTGGGGTGCATTGCTGATCGCGCCGCTTTGCACGGCCGTCATCGGTCTCGCCGTCGAGCGGGTGCTCATCCGGCGAGTCTACGGGCGCGATCCGCTCTACAGCCTGCTGCTGACGTTCGGCCTCGCCTTCATGATCGAGGACGGCACCCGCTTCATCTGGGGTGCGCAGGGCAAACCTGTGACGATTCCGCCCGCGCTGGCTCAGCCCTTGAGCAACGAGCTGTTCTTCATCACCGGCTACCGCCTGTTCATGGTCGGCACCGTGACCATCGCGGTTGCATTGCTTTTCATGCTGTTACGCTACAGCCGGCTCGGCATACGCATCCGGGCCGGCACGCTCGATCTCGAGACAGTCGCGGCGCTCGGCATCAACGTGGGCAGGCTGCGCGCGCTCAATTTCGCCGTCGGCATCTTTCTCGCCGGTCTGAGCGGCGTGCTCGCCGCGGGCCAGCTCGGGCTGGAACCGACGATGGGAACCGGTCTCCTGATGCCGAGCTTCATCGCCATCATTGTCGGCGGGGTTGGCAGCCTCACCGGTACGCTGCTCGGCGGCTTGCTGATCGGCGTCGCCTCGGGCGTCGCCGCGGTGTTCCTTCCTGCAGCGAGCGAAGCCATCATGTACGTGCTAATGGCCGCGGTCCTGCTGATCCGACCGCGCGGGCTGCTCGGCGAAGAAGGCATGATGACATGAGCGAATACCTTCACCCTCCCCGGCTGCCCGGTATCGCTGCACTCTGGGCAGCGCTCTTGCTGGCCCCCTACTGGATGCCGCTGCTTGGCGGCTACACCGCGCTCGGCACCCGCGTGCTCGTGCTCGGACTGGCAGCCATGTCGGTAAACTTCCTGCTCGGCTTTACCGGGGTGCTGTCTTTCGGACATGCGGCGTATTTCGGGCTCGGCGCGTATGGGGCCGGTTTCGCGCTGAAGTTTCTCGCGCCGAGCACACCGCTCGCACTGTTGTGCGGCACGCTGCTCGGCGGCATTGCCGGCGCACTGCTGGGCGCCCTCATCGCACGGCGACGCGGCGTCTACTTCGCGATGGTCACCATCGCCTTCGGGCAGGTCTTCTACTACATCGCGTTCCAATGGAGCTCCGTCACTGGCGGCGACGACGGGTTGCGCGGCTTTTCGCGTCAGCCGCTCGATCTCGGCGTCGCCCGGATCGACATCCTGTCGAACGCCAACGCGTTCTACTACTTCGTGCTGTTTTGCCTTGCGCTGGCGATCGGCGTGATGGGTTTCATCCTGCGCTCCCCGTTCGGGCGCACCATGATCGCGATCCGCGAAAATGAGCGGCGTGCGCGCTTTCTCGGCATTCCCGTCGATCGGCATATCTGGATCGCCTTCACGCTGTCCTGCTTTTTCATGGGGTTCGCCGGTGCGCTCTACGCGCTCCTGAACAACTTCGCCGATCCGCGCGGGCTACACTACAGCCAGTCGGGCGATTTCGTGATGATGGCCGTCATGGGAGGCATGCGCAGCTTGTGGGGGCCGCTGCTCGGCGCGGCGGTGTTCGTCGTGCTGCAGGATTATCTTTCGAGCATCACGGTCAACTGGATGTCGTTTGTCGGCATGCTGTTCGTCGCGATCGTGCTGTTTTTCCCGCGAGGGCTGCTCGGCTTCATTCAGCGCAGGGGCGACTCATGAGCGTGCTCGAAGTCAAGCGCGTCAGCAAGCGCTTCGGCAGCCTGGCCGCGGTGCGCGACGTATCGCTCACCGTCGAGCAGGGGGAGCTGCGCGCTGTCATCGGGCCGAATGGCGCCGGCAAGACCACCTTCTTCAATCTTATCAGTGGCTTTTTCCCGCCGAGCATGGGAACGATAGTGTTCGATGGACTCGACATCACGGCGCTTCCTGCGCATCGGCGCGTTGCATCCGGCATTGCCCGCACGTTCCAGATCACCGAGATTTTTCCCGAACTGACGGTATTCGAGAACGTGCGCATCAGTGCTGAGGTGACGAACGGTTTTCGCCTGCGCCCGTGGATCAGTAGCCGCGAGCGGGCGCGGGTTCGTCGTCACGTCGAGGAAACGCTGGATCTCACGGGTCTTGCCGGCAAATCGCACCGGCTGGTCGGGGAGCTGCCGCACGGTGACCAGCGGGTTGCCGAGATCGCAATGGCGCTGGCGCTGCGACCGCGCCTGCTGCTGCTCGACGAGCCCACCGCCGGCATGGGCGATCAGGAGACGCACGAGATTACGCAACTCGTGCGCCGCCTGCAAAGCGACCGCAATTTCACCATCGTGCTGATCGAGCATGACATGCGCGTGGTCTTCCATCTGGCCGATCGCATCACGGTGCTCGACCAGGGCAACCTCCTCGCCGAAGGCTCGCCAGAGGAGATCGCTTCCAACGAGGCCGTACAGGCCGCCTATCTGGGTAGTGCAACATGAGCGCCGCGCCGGACCGCTCCAAGCAAGCTCGCGCCCCCTCGGGGGGCAGTGAGGACACGAAGTGCCGAACGTGGGGGTTCCAATGAGCGCCGCGCCGGACCGCTCCAAGCAAGCTCGCGCCCCCTCGGGGGGCAGTGAGGACACGAAGTGCCGAGCGTGGGGGTTCCAATGAGCGCCGCACTGATCGCCGACGGGCTGCATACCTACTACGGCAAGAGTCATATCCTGCATGGCGTAAGCCTGGAGGTAGCGCAAGGCCGGATCACGGCATTGCTTGGTCGCAATGGCGCCGGCAAGACCACGACCTTGCGTACCCTCGTGGGATTGACGCCCGCGCGCGAAGGGCGGGTGACGATCTTCGGGGCGGATACCACGCGCTGGCCGACCTTCCGGATCGCCGCGAGCGGCGTCGGCTATGTGCCCGAGGGGCGAAGAATCTTCGCCAATCTCAGCGTCGAGGAAAATCTGAAGGTCCCGCTGGAGCGCGGCGGGCCGTGGACGATCGCGCGGATCTACGAGCTGTTTCCGCGCCTGGCCGAGCGCAAGCTCAGCCGCGGGCGCCAGCTCTCCGGCGGCGAACAGGAGATGCTGTCGATTGCCCGCGCACTCCTGCTCAATCCCCGGCTGCTCATTCTCGATGAGCCATCACAGGGCTTGGCCCCGCTGATCGTTCGGGAGGTCTTTCGCGTCGTGTCGCAGATGCGCGATGAGGGGATCTCGGTACTGCTGGTGGAGCAGAACGCACGCATGAGTTTCGAGATCGCCGACTATGCTTACGTCCTGGACGATGGCGGCATCGCTTATTCGGGAAACGCGCGCGCGCTCGCCGCCGACGAAAGCCGGGTACGAGCCCTGACCGGCGCCAGCGCGGAGCAGTGAACACGCTCATGGCGGAAGAAAAAAGCCCAT
Organism: Pandoraea terrae; assembly: GCF_902459695.1. Classification (GTDB taxonomy): domain Bacteria; phylum Pseudomonadota; class Gammaproteobacteria; order Burkholderiales; family Burkholderiaceae; genus Pandoraea; species Pandoraea terrae. Next base: position 137,257 of record NZ_CABPRZ010000012.1, read on the forward strand.
GACCACTTGGATCACGGGCTTGCTGCTTACACTTCTCTACAAGTACCGGTTAGAACGGAATATCGTCATCCATGTCGTCGAAGCCGCCGGACTGCTTGGCCGGGGCTTGCTGACGCGAAGCACCGCCGCGCGCGCCACCGCCACCGCCACCGCCCCCGTAGCCGCCTTCATCGCCACCGCCGCCGCCGGCGTTGCGCGAGTAGCCGCCGCCACCGCCACCACCGCCTTCGCCGCCAGAACTGCGGCCGCCGAGCATTTGCATCTGGTCAGCGATGATTTCCGTGCTGTACTGGTCCTGGCCTTGCTGGTTCTGCCACTTGCGCGTGCGCAGGCGGCCTTCGACATATACCGACGAACCCTTCTTCAGGTATTCGCCCGCGATCTCGGCCAGCTTGCCAAAAAACGCCACGCGGTGCCATTCGGTCGCTTCCTTGAACTCGCCGCTGGCTTTGTCCTTGTAACGGTCCGTGGTGGCCAGTCGGATGTTGGTGACCGCATCGCCGCTCGGCATGTAGCGGGTTTCCGGATCGGCACCCAGGTTGCCGACCAGAATTACTTTGTTCACAGATGCCATAATCTTTCTCCGGTATTGCAGATTCGCTGATGTCCGCTCAAGAAAACGCCGGGCCTTCCCGGGGCTTCTTGCTCAATGGCGGGGCGCAGGGGCCTTCATCGGTGCCGCGATTATAAGCCAGACCAATGCCCCAACCCCGCAGAACACGAAAATCGAGGTTTGCCCGAGATGGGTCATTAAGAATCCTCCGAGCACACCGCCACAGAAGAGTCCCAATGCCTGGGTGGTGTTGTACACGCCCACCGCCGCGCCCTTGCGCGGGCCCGGCGCCAGCTTCGACACCAGCGAGGGCTGCGAGGCTTCCAGCACGTTGAAGCCCGCAAAATAGATGAACAGCAGCGCAGTCAGCACCGCCACCGTCGGCGGCAGTTCCGCCAGCGCGAACTGGGCAATCATCACCAGCCCGATGGCCGAAAGCAGCACCGCCTTCATCTTTCCGCGCTTCTCCGCTGCGATGATCGCCGGGACCATCGCCACGAACGACAGGAACATCACCGGCAGATAGATTTCCCAGTGCGACGACACCGGCAACCCGGCGGCCACGAGCATGCGCGGCATGGCCACGAACAGTGCCGTTTGCGTGGCATGCAGCACGAACACGCCGAAGTTCAGGCGCAGCAGTTCGGGGTTGTGCAGCACCTCGGAAAAAGGCGCATGGCCGGTCTTGGGATGTGCGGGCGGCGTCGGCACGACCCACAGCACCACGAAAATCGCCAACACGGCCAGAATGCCGATGGCCGAGAACAGGCCGCTCATGCCCAGCCAGTGATAGAGCGACGGCGCCGAAACGATCGCCAACGCAAACGACACACCGATGCTGCCGCCGATCATCGCCATCGCCTTGGTGCGGTTCGCCTCGCTCGTCAGATCCGCCACGCAGGCCATGACCGCCGACGAAATCGCGCCCGCGCCCTGGATGGCCCGCCCCACGATGATCCAGTAAAGGTCATGCGATAGCGCCGCCACCAGGCTGCCGATCGCGAACACGATCAGGCCGAAAATGATGACTGGCTTGCGGCCGAGCCGATCGGAAGCCCAACCGTAGGGGATATACAGCAGCGATTGCGTCAGCCCGTAAATGCCGATCGCCAGACCGACGAGGAAAGTATCGTTGCCGCCGGGCAGGGTCTGCGCGAACACCGAAAAGACCGGCATGATCAGGAACAGGCCCAGCATGCGCAGCGCAAAGATGGCCGCCAGCGACGCGCTCGCGCGTACTTCGAGCGCGCTCATGCGGCCGCTGCGGGCGGCGGGCGTAGCAGTGGAAACGGAATCGGTCGGCATTGAGTCTCGGTTCAGAAGAGGCTTGCCAGACCGAAGTCCCGATGCGGCGCGGCGGTGCGCCATTCCGCCCTTGGAATGGTGCGAAACGGCGTCATATGGCCCTTGTGGCCGACGCACACGCGGTTGCGCCGGCAGGCCCCGTCCGGCGGGTTCAACCCTGGCAATCAAACTTGGGTATATTAGCAGGTTTAGCCGCCCGGATTTTGTCCCCGGCCGTCCCCCCGTCGATCGCGCCCCTCGCCTACCCTGCAGGCCCGGCGCGCCGTTCCGGGGAATTCCGGATGCCGCGGGACCGTTGGGGGCGCTGGACCTGCCGGACCCCGCAAGCCGACTTCGGCGTGTGGCGACGATTCTCGGAAGCGTTGATGGAAACCATTCGTATTCGTGGGGCACGTACCCACAATCTCAAGAACATCAATCTCGATTTGCCGCGCCACCAACTGGTGGTCATCACCGGATTGTCGGGTTCGGGCAAGTCGTCGCTCGCCTTCGACACGCTGTATGCCGAAGGCCAGCGGCGCTACGTCGAGAGCCTGTCCGCCTATGCCCGTCAGTTCCTGCAATTGATGGAAAAGCCGGACGTCGACCTGATCGAAGGCCTGTCGCCGGCGATCTCCATCGAACAGAAGGCAACGTCGCACAATCCGCGCTCTACCGTCGGCACCGTCACCGAAATCCACGATTACCTGCGTCTTCTATACGCCCGCGTCGGCACGCCCTTCTGCCCCGATCATGGGTTGCCGCTGGAGTCGCAAAGCGTCGCACAGATGGTCGACGCCGCACTCGCGTTGCCCGAAGATACGAAACTGATGATCCTGGCGCCGGTCGTCGCCAATCGCAAGGGTGAGCACGCCGACCTGTTCGACACCATGCAGGCGCAGGGTTTCGTGCGTTTTCGCGTGCGTTCCGGCGGCGGCGCCGCCAACGAAGGCACGGCCAAGGTCTACGACATCGAGACCCTGCCCAAGCTCAAGAAGAACGAAAAGCACTCGATCGATGTCGTGATCGACCGCGTCAAGGTGCGCGCCGACCTCAAGCAACGTCTGGCCGAATCGTTCGAGACGGCACTGCGCCTGGCAGACGGACGCGCCGTCGCGCTCGAAATGGATACGGACAACGAGCACGTGTTCAGCTCGAAGTTCGCGTGCCCGGTTTGCTCGTATTCGCTGCAGGAGCTCGAGCCGCGCCTGTTCTCGTTCAACAATCCCATGGGCGCCTGCCCGACGTGCGACGGCCTCGGCCAGATCACGTTCTTCGACCCGAAGCGCGTGGTCGCCTTCCCGTCGCTGTCGCTGGCCTCCGGCGCGATCAAGGGCTGGGACCGCCGCAACCAGTTCTACTTCCAGATGCTGCAAAGCCTCGCCGCATTCTACGATTTCGACGTCGACACGCCGTTCGAGGAACTGACCGAAGCGACGCAGAAGATTGTCCTCTACGGGTCGGGCGAACAAGCCATTCCGTTCACCTACGTGAACGAACGCGGCCGCACGTCGGTGCGCGAACATGCTTTCGAAGGGATCGTCCCGAATCTGGAGCGCCGTTACCGAGAGACGGATTCCGTGGCGGTGCGCGAAGAACTGGCGAAGTACCAGAACAACCGTGCTTGCCCCGACTGCGAAGGCAGCCGCTTGCGCCGCGAGGCGCGCTTCGTGAAGCTCGGCGACGACACCCGCGCGCGTGCGATCTATGAAGTGAGCGGCCTGCCCCTGCGTGAAACGCTCGGCTATTTCCATGAACTGCAGCTCAAGGGCGCGAAACGCGAAATCGCCGAGAAGATCATCAAGGAAATCGTCGCGCGCCTGTCGTTCCTCAATAATGTCGGCCTCGACTATCTGTCACTCGAGCGTAGCGCCGATACGTTGTCGGGCGGTGAAGCCCAGCGGATTCGTCTGGCTTCGCAGATCGGCTCGGGTCTCACCGGCGTCATGTATGTGCTGGACGAACCGTCCATCGGCCTGCACCAGCGCGATAACGACCGGCTCATCGCCACGCTCAAGCACCTGCGCGATCTCGGCAACTCGGTCATCGTGGTCGAACACGACGAGGACATGATTCTCGCGTGCGACCACGTCGTCGACATGGGGCTCGGCGCCGGCGTGCATGGCGGCAACGTTATCGCCCAAGGCACGCCGAAGCAGATCGCCGACCATGCGGAATCGCTGACGGGACAGTACCTGTCCGGCGCACGCCGGATCGAAGTGCCGCCGTCGCGCCATGCGCCGACCGATGCGTTGCTGCGTATCACGGAGGCGGCCGGCAACAATCTCAAGAACGTGACGCTCGATCTGCCGGTCGGCGTCCTGACTTGCGTGACGGGCGTGTCGGGCTCGGGCAAGTCCACGCTGATCAACGACACGCTGTATCACGCCGTCGCGCGCCATCTGTACGGGTCGTCCGCGGAACCGGCGCCGTTTGAACATATCGACGGCCTCGAGCATTTCGACAAGGTCATCAACGTCGACCAATCGCCGATCGGACGCACGCCGCGCTCGAATCCGGCCACCTATACGGGCCTGTTCACGCCGATCCGCGAGTTGTTCTCGGGCGTGCCGGCGTCGAAGGAACGCGGCTACGACCCGGGCCGCTTCTCGTTCAACGTGAAGGGTGGACGCTGCGAAGCGTGTCAGGGCGACGGCGTGCTGAAGGTCGAAATGCATTTCCTGCCCGATGTCTATGTGCCTTGCGACGTTTGCCACGGCAAGCGGTACAACCGCGAAACGTTGGAGATCCAGTACAAGGGCAAGAACATCCACGAAGTGCTCGACATGACGGTCGAGCAGGCACACGAGTTCTTCAGGCCCGTGCCGGTCGTGGCGCGCAAGCTCAAGACGCTGCTGGACGTCGGTCTTGGCTATATCCGTCTCGGCCAGTCGGCCACGACGCTGTCCGGCGGCGAAGCGCAACGCGTGAAGTTGTCGCTCGAACTGTCCAAGCGGGATACGGGGCGTACACTGTATATTCTGGACGAGCCGACCACCGGCCTGCACTTTCACGACATCGAACTGCTGCTGACAGTGATTCACCGATTGCGCGACCAGGGCAACACGGTGGTTATCATCGAGCACAATCTGGACGTGATCAAGACGGCCGACTGGCTCATCGACCTGGGTCCCGAGGGCGGCGCCGGCGGCGGGCAGATCATCGCGCAGGGCACGCCGGAGCAAGTGGCAAAGAACAAGGCAAGCTTTACCGGCAAATACCTCGCGCCGCTCCTCAAGCCGAAAAGCTGAGCACGGGCGGCACAGAAAAATCGTTACCGGCATACGAACAGGCAGCACGGGGGGCAGGACCAGAATGGAATTACGATTTGACCGGGACTTCTTCGTTGAAGCGGCCAGCTATGTGGCCGCCGCGGTGGCGCTCTGGCTGGTGCTCAGCGTTCATTTGCTGGCGGCGTTGCTGGCCGGACTCGTGGTGTATGAGCTGGTGCACATGATGACGCCCCGTCTGGAGATGCGGATTTCGAGCGAATGGGCCAGGCTCGTCGCCGTGGGACTGTTGTCGGCGATCATCGTAGGGCTCCTCACTGCGCTGGTGCTCGGCGTCGTGGCATTTTTCCGAAGCGATGCCGGTCATCTGCAGCACCTCAACAGCCGCATGATGGAAGCCATCGAGCAGGCACGCACGCAGTTGCCGCCGTGGATCACCGATCGGCTGCCCGCCGACAGCGAGGACGTTCACAACGCCATTACGGAGTTCCTGCGCGACCATACGCGGGAAATGTCGCTCGTCGGCAAGGAAGCGCTCAATGCCGTCGTGCACATTGTCGTGGGCATGGTGCTCGGCGCGTTGGTGGCGCTCTCGACGGTGCGTCCGGTTCATTACATGCAGCCGCTCGCCGCCGCGCTGACGCGTCGCGTCACGCTGTTCGCGGACGCGTTCCGCCGCATCGTGTTCGCGCAGGTCAAGATTTCGCTGATCAATACCTTCTTCACCGGCATTTTCCTGATCGGCGTATTGCCGCTGTTCGACATCCATGTGCCGCTGCGCAAGACGATGATCGTCGTGACTTTCATGGTCGGGCTGCTGCCGGTGATTGGCAATCTGATCTCGAACACGTTCATCGTGGTGCTCGGCCTGTCCGTATCGCTGTATGTCGCGATCGCGGCGCTCACGTTCCTGGTCGTCATCCACAAGCTCGAGTACTTCCTGAACGCCCGCATCGTCGGCACGGAAATCCGCTCACGCGCATGGGAGCTGCTGCTCGCCATGGCCGTGACGGAAGCCGCATTCGGACTGCCCGGACTGGTGGCCGCGCCAATCTACTACGGTTACCTCAAGAGCGAACTGGCGGAAAAGCGGTTGGTGTGATGCCTTGATAGCCGACGCCGGCGCGACAGGAACCGCCGGCGCCGCCCCGCGCTCACAGGGGATCTTCCGATATTTCGGTTGAAGAACCGGGTCGGCAGGTCCTTGCGCCCATCCGTGACATTCGGCACGCATCCCTTGTAGATCAAGGCGAAGGCCTCCCTCGCCCACGCGGAATAGTGCGCGTCCCCTGCCCCGCACTCATCGCAAACGCCTTGGCGCCGCCGGCGAATCGATCCGGATGCGCTACATTGACTGCGCCCCCCGATTCAACCATTGCAAGAAAGGTTCGCTGTCGTTGGCGAGCCTCGGCTCGGGCACACGTCATGACAAGTCACACTAAATCGCAGCATTCAGCACAGTTCAGCCGGCTCGACCGAATCGCCGATGCGGCAGCGGCAACCCGCCCTCAGGTATCTGCGTGGATTGACGAGGATGTGTACCCCTATCGGGGCGCAACCGCTACCCATATGGCGCGACTTGAGCGCCAGGTGTTCGATATTGTCGCCACCCATGTGGCGCAGTACCTGCCCGAATTCGATTCGATGCCGGCGAAGCAACGCGCATTGGTCCTGAGCATGCTGCGGGAAACGGTCGAAAAGAGTCCGGCAAATCTCCTGGCCATCGTCACCGAGGTCCTGCTGCTTCCCGCGCCGCAGCGCGAGATGCTGGCCGATCTGCTGGAAGACGTTTCGCTTGCCTCCATGATCAGCGCCGCGCGAACTGTCGCCGATCGCCTCAAGTTCCTGAAAGGCCTCGAGACAATGATCTTCGCGCGCAAACGCGGCAAAAAGCTGCGTGAGCGCGACCAACTCCACCGCATCGTCGCCGAAAATTGCTGGCTCTTCGGGGAGGAGTATCTCCTTTCGGTGAGCGACAGGTCTCTGACGGAGGTACTCAGGGCCCATCAGAAATTGATCGGAGAAGACGTCCTCATCGACGTCCCGGTCCCGCACATCTCACAAACGCGGGGTATCGTGGATCTCGTCCTGTCGAAGGCGACGCGTCAGCATCGGCCGAATTCGCTTTCGCACCTGGTGATCGAACTCAAGGCACCGGGGACAACGCTCAACTCGGTGGAGATTTCGCAGATCGAGGGCTATGCGTTCTCGCTGTTCGAAGAGCGGCGCTTTCGCAATGTCGACGTCCAGTGGGACTTCTGGTTACTTGGCGACGACCTGGGCCCGCACGCCCGCGGCCGGATTCTTGACGCCGACTCGGGGCTCATCATCAACACGCGCGGGCTGAAGGTGCATATCAAGACGTGGGCACAGCTCATCGACGCCAACCGCGCGCGCATGCAGTACCTCCAGGAACGGCTCGAGTTTCATCCTGATGAAACCGGATCGTTGGATTATATGTACGATACCTATGCCCAGTATCTCAACGAATCCGCGTGCGTGTCGGAGCCGTCTGCCATCTACGGCGCCGGGGCCAAACACGCGTTGCCGGTTGGATAAGCTACCATCGGGCTGACGCTTCGCTGAACGCCTCCCACCGACGAGTTGACTCATGACCTCTCCAAACCTGGCAATCACGTATGACGACATCGTCGCCGCGCACGACCGGATCCGCGCAGCGGCCCATCGCACGCCTGTCCTGACCTCGGCCACCGCCGACGCGCTCACCGGCGCGAAGTTGTTCTTCAAGGCGGAGAATTTCCAGCGCATGGGCGCGTTCAAGTTTCGCGGCGCCTACAACGCCATCGCCCAGTTTTCGCCCGCCCAGCGCGCGGCAGGCCTGCTTGCGTTCTCGTCCGGCAATCACGCGCAAGCCATTGCCCTGTCGGCTCGCCTGCTCGGCGTCAAGGCCGTCATCCTCATGCCGGAAGACGCCCCCGCCGTCAAAATCGAGGCTACGCGGGGCTACGGCGCAGAAGTCATCCTGTTCGACCGCTACAAGGAAGATCGTGAAGCCTTGGCCAAACGCCTCGCGTCCGATCGCGGCCTGACGCTGATTCCGCCATACGATCACGCGCATATCATGGCCGGCCAGGGCACGACCGCCAAGGAGTTGATCGAGGATGCGGGCGAACTCGACATGCTGTTCGTCTGCCTGGGCGGCGGCGGGCTGTTATCCGGCTGCGCCGTGGCTGCAAAAGGGCTGAATCCGAACATCCGCATCTACGGCGTCGAGCCGGAAGCGGGCAACGACGGCCAGCAAAGCTTCCGCACCGGCCAAATCGTTCACATCGACACGCCGCGCACGCTCGCAGACGGCGCGCAAACGCAGCATCTCGGCCAGTTGACGTTCCCCGTCATCCACGCGCTCGCCGACGATATCCTGACCGTTTCCGACGACGAACTCGTCGAAACGATGAAGTTCTTCGCGAGCCGCATGAAGACGATGGTCGAGCCGACCGGCTGCCTCGCGGCGGCGGCCGTGCTCAACAGGAAGATCGACGTGACCGGCAAGCGAGTGGGCATCATCGTGTCCGGCGGAAACATCGATCTCGCGCGCTTCGCACGTCTGACCCTGGGGCAAAGCGAATGAGCCACAACTGATCCGCGCGCGCCGATCAACCTCGCGCCACCCGCCCCAACACATCCATATAGTGCTCAAGCGGTGGCGTGACCATGCCGGCGACCTTGGCCTTGTCGTCCCAGCGGCGCAACCGCAGCGCGTCTTCAGCGTAGGGCCGGGCGAGAAATTCATCTGCCGCTTCCCTTGAAAACACCCCACCCTGCAACGCCAGGCTGCGCACCGAATCCGCCGACAACTTGCCGTAATACTCAGCGTCGACAGCACACAGGCAACGCTTGGCGTCGACATGCAGCCGGATCGGTTCGAGCACGGCGTCGTCGAAGACCGGCCGCAGGAACGGCAAGGCGAAGTATTGGTGAAGATCGTCGATGCCGCGCGCCGTGGGCGTTTCGCCATGGCGGTTCAGCAGATGACCGAGATCGTGAAGGAAGCTGGCGGCGACGAGCGCATCGCTCGCGCCCTCCGCCTCGGCAAGCGCGCCGCTTTGCAGGGCATGCGCCAGTTGGGTCACGGGTTCGCCCGTGTAGGCCAACCCGCCGAATTCATCGAACAGGGTGCGGATGTCCTGGAGGCTCAGCGCCATCGTTGGAACTCTCTTTTTGTTGAAGGTCGGCGGCCACCGCCAGCGCCACGTCGTCGGCGGCAGCAGCGCCCGGGGATTTCGGCGATTTCGGCTTGTCGCGCATGCGGCTCTTGCGCAAGGCCCCGGCATCGTCGAGCACCGGATAGGCGGTCGAACAGAACAGAGAATTCAACCGTTTCATGTCACTGATCACGTCCAGGTGCAGGGAACTCGTTTCGATACTCTGCACCGACTGGCCGGCCAGGCGATTCAAGTGCGTGTACGAATACGCGCGCTCCAGGTCGCGAAAACTTTCCTTTTCCACCATCAGCCGCTGGGCGCTCTTCAGGTCGCCATTGAGGAAGACCGACAGCCCCAATTGCAGATTGTTCACCAGCCGCCGATGCATGTCGCAAATCTCCTGCAGCCCGGCTTCGGAAAACGACAGCTTATGCGAGATTTTTTTCTCTTCTATGTCAGTGACCATGCGCTCGATGATGTCACCCGCATGCTCGAGGTTGATCGTCAGCGAAATGATGTCCGTCCAGCGCCGGCTGTCCGCCTCGTCGAGATCCTCGCGCGACACGCGCGTCAGGTACATCTTCACCGCCGTATAGAGATGGTCGACGTCGTCGTCCATGCGGCGCGTCTCTCTCGCGCGCGCGACGTCGTTCGTCTTGATGACTTCCAGCAGGCCGTTAAGCATCTGCTCGATCAAGTCACCCATGCGCAACGTTTCGCGCGCGGCATTGGCCAGCGCCACCGACGGCATCGACAGTGCATTCTCGTCGAGATGCCGCGGCCGCATCGTTGTGTCGAGCTCCGGTTTGTCCTGCAACAGTCGCAGGCACAGCCGCGACATCGGTTCGGTGAACGCCAGGCACGCCACGCAGCGAATCAGGTTGTACGCGACGTGGAAATTGACGACAGCCTGCGCCGGTTCATCGGATAGCCAGTCGACGAGCGCCGGCCCATAGTCGACGAATGGCAACACCAGCAAACTGCCGATCAACTTGAAGATCAGGCTGCCGAACACCACGCGGCGGCCGGCGGCGTTCTGCGCCGACGACGTGAGCATTGCCAGCATGCCGCTGCCAAGGTTGGCGCCGATCACGAGGCACAGCGCCACCTTCAGGGAAATCACCCCGCTCGACGCGAGGGTGGCCGTCAAAAGCACGGCCGCGAGGCTCGAGTACGAAATCATTGCGAACATCGCGCCGATCAGCGTGTCGAGCAGGACATCGCCCGTCAGCGATCCGAACAGCACCTTGACGCCGGCCGCTTCGGTCATCGGACGCGCGGCGGCCACGATCAATTGCAACGCCAGGATAATCAAGCCCAAACCGATCGCCACACGGCCCAGTTGGCCGGCACGCATCTGTTTGCGGGACAGGAAGAAAATGACGCCAAACAGGATCAGCAGCGGCGACAGCCACGACAGGTCGAACGTCAGTACCCGTGCCATCAGGGCCGTGCCGACGTCGGCGCCGAGCATGATCGCCAGCGCCGGCGTCAGGGCGATCAGCCCTTGCGCGCCGAACGAAGCGACGATGAGCGCGGTGGCATTGCTGCTCTGCACAAGGCTGGTCACACCGACGCCCGAAGCGAACGCGGTCAGCCGGTTCGAAATGCTGTGCGAAAGGATGCGGCGCAGATCCGCACCGTAGACGCGCAGGACGCCCGTGCGGACGATGTGCGTGCCCCAGATGAGCATCGCCACGCCGGACAAAAGGTTGAGCAAAGTCAGCATGCCAGTTTTTCCGTGATCTTGTTATCAACGGGACCGGCGGTGCGCCGGCACCATCGGGACACCGTACACCAAAATCACCCCCGCAACAATCGCGTCATCAATTTGTCACATTTGTGTGCTGGCCGGTGTCGCACCCCCGGTCACAGGCCAGCACCCCGCGACACCGCTTGCGCTTGGCCTCACAGGCCCCAGGGCAGCGTGAAGGTCTTCAGGTTGGTGAAGCTCTTCATCGCCTCCTGCACGCCCTCCTTGTAGCCCAGGCCCGAATCCTTGATGCCGCCGAACGGCGTCAGCTCGATACGGTAGCCCGGGACTTCCCACACGTTGACGGTGCCGACCTGGAGTTCGTTGGCAAAGCGCGTGACGTAGTCCAGACGATTCGTACAGACGCCGGACGACAAGCCGAAGGCCGTGCCGTTCGAGATCGCGATGGCTTCGTCGATATTGCCGAACGTAATGATCGGCGACACCGGGCCGAACGTCTCTTCGCGCACGACCGTCATCGCCGGATCGACGCGATCGATGACCGTCGGCGAATACAACGCGCCTTCGCGCTTGTTGCCCACGAGCAAACGCGCGCCCTGCGACACCGCCTCGTTCACGCGCGACTCGAACAGCATGGCCGCTTCTTCGTCGATGACGGTGCCCATGTCGACGTCACCGCTCGTCGGATCGCCATACTTCCACGCACGCGTCTTCTCCACGACCAGTTCCGTAAAGCGCGCCGCCACGTCCTTGTGCACGAGCATGCGTTTGACAGCCGTGCAACGTTGGCCGGAGTTCTTGTACGAGCCCTGCACCGCCAGGTCCGAGGCGCGGTCGAGATCGGCATCTTCCATGACGATGAGCGGATCATTGCCGCCGAGCTCCAGAATGATGCGCCGGTACCCGGCCTTGGCCGCGATGTACTTGCCGATGGCCACGCCGCCCGTGAACGTGATCAGGTCGACGTTCTCGTTGGTCAGCAGTTCGTCGGCGATCTCGCGCGGGTCGCCCGTCACGACTTGCAGCATCTCCGGCGGCAGGCCGGCTTCGTACAGGACGTCTGCCAGGTAGAAAGCCGAAAGCGGCACTTTTTCGGACGGCTTGAGCACCATCCGGTTGTTGGTCGCCACCGACGGCGCGACCTTGTGCGCCACCTGGTTCATCGGGTGATTGAATGGCGTGATCGCGCAGATCGCGCCCAGCAGCGGATCGCGCTGCGTGACCACGCGGCGCTTCTTGCCGTGTGGCGTCAGGTCGCACGAGAACGCCTGGCCGTCGTCCTTGAGCGCTTCCGTGGCGGCAAAACCGAGCACGTCGGCCACGCGGCCGATTTCATAGACGGCGTCCTTCTTGCAAAGGCCCGACTCCATCGTGATGATCGCCGCGGCCTCGGCGGTGCGTTCGCGCAGGATCGCGGCGGCCTTGTTGAGGACGTTCGCGCGCTCGAAACGGGTCAGCTTCGAACGGTACTGCTTCGCGATCGTGAACGCGCGGCGGACATCGTCGAGCGAGGCCTTCGGCACGGTGCCGACGAGGTCGTTGGTGAACGGATTGAAGACTTCGATGACCCGTTCACGGGTCACTTTTTCACCGCCGATACGCAGGCTCTCGGCGCGGAACTGGGGGTGCAGCTTGTGCGGCGCGTTCATTCGGAGATCTCCACAGCAGGTCAATCAAGGATAGTCGTTCGGCCGATTCGCCGCGCGCGTCGATGGACGCACGCGGACCCGGCAAGCCCTCGTCAGACGTAGTTCAGCGCCACGTCGAGAATGTCGAAATTACGCAGACGTGTCCTTCCGGGAATGCCGGCGGTCTTGCGATTGAACAGCAACGGCACCGTCTGCTCCGAGATACCGCCATGCGAGCGCAGTGGCACCGTCAGGCCGGAAAGGTCGTGACGGCTCGCGCTCGTGCCGAGCACCACGGGCTGGCCACTCACCACGACCAGATCGCCGACGCGATCGCGCGGCAGCTCGAACTTTGCGCACGCTTCCGCGTTCGTCAGCACGACTTCAACGCCCGGCAGCGCCGCCAGGCGCGCCTGAATGCGGTCGCGGTCGACGTCCTGCGGCAGGTAAACCGTGGCGTACGATCCCAGCGCGCCATGATGGACCACGTACGGATCCGTGATCGGCAGGATCACGCGCGCACCGCCCTGTTCGACGCCGCGGCCGAGCCAATCGTCGAGCAGATCCTGCAGATAGATCACATTCGGCTGGCCCGTCTTCGGATCATGCTTGGCGTTCATGCCGTGGTCGGCGGTCAGGCCGATGACGGCGCCGAGTTCGTCCATGCGGCGCAGGTACTTGTCCATCATCGCGTAGAAGGCATTGGCGCCCTCCGTGCCAGGCGCCCATTTATGCTGGACGTAATCGGTCGTGGACAGATACATCAGGTCGATCTTGCGCGTTTCCAGCAGGCGCACACCCGCCGCGAACACGAACTCCGACAGCTCGGCGCTGTACACATCCGGCACCGGCATGCCCACGAGACCCAGGACGTCCTCGATGCCGTTTTCCGCCATCGTGACCTGATCGGCCTTCTCCGAAGAGAAGCAGATGCCCTTCATCTGATAGCCGAGCAGCTTGCGCAGCTTGTCCTTCGCGGTGACGACGGCCAACGACGCCCCCGCCTCGGCAGCCGCGGCGAACACCGTGCCGGCGCGCAAGTAGGCGGGGTCGTTCATCATCACTTCCTTGCCGCGGCCGCCGTCGGCCGCCGGATCCCAGAAGTAATTGCCGCAGATGCCGTGTACCGCGGGCGGGGCCCCCGTCACAATCGAGAGATTGTTTGGGTTCGTGAACGATGGCACGACGCAATCGCCCTTGAAGGCAGCGCCGTTCTCCAGCAGGTGCTTGATATAGGGCGCAACGCCCGCGGCAGCGGCCGCTTCCAGATACTCGAACTGGCAACCGTCGACACAGACGATGACGGTCGGTTGTTGCGGCAGGCGATAGCTGCGGCCGTTGACTTGGATCTGCACGGGCTGATTCACGACGTTTCTCCTGAGAGGAATTGGGCTGCCGGCGGCCGCGTCAAACGGCCATCCAGATGGCATTCGCTGGCATTACTTGGGGGATCCCATTCAGCCTGCCGCCTTGACGGAAGGCTGACCATGCTTGGCGAGCGCGCCGCGCATGCGCGCGCGGCCCCGCTCTACGTGCTCGCGCACCACCTGCGCCGCGCGCTCCGGATCGCGCGACGCGATCGCGCTGACGATGTCGCGGTGCTCACGCTCCGACTTCGGCGGCGCCGACGCGTCGACGACGAGCGCCTCATGACGGAACAGGCTCAATTCCTTGACGAGCCGCCGGTAGGTCTCCAGCAGCTTGCCGTTGCCGACGAGTTCGACGAGTGTGTCGTGAAACGCCAGATTGAGCCGGTAATAGGCCTCGGTGTCGCCCGCTTCGTTCGCCGCGTGCATCGCTTCGACCGATTCGCGCAGGCGGGTCAGTTGCTCCGACGTGATCTGCTCGGCCAGCGTGCGGCCGACGTATTCGTCGAGCACCGCGCGCAGCGTGTAGATCTCTTCGGCCTCGGCCAGCGAAATCACACGTACGAACACACCGCGGTTCTTCTCCGTTCGGAGCAAGCCCGCCTCTTCCAGCGCCCGGAATGCTTCACGCACCGGCCCGCGCGAGACACCCAGGCGTCCGGCGACTTCGATCTCGTTGAGCTTGGTGCCCGGCGTCAGCTCGCCCGCCATGATCTGACGCTCGATCTCGTGCTGCACCAAGGTCGTCAACGACTGGCTCTGCAACAACTCGATGGCATTCGGCGAAGTGGATTTGCTGGTCATACGGCCGTTCCTTGCGTGACGACTACGTGATTAATTTTGTTACTTGACATTCAAGCACAACGTTTTGTAGATTGTCAACAACATACACTTAACAGCAAACGGAATGTCGCCATTCCGAGACGGGCATCAGGGTAAAAGCTAACTGCATCACAGCCATAACCCAATAAAATCAAGGCGTTTCATACTATCGGAGGCATTTGACGACCAGATGACAATCTCGCAGGGTTTCAAAAAAACGAAATAATTTGCAAATAAACTGCAAAATCGCCGCTTCAAGAAAACGCCGGGCTGCCCCAAGTTTTCTTGTCCCCCTCGGGGGGCGACCTGGCGCGAAGCGACAGGTCAGGGGGCATCTGGTAAGTGGTCGTTTTACCCACAGGAGCCATCATGAATCAACCGTTGCGCCGCGCCGCTTGTGCCACGTTCGCCCTCGTGGCGGGCGTGTTCGCCGCCACTCACGCCGGCATCGCTGCCGCCAAGACCACCCTGACCGTGTATACGGCGTGGGAAGTGGAGGTCATGCGTCCTTACGCCGAAGCCTTCCAGAAAGCCAACCCCGATATCGAAATCAAGTATGTGCGCGACTCCACCGGGGTCGTCACCGCAAAGTTGATGGCCGAAAAAGCCAATCCCCAGGCGGACGTGATCGCCGGGCTGGCCGCATCGAGCCTGGAACTGATCAAGCAGGAAGGCATGCTGATGCCGTACTCGCCCAAGGGCTTCGATCAGCTGACGCGCGCGTATAGCGACAAGGAAACGCCGCCGTCGTGGATCGGGGAGGACGTATGGGGCGCAACGGTCTGCTTCAACACCGTCGAGGCCCAAAAGCATAATCTGCCGAAGCCGACGTCGTGGGAAGACCTGACCAAGCCGATCTACAAGGGCATGATCGTGATGCCGAACCCGGCCACATCCGGCACCGGTTTCCTCGACGTGACGGCCTGGCTGCAGATGTTCGGCAAGGACGGCGGCTGGAAATACATGGACGCCCTGGACAACAACATCGTCAAGTACACGCATTCGGGCTCGAAGCCGTGCCGCGATGCGGGCTCCGGCGAATACCCGATCGGCATTTCGTTCGAATTCAACGCCCACCGCACCAAATCGGCCGGCGCGCCGATCGATCTCGTCTTCCCGAAGGAGGGACTCGGCTACGACATCGAGGCGGCAGGGATCATGAAGACGACCAAAAAGCTCGACGCGGCCAAGAAGTACATGGACTGGCTCGCCAGCAAGGAAGCCAACGAAATGTACGCCAAGGACTGGGCGATCGTGGCCTACCCGGGTGTCGCCAAGAAGCTCGACACCATTCCGGCCAATTATCAGCAGATGCTCGTGAAGAACGACTTCACGGAAATCGCCAGGAGCCGCGAACAAGTGCTGACCGAATGGCAGAAGCGCTACGGCGCCAAGTCGGAAAAAAAGTAAGCTGGCGGCTTGGCGCGCGGGCAGGAGATGCCGCGCGCCGGTTGCTCCGATCGTGCCGTGCCGGCCCGGGAAGACGGGCGGCACGGCGACTCGACCGCCCGCAGGAGTCCCCCGTATGAGCGCTGAAGACTATTTGACACTGCAAGGCATCCACAAGCGTTTCGACGACACCGTGGTGCTGCGCGACATCCATCTCTGTGTGAAGCGCGGCGAAATGCTGTGCTTCCTTGGCCCGTCCGGCTGCGGCAAGACAACGCTGCTGCGCATCATCGCCGGACTCGAAGCGCAGACACGCGGCACGCTGCATCAGGCCGGACGCGACATCTCGACGCTGCCGCCGATGCAACGCGACTACGGCATCGTCTTCCAGTCGTATGCCCTTTTTCCCAACCTGAGCGTCGCCGACAACGTCGCCTACGGCCTGACCAACCGCAAGATGCCGCGTGCCGAGCGGCAGGCGCGCGTCGCCGAATTGCTGGAGATGGTCGGCCTGCCTGAATCCGGCCGCAAATATCCGGGCCAGCTCTCCGGCGGACAGCAGCAGCGCATCGCCATTGCCCGCGCGCTGGCCACCTCACCCGGCCTGCTCCTGCTCGATGAACCGCTGTCCGCTCTCGATGCACGCGTACGGGTGCGGCTGCGTGGCGAAATCCGTGCGTTGCAGCAGCGCCTGGGCATCACCACGATACTGGTCACGCACGATCAGGAAGAAGCATTGTCGATGGCCGACCGGATCGTCGTCATGAATCAGGGCGACATCGAACAGATTGGCACGCCGGGGCAGATCTACCAGCGTCCGGCGACGCCATTCGTCGCCGATTTCGTCGGCAAGACCAACATCCTGCCCGCGAAACTCGGCGAACACGGCCGCGTGCAGGTCGGACGCTACGAACTGGCCTGCGGCACGCTCAACGGCTGCCATAGCGGCGAAGACATCCGCGTGTTCTTCCGCCCCGAAGACGTGCGCGTGCGGTCGCTTGACGAAGACGAGACCAATGTGTTCGACGGCGACATCGAGAAGATCGAGTTCCTCGGCGCATTCTCGCGTGTGACGCTGCGTATGGCGTCATGCGATCACCCGCTTTACGCGGATCTGTCGCCCGCCGACATGAACGCGCTGCGCCCCGCCGCCGGCGGCACGCTGCGCTTTGCCGTGCCGCAGGAAGCGGTACGCGTGTTCCGTCATGGATAAGACCGCCATGCAGACCGTCAGCCCCGCCCTCCCGCCGACCGCCGCCGACGCGCGCAGTGTCCATCCCTTCGCCGACACCGGCAAATCCGGATCGGATCCCGCCACGCCGGTGCGCGTCGCTTCGCACTGGACCGACCGTCTCGCGCAGGCGCTGCTGCTTGTCGTGGCAGCCGCCGGCGTCGTGTTCCTGCTCGCGCCGATGGCCGCCATCCTCGTCAAGAGCGTACAGGACAACGACGGACATTTCGTCGGCCTGAGACACTTCTACGAGTATTTCCATTCGCCGGCGCTGCTGACGTCGATTTGGAACAGCGTATGGATCTCCACGGTCACCACGGTCGTTACGGTGCCGCTGGCGTTCATCTTTGCGTACGGTCTGACGCGCAGTTGCCTGCGCGGCAAGCCGTTCTTGCGCAACATTGCGCTGATCCCGATCCTGGGGCCGACGCTGCTGCCGGCGATCTCGTTCATCTTCTGGTTCGGCAACCAGGGGCTGCTGCGCCCGTGGATGGGCACCATCGACATCTACGGCCCGCTCGGCATTGTCATGTCGCTCATCAACGCCACGTTTCCGCACGCACTGATGATCCTGATCACGGCGTTGTCGTTGACCGACGCGCGGCTTTACGAAGCCGCCGATGCGCTCGGCACGCCGATGTTGCGCCGCTTCCTCACGATCACGTTGCCCGGCGCGAAGTACGGCGTCATCAGCGCCGCGATGATCGTCTTCACCTACGCGATTTCCGACTTCGGGATTCCCAAGGTGATCGGCGGCGACTTCAATGTCCTGGCGACCGACATCTACAAGCTAGTGATCGGGCAGCAGGACTTCTCGAAGGGGGCGGTCGTCGGCCTGATGCTGCTCGTGCCGGTCGGCATCACGTATCTGGTCGACGCGATCGTGCAGCGCAAGCAGCAAGCGTTGCTGTCGGCGCGCGCGGTGCCCTACGTGCCGAAGCCGGCGCGCGGCTTCGACTGGCTGATGGCGACGATGTGCTGGGGCATGGCGGCCATCATGCTGTCGATCCTCGGCATGGCTGTGTATGCATCGTTCGTCAAATTCTGGCCGTACAACTTCAGCCTGTCGTTCAATCATTACCGTTTCGGCCTGATCGAAAGCGGCGCGGTCGAGGCGTATGTCAACAGCTTGCAGATGGCTTTCTGGTGCGCGCTGTGGGGCACACTCGCGATCTTCGTCATCGCGTACCTGCTGGAAAAGACGCGCGGCATGAACTGGGTGCGCGGCGTGATCCGCATGATGGCCGTGCTGCCGATGGGCGTGCCGGGCCTGGTGCTCGGTCTGGGCTACATCTTCTTCTTTGTGCCCGAGGGCAATCCGTTGCATTTCCTGTACGGATCGCTCGCGATCCTGGTGATCGTCAACGTGGTGCACTACTACTCGTCGAGCCACCTGACGGCGCTGACCGCGCTCAAGCAGATCGACCCCGAGTTCGAGTACGTGTCCGCTTCGCTGAAGGTGCCGTTCTACCGTACGTTCTGGCGCGTGACGGCGCCGATCTGCCTGCCGTCCATTCTGGAAATCAGCCGCTATCTGTTCGTCAACGCCATGACCACGGTGTCCGCCGTGGTGTTCCTGTACTCGGCCGACACCGCGATCGCCTCGGTGGCCATCGTCAACATGGACGAAACCGGATCGATCGGTCCGGCCGCCGCCATGGCGACGCTGGTGGTGCTGACCTCGATGCTGGTCTGCCTGCTGTATTACGGCATCCATCTCGTGGTGGAACGGTACACGCAGGCGTGGCGGCGTCCGGCAAAGTCACAGTGACACGCCATGATGCGGACGTTTTCCTCTTCGTTTTCCTCTTCGCTCTCTCTCAACCCTCCCGATAGGAGACGGTCATGATTCTCGGTCAGGAACCGATTCTGCTCACCCCCGGCCCGCTCACCACGTCGCCGGCCACCAAGCAGGCCATGCTGCGCGACTGGGGGTCCTGGGACACCCAGTTCAACCAGATCACGGCCACGCTGTGCCGCGATCTGGTCGACGTCGTGCACGGCGGCAACGATTACGTCTGCGTGCCGCTGCAAGGGTCGGGCACGTTTTCGGTCGAAGCCGCCATCGGCACGCTGGTGCCGCGCGACGGCAAGATTCTCGTGCCTCAGAACGGTGCGTATTGCCAGCGCATTCTGAAGATCTGCAAATATCTCGGCCGCGCGGCGGTCGAACTCGCGATTCCGGAAGACCAGATTGCCAGCCCCGCGCTGATCGAGGAAGCGCTCAAGCGCGATCCGTCGATCACGCACGTCGCGCAGGTCCATCTGGAAACCGGCGCCGGGCTGCTCAATCCGCTGCCGCAGATCGCCGAGGTATGCCGGCGCCTGGGCCGCGGGTTGATCGTCGATGCGATGAGTTCGTTTGGCGCGATCGAGATCGACGTGCGTTCGATGCCGTTCGACGCGCTCGTTGCCGCCAGCGGCAAGTGCATCGAAGGCGTGCCCGGCATGGGGTTCGTCATCGCGAAGAAGTCGGTGCTCGAGGCGTCCGCGGGCAACAGCCATTCGCTGGCGATGGACCTGCATGACCAGTACGCTTATATGCAGAAGACGACACAGTGGCGCTTCACGCCGCCGACGCACGTGGTGGCCGCGTTGCGCGCCGCGCTTGACCAGTTCAAGGCCGAAGGCGGCCAGCCCGTGCGCGGCGCGCGCTATCGCAAGAACTGCAAGACGCTTGTCGACGGCATGGCTGCGCTCGGCTTCAAGCCATTCCTGTCGCCTGAGGTCCAAGCGCCGGTCATCGTGACGTTTCACGCGCCAACCGACCCGAAATACGTGTTCAAGGCGTTCTACGACGCGGTGCGCGACAAGGGCTACGTCCTGTACCCGGGCAAGCTCACGCAAATCGAAACCTTCCGCGTGGGTTGTATCGGGGCGATCGACGACAATGAAATGCGCAATGTCGTCACCGCTGTCGCGCAAGCGCTCGATACGCTCGGCGTGCGGCAGATCGCAGCACTGACCAAGGCGGCCTGAGTTGTATCGCTGAGTTGTGTGGTTTGTGGCGGGCGCTTCGGCGTCCCGCCGCACGCACTCACCCGGCGCCGCACCGCCGTCGCCGACACACGCTGTACCTCCCCGCCTCCGCTTCCTGCCTCCGCTTCCTGCCTCCGCTTCCCGCCCCCGCTTCCCGCATGCGCCAGCGCGCCAGCGCGCCATATAGAGCGTGCACGCGTCACGTATTCACGGCCAACCGCATTGAGGATTTTTCCGAAAGCCCCGGGGCCGCTCGCACGGTCGTTGCTGCCGTTTCCCACCCCCCTGACGCCTCAAATGCCGCGTCGGGCAAGCCCTTCGCGTAGCGCCTGCCCCCATTCCCATATCGACTTCGCTGCGCCCATGCCTACGCAATCTGCGTATGTACATAGTCTTTCCACTACGTGAAACGCGTATATGGACGGGACCACGATGAACACTGGCAACTTTCAACGAGTACGGCGTGACGCGCGCACTGCCGCCATCGCCATCTGCATCGGGCTGGCTTCCGATACTGTCCGGGCGACATGCACGACCACCGGCAACGTTGTCATTTGCGCCGGTCCGGCGCCGGTGCTGACACCATCGGTTGCCAACGCCGCCGACGGCTTGCGGGTCGACGTCCACGGTGACGCCACTGTCGGCGTTCCGCCAGGGCTGGGGGGCGCGGCAGTGTTCCTGACCGGCAACGACGTCACGCTCAATAACGCCGGCGTCATCGACGCGGCATTGCTTGGTGTCAGCAGTGTCCTTGCCAGCGGTGCCGTCATCGGCAACGCGTCGGCGAGTAACCTCATGGTGTCCAACAGCGGCATCATGATGGGCACGACCGGTCTTCTGGGCGCCACCTTGCCGAGTCTCGACGGCATGGCGCTATCCATCACGAACGGCGCGGGCGGCCTGAGCATCGTTGAAAACGCCGGCGTCATCGGTGCCACGTCGCTGGCCGGCGTGTCCGTGAATCCGGCCGATACGCCGGTGATCGCTGCGCTTGGGGGCGGCAGGGTCATTTTCACGAATTCGGGCAGGATCACGGGACGCATTGCATTTGCGCCCACCGGCATCGGCGGCACCGGGCACTCGTTCATCAACAGCGGCACGATCGACGGCAGCGTTTCGCTCGGTGCGAATCGCGCCAACATCTTCACCGCCGTCACAGGCTCGAAGGTGAGCGCGATCGGCAGTGTCGGCGGCACCGCCCTTGGGGTGGACGGCCTGCCGCTGGCATTTGCTGCGACCGGCACGGTCGACGGTGGCGCGGGCGGCAACAACACGTTGCTACTGCAAGATTCGGTCTCCGGCCCCGGATCGGGTAACGGCGGCACGGGCATGCTGGACGCCAAGCGGTACTTGAATTTCAACCAGGTCATCGTGAACAGCGGCACATGGACCATTTCCGGCGCGTTGGCAGTACAGACCGCGGACCTCAACGGCGGCGTGGCGATCATTGACAACCCCGCCGGACTCGGTAACGGCATCGTGATAGCCGATGCGGGGACGTTGTCGTCCGGCGTGGACGGGCTCACTTTGACCAATGACGTGATGATCGCCAATGGCGGCCTCACGATTGACGGCAGGTATGACCTGGTACTCGCGGGCACGCTCTCTGGCGCGGGTGCACTGACAAAGGACGGCCCCGCGGCCATCACGCTGTCCGGCGCAAACACCTACACCGGCGATACCGTCATTGCCGGCGGCACACTCTCCCTGCTCGGCTCCATCGGTGCGTCGCGCGTTTCCGTCACAGCCGGTGCGCTTTCCGTCGCACCGGACAACGGTGGACCGTTCGCCGGCACGCAAAGCGTGGGCGGCCTGTCGGTCGGCTCAGGCGGCACCGTAATCGTCGGGGCCAGCGCGTCGAATGGCAACGGGTTGCAGGTCAATGGGGATGTCTCGTTCGCGCCCGGTTCGGTCTATCAGGTGAAAACGTCGCCAACCGGGCCGACCAGTCAGATCCATGCCGCCGGGTCCGCGACACTATCGGGCGGCACGGTGGCCGTCGATGCGGAGCCGGGCGCCCACGCGCCGACATCAACCGCGGTCATCCTGACAGCGGCGGGCGGCGTGACGGGCGTCTTCGACGCCGTCACGACGAATCTGCTGTTCCTCACGCCGGAACTCACCTATGCACCCACGCGCGTGTCGTTGACGTTCACGCGCAACGATGTTCCGATCGTCGAAGTCGCCGACACGCCCAATCAGGAGTCCGTTGCCGCGATACTCGATACGATTGAGGCAGACGACCCGACGCCGGCGAGCGAAGCCTTGACGGATGCCTTGGTGAGTCTCGATGAGCCTGCCACCGAGTCGGCGCTCGATCGTTTGTCCGGCGATGTCCACGCCAGCGTGAGCAGCATGCTGCTCGACGACAGCCGCTTTATACGCGAAGCGCTCACGCATCGATTGCGCGGCACAACGGCGCGCGACGCCACCGCGTGGGCGGCTGGATACGGCTCACGCTCACGCATGAACGGATCGAACGCGGCCAACGGCGGGAACGGCGCGGCGGACCTGACGCGACGCCTCGGCGGTGTTTTCCTCGGCGTCGACGGCCCGGTCGGCGACGCGTGGCGCATCGGCACCGCCGGCGGACTGGGACACAGCACCTTCGATACGGGCCCCGCCGCCTCGGGCCGCGCGAATATCGCGCATATGGCACTGTATGCGGGTGGCCGCCGGGAACCGTTCGGCGTCTTGGTGGGAACGGCCTACACGTGGCAGCGGCTGGATGTCACCCGCAATGTCGCGTTCCCCGGATACCAGGAGACCGACCGTGCGGTCTATGACGCAGACACGGCGCAGGTCTTCGGCGAAGTCAACGCGCGCATCCAGGCATCACGACTGACGCTGGAACCGTTCGCCGGGCTCGCATACGCGCGCCTGCGCACCGGGGCCTTCCAGGAAACCGGCGGCGCGGCAGCCCTGCGCGCCGAGGGCCGCACACAGCACGTGACATTCTCCACGACAGGCTTGCGGCTGGCCGCGCCGCTGATTGCCGAAACGCTCACAGCGCGCGCGACATTGGGCTGGCGGCATGCGTTCGGCGACACGACACCCGCCGCACGGCTCACGCTCGCCGGAAGCGCGGTCCCGTATACGGTAGGCGGCGTACCGGTCGCGCGCAATGCCTTGATCGTCGAAGCCGGGTTGGAAACGTCGCTAAGCCGCGCATTGACCCTGCAGATATCGTATGCGGGCCAATTCGGCGGCGGCATCGCCGACAACGCCCTCTTCGGCATTTTCAACTGGCAATTCTGAGCGGCGGACCGGACCTGTTGAACGTCGGGGACGTCGGGAATGTGACCCGCAGGACACCGATCCCCCGGCCGGGCGCGCGTACGGTAAGCTTGCGGCATGTCAGTCATCAGGAGCCTTTCATGCCGGCCAAGCGTCATGCCATCCGTTTGAAGCGCATCTACGATGCCCCATCGCCGGAAGACGGCAAACGCGTTCTCGCAGACCGGCTGTGGCCGCGCGGTATCGCCAAGGTGAATGCGCAACTGGATTTGTGGGCCAAGACGGTGACGCCGTCGAACGAATTGCGGCAATGGTTCCACCAGCATACCGATCAATACGCGGCGTTTCGCGATCGTTATGAAGACGAACTTGAGGCACTCGCCGAGGCCGGCGACGAAACACTGAGCGCCGTTCGCGAGTGCGTCAGGCACGGAACCGTTACATTGCTGTCCGCGGTCCGGCTCGAAGACGACGACGGGCACGAGGTCTATACCCACCTGCAAGTCCTGCGCGATTTCCTGCAATCGCAGTAGTCCACCAGGGCCGGGCAACGCGAGCCCGATATTAGCGTGAACAGGCCCTACCTTGTAGAATCGGTTCTCCCTGTTCGTATGCTCCCGTGGCGGCCCCTCGTCTCATGCTAGTTCCATTAATCGTCGCGTGCGCCCTGTTCATGGAAAACATGGACTCGACGGTCCTGTCCACGTCCCTGCCGCTGATCGCGCAAGATCTCGGCGAGAGTCCGATCGCCCTGAAACTCGCGTTGACGTCATATCTCGTCAGCCTCGCGGTTTTCATCCCGATCAGCGGCTGGATCGCCGATCGGTTCGGCACGCGAAACGTCTTCCGCTCGGCCATCGCACTGTTTGTGCTCGGCTCGGTGCTGTGCGGCATTTCCAGCACGTTGGGCGAGCTCGTCGCGGCGCGTTTTCTGCAAGGCGTGGGCGGCGCGATGATGGTGCCGGTCGGGCGCCTGGCCCTGCTCAAATCCGTGGAAAAGCGCGACATGGTGAAGGCGCTCAACACGCTGACCATCCCGGCGCTCATCGGCCCCGTGCTCGGCCCGCCACTGGGCGGCTTCATCACGACCTACTGGCACTGGCGCTGGATCTTCTTCATCAACGTGCCGGTCGGCGTCGTCGGCTTCGTGCTTGCAACGAAGTTCATTCCGGATCTTTTCGAGGACAATGTGCCGCCGCTCGACGTGATCGGCTTTGTGATGTCGGGCG
The DNA here is from genome assembly GCF_902459695.1 of Pandoraea terrae. Lineage (GTDB taxonomy): Bacteria > Pseudomonadota > Gammaproteobacteria > Burkholderiales > Burkholderiaceae > Pandoraea > Pandoraea terrae. The sequence continues at coordinate 162,086 of NZ_CABPRZ010000012.1, forward strand.
TCGGATTGTCATCGCTGATGCTCGGCCTGTCGACCCTCGGCCGGCATCTGATTCCGACACCGGTGTCGATCGGCCTCGCGGTCCTTGGCGCGGCGTTGTTGTGGGCCTATGTCGTCCACGCGCGCCGCACCGCGCATCCGCTGTTGCGGCTCGATCTCTTCAAGGTGCCGACGTTTCGCGCGGGCGTTGTCGGCGGCACCCTGTTTCGCATCGGCGTGGGTGCGACGCCGTTCCTGCTGCCCCTGATGCTGCAGCTCGGCTTCGGCATGTCGCCGGTACAGTCGGGCTTGTTGACCTTCGTTTCCGCCGCCGGCGCGATGTTCATGAAGACGATCTCGCTGCGGATTCTGCAGCGTTTCGGTTTTCGGACGGTGCTGCTGGCCAATGCCGCGATCGCCTCGGCGACGATCGGCGGCTACGGCCTGTTCACCGCCGAGACGCCGCACGCAGTAATCCTTTGCGTGCTGCTGTTCGGCGGATGTTTCCGTTCGCTGCAGTTCACGAGTCTGAACGCGATTTCCTACGCTGACATCGAACCGTCGCGCATGAGCCAGGCGACGAGCCTGGCCAGCGTGGCGCAGCAGGTCTCGTTGAGCACCGGCATCACCATCGGCGCGGCCGCCCTGCAAACATCGATCGCGCTGCAAGGTCACGCGCACGTCGCGGCAAGCGATTTCCCGTGGGCGTTCCTCGTCGTCGCGCTCATCTCGGTTTCGTCGATCTTTTCCATCGCCAGGCTGTCGCGCAACGCCGGCAGCGAACTGGCGCGGCGGGCCTAGTCCACTAGCGGAACACCACCGTCTTGTGCCCATTGAGCAGAATGCGGTGCTCTGCGTGATAACGCACCGCGCGCGCCAGCGCCACGCATTCCACGTCGCGGCCGATGGCGGTCAGTTGCTCCGGATCCATGGTGTGATCCACGCGCTCGACCTCCTGTTCGATGATCGGGCCTTCGTCGAGATCGGTCGTGACATAGTGCGCGGTCGCGCCGATCAGCTTCACGCCACGGTCGAATGCCTGAGAGTACGGCTTCGCGCCCTTGAAGCTCGGCAGGAACGAGTGGTGGATATTGATCGCGCGGCCCGCCAGTTTCCTGCACAGATCGCCTGACAGCACCTGCATGTAGCGGGCCAGCACCACGAGGTCGACGTTGTTGTCCTGCACCAGATCGAACACTTTCGCTTCTTGCGCGGCCTTCGATTCCGCTGTCGCGTTCATCAGCGGCAGATAATGGAACGGAATGTTATAGCTCGCGGCGAGCTGATAGAAATCCTTGTGGTTCGAGACGATCGCCGGGATTTCGATGTTCAATTGTCCGGTCTTGTAACGGAACAGCAGGTCGTTCAGGCAATGGCCGAACTTCGAGACCATCAGCATCACACGCGGCTTGACCGTCGCGTCGACCATCTCCCATTGCATGTCAAATGTCTCGGCCAGCGGCGCGAACTCGCGTTGCAGGCTCGCCAGCTCGGCATCGCCCGGCAGCTGCTGGAAATGCACGCGCATGAAGAAGCCGCCCGTGAAGCGGTCATTGAACTGGGCCGAATCGAGGATGTTGCCGCCGCGCTCGACCAGGAAACCGGCCACCGCGTGGACGATGCCGGGACGGTCCGGGCAGGACAACTTCAGGATGTAGCTATGTTCGATCGGGGCCATGAGTGCTCCTTGGGTTCAAGCAATGTCAATCTTCAAAATACTCTCGGGTGCGGCGCATGAAACGTCAGACCGCGCCTTACTCCTCCGGCGGATGAAACAGCGCCGCCATGCCGGCGCATTCATGTTCTCGCACCACGCCTTCGCGCATCAGGAAGTCGAGGCTGACAAGGCTCGCGTCGACCGTCATCGCGCCGCGCGCGATCACATCGCGCACATTGCCCGCGCTGCACAGCCAATGTGCACTCGCCTCGCCGTCCTGATTCGCCGGTACGAAGCTCGCGGGCAACGCCAGGTCGTAGACGAAAATCTGCTCGGCCTGCACCCCTTCGGGGATTTCCGCCAGCACGTGCAACGTGCGCCCGGGCGTCGCTTCACGCGCCAACGGTGCCGGAATGCCCGCTTCCTCCCAACACTCCTTCACCAGCGTATCGCCCACGCCGTACCCGTCGCCGATGCCGCCGCCGACGGCGTTATCGAGGCAGCCCGGGTCCGTAGACTTCAACACGCTGCGGCGGGCAATCCACAACTGAGGCGCCTCGCCCGTGACGCGCGCCGGCACAAAGCCGTTGACGTGCACGGCGAACGTGCGCGTGCCGAAAAACCGCGCCGCGGCGCGCTCGATCCAGGCCAGCGGCGCGTCGTACAACCGCTGACGAATGGCATACCGCTCATTGCGCCACCCGACAATGACGCCCTCGGCGTGCAGGGCGGCGATCACCGGCTCGAGCGCGGCGGTACGCGCTTCGCACGAATCGTGGCGCGGATGAATACGGACGGCCAGCGAGCTGATCTCGAACACGTCCGGCCAGCGCCGCAAATGCTCGACGTCACGGCGGCGAATCCAGCCAAAGCGCTGTGCGCCAATCACGAGCGGTACGTGCGCCGAATATTCAAAATGGCGCGCGGCGGCAATACAGGGAAAGGTCATACGGGAAACCTGGCGACGACGCCCGTCTTCACCGGCCGAAGCCCGCAAAGCGGCGCACTGATTTGAGGCAAAACCGTCATTTTACCGCCTGCCCGCCGGTTTCGTGCGCCCGTCGCCTGATCAATCTTTCACGCGCTCGCCGGCCGGATCGTACGGCGAGCGCAAATGCACGCTCACGTCGAGCAAATCGCCCGCGAGATCTACCTGGTATCGTCCGGACTGTACATATGCCGCGTCGGCCGAACCGTCGGGATGACCGACATATCCCAGCGCGACCGGGCAGCCGAGCGTGTGGCCAAAGGCCGCTGAAGTCACGAAACCGACGGGCTTGCCGTCGCGCAGGATCGCTTCACCGCCCCACAACATCCTGTCGGCGGCACCGTCGACGGTGATGACGGTCATCCGGCGCGCCACCCCTTCCGTCTTCGCCCGCAGCACCGCCTCCCGACCGAGAAACGGGATGCCGCTGGCCAATTTGCACGCGAAGCCCAGGCCCCCTTCGATCGGATTCGTATCGGGCGTCAGTTCGCGTCCCCATGCGCGGTAGCCCTTCTCGATGCGCAGCGAGTCGATGGCGTAGTACCCGGCGTTCACAAGCCCGAACGCCTTGCCCGCGGCATGCAGCGCTTCATACACGCCAACGGCGAATTCGACCGGCACGTAAAGCTCCCAGCCCAGTTCCCCGACGTAGGTCAGCCGCGTGGCGCGCACCGTTGCGTAGCCCAGGTCGATCTCGCGGCTGGTGCCGAACGGAAACGCGTCGTTGCCCAGATCGGCGCGTGTCAATGATTGCAGCAACGCGCGCGATTTCGGCCCCATCACGGCGAGCACGGCATACTGCCCCGTCACATCGACAACCGTGCAGTGCTTGTCAGACGGAATTCGCCGCTCGAGCCAGTCATGATCGCGGGTCGTCTGCGCGGAACCGGTGACCATCAGATACTGATCGTCCGCCAGACGTGTGAGCGTGAAATCCGATTCGTACGTACCGCGCTCGTTGAGCATGCCAGTGTACACGGTCTTGCCCGGTGGCACCGCCACGTCGTTCGTGCACAGGTATTGGAGCACGGACTGGGCGTCGCGCCCCTTGATCAGCAACTTGGAAAACGAACTCATGTCGAACAATGCCACGCCCTCGCGGCAGGCGCGGTGTTCGGCAGCGCTCCACGCATGCCAGTTCTGTTGGCCAAACGAGTACTCGATCGTCGCTTGCGCGGGGGTCGGCGCGAAGAAGTTCGGCCGCTCCCATCCCATCTTGCTGCCGAAACACGCGCCGGCGGCGTGCAAATGCGCATACAGCGGCGAGCGGCGAAACGGCCGTGCCGTATCGAGCTCGCGATTCGGCCACGGCATGGCGTAGTGCAGGCCAAGGGTTTCCTTCACGCGATCGTGCAGCCACGTGTCGTTGCCGTTAAAGCGCGCGAAGCGGCGAATATCAACGGGCCACAAGTCCATCGTCGGCTCACCCGCCACGATCCATTCGGCCAGCGCCATGCCCGCGCCGCCGGCGGACGCGATGCCCATGGAATTGAAGCCCGCGCCGACGTAGAAGTTACGCAGCTCCGGCGCTTCACCGAGCATGAAATTGTTGTCCGGCGTAAACGATTCAGGCCCGTTGTAGAACTGCTTGACCTGCGACGTCTGGAGCGCCGGCACGCGGATCAGCGCATTCTCCATGAGAATTTCAAACTGATCCCAGTCGTCGGGCAACAGCTGAAATTCGAAATTCTCCGGAATCCCGTTCATTCCCCACGGTTTGGCGTTCGGCTCGAAGCCGCCCATGACCAGGCCGCCCACTTCCTCCTTGAAGTAGATGAACCCGTCGGGATCGCGCATGACCGGCAAATCGGGATGCACGCCCTCGATGCGCTCCGTCACGATGTAGTAATGCTCCGCCGAGTGCAGCGGCACGGTCACGCCGCACATGCGGCCGACCGCCTTGGCCCATTGGCCCGCGCAATTGACGACGATGTCGGCGTCGATGCGCCCCTGTTCGCCTTCCTTGTTGCGCCACGACACGCCCGTGACGGTCCGCACGCCGGCCGGCTCGGCCGTGTGAATCTCCGTGAGTCGGGTGTTCTCGACAATCCGCACGCCGCGCATGCGCGCCCCGCGCGCCAGGGCCTGCGTCAGATCCGTCGGGTTGGCCTTGCCGTCGCCGGGGAGCCAGACGGCGCCGACCAGATCGTCCGTGCGCATCGCCGGCCACAGTTCGCCGGCTTCCTTCGGCGAGATCACGTCGCACTGCACGCCGTACGCGCGGGCGACCGCCGCCGTGCGCTTGAGCTGCGTCATGCGCTCGGCCGTGCGTGCGACCGACACCGAGCCGCATTGCTTCCAGCCCGTGGCGAGCCCCGTTTCGGCCTCGAGCTCGCTGTAGAGCTTTGTCGAATAGCGGATCAGCTTCGTCATGCTCTCTTGCGAGCGCAGTTGGCCGACGAGCCCCGCCGCATGCCAGGTCGTGCCGCACGATAACTGCCCCTGCTCGATGAGCACGACGTCGCTCCAGCCGAGCTTGGCGAGGTGATACGCGACGGAACATCCGATGATCCCGCCGCCGATAATGACGACACGGGCATGTGCGGGCAATGCGCTGGCCATGGCAACTCCGATGAGAGAGACCGCGCGGCGGCGGCCGATGCATCACACAGTAATCGATGTGGTGGCTTATTGCAATATTTTGCAAAATTAAAACACACATTGCCACAGCAGGGTGACGGCGCGATGACAGGACCGGCGCACGTGTCACGGGGGCGTCACCGGAAGGTCACGACGCCTTCATGCGAGGCGGCAACAATCGCTGCGGCCTATTCCGCCCCGTTTTGGAGACTTCCCGCCATGCAACGCCGCCAATTCCTGAGCTCCGCCATCGCTGCCGCTACGCTGGTTTGCGCAGCGGGCACCCACGCCGAAACGCGCGTCATCAACTTCGGCGTGATCTCGACCGAATCGAGCGCCGGTCTGCGCGACGCGTGGACGCCGCTGTTCGACGACCTCGCCAAACGCACCGGCTACACGGTGAAGGGCTTTTTCGCGACGGACTATGCGGGCATCATCGAAGCGATGCGCTTCAACAAGATCCAGATGGCCTGGTATGGGAACAAGTCGGCGATGGAAGCCGTCGATCGCGCGAACGGCGAAGTATTTGCGCAGGTCCTGAAGGAAGACGGCACCGCCGGCTACTACTCGCTGCTGATCACACGCAAGGACAGCCCGCTCAAGACACTCGACGACGTCTTCAAGAACGGCAAGAACCTGAACTTCGGTTATGGCGATCCGAATTCGACGTCGGGGTATCTGGTCCCGGGCTATTACGTGTTCGCCAAGAACAACATCGATCCGCAAAAGCTGTTCAAGTCGGTGCGGCCGTCGAATCACGAAACGAACCTGATGGCGGTGCTCAATGGTCAGGTCGATGTGGCGACGAACAACACGGAATCGTGGGATCGTTTCGAGCTGCGCTTCCCCGGCAAGCTCAACGACAATATCCGCGTGCTGTGGAAATCGCCGCTGATCGCCGGTGATCCGCTGGTGTGGCGCCGCGATTTGCCGCCGGAAGTCAAGGCGAAGATCAAGGACTTCATGCTGTCGTATGGCAAGACAGACCGCGAAAAGGTCATTCTCAAGCACTTGACGTATAGCGGCTTCAAGGCGTCGGACGACAGCCAGTTGATTCCGATCCGTCAGTTGGAGCTCTTCAAGGAGCGCCAGAAAGTGGCGAACGACACACACATGTCGGATACCGCGCGCGCCGCACGACTGAAGGAAATCGACACGAAGCTCGATGCGCTGGGCGGCGGCAGCACGACGGCTGCCGCGCAATAGTCGTCAATTTGGTCGGCAAACATCACCGCCGCCCCGCGTCTACGTCGATCGTTCAACGAGCAGATCGACGAGCGTCTCGCCCGCCGCCGCCAACGTGCCGTTGTTGGCAATGCGCGTGAGCGGGACGCCTGCGGGCGGCGTCCATTCGACGGCGTGCGCGACGCGTTGCGCCAAAGCCTCGCCCGCTTCCCGCCCCCGGCTCGCCAGTCTCGCCGCACGCACCGCCGTATCGACGTGAATCACCACCAGATGAAGCCGGCCGTCGTAGCGCTTCACCGCGCGTGACAAATGGGCACGCGAGCCATTCATGACCACGTCGCAGCCGGCGTCAAGCCATGTGTCGATCTCGATGCCCACGCCGTATCGGCAGCCGTGGCTGTCCCAATCCAAAGCGAACAGTCCGTGCGCCTTGCGTACTGCAAACTCGGAGAGGCTTAGCGCAATGTGATTCTCGCCGCCGGCGCTTTCCGGGCGCGTGATGTAGCGATGCGCGAACAGCACGGACGCCGGACTATCTCCCAAACGCTCGCGCGCGTAGCCGAGCAATGCATCTTTGCCTGCGCCCGACGGGCCCATCACATAGAACAGACGGCCACCGTTCATGCCTCGTCTCCCATGCTCGCCCGGAGGGCAATGCGCTGCGCCAAATGAAACGGCTCACCCGCCCGGGCCTGTACGAAGATAGCAATGTCGTTGACCGGCAGCGGGCCCAACGCCGCCACGCGCGGCGCCCACCATGCGCGAATCGCCGTCGCGTCCGAGTCGCCGACACGGTCCGACAGCGTCATGTGAAAACGGAATTCTTCGCCGACGAACGGGTAGCCCCATCGCTGCAGCAGTGCGTCCTGCCGGGGCGTCAAGCCCGTTGCGCGTCGTTGCGCGAGTTCGTCCGGGGTGGCAGGCATGCGCAGCGCGTCGAGCGACGTCACACAGTCGTGCGCCAGTGCATCGATGGCTTCGCGGGCTGCTTGCCCGTGTGCCGGCCGCAAGGCCATGAACCCGCGAGTACCGTCTTCCTTCGCGCCCAGCAGTGCGGCGTGGACACTCACGTCGAAACCGCGATGACGCGCCGCCACGGCCATGGCCGCCGCACGCAGATCGGACACGCCAGCGCCATCGCGCAACCGCATGGGCGGCTTGAGCGTGGCATGCCAGCCATAGCGCCGCGCGTCGATAGTGAGCCCGTGCAACGATTGCGACAATCCCGGCACGGCCGGGGCATCGCACGGTGCGCCCGACTGCGCGTCGCGGCCGAGCCAACGGCTGCCTTCATACCACCATGCCGAGTCCGACGGCGGCGCGTAATAGATCGCGAAGCGTGCTTCACGCAGATCGACGGCAGCCTCGTCGAGGGGCGTTACCGCGATGTCATCGCGCACCGTCATGACGGCTCTCCCTGCACGACGAGCTGCATGCGGTCCGCGGCAAAGTACGCGACGCCGTACTTTACCGGTGCACCCACGTCGTCCACATCGACACTCTCGACCGTCAGCACCGGCTGCTGGCGGTTGATGGCCAGATAACGCGCCATCTCGGCATCGGGCAAGCGTGCGCCGATCCGACTCTCCTTGCGCGTGTAATCCGTTACGCCATGCGCGGCCAGCATCGCGCTGATGGTCTCGCTTCGGCGAAACGCCGCTTCGAGCTCGGCAAAACGCCGCGCGGGGAAATAGTTGTGACTGTATGCCAGCGGCACGCCGATGCCGCCGTCGTCGCTCACGCTGCGACGCAGAATCTCCACGCGAAACACCTGCGCGCCAGCACGCAGCCCAAGTGCACGCGCCACAATCGGCTCGGCTGCCCCTTTGCGGACCGACAGAATCTGTTGCGTCGCCTTGAGGTTGTGCTGCTCCAGGTTCTCCGAGAAGCGGGTGCGGCGGCCGATCACGTAATCGATCGCGCCGGCCTGCACGAAAGTGCCGCGCCCATGTTCGACGTTGACGAGACCCTGCTCCGCAAGTCCAAGGATCGCGCGGCGCACGGTATGACGATTCACGCCGAAGCGACCGGCCAGATCGGTCTCGCTGGGTAGCCGGTCATCCGGCTGGCCTTCGCCGTAACGGCGTTCACCGATTTCGGTGGCCAGGATCTGCGCGATCTGCCGCCAGACGGCGACGCCAGCGCCGCGTTCGAGTTGTGTTGTCATGAAATTGACACCAGGCAAATGTGTAATGAGGGCGCTCGCTTCCCCCGCTCACCCCGATTGATCATACACACGTCTATACGACTAGACAATCATGAACAACACAAATTTCGACGGCACGACGGCGCGGCGGCAACGCTGGCTGGCGTTGCTGGCGCGCGCGACCCGCGCCGAACTCGATGCCGCCCTCGCCCAGTGCCCGGACGCCCCGCCATTCACGTGGCTGCGCGCGCCGCAAACTGGCCTGGCGCTGGTACAGGGGCGTGTGGGCGGCACCGGCGACCGCTTCAATCTTGGCGAGACGACCATCACCCGATGCACGCTGCGCCAGGATGACGGCACGCTCGGCACGGGCTACGTGCTCGGCCGCGACGCCTCGCGGGCGGCATGTGTCGCCCGCCTTGACGCACTGCTGCAAGACGAACGCCACAGCGCGCAGTTGCGTGACGGGCCACTGCGCGCGATTGCCGCGAGGCTAGCGGCTGAGCAAGCCTCGCAAGCCGCGCGCACCGACGCCAGCCGTGTCGAATTTCTCACGATGGCCCGGGAGGCCTGAATGCCGACGACATCCGCCCCGTTGGCCTCTGCCCCTGCGTGCGCGCAGACGGAAGCGCTTGCGCCTGACTGGTCGCAATTGCAGCCAGGCTTTGCCGATCCCGTGCACGATGCACAACGCGTCTTTCGCGCGTTGCTCGACGCCCTCGCGCGTCCCGGGCAGTTACGCGATGTCGGCGTTGTGCTGCCCGCCAGCAACGAAGCCGGCATCGCCGCTCGCGCTGCATTGCTGGCATTGGCGGACGCCGAAACGCCGGTCTGGCTGCAGCGTCCGATGCCGGCCCTGTCCGCCGCTTTGCGGTTTCATACGGGCGCACCGGTCCTTTCCGGCCGTGACGCGCAATCGCAAGCCCATTTCGCACTGCTGACCGAGACCGCACATTGGCCTGCGCTTGACGCATTTTCGCTTGGATCGCTCGAAGCCCCTGAACACTCGACCACGCTGCTCATTGACGTTACCGCGCTCGCGGCCGGCTGGCACAGCGCGGACGGCGTGAGATTGCGCTTGCGCGGCCCGGGCGTCGCAGAGCACGCAGACGTCACCGTGCATGGCCTGCCGTCGAGGTTCTGGGCGGAGCACGCGGCGTTGGCCCCCCAATTCCCTTGCGGGCTTGACCTATGGCTTGCGGCCGGCGCGACTGTGCTGGGCGTTCCCCGCACCACGCGCGTGGAGGTTTGCTGATGTACGTTGCAGTCAAGGGTGGCGAAGCCGCCATCGAACAATCCTGGGCCTTGCTCGCCGCCGCCCGCCGAGGCAACCCCGAAGTGCCCGAGCTCTCCGTGGCGCAGATTCGTGAGCAGATGCGTCTGGCTGTCGCGCGCGTGATGAGCGAAGGGGCGCTGTACGACGAGGAACTGGCCGCGCTCGCCATCAAGCAGGCAAGCGGCGATCTCGTCGAGGCGATTTTCCTGCTGCGCGCGTATCGGACGACGCTGCCGCGCATGGCGGTCACGCTGCCGCTCGACACAGCGGCCATGCGGCTCGACCGGCGCATCTCCGCGACATTCAAGGACGTCCCCGGCGGCCAGGTGCTCGGGCCGACCTACGACTACACGCAGCGCCTGCTCGACTTCACGCTGCTGGCGGAAGCCTGCGGCACGGCTTGCACCGAGGGCGCAGCGCCGACGGCCGATACCAGCGACACCATCGATAGCGCGCTCCACATAGCGGCCTCTCCGTTCGCGCCCCCGCCCGTGCCACGCGTGACCGACCTGCTCGGCCGCGACGGCCTGCTCGAAGGCGCGCAAGCCGGCACCACGGATCCGGAGCCGCACGACGTCGTGCGCACGCCGCTGTTCACGCCGGCAAACCGCACCGCCCGTCTGCAGAACCTCGCGCGCGGCGACGAGGGTTTCCTGCTTGCCCTCGGCTACTCGACCCAACGCGGCTACGGCAACGATCATCCGTTCGCCGGCGAGATTCGCATGGGACAAGTTGCCGTGCAAATTGTGCCGGAAGAACTGGGCTTTACGATCGACGTCGGTGAGTTGACCGTCACGGAATGCCAGATGATCACGCAGTTCGGCGGCAACCGGGACACTCCGCCGCAGTTCACACAGGGCTACGGACTGTCGTTCGGGCACGCGGAACGCAAGGCGATGGCCATGGCGCTGGTCGATCGCGCGTTGCGTACCGACGAACTCGGCGACGAGATCACCTCGCCCGCGCAACAGCAGGAATTCGTGCTCTATCACAGCGACAACGTCGAGGCGTCGGGCTTCGTCCAGCATCTGAAGCTGCCCCACTACGTCGATTTCCAGGCGGAACTCGAACTGGTGCGTCGTCTGCGTGCCGAGCATGCCGCGCGTGCGGCGAACGCCGGCGCGCAACCGCGTGCCGAGGCGCCGGCCGGCACCCCGCAATCCAGCAAGGAGGCCGCATGAGCGCCCCACGCCTGCCTGTCGACAACACGACCACCGACGGTTACAACTTTGCGTTTCTTGATGAACAGACCAAACGCATGATCCGCCGCAGCCTGCTCAAGGCCGTGGCAATCCCGGGCTACCAGGTGCCGTTCGGCAGCCGCGAGATGCCGCTGCCCTATGGCTGGGGCACCGGCGGCATTCAGGTCAGTGCCGCCGTGATCGGCCGCGAGGATGTGCTCAAGGTCATCGATCAAGGCGCGGACGACACGACCAATGCCGTCAACATCCGCCGATTCTTCGCGCGCACGACCGGGGTTGCGACGACCACCCGCACCACCGATGCGACGGTAATCCAGACACGTCACCGTATTCCCGAGACGCCGCTGGCCGAGGGCCAGATCATGGTCTATCAGGTGCCGATGCCAGAGCCGCTGTTTCGCCTGGAGCCGCGGGTGGCAGAGACGCGCAAGCTGCACGCCCTCGCGGAGTACGGCCTGATGCGCGTGCGGCTGTACGAGGACATCGTGCGGCACGGCACGATCGCCACGACGTACGACTATCCCGTCATCGTCAATGAGCGGTATCTGACGTCCCCGTCGCCTATCCCGAAGTTCGACAACCCCAAGCTGCACATGAATCCGGCCTTGCAACTCTTCGGCGCGGGGCGCGAGCGTCGCCTGTACGCGATCCCGCCTTACACGCGCGTCGAAAGTCTCGATTTCGACGACCACCCCTTCGAGATTCAACGCTGGGAACATCAATGCGCCCTGTGCGGCGCAGCGGACAGCTTTCTCGACGAGGTCATCGTCGACGATGCCGGCGCTCGCATGTACGTGTGCTCCGACAGCGACTATTGCGGTGACCGGCGGCAGGACGCCGAAGGCAGCGCAGCCCCGGATAACAACCGGGCGAAGGAGGCGGCATGAACGCGCACGCCCAACCCATGCTGAGCGTGTCCGGGTTGACGAAACGATACGGCGACCGTCTGGGCTGTCACGACGTGAGCTTTGACCTGTGGCCCGGCGAAGTCATCTGCGTCGTCGGTGAGTCCGGTTCGGGCAAGTCGACGCTGCTCGGCACGCTTGCCCTGCGTCTGGACGCCGATGACGGGGCCATCCGCTATCGCACCGGCGACGGCGAGCCGCTTGAGCTTCGCTCGCTCGACGATGCCCGCAAACGCCGCCTGCTGCGCACGGAATGGGGCTTTGTCGAGCAGAATCCGCGCGACGGACTGCGCATGAACGTTTCGGCGGGCGGCAACATTGGCGATCGCCTGATGGCCGTGGGTGCGCGGCACTATGGCGACATTCGCGCCACGGCCCGGCATTGGATGGCGCAAGTCGAACTCGATCCGCACCGCGTGGATGACATGCCGTCGGCCTTCTCGGGCGGCATGCAACAGCGACTGCAGATCGCGCGCAATCTTGTCACGGCGCCGCGCCTTGTCTTCATGGACGAACCGACCGCCGGTCTCGACGTGTCGGTGCAGGCGCGTCTGCTCGACCTGTTGCGCTCCCTTGTCGAGCGCCTTCATCTGTCCGCCATCATCGTCACGCACGATATCGGTGTGGCGCGCCTGATCGCGCACCGCCTGATCGTCATGCAGGCCGGCCGCGTGGTCGAGTCCGGGCTGACCGATCAGGTGCTGGACGATCCCCAACATCCCTATACGCAATTGCTCGTGTCCTCGGTGCTGCCCGCATGAACCCCGCCCAACCCGACATCGCTGTCCGCGCGCCCGAGATGCTGCGTGCATTCGGCGTGCGCAAGACTTTCCTGCTGCACCCGCAAGGCGGCGTGCAGATCCCGGCGCTCGACGGCGTCGACCTGTCGATCCGCAGCAGCGAATGCATTGCGCTCGTGGGTCCGTCCGGCGCGGGCAAGAGCACGCTGTTGCGCTGCCTGTATGGCAATTACCTCGCCAATGCGGGCCGCATTGAAATCCGTCATGACGATGACACCGGCAGCGGTCCCCGCTGGATGGACCTGACGAACGCGCCGGCGCGCGACGTGCTCGCCGTGCGTCGCACCACGCTCGGCTACGTCAGCCAGTTCTTGCGCGTGATCCCCCGCGTGCCGACCCTGACGATCGTGGCTGAACCGCTGATGCGTACCGGCGTGCCGGAGGGCCAAGCCCGAGAACGCGCAGGCGCGTTGCTCGCACGGCTGAACATTCCGGCCCGCCTGTGGACGCTGCCGCCCGCCACGTTCTCGGGCGGCGAACAGCAGCGCATCAATATCGCGCGCGGCCTCATCGCCGCCCCGCCCGTGCTGTTGCTCGACGAGCCCACGGCATCGCTCGACGGCGAAAACCGCGCCGTCGTCTGTGCGCTGATCGCTCAGGCGCGCGAGGCAGGCAGTGCGATCGTCGGGATTTTTCACGACGAAGCCACACGTGATGCCGTCGCCACACGCACTGTGGCGTTGCAGCCGGTTTCGCTCGGCTCGCATGAAGCGCACTGAAGGGCGCGGCGACGAAAAGCGAACACGACACTTACGAAACGACTGACGTAACCATTGAAAGAGACCGCTGCGATGAAGACATCCATGCTCATCAAGAACGCCCGCATCGTCACCCCCGAGGCGACTTTCACTGGTGTGGTGCAAGTGCGCGACGGGCACATCCACGCCGTCCAGCGCGGCACGACGAGCGCGCCCGAGGCGCAGGATTGGGAAGGCGATTATCTGCTGCCGGGGCTTGTCGAACTGCACACCGACAATCTCGAAAAACATCTCGCGCCTCGCCCCGGCGTGTTGTGGAACACGCAGGCCGCATTTGTCATTCACGATGCACAGGTGGCGGCCGCTGGCATCACGACCGTGTTCGACGCCCTGTCGATCGGCGAGCGCGAATCCGCGGGCTTGCGCAGCCGTGCGTTGCAGACGGAATGCGCCGACACGTTGCAGGCAAGCGCCGACGCGGGCCTGCTTCGCGCCGATCACTTCCTGCACCTGCGCTGCGAGGTCGCCACACATGACGCCGTCGACGCGTTCGAGCAGATGAGCGATCACCCGCTGCTGCGTCTTGTGTCGGTGATGGACCATACGCCGGGCCAACGTCAGTGGCAGGATCCAGCGCAGTTTCGCAAGTATCAGGAGCGTCACGGTGCGTGGACGGAGGAGAAGTGGCACGCCACCTATGCGGCGATGATCGAGCAACAGGAGAAATATGCGCACGCTCATCGTCGCGAAATCGTGGCGATGAGCCACGCACGCGGACTGCCGTTGGCGAGCCACGATGACACGTCGCTCGAACATGTGGAAGAAGCGGTGCGCGACGGCGTCGCGATGGCAGAATTCCCTACGACGATGATGGCGGCGCGCGCCGCACGCGACAAGGCCATCGCAGTGATCATGGGCGCGCCGAACATCGTGCGCGGTGGTTCGCACTCGGGCAACATTGCCGCGGGGGAGTTGGCCAGGGAGAACCTGCTCGACATCCTGTCGTCGGATTACGTTCCGGCCAGTCTGCTGCAGGCGGCGTTCCAGTTGCATACCGACATCGGCTGGGATCTGTCGCGCGCCGTCAATACCGTGTCGTGGGCGCCGGCGAAGTCTGTCGGACTCGACGACCGCGGCGGCATCATGCCGGGCCTGCGTGCGGATATGGTACGCGTCACGCTCAAGCCGAACCTCCCGCCGGTGCCGCGCGCGACGTTTCTTGCGGGGGCGCGCATTGCATAGGTCGTGTTCGGGATCCGAAATTACAGACTAATGCATCGGAAGGTGCGAAGCCGGAACGAAAGGAGGACTCAAACGCCCCGGCTTCGCATGTCATGACATGCCGGCCGACGGACACGTCATGACGAGACTCATGGTACGTATTCGCTTGGTGTTTGGGAAGGGCTGAAACGGTGTTTCGGACATTCCCCAATTTTGAGGATCGTGGAAGTGACTCGCGGTTGATGCGTCGAGTGCTCCTCGCCGGCTTTGCATTGGCGGCCGTCACGTAGCCGCTGATGCGCGCGGCGGTCGCGTCAGCGATCCGACAGTAGTCACCGTCCGGGCCCCACTTCTGCGCTGTAATGACCCACCGAAACCTGCACAGGTTATGCGGCTAAAGCAAACGCCTGAGCCGGGGTCATCATCTTCAGCGCGTCCGCCCCCTTCGCCCGGTTGGTCACAAAGACGCCCACCTCGCGCTGCAGCGCCTCCACGATCTCGAAGCCGGCGCGGATCTCCTGCTCGTTAAAGATCTTGCCGATTGATTCGCGTCGGCGGCCGACGGCTCAAACGCACCAGCTTCAAGCCGGACGATCGTATCAAGGTCGAGGCACAGGAAGGACGCTTGGTAAGTACTGTCGTATAGGCATCGGTTCAGAAGAGCCCCGACAAACTGAACTGCCTCCCCAAGGGTTGGATTCATGCCCAACGTTTGGAGTGCAGTTCAAACGACTGAAGCTTTCATCATGGATTGCTTGCCAAACGCCTCACTCCATCTTCCAACAGGGCTTTGAACTCGTTCAAGTCAAGATGCCACGCGCCACCATCCGGGCACGGATATATTTCAACTTCATATTTGCGCCCTGGCTCCTTCGAGATTTCGGCGACCTGCTGATTCTGATGCCAGATCTCATAGACGACGCTTTCACGATCTGGCGGGCTGGTAATTAATGCTTCGAGCGGACTCATATGCTTACGGTTCGAGGAACGTGATGAAGTTACCGTTTGCATCGTAGCGCACACCCTTCCCGTCCGGGGCAACAACATCGATCACTTGGCCGAAGCGGCCCGTATCTCGTTGCACGACTTTGCTGCTTGGGTTCGTAAGGATGCCGTCGACAATTTTCTGACCTTGTTCATTGATCGCAACAGGATTGCCCTTTGCGGGTGGGAATACACTACCTTCTCGGCCGCCATGCTTTTGCAACGCTCGGCCAGCCGCGCTCAGTTCCCCAGACTTATCCGAGGAATCCGGTTGCTTCGCCGCATTCGATAGATCTTGGATACTCTTCCCACCGATGGTTTTATCTTTACTGAACATCGGATCAAACACCCTGGGCCCGTCATTCGGCGTAGCCGTAATGCCGGGGCCCTTGACGCCTTGATCCGGGGTTCCAGTAATTGTAGCGCCGCGCTCGCCTCGATTGGGCGTGCCGGTTATCGTTGGGCCTTTCTCCGCGGTGTCCGGCGTGCCCGTGACGATTCCGCCGCGCGGCCCGTTATTCGGCGTGCCGGTTACGTTCTGCTCATCGGACGTATCCGAAGCCAGCCGTTCCGCCACCTCGCCGGCGATCTGGTTGCCCCCGCAGGCTAACGGAGATACCTTGCAGAGTGCTTCCTTCAGCACCCGCCCAACACTCTTATCGCCGCCCGTTGAATTGCCGCCGCCGTTCGGATCAAGTTCGTCTTCATCATATTGGCGTCGCTTCCCGCCCAAACCTCCTCGGGGCTGCGTCACGGTCGACGGAGGGACCTGCGGTACGATCGCCGTTGTATTGTTTTCCGCCTCCGTCTTCGCGCCCGTCGACGTTATGTGCACGTCACCGCCCGTGCCCGCCGCAACACCCGCGACACCCGCCACGATCGACGTGATCAGGTTCACGCGCGCTTCGCGTTCCGTCTGGGTCAGCTCGCGGCCGTCGTCGCCCGCCTTGAGCAGGCTTCCCAGCAACGATCCCGCTGCCCCGCCCATCGCGCCGGCGCTGCAGTTGCCGCTCGATGCCACACCACCCGCGCAGCCCACGATCGCATGCAGTGCCGCCTTCGAGGCCGGGTCGAGATTTTCGCCCAACGCCTTGACCTGCTGCGCACCGAGGCCTTGCAGGTAGTTGACGGTGGCGGCCTTCGCCATTTCGGCCGCCGAGCCCGTCACGTTGCCGCCGATGCCTGCGGTGATCGCGCTCGCGATCCGCCGATAGTCACCACCCGGCCCCCACTTCTGCGCCTCGACCAACTGTGCATCGAGCTCGGCGCGCCTTGCCGGATCGGCTTCCGCGTCGCGCGCCTTCTCGAGCGCATCGGCCTCCTGCGCCCGGTGGTTCACGAACACGCCCACCTCGCGCTGCAGCGCCTCGACGATCTCGAAGCCGGCGCGGATCTCCTGCTCGTCAAAGATCTTGGCGAGCGCATTGCTGCCGTCGCGCTCCGAGGACACCTCGCGGTTCGTTTCGGCGATGGTCTGCTGCGCGGTCTTGCCGGTGATGCCCTTTTGTTGGGCCTCATCGGTGATCTCGATCACCCCGGCGCTGATGCCGCTTTTGGTCGTGCTGGTGGCGCTGCCCGCCGCCGCCACGATCATCGGCGGGGTCACCGATACGCCAGCCGATGCGCCACCTGACGCGCTGCCTGAGGCGCCACCTGACGTGCCGCCTGATGCCGGCGCCTCGTGCCCCGGCACTACGCCCGCGCCGGTCGTGGCGCGCCCGGCCTGGTCCGTGCCGACTTTGGCGTCGCCACTGCCCGAACTGAAGCCGCCGCCGATGCTCACGCCCAATGCGTCATACTCGGCCCGGTTCTCGAGGTCGCGCTGCGTCAACGTCCCCGTTTTCAGGCGATTGGCGCCCGCCTCGGCCGCCGCATCGGTCGAGGCAATCACCGCGCCCACCAGATCGGTGTTGCCGGCCACCGCCACGTCGAAGCCGCCGTCGCCGGCCTGGATGCCCGACTGCTGCTGCACGCTCGCGTAGTCGCTCCTGATCTGCTGGTGGCTCGCGTTGATGCTGCCGGACACGCCTGCCCCGACCGTGATGCTGCCGGACAGCGACTGGTCGCGGCTGTGGTAGCGGTCTTGGTCCTGCAGGCTCTCGAGCTTCAGGTCGCCGCCGACCTTCGCCGCAACCGACTCGCCGCGCACCTGCGCGCCGCGC
>NZ_CABPRZ010000013.1 GCF_902459695.1 Pandoraea terrae
AAGACGATCATCGTGAACAAGCGCTCGATGGCCGCCGGCTACGCCGGGCTGGACAACGAACTGTTCTATCTCGACAAAACCATGATGGTGTTCGGCGACGCGAAGAAGGTCGTCGAGGATATGGTGAAGACCGTCGAATGAGAGAGGGCGGCCGGCGAGCCGTTCGCGCCGGCACGACTTCCAGGCCGGCGAGACAGTCGCGGCGCGACGTTGGCGGGGAAACGCCAAGGCAGCTCGGGAGCATCCCATGACCCTCGCGAACGCTACGTGTTGGGCATATCACAGCCAATGATGGAGGAGACAGAATGAGACGAGCGACAAGGGCACCGGCGCGGGTACGTGCATCGACCTGCAGGGTCCGCAGGTGGACGCGGGGCGGATGCATGCTCACCGTGCCGGCCATTGCAGCGATCTGCATGCCGGCGATCGCCACGGCGCAGACATTGGTGACGATGTTGTCTCCAATGTGCCGACCGACCCCTTCGTCCCCAATACGATCGCCGACGCCAACGGCTATGCCCTGTCCAAGCGCACCGAACTGTACGCGCTGGCCTCGTTTCTGCGTAACAACGCGGGCTGGATCTACAACTATTCGACCGACAGCGTGGGGCCTATTGGGCTCGGCGCGCGACTTAGCGGCTTCGGCGCCGGCATCGTGCATACGTCCTAGCGCGTTCCGGCATCGGAACGCAGCCGTCCTTTCATTGATGGAGAGCTATCTTGAGCAAAATCGCATCGCTTGAAACCATGCTCGTGCATTTGCCGACACGGCGCGAACACAAGTGGACCGGTCTGACAGAACCGATCGGCCGCTACGTCCTCGTGCGGCTGCGCGACGACGCAGGCAACGAAGGTTGGGGCGAGGCGCCCGCGCTAAAGGATTGGGGCGGAGAGTTCGGCCGTTACTTCGGCGAGTCGCCGGCGATCGCTCGGCTCGTCATCGAGCAATACCTCGCGCCTTCCATCCGGGGTCTTGAGGTCGGCAATATCGCCGAACTGCATCAACGCATGGACCGGGTGATCAAGGGCTATCCGTACGCGAAGGCGGCGGTGGACTTCGCGGCCTACGATCTCGCCGGAAGGCGTTTCGGTGTGCCGGTGCATACCCTCCTCGGAGGCCAGTCGCGCAAGCGCGTGGCTGTCACGCATTCGATCGGCCTGATCGAGATCGACCAGGCCGTCCGCGAGGTGGCGCAGGTGGCCGCCGAGGGCATTCGCACGATCAAGATCAAGGTCGGTGTCGATCCGAAACGCGACATCGAGATGGTCCGCCGCGTGCGCGAGGCGGTCGGGCCGTCGGTCGAGCTGTGCGTTGACGCGAACGAAGGCTACGAGACGGCCGGCTTGGCGATCCGCACGATTCGCGAGATGGAAGCCTACGGACTCAAGTACGCGGAGCAGCCGGTGATGGGCATTGAGCGGCTTGCAGAAGTCGCGAGGGCGATCGACACCCCCGTGATGGCAGACGAGAGTGCGTGGAATGCTCACGACGTGATCCAGATCATCGAGCGGCGCGCCGCCGAGATCGTCTCAATCTACACGACCAAGCCGGGTGGCCTGTATCGCGCCATGGAAGTGGCGGCGGTCGCCCGTGCCGCAGGCATCCTCTGCAACGTCAACGGCTCGGTCGAGACCGGTGTCGGCAATCTCGCCAACATCCATCTCGCGTCGGCGGCGCCGGCGGCCACCCTGTCTTGCGTGGTGCCGCTATCGACCCGTGCCGAGGACCTGGCGGGCCGCGTCGGCGGCATCTACTACAAGGACGACCTGATACGCACGTCGATGCGTATCGTCGACGGCGCGATCGAAGTGCCCGAAGGGCCGGGCATGGGGATCAACGTCGACATGGACAAGATCAACCAGTACCTCGTGCGCGATTGAGCGCCTAAGACAAGGAGAAGACACATGCGTGCAGACATCATCGCCCGGCAGGTTCGCGTGATGCAGGCCGAGGGCCTTGACGCCATCGTCGCGTCCTCGCCGGAGAATTTCGCGTACGTCACCGGCTTCGTCGTGCCGTCGCAGCCGCTGCTGCGCCATCGTCACGCCATGGCCATCGTGACGGCCGACGGTGGGGCGCAATTGTTCGGCGTGGACATGGAGGAGACGACGATCCGGCGCCAGGCGCCTGAGACGCCGCTGCGCGTCTGGGGCGAGTTTACCGATGACGCCATGGCGGTGCTGGCGTCGCAACTGACCGGCATGGGACTCGCCGCCGGGAAGATCGGCATGGAGATGGACTACTTGCCGGCCGGCGATTTCGCACGCCTGCAGGGATTCCTGCCCGGCGCCCGCTTCGTCGCGGTCGAACAGCGGCTCGCTCGCCTGCGCCAGTTGAAGACGCCGGACGAGATCGCGCGCCTTCGATCGCTATCGCGCATTGCCGACCAGGCCATCACGGATGCCTTCGCCTCAGTTCAGGCGGGCAGCTCGGAGATGGATATCGCCGCCGCGCTGACGCGTGGCGTCTATTCGCTTGGCGCCACGCACTTCAAGTTGATGATCGTGGCAACGGGCGAGCGCAGCGAGTTGCCGAACGTCGGGCCGTCGGAGCGGCGCTTGCAGCGCAAGGATGTTTGCCGCGTCGAGATCTTCGCCGTCAAGGACGGCTACCAGGCCGGCGTGTGCCGGACCGCTGTCGTGCAGGAAGCGCCTGAGCATGCGGAGGAGATCTGGGCCAAGCTGGTCGAGTGCAAGTACCAATTGCTCGACATGATCAAGCCCGGTGCAAGTTCCCGCCGGATCTACGAGGCCTTTCTCGCCAAGATGGCTGAGCTCAAGCTGCCGCCGATTTCGTTCGTCGGGCACGGCATCGGCCTGCATCTGCACGAGGACCCCTACCTCGGCATGTATTCCGACACCCCGCTGGAGGCCGGCATGGTGCTGGGGATCGAACCGCTTGTCTACCGCACCGGCTACGGCTATGGCATGCAGAACAAGGATATGGTACTAGTGACCGACACCGGTGCGGAACTGCTCTCCGATTACGCGAATACGGATCAATTGTTGCTTGTTCGATAACGAGGTTGGCAATGCGTACACTGCTTGAGAATCTGGAGTTTGCCCTGACGGTCGACCGACACGACACCGTGCTGAAACGAGCATCGATGGTGGTCGAGAACGACCGTATTGCGGCGCTTGGCCCGGCGGCGGAGATTGCCTCGCGCTATCCGCGCGAGGCGTTCGACGAGATCATCGATGCCAGCCGCTACGGCGTGGTGCCGGGGTTCATCGACGGTCATGTGCACCTGTCGGAAACACTCTCGCGCGCGGTCTTTCCCGACAACCTCAACACACGCGCCTGGGTTTTTCACTGGGCCAAGCCGTTCTACGCGCACGTCAACGGCGAGGACGAAGTGGTGGGGGCGAGGCTCGGCATGGCGGAAATGCTGCGCAACGGGACCACGTGCTTTCTCGACATGGGGGCGCAGAACGATGTCGGCGGCGTGGCGCGCGCGATCGACGCGATCGGCATGCGCGGCATCACCGGACGCCACGCGGCCGACGTGCGGCCCCAGCAGGTGCCGCACGGCTGGACCGAAGAAATGATGGACCACCATTTCTTCCCTGACGCGCAGACCGCGCTTTCCGTGCTCGAAGACACCGTCAAGGAGTGGCACGGGCGTGCCGGCGGCCGCGTGCGTTGCTGGGTCAACATCGAAGGCAAGGAGCCGTGCAGCCTCGAGTTGCACGTGGGGGCACGTGCGCTGGCGCAGAAGCTCGGCGTCGGCACGACCTATCACCTGGCCACCAGCGTCGAGGAAATGCGCGTGTCCGAGCGCAAGTACGGCAAGACGCCGGTGCAGCGGATTGGCGACGCGGGCGGCCTTGGGCCCAATCTCGTCATTGCGCATGCGGTGGCCGTCACCGAATACGAGATCGAGCAGATGGCCGAGCACGGTACCTCGGTCGCGTTCTGTCCGGCCACGTCGCTCAAGCTCGGCAAAGGCGCTGCCTCGCCCGGCGGGCGTTACCCCGAGCTGATCGAGGCGGGCGTGACGGTCGGCTTGGGCACCGACGGCGTGTCGGCCGGCGGTAACCTGAACTTGATGCGGCAGATGTACGTGGTCGCGGGCCTGTTCAAGGACGCGCGCGTCGATGCGACGCTGATCGGCGCGCGCAAGGCGCTGCGGATGGCGACGATCGAGAATGCGCAGATGCTCGGCTGGGACGACGAGATCGGCTCGCTCGAGGTGGGCAAGAAGGCAGACTTCCTGCTGTTCGATCTCGACCATTCGGAATGGACGCCGTATGGCGATCCACTGCAAGCGCTCGTCTGGTCGGCGAGTCCCGCCTCGTTGGCCCAGACCTGGGTCGACGGGCGCGCGCTGTATCGCGACGACCGGGTGACCACCATCGACGAGAAGCCGCTGCGCGCCGAGGCGCGAGAGCGTGCGGCACGCATCGTTGAGCGGGCGGGGTTGGGCGACGCCACACCGGTGGTGTCGACGACCTACGATTGAGACGGCTGGACAGAAGCAACAAAGGCCCGGGGTGATCCGGGCCTTTGTGCTTTTCCGCGTGGCGAATCCAGCGGGCAACTAACGCAGGATCGTGGCACGCACGTCGGTGAAATCCTCGAGCGAGCGTGCGATCGCTTGTGCATGCAGGCCGGTGGTGATGAAGACCAGTCGCGATCGTCGATCGTCCGATGGCCAGTCAGGTAAGCATTGTGGTGGATAGAAGACGTGATGGATTCCGTGGATCACCGTTGCGCCCGGCCTGCCACTGACGTCGAGCAAACCTTTGATGCGCAGGATGTCCTTACCGCGACTTACAAGAAGCAGACTTAGCCATTCCTCAAAGCGAGGCCAGTCGACCGGCGCGTCCAGCATGACGCAGAAGCTGCCAACGCGCATGTCGTGCCGCAGATAGCGCCCCTGCGCCGCATCGGGGGCGGCAGAATGGTCATTGTTGCCGATCGTGGCGTCATCCGAGTGCTTGGCAGCGTGACGCTCGGCTGCGAGCCACGCGAGCGCCGAGCCGCGTTTCGCATCCAAGGAAAAACGCAATGTCCCAAACAACGCGCGCGGCGAGGGCGGGGTCGACAGGGTGCTGCGATGTTGCACGGCCGACGGGTTCAGCGCGGCAAGCCGCTCTGCCAGCGTGTCGATGCTTGGCGCGGGCATGCAGTCGGTCTTGGTAATCACGATGACGTCGGCAAGCGCGGCCTGCTTGAGTGCCTCGGCATGCGTGTCGAGCTGCAATTGACCGTGCTCGGCATCGGCGGTAGCGACGAGACCGGCCAATGCGTAGTCGCGCGTGACCAGTTCCTCGGACATCAGTGTGAGCAGGATCGGCGCGGGATCGGCCAGCCCGGTGGTTTCGACGACGACGCGCGAGAATGGCGGGATGTCGCCGGCCCGGCGCCGCGCCGCCAGGTCGATCAGGGTCTGCGTGAGGTCGTCGCGCACCGCACAGCACAGGCAGCCCGACTTGAGCAGCACGATCTCGTCGGTCAATGCCTGTACAAGCAGGTGGTCGATCGCGACTTCGCCGAACTCGTTGATGAGCACGACCGTATCGTGCATGGCCTCGTCCGCGAGCAAATGCTGCAGCAGGGTCGTCTTGCCGCTGCCGAGGAAGCCGGTCAGGATGTGGACGGGCAGGCGGGCGCCCGGCGATGCCGTATCGGACATGGCGGACTCAGTCGATTTCGAAGATCGCATCGACTTCCACTGCGACGTTGCGCGGCAGGGCCGCGACGCCGACCGCCGCGCGCGCGTGCTTGCCGGCGACGCCGAGCACGTCGACCATCAGATCGGAGGCGCCGTTGATCACCTTGGGGTGCTGGTCAAAGGCGGGCGTAGAGTTGACGAAGCCTCCGAGGCGCACGCAACGCCGCACGCGCGAGGCGTCCCCTTCGACCGCGTCGTTCAGGTGCGCGAGGATATTGAGCGCGCACAGCCGCGCAGCGGCTTGTCCGTCCTCGATGCCGAATTCGTCGCCGAGCTTGCCGATATAGGCATCTTCGCCGTCGCGCTTGGGAACCTGCCCGGAAATGAACAGCAGGTTGCCGGTGCGTACCCACGGCACGTAGTTGGCGGCGGGCGTGCTGCAGTCGGGCAGTTGGAGGCCGAGGCCTTGCAGTCGGGCGGCGAGCGTATCGGACATGATCGGATCCAGTGGAGGGTCCGCGGCGAACCGCGGGAATTACCGAAAGCCGGACAGGCGCTGATCAGTCGTTCAAGCGCAACTGCATGATCGGCCCGCTTTCGGCGCGGAAAATCGACGACTGAAGCAGGTAGCGCGCCGTGCCGGCGATGTCCTTCTCGACGGCCTGACGAATGGCCACCGGGTCTTTCGCGGCGAGCGCGGCGAGGATTTCCTCGTGTACGGACGCGTCCCAATTGGTGTCAGGCGCCGACAGCGAGAAGTACATGATCGGGCCGGCCTGCAGCCAGAGCGTTTCGATTAGCGGGATCAGGACTTCGGACGGGTAGGCCCGGTACAGCGTGAAGTGGAATTCCTGGTTCTTCGACAGGCAGCCGAGGATGTCGCGCGTCTTGATCGCGTTCAGCAATTCCTTGTTGATTCGATCGAGCTGCTTGATCAGCTTGCTGCTTGAATACGCGACCGCCTCGGACGCCGCCATGCCCTCGAGCGATTTGCGCACGAGCGTGATTTCATTGAAGCGGGCCTCGGTCAGGCGCGGCACGCACACCGAGCCGTTGGGCTGGATCTCGAGCACGTTGGCGGTGACGAGCTGAGCGATGGCCTCGCGCACCGGCATTGGGCTGGTGCCGAGTGTCTGGGCGAGCTTGCGCAGGGTGATTGTCTGCCCGGGCACGAACGCGCCGATCATCAGGCCATGCTTCAGTTGGGTGTAGACCTTGTCCTGCAAGCCTTTGCGCCGCTTCTGCGGCTGCGCTTCCACGGCGGAGGCGGCAGCCGGGTCAAGCGACATTTCGCTGGTGGCGGTATTGTCAACGTGCGGCATGTTGGCTCTCGAGGATCAGTTGGGGTGCGACGGGTAGCCGCAGGCAAGACGAGTTCGCGAGGTGGGACGGGCAGCGCATTCAGATCAGACTGGCGTTTATTGTGATCACACATAGTAATCACAAAAATTCCGGTTGTCAATTCGAGGGAGGCCGCGCGCGGCCATCGCGCAACGCGCCCGATCGTCTATTTTGGGAATGCAATAGGAATTTCTCGTCTTCTGTGAGAAGAGTAGACGGCGCGTTCTCACAAAAGATGGCTAACCCGCTGCAATGCGGGGGCACTCTATTCTGTTGCATCCATCGGTTGAACCAGCAGTCGCAAGCAGACGTCGATTGACGGTGAGCCGATCCGCCGCTACAGGTACCTTTTGTCCGCGCTTTGCGAGATCCAGAACAGGCCTCGGAGGTCGTGGCTGAACGCCGTGAAATGGTTCATCTCGGGCGCGACCGAAATTTGTGATTCCGTGGCTTGCATCGGTACACATGCAGTACAGACGTCAGTTTTGCCAAACTTCGCTAAGTTACTGAAATCGCTGCTTTTTATTGCTACAGACTCCTCTCGCGGGCGCTTGATTTCTCTAGGCATAGCGCGTTACGGCCAAACTCATAATCCCTTGGTCGCTGGTTCGAACCCAGCACGGCCTACCATGCAGTACGAAAGCCCTTGGCGGTTGCGCCAAGGGCTTTTTTTATCAGGACAGGACTCAGCCCTTGATGGCCACTTAACCTTACCCGTCCAACTTTTTTAAGGTCAGTTCATTTCTGATTGGCATTTTTCGACGACTCTGCTCAAAGAAACGTCTTGGTAATGTCCGTGGACGACCGCTGCCCCAGCGCATCGAAATTCGCCTTCAGCCACGCATCAGCCCGCTCGCGACCGAGTGCGAAGAGTTCACATATGAACTTCCGATCGGCACTGAACTTGCTCGATACCCCCAACCGCGCCATTTCCTGTTCCGCATCGATGCTGTGAATGAACATGCGCCGGTATTGCGTGCGGTCCAGCGCGCCTTCGTCGATCAGGCGCGTAACGAAGTCGACGGCTCGCATCTCACGCATCAACGAGGAATTGAAGCTCAGCGTGTTGACGCGATCAAGAATCTCCTGTGCCGTGTTCGGCACATCAGGAATGCGAATCGGATTGAGGCGGATGATCAACACATCATTGGTGTCGGTTTCATAAATAAGCGGATAGATCGGCGGATTGCCCATATAGCCGCCGTCCCAATAATATTCGCCGTCGATCTCGACCGCCTGGAACAGGTGCGGCAAGCAACTCGACGCCATCACCGCCTCGATGCCGATCTCGCGATTAGTGAAGATGCGGATGCGACCTGTCAGCACGTTGGTCGCGCACAGAAACAGCTTGATGCTCGAACTGTTTTGCAACACGTTGAAATCGACTGTGTTCGACAGCATGTCGCGCAGCGGGTTCACGTTGCACGGGTTCAACTGGTACGGCGAAAAGAAGCGGGTGAGATAGTCGAACATCAGCCACATCGGTGACAGGTTCATATTGCCTCGCCCCATCATCCGGTCCATCCAGGTCGGTTGCAGCGGGCTGAACCGCGCCCATTCGGCAAGCTTGTGCCAGAACGCTTCGAGCGCGCGGCGCGCCGCTTCGCGTCCGCCGGAAGCGAGTCCGTAGGCCAGTACCGTGGCATTCATCGCGCCGGCGCTGGTGCCGCTGATGCCGTCGATCTCGATGCGGCTGTCTTCGAGCAGGCGGTCGAGCACGCCCCACGTGAACGCGCCGTGGCTGCCGCCGCCTTGCAGCGCGATATTGATGCGGCGGATCGAGTTCGAGGACGATGGCGTCGGCTTCATTCCGGTCTCCTCCGGGGGACGGTCCAGCGGCCCGCGACCGCGTTGGCCGCTGCAGTAAGCGTAGCGCTTGCAACTCTGACGTTGTGGGGCATGAGCGATTGATTCCTCGGCGATTTGCAGTGGGCGCTCAGCGCACTGCCGGCAGGGAGAGCCGCCAGGTCAGATTGCGACGGGCGCGGGCTTCGAAGCGGTCACGGAATATGTCGGTATGGTAAATCCGGGGGCGCTTCAGCAGGGCGCTCAGGAAGGAACGCTCGCGGGTGTCATAGGCGATATCGTCCAGATCGGTGCGCTCGGCCCGCAGGTGCGCCTCATCCCGTAAAAAACGCACGCGATCGTTCCCCAAGACCGCCAGGTCGATGTCGACAGTAAAGCAGGTATCGAGATCGGTTGGCGCATACAGATGCGTGGTCGCCTCGATCATCCCGGCGATATGCCCAGCCGCGGCGATGCCGCCCGCCGCCCGGCGCTCGAACCATTCGGCGCTGCACCGCTCGTTGTCCTTCGCGCCAGGGCGATAGACCACATCGTGGCACCACAGCGCCAGTTCCACGGCGTCGGGGGCGGGGATCGCCGCGCGCGCCCAGTCGAGGTCGCGCATGCAGCGACGCACGTGATGAAGGGTGTGATAGTGGCGCGTCGGCTCAGCGTAGTGAGCCGCCAGTTCGGCGTAGACATCATTTGCGTCGCTCCCGCCGCAGCGCGACCACAGCGCCAGGAAGCGCGCCTGGGTCTGGCTCACAGCCCCGCCGACGGATCGCGTGCCGGCGTTCATCGCGCCAACGCGCCCGCCCGGCCGACGAGGAACCAGGTGTGCAAGCGGCCCGCGCCCTTGGCCGCGATGCTGCCGCGCTCCTCGAGTTCGAACGCATCGCCGAGCAATTGCCGCGTGATCTCGGTGACCTGCACGCGCCCGGCCACGCCATGCGACTCCATGCGGCTGGCGATGTTCACCGCGTCGCCCCACAGATCGTAGATGAACCTGCGCTTGCCAATGACACCGGCCACCACCGCGCCGCTGTTGATGCCGATGCGCAGCTGCAGATTGAACCCGTTGCGCTCATTGAAGCGCGTCAGCGCGTCGATCATGTCCAGCGCCATGTGCGCCGCCCGCGCCGCATGGTCGGCCGCGGGGAAGGGCAGTCCGGCGGCGGCCATATACGCATCGCCGATGGTCTTGATCTTCTCGAGGCCGCGCATGTCGGCGATGCTGTCGAAGTCGGTGAAGATTTCATTGAGCAGCGCCACCAGACGCTCCGGGCTCATCCCCGCCGAAAATCGGCTGAATTGCACGATGTCGGCGAACAATACCGTCACTTCCGGAAAGCTGTCGGCGATGACTTGCAGGGAGCGGCCGGCAACTTGCTCAGGCAGCGCCTTCAGCCGCTGCGCGATCGGCGACGGCAGCAAATTGAGCAAGAGCCGCTCCGAGACCGCTTGCTCGACGACGATCTTGTCGTAGAGCGCCTTGAGCTCGTCACGCTGGCGGCGAATCATCTCATGGCTTGCGTCGAGCGCTTCCTCTGCCTGCCGGCGTTCGACGATCTCCCGCTGCAGTTGTGCGTTTTGCGCTTCCAACTGTTTTTGCATGCCGTGCAGATTCAACTGCGTGCCCACTCGCGCGATGACCTCGTCGATCGCCAACGGCTTGGTGACATAATCGACCCCGCCCGCCTTGAAGCCGCTCAGCTTATCTTCCGTTTCCGTCAGGGCCGTCATGAAGATCACCGGAATATCCCGCGTGCCGGGCAGCGCTTTCAAGCGCCGGCAGGTTTCAAAGCCGTTTAGCCCCGGCATCATCACGTCCATCAGGATGAGATCCGGCTGCGCGAAGGCGGCACGCTGCAACCCTTCCTCGCCGTCCTGCGCCACGATGACCCGGAAGCCGTGGTCCTGCAGACCTTCGACAACCACGCCCAGGTTGGCGGGCGTGTCGTCCACGATCAGAATAGTGTGGGCGGCGGGTGCGGGGGGCGAGGTCGCTGTCATGATGCCGCTCTCCGTTCCAGGAACTGTTCGATGAGGTTAAGGATGGCTTTGGACTGATACGCCTTGGCCAGCGCGCTCAACTGGTCCGCGAAGGGGCGATACTGCTCGCCGAGAGCGGGCAGGTGAGCGGCGCGCTGCGCGATGTCGCGCATGCTGCCCAGCAGGGCCAGGCGGTGCAGGATTTCCATCTCCTGTTGTGGAGGCGCGACCAAGGGCCCGTTCGTTTGCGCCCGCGCAGACGGCTCGGCCATCGGCACGTCGTAGGTCCAATCGAGCTTCAACAGCATGGCGATCTGCGACAAAAGCCTGTCCATGTCGATCGGTTTTGGTTGAAAGGCGTTGGCGCCGGCCGCCAGGCATTTCTCCTCGTCGCTGCCGGAAGTGCTCGCGGAGACGGCGATGACCGGTACCGCCTTGAAATCCGGTAGTTGGCGCAGGCGGCGCGTGGCCTCCAGCCCATCCATTTCCGGCATCACACTGTCC
The DNA here is from genome assembly GCF_902459695.1 of Pandoraea terrae. Lineage (GTDB taxonomy): Bacteria > Pseudomonadota > Gammaproteobacteria > Burkholderiales > Burkholderiaceae > Pandoraea > Pandoraea terrae. Next base: position 11,241 of record NZ_CABPRZ010000013.1, read on the forward strand.
ATCAGGATCAACGCGGGCCGCACGGCTTGGGCCTTCTCCAGTCCGTCGCGGCCATTCACCGCCTCGATCATCTCGAAGCCGAGCTGGCTCAACATGTCGACTGCCACGGCCCGATTCTCCGCGACGTCATCCACGACCAATAGGGTCTTGCGCGCACCCTTGTAGCCGGTCACGGCCCATACGGGCGGCGCCCCCGACACTTCGCCCGCGACGATCGGCACGTCCAGTTCAAACCAGAAGGTGCTGCCGACGCCTGGCTGGCTCTCGACGTGGATGTCGCCCCCCATCATGCGCACAAAGCGCCGGCTGATCGCCAACCCCAAGCCTGTGCCCCCGGGCCGGTGCCGCGTGTGTTCGACTTGCTCGAAGGGCTCGAAGATGAGATCCCAGTGCGCTTTATCGATGCCGACGCCGGTATCACGCACCTCGAATCGCACCCGGGCCGGCGGCAAAAAGCTGACGCGCAGACTCACACTACCGCGTTCGGTGAACTTGACGGCATTGGATAACAGGTTGAGCAGCACTTGGCGCAGCCGCCGCTCGTCGGCCTGTATCCCGTTGGGCAGGTCCGGCGCCATGTCGCAAGTGAACCCCAAACCTTTCTGGACAGCCTCGATGCTGACGATGTCGGCAATCACCCGCAGGAACCTGGGCAGTGGGATGCCGGTCGGATTGAGCTCCAGCTTTCCAGCTTCGATCCTGGCAAAATCCAGGATGTCGTTGATGAGCGCCAGCAGATGTTCGCCGCTTCGCTGGATCACGCCGAGCCCCTCGATTTGCCGTTCGTCCAGCGCTTTGTCGCGCCGCAGGACTTGCGCGTAGCCGAGGATGCCATTGAGCGGCGTGCGCAGTTCATGGCTCATGTTTGCAAGGAATTCGCTCTTCGCCCGATTGGCCGCTTCGGCCGTGAGCCGCGCATTCCGTTCTGCCGCAGCCTGTTTGCGTTCGGTCTGGTCGAGCACGAACGCCACGCCATGCCGTTGCGATCCCTCGAAAAATGTACCGCCGACCAGCACCGGGACGCGCGTGCCGTCCTTGCGGATGTATTCCTTTTCATACGGGGTGGAACCGCCGGTGCGCAGCACTTCCTCGATCGCCCGGGCGTCGGCCGCACGGTATTCGGGCGGGGTGAGATCCTTCCAGCCGATTTTCCCGGAGAGAAGATCTTCCCGGGAGTAGCCGACAATGCGCAGGAACGCATCGTTCGACTCGGCGACGTTGCCGTCGGTGTCCCAGAAGAACACGCCGATGATGTTCGATTCGACAAGCCGCCGAATGCGTGCTTCCCGCTCGCGCAGCGCCTGTTCCGCGGACTGCTGTTCCTCGGTGCGCTGCTGGACCCTCGCGCTCATCGCATTGATGCCTTCCTGCAGATGTCCGATCTCGTCGAGAATCGGCACGACGGGGATGCGCGCGGATAATTCCCCTTGCTCGATCCGGTTGACGCAATCGAGCGTCGTTCTGATACGCGTCACCAGACGTCGTCCATAAAGGCTGACGAGAATTGCGTTGAGGCAAAGGAGAATAAAGGCGATGCCGCCGATGGCGCGCAAAAAATCGGATCGCCGCGCCAGCATCTCCGTTTTGTCGACGGACAGACTGATGACCCAATCGATGGGATCGATCGTTGTGAAGGTAGCGTAGTACGACATGTCGCCCTGGGTGTATTCCATGACGCCCTCTTGCCGGCGAACCATTTCATCGATGAACGGGTGGTTGAATCTATCGCCCGGGTGAAGCACGGGATGGTAGACGACCCGGTTATCGGGGATTTCAACGATCGTCAACTGAGCACTTTTCAAGCCCTCTTTCTGCAGGAGCTGGCTTTGTAATTCGGCGGCCATTTCGGTGGCCGCTCGCACGCCGGCGCTATTCAACTCGCGCAGCAACGCCTGCCGTGCATTCGCCAATTCAAGCCGCAAGACCTGCTCTTGAGATTTGTAGAGAATGTCAGTGACGATAAGCGTACCCACGCCCAATACCAATGCTGTCATGATCAGCACAATCCCAAAAGACATGAGATTGAACCGAGTCATTATTTTCATGCGAAGACCTCGCCGTTTGTGTTCCGGGCAATCGATCCGGAGCTAGGGATATTCACACAAATAACAAACAGGCCCTAAAAGTGGTACTTGTCCACGTTCTCCTTGGTGAAGATCATGACCGGCAGCGCGATTTGCATATTGAAAGCGTCTTTGACGGGCATGAAGGTTCCCAATCTTCCCGCCTTGATCGCAACGCCGGGCTTCAATGCGCCGGTCGCCATTCGATAGGCGCAATAAGTCGTCAGATAGCCATGGTCGCGGGCGTTCCAGAGCACGACTGTCTTTACGGTGCCATCCTTGAGATAGTTGCGCATCAGATTCGGCGTGGAATTGCCGACCACCGCGATCTTGCCCGCCACGCCGGCATCCTTGACGGCCTTGGCCACGCCGGGGAGATTCGGGACCCCCAGCGCGATAATCCCCTTTAGTGACGGATAGGCTTTCAAGTAATCCTGGGTTATCCGGTAGGACTCCTCGGTGCTTTCGCCGGCGGGGCGGATATCCACGAGCTTGAGCCCGGGATACTTCAGGTAGATGTGCCTCTTGATCGCCTGAATCCAGCTCGACTGATTCGGTGCCGCGAAGGACGTGGTGACGATGGCGATTTCGCCATTCGGCCCGACCTCGTCTTTCATGGCTTCGACAATCTGCTTGCCGAATTCGTCGAAATTGACAAGATTGACGAAGAATTCGCGAAATTTCGTGTCGCCATCCCAGCTCATGACGTGGATGCCGGCCGCCCGGGCCTTCTTCAATACCGGGGCAATGGCGACGGGATCATTGGCCGCCACGGCAATCACATCCGGCCGGGTCGGGATGATTTTCTCGATCATCTCGATCTGCTTTTCCACCTGATTCTGGGACGGCCCGGACCAGATCACCTGCATCTGCGGAAGCTCGCCCGCGGCCTCATCGATCCCTTCTTTAACCGCGTCGTAATAGCTGATGCCGACCAGCTTGGGCATGATGACGACGCGATACTTTGCCTCGGCGGACGCCGTAAGCGGCACGCAGGCGGCCATCAACAGGAGCGCGGTGGCAAGCGCCTTCAGATATCTGCTCATTTCTCACCGTCCGTGGGTCCGCTCGCGTTCCGGGTTTCACGCGTCCTGCGGGCATGCCGGCGCGATCGACGCGGCGGTCGCGGTGGGGACTTGCGTCGCGATGTCTGGTGGCGGGCATATCGATGAGCGCTGCCGCCCCTCGGGCGCTTACGCTAACGTATTGAATGTATAGTACTTTCCGCCGCGGTTGTTTATAGGCGTTTCCCTTGAGTCCAATAAACCATCGATTTTCAAAAGGGGGTTCGTCTTCGGATGGCGGGGTCGAGCACTGCGGGCGTATTCGGGCGGAACGCGGGATTCGCTCGGTTCGGTACAGTAGCGGTACACTCGCTACGTGTCGCAGGGTGAGGTAAGTTTTCGTAAGTAATTGATATATAAGGTAGTGTTGCCTTTGCGGTGGGCATTTTTTTGCCCTATGTCCGGTGTGGCGGCGTCTGGGCAACGATTTCGCATGCGTCGGTGCGCCACTGTTTGGGGGGGCGACCATATTCACGCTTGAACCAGCGCCCAAATGCACTTTGGCTGGTATAGCCCAGCAGGATTGCGACATGCTCGACAGAGTATCGCTTGTTCATCAGATAGCGAACGGCGAGATCTCGTCGCAGCGTGTCAACGATATCCGAGAAGGACATCGCCTCGTCGTCAAGCCTGCGCTGCAAGGTCCTTACGCTCATGTGCAGGTGGTCGGCCACCTGGTCAATGGAAGCACGGCCCACAGGGAGAAGAAGCACAATCGCTTGCTGTACCGCAAGGGTGGTTGAATCGGGTTTGACATGCAGTCGCGCCTGAATACTCTGCTCAAGCTGCTCGACCATGAACGGATCGGCCAGCGGATTCAGGCCGTCCAGATCGCTGCTTGAACACGTGAACCCATTGAGCTCACTATCGAACTCCAGTTCACAGCCAAACACACGGTTGTGGAGCATCAGGTCCGAAGGGGACGAATGGGTAAAGTGCACCGACATGGGATGCCATCGTGCACCGAGCAGCATCCTGCATGCGTTGACCAACACCCCCATCGCAAGCTCCGTCGCCTGACGTGAGTATCGGCCAATCACGGGTAGTACCTCCTGACGAACGAGCACGACATTGCCGTTGTCCGTGATGTCGGTCACCAGCATCTCATTCAACAGTTGCCGATATTCGATCAGCGTCTCGATCGCGTCACGCAGCGTGCGCCGGTGCGGGAGAAGCATGCCTACGACGCCCAGCCCGGACGCTTTTCGCTCGTCAGCCATTCGCAGTCCGAAGTTTATTTTTCCTGTCCGCCTGGCGGATTCTTCGAGAAGCCAGACCATTGCTTTTGCCGGAACCAGTTGTTCTGGCGTCGCCAAAACAGTGGGGTTGATACCGGCCTCGCGCAGCAAGTCACGAGGACTGAAGTGAAGTGCCTGGGCGACTTCAAAATAGCCGGTAAGCGTCGCCGCACGAACGTGCAAATCCATTGCAAGACTCCTGGCATCAGTTACGCCACTTGTCGTTATACGGCTGCCGTCTACGAATCATGGCATGAAATGTCGAAAATATGGCGCCAAAAGTATAGCTCGCTTTTGCCGTTCGCGTAAGCTTCCTGGTAATCGCTACCGCGGCTTTCCATCCGGTAGCCCGGAAATATCCAGAGGAAGATGCCATGGCTCATATTGTTCGCTTTCACGAAACCGGCGGCCCGGAGGTCTTGCGCTATGAAGCGCGTGAAGTGGGGGACCCCGGTCCGGGCGAGGTCAGGGTGCGCCACGTTGCGGTGGGCCTCAATTTTGCCGATATCTATTTCCGTACCGGTCTCTATCCTGCGCCCTTGCCGTCAGGCATCGGTACTGAGGCTGCGGGCATCGTCGAAGCCGTCGGTGAGGGGGTAACGCATGTCGCCGTCGGCGATCGTGTGACCTACACGGGGGCCTATAACACCTTGGGCGCTTACAGCACCGAGCGGCTGATCCCGGCCGCGCCGTTAATCAAGCTTCCCGAAACGATCACGTACGAGACCGCAGCCGCAATGACCATGCGGGGCCTCACGTCAGCCTACCTGATGCGGCGCATCCATGACTTCATGGAGGGTGACACCATCCTGCTGCACGCCGCCGCCGGCGGTGTCGGCCTGATCGTCTCGCAGTGGGCCAAGTTGCTCGGTCTTACCGTCATTGGCACCGTGTCGAGTGAAGCCAAGGCCGAAGTCGCCCGCGCTCACGGTTGCGACCACACGATTGACTACAGCCGTGAAGACGTCGCGAAACGAGTCCGCGATTTGACCAACGGCGTGGGCGTCAACGTGGTGTTCGACAGCGTCGGCAAAGACACATTTGACGCTTCGCTCAATTCGCTAAAGCGCCGCGGACTGATGGTCTGCGTAGGAACGGCATCCGGCCCCATCGCACCGTTCAATCCCCAGATCCTGGCCATGAAGGGCTCTGTCTACCTCACCCGTCCGGCCCTGGCAGACTATATCGCCGATCCGTCGGAAAAGGCCGCGTTGGCAGAGGAACTCTTTGACCATGTGGGGGCAGGGCGCATTCGGATCGAAATCAACCAGCGCTACGCGCTTCAAGACGCGATGCAGGCTCACCGTGAACTTGAGTCACGAAAAACAACCGGTTCGTCGATTTTCGTGATTTGAATCCGGCCACGAGGAGCGACCAAACCATGCAAATTGAGCAATTAACCGCTTCGATCGGCGCCGAGTTGGTCGGCGTCAACCTGGCCGATGCCGTTCACGACGACGGCCTGTTTGCCGAAATCCGCGCCGCGTTGGTCAAGCATCGGGTTCTGTTCCTGCGCGACCAGGACTTTACGCGTGCGGCACATGTCGCTTTTGCCCGTCGGTTCGGAGACCTGGAGGATCACCCCGTGGCGGGGAGCGACCCGGAGCACCCCGGTCTCGTGCGCATCTACAAGACACCTGACCAGCCCAACGACCGCTACGAGAATGCCTGGCATACGGACGCAACGTGGCGCAACGCGCCTCCCTTCGGTTGTGTGCTGCGCTGTGTCGAGTGCCCGCCGGTCGGCGGCGACACGATGTGGGCGAACATGGTACTTGCCTACGAGAACCTGCCTGAGGACATCAAGCACCAGATCTCGGATCTACGCGCTCGCCACAGCATTGAGGCCAGCTTCGGCGCGGCCATGCCGATCGATAAGCGGCTCGCGCTAAAAGCGCAATTCCCGGATGCCGAACACCCCGTGGTACGCACCCACCCCGATACCGGCGAGAAGGTTCTGTTCGTCAACGCTTTCACCACGCATTTCACGAACTACCACACGCCCGCGCGGGTGCGCTTCGGTCAGGACGCCAATCCTGGCGCCGGTCTGTTGCTCAACTACTTGGTCAGCCAAGCCTGCATTCCCGAATACCAGGTGCGCTGGCGTTGGAAACAAAACAGTGTCGCCATCTGGGACAACCGCAGCACACAGCATTACGCCGTGATGGACTACCCGCCGAGCCACCGCAAGATGGAACGTGCCGGGATCATTGGCGATATTCCTTTCTGACCTTCGACCAGGCATGCGCCAGGAGTAAAATATGCAGTTTTTTGACGATTCCCTGCACCCCGAAAACCAGGACAAAGTGGTCATCACCGTCGCGCCTTACGGTCCTGAATGGATGCCCGCCGATTTCCCGGAAGACATCCCCGTCTCGATGGATGAGCACGTTCAGAAGGCCGTGGATTGTTACGACGCGGGTGCCACGGTGCTTCACCTCCATGTCCGCGAGCTGGACGGCAAGGGGTCCAAGCGCCTGTCCAAGTTCAACGAGTTGCTCGACCGGCTGCGCGTTGCCGTGCCGGATATGATTCTGCAAGTGGGCGGCTCCATTTCATTTGCCCCGGAAGACGACGGCGCGGCTGCCAAATGGTTGTCCGATGACACCCGGCACATGCTCGCCGAGTTGATGCCGAAGCCGGATCAGGTAACCGTTGCGATTAACACGGTGCAGATGAATATTACGGAGCTCATGAATCGTGAAGACATCAAGGGGACGTCGCTGAACGAACCCACCTACTGGGAAGCGTACCGGGAAATGACGGTCCCGGCCGGACCCGGCTGGGTTGAGGAGCATCTGAAGCGCCTGCAGGCCGCCGGCGTTCAACCGCATTTCCAGTTGACTGGCATGCATGCGCTCGAAACGCTGGAGCGCTTGATTCGGCGTGGCGTGTATCTTGGGCCACTCAATGTCACTTGGGTTGGCATCGGAGGTGGCTTCGACGGACCGAATCCCTATAACTTCATGGAATTTATCCGGCGTTGCCCGGACGGGGCCTGCATCACGCTCGAATCGCTGATGAAAAACGTCCTGCCGATCAACACGATGGCGATGGCCCTCGGACTGCATCCGCGCTGCGGCATCGAAGACACGATCATCGACCAGCATGGTAACCGCATGACGTCCGTGCAGCAGATTGAGCAGTGCGTGCGTATCGCACACGAATTGGGACGTGAAGTGGCCAACGGAAAGGAAGCAAAAAAGATCTACAAGATCGGAGAGCAATACCGGACCGTAGACGAAACGTTGACCAGGCTCGGCCTGCCGCCTAACCGCAAGTCAGGTGAAAGGAATGTACCGCTGCGTTCCTTGTGACATTGTGATTGTGGCGCCAGGTGCGGCAGATGTTGCCGCGTGACTAGAAGACTCCCCGGCAAGCACAGGAAGCGATCCGCTGTACTCGCGTGCAGAAGAGAAAGCCCGGACGCCGGAACGTGGAGGAGACGATTTTGGACGCTCATTGCATTGAGCCCGCTACGGGCAATTTCTCTGTCGCACCCGCAGTTCCGCGCACTTACGCCTGGGTTGTTTTCGCGCTGACCTTTGGCTTGCTGCTGTCGGACTATATGTCGCGCCAGGTGCTCAACGCGGTCTTCCCGTTACTCAAGAGCGCGTGGGGTCTCTCGGACACCCGGCTCGGCTCGTTGAGCGGCGTGGTGGCCCTGATCGTCGGTTTGCTGACGTTCCCGCTGTCGGTGATCGCTGACCGTTGGGGGCGCGTCAGAGGCATCGTTGCGATGGCGGCGGTCTGGAGTCTGGCGACGCTGGGTTGTGCGCTCGCGACGAACTTCGGTGAGATGCTTGTGGCACGCGCATTTGTGGGGCTTGGCGAAGCGGCTTATGGCAGTGTAGGCGTTGCGCTGATCCTGAGTATCTTTCCGATGCATCTGCGTTCCACCCTGACTGCGGCATTCATGGCGGGCGGCGCATTCGGCTCCGTGCTCGGCATGTCGCTCGGTGGCGTCGTCGCAGTACATCTTGGTTGGCGATGGTCGTTCGGGACGATGGCGTTGCTTGGCATTCTGCTAACTGCGGCGTTCTGGCTGGTGGTCACGGAGAAGCGGATCTGTTCGGACCATCGGAACGCCCATGAGCGAAGACCGAACGGGCAAGGCGTGTGCAGCAGTTTGCGCATGTTGGTCGCCGGACTCTTCTCCACGATATCAGTGGTATGCGCATACGTCGGGAGCGGCCTGCAACTGTTCATTCTTGGATCCCTGTTCGTATGGATGCCGAGTTTTCTCAATCGTTACTACGGCTTGGCACCCGACAAGGCGGGTGCGGGCGCTGCGATGTTCGTCATGATCGGCGCGGTCGGGATGGTCTTGTGCGGCATCGTGACCGATAGGGTCAGCCAGACGGTGCCGGCGCGCAAATGGGGGACCGCAATCGCTTATTGCCTGATTTCGTTCACCTTGCTCCTGATCGGCTTCCACGTGAAACCCGGCGCATTGCAACTGGTGTTGATTGGCGTCGGCATGCTTGTTGTTGCCGGGACATCCGGTCCCGCCGGCGCGATGGTTGCGAATCTCACGCCGTCGACGATTCATGCCTCGGCTTTCGCCACCTTGACGCTCGCAAACAACCTGCTTGGCTTGGCACCGGGTCCCTTCGTCACCGGTGTCGTTGCCGACCGGGTCGGCCTGCTTGGGGCACTGCAGTGGATTCCGCTGATGGCGCTTCTTGCTGCGGTGGCGTTTGCGATCGGCAGGTCGAACTACTCGAACGATTTGCGTCGCCTCGACGCGCTGCGTCGCGCGGCAAAAAAGTCATGACGGCGGCCAGGACACACGAATTCATAAGAGACGAGCGATGAAGACCCCGGTTTCAACCCCCACCATCCTGATAGTTCCAGGCTTGCGAGACCACGTAGAGGATCACTGGCAAACGCATCTGGAGCGCGCGCTGCCCAATGCGCGGTCGGTGCCCCCGCTGGAACATGACAAATTGTGCCGTGCATCGCGAGTTGCCGCGCTGGACGCCGCTGTGGCGCGGATCGAAGGTCCGATCATTCTTGTTGCGCACAGCGCCGGGGTGATGATCGTCGCGCATTGGGCGATACAGCACGACCGCGAAATCGCCGGTGCGTTACTGGCGACGCCGCCGGATTTGGAAGTGCCGATGCCCGACGGCTACCCGCGTCTGGATGATCTGCGTGAGCAGGGCTGGTTCCCGATTCCGCGTCAGGTTCTGCCGTTCCCGAGTATTGTCGCTGCCAGTACGAACGACCCGCTGGGACGCATCGAGCGCGTTGCGGAACTGGCAGACGCGTGGGGTAGCCGTTTTGTTGACCTCGGCGCCGTGGGGCATCTGAACCCGGCCAGCGGGTACGGCGTATGGCCGCGCGCCACCGAGTTAATCGCCGAACTACCGTGAGACAACGGAAAAGTTCAAATAAGTGGAGACAAGGAGGAGCGATGAGGTTGAAATGGTTTGTGGTACCAGCGATGGTTGCAATGGGGAGTGCGGCGTACGCGCAATCGTCGGTGACACTGTATGGCAACGTCGATGCCGGGGTGTTGTATCAAAGTACGGCCGCGGCAACGTTCAGTCCGGTCGCGACAAACCAGGGGAAACTCTATCGGTTCAAGGATGGCGGCATTTATGCGAGTAATTGGGGCATCAAGGGAACGGAGGACATTGGTGGGGGCTACCATGTCAATTTCAAGCTGCAGGGTTCATTCGATACCGGAACCGGCAAATTCGGCCTCGCTGACACCACGGGCGGGACAGCGATTTTCAACCAGGTAGCCACCATCGGTGTCTCCGGTCCGTTCGGATCCGTCAATGCGGGTCGACAGATTGTGCCGATGGCTTGGGCCATGGCGGAAACCGACGTTCGTTCAGCGCAGTACTTCGGAAGTATTCTGACCGCATGGCTGGGCATGAACCAGGCGGCGGGTTGGGCCGGCACCAACACCAACGCGCCGATCGGTGCGCTGTACGACAGCAACGCGATCGTCTATGAATCGCCGAAGTTCGGCGGCGTGTCCGCCGTGGTCGAATACGCGCCGGGCGGCTCGCCGGGCCACTTCCAGGGTGGCACGCGCGAGTCGGCCATACTCAAGTACTCGAATTATGGACTTGCAGTGTCAGCCGTCTACTACAACGCACATGACACCAACCCCGCAACCGGCTCACCGCTGATCGGCGTCGCCAACAACCGCTTCGTCTATCTGGGGGCCAAATATACGATGCAGAATGGTCTCTCGGCGTCCGCGTCATACAGCAACGGCAAGAATCCTTCGAATGCAAATGCAGTCAACATCGACATGTATTCGGCGGGATTGGGCTATCAGATCACGCCTGTGTTGCAGGTCACCAGCGGGCTCTATTACCTGAAGGACAAGAATAATTCGGCCAACCGCTCGACCGAGGTCGCGGCCGGAGCCGAATACCGCTTCTCCAAAACCACCATGATTTATGGCCAGGTGGGGCACGTGAATAACAAGGGGACGATGACCACGACGATTACCTACGGTCAGCCCGTCGCGCCTGGCACGGGGACAACGGCAGTCATGCTGGGCATGCGCCATTCCTTCTGATGATCAAGCGCGCCTCTCTACCCCCGCAACCGATTTGTACAGCACATCCTTGAGCGCGCCGAACGCCGGATTGTCGTTGTCCTTGCGGAACGTGAAGCACAGTTCGACCGGATGGGCCGGGCTGGTTCGAACGGGCCGATAGACCACGCCTTCAAACCGCAGCGTGGCGGCGGCAGCGGGAATCAGCGCGACACCCATGCCGGCGCGCACCAGTGCCAGCATCAGGTGGATCTGGCTGACGTATTCCACGATGTCTGGCTGCACCCCCGCGCTCTCGAAAAGCCGGGTGACGAGCATGTGAAAGTAGCGTGCCTCGTAGGGCGAGTACATGAGGAAGGGCTGGCGGTCGAACGCCGCCAGCGTCGGCGTGTCAGGCCAGTCCGTCGCCATCGCCTCCGGCAGCGCGAGCACCAGCGATTCCTGTGAGCACGGCAACACGGTGAGTTCCCCATGTTCGACCGGCGGGCGCAACAGGCCGAGATCGATCTGACGCGCGTCCAGCGCCTCAAGCTGCGCGCCGCTCACCATCTCCTTCAAGACCAGCCGCACCCCAGGGGAACGCGTGCGCACCTCGCGCACGAGCGATGGCAGCAAACCATAACCCACCGAGGCCGTAAACCCGATCGCCAGAGATCCGGCCGCGCCGGCGGCAACCCGCCGCGCCGTGGCGGCAGCTTCGTCCGCCAGGCGCAGGATGCGCGCCGCATCCGGCAGAAAGCTGCGGCCTGCCATGGTCAGCTTGACCGATCGGCTGCTGCGCTCCAGCAATTGTGCGCCCACCTGGTGTTCGAGCAGGCGGATCTGCCGGCTGAGCGGCGGCTGGGTCAGGTGCAGGCGCTCGGCTGCGCGGCCGAAGTGCAATTCTTCCGCCACGGCAACGAAGCAACGGAGTTGGCTGAGGTCGAACATCGATTCAATATATGTATTAATCAAGTCATTCGTTATCTTGGACTTGAATCGTTCCAGGTGCAAGAATCTATTCACGTTTTGACCACCGATGCCACCACCGAATATCCATGTCACGCTATACACCTACCGAATTCGCCCGCCAGATCGGCACTGGCCTGCTGTCGTTCCCGGTCACGCATTTCAAGGCCGACCTGTCATTTGACGAGGCGGCTTACCGCGCCAACCTCAACTGGCTGTTCAGCCACGACGCTGCGGGGCTGTTTGCCGCAGGCGGCACGGGCGAGTTCTTCTCGCTCACGCCGACAGAGGTCGACCGCGTGGTGCGTGCGGCGGTGGAGGAAACCGGCGGACGCGTGCCGGTGATCGCCCCGGCGGGCTATGGCACGGCCATGGCTCGCGAATACTGCAAGGCCGCTGAAGCCGCTGGCGCCGATGGCATCCTGCTGCTGCCGCCGTATCTCACCGAAGCCGCCAGCGACGGCGTGGCCGCGCACGTCGAGCAGGTGTGCAAGTCCACCCGACTGGGCGTGATTCTCTACAACCGCGCCAACCAGGTGCTCGACGAAAACGCACTGGCCCGCCTGGCCGAGCGCTGCCCGAACCTCGTCGGGTTCAAGGATGGCGTGGGCGACCTCGAACTGATGACGCGCATCTACGCGCGCATGGGCGATCGTTTCACCTACATCGGTGGCCTGCCCACCGCGGAAACCTTCGCGCTGCCGTATCTGGAAATGGGCGTGTCGACGTACTCGTCGGCCATCTTCAATTTCGTGCCGCAATTCGCGCTGGACTTCTATCAGGCCGTGCGTGCGCGCGACCATGCCAAGGTATTTGCCATGCTGAAGGCGTTCGTGCTGCCGTACATCGCGTTGCGCAATCGCAAGCGGGGTTATGCGGTGTCGATCGTCAAGGCCGGCATGAAGGTGGTGGGCCGCGATGCCGGCCCGGTGCGCACGCCGCTTACCGATCTGACCGAGACCGAGATCGCCGAGCTCGCGGCGCTGGTGTCCCGCGTGGCTGAGGTCGAAGCATGTCTCTGAGCGGCAATCTTCTGTTGGGCGAAGCGACGGTGCCGGGCGCTGCTGGTGCGCTGTTCGCCGTCAATCCCGCGACCGGCGAATCGCTGGAACCGGCCTTCACGCTGGCGGACAAGGCGAATGTCGCGCACGCTTGCGCGCTTGCCGCGTCCGCTTTTGACGCATACCGTGAAAGTGCGCCCGAGGCGCGCGCGGCTTTCCTGGAAACCATTGCAGCAAACATCGAAGCCATTGGCGATACGCTGATCGAACGAGCCATGGCGGAGACCGCGCTGCCGCGCGCGCGGCTCGAAGGCGAACGGGCACGCACCTGCCATCAACTCCGGCTGTTTGCGTCCGTCGTGCGCGCGGGGGATGCCACGGGCGTGCGGATCGATCCCGCGCTGCCCGAGCGCAAGCCGCTGCCGCGTGCGGATCTGCGCCAGCGACGGATTGCGCTGGGGCCCGTCGCGGTGTTCGGCGCGAGCAATTTCCCGCTGGCGTTTTCAGTGGCGGGCGGCGACACGGCGTCCGCGCTGGCGGCCGGATGCCCGGTGGTGGTCAAGGCGCATCCGGCGCATCCGGGCACGTCGGCGCTGGTGGGGCGGGCGATACAGGCGGCGGTCGCGGCATGCGAGCTGCCCGAAGGCGTGTTCTCGCTGGTGTTTGCGAACAACGACGTGGCTGGCACGCTGGTGTCCGATCCGCGCATCCAGGCTGTCGGCTTTACCGGCTCGCGCGCGGGCGGGCTGGCGCTGCTGAAAATGGCACAGGCACGTCCTCAGCCGATTCCGGTCTACGGCGAACTGAGCGCCGTCAACCCGATCTTTCTGCTGCCCGGTGCCCTTGCCAAGCGCGCGGGCGATCTGGGCAGGCAGTTCGCCGCATCGTTGACGATGGGCGCGGGCCAGTTCTGCACCAACCCGGGCCTGCTGCTGGCGGTCGATGGCCCGGATGTGGATGCCTTCATTGCGGCGGCAGGCGAGGCGCTGACCGCCTGTGCCGCGCAAACGATGCTGTCGCCGGGCATTCACGCGGCCTACGAGCAGGGGGCTGCCCGGCTCGCGGCGCATGCGCAGGTCGCCTGTGTGGCGCGCGGCGTCGAGCCGTCCGGCCCCAATCGCGGCCGCGCCGCGTTGTTTACGACCGATGCCGCCAGCTTCCTTGCCGATCCGGCTTTGCACGAAGAGGTTTTCGGCGCGAGTGCGCTGCTGGTACGCTGCGCCGATGCTGCCACGCTGCGGGCCATCGCCGAATCGCTGGAGGGGCAGTTGACCGCCACCCTGCATCTGGACGCGGCTGACGCCGCGCTGGCGCGCGCGCTGCTGCCGACGCTGGAACGCAAGGCGGGCCGGATTCTGGCTAACGGCTGGCCCACCGGCGTCGAAGTCTGCCATGCGATGGTGCACGGCGGCCCGTGGCCCGCGACAACGGATGCACGCACCACGTCGGTCGGCACGGCGGCGATTGAGCGTTTCCTGCGCCCGGTCTGCTATCAGGATTTGCCGCCCGAACTCCTGCCTGCTGCGCTGCGCGACGATAATCCGCTGCATCTGCGCCGGCTGGTGGACGGCCAATGGAGTGCACCCTGAGCCAGTCGCATTGACAGCAGGGCAATCCGTATGCGTGTGAAACAACACTGAAAAGCCGGGCCGATCAGAGCCCGGCGGTCAGCAGCCCGCGCGTGTGACCGCACCGCGGCGTGAACAGGAGGAGACGATGGATATCAAAGCCCCCGCAGTGGGTGGACAAAGCGTGCCGCGCACCGAGCGCATGAGCCGCGCCCGCTACATGATTCTCGCGATGTTGTTTATCGCGACGACGATCAACTACGCCGATCGCGCCACTATCTCGATCGCCGGATCGGCCATGCAGAAGGAGATGGGTATCGACGCAGTTGCGCTCGGTTACATCTTTTCCGCATTCGGCTGGGCGTATGTGATCGCGCAGATTCCGGGCGGCTGGCTGCTGGACCGCTTCGGATCCCGGCGCGTGTATGCGCTGAGCATTTTCTTCTGGTCGCTGTTCACGCTGGCGCAGGGGGCGGTCGGCTTCTTTACCGGCGCTGCGGCGATTGCCGTGGTTTTCTGCCTGCGCTTCCTTGTCGGCGCGGCCGAGGCCCCATCCTTTCCCGCCAACAGCCGCATCGTTGCCGCGTGGTTCCCGGCCGACGAGCGCGGCACGGCTTCGGCGATCTTCAATTCGGCGCAGTACGCCGCCACGGTGTTCTTCGCGCCGCTGATGGCGTGGCTGGTGCACAGCTTCGGCTGGCACACCGTGTTCGTCGTGATGGGCGTGGTCGGCATGTTGATGGCGCTGGCATGGAAGGTATTCGTTCACGATCCCAAAGACCACCCGCGCGCCAACCGCGCAGAGCTTGATTACATCGAAGCGGGCGGTGCGCTGGTCAACATGGATCGCGGCGGCGCAGCCAAGACGCAAGGGCCGAACCTCCGCTACATCAAGCAGTTGCTGAAAAACCGCATGATGATGGGCATCTACATTGCCCAGTACTGCATCAATGCGCTCACTTATTTCTTCATCACCTGGTTCCCGGTGTACCTGGTACAGGCGCGCGGCATGTCGATCCTGAAGGCAGGCTTCGTCGCCTCGGTGCCTGCGGTGTGCGGCTTTCTGGGTGGCATTCTCGGCGGCATCCTGTCCGATGCGCTGCTGCGGCGCGGCGCCTCGCTGTCTTTGGCGCGCAAGCTGCCGATCGTGCTGGGCATGCTGCTGTCGATGAGCATGGTGATCTGCAACTATGTCGATGCGCAGGCGCTGGTGGTCGCCATCATGGCGCTGTCGTTCTTCGGCAAGGGGCTGGGCGCGCTGGGCTGGGCGGTGAATTCCGATACCGCGCCCAAGCAGATCGCGGGCCTCTCCGGCGGGCTGTTGAATACCTTCGGCAATCTCTCAAGCATCACCACGCCTATCGTCGTTGGCTATATCGTCAATCAGACCGGGTCGTTCAACGGCGCGCTGGTTTATGTCGGGGCGCATGCGCTGGTGGCCATCGTCTGCTATCTGTTCATGGTCGGTGACATCAAGCGGGTTGAACTGAAATAAACGGTCGAAATCAGGAGTCTGGAAGTGGTATTTGAAGAAACAGGCGGCGGCACCCGAGCGGAAACGCCGGTGCTCACCGAGATGCAGGTGATTCCGGTGGCGGGGCACGACAGCATGCTGCTGAATTTGTGCGGCGCGCATGCACCGTTCTTTACCCGCAATATCGTGATCCTGAACGACAACGCCGGGCGCACTGGCGTGGGCGAGGTACCGGGCGGCGAAGGCATCCGGCAGACGCTCGAACGCGTGAGGCCGCTGGTGGTGGGCCGCGCCATCGGGCGCTACAACGGTATCCTGAACAGCATTCGGCACACGCTGTCGGGGCAGGGGCGCACGGCGCACCAGGCCACCGTGCATCAGGTGACGTCCGCGTCGGAGGCGGCGGTGCTGCGCCAGCCGCACGAGATCAACCTGCGCATGGACAACGTCATCACCGCCGTGGAAGCGGCGCTGCTGGACCTCCTTGGCCAATACCTCGACGTGCCGGTGGCCGAACTGCTCGGCAACGGACAGCAGCGCGATGCCGCACGCATGCTGGCGTACCTGTTCTACGTGGGCGACCGTCGCAAGACGGATCTGCCCTATCTCGACGGCTCGGGTACGCCGGACGGTTGGCTGCGGTTGCGCCACGAAGCCGCGCTCACGCCGGCTGAACTCGTCCGCCTGGCGGAAGCCGCGACGGACCGCTACGGCTTTGCCGATTTCAAGCTCAAGGGCGGTGTGATGGCCGGCGCCGACGAGATGGAGGCTATTGCGGACATCAAGGCGCGTTTCCCGCAGTCGCGCGTGACGCTGGATCCGAACGGCGCGTGGTCGCTGGCCGAAGCCATTGCGCTATGCAAGGGGCAGGGGCATGTGCTGGCCTATGCGGAAGACCCCTGCGGTCCCGAGGCGGGCTATTCCGGCCGCGAGGTGATGGCCGAGTTCAAGCGCGCGACCGGCATTCCGACGGCGACCAACATGATCGCCACCGACTGGCGCCAGCTCGGGCATGCGGTGCCGCTGCAGGCGGTCGATATCCCTCTGGCCGATCCACATTTCTGGACCATGCAGGGCTCGGTGCGTGTTGCGCAGCTGTGCGACGAATGGGGCCTGACCTGGGGCTCTCACTCCAACAATCACTTCGACATCTCACTGGCGATGTTCACCCACGTGGCCGCCGCTGCGCCCGGCGAGATCACCGCGATCGACACACACTGGATCTGGCAGGAGGGCGAAGCGCGCCTGACGCGCGAGCCGTTGCGTATCGTGAACGGCGAGGTTGCCGTGCCGCAGCGGCCGGGGCTTGGCATCGAGATCGACATGGACCGCGTGATGCAGGCCCATGCGTTGTACCAGCAGCTCGGTACTGGCGCCTCCCCCAAGGGGACTTCCTTCGGGGCGCGCGATGATGCGATGGCGATGCAATATCTCGTGCCGGGCTGGACCTATGACCCCAAGCGGCCCAGCCTCGGTCGTGCACCGGCCTGACAGACACTGCATCATGAAGGAGACAATCTTGAGCCAAACCCCCTTGAACCACGGCGACACGCCCGTGGTCACTTCAATGCGTGTCGTGCCGGTGGCCGGCCACGACAGCATGCTGCTGAACCTGAGCGGCGCGCATGGCCCGTTTTTCACGCGCAACATCGTCATTCTCGAAGACAGCGCCGGCGGCACCGGTCTTGGCGAAGTGCCCGGCGGCGAGAGCATCCGCCGCACGCTGGAGGATGCGCGAGCGCTCGTGATCGGGCAGCCGCTCGGGCGCTGGCAGGATGTGCTGGGCACCGTGCGCCAGCGTTTTGCCGACCGCGACGCGGGCGGGCGCGGCCAGCAGACCTTCGACTTGCGCATCGCCATTCACGCGGTCACGGCCATTGAAGCTGCCTTGCTCGATCTGCTCGGCCAGCACCTGAACGTGCCGGTCGCCGCCTTGCTGGGCGAGGGCCAACAGCGCGACAGCGTGGCAATGCTCGGCTACCTGTTCTACGTGGGCGACCGCAAGCGTACCGATCTTGCCTATCGCAGCGAGGCCGACGCCAGCGACGACTGGTTCCGCCTGCGCAACGAAGAAGCGCTGACACCTGAAGCCATCGTGCGTCTGGCGGAAGCCGCCCACGCCCGCTACGGCTTCCAGGACTTCAAGCTCAAGGGCGGCGTGCTGCGCGGCGAGGACGAGATCGCCGCGGTGACTGCGCTGGCCGAGCGCTTTCCCGATGCACGCATCACACTCGATCCCAATGGCGCCTGGATGCTGGACGAGGCGATCCGCCTGTGCAAAGGGCAGGGCCACGTGCTGGCGTATGCGGAAGATCCGTGCGGTGCCGAAGGCGGCTACTCCGGCCGCGAGGTCATGGCCGAATTCCGCCGCGCGACCGGCCTACCGACGGCGACTAACATGATCGCCACCGATTGGCGGCAGATGGGGCATGCCATCCAGCTGGGGTCGGTCGATATTCCGCTGGCCGATCCGCATTTCTGGACCCTGCGCGGCTCGGTGCGCGTCGCCCAGATGTGTGCGGAATGGGGCTTGACCTGGGGCTCGCACTCGAACAACCACTTTGATATTTCGCTGGCCATGTTCACGCACGTGGCGGCGGCTGCGCCGGGCAATATCACTGCCATCGACACACACTGGATCTGGCAGGACGGCCAGCGCCTGACGCGCGAGCCGCTGCGC
This sequence comes from Pandoraea terrae, assembly GCF_902459695.1. Lineage (GTDB taxonomy): Bacteria > Pseudomonadota > Gammaproteobacteria > Burkholderiales > Burkholderiaceae > Pandoraea > Pandoraea terrae. Next base: position 29,803 of record NZ_CABPRZ010000013.1, read on the forward strand.
ATCGTGGGGGGGCGGGTTGCCGTGCCGCAGCGACCGGGGCTGGGCATCGACATCGATTTCGACGCACTCGACGCCGCACACCAGCTATATTGCAAGCACGGTCTCGGCAGCCGCGACGACGCGGCGGCGATGCAGTACCTGATCCCGGGCTGGATCTTCAACAACAAGCGTCCGTGCCTGGTGCGCTGAGCGCTGCCGCCATTGGACCCAGCGAAAACTACGGAACGTATGATGTCGATTGATTCCCCCGTAAGCGGCGCCACCGGCGTGGAGCGCGCGCTTTCCATCCGCGTGCATGACAGCGATAACGTCGCGATTGTCGTCAATGCGCGCGGCCTGCCGGCGGGCACGGCGCTGGACGACGGTACCGTGCTGATCGAAGGCGTGCCCCAGGGCCACAAAGTCGCGCTGCAGGCGATCGCCGAAGGGGCCGCCGTGGTCCGCTATGGCGAAATCATCGGCTACGCGGTAAGGGATCTGCCGCGTGGCGCGTGGGTGAACGAGCACGCGGTGCGCCTGCCATCCGCGCCTGCGCTGGGCGATCTGCCTCTGGCCACGCGCGCCGCGCCGGAACTGCCGCCACTGGACGGCTACACCTTCGAGGGCTATCGCAATGTCGATGGTACGGTCGGCACGCGCAACGTGCTCGGCATCATGACCAGCGTGCAGTGCGTGGCAGGCGTGACCGACTACGTGGTCGCGCGCATCAAGCGCGAACTGCTGCCGCGCTACCCCAACGTGGACGACGTGGTTGCGCTCAATCACACCTACGGCTGCGGTGTCGCCATCAACGCACCGGCGGCCATCGTGCCGATCCGCACCTTGCAGAACCTCGCGCTCAATCCGAACTTTGGCGGCGAGGTGATGGTGATCGGGCTGGGCTGCGAGAAGCTCGTGCCGGAGCGGCTGGTGCCGGAAAAGCTCGCGCCCGGCGGCCGTATTCCGATTGAAGTGGCGGGCACCGCGGAGTCGCCCGTGCTGCGCTTGCAGGACGAAGCCTTTGATGGCTTTGGCGGCATGATCGATGCCATCCTCGACATGGCGGAAAACCGGCTCGAGCACCTGAACCGGCGGCGCCGCGAAACCTGTCCGGCATCGGACCTCGTGGTGGGCGTGCAATGCGGCGGCAGCGATGCGTTCTCGGGCGTGACCGCCAACCCGGCGGTCGGCTTTGCGGCGGACCTGATCGTGCGGGCCGGCGGCACGGTCATGTTCTCCGAAGTGACCGAAGTGCGCGATGCGATCCACCTGCTGACGCCGCGCGCGATCAACGAAGACGTGGGCCGCGCCCTGCTGCGCGAGATGGCGTGGTACGACGACTACCTGAGCGGCGGTCAGGCAGACCGCAGCGCCAACCCATCGCCCGGTAACAAGAAGGGCGGGCTGTCCAACGTGGTGGAGAAGGCGCTGGGCTCCATCGTCAAGTCCGGCACCAGCCCGATCGTCGATGTGCTCAGTCCGGGCGAACGCATCCGACGCAAGGGCCTGATCTTCGCGGCGACGCCGGCCAGCGATTTCGTGTGCGGCACGCTGCAACTGGCGTCGGGCATGAACCTCCAGGTGTTCACCACGGGGCGGGGCACGCCATACGGGCTGTCCATGGCGCCGGTCATCAAGATGTCGACACGCAAGGCGCTGAGCGAGCGCTGGCATGACCTGATCGACCTCGACGCGGGCCGTATCGCTACCGGCGAGGCGACCATTGCCGATATCGGCTGGGAGCTGTTCCACCTGATCCTGGACGTCGCAAGCGGACGCAAGCAGGTGTGCGCCGACAAGCTCGGATTGCACAACGCGCTGGTGCTGTTCAACCCGGCGCCGGTGACCTGAGGCGCACGCCACTGCTCAGGCGCGCTTGCGCGCCTGAGTACCGCAGTTACTTGCGCATTTCAAAGGCATCCAGTTTGGGCGCCTTCATCGCATTCCTGAAGCGCTCGTAGTTCCATGGCCAGGTGGCGGGCACACCTTCAGCGTCCAGGTACCAGCTATTGCAGCCCGACCCGAAGATGGTGTTTTTTGCTGCAGCCAGGCGGGCCTGCTCGTATTCATCCAACGCGGCCTGCGTGACCGTGATCTCGCGGCACTCGCCGGAACTCAGCGGTTCGAGAAGCTGGGCAATATAGCCCCACTGGTTTTCCGCGACGTCAATCAGTGAGAAGTTCCCGACGGGACTCGTGGGGCCGTTGAGCATGAAGAAGTTGGGGAACTGGGGGATGGCCACTGCGAGATACGCATTCGGCCGCTTGGCCCACGCATCGTTGAGCGATTTGCCATGGCGTCCGATCACCTGCATCGGGCGCATGAACCGGTCTGCGTGGAAACCCGAGGCGAGGACAATGACGTCCAGCTCGTGCAGTTTGCCGTCGCGCGTCAGCACGCCATTCGGCGTGATCGTCTCGATGCCGTCGGTGACCAGCGCCGCATTCGGGTGCTGAATCGCCTGATAGTAATCCGGAGAAAAGATCAACCGCTTGCAGGCGGCGCGGTAATTGGGGCGCAGCTGCTCCCGCAGGACCGGGTCTTGTACGCTGCGCTCGAGGTTTTCCCGCACGATGGCTTCGATTGCCGCCATTTCGGGCGACTCGGCGTTGGCGACGGCCGTGGTGAAGCGTTCCACATTGGCCATATACGTTTCATCGTTCTGCATGCGCTTGAGCAGCGCCGGATCATCGCGTAATGCCTGCTTCTGCGCTTCAGTGAATGCGGGATTTTCCACCGGCATGATCCACTGGGCGGTTCGCTGAAAGTGCTTGAGCTTGCTGGCACGGCGCGCCAGTGCCGAAACAAGCTGCACACCGGTGGAACCATTACCCACGATGCCGATGCGTTTGCCATCCAGCGCTACGCTGTGGTCCCATCGTGCGCTGTGGAGCAGGCTTCCTTCAAATGTCTTCAGCCCGGGGATGTCGGGGTATCGCGGGTGGTGGAGAACACCGGTCGCGGCAATCACGACGTCGGCTTCGTCACGCAGTCCATTTTTCGTTTCCAGATGCCAGCGCCCGTCGACGAATTCGCAACGCGTGACTTCCTGATCGAACCGGATCAGCTCATCCACTTTGTACTTCTTGACGGTACGCTCGAAGTAGTCCTGCACTTCCGCGCCCGGGGGTAACTGGTGACTCCAGTCCGGATTCGGCTCGAATGAGTAGGTGTAGGCGTGGGACGGCACATCGCAGGTCAGGCCCGGGTACGTGTTTTCTCGCCACGTGCCGCCCGGCCGGGACGCCTTTTCGTAGATGGACACGTTGGTATAGCCGGCTTCCCGCAACTTGATGCCGCACAAGATGCCTGACATGCCGGCGCCGAGGACGACAACGCGCAGGTGCCGATTTGAAGGGGTAGGGTGCATTACGTTATCCATTTTGTGTTGAAGACAGGAGAAACTCGACCGCTCGATCATGTGCCTCGGGCGCACCCGCACAATTGATCTTGTCGACCCCTCCTTGCTTTTCGCTGTAGCGGCGTACGGTGCCGCTCAGGTAGGGGCCGTGCCGGCCGCATTCACACGGCGTATCCCAGCCGCTGATGGTGACCTCGTCGCCGCTGACCAAGCCGCCCCAATACGAATCGGGCAACAGGTCGAGATAGGCAAAGCGGCCGGTTTGGGTGCCCTCGCGCGGCAGTGCGCGGCCAGTGTCGGGATCGAGCACGAATGGCACCAGCACGGGAGGGATGTGATAATGGCCGTGCTCGCAACGAGGGCAACTCACCATCAGTTCGCTCATGCTGTAGAACTCGAACACTCGCTCGAAGCCGAGGAACGAGAAGATCTGCTCACGGTAGTCGTCGGGCAATACACGCCCCTTGCTGCCGCCACCGCTCATGAGGATGCTGCCCGGCCCGAAGGCCCGGCGCACACCTTTGGCCAACGCTTGCTCCGCCCATTCGAACAGAAGCGGCCACACCGCGAACAGGCAGATGTCCGAGCCGCCAAAGCGTTGCAGGGCGGCCTCCAGAAATTGCTTCATGCGTTCCGGGCGCTGTTGCTCGCGCGCGGCAAATTCTTCACGACGTGCCAGCAGCGACGCGGAGAGTTCCAGTTGGCCCTGCTCGCCGCGGGATTCGGCCGCGCGCAGACGCCCGGCCAGCGACGCGATATCGGCGCTGAAGTATTCGTTCGGATAGAGGAACAGGGCATTGGCGTCGCCCCCGGCCCATTGCGTCACCATCTGTTCCACGCCGCGGTAGGTGGCGCCGGCGCCGAACCGGTAGCCCGGCTGTACCATCGGCATGCGTGCGCTGAACAGGTCGGGGCCCGAACCCGGGCCATGCCAGTCGCGCACGCAGTGAGCGGTCAGGCGATTCGCCTCCACCCATTGCCGGGCGGTGCGCGGCACGAAGGAAAGCTTGCCGCTGGTGCCGAAGGTATGCAGCAGTCTCAGTTCGGTGCTGTCATCGAGGCGCTTGATCCAGCTGTCGATGCTGTCGATGTCGCCGTGATCCACGCCACTGAGGTCGCACGCAGTGAGGCCGTTCAGCCAACGTGTCAGGCGCTCGAAGTGCCCCCGCTCGATGATGGAGAACGGATAGGACTTATAAACCGTATGGGGAAACAACAGCGGCACGACGTCGTCCAGCGAATGAATCGCTGTCACGCCTTGTTCTTCGGCGAGTTTGCGCAGCACCGGGATGCGGTCACGCAGCATCTCGAAGCGCTGTCGCGCCCCTGTCAGGTGAACCGCTTCGAGTTGCTCGCGGGTGAGACGGTAGCCCGCATCGTAGTTGGCTTCGATGTACGACTTGGGGTCCAGCAGCAAACTGTCGGCAAGGGTAGGCATGGGTGGCTCCTGTGGCGCTCAGGTACGCGTGGCGAGTGCTTCGAGCATGGACGCGTCAGACGTCTGCTCGACGATCCACTTGCACATGCGGCGTACGGGCTCGATGCCGTCCTGAGGTGTGGCGGCATCTTCGAAGATGGCGGCGGCGCCAAGTGAAACGAGGCGCTGGGCGCCCTGATAGGCGAGGCGGTCGCGCAAGCGGATTTTCAACGTCTCCGGGAAGATCCCGATGGTCTGCGTGTATGCATTGACCGACCTGACGGCGACCTCGACGTCGTCGATCGGAACCAGATTGGCGACGCGGCAGGCGAGGCTCCGTGCGAAGTCCACGGGCGCATCGGTCCGTGAGACGATGATCGCGCCCTCATCACGTTTGCCGCCGAACACGACGTATTCGTCGCTGGCATAGCGCAGGCCATCGATTTCGTCCTTGAGCGCCGGATCGAACGCCTTGTGTGGTGTGCTCAGATGCTCCGGCAGTGCCTGCAGCGCCTCGAACGTCAATCGGCCGAGACGCTCGATGCGCCCGAGTCCGGCATCGTCGGTGCCGGACACGACGTAGACCACGCGCGCATTGACGCAGCCCTCCTGATTCATCGCGCCAATATCGAGTGCCAGCCGCTTCGCGACATGGTGCAGCGATTCATCGCTCGCAAACGCTTCGGGACCGATGAGGGTCGCGCTGTGCTTGGGATCGAGCGTGATCAGGTCGAGACCCGGCTGGAGGTACCCGCTGACATGCTTGATGCCGGCGAAGCCGCCCCACGCAACAATCTTGTCGATGGCGCGCGGATCGTAGATTTCACGTTCGACAACTTCATCTCCGCCTTTCCAGTACACCGCGCTGAGGTGGCGCGTCAGCGGATGATCGGGGGCCATGTCCACCATTGTTCGCGCGATGGCGATGGCCGTGAGCGGATCGTTGGACGGTGTCTTGATGATCGCGTCGGAGCGGGTGAAGGCGTTGCGGATCACCGTACCCACTGCCACCATCGGCACATTCCCGGCGATGACATGCACGCAGCGCGCGCCAAAGGCACGGATGCGCGTGGGCTCGCCGCTGTGCACGCGGGACGGCTGCGGCACCCATCCCTCCAGATAATCGATGCCGACGAGGCGGTCCGCAGTCTCCCGCACGACAGCCGGCAGGAAAGAAGCCGGAATGGATTCGTAGAAATAGCGCAGAATCGGCGCCGACAGCCCCGAGGTCCGGCACGACAACGCAAAGGCCGCCTGCAGATGCGCGTTGCGGTGGATGTCCAACTGCTCGCCCAGGCGCGCGAGGTAGTCGACAATGTCGTCGAAACGCAGGGCATGCAGATCCGCCATCTGCGAAGGGTTGCGCAGCAACAGGCTGGCCAGGTGCGGTCTGATGTCGGGAACTACGAAGCGCACGTCGTCGTGGCGGCCGCCGAATTCCACATTGCAATCTTCCAATACCCGGCCGCGGATGACGACGGGTACGCGAACAGTGGCTTGCATCAGGTGACTCCTTGAGAAAGTTCGCGCCGCAACGGCGCAAATCCGATAGGGGTTCGGCCGGACAAGACGCGTTCATCCAGCGCGTTGATATCCGGCACGCCGAGCAGGGCCTGCGCGCGGTCTGTTTCCTGACGGATGATGTCGAGGGCGCGCAGCGCGCCGGCCTCGCCGGCAACGGCCACGCCGTAAAGGCAATTGCGTCCGGTCATGACGGCGGTTGCGCCGAGCGCTTTCGCCTTGATCACATCCACACCGCGGCGAATGCCGCCATCGACCAGGATCGTGGCGTCCGGACCCAGCGCGTGGCGCACCGCCGGCAGAGTCTCCAGCGCACTGATGGCGCCGTCCAATTGGCGGCCCCCGTGATTGCTCAGGATCACGCCGTCGGCACCATGGGCGATGGCGCGTTCAGCGTCGGGCACCGAGAGGATGCCCTTCACCAGAAGACGGCGAGGCCAAATCGAGCGCAGCCAGCGCAGGTCGTCCCAGTTGCATGCGGGGTCCATATTGCGCCCCAGGGTCATCATGTCGTCGATCACCGTTCTTGCGTCAGGGGGGGCCAACTCGCGGATATTGGCAAAGCGCGGCGGGCCGCCTTCGCGGAGCATGTGCCACAGCCATCGCGGATGGGCGAGCACGTCAAGCTTGTTGCGCAGCGAGAGTTGCATGCCTGCGCGGTAGTTGCGGCGGTCCCATTCACGGCCGCCGGAGACCTGCACGTCGCTGGTAAGCACCAACGCTTCGAAGCCCGCCTTTTCAGCGCGTGTGACGAGGCTGCGGATGAAGTCGCGATCGCGCACCCAGTAGAGTTGCATCCATAGCCTGCCGCCGGCATCCGTGGCGACGTCTTCGAGCCGCACGTTGGCCGCCATGCTGAGCGTAAACGGAACGCTTGCCTTGGCGGCGGCGCGTGCAAGTGCGACATCTGCGCGTTGGCTGAGCATGCCGTTAAAGCCCGTGGGCGCAATCACCAGGGGAGCGGCCGCCGGCCTGCCGAGCAGTTCGACAGCTTGCGTGCGATTCGAGACGTCCACCAGCGTCGATGGCTGGAGCGTGTGGCGGGCGAATGCATCCCGGTTGCGCCGCAAGGTGAGTTCGTCCTCGGCGCCCCCATCCACATACTCGAACAGGAAACGCGGCAGGCGCTTGCGCGCCATTTGGCGCAGATCGTCAATCGTCACGGCACGGGAAAGATCGCTGCCGGCATACAGGCGTCTATGTGTCATGTCATCGCCTCAACCGAACATGCGGATAGGGGCGAGGCTGTTCAGGTCAATCTCGATCAGGTACGGACCGTCCGTCGCGAGCGCCGTTTCCAACGCTTGCGCAAAGGCCTCCGTCGAGCGGACCAAACAGCCCGGCATGCCCATGGCGCCTGCCACCGCGACAAAGTCCGGGGTGTGCAGGTCTACCGCGTAGGGTCGGCCGGTCGTGACTCGCTGCAGGCCCTTGAGCACGCCGTAACCCCCATCGTTAAATACGCAGAGAATGATCGGCGCGCGGGTCTCGACGGCCGTCGCGATTTCGGCAAGGTTGAGCATGACGCCGCCGTCGCCGTGGATGACCAGTGTCTTGTTGCCGGTGCCGATCGCGGCACCGATACCCAGCGGCAGGGCGGGGCCGATGGCAAGTCCCGTGCTGTAGTGGCCGATGCGCGGGCCGCGGATGGCAAGCAGATAGTTGCCCCAGGTGTTCGCGGTGATGGTCGCGTCGCACACCACAGGGCTATCGGCCGGCAACAAGGCTTCGATGGTGCTGACAATGCGCTGATGATCGGGGCCGATCATTCGTTGCAGCGTCGTTGTGAAGGCGCCGCGAATGTCCTGCGCAAGCGCGATGAACTCGCTGTCGGCCGCATGTGAGGGAAGGCGTTCAAGCAATCCCTCCACCGCCAGCCGGGCGTCCGCCACCACCGACAACGCCGGTGGATAGTTACGTCCGATGACACCGACGTCCGCATCGATGTGGATCAGGTTCCGCGGCATCGGCTGCTGCCAATACTGGCTCGCCAGCGCCTGGAAACGCGTGCCGATGGCGAGCACGAGATCGGCCTGCGCCAACAAATCGTTGAATGCGGGCAGGTGGGTCTGGCAACCGGCGTAAAGCGGATGCCCGGCGGGCAGTACGCCACGGCCGTTGACGCTGCTTACGACCGGGGCGCCCATACGCTGCGCCAATCGGCGCACGGCATCGGCGGCATTGGCGCTGACGCAGCCGCCGCCGACCCAGATGAGCGGCCTGCGACTGTCGCGAATGCGCTGCGCGACGTTGTCCAACGCGGCGCCATCGGCGGGCAGCGGCGCTGGAGGGTCGTACACATACGTTTGTTGCGGCAGCGGTGCGAGCAGCAGATCCGTCGGAATTTCCACGGCACCCGGTTGCGCACGCCCGCAATGGATATCGCGCATCACACCGTGCAGTGCCGGCGCAATGTCGCGCACGTGCAGTACCCGTTCGCTGCGCCGCGTCACCGTGCGCAGCATCGTCAGTTGTTGATCGGCGTCGTGAATAAAACCCTTGCCGCGGCCGAGATACCGCGTGTCTATCTGGGTCGTGATCAGAAGCACAGGTGACGAGGCAAAGGCCGCTTCGTAGAGGCCGTTGATCGTGTTGACGGTGCCGGGGCCGGTGCTCGCGATCGCCACGCCGAGTTTGCCCGTGGCCCTCGCGTAGCCGTCGGCGGCGTGCACGGCGCCTTGTTCGTGCCGGGTGCCGATGACCCGAATGTCGCCGTGACGGCAAAGCGCGTCATAGAGGCCGAGATTGTGCTGGCTGGGGATGCCGAAGACGCACGTGACGTCGGCTGCCTTCAGGGCTTGGTAGACGGCATCGCCGCCGGTCATGGTGGACATGAAATCGATCCTTTGCAATGGTTATTCCGGGAGCTGTTCACGCGCCACGTGACGGGCGGCGAACACGAAGCACAGGCAGGCAAGCGCGGCCGTGACGCAGGCCTGCGAGAGGATGGCCGAGCCAAGGTTTCCGAGGGCGTCCGACAACTTGCCGACGGTGTAGGGCCCAAGCGCCATGCCGACATAGGTCACCACCAGCAGATAGAAGGCCGACGCCGTCGCACGCGCATGAAGCGGCGTCAGTTCCTGTACGCTGGTCGAGCCGGCGGCCACCCACAAGGTCGCGAACAGGTTTGCAAAGAAGAGCCAGGAAACCGCGCCAACTGCTGTGGCCGCGTGAATGCTCAGCCACAGGAACGGCAGGGGAAGCGCAGTGGCGAGCGTGGCGACATGGATGCGTCCGCGCGGTGTAATTTCGCGCAGGCGGTCCGCGGCCACGCCGCCAATAATCACGCCCAGCCAGCCCGACGCCGCGAATGCCACGCCCAATTGCCACCCCGCCTGGGCAATGTTCAATCCGTAGGTGCGAATCAGGAACGGGGCCATCCACATCGCGGTCGCTGCATTGATCGCGCTGGCGAAACCGCAGCCGAGCGAGAGGAACGTCAATGTGCGCCGGCGAATGAACAGGGCGGCGACCTGTGGTTCGCTGCGGTTCAACAGTTGCAGCCAGGTACCCGCGGCATAGACGCCCAGCGCAAGCAGCAGCCACTGCACCCAATCGCCCGACCAGCTTGCGATGCCCGAGGCCAGCACTGTAAGCGCGGCCATCAGGACAAGGTTGTCCCGAAGCAGCGCGCCGTCGCGCTGTTGCAGGACCGCAAGACAATTTAGCGGGGGCACTGCCAGCCGCATCTCACGCCAGACGAGTGGCGCGAGCCGGGCGTCTCGCAGCCGCGGCGCGTGGCTGCGCAGCGTGCGTACCCATAGCGCCAGGCATAGCCCGGGGGCGCCGGCGGCGAAGAACGCCACCTGCCAGCCGCGCAGATTCAGCGGCGCGGCGCCGGCGAAGTGCATGTCCCACGCGTGAGCGACCGCGCCGCCCAGTGCGAGTCCGAGACCGGCGCCGACAAACGCACCGCCCGAATAGACCGCCAGCGCCGTGGCCCGGCGGCGCGCGGGAAACCATTCCGCCAAAAGCGAGAACGCAGCGGGGGAGGCTACCGATTCGCCAATGCTCACGCCCATGCGTGCCGCCAGCAATTGCCAGAAGTTGCCGGCAAGGCCATTGAAGCCGGTGATCGCGCTCCAGGCCACGAGCGCGGCGGCTATCAGGCGCTGACGGCTCCAACCGTCGGCCAGGCGCGCCAGCATCAGACCGAACAACGCATGGAAGACGGCGAAAGCCGTGCCGAACAAAAAACCCATCTCGGTGTCGGTGAGGCCGAGGTCATGCTTGATCGACTGGGCCAGGATGGAGAAGATCTGCCGATCGAGTGCGCTGACACACGATACCAATGTCAGCACCAGCAGCACGTAGATCGGATAGCGGCGCCCGTGGGCCGGCCGGGCGGGCGCTTCGGTCGTGTCGGTCGTCGAGCGTTGTTCTATCAGCATGGCGTTTTCCCATCCGTGGTCGGTGCCGGGCTTGTCGGAGATCACAGCGTGCCAGCGGGCCGTGCGCGGCACATCGGGCAAATGCACTACGCGGGCGAACGGGCGCCCTAGGGGAAGCGTGTAATGCATACGGGTGATGAGGAATGGAGAAGGAACGGCGAAGATACGTGTTCATCATGCAACCGGAAGGACGCAAGACGTGTTCAGGATCGAACAGATGCCCGGCGCCCTGGCGTGCCAACTGTCGTTGCGTCCGTCGTTGTCAGCGCACATCACCGGCTGCCGATGAGAACGCCGTCGGCATCGCGTGGCCTGATGCGTCTCATCGACGCATTGTTTGCCTGCACTTTGGAAAACCCGCCATGGGTGAGTTTCCTGGAGGCGATGGAGCAGTACATCCCTTGTCACCACGCCACCCTGGTGCTTCGCAAGCCGCGCTCGGGCGATCCGGGCGTGCTCGTGACGCTGGAGGGGCACGCGGACGCCATCGTGGCATTACAGGAACGGGTGTTCGAGGCGTCGCCGTTTCTGGAATTGCCGGAAGGCGAGGTGTGCATTCTCAGCCGCATGATGAGCGAGGCGGAGCTGGCCGATCGGCATCCCGGGTATTACGAATACCTGCACACGTACGGTCAGGTCACCGATCTGATCGGGCTTGATTTGGCGGAGCCGGTGACAGGCATGATCTTCAGGCTGCGCGGCGCCCGGCGGGAGGGAGAGCCTCGATTCGGCGAGCGCGAACAGAAAATACTGGAGGCACTGGCGCCGCGCCTGAGGACCGCCTTTGCGATCTACGCACGATTCGCCCATCAGCAATACCAGTTGAGCGTGCTTGACGATGCCGCCGAACAACTGGCGGTGGGATGTCTGGTACTCAGTCAGGACGGCCGGGTGTTGCTGAAAAATGCCGTGGCCGATCGCTGGCTGGCGCAGCAAGACGGCTTCCGACTATGGAACGGCGTTGTCCGTTGCCTCGACCCCCAGAGCGAACGACTGTTGCGCACAACGCTGGCGGCGGCTGCCGCAAGTGAAGGACCCGGCGACGCCGCCCGGTCATTCCGGATTCGTCGCGGCGGGGAGCGCCATTGGAGTGTGCTGGTGCGGCCTTACGGTGTGCGCGCGGCGTTGGGGGAGAAAACGGCATCCGCAGTGCTCCTTCTTGTGCGGGACGCCGACCAGAAGCCGGAAGTCTCTGCGGGCGTGCTGGTGGAGCTTTTCGGCTTGACGCGAGCCGAGGCCGTACTCGCCGCACGTTTGACGAATGGGGAAAGCCTCACGGAAGCGGCGCAGTCGTTGGACATTTCCCGCTACACCGCGCGGGCCCAACTCTCGGCCGTATTTGCCAAGACGGATACCCATCGCCAGCCGCAACTGGTGAGCCACATACTGAATACCGTGAACAGCGTCTGGGCATGACGCAACGCGGGGTGAAGCGCCGCGGCGTCCTCACTCGATCATACGATGCGGAGAATTTTTGATCGCTGGCTCGGGGATTGCGAGGATCATGCTGTGGCAGACGGTCCGTTCGTGATTCGGCTGGCCCGGCAGGCGTCGGCGGGGTGTTGGGATTTCGCGAAACAACGGCGTCCGACCATCGATTACCTTACTATCGATACCCCACGGGATTCGTGCTCGAATCTCGCACATATTGGTCCCACGAATCGATTTCGCATGCGGCTTCCACGTTTGCCGGCCATAGTGGCACCTTGCACGTCAGGTGGCGCACCTGGCGGCCGATGATGAACAGCAGGCGGAAGGGCAGAAAGAGGAGCGCGACGGTTGGCCGCCCCTCGTATGTGCTCCGCAATGCTATCCAGCCCTGATATAGCGTTTCGCGCTTGTCCGCGATCGGTAGTGGGTACTTGAAACCTGGTGCAGCCATCACCGCCTGGGGGCCTTCTTCCATGTAGCGACGAACAAATTCCCAGTTGTCGATGCAGTCCTGCTTGCACGTCGATGCGTAACCGAACAAGAACGTTTCCTGGACATTTTCCGGGTCCTTCAATACCAGGCCGCACATGGTGAACACACGCACGTTGAGCACTTCCCTATTCACCCGCAGGGCGAAATGCACGTCATCCCATGGGACTTCCAGCACGGTGCTATCGCCGCGAAAAACGTAGACCATCCGGTTTCGACGGCTAAAACGTATTGGGTAATGCGTGTAGCCGAACCATTCGCCGATTTTTCGGTTGAGGACAACGACCCCGGTAATGCTTAGTGACAACAAGACGGTCGCAAACGCCATGAACACAAGCATTTCCGTTTCATCGCTGCGATTCCACTTCGGATTCAGGTAGTTCAAAAAGATGACGACGTACAAACTGAAACTCAAGAAACCTGCGCACATCCCAATAGCCCAAACCCCGGCTGCACTCATCATGCCGCGATCCGCGTGCGACACGTCCACCAGTTCCAGGTAAGTGGAATTCATCCGGATGAGTTGCCCCGACGCGTGCGGATTCTCGTGCCGCACATCTATCGGCTGGTGCCATTCACGGTCCTGCTCACTCAGCGGTCCATGCTTGCGGATTGTTGCGCTCATTGCGCCTCCTGCATCGCCAGTTTGAAATCGGCCAGTTCCGTGTCAGGCTTGGCATAGCGTTCGGAAGGCAGCGTGCCCCAATAACCGCGCTCCAGCCACTGTGCGAATTTGTCACCCTTGACGTAGTCGATCGCCATGCCCAAGGCAGCTAGCACCATAGCTGCCACCAAAAGCCATCCGGCGACCACGCTCGCAGCAATCGCGCCTGTGAAAGCCGCCCAGAACGCAAGAATCGCCCCAGCCCCGCCAGTCACCCCAGAAACCAGTTGAAGCCCACCTAGCGCCCATCGCTCGTGCAGGAGATTCTTGGCCCCATCCACCAAATCCAGTACCCCCATCACGGCCGACAACGCGGCCGTCAGCATCGACGCTCCTTTCAAGACGGTTCCGGCGCCTTTGGCGATCTTCTCGCCCATGGCTCGTCCACTCATTCCGGTCGCATGCACATTGCGCCACGTGCCATGGATGTTCACGACACGAGCTAGCGCTTCCCCGAGCGCGGCCACATATAGCGCGCCGCCCAGCGTGACGCGCGCGTCCTGCTCCCGGGACTTCTCGAACGACAGCGCCTTCGCCTCGGCCTTGAGCATCTGTTCCCAGCCCGTGCACTTGCCAATCACGTCGACGGCCGTCACGATGCCCTGCGCCACCGCACCGGCCACGGGCGCGCGCCCCACCTTCAGCACGGCATACTCGTGCAGACTTTTCGGCGTCGTCACCGACTCGACGAGCTTCGCCACCTTCTTCGACGGGTCCGGGATGGCTGCTATCTTCTCGTGCATGTCGTCGGTAATGAACACGGCAAGCTTGGCTTTCACCCCGTTTCCCAAGGACGCCGTTTCAAACGCGCCAATATTGCCGCTCGCATAACTCCCCACCACCTGCCGCTCGGCGTACCTGGTCTGCTGCCGGATCTGGCTGTCCGACCACGGCTTGCCGTTTCGCTCGCCCGCCGCCGCAAGATTCTGCACAAGGGTCTTCGCCAGAAACTTGGTGGTGTCCGCCACCTTGCCGGTGACCACGACCACCCCCACCGGGGTTCTCAGCGTTACCCCCATGATCGCCATCCAGCGTGCCACTGCCTTTTCCGCTGCGTTGTTGTTGAACTCGCGCAGCGCCGCAGCGATGGGGCCGCCCAACTGCGCGAGCAGCATCGACACCGAGTCGGGCGTCTCCTTTTTTCCCGCGTCGCGCTGCGCCTCAGCCTGCTCGCGCGCCGCCTGCACGCGTGCATCGGCCGCCTCCAGTTCAACCCGCATCGGATGATTCGACGGCAGTAAGGCGTGTCGCTCATATCCCGTCGCGTTGATGAAGTCCTTGAGCGCTGCGGCTTGCTCGGCCTTGGCCTGCTCGAAGGCCTCCTGCGCCACGCGCATGTTGACCCGCGCGTCCAGCGACGGCTTGAGCAACGGCGCCAGGTGACTGGCGTACTGCTCGAACAGCGCCTCCCACGGCAAGCTATCCGGGTGCAGCGGTGCCGCCGCCATCGCGCCGATCAACTCATCCTGGCGCAACACCAGCGCGCGCAACAGCAGATTCGCCCGGTCGGTGATATCCCCCTTGAGCCACTGCAGATACACCGCCGCGCACCCGTCGATGTCCTGGGTCGGTCCGATGCAGCGCTGCAGGGTTTCCGTGTAGGCGTCGCCGCTGAGCACAACCTTGCCGTCGTGCGTGCTGTCGAGCTTGTTGGCCAGCAGGTTGCTCTGCATCCATGCGGCATGCGCCCGCGCCAACGGCTCGATATGCTGTTTCTCCAGGGCATCCGTGGCCGCCCGATATTCGGCCTTCCATGCATCGTACGGAGCGGTCTTGATCCGCTTCTGGTATCCAGCCCAAGACGCCTGTTGCGCAGCCTGGATCGCCTGCGGCGTCGGATTTCGGTTCGCGGCGTCAAGCAGTGCCAGCATTTCTGCGGATTCGGCGGAATCCTGGTTGGCGAAGACACTGGCGACCGGGTTGCGCCTTGCCTCGGCGGGCATCATCCTCGCGTACGCCGCGCCTCGAGCGATAGCGACGTTCCGATACCCCTGAAGTTGGTCGGCGTGGGCCTCTGTTTGTCGGAACACCTGCTTCTTGACCTTCTCGTCATGGGTCGTGCGCAACAACTGAATCGCGCCGTCCAGCGCCGACAGGTGCCGATACGTCGTGGTATAGGGGCCGTACCCGCTCGCCTTGTCGTACTTCCCCCGCTCCACGCGCGTGTCGCGCAGGCGCTCGCCGTGCCAATCGATCAGAGCGGCGAGATCCTGGGCGACGCCTGCCGCGTCGTCCAGCACGACGACGGCGGCCGCCATGCCGGGGCTGCGCCGGCGGCAGGTATCCTGCATGCTCTCGGCTTGCCCCATGCGCAGATGAAACGCCGGCGCCGAAGGCGGCGCGAAGGGGTTGGCCCTGCCCCTGATATGCATCGACACCGGGGCGTACTCGGCCACCGTGCTCGCCAGCACGTCGAGACTCACCGCGTGCGGGGTGCTGCCTCGGGAGCTACTGAGGCTTTTACTGCCGGTGCTGGCTTTGGTGCTGGTTGTAGCGCCGGATGGCGCGCCATGGGCCTTGAGCCACGCGCCCGCATCGAAGGCACGCATGTGCAGTTCGCGCAGCGCCTTGCCGGCAGGCCCGCGGTGCGCATCGATGACGACCTTCGTCCACTGCACGTCGGAAAATCCCAGCCAGAGGGTGCCGACCCGCCCGGCATCGGCGATCGCGATACAGCCGGCCAACTCCTTATGTCCGGCGTAGGCGCACGGCGTTATCGACTTATCCTGCTCCGATATCGTGGCCCCCTCCAGTAAACGCAGGTAGTAACCTTCCTGCGAGATCCAGTACGAGGCCATCGTGTCATTTTTTTCGTCGTACACGTACAGGTAGCCACAACGCAGCAAGCGCGTGGTGTATTGCGCGCTGCCGTGCAGCGTCAGGTCCTGCTTTTTACCCTTGCCGACGCCGCGTGCGGCATCCTCGACTTTGAGTGGCGCGGCCACCGGCGGCAGGCCCATGTCGAGCGGTGCGATCGCATAGCGAGCGGGCATGATGAGCAGGCCCTGTTTGTCGCATACGCGGCATTTCGGTTCGCTTGCAGTGGACATCGGTATCGCGTCTCCAGGTTTCGACGGTTCGGGAATTCGGCGGGCGCACACGCCTGCGCGGAATCTGCGGACTGCCGCGCGAGGGCGCTATGTGTCTGCAGCGTCAGCAGGGCGGCACGTTCCGAGCAACGCCCAAGGGGGCGGCGAAAAGCAAGGGTCTCGAAGCAAAAGGAGACGCGCTTTGCGCGACGCAAAAGCGCGGTTTTATCAAACAAAGCTTAGAAATACGACAAATCACAGTGAAAAATGGGATTTACCCCATTCTGGCGGCGAATCCGGGTGTATCTGTCTGCCTGCGAATAGGTGTTGCGGTCCGGACAACGACGTTTCGTGGCGTGAAGAACCGCCAGACGTGCAGTTGAGGGCGCGATCTCGTGCGGAAATGAGGCCGTGCGCGAAGCGCAGGTTCGGGTGCTTACCGACTACGCCCCGCGGACAAGTTGTCCAAATTTCGCACCTTCCGACCGTTGAATCGACCACATCCCATTTTTCGAATCGGACAATTCCGATAATCGTCTGAAACGCTAGAATTGCCTTGTACTCGGCGGAGTGGGCTCGTAAGCTTTTCCTGTCGCGACCCAATCGCGATTCGGGAGTGAGATCCCGATGGACTAATTAGGGGCACACGGCCGCGCTCGCGCGTGGTCCGTCGTGCTACGGCCTTTCGTACCGATTCATCTTCGGGCGGGCGCAGGTTGGGCGGCCTTCGGGCCGGCCGTCAATCCCTATGGTCCACGGTATCTCACCCCGGCTTGATGCCCGCCCACCCGTTCGTCACGGACAGGTTTTCTCATGCGACAGCGCAAAGCGGGCGCGATCTACTTTGCTCTTTGGAGAAGACATATGTCGGACACTCAGCGTCAACTCCCCCCGGAAGACGAAGCGATTAGCAAGTGCCGGAAGGCGCAGGACGAGCGCGCCATGGAATTGCGCTACCTCACGATTCGCATCCAGGCGATGGCAGCCATTGGCGGTCAGGGTGCGATCGATTCCCTGGATGAAGATCTCATCCACGCTTATTTCAGCCAGATAGAAGATCTTGCAGCGGAAGCAAATACCATCGTTCTGGAGATATTCGATCAGCGGCACAACATCAGCGGCGGTCCGAACGACGGCTGTCCAGCCGCACCCCTTGGCAGTTCGAGACCAGCGGGCTCTGCAGCATCACGACGCGCCGATATCCGATAGCCGGCACCCCTTTTGCCCGGATGTCAGTTCATCCGGGCATTTCGCGTGCGTAGGCATGGGCCCACTCCAGCGAAGGCATAACGCGACGAGCGGGCCACGCTCGGGGCAACGTCATACTTTCCTGCGGAGGACGTCAATTCGGGTTGCCCATCTCCCCGGCGTTAATCAAAACTGACGATGCGTTAGTGCGCGAGTGCGCGCCAGAATCCGTGCGGGATCGACCGCGCGCCGGCATATGATGGTGCTAACGCGGCGCTTGCCTCCGGGTGGAGGCTACCCATCCTCCAACGAATCAGGGAACACCGTATGACGACCGAAAACGCAAAGCTTCAGACGACTGAATTCTCGGTGCGACTGCAATTGCCGGCCAGCGGCGTAGTGATTACCGGCGGTGCATCGGGCATCGGCGCCGCATCTGCGGAAGCCCTGGCGGCCGTCGGGCGGCCCGTCGCCATTTGGGATCTGCAAGCGGAAAAGGCGCATGCGGTGGCCGCATCGTTGGCTGACCGCTATGGCGTCGCGACCGTCGGGCTCGGCATCGATCTGCGTGATTCGAGTGCCATCGAGGCCGCGCTGGCCACCACGCGTGCCGCACTGCCGCCGCTGGGTGGCATGGTCCACGCCGCGGGCGTCGTCGATCAGTCCGGTATCGAAGGGCTTTCCGAAAGCCGCTGGGATGCCGTGCTCGACATCAACCTGCGCGCTTTTGCGCTGCTGGTGCAGGCCATGCTGCCCGATTTCCGCGCACAGAAAGGCTCGGCCATTGTGGGCATCGCCTCGATCAACGCCACGCTCGGCAACGGCTTGATCCCGGCCTATTCGGCCTCCAAGGGCGGCATGCTGTCGCTGGTGCGCTCGATGGCCGACGGCCTGGGCAATGACGGAATTCGCATCAACGCCGTCTCGCCCGGGCAGATTCTAACGCCCATGATCCAGCAGGTCGTCGACACGTTGCCCAAAGGCACGTTCGAGCGACGTATCATGCTGGGCCGCCTGGGTGCGCCGTCGGAAGTGGGCGCCGTCGTTCGCTTCCTGCTCTCGGACGAAGCCAGTTATGTGAGTGGCACGGAGATCGTCGTGGACGGGGGCAATATCCCGTCGCAGCGGTAAGCACCCAAAAAAAATGGCCAGCGCGGGGCTGGCCATGAAATCCACCAGGAGGAGGTGGAGGAGACAGGTGTAACTATATCAGGGAAATCCCTAGAAGGGTTAACGCGAAACAAAAATTTTTGTAAAAAATCGACAGGACGTGACGCTTCCCAGTCTGCATTCACTCGAATCCGGCAATGAAATGCCGTTTTTCCATCATGCATGACATGAAATGCAGGAAATCCTGAGGCGGTGGGGCGTCACAGTTCCAGCACGAGGCGTTTGCCGCAGGCGCGCGAGCAGCACGACATCATCTTCGTATTGGCGTCGCGTTCCGCACGCGTGAGAACGACGTCGCGGTGATCGACGTCGCCTTCGAGCACGCGGACCTCGCACGACCCGCACAAACCTTCCTCGCAGTCGCTCTGCACGTCGATATTCGCGGCGCGCAATGCGTGCAGCAAGGTCTGGCCGGCCGGCACCATGACGGTAATGCCGGAATCCTTTAACGCCACCTCGAACGCGTGCTCCTTGTTCGGATCGAGCGTGCCCAGGGTCGACTGGAAATGCTCGACGCGCAGCGTGTCGTCCGGCCATGCGGCACAGCATTCGGCCAGCGCGTCAAGCATGCGCCGCGGGCCGCACGCATAGACCTGCGTGCTCGCGTCAGGTGTGCCCAGAATCGCGGCGTAGTCTGCGCGGCGGCCTTCATCCTTCGCCCACACCTGCAGGCGGTCGCCGTGCAGCGCGATCAAGTCGTCGAGCAGCGCCATCGACTTGCGGCTGCGGCCGCTGTAATGGAACGTGTAGTCGATACCAAGCGCCTTCGCCCGGCGCGCCATCGCGCTGACCGGCGTGATGCCGATGCCGCCCGCGATGAAGATCGCGCGCTCGATGGTTTCGTCGAGACGGAAATGGTTGCGCGGTCCGCGAATGCGCAAGCGGTCGCCCGACTTCACATGCGAGTGAATCCACGCTGAGCCGCCACGGCCATCCAGCTCGCGCAGCACCGCAATCTCGAAGGCGCAGGCGTCGTCAGGATCGCCGCACAGCGAATACTGACGCGACAGTCCCGTGTCGCCGCATTCCACGTCGATGTGCGAGCCGGGCGCCCAACGCGGCATCGCGCGGCCATCCGGCGCCGTGAGGCGCAGCTTGACGATGTCCGGCGTCACCGCCGTAACGCTTTCCACAACGACGGGACGGTTGACCGCATGGCCCGACGGTTCGCCGATGCGCACTGGCGTTTCGCCTTCGAGGACGGACGGGTCCGTCCGTTCGGGGTTTTCTGATGGGTCCCATTCCACCCACACGTGCTCGGGGCCGCGAAACGATGTGTTCGGCACATACGTGAACGACTGCACCGCCAGGCGCATGTGCGGCAGGCGGCGCGTGAACTCGTCGAGGAAGATCTGCATCTCCATGCGCGCCAGGTTCTTGCCCATGCACTGATGCGCGCCATAGCCGAACGTCAATTGATCGCTGGCGTTCTCGCGCCGGATATCGAACAGGTCGGCGTCGGCGAAATGGCCTTCATCATGGTTCGCCGACGACGTCACGATCAACAACTTCGCGCCCGCCGCGATATCGACGCCGCCGATCCGGACGTCCTTCGTGGCCAATCGCCGCCAGGCGGCAACAGACCCGTTGTGGCGCAGGCATTCTTCCACCGCGTTCGGGATCAGCGAGCGGTCCTCGCAGATTTCGCGCCAGACGTCCGGATGCTGCAGCAGCAGCTTGATCGCATTTGCCGTGGCGTTCGCGGTCGTCTCATGGGCCGCGACGATCCCCGCCATCATCATCGAATGCAGATACGAATCCGTGACCACATCGGGATGGTCCTTCTGCTTGCGAAGGCCGTATTGCATCCAGCCCGGGGCATCCGGATTCTGGCGCATCTTGTCGAGGATCTTGCCGGCGAGCTGCCAGAAGTTGCCGACGGCATGCGCCACGGCCACTTGTTCCTCCGGCTTGGGGCGTCCCCACGTATTGACCGTGTGCGCGATGGAATACTTCCGCAGCATGTCCATGTCTTCCTCCGGCACGCCGAGGAAGTGCAGGGCGACCGTGAGCGGGACTTCCCACAATATTTGATCGACGAGATCGGCGCGGCCGTCATTGATGAAACGGTCGACGTATTCGCGCGCGAGACGCCGCACCATCGGCTCATGGTGCTTCAGTTCCTCCGGCGTGAAGGGTTCCATCAGCACGCGGCGGCGCGGCATATGCGCCGGTTCGTCTTCATTGACGAGCGTGCGGTTCAGCGCGAATCCGTAGGAGGCGAGCACCGCGTTCGCCTCCGGGCCGGTCGGCGTGATTTTTTCCAGCGCGATCGACGGGCTGAACGTGATGTTGTCGCGGAAAATGGCCTTGATGTCGTCGTAGCGGGTTACGACCCAGTAGCCGAGCTTCGGGCTGTAGAACACGGGCTCTTGCTCGCGTGCCCAACGCACATACTCGGGCGGGTCCTGCTGATAGCCGTCTTCGAACGGATCGAAATCGGCGGCGCGCGCACTTACCGGGCAGCCATTGGGGGCGTGTGCGGCAGACGGCGCGGCAGCCTGGCCATGAGGAAACGGGCAACCTTGTGTGGATGCCGCTGCGGGCGCCGTGGATTCGGGGGTGTTTGTCTCGGGGTTAACTTGGCTCATGGCATAAATATATATGCATTGTCACTGGCGTGTCCGCTACGCGCCCTGCGGGCCCCGGGGAGGGCGGTGACGGCCAACGTGCGTGTCGGGTTCACGGAGACGGCCGCCACGATCGGCAGCATTCCTGAATTTAGGCTATTCTGCCTCGTTGTCCCTCTCGGAGAATCGCCCATGCGCCGTCATGTCCTCGCCGCCGCACTTCTGGTGCCTTTCGCGCTCGCCGCCAACGTTGTTCACGCCAAGGCGCTTACCGTCTGTACGGAAGCCAGCCCCGAGGGCTTCGACGTCGTGCGCTACAACTCGCTGACGACCACCAATGCATCTGCGGATCCGGTCTTCAACCGGCTGGTCGAATTCGACGCGGGGAAAGCGGCGGTGGTGCCGAGCCTGGCCGAGCGTTGGGAGATCAGCCCCGACGGGTTGACGTACACGTTCACGCTGCGCAAGAACGTGGCCTTTCACGCCAATGCCGATTTCAAGCCCACGCGCCCGTTGGGCGCGGATGACGTGGTATTCACGTTTGAACGCATGCTCGACACCAACCAGCCGTGGCACAAGCTCACGCCGTCGGGTTTTCCCCACGCGCAGTCGCTGTCGCTCGGCAAGCTGATCAAGTCGGTGCAGAAGGTCGATGCGCAAACCGTGCGCTTCACGTTAAGCGAGCCGGAAGCCACGTTCCTGTCGACGTTGACGATGGGCTTCGCCTCAATATACTCGGCCGAGTATGCCGCGCAACTGTTGGCATCAAACAAGACCGACCAGCTCAACGCGCGTCCGATCGGTACCGGACCGTTCGCGTTTCGCCGCTACCAGAAGGACAGCCTCGTTCGCTTCGACGCCAACCCGGCCTATTTCGGCGGCAAGCCGTCCATCGACACGTTGATCTACGCGATCGTGCCGGATGCCGCCGTGCGCGCGCAGAAGGTCAAGGCAGGGGAGTGCCAGATAGCGCTCTCGCCGAAGCCGCTCGACGTGAAGGCGGCGCGCGGCGAGAAGTCGCTCAAGGTGGTGGAAGCGCCCGCGTTCATGACGGCCTTCGTGGCCATCAACGCACAGCATAAGCCGCTCGACGACAAGCGCGTGCGCCAGGCGTTGAACCTGGCGTTCGACAAGAGCAGTTATGTCAACAATGTGTTCGAAGGCACCGCCACGCCGGCGGTCAATCCGTATCCGCCCAATACGTGGAGTTATGCGAAGCGTGTGGCGGACTACCCGCTCGACATCGTGCGCGCGAAAAAAATGCTCGCCGACGCGGGATTTCCGAACGGCTTCGAAACGACGATCTGGACGCGTCCCACCGGCAGCCTCCTCAATCCGAATCCGCGCGTCGGTGCGGAAATGTTGCAAAACGATCTGGCGAAGATCGGCGTGCGCGCAAGCATTCGCACGATCGAGTGGGGCGAGCTGATTCGTCGCGGCAAGGCTGGCGAACATGACCTGCTGTTCATGGGCTGGTCGGGCGACAACGGCGATCCGGACAACTTCCTGACGCCCCAGTTCAGCTGCGCGGCGGTGACATCGGGCACGAACTTCGCGCGGTTTTGCGATACGGGACTCGACAAGCTGATTGCCGACGGCAAGCGCACGAGCGATGTCGCGACGCGCACGACGCGTTATGAGGCCGCACAGAAGATGATCAAGGATGATGCATTGTGGATTCCGCTCGCCCACCCGACGGCGGTCGTGATTACACGTGCGAACATTACCGGTTACGCGGTCAGCCCGTTCGGGCGCCAAAACTTTGCCGGGGTGCAGGTGAAATAAGCGTCACCGCGTCCCCACGGCGCTCGGGCCGGCTTGCCGCGTTGAACGTTCGCGGCAAGCCGGCCCGATTCGTTTGTACGCCAGCATTGATTTTCCTCGTGCCGATGCGCGCCCCATGAGGTGTGCCTGCCGGTTTCGACGGTTCGTTCTGCAGAGGTTTCTCCAGGCGGATCAGGCTGGCGTTTCATTCGCGAAACGTTTTTGGATGCGGGCGCAGCGACCGCTCAAGTGTCTAAGTATTTTTTTCATATAAATCAATTGCTTGGATGGTCTGGCACGGAATTCGCGTGATGCATTCGTGAATGGCAGGTGCCAGATCGATTTTCCGAGGGGCATGCAAGGAAGGGTGAACCTTTGCGTTTGCGCAAAGGCGGGGCACTCTTTTGCCCTCGAAAAACGTGAGGCCTCGGCCGTGACGGCGCGCCAGGGGGGCGGCCGTGTTGTATCGGCAAACCCAGCGCAGGAGGGGGCCATGAACAAGAACAAGATCAAGACCACACTCATCGGGGCGGCGGTCGCAGCGCTTCTGACCGGACTCGCGATCGACGTCAGTTACGCAGGCGCAGGTGGCGGGCGGGGCGGTGGCGGCGGCGGTTTCGGAAATGGTGGCAGCAGTGGGGGAATCGGTGGTGTTGGCGGTACCGGCGGCACTCGCGGTAACGGCGGGGCCGGTGGTTGTGGTTGCGGTAGCGGTAGCGGTAGCGGAGGTCAGGGTGAGGGCGGTGGTCACGGTGGCGGTAGCCACGGCGGTGATGGTGGCAGTCACGGCGGTGACGGTGGCGGTCACGGCGGTGATGGTGGCGGTCACGGCGGTGGTGGTGGCGGTCATGGCGGTGATGGTGGCGGTCACGGCGGTGGTGGTGGCGGTCATGGCGGTGATGGCGGGGGGCACGGCGGCGATGGTGGTGGTCACGGCGGTGATGGTGGCGGTCATGGCGGTGATGGCGGGGGGCACGGCGGCGATGGTGGTGGTCACGGCGGTGATGGTGGCGGTCACGGCGGCGGTGGCACAGGCGGCACGGGTGGCGGAACAGGCGGCACGGGCGGTGGAACAGGCGGCACGGGTGGTGGAACTGGCGGTGGAATGGGCGGCACAGGTGGAGGCACGGGCGGTGGAGCAGGCGGTACAGGCGGCACGGGCGGCGCTACAGGCGGCACGGGTGGTGGCACAGGTGGAACAGGCGGCACAGGCGGCACAGGTGGAACAGGCGGCACAGGCGGCACAGGTGGCGGTGGCGTTGCAGGGCTTGGTGGTGGCGGTTTCGGCAGCAGCGGCTCGGCAAACGGACCTGGCTTGGGCCCGTTCGGCGGCCCGGCAGGCATCGGCGCCGGCGGCGGTAGCGACCTAGGGCGATTTGGCTGCGCCATGTCCGGCACGAATGGCGATGAAAAATGCCTTTGACGCGCGATTAGTCCACTGAATCATTGAAATCGGACGGCGCTGGTCACGTGAGGCGGGCGGTCCGGGGCGTTGTCCCCTACGGGGACTTCCTTCGGGGCGCGCGACGTAATGGTTTTCTCGCGCCGGTGCCTGACACAACCGGCTTGAGGTTCAACGGGCCGGGCCACCCCCCGGCAATGGCGTCAGGGATCTCGTTCCGGCGACGACGCCCCTTCGGTTTTCGGAGGGGCTTTTTTGTTTTTGCGGCCGCGCCGACAGGTTCCTGCTTCGCGACCCGCCCAAATCCTGATATTCAAATGCCGATTAAGTATTTCTCGTAAACCCTAGGTTGTGGCAGCATCCGGGTTCGGGATTCGTCAGCCGAAACGGCGGCGAACCGGTGGCCCCTGGCGACCGGCCTCCCCAACGACCATGAAGGAGAAGAAAACCCATGCTGTCCCGCACCCTGATCAACGTGTTCCTCGGCGCCACGCTAACCGTCGCCTCGCTCGGCGCAACCGCCCAGACGGCCGCCAAGCCGCTTCGCGTTGGCACGATGGCCGGCTCGGACGCGCAGATCTTTGAAGTCGTCCAGAAAGTCGCCAAGAAGCGCGGCCTCGAAATCAAGCTGATCGAGTTCAGCGACTACGCACAGCCGAACGCCGCGCTGGACGCGGGCGATCTCGATGCCAACGGCTTCCAGCATCGTCCGTTCCTCGACAGCCAGGTCAAGGACCGCGGCTACAAGCTCGTCAGCGCGGGCCTGACCTATGTCTCGCCGCTGGGCTTCTATTCGAAGAAGTACAAGTCCCTCAAGGATCTGCCGAATGGCGCGAAGGTCGGTATTCAGAACGATCCGTCCAACGGCAACCGCGCGTTGCTCCTGCTGCAAAAGGAGGGTCTGATCAAGCTGCGCGCCGGCGCGGGCGTGAACGGCAAGAATGCCACACCGCTCGACGTTGCGGAGAATCCGAAAAAGCTCAAGCTTGTCGAACTTGAAGCCGCGCAGTTGCCGCGCGCCTTGCCGGACCTCGATGCCGCCTCGATCAACACGAACTTCGCGGCGCAGGCGGGGCTTGTGCCGCAACGCGATGCCATCGCGATCGAAGACCTGAAGGGGCCGTACGCCAACCTGATCGCCGTGCGCGCTGTCGACAAGGACAAGCCGTGGGTCAAGCAACTGGTCGACGCCTACCATTCGGACGAGGTGCGTGAATTCATCAAGACGCAGTTCAAGGGCGCGCTGATTCCGACGTTCTAAGCGTCGTACGTCTGCGCGCCGGCCGATGCCGGCCGTTGTGCCGACCGCCGGGGCCAATTCACCGTTGGCTCCGGTTTTTTTCATGCGTGCCGCAGAGACTGCGATTGGCGCATCCCGACGGGCAAGGCTTGACTACAATGAAAGCGTGACCTTCGCCTGCAGGAGGCGCGTATGACCATGGTGTCGTTTTCAATGATCGCCGTGGCGTTGCTTGTCGGCTTCGCCATCGGCATGCTCGTGGATCACTTCTGGGTGACACATCACGATGAAGCCCCTGCGCACAAGCGCATGGACTGGCATTCGATGTGGGACCGCATCCGTCACGGGCATTGAGCGCGGCCGTCCCGCGCCAGACGGACTGATTGCCGGCCGTGAACGCGTTATGCCGGCTGGCGGAGCTTGCGCCAAAGCGTCGAGCGGCTGATGCCGAGTTGCCGGCACGCCGCTTCCCGGTCGCCGCCGCACGCTGCGAGCGCGGCGTGAATACGTTCGAGCGCCTGCGCCTCGCGTAGCCGTTTGCCCGAAAGCGCCTGCATGGGTGCAACCGTTGCCAGCGCGCCAGCTGCGGCGCGCGGCAGGGATGCGTTTTCGCGCATTTTGTCCCCCGTCTCATCCCGCATATCGTCGATCGCGAACTCCGGCGCGATCTCCAGCAGGCGGGTCCGGTCGATCTCGCGGGGATCCTCCAGGTCGGCGCAGACCACGGCCACCCGCTCCAGCAGATTCTCCAGCTCCCGCACATTGCCGGGCCATCGATGCGCGCTCAGCACTGGCATCAGGGCGCGCAGCATCGCATCCGTGCCGAGCCGCGCACCGACCCGCGCCAATGCCCGGCCCAGCAGCAGACGCGCCAATTGCGGCAGGTCGTCGGCGCGATCGCGCAATGGCGGCAGTGTCAGCCGCAGGATGTTCAACCGATAATAAAGGTCCTCCCGGAAGGCGCCGGCCGCCACCTGGGCGCGCAAGTTGCGGTGCGTGGCCGCGATCACGCGCACGTCGCACGGCACCGGTTCGTTCGCGCCCAGACGCAGGACTTCCCGTTCCTGCAAGACACGCAGCAAGCGGGTTTGCAGCGGCATCGGCATCTCGCCGATTTCGTCGAGAAAAATGGTGCCGTTGTGGGCCGTCTCGAAGAGGCCCGCCTTGCCGCCGCGCCGCGCGCCGGTAAATGCGCCTTCCTCGTAGCCGAACAGCTCGCTTTCCAGCAACGTTTCCGGAAACGCCGCGCAGTTGATGGCCACGAACGGGTAGTCGCGGCGCGGACTTGCGTTGTGAATGCCCTGGGCCAGCAGCTCCTTGCCGGTACCGCTCTCGCCATGAATCAGGACGGTCGAGTCCGTCATGGCATAGCGGCGGGCGAGGGCGCGCGTTTGCGTCATGGCGGGGGACAGGCCCACGAGATCTTCCAGCCGGTAGCGCGCGACCAGATGACGCGGACGATGACGCGAGCGCAACGTGCGGTCCACGCGTGCAAATGCCTGCGAGTCCTGACAGGTCAACAGCGCGCCGCTCAGCGTGCCCTGGTCGAGCAGGGGAATGCGGTTGACGACGTATGTCTTGCCGGCCACGGTCACGATGCTTTCCAACTCGGGCTGGGCGCTTTCCAGCGTATCGGCGATGCCGAGGCCCGGCGCGACCTTGTCGAGCGCCAGGCCGACGACATCGGCAGGCGCGACGCCCAGCATGCGGGCCATGGACGCGTTGATCGCCTCGATGCGGCCGGTCAGGTCCACGGCCACGACGCCGTCACGCAAGTGACGCAAGACCGTGTCGAGACGCTCGCGGCGCTGCGCTTCGATGCGGCCGAAGCGGGCGACTTCCAGCGCCGTATCGAAGGCGGCGCGCACGGAGTCCTGCGAGTAGAGAAAGAAGCCCGTCATGCCGGCACGTTCGGCAAGTTCAGTCACCAGACCGGGCCCGACGACGGCTTCGATCCCTTCGCCGCGCAAGGCCAGCACGAGATCTTCGGCATCATGGGCATCGCGATAGGTGTGCTGCTCGACGTCGAGGCCGAAGGCCGCCTTGAAGCGCTCGAACTCCTGGGCCGGCCGTTCGAACGAAACGAGTGCGATACGTGACGACACGCGGCGCGCGCGCGAAAGCGCCTGCATGACGTCGAAACCTGTCACTTTGACGAGTACGACGGGCAGCGCCAGCCGTTCGCGCAGATATGCGCCATTGGAGCCGGCGGCGATCACGCCGTCGACAGTGCCGGGCGGCAGTTTCGACAGCGCCTCGACGGCGGCGTCGAAACCTTTGTCTATGATCTGAATATCGGCGTGGGCGGCATAGTCGGGCACGATGTCCTGATAAAGCTCGCCCAGTTTGCTGATGCCCACGGCCAGGATGACGGGCTTGCGGGTCGAAGCCAACGTTGCGCCGCCTGGAAAAACGCGTGGCGGTGTAGCGCGTACGGAAACGGGGGGCAGGGCGTTGGCGGACATGGCGTCTCGGCAGAACAGGGCGGTAGCGGGGGGGGCGACGGCCGTCACCCGGACCGTCGCGCGATGTTTCATCTTAGCACGTCGCGTTTCATTTTTTGTTTCATGTTTCAAAATGAAATGACGGTTGCGACATCCGGTGGTGTTTCGTCCTCGTCATGCCTGTCGCGTTCCGCTCGGCCGGACGTGAATTTCGTCAACAAAATGAAGGCGATAGCGTTTGTCGGAGGCGTGCGCCTGCGGGATTTTGCCGGGCTGGCATACCTCTTGCATATTGATACGCAATTTTCGACTCGATCAGACAGGGGAATTATCGTGACAACACAATTTCGCTCGGCGGGCGCCGCGTTCCGCGAAGCGGTCAAGACGGAGCAGCCGTTGCAGGTGGTCGGCGCGATCAACGCCAACCATGCACTGTTGGCCAAGCGTGCCGGTTTCAAGGCGATCTACCTGTCGGGTGGCGGCGTTGCCGCAGGCTCGCTCGGTCTGCCTGATCTCGGCATTTCCACGCTCGACGACGTACTCACCGACGTGCGCCGTATTACCGACGTCTGCGACCTGCCGTTGCTGGTCGACGTCGACACCGGTTTCGGTCCGTCGGCCTTCAACATTGCGCGCACGGTCCAGTCGCTGATCAAGTTCGGCGCAGGTGCGATGCATATTGAAGACCAGGTCGGCGCAAAGCGCTGCGGCCACCGTCCCGGCAAGGCAATCGTCTCGCAAGGCGAGATGGTCGACCGTATCAAGGCCGCTGTCGATGCCCGCACGGATGACGATTTCGTCATCATGGCGCGCACCGACGCGCTGGCCGTCGAAGGCTTGCAAGCGGCCATCGACCGCGCCTGTGCATGTGTGGAGGCGGGCGCCGACATGATCTTCCCGGAAGCGATGACGGACCTGACCATGTACCGCCAGTTTGTCGACGCCGTGAAGGTGCCGGTGCTGGCCAACATCACCGAATTCGGCGCTACCCCGCTGTTCACGACCGACGAGCTGCAGGGCGCGGGCGTGAGTCTGGTACTGTACCCGCTGTCGGCATTCCGTGCGATGAACCGCGCCGCCGAGAACGTCTATCAAGCGATCCGCCGCGACGGTACGCAGCAGGCGGTCGTCGATACGATGCAAACGCGCGCGCAACTGTACGAAAGCATTGGCTATCACGATTACGAACAAAAGCTGGACGCCCTGTTCGCCCAGCAAAAGTAACGATTCAACGATTCTTGGAGGAAAGCATGAGCGAGACGAACGAGACCAGCGCAACCGGCTTCAAGCCGAAGAAATCCGTGGCCCTGTCGGGCGTGACCGCGGGCAATACGGCGCTGTGCACGGTGGGCCGGTCGGGCAACGATCTGCACTATCGCGGCTATGACATCCTGGATGTGGCCCAGACGTGCGAATTCGAAGAAATCGCCCACCTGCTGGTGCACGGCAAGTTGCCGACGGTGGCCGAACTGGCCAGCTACAAAACCAAGCTCAAGGCCCTGCGCGGCCTGCCGGAAGCGGTCAAGGCGGCGCTCGAATGCGTGCCGGCCGCCGCACACCCGATGGACGTGATGCGCACCGGCGTGTCGGTGCTCGGCACCGTTCTGCCGGAGAAGGACGATCATGCCCTGCCGGGCGCGCGCGACATCGCCGACCGCCTGATGGCGAGCCTCGGTTCGATGCTGTTGTACTGGTATCACTTCAGCCACAATGGCCGCCGCATCGAAGTGGAAACGGACGACGATTCGATCGGCGGACACTTCCTGCACCTGCTGCACGGCGAAAAGCCGTCGGAGATGTGGGTCAAGGCGATGCACACGTCGCTGAACCTGTACGCCGAGCATGAATTCAACGCCTCGACGTTTACGGGCCGCGTCATTGCCGGCACCGGATCGGATATCTACTCGGCCATTACCGGCGCGATTGGCGCGTTGCGCGGCCCGAAACACGGCGGCGCGAACGAAGTCGCCTTCGAGACCCAGAAGCGCTACGACTCACCGGACGAAGCGGAAGCTGACATCCGCCGCCGCGTGGAGAACAAGGAAGTCGTTATCGGCTTCGGTCACCCGGTGTACACGGTCAGCGATCCGCGCAACAAGGTGATCAAGGAAGTGGCGCGCGAGCTGTCGCAGGCGCAGAGCAACATGAAGATGTTCGACATTGCCGAACGCCTCGAAACGGTAATGTGGGACATCAAGAAGATGTTCCCGAACCTCGACTGGTTCTCGGCAGTCAGCTATCACATGATGGGCGTGCCGACTGCGATGTTTACGCCGTTGTTTGTGATCGCGCGCACTTCGGGTTGGAGCGCGCACATCATCGAGCAGCGCATCGACAACAAGATCATCCGACCGAGCGCGAACTATACTGGCCCGGACGATCTGAAGTTCGTGCCGATCAAGGATCGCAAGTAACCGAGCCGGCTGCCGGTTTGCTCCCCTGTATCGCCTGTGGGAGAAGGGGGGCATTGGCCGCAAAGCACGGCCGATCCCCCCTTGATCATTTCTACCTTTATTCCCTACGTCATGAACACTGCAAACCGCAAACCGCTGCCCGGCACACAGCTGGATTTCTTCGACACGCGTGCCGCTGTCGAGGCGATCGCGCCGGGCGCGTATGACAAATTGCCTTACACGTCGCGCGTGCTGGCCGAGAACCTCGTGCGCCGCTGCGACCCCGCCACGCTGAGCGCATCGCTCGCGCAAATCATCGAACGCAAGCGCGAGCTCGATTTCCCCTGGTTCCCCGCGCGCGTGGTTTGCCATGACATTCTTGGCCAGACCGCGCTGGTTGACCTCGCCGGCCTGCGCGACGCGATCGCCGCCGAGGGCGGGGATCCGGCCATGGTCAACCCGGTCGTGCCGACGCAGCTGGTGGTGGACCACTCGCTGGCCGTCGAGTGCGGCGGCTTCGATCCCGACGCGTTCGAGAAGAACCGCGCCATCGAGGATCGCCGCAACGAGGACCGCTTCGATTTCATCAATTGGACCAAGAAGGCGTTCAAGAACGTCGACGTCATTCCGCCGGGCAACGGCATCCTGCACCAGATCAACCTCGAGCGCATGAGCCCGGTGGTGCAGGTCAAGGACGGCGTGGCCTTCCCGGATACCCTCGTCGGCACCGACTCCCACACCCCGATGGTGGACGCGCTGGGCGTGATCGCCGTCGGCGTGGGCGGCCTGGAAGCCGAAAGCGTGATGTTAGGCCG
Source organism: Pandoraea terrae (assembly GCF_902459695.1). Taxonomy (GTDB): domain Bacteria; phylum Pseudomonadota; class Gammaproteobacteria; order Burkholderiales; family Burkholderiaceae; genus Pandoraea; species Pandoraea terrae. The sequence goes on from NZ_CABPRZ010000013.1 coordinate 61,071, forward strand.
TGCCTCCTGGATGCGTCTGCCGGATATCATCGGTGTCGAGCTGAGCGGCAAACCGCAGCCGGGTATCACCGCAACGGACATTGTGCTGGCGCTGACCGAGTTCCTGCGCAAGGAAAAGGTCGTGTCGTCCTACCTCGAGTTCTACGGCGAGGGCGCCTCCCACCTGACGCTGGGTGACCGCGCGACCATCGCCAACATGGCGCCGGAGTTCGGTTCCACCGCCGCGATGTTCTACATCGACGAGCAGACCATCAAGTACCTCAAGCTCACGGGCCGCGACGACGCGCTGGTCAAGCTCGTGGAAACCTACGCCAAGGAAACCGGCCTTTGGGCGGACAGCCTGAAGCATGCCGAGTACGAGCGCGTCTTGCGCTTTGACCTGTCGAGCGTGGTGCGCAACATTGCCGGTCCGTCCAATCCGCACAAGCGCGTGCCGACCTCGGAACTGGCTGCGCGCGGCATCAGCGGCAAGGTCGAGAACGCGCCGGGCCTGATGCCGGACGGCGCCGTGATCATCGCCGCCATTACGAGCTGTACCAACACCAACAACCCGCGCAACATGATTGCCGCCGGGCTGCTGGCGCGCAACGCCAATCAGCGCGGCCTCACGCGCAAGCCGTGGGTGAAGAGCTCGCTGGCGCCGGGCTCCAAGGCCGTTACGCTGTATCTGGAAGAGGCGACGCTGCTGCCGGAACTGGAACAGTTGGGTTTTGGCGTCGTGGCCTATGCCTGCACCTCCTGCAACGGCATGTCCGGCGCGCTCGATCCGGTGATTCAGCAGGAAATCGTTGAGCGCGATCTGTACGCCACCGCCGTGCTCTCCGGCAACCGGAACTTCGACGGCCGTATCCACCCGTATGCCAAGCAGGCCTTCCTGGCTTCGCCGCCCCTGGTGGTGGCCTACGCCATTGCCGGCACGATTCGTTTCGATATCGAGAAAGACGTCCTCGGCATCGATGCCGACGGCAAACCGGTGACCCTCAAGGATATCTGGCCGTCGGATGAGGAAATCGACGCCATCGTCGCCGCCAGCGTGAAGCCGGAGCAGTTCCGCAAGGTGTACGAGCCGATGTTCGCCGTAACGGCCGACACGGGCGAGAAGGCCAGCCCGCTGTATGACTGGCGCCCGATGAGCACCTACATTCGCCGTCCGCCCTATTGGGAAGGGGCGCTGGCAGGGGAGCGCACCCTGAAGGGCATGCGCCCGTTGGCGGTGCTGCCGGACAACATCACCACCGACCACCTGTCGCCGTCCAACGCCATCATGCTCGACAGCGCTGCCGGCGAATATCTGGCGAAGATGGGCCTGCCGGAGGAGGACTTCAACTCCTACGCGACGCACCGCGGGGATCACCTGACCGCCCAGCGCGCCACCTTTGCCAACCCGAAGCTGTTCAACGAAATGGTGACGGAGAACGGCAAGGTCAAGCAGGGCTCGCTGGCCCGCGTCGAGCCGGAAGGCAAGGTGATGCGCATGTGGGAAGCGATCGAGACCTACATGGAGCGCAAGCAGCCGCTGATCATCGTCGCCGGCGCCGACTATGGGCAGGGCTCGTCGCGTGACTGGGCCGCCAAGGGCGTGCGCCTGGCCGGTGTCGAATCGATCGTCGCGGAAGGTTTCGAACGCATTCACCGCACCAACCTGGTCGGCATGGGCGTGCTGCCGCTGGAGTTCAAGCCCGGCGTCAACCGCACGACGCTGGCCATCGACGGCACCGAGACTTACGATGTGATCGGCGAGCGCAAGCCGCGCGCCGACCTCACGCTCCTGATCCATCGCAGGAATGGCGAGCGTCTGGAAGTGCCGGTGACCTGCCGCCTCGACACCGCGGAAGAAGTGTCGATCTACGAAGCCGGCGGCGTATTGCAGCGTTTCGCGCAGGACTTCCTCGAATCGTCGGAAGCGGCAGCTTAAGTCAGCGCAGACTTCGTGTCCGGGCGGTACAGTGACGTATCGCCCGGACGCGCGTCTCATCAGGACAATATTTCGATGGCTCACGTACCTCAGATCAAGATTCCCGCCACCTACATGCGTGGCGGCACCAGCAAAGGCGTGTTCTTCCGCCTGCAGGACTTGCCCGAAGCCGCACAAGTGCCCGGCGCTGCGCGCGACGCACTGTTGATGCGCGTCATCGGCAGCCCCGACCCCTATGCCAAGCAGATCGACGGCATGGGCGGGGCGACCTCGAGCACCAGCAAGACGGTCATCGTCGCGCGAAGCAGCAAGCCCGATCACGACGTCGATTATCTGTTCGGCCAGGTTTCCATCGACCAGGCGTTCGTCGACTGGAGCGGTAACTGCGGCAATCTGTCCGCTGCGGTGGGGCCGTTCGCCATCAGCGGCGGACTGGTCGACGCCAGCCGTGTCCCGCAAGACGGTGTTGCCACCGTACGCATCTGGCAGGCGAATATCGGCAAGACCATCATTGCGCACGTGCCCATGACTGGAGGCGCCGTGCAGGAAACCGGTGATTTCGAGCTCGACGGCGTGACGTTCCCTGCTGCGGAAGTGCAGCTCGAGTTCCTGGATCCGGCGGCCGAGGAAGATGGCGCCGGCGGTGCGATGTTCCCCACCGGCCATCTGGTCGACGATCTCGAAGTGCCGGGCATCGGCACGCTGAAAGTCACGATGATCAATGCCGGCATCCCGACCATCTTCGTGAACGCGGAAGCCATCGGCTACACGGGCACCGAGCTGCAGGACGCCATCAACGGCAACCCGGAAGCCCTGGCGAAGTTCGAGACCATTCGCGCCTACGGCGCAGTGCGCATGGGCCTCATCAAGCACATCGACGAGGCCGCGACGCGGCAGCATACGCCGAAGGTCGCCTATGTTGCCAAGCCGGCCGCTTACACGGCGTCGAGCGGCAAGGCGGTTGCGGCAGGCGACGTCGACCTGCTCGTGCGCGCCCTGTCGATGGGCAAGCTGCATCACGCCATGATGGGCACGGCCGCCGTGGCCATCGGCACTGCCGCGGCGATACCGGGCACGCTGGTGAATCTCGCCGCCGGCGGCGGGGCGCGCGACGCGGTGCGCTTCGGCCATCCGTCCGGCACGTTGCGCGTCGGCGCGGCCGCCAGTCAGGCCGATGGCGAATGGATCGTGACCAAGGCGATCATGAGCCGCAGCGCTCGCGTGCTGATGGAAGGTTGGGTGCGTGTTCCCGGGGACGCATTCTGACGAACAGGCCCGCGGGCCGGGCAACGCGAGCCCGATATTAGCGTGAGCCGGCCCCGGGCCAGCGTGGGAGATCGCCATCATGTCTGCCAAACACACCGGTCCGGACCAGGTTCTGGTCGACATTGCGGACTATGTCACGCGGTACAAGATTGCGAGTGAACTGGCCTACGACACGGCCCGCAACTGTCTGATCGACACGCTCGGCTGCGGCCTGGAAGCCCTGTCGTTCCCGGCGTGCACCAAGCTGATGGGCCCGATCGTGGCGGGCACGGTCGTGCCCAACGGGGCCCGGGTGCCGGGCACGCAGTTCCAGCTCGATCCGGTCCAGGCTGCGTTCAACATCGGCGCGATGATCCGCTGGCTGGACTTCAACGACACGTGGCTGGCGGCCGAATGGGGCCACCCGTCGGACAACCTGGGTGGCATCCTGGCGACCGCCGACTGGCTCTCGCGCAACAACGTCGCCGACGGCCGCAAGCCGCTGACGATGAAGGACGTGCTCACCGCGATGATCAAGGCCCATGAAATCCAGGGCTGCATCGCGCTGGAAAATTCATTCAACAAGGTCGGCCTGGACCATGTCGTGCTGGTCAAGGTCGCAACGACTGCGGTGGTCACACAGATGCTGGGCCTGTCGCACCACGAGATCGTCAACGCTTTGTCGCTGGCGTGGGTCGACGGCCAGAGCCTGCGCACGTATCGTCACGCCCCCAACACCGGCAGCCGCAAAAGCTGGGCCGCGGGCGACGCCACCAGCCGCGCGGTGCGCCTGGCGTTGATTGCCCGGACCGGTGAGATGGGCTATCCGTCGGTGCTCACGGCCAGGACCTGGGGCTTCTACGACGTGCTGTTCAAGGGCCAGCCGTTCAGGTTCCAGCGTCCCTACGGCACGTACGTGATGGAAAACGTGCTCTTCAAGATATCCTTCCCGGCCGAATTTCACGCGCAGACCGCCGTGGAAGCCGCCATGGCGCTGCACGGACTGCTGGCCGAGCGCGGCAGGACCGCGGCCGACATCCGCAAAGTCACGATCCGCACGCATGAAGCGGCAATTCGCATCATCGACAAGCAGGGGCCGCTGGGCAATCCGGCGGACCGCGACCATTGCATCCAGTACATGGTGGCCGTGCCGCTGATCTTCGGTCGCCTCACCGCCGGGGATTATGAGGACGATGTCGCGCGTGATCCGCGCATCGACGCGCTGCGCGACAAGATTGTCTGCGTGGAAGATCCGCAGTTCACGGCCGACTATCACGATCCGGAAAAGCGCTCGATCGCGAACGCGTTGACGGTCGAGTTCAACGACGGACAGACGTTAAACGAAATCGTCGTCGAGTACCCGATCGGCCACAAACGGCGCCGCGCAGAGGGCATTCCGCTGTTGGTGGAGAAGTTCAAGACCCATCTGGCGCATCGTTTCCCGCCGCGGCAGCAAGCGCACATTCTTGAAGTGGCGCTGGATCAGCGCAGGCTCGAAGCGATGCCCGTGCATCACTTCGTCGACCTGCTCGTGATCTAGGGCCTGTTCACGAACAGGCCCTGGTCCTATGCCTTGTGGCCTTGCGCGCTGAGGTACTTGAGGCGGGCCATTTGTTCCGCGCTATCGGTGAGCAAGCTGGCCGCGTCGGCGATGCACTTTTCCAGCGTGGTCGGCCCGAACGTCAACGAGAAGCAGCCCGAGAACACGCGCGAGAGGCTTTCCAGTGCGCTGCGGTCGATCGCGCCCGACAACAGCGATGCGCTCGCCCCCGCCTTGATGGCGACCTGGGCCGCGATCATCGGCGTCTTGCCCGACAGGGTTTGCCCGTCGCTGCGGCCTTCGCCCGTGATCAACCAGTCGGCGCCTTCCACGGCTTGCGGCAGACCGACGCGTTCGGCCACGACCTCCGCGCCCGAACGGAACTGCGCGCCCAACAGGTGCAGCGCGAAACCAAGGCCGCCGGCCGCGCCCGCACCGGCGCGGCTCGCCGCTTCGCTCGCCCTGAACGCGGCCTGCGCCTTTTGCGCAAAATGGGAGATGGCATGATCGAGCGGTTCGACCTGTGCCGGAGTCACGCCTTTTTGCGGCCCGAAGATCGCCGTCGCGCCTTGCGTGCCGCTCAACGGATTGTTGACGTCCGACATGGCGATGATTTCGCAGTCTTTCAGGCGGGCATCGAGACCGGCCAAGTCGATCGACGCGACGCGATGCAGCGCGGCGGGCACCGGCGACACGGCTTCGCCGTTTTCGTCGAGCAGACGGGCGCCGAGGCCGACGAGCAGGCCTGCGCCGCCATCGTTCGTGCTGCTGCCGCCCAGGCCGATCAGTACGCGGCGCGCGCCGGAATCGAGCAGCGCGCGCAGCAGTTCGCCGAGACCGACCGTGGTGCGTTCGGCGACGGGCGTTTGCATACCGACGGGGTCGGTGATGCTGACGACGTTCGCCGATTCCAGCACGCCGGTGCCGTCAGGCATGACGCCGAATTCGGCCGTGACCGAGGCCTGACCCGCGCCGCGCACCGACAGCGGCACACGATGGCCGCCGGCCGAAAGCAGGGCGTCGAGCGTGCCTTCGCCGCCGTCGGCCATTGGCCGCAGCCGAAGGTCGGCCTGTGGCAGGGCGCGGGCGATGCCCTCGGCGATGGCCTTGGCCACCTCGGGAGCGGTCAGCGAACCTTTGAAGGAATCGGGGGCGATGACGACGACAGGCGCAAGCACGTTACTGGACATGGCAATCGGGACACGGCAAACAGAGTTGAAAGGGTACGCGGCGGCATGGGCCGTCGCGCCAGGCAGTGTGACAGAAACCAGCAATATACGCGATTCGGGGCAGCGCGCATTGCGCGAATTGCCATGCTGTGAATAACACGGTTAAGATGAGCGCCCAAAGACATCCATCGGCGTGCACGGGGAAAGTGCTGCGTGACGGCGCCCTGCGGGGGCGCGCCGGCAGGAAACAGGTCGGCAGCGAGGTCGTTTTGCAACGCGGCAGAGCGTCGTTGGCGGACCGATAAAAAAAGTGGAGCGGGCATGAGATCAGCGGATAACGGGGTGGGGTACGGACCGCAGGCCTGGGCGACGCACGGCCGTTGGCGGCAGGCAAGTCTTGGCGCACGCCATGCCGCCCTCGGGCTGGCGCTGACGGCGTTGCTTGCCGCCTGTGCGCCCGCGTGCGGGCCGAAAGCCGCCGATGAACCGCCGGGCACGCCCACATCCACCGAGGCCGGTGTCGTGACCGAAACCCTGCCGCCCGAGCGCGACTCCGTCGCAGATTTGCGCGCGCTTGGCCCGCGCTGGCAAGGCGTGGCCGCCAAGCCGGTCGCACGTATCGCGTCCTGCACGACTCGCGCCTGGAAGCAAAGTGTGCCGGGCGCTCGGGTGGAGCCGGTGCCGACGGCCGCGGGCCAATCCTTGCACCTGAGCTCGGCAGATGACGGCGTTCTCGCGGTACTCGACCTCAAGACGCGCCGTGACGGCAGCGAGAGCGTCCTGTTCGTCGGCGGCGCCGCACCCGAGTCGATTCTCTCGAGCCTGCGCAGTTGCCTTTGACCGCAGTTGCCTTTGACGATCCGCCCGGGCACGATGTTCGCATATCCCGTCCATCTCTCATACCGAACGTCTCGATGCCGAACGCCGAAACTCATGCCACCGCCGTTGCCAGCGCTTCCGAGCTGCCGGGCGATGCGGATATTGCCGCAGGCCTGAATGTTCGCCAACAGGCGTTGTTCGAAGCGGTACGGCGCGACGGATTTCTCACGGTCGAAAACCTCGCGGTAAATTTCGACGTTACGCCGCAGACGATCCGGCGCGACATCCATTTGCTGGCCGAGCGCAAGCTGGTACGCCGTTATCACGGCGGCGTCGGCCTGCCCGGCGGCGCCGAAAACGAAGCGTACGATGCCCGCCAGTCGTTGCTGACCGACGAAAAGCAGCGTATTGCGGCCGCGCTGGCCGCACAGATTCCGGACCACGCATCGCTGTTCATCAATATCGGCACGACCACCGAAGCGGTGGCGCGCGCACTGTCGCGCCATCGCGGCCTGCGCGTGATCACCAACAATCTGCATGTGGCCGCCATGATGAGCGGCTATCCCGACGCGGAAGTCATCATCGCCGGCGGCGTGGTGCGCGCACGCGATCAGGGGGTGACCGGCGAGGCGACGCTCGATTTCATTCGTCAGTTTCGCGTCGATTTCGGCATCATCGGCATTTCCGCCATCGATCCGGACGGCACGTTGCGCGATTTCGATTACCGGGAGGTGCGCGTGGCCGAAGCGATCATCGCCCATTCGCGTACGGTCTATCTTGCTGCCGATCATTCCAAATTCGGACGTTCGGCGCTGGTGCGTCTGGGACACCTGTCGCAAGTGGACGCCCTGTTTACCGATTGTCCGATACCGCCCGAGATGGCCAGCGTGTTGCAGGATGCCGGCACGCGGGTATTTGTGGCGACCTGACCGGATGGCGTGCGCGGAGCGCCGTGTCATTCGATCTGGTTTGTTGTAAAACGAACATTTCCGAGGGTTTTTATTCGAAATCGAAGTCGTATTTTCGTATTTTCTGTTAAAATCCGCGTACATGTTCGAAATCGAACATTCCAACCTGGCCCGGCGTGATTGTGCCTCCCAGTCCGACGCGATGATCCGGCGGGGGCGCCCGTGCGGGGCATTGACTGGAGCGATATCTTGCAAATCCCCGAGACGTCTGGCGATCCGCTTGCCAAGGGCGCCGGCCCTTACGATCTGCTGGTCGTGGGGGGCGGCATCAACGGCGCCGGCATCGCGCGCGATGCCGTCGGCCGCGGCCTGTCGGTGTTGCTGGTCGAACAGGATGATCTCGCCGCGCACACATCGTCGGCGAGTACAAAGCTGATTCATGGCGGCCTGCGCTACCTCGAGTATTACGAATTCGGCCTGGTGCGCAAGGCACTGCAGGAGCGCGAGGTGTTGCTGCGCCTGGCGCCGCATATCATGTGGCCGCTGCGTTTCGTCATGCCACACATGCCCGACTTGCGTCCGGCATGGCTGATCCGCGCTGGACTCTTCCTCTACGATCATCTGGCGCGCCGCGAACGGTTGCCCGGGTCGCGCGGCATCGATATGCGCCGCCATCCGGCCGGCGCGCCGTTGCGCGGCGATATTCGGCGCGGCTTCGTTTATTCCGACGGTTGGGTGCAGGACGCGCGTCTCGTGGTGCTCAATGCGCAGGATGCCGCGGAACGTGGCGGCACGGTGCTTACCCGCACGCGCCTCGTTGGTGCCGAGCGCGGCGAGGCGTTCTGGACCGCGCAACTGCAGGCGTCCGAAGGCGGTCCGGTCCGCGAGGTGCGCGCACGCGCGATCGTCAACGCCGCAGGGCCGTGGGTCGGTCATCTGCTCGGCGACGTGTTGCGCCAATCCGCCGCGTACAAGGTGCGGATGGTCAAGGGCAGCCACATCGTCACGCGCAAGCTCTTCGACCACGATCACGCCTACATCTTCCAGAACCGCGACAAGCGCATCATCTTCGCGATTCCGTTCGAGTCCGAATTCACACTGATCGGCACGACCGACATCGAGTACGAAGGCGATCCGGCGCAGGTGCGTATCAGCGATGACGAGATCCACTATCTTTGCGCGTGCGCCAGCGAGTACTTCACCCGGCCGGTCACGCCGGAGGATGTCGTGTGGACGTATGCCGGGGTGCGGCCGCTGCTCGAAGAAGAAGTGGCGAATCCGTCGGCGGTCACGCGCGACTACAAACTTGAACTTGACGCACCGGGGACGCGCGCGCCGCTGTTGTCGGTGTTCGGCGGCAAGATCACGACGTACCGCCGGCTGGCCGAAGAAGCGTTGTCGCTGCTGCGCGAACCGTTGGGAATCACGAAAACAGACTGGACGATGGCGGCGCCGCTGCCGGGGGGCGACATGCCGGGCGCCGACGCGGCACGGTATCTTGACGCACTGCGCAAGCAGTATCCTTGGCTGCCGGAGACACTGGCGCGCCGCTACACACGCACATACGGCACCCGTACGGCGGTGTTGCTCGCTGACGCCCGCGCCCTCGGCGATCTTGGCGCGTGCCTGTTCGGCGACCTGTACGAGGCGGAGTTGCGGTATCAGGTGCGTCATGAATGGGCGCGCGCGGCGGAGGATGTGCTGTGGCGCCGCACGAAGCTCGGCTTGCACGCCGGCGCAGAGGGCGCGGCGCGCGTGCAAGCCTGGCTCGACGCCCATCGCCGCACGGATTCCGTGCACGCGCCCGCGACGCGATCCACGCCGGCTTGAGCGCCGGGGCGGCCCGTGCGTCAACCGTGACGGACGACAACAGAAGACAACGACATGGCGAACGTCGTGGGTTCGCCGGGAGACAGCCGTATGCCGGGACCCTATATCCTCGCCTTCGATCAGGGCACTACCAGTTCGCGCGCTTTGTTGTTCGACCGTACAGGTGCGGTCGTGGCATCGGCGCAGAAGGAATTTCGCCAGATCTACCCGCATCCGGGATGGGTCGAACATGATCCCCGGGAAATCTGGTCGACGCAGGCCGGCGTCGCTGCCGAGGCGCTGACGCGCGCGCACGCCGGCGGCCGGGACATCGCGGCGATCGGCATTACGAACCAGCGCGAGACCACGATCGTATGGGACCGCCGCACCGGTGAGCCGGTGTACAACGCGATCGTCTGGCAGGATCGGCGCACCGCCGACTTCTGCGACCAGTTAAAGGCGCGCGGCGCCGAGGCTTTGGTGCGCGAGCGCACCGGCCTGATCGTGGACGCCTACTTCTCGGGCAGCAAGATCCGCTGGATCCTCGACAATGTGCCGGGCGCACGCGCGTTAGCCGTTGCCGGGCACCTGGCGTTCGGCACGGTCGACACGTGGCTCGCCTGGCATCTGAGCGCCGGCAAGCTGCACGTCACCGACGTCTCGAACGCTTCTCGCACGATGCTGTTCAACATCCATACGCTCGATTGGGATGACGAACTGCTTGCGCTGCTCGATATCCCGCGGTTGATGCTGCCGACGGTCCGTTCGTCGAGCGAGGTCTACGGACATACCACGACGCAGTGGCTGTCGGCCAACGTGCCGATCGCGGGCATCGCCGGCGATCAGCAGGCGGCATTGTTCGGCCAATTGTGCCTGCAGCCCGGCATGGTCAAGAACACATACGGCACCGGCTGCTTCATGGTCATGAACACGGGCGGTGCGCCGCAGATGTCGGGCCACAATCTGTTGACGACGGTCGCATGGAAAATCGGCGAGCGCGTCGATTACGCGCTCGAAGGCAGCATCTTCATTGGCGGCGCCGTTGTGCAATGGTTGCGCGATGGTCTCGGCATCATCCGCCACTCGCGCGACGTCGAGGCCTTGGCGACCACGGTGCCCGATGCCGGCGGTGTCGTGCTCGTGCCGGCGTTCGCCGGGCTTGGCGCACCGCATTGGCAGCCGCGTGCGCGAGGCACGCTGTTCGGTGTGACGCGCGGCACGACGTCCGCGCATATCGCGCGCGCGGCGCTCGACAGTATCGCCTTCCAGACACTCGATGTCCTGCGCGCAATGGAGGCCGATGCGGGCCTGCATGTTTCAGAATTGCGCGTCGATGGCGGCGCGGCGGCGAACGATCTGTTGATGCAGTGGCAGGCCGACTTGCTTGGCAGCGATGTGGTGCGCCCGAACGTGATCGAGACGACGGCGCTTGGCGCGGCGTACCTCGCGGGATTGGCCGTCGGCTACTGGCCGGACCTCGCCGCGTTGCAGGACCAATGGCAATTGCAACGCCGCTTCGTGCGGCAATTGCCGCACGAAGCGGTCGATGCGGCTGTCAAAAGCTGGCAGCGCGCGATTCGCGCGGCCAAGGCGTGGGCCGAGGACTAGCGCGAACAGGCCCTAACGCGCGCCAGTGCAACGATGCACGCGACGCCCGACCAGCACGGCGCGCGGTTGCGCAATTACGGCGCTGTGCTTGCGGTGCCGCCAGCTCGCGCAGCGAACACGTTGTGGCCGGACCGCCGAAAGTGCGCGATCGCACGGACTTCTGACGCAGGGCCCCGTTTGGCGCATTTGCATGATGCCCCCCCACGTAATATTGGACTGCCGAATCGGCAGGCGGATGAAGAAGTGCAATCCGTCCGCGTCCGGGGCGCGTCCTGATGAGATGTGAATTCGGGCGTGCCGAGCCATGTGGCGTGCATGGCGATTTTCCCGAAGTCTTTTTGCCCTACCGGCGTTCATCCCGGGGCGGACGGTTTGCACGAGAGATAGTGCGAGAAGCGTGCCAGCGCAGCTAAGCGCTTGAATTTCCTGGTTTTGTCTGGAAGCGGTCGTGCGGCCTCCGGTGCGGAAGCACGGAAACGTTTCACCTTTGATATGGGGTGGGGGCGAGCGCGGGGCGGCCATCCGAAAATTCTCTTCGAAATTCTGACCGCAAAATAGGCAAAGCTCTTGACAGCCTGTGCCGGCGGGGGTTTCCGGTAGGCGGGGGGGAGTTATTCAAAGGGTTATCAACAGCGCTTGTGGATATCCGGGCGCGCCGCGCCGCCGGCGCGGGCCGCGGCCCGGAAAAAACATAGCGATCCTGATCAGCGCGCGGCAGGCCTGGCGCCGATCGTGAACGCAATCTCACCGACGCCGACGACGCCGCCGGCAATCTTGTCGCCCGGTTGGAGCGCGCCGACGCCGGCGGGCGTGCCCGTAAAGATCAGATCGCCGGCTTCCAGACGCACGCTGCGCGAAATTTCGACGATCAAATCGGCCACCGGCCAGATCAGTTCGTCGAGGTCGCCATGTTGACGCGGTGCGCCGTTGACGTCGAGCCAGATGCGCCCGCTCGCCGGGTGGCCGATCTGCAGGGCCGGGCGTAGCGGGCCGCACGGCGCGGAGGCGTCGAATGCCTTGCCCCAGTCCCATGGCCGGCGCGTGTCCTTGGCTTCCTGCTGCAGATCGCGGCGCGTGAGGTCGACGCCGACGCCATAGCCCCATACATGTTTGAGCGCGTCACCGCTGTCGATGCCGGCGCCGCCCTGGCCGATCGCCACGACGAGTTCGATTTCGTGGTGCAGATCCGACGTGAGCGGCGGATAAGGCAGCGTACCCGCGGCTGCGACAACCGCGTCTGCCGGCTTCATGAAGAAGAATGGCGGTTCGCGATCCGGATTGCTGCCCATTTCACGCGCATGCGCGGCATAGTTGCGGCCGACGCAGAATACGCGGCGCACGGGGAAACGAGCGTCGCTGCCCGCGATGGCGACGGATGCCTGAGGTGCGGGTTCAAATACGTATTGGCTCATGTGAACACTTGGTTTTGGAGAGGAAGCGGAATCGTTTGCGGGCGCACTATTTCGCAAATACCTGGGAAAAGTCGTTGAACGCCTTGAATTCGAGCGCGTTGCCTGCGGGATCGAAAAAGAACATCGTCGCCTGTTCGCCGACCTGCCCGGCGAAGCGCACATGCGGCTCGATCTCGAAGCGCGTGCCGGCCGCCCGCAGGCGATCCGCCAGCGCAAGCCACGACGTCATGTCAAGAATAACGCCGAAATGCGGCACGGGCACATCGTTGCCGTCGACTGGATTGGACGTGCGAACCTCCGCGCGCGGCGCCGTCAAATGCGCGACCAGTTGATGGCCGAAGAAATCGAAATCAATCCAGTGATCGGCACTGCGGCCCTCGGGGCAGCCCAGCACGCCGCCGTAGAAGCGGCGGGCGGCGTCGAGGTCGTCAACGGGAAACGCGAGGTGGAACAGCGGCTGCGTGGACATGGAAGCTCCGTGGGGTGGAAAACATTGTCAAAGGTTCCAGTGGATTTTATCCATCAATAAAATTAATATAAAACGAATAATTTGGCGGCTGAGCCACAGAATTTTCGATCGATGATCCGATATCTCAAAACCTTTGTGACGGCGGCCGAAACGGCGTCGTTTTCTGCAGCAGGGGCGCGGCTGGGTCTGACGCAGTCTGCCGTCAGCGCACAGATCCAGCGGCTGGAAGACGATCTGGGCTGCCAGTTGTTCGAGCGCACCGGGCGCGCGGTCACGCTGTCGGACGACGGCCGGCGGCTGCTGGCGCAAGCCCGCGGGATCGTGGGCGCGTATCGTGCGATGCGGGGCGAGGCGGGGCAGCACGGCGTGCAGGCAGCGGTGGCGCCGATCGATCTCGGTGCGATCCTGACCGTCCAGATGGGGGTGCTGCCGGGGGCGGTGCGCCGCTGGTGGGCACGGGGGGCGCCGCCGCATCTGAACATCGTGCCGGGGATGTCGGTGCAATTGCTCGGGCAGATCGATGCGCGCGAACTTGACGTTGCTGTCGTGATCAAGCCGCGTCTCGGGATTCCGTCCGACTTGAAATGGCTGACGTTGATGCATGAGCATTATGTCGCCATTGCGCCGAAATCCGCGCGCGGCGAACTCGGCGACTGGGCGCGCGACCTGCCGTTCCTGCGTTATAACCGGCGATCCTACGGCGGGTATTTGGTCGACACATTCTTGCGCCGGCACAAGGTGTGGGTGCGCGATGGTGTCGAACTGGACGAGCCGGAGGTGATCCTGCGCATGGTGCGTCAACGGTTGGGATGGTCGATCGTTCCGTCGTCGCTGATCGGCGCAGCGCGGGCGGCAGGCGTGCGCTCGCTGCCGTTGCCCGGCGCACCGCTTTTGCGCGAGATTGGCGTGCTGGCGCGTCAGTCTGCGTTGAAGCGGGCGCCGGTCGCGTCGCTCGTGGAATGCCTGGTCGAGGAGGCGGGGGCGCTCGCCGCCGGGTGATCCGTCTCCTGCCAGCCGCCACCGAGTGCCTGGAACAGCGCAGCCGTATCCGCAAGCCGTGCACCTTGCGCCTCGCGCTGGGCGCGTGCGGTGTCCAGCGCCTGGCGTTGCGCATCCAGCAGGGCGAGTTGGCTGATGCCGCCGGCGCGATAACGGGCCTCCGAAATGCGCCATGCGCGATCCGCGCGCGTGGCGGCCTCGCTACGCGCCTGCAGCGTTTGCGCGTCGGATTCGAGCGTTCGCAGCGCGTCAGCCACCTGCACGAATCCCTGCAGCACGGTCTGTTGATAGTTGGCGAGCGCGGCGTCGTAGGCGGCCACGGCACTGCGGCGCTCGGCGCGCAATTGGCCGCCACGGAAGATCGGCTGCAACAGGCTCATGCCAATGTTCCAGACGTTCACGCTGTCGGCCAGATCCGCCGCCCGGGTGCGCTGCGAACCGAAGCTGCCGGTCAGCGTGAACCGCGGGTAAAGATTCGCCGTAGCGACGCCGACGTCGGCCGACGCCCGGTGCAGCAGCGCTTCGGAAGCCCGCACATCGGGACGGCGGCGAGCGAGCGCGGACGGCAGGACAAGCGGCAGGTCCTCCGGCAGTTGAAGCGAATGGAGCGTCAACTCAGGAGAGGCAAAGGTGCCGGGCGGTTGCCCCAGATACAAGGCGAGCTGGTGGTCGAGTTGCGCAATCTGCTGCCGCAGGGCGGGCAGCGTCGCCGCTGTTTGCGCAACGAGACTTTGCTGGTTCTCTACATCGAGTTGCGCGACGCCGCCGGCCGACAACCGTTCTTGCGTGATCGACAATTGTTGTGTCTGGGCGGCCAGCGCACCCTCGGCGGCGCTGAGTTGTGCACGCAGCGAAGCCCGCCGGATCGCCGCGGTCACGACATTGGCCGCCAGCGCGAGGCGTGCCGCTTCCCATTGAAAGCGCGCGTAGTCGGTCTGGGCGGCCAAGCCTTCAAGTGTGCGCCGGTTCGCGCCGAAAATGTCGAGCGTGTACGACACGTCGACGGATGCGTTGTACAGCGAAAACGGTCCGGGATTCGGCACGCTCGTGATGCCGAACGAGGCAAGGTCGACCTGCTGCCGCTTGGCTGACAGGTTCAAATCGGCGGATGGCCACCGGGTGCCGCCGGCGCGCGCGGCGTAATCTTCCTGCGCCTGGCGCAATTTGGCAACGGCTGCTACGAGCGTCGGGCTGGCGGCGAGCGCATCGGCGACCAGGCGGTCGAGCCCGGGGGAGCCGAAGCGCGTCCACCAGTCAACGGGGACCATCGCCCCGGCGTCGAAGCGTTGCGCGGCGCCTTGCGGACTGTCGGCGGCGGCCGTCCCCGGAGGTTGCGTGCCGGCCGTGTATTGCGCGACGGACGGGGCGGCCGGCGTGTGGAAGTCCGGACCGACCGCGCAGCTGACGAGGGCTGAGAGGGCAGGGAGGGCAGTGAAGCCGATGGCGAGACACCGGGCCCATCGTCGCAACGAATCCATTGCCTGTCCCCTCAGTCCAGCGTGCGCCGGTAGAACTTCACGGCGATACCCATGACGACCGTCGTGAAGACCAGCAGCGGCCACAGGTCATGCCATGCGTCGGCCCAGCCGTTGCCCTTGAGCAGGATGCCGCGAATGAGCCGGTTGAAGTAGGTGAGCGGCAGCACATTGCCAATGTACTGTGCCCATGTCGGCATGCCGCGAAAGGGAAACATGAAGCCGGAGAGCAGCAGATTCGGCAAGAAGTAGAAGACGGTCAATTGCATCGACTGCAACTGATTGCGCGCGAACGACGAGATCGTGATGCCGACGGTCAGGTTGGCCGCGATGAACACCAGCGCGGCGAGGTAGATGGCGATGACGCTGCCTTCGAACGGCACATGAAAAACAAAGCGCGCGGCGAGCAGGATGATACTCGCCTGCACGAGCCCGATGGCGATATACGGCACGATCTTGCCGGTCATGACTTCGATCGGCAGGACCGGCGTCGCGAGCAGATTTTCCATCGTGCCGCGCTCGCGTTCGCGCGTGATGGCCAGACCGGTCATCATGGCGAGCGTCATGCTCAGGATCACGCCCATCAGCCCCGGCACGATGTTGTACTGGGTGATGCCTTCGGCGTTATAGAGCCGGTGTACCTGCACGTCGAAGGCGGGCTTGCCGCCGGCGAGCGGCGCGAGCGGGCCGACGAGATCCTTTTGCGCGACGGACTGCGCCAACTGCTGCACGGCGGCGAGTGCGGTGCCGGTGGCCGTCGGGTCGGTTGCGTCGGCTTCGATCAGGATGGCGGGGCGTTCGCCGCGAACCAGTCGGCGCGAAAAATCCGGCGGGATGTTGAGCACGAACTGCACGCGTCCCTGCGCGAGGGCGGCGCGTCCGGCCTCCTCGCTCGCGAGATCCTCGGTGAACCGGAAGTACTCGGCATTCTTCATCGCCGCGACGAAGCTGCGCGAAAATTCGCTGTGATCCTGGACGAGCGCGGCCGTCGGCAGGTGTTTCGGGTCCGTGTTGATCGCGAAGCCGAACAGCGTCAGCTGCACGAGCGGCACGCCGACGATCATGGCGAACGTGACCCGGTCCCGGCGCAATTGCAGGAACTCCTTGCTGACGACGGCCCACCAGCGGGTGAACGAGAAGGGCATCAGCCGCCTCATGCCTGGCTCCCGAAACTGTCCTTTGAACGATTCATCATGTAGATGAATGCGCCTTCGAGACTCGTGTCGATCGGCGCAATCTTCAGATGACGTTCGATTGCGGCCCGGCGCAGCGTACGTTCGAGCTGCGCCGCGTCTTCGCCGCTCACATGCAGCGCGCTGCCGAAGGCGACGGTTTGCGCCACACCGGGTTCGCCGCGCAGCGCCTGACCGAGTTCGACGAGGTTGTCGCCGTGTACCGCCCACGTGCTCAGGTGCTGGCTCGCAATCACTTCGGCGGCTGTGCCATTGGCGAGCAATGTGCCATAGGCGATATAGGCCAACTTGTGGCAACGCTCCGCCTCGTCCATGTAGTGGGTGCTGACGAGCACTGAAATGCCCCGCGCGGCCAGGACATGCAAGGTTTCCCAGAAGTCGCGCCGGGCGGTCGGATCGACGCCTGCGGTGGGTTCGTCGAGCAACAACAGCCGGGG
This sequence comes from Pandoraea terrae, assembly GCF_902459695.1. GTDB lineage: Bacteria > Pseudomonadota > Gammaproteobacteria > Burkholderiales > Burkholderiaceae > Pandoraea > Pandoraea terrae. The sequence continues at coordinate 78,069 of NZ_CABPRZ010000013.1, forward strand.
TTCGTGAAGCATGCTGGCGGCCAATGCGAGCCGCTGTTTCCATCCCCCTGACAACGCGCCCGTCAGCTGCGATGCGCGGCTCGTGAGACCGAGGCTCTCCAGTGCCCGATCGACCGCCGCGCGGCGATCTGCCATGCGATACACGCGTGCCACGAAATCGAGGTTCTCCCGAATCGTCAGATCTTCCCAGTACGAGAAACGCTGCGTCATATAGCCGACGTGCCGCTTGATCTGTGCGCTGTCGCGCCGGATGTCGTAACCGAGGCACGTGCCGCTTCCCGAGTCGGGCGTGAGCAGGCCGCACATCATGCGGATGCACGTGGTCTTGCCGCTGCCGTTCGGGCCCAGGAAGCCGAAGATTTCCCCGTGTCTGACCTGCAACGAGACATCTTTGACGACGTGCTTGTCGCCGAAGTGCTTGTTCAGCTTTTGCACGTCGATGGCGAGGCCGTTGCCTTGTCCGGCCGCGGATGTTTCGTCATCCGTCGCAAGCTTGGCGCTGTCGCGTGTGGCGGCGTCCTGGCGCGGGTCCGTCATGGCAGCGTGACCTGCACGGGCTGGCCGGGGTGAAGTTTCATGGCATCGGCGCCGCCCGGATACGCCTCGACGAGATAGACGAGCTTGCCGCGGCTGTCGTTGCTGTAGATCACGGGCGGCGTGTATTCGGCGTCGTTGGCGATATACGTGATTTTTGCGTCGATGGCGGCGCAACCGTCGCAGCGAATGCGAACGCCTTGCCCGGTCTTCAAGCGTCCCAGCACCGCTTCGGGTATGAAGAAGCGTACCTTGACGTTCTGCGGAGGCAGCATGCGCACGACCGGGCTCCCGGCCGGCACCCATTCTCCTTCTCGGTACATTGTGTCGTACACGCGTCCGGCGCGCGTGGCGGCGACGCGCTTCTGATCGAGTGTCCAGTCGGCCTGCGCGAGCGCGGCGCGCGCGGCCGCGACTTGCGCGGCCTGCGCCTGGCGCTGTGCCTCGCGCCCCGGCAGCCGTGCGACCGCGAGGCTGCTCTGCAACTCGCTCACGCGCGCGGCACTCGTGCGTGCGTCCGCGCGGCTGGCCTCCAGCTGTTCTCGCGATATGCCGCCGGCGGCGTATTGGACTTCGTCGCGCTTCCATTGGGTTGCGGCCCTGTCGCTCGCCGCGATGGCCTGGGCCAGTTGTGCGCGTGTGACGTCCAGTTCGGCCGGCCGCTTGCCGGTTTCGATGTCGTGCAGTTGCGCTTCGGCCGCCGCAAGTTGATCGCGCGCCTGCTGTTGTGCGGCGGCGTCATAGGTCGCTTCGAGGGCGAAGAGGGGGGCGCCGGCCGCAACGTCCTGCCCGCGCTTGACGGCCAGGCGGTCGAGCCGCCCCGCCTGCGACGTGGCGACATACACGAACTCGCCTTCCACGTAGCCCTGATAGACATTGTCCGGCTTCGGGGCGCAGCCCGCCAATGCGAGACCGATCCCGACAATGACCGGGAGTGGCGCATTGCCGACGACGCGAACCATGATGGCGGTGATGCGCCATCGCGGGACGTCGTCGCGCGTGACAATCCGGGAAATCCCCGCCATCGTTGCCTCTTCTCGGTTGCGATGGGCGATGCCGCGAAGCCGTTGCCGCGGCGGCGCCGTCCGTCATAAGCCGTCCGGGATTCATCTGCGATGGACGTTCGGCCGTCGCCGGCGGCGTTCATCATCCATATGACGCAACGATAGCGCATTTCGGCGGGAAGCGGGGTAGCCGAGTGGCGGTATGGCGGGTCGCGCGAGCCAATACCGGCAAGGTCGGCGACGTTGCCGCTGCGCTCAGAAGAGGCCGAGTTGCGTGGTCACCAAGGTGTCGAACTGATCGTGCACGAACGGCAGGATCGCATCGGCCACCGGTTTCAACTGACTGTCCAGATAGTGCTGATAGTCGATTGTCGAACGGCGCGCCTCCAGCGGCTCGGGGCCGGCGGTTGTCATGACGTAGCTGATCCAGCCGCCGTTCTGGTACTGGAGCGGCCGGCCCTGCGCGCGGTTGAAATCGTCGGCCAGACGCGCGGCGCGAACGTGCGGCGGCACGTTGCGCTGATACTCGTCGAGATTTCTTCGCAAACGTTTACGATACACGAGCAACGCGTCGAAATCGCCGCTCAGTGTGTGTTGAACGTACTCCCGTACATAATCCTGATACGGCTCGTGTTGAAACACGCGGCGATAGAGCTCCTGCTGGAACTTCCGGGCAAGTGGCGACCAATCGGTACGGACCGTCTCGAGGCCCTTGAACACGATCTCGTCGGTGCCGTCGGCTTGCCTCACCACGCCGGCGTAGCGCTTCTTGCTGCCTTGGTCCGTGCCGCGGATCGTCGGCATCAGGAAGCGGCGGAAGTGCGTGTCGAATTCGAGTTCGAGCGCGCTTTCCAGGCCGTACTGCAGTTGCAGATGCGACTGCCACCAGTGATTGACATGCTGAACCAGCGACGTGGCGATGGCGGCGGCTTGCGCTTCGGTCTGTTCGTCCCCCAGCCAGACGAAGATTGAGTCCGTGTCCCCGTAGATCACCTCGAACCCCTGCGCTTCGATGAGCTCGCGGCTCTTGCGCATGATGTCGTGCCCGCGCAAAGTGATCGACGACGCCAGGCGCGGATCGAAGAAACGGCACCCGGTGGAGCCGAGGACACCATAGAACGCGTTCATGATGATCTTCAAGGCCTGCGAAAGCGGCGCATTGCGTTCACGCTTGGCAACGTCTCGTCCTTGCCAGATCCGATGCACGATCGCCGGCAGGCAATGTTTGCTTCGCGAGAAACGTGCGCCACGAAACCCCGGCACCGAATCGGCGTCGTCCGGATGCTGGAGGCCCTCGACCAGGCCGACGGGATCGATCAGGAAGGTGCGGATGATCGACGGGTAGAGGCTCTTGTAATCGAGCACGAGCACGGATTCGTAGAGACCCGGGCGTGAATCCATGACGAAGCCGCCGGGGCTCGGGGCGCCGGTGATCTCGCCGAGATTCGGCGCGACGTAGCCTTGGCGGTGCATCGGGGGCAGGTACAGATGAGTGAAGGCGGCGACCGATCCGCCGCTGCGATCCGCTGGCAGGCCGGTGACGGTGGCGCGCTCCAGCAGGAACGCGAGCAGTTCGGTCTTCTCGAAGATGCGCGTGACCAACTCGCAGTCTTTCAGGTTATAGCGCGCCAGCGACGGCTTGTCTTCGGCGAACATGCGATCGATTTCCGCCATCCGCTGGTAGGGGTTGTCGATCGATTTGCCAACGCCGAGCAACGATTGGGCGACGAACTCCAGACTGAACGAAGCGAAGCTCCACGTGGCGGACTTGAGCGCCTCGATGCCGTCGATGATCAGGCGGCCCTCTGCCCCGGCGAAAAAGTGATTGCGGTGCTCGCGCCATTCCAGCACATTGCCGCAGCGGCCGAGGCGTAGCGGTACCTGGAAACGCTCGGCGCTCTCGTGCAGCACCCGCAGGTCGAACTGAACCAGGTTCCAGCCGATGATGGCGTCCGGGTCGTGGCGGGCGAGCCAGTCGTTGAATTTTTCCAGCAGTTGCGCCCGTGTGGCGCAATATTCGAGCGCGAAGTCGAGTGACCCGGCGTCGCCGTTGGCGGGGCCGAGCATATACACCTGACGTTGGTCGCATCCTTCCAGCGCGATGGAATACAGGTCGCCGTGCGCGGTCGTCTCGATGTCGAGCGAAACCAGCTTGAGTGCTGGACGGTAGTCCGGCGCGGGCTTCATCTGCGTGTCGACGAGCAGGCCGCCGTCGGCCGGGGTCCCGGTGAACTGGACCGGCGCGGTGATGAAGCGTTCCATCAGGTAGCGCTCGGGCGGACGGATATCTGCCTCGAATACATCGACACCGCCGTCGGCGAGCATGCGCTCGAACTTCAATAGCTGGCGTTGGTGCGGGCTGTACAGCCCGAGGACGGGGCGTTGATGAAAGTCGCGCAGCGCCAGCGGGCGCAGTTCCCATTGGCGTTCTGCGCGCAAGATGTGCTCGATCCGTGCCTGCTGTTCGGCAGGAACGAAGGCCACCGACGGTTGATGCGGCAGACGGACCCGGCGCGGGCCGTCATCTGTCGCCAGCCAGAACTCGACTTCCGTGCCGGCCGGGGTATCGCGCCAGTGCCGAGTGAGAAGAAAACCATGCGCCAGTTCCGCCACGTTGCTGCCCTATAAGCCTTGCTCTCCGGGCATTTTACTTGGCCTCGGGCCGGATGAGGATTGGCAACCATTGGTGAACGAAGGCGTTCGCCGCTACGACTTCACCGGTCCGGCGCTTACGGATGCCGGCACGTTGTGCTCGTAGCACTTTTCTTCGACACGCTCGGACATGCGCCAGCCCTGCGGCGTACGGACGAATTTGTCGATATACCAGAGGCCCAGGAACATCACCTGCGAGCCTCCCTGGTGCAGGGGCACCTCCATCGGATTGAAGCAGATGGTGCGCGCTGACGCTGCGTCACCGATGACGCGAATCGACATATTGCCGACCATGTGCTGACGATTGGGAAACGCCGTCATCACTTCCTTAAGCCAGGCTTTGACCTCGGGAAACCGCCCGTCGATGCCCCCCATGGCACGATAATCGATGTAGGCGTCCGGAGTGAATACGTCATCGAGCGCGTCGAACATCTTTTGATCGATGGCGGTGGAATAATCCACCATCAATTGCTGGATCTCGAGCCGGTCGGAGATTTCTTGCAAAGTCAGCATCGTCGCTTCCTGTCAGGACAGAGGTGCCGCTGCGTTAGCCGTAAGTGGCGCCGGCCAGCATGCCGCCATCGACGATAAACTCGCTGCCCGTGCAGTACGTCGACTGATCCGAGGCGAGGAACAGCACCATATTGGCGACTTCTTCGGGGCGGCCGATGCGCGGGATCGGCAGTGCCCGATAGGCGCCGGACGTTTCAAGACCGGCGAACTCCGGTGGCCGGGCCATCACGGTATCGATGCCGCCAGGATGCACGGAGTTGACGCGGATATTGTGGTGGCCGAACTCGAGGGCGGCGACCTTGGTCATGCCGCGAATCGCGAACTTGCTGGCGACGTAGGCCGAGCCAAGGGCGACGCCTTCCATGCCCGCGGTGGAGGAAACGTTCACGATGGCCCCCCCTCCGGCCGCCTTCATGGCCGGCAGCACCGATTTCATGCCCAGCCAGGAACCGACCTGATTGACGTCGATAACCTTGCGGTAGTCCTCCAGGGACAACGATTCGATGGGCGACAATTTGAGGATCCCGGCATTGTTGACCAGGACGTCGAGCTTGCCAAAGCGTGCCTGCGCGGCAAGCACGGCCGCGTGCCAGTCGTCGGGCTGCGTTACGTCGAGGTGAACATACATCGCCGCCTCGCCCAGTGCGTCCGCCAGGCGTTGGCCGTCCTGGTCGAGCACGTCTGCGATCACCACTTTCGCCCCTTCGGCGGCGAACAGTCGGGCTTCCGCCTCGCCCTGGCCGCGTGCGCCGCCGGTAATCAATGCCACCTTGCCTTCCATTCGTTTCATCGCTGACCTCGGTTGGATATCAAGCTGATATGCGCCCATGCCGGGCGCCGATAAGCGAATCCAGTGTATCCATGAGTCTGCAGAGATTGCCTCATCCATTTGAACTATGCGATGCTTCGGCGGGCGGGTATTGCGTCGTTATATGGTTTGTATAACGAACCATATTGGTGCCATGGAGGTTCCGGACCCGCTCGCCGCCGTGGGATGCGGCGTCAATCGTGAGCGAGCCGGTCCAGCCGCAAGCGGGCCCGATGGTCGACAAGCTGGAACATGGCCAGGTACGCCGCCCCGACTGCGGCAAAGCCGCTGGCGCCCGATAGCAGGAACATGATCAATATCTGATACTTGACGGCTTCGACGGGGTCCATGCCGGCGATGATCTGGCCTGTCATGATGCCGGGCAGGGTGATGATGCCGGCCGCCGACATCTGATTGATGCTTGGCACGATACCGCGCCGGACTGCGGCGCGAAGCAGCCCAGAGAAGGCTTCATGCGCCGTGGCGCCCAACGAGAGCTGCGCCTCGATGGCGTTCTTTTCCCGCCGGACGGTTGACAATACGCTATCGAGCGCAAGACTTGCCGCATTGAGTACGCTGCCGAGCACGATGCCCACGAGCGCGATGACGTATCGCGGATCGTACCAGGGGTCGGGGCGGACCGCCGTGTTGAGAATGAACAGCGCCGTGATGACGGTTGTCGCGCCGACCGTGATCGCGCCCGTCCATGCGTTGCCCAGGTGGGCAAGACGCGCGGCGGGGCGAGACGCCACTTCGCGCGCGGCCAGCGCCATCATGAGCGTCACGACCAGGCCGGTAATCAGCGGCGAGGCATGCGCAAAAACAAGCCTGAGCAGGTGGCCCACCAGCATCAACTGGACCACGGTGCGGACGGCGGACCACAGTATTTGCCGTTGCAGGCGCAGTTTCAGGACCAGAGCAATCAGCGCGCTGATGGCGACAAGGCTGGCGGCGATCGCCAAATCAGAGAACGTCAGTTGAATCATGGCCACAGCGGTTCCATTTTTCCTGCCTGCATACGCCAGGCGCGATGCGCCAGCCGCCGAGCCTGTATCTCGCTGTGCGTCACCAGCACGATCACGCAACCGGCATCGCGAAGGCGCACGATTTCCGCTTCTACGCGCAGCGTGGACGCTTCGTCGAGCGCTGCGGTGGGTTCGTCCAGAAGCAGGACCCGGGGGGCGGTGAGAAAGGCGCGCGCCAATCCCAGGCGCTGGCGTTCACCGGTCGAGAGGTCGTGGACCATGGCATTCAGCACATCGTCACGCAGGCTCAGCCGTTCAAGCATCGGGGGAACGCCGGCCAATCCGTCGAAATGAGGTGCGACCCGGTGGTCCCACCACCCGGGCTCCGGCTGGCAGTACCTGACTTGCTTGCGCCATGCGGGCGCACTGAGCCCGGATCTGGGTGTGCCGTTGAGCAGGACCTCGCCCCGCCCGGGGTCGAGGTCGGCAATCTGCCGCAGCAACAGCGACTTCCCTGATCCGGAGGGCCCGAGAATGGCATGGCATTCGCCGGCAAACATGTCGCAATCGAACGGATCAAGCCGGTCGCTCGCCACGCCGAGCAGCTGGAGGGAGGGTCTGGCGTCAACGGCGGGATTCATTTCCTGGATGGACTGAAAGTTCAGGGCGTTGCACGGCCCCCATTCGGGATCCGGCGATCGTTGGCAGTCACGGCGAGCATTATGCCATCTCGCTCGCCGCGGCCTGCACAGCAATACCTCGAGAAATGTGGTCAATACTGACAGACGGTGGATATCCCTGGTGCCACCTTATTGTGGACATCACGCCGGGCGTCGTCCGAATGAGGTAGGTGAGGTCGTCAAAAAAAAAGAATGATGATGATTCGCACCGTTTTACAAGCCCCGTCGATCCGTCAACAGGGCGACGCGAGGGGCAAAGACGCCACATGAGGCACGCCAACGGTCCGATGCGTGCCGGGAAAGCACGTGTATTCACGGAGACAGGGAAATGGGACGAACGTACGCCGGTGCCGGCGAGACAATTTCGCAGGATGACTATCGCAATCTCGACGCCACCGGCATGGCTGAGGCCGTGCGGCGCGGGGAGGTCACGCCGGAGGCATTGTTGGCGGCGGCGCACTCCCTCAGCGACGCGATAAACCCGCGCATCAATGCGGTGGTGATGCGTCATGATGAGCGCGCGCGCGACCTGGTGGCCGCGCGCCGCCTGCATGGGCGCGACCGCGAGGGGGCGCTCGCCGGCGTGCCTACGCTGATCAAGGACCTGAACACGTATGTGGCGGGCACGGCGACAACCAATGGATGCCGCTTCTTGAAAGAAGCGGAGCCCGCGACGCGCAGCAGCACATTGGTCGAGCGCTACGAGGCCGCCGGCATGGTGGTGTTCGGCAAGTCGTCGTCACCCGAGTTCGGTTTGACGGCGACGACGGAATCCCTGCTTTGGGGCAAGACGCGAAACCCATGGGACCTCTCGCGAAGCGCGGGCGGATCGTCGGGAGGCGCCGCAGCGGCGGTGGCTGCGGGCATCGTACCTATCGCGCACGCGACGGATGGCGGCGGCTCGATTCGGATCCCCGCGTCGTATTGCGGTCTTTTTGGCCTCAAGCCCACGCGCTACCGTACGCCTAATGGCCCGGATCGCTTCGAAGGCTGGTTTGGCGCCAGCGCTGCGCATGTGGTTTCGCGCAGCGTGCGTGATTCGGCCCTTGCACTCGACGTGAGCCACGGGCGCGAACCTGGCAGCGCGTATTGGACTCGGCCGGTGACGCGCCCCTTCACCGAGGAAGCTCAGCGCGACCCGTCTGCGCTGCGAATCGCTGTCGTGACGGAATCGCTGACGGGCATGTCGGCGGATCCCTCGATTCGCGCGGTGCTCGAAACCACCGTCGGACGCCTCGGCGATCTTGGGCACGCGGTAGAAGCGTCACGCTTTCCCGTCGACGCGAGTGTGATGTTCGGCGCGCATGGGGCAGTCACCGGGACGGCGCTCGTCAAGATGGTGCGCGATCGCGAAGCGGCACTCGGCCGGTCGGTGACCGATGACGATCTGGAGCCGATCAGCCATTACATCCTGAAGAACGCCATGTCCCTCTCGGCGGAAAAGCTTTATCGGGCTCGCGAGACCTTTGAGTTGGTCTCGCGCCAGATGGAGGCGATGTTCGAGCGCTACGACATCATCCTCTCGCCCGTTACGGCGACGATGCCGGCCGAACTGGGCCGGCTGGGCCTGGACCGGCCGTATGACGAATTCGTCGGCGGCATGATGGGCTGTTCCTCGTTCACGGCAGTGGCCAACGTCGGCGGCCAGCCATCCATGTCCGTGCCGTGCGGCATGAGTGCCGAGGGCCTGCCGATCGGCATGATGTTTACCGCTGCGCTGGGTGCGGAAGGCGTGCTGTTCCAGTTGGCAGGGCAATGGGAGCGTGCATGGCCGTGGGCCGCGCACCGGCCGCCGCTACGTTGATGTCAACGGTTCGAAGTTGGGCGATAACGATCGAGATAGCCATGAATTCTGAAATTTCCCGCATACGCCGGCATTACACGCTGCTGCTGTTGTTTTTTGTCAACGCCGTCAGCTTGATCGACAGGCAAATCATGGGTGTCCTGGTCGAACCGATCCAACGTGAATTCGGCGTCTCGAACACAGCGATGGGGCTGCTGACCGGCGTCGCATTTGCATTCGTCTACTGCATCGTGGCGCTGCCTTTTGGGCGCTACGCCGACCGCGCCAACCGACGCAACTTTATCGGGTGGAGTTGCGGCGTCTGGAGCCTCATGACATTGCTGTGCGGTCTCGCCACCCAGTACTGGCATTTGGCGATCGCGCGTATCGGTGTGGCGGCCGGTGAATCGGGCAGCGGGGCGTCGTCCATTTCGATCATCACCGACCTTTACCCTCCCACCGCCCGTGCGCGGGCCATGAGCCTCTATATGCTTGGCGCGCCGATCGGCGCCGTTATCGGACTGGGGGTCGGCGCACGCATTGCCTTCGAACACGGCTGGCGCGCCGCATTCATCTGGATGGCGATACCCGGCATCATGTTTGCGCTGCTGATACGGCTGACCGGTGTCGAGCCGCGGCGCGGCGTTCAGGACCCGGGTGCTGAACCCGGGGCGCAGACGGCGGCGGGCGCGCGCGTCAAAAACGCCACGCAGAAGACGGACGAGCCGCTTGCCGTCGTGCTGCGCGATGCATTCCGTTCGCGGCCGTTCATGGGCATTGTGCTTGCGGGCACGCTGTTGTCATTCTCGGGTTACGCGTACTCAATTTGGGGCACGGCTTTCCTGATGCGCACGCACGGCGTATCGCTCAAGGACGCCGGCCTGCTGATGGGGCTGGTGGGTGGCGTGGGTGCGATCTTCGGCTCGTTGTTCAGCGGGTGGCTGTGTGACCGCCTGGCACAACGCGATTCGCGCTGGCAACTCGGCGTGCCGATCATCGGCATGCTGATCGCCCTGCCGATGGCAATCGGTTACGCGCTGTATCCGGCTGGACATCCGTGGCTTATTGGCGGCGTTGTCGTGCCACGCATGATTGTGTTCGTGCTCGGCCTGTCGGTATTTTCCGTCTGGTGGCTCGCACCGACCTATGCGGCCATTGCTCAGATTGTGCCCGCCCACCGGCGCGCTACGATGGTGGCGACCTACAATTTCGGAATCCTGGCGATCGGCGCCGGGCTCGGGCCATTGGCCGTCGGCGTGTTGAGCGACGTGCTTACGCCTGTTGCCGGCGGGCACGCAACAGGCTTGGCGCTGGCGGCGTCGGCCTGCGGCTATCTGCTTGGTGCGCTTGTGCTCATCAGCGTGGTGGGCGGTTACGCGCGTTCGATCAACGCGACACCCGCATACGTTCTGTCGCATTGAGTGATGTGCGGCCGCGCGTCATTGATACCAAAATCTGGTGTAGGGAAAGTTTTGTGCGAAAATAGCGGGTTTGGCGAATATTGAACCATGTTCGACGAAAATATCCCGGTCTTGATAGGGAAGGGACCTGCGCGGTTTCCCTGTTCCCGGTCAGGGTTGTACCCCGTTCAGTCGACCTCGCTGACACCCACCAGAAAATTTCATGAAACACACGGTTTTCGGAATCGGTGCACTTGTTTGTGCAGTTTTGTGCCCCAGCGCCGCTTTCGCTGGCAGCAGCAACGCGAATCTCGGCGTGACGGCCAGTGTTGCGGCCAACTGTTCCATTACCACCACGCCCGTGTCGTTCTCGGCCTATGACCCGGTGACAGCCAATGCCACCGCCCCACTCAACGCCACCGGCACGGTGTCGATCGCCTGCACCAAAGGTGCAGCGCCCACCATCGCACTGGGTCTGGGAGGCAATGCATCGGGCTCGGCCCTGCGAATGATTGGCGCCAGTTCATCAAACCTCTTGTCCTACGCGCTCTATCAACCGTCAGCCACCTCGCCTGGCGCCGCGTGCAGTTACTCCAGCCCCACGGTCTGGGGCAGTAGCGGCAGCAACGTCTTCAATCCCGGGCAGGCGACAAGCAAGGCCTCGCGCACTTACAACGTGTGCGGTCAAATCGCTGGCGGACAAGACGTCTCGGTGGACAGCTACTCCGATACCGTCGTAGCAACCGTCAATTTCTGACGCCCCTCCCGAATGACAAGGCCACCCCGATGCGTCGGGTTGGCCTCAGCAATGGAATACGTCGGTGGCAAACAATTTCTGGCGCCCCGCATGGTTCATCAGCTTGATTCTGATGGCCGTCATCATCCCCGCGTCGGTCAAAGCCGCCGGATTCCAGGTGTCGCCAATTAGAGTCACCCTGTCGCCAGAGGACAAAGGCGCTGCGCTCACGGTTCGCAACGATGGCGAACAACCGGTCATCGTTCAGGTGCAAACCATGGAATGGACTCAGTCCGACGGGCGTGATGTCTACGCGCCGACCGAAGACATTCTTGCGACGCCTCCCATTTTTACGGTTCAGCCCGGCAAGGTGCAGATTCTTCGAGTCGGATTGCGCCGCGTCCCGGATCCGCTCAAGGAACTGAGTTACCGAATTTATCTGCAGGAGGTTCCTCCCGCGGCCCAACCAGGATTTCAGGGCTTGCAGGTGGCGCTGCGTCTTGGTTTGCCCGTGTTCGTACAGGCGCAACAACCTGCGAAGGCAGCGCTCAAATGGTCCGTCGAAACGCTTGACCGAGGGCGGCTGAAAGTTCGCGCCATGAATGAGGGGACGGCACATATGCAGGTCACCGATTTCGCCTTGACCCTTGTGGGCGATGACCGGCCGGTCGCGGCTCAGCAAGTTGCCGCCTACGTTTTGCCAGGACAGGCTCACGAATGGGTGCTGCCGACCGACCCCGCCAAGAAGTTGAGCGGCAGAAAAGTACGCCTGAAAGCCTATACAGATGCGGGAAGCGCCGACGTTGAAATTGCCGTGGAGAAAAAGTAGCGCCGCATGGATCGCGCTTGCGCAGCTGCTTTTGTTCGCGAACTCAGCCGCCGGCAAGACCCCGCCAAATGGCTTGGCTGACCCCGTGAATTCCCCGGCACAAAATGACCAGCCATTGCTCCTGGACATTGAGGTGAACCGTCAGGGCAGCGCGGGAACCGCACTCGTCCTGCGAGATGTTCGCGGCGACTTGTGGGTCTCCGAAAGCGACCTGTCACGGCTGCGCTTGATAAGCCCTCACGCAGCGCCGATCGTCCGGCAGGGTGCGCGGTATTACCCGCTTTCCAGCTTGCCCGGCGCGAAATACACGGTAGACGAATCCACGCAAAGTCTGGCATTGCAAGTCAATGCCAGTGCATTCGCTACCACCGAAGCCAGTGTGGATCGCGCGCCGATATCGCCTCCCACGCCTTCGCCTCCCGGGCTGTACTTCAACTACGACATCTTCGCCGAACAGGCGGCGCAAGCCAATACACAGTCAGGATTGTTCGAGGTGGGGGCGTTCAACGCCCTGGGCGTGGGCACGACGACCGTTGCGATGCAAAACGGTGTTGCGACCCGTCGCGCTGTCCGGCTCGATACGACCTGGACAACGGACCGGCCCGACGAGATGGCCAGCCTGCGCCTTGGCGACAACGTGACAGGCGCTGCAGCCCTATGGGGACGCGCCGTACGTTTCGGCGGTATTCAATACGCCACGAATTTTGGGACGCGGCCGGGCTTTGTGACGGTACCCACGCAGACATTCGCCGGGCAAGCGGCCTTGCCCTCCACGGTCGACGTGTACGTCAATAACATCCTTGCCACGCGCAAGGATGTGCCACCCGGACCATTCTCCATCAACGCGCTTCCGATTGTGACCGGTGACGGCAACGTTCAACTGGTCATCAAGGACGTTCTCGGAAGAGAGCAGATCGTGAGTCAGCCGTTTTATGCGAGTAATAGTCTCCTGCGCCCGGGCTTGCAGGATTATTCGTTTGAGCTCGGCGGTGTTCGACAGAACTATGGGCTGACCAGCTTTGACTACGGGTCCGCCTTCGCGTCTGGCACCTATCGCCGCGGCATCACGAATGCCCTGACCGGCGAGGGCCACCTTGAAGTACAAGGCAGCAACCGGGCGACAATGGGCATCGGCGCAGTCTATCTCGCGCCATTGCTGGGCGTAACCACCGCTTCCCTTGCGCTAAGCCGTAGCGCCATGGGGGTGGGGCACCTATGGGCGCTGGGGCTGGTTCGGCGCAGCGAATATCTCAGCTTCAGTTTCCAAACGCAGGCGGCTGACGCGACATTTCAGCAACTGGGTGCTGACGCGAGCTTCCCGGCGCCACGTCGGCAAACCAGCGCCAACCTGGGTTTCGCGCTGAGCCGATATGGCTCGCTTAACCTGACCTATCTGGCACAAGCCATCTCGGGCAACCCCGGCTTTGCCGTTGGGGGTATCAGCTATTCCTTGCAGATAAAGCGCGTCGGCCTCGTCTCGATTTCAGCATTTCGTGCGTTGAGCGGTTCAGCGTCGAATTCCATCAATATCAGCCTGGTCTTGCCGCTGGGTGGCGGCGGACCGAGTGCGAGCCTGACGCATACGTCATCGGACGGTGCGCCGGCACAATCCCTGCTGCAAGTGCAAAGAAATCTGCCAGCCGGTGAAGGATACGGCTACCGCTTGCAAGCCGCCGTCAACGCGCCCCAGCAGGCCAGTTTGTACCTGCAGAATCGGATTGCCACCTATACGCTCGAAGGCGCCGAATTTGCCGGACAGTCAGCCGCACGCGCGGGCGTCTCGGGTGGCGCAACCGTGATGGGCGGTTCGGCATTTCTCAGTCGCCATATCGATGGCAGCTTCGGCCTGGTGCAATTGCCCAACTTGCCCAATGTCAGGATTTATGCCGACAATCAGCTGGTGGGTCGCACGGACGCGGATGGCAATGCCTTGATTCCTCGCTTGCGGCCGTACGAAGACAACCCGATTCGGATCGAGGAGCGAGACCTGCCGTGGGACACTGCCATCGATAGCCTGAGCGCCAATGCCGTACCGTACTATCGGAGTGGCATCGTGATTCGCCCGCCCGTTCGACAGTCTTATGGTGCAATGATGCGTATCGTGACGCCGGACGGCAAACCCTTGCCCCCGGGGGCGCAAGTGCATATCGCCGGACAGACAGTTGCATTTCCTGTCGCGCTCGAGGGGGCACTATTTCTCACCGGGCTCGACTCGACCAATCGTCTCTACGCCGAATGGGACAAGCACAGTTGCCAAGCCGCACTGAACTTGACGAAGTCCGCAGACGCCTTGCCTCACCTGGGCGACGTCATTTGCCTTGAGGCTCAACCATGAGGAAGGCATGTCGCGATCTATGCTGTTGGCTACCTGTCGCTGTCGCGATAAGCACTTACGCGTGCATTTCCCATGCCGCATCGGCAACGTGCTCGGTGACGAGTTCCTCGGGCATTAACTTTGGCAGCTATGATCCGCTCAGCGGCACGCCGGTGAGCGGGGCGGCAACGGTCCAGGTGGCGTGCGATAAGAATGCGACAGTGACGCTTTCCATTGACGGTCAATCGGGCTTGGGACCTCGTCAGATGACGGGCGCAACCGACGTCCTCAGCTATCAGTTGTACACCGATGCGGCCATGCGTACGATTTGGGGCGACGGAACGGGCGGCACGCAGACCGTGACGCTCACCCTGCAAGGCAGTCCGCGATTTGGATTGTTTACGATATACGGGCAAGTGCCTGGCGGGCAGGACGTCAGCGTCGGGACGTACAATGCCACGCTGATCATGACCCTGTCCTTCTGAACAGGCCCTAACCAGCCCCGTCAGCCGGAGCGGCACTGAGGACGAGAGGCCATGCATAAGTGCCTGGCCGAACGCCCTTCGACAGGTAAAAGCGGTAACCCAATGTTAGCGTCTTGCGCACGCGCCCGGCTTCGCGCTGCGTGACGGTTCCGCCGTCAGCACCCAGCCTGGCCGAGCCATTCAGGCCCACGATGTCGACCGCGCTGAAGATGGGCAAAGCAGTGTCGAACGATAACGTAAAGCCTTGGCTGGTCAGCGCAGCGATATCGACGACAGACGCGGCAGGAATGTCGATGTAGCCCCGTTCCAGATCTGGCGATGTCACCGTGAGTTCCGGCATCTGCTTCTGGACATTCATCCGGACGCTCGGCAGCACCACTGCCGTGACGGCGAGGACATGCGTGGGCCCCTCGGCGAGCGCGGGCTCGATACCCGCGGCGCCCAATGATGAGAGCAAGAAGACCAGGGACGCCTTTATCAGACGACGTTGCAAACGGAGACTGCGCGAAACCTGCCCTGGATTGACATATCCTGCGTCCACCAGAACTTCGCCGAGTTTCTTGGGTGACGTTTTTTGGCGCGTAACGGCATCGTCCAGCTGTTGCCGGCTAATGCATCCTGCCGCGAGCAGCAGCTTTCCCAAGCGCAAAGGGCCATCATGGCCGACCTGACCCGCCTGAAAAGCGAGAATGGCATCCCGCTCCTCATTCGTTATCCATCCTTTTTGGGTCAGAAGATGCCCGAGTCTCTCTCCGGTTGCGCATTGCTCCGATAGTGCGTCGGCAAGCTGATCCGGCGTGATTTTCCCCCCAAGCACCAACAATTCGCCAAACCGTTCCCGCTCGCCCGCCGCCGCGTCAAACGCATTCGCGGTGTGCGTCGGCAGCCACTTTGCCAGCGCGCTTTCAATGTGCACTTCAGTGGTGCCCCAATCATTCATTTCACCGGGTACCGACAGGCCGCTGCGTTGCGGGCGCTGCGTCGACAGGTCAGGCAACGTCGATGCGGGCGAAAGCCCCACGCAGTTGGCGTCATGTCCCATCGCGCGAAATGTCCTCATTATAGAAACGCACTCGTCAGACGAAGATGGTTGAACCTTAGGGATGCGCAAGGCGTAACCGCAGGATATCACTGCCGTTAACGGCAGTGACATGTCGAACTTTAGCGGACTTGCATCGGGTGCTCGCGAACGCCGGGGGCAGCGTTCGCTGTTCGGCGCTTTTGCGCATCCTGTGCGATCAGCTCGGGATATACCCCAATAAAGGGCGCGAATTCAGTTTGCGTTCAGGTTGGGGTGCCAAAAATGGAGCGTCATCGGTTGCCACAACAATTACGCCATGAAGCCGACCCTTCGTACAGTCATTTTGCAGGCGCATCGCTGGACCGGTCTGACCGTCGGTTTGGTGGTTGTGCTGATGGCGTTGACCGGCGCTGCCATCGTGTTCCGTCCGAATCTGGAGCCTGTGCTTAATCGTGACCTGCTAACGGTGCCGGCTTGCACGGCACACGTGCCGCTCGATACGCTGGCCGCCAATGCTGCCGCGATGCGCCCGGCTGCCACGCTCGATTACGTCAGGATCATTGCGGCCCACGACAATGCTGTGCGCATGCCGGCTGCGATGGTTCGTTTCACCGATCAGCATTTCATTTACCTCAATCCTTGCACCGGCGCCGTGTTGGGAGAGCGCGCCCGTTACGGTGGCGTATTGGGTGTCATCGAGCAGGTGCATCGCTTCCGGTTCATGAAACACGGCAGCCTGATCACAGGCACCAGCGCGATCCTGTTCGGCGTGGTGCTCATCATTGGCGGGATTGCGCTATGGTGGCCTCGCACGTGGTATGGGTTGAAGCGCGCCGCCAAATTCACCTCTGGTGTCGGCGGCGTGGCGAACACCCGTCACGTGCACAAGACGGTCGGACTCTATGTGAGTCTGATCGTGCTGTCGTGCGTTCTCACCGGATTGCCGCAGGCTTTCGACTGGTACGCGCACGGTATCTATACGATCGCAGGGTCACCACAACCCGCCAAGCCTCCCAAGTCGACCGTGCCGGCCGGCGTCAGGCGCTTGCCGTTGGAGACGCTCTGGCAAACTGCCAAGTCACTCGTGCCGGCGCCACAAGACGCGTTGATGCATATTCCTCACAAGCCGCGCGACTCAGTGGAAATGTACCTCATTGACCATGATGCGCCGCATCCGAACGCGCGCACGATACTGTTCCTCGACGCATACACTGGCAAGATTCTGAGGTTCACGCCCTATGCCGATAGCAGTCCGGGGCACAAGGTGTATTTCTGGACGCTTTCATGGCATACCGGCGCAGTGGGCGGCATGTTCGGGCAACTGTTGTTGCTCCTGGGGGTGCTGGCTGTGCCCGTGCTTGCATACACAGGCATCAAGAGTTACGTGCGCCGGAGCACCCGGCCATCAGCGGCGGATGCGGGTCTGACGGTGCGCGTAGTCAGGAAATCCGGCGAAGGCGCGGGTATTTGCACGTTCGAGCTTGCCGAGCCGTCCGGAAAAGCGCTGCCGCCGTTCACCGCCGGGGCGCACATCGATGTGCAGGTCGGCCATGGGCTGTTGCGGCAATATTCCCTGTGCAACGACCCGCGGGAAACGCACCGCTATCTGATCGCAGTGTTGCGGGCGCCTCAGTCGCGCGGCGGTTCCATGACGTTGCACGATACGCTTGACGAAGGCGATCTCCTTGAGATCGGCGTGCCGAAGAATCACTTCCCGCTGGCGAGTTCAGCTCGGCGCTCCCTGCTGTTGGCGGGGGGAATCGGCGTGACGCCGATTATTTGCATGGCAGAGCGGCTGGCTTGTCTTGGTGCCGACTTCGAGATGCACTATTGCACGCGCTCGCGTGAACGTACGGCCTTCGCCGAACGCATTGCGCAAGCTGACTACGCAAACCGCGTGACGCATCACTTCAGCGACGGCCCTGCCGAGCAACGACTCGATCTCACAGCCGTGCTTGATGGCCAGCCACCGGGTACGCATCTCTATGTTTGTGGCCCGTCCGGCTTCATGGATACGGTAATCAGTACGGCGCTGCAACGAGGCTGGCCGGCGGCGCAATTGCATCGGGAGTATTTCGCATCGGCCTCACGCGAGCCGGCGCCGGCACGTGCTTTCGATGTCAAGCTCGCCAGCACCGGAAAGGTCTATCGGATTCCGGAGCACAAGACGATCGTCGCGTCGTTGGCCGAATGCGGTATCGAGATCCCGACATCGTGCGAGCAGGGCATTTGCGGCACCTGTGTCACTCGGGTCATCGAAGGCGATGTCGAGCACCTCGACAGCTTTTTGACCGCTGCCGAGCGTGAGAAAAACAACCAGCTCATGCCCTGTTGCTCGCGTGCGAACAGTGCGTTGCTGGTGCTTGATTTGTAGCGCCGCGACGAGATCAAATTCCGATCCGCTTCGACCGCGTGATGAGCGTTTTATTCAACCGGCTGGAAACGTGGGGTGCCAGGAGATGGCGCCGAAGAGCCAACGTTTATAGGCACATTCAAATGATGAGAATCAGACCGCTTCAACTATTCCGCTGGATGCTCGCGGTGTCTGCCGTGCTGATGGGCACGCAGGTTCACGGCGTGGCAAGTGCCGCCGAACCGCCCGCCGACGGATCGTTATCGCTGATCATCACTTATCACACAGCGCCAGCCAACCGGCCGGCGTTACACCGCGAACTGGCGCAGTCTGTTGTACGCGAGGTTCAGCGCTGGAAGCGTGACGGACGCATCAAGCGTTATCGTGTGTTGTTCAATCGATATGCCGACTCCGACAATTGGGATGCCATGGCACTGCTGACATTCGCGACTTCGAGCGATCTATATCGCTGGCGGACGATCGAGCAGACAACGCCTGCTGCCCTGTCCAGAAAGGGGCTGGCACTGACTACGGCAATTCATACCGCGCCGGTCGATCTGATTCGCACGGACAGCGCGGCAGACACATCGCAGAACGCCGTTTACGTCGTGATTCCATACAAGACGCTGGTCTCGCCGAGCGATTACGTGAACTATGCCGACGGTTATGTGATTCCCCAGTTCAAGGGATGGATGGAGGAGGGCGTGCTGTCTCGATACGCTCTGTACACCAGCAGTTTTCCGGCGGGGCGCCCTTGGACCGCGATGGTGATCCTCCAATACAAAGATGAGGCCGCGCTCAGTGCGCGCGATGCGGTGGTTGCGAAGGTGCGAGAGCGATTGAAGCACAACCCGGAGTGGAAGGCGATCAGCGACAGCAAAAAGAGCGTGCGCACGGAAGAACAAGTGGTGATTGCCGATCCTGTCGCAGTGAATTGACGTAAGACTGATCAACATTGGGTGCCCTATGAACAAGCTCGCTTTCGCGCTCTCATCGATTTTTCTACTGGCTGGCCATACGGTGGCCGCCGAGCTCGCGCCGACCCACGATGGTGCGGCATCGAACCGTATCGTGCTTCTGGTCGACGAAATCAAGGCAATACGTAACTTTCCTGTAGTGCTGGCCGAACGCCTCGGCTATCTGAACGACGGCAACGTGACCGTGACCGTGATGAACACCCGTGACGACATGCCGCATGCCGAGATGCTGATGGACGGGCGGGTCGACGCGGTGATGGCTTACTACCATCACAACGTCGTCAACCAGGCGCATCGCATGTCTACCGAGGCGATCGTCACGCTGGGGGTAACGCCGGGCGCCAAAGTCCTGGTGGCCGGCCAGGCAAAGGACAAATACAAGACCTTGGCCGATTTGAAAGGAAGCCGTTTTATCGCGGGTGGCGCGGGTTCTTCGAAGAGCACGGTGGCAAACGCGCTGATGCTTGAGGGCGGCAATCAAATCAGCGATTACACGCGATTGGGGACGGACGGAAAGGAGAGGAACGTTGACGCCATGCGCAACGGGGCAGCCGATTTCGTGGTCGCCCCCACGCCTGACGGGGATTTTTACGAGTCGAAAGGTGTCGCTACGGTGTTTGCCGACCTCACCACGGTCGAAGGCACGCGCAAGCAATTTGGCACGCTGTTTCCATCGAGCACGGTCTATATGTCAAGCGCGCGCGTAAAAGCCCATCCGGAGATCGCCCGGCATCTGGCGAATGCGTTTGTCCGCACCTTGCAGTACATCAATTCCCACACGCCGGAGCAGATCGAGGCCATCATTCCGCAGGAGATCACCGGCAAAGACCGTGCCGCTTATCTGAAGGTGCTCAAGGAGGAAATACCGATGTTTGCCACTGATGGCCGGATGCCGGCAGATGGCGCGGCCAAGGAGTGGCGTGTGCTGTCGGAGTTCAATCCTGCCTACAAGTCGGTGAAGGTCGACCAAACGTACACCAACACCTTCGTGGATGAGGCGCTCAGGAAGCTTCGCTAGCGCTTTTATCCGGTGCCGCTTGCCCCCTAAGCCTGCGGCGCCGGATCGATTTTCTGTTTCATCGCGGCGACAAATCGTTCCGTGACTTTCGGCAGCGTACGGCCGCGCCGTTTGATAAGCGCAATCGGACGTACAAACGCAGGATCATTGATCGGTCGGACAATGAGCCCGGGCTCTGCACGGACCTCCCGCGCGGTGCCAGGCAGAATGGTCACGCCGAGTCCGCCGCGTACCATCGCAACCGCCGTCATCATGTACATCGGCTCGCAAGCCACTTCGGGCGTACAGCGGGCGTCGGAGAAAGCCGCGTCGACGACAGCCCTCACGCTTGTGCCCTGGGCCGTCAGCACAAGCGGCACGCTGGCGAGGTCCGTCAGGCGGATGTGACGCATCCGCGCTAACGGATGTGCCTTCGGACATACGGCGACGAGCCGATCGACCCCGGTATGCAGGACATCGAATGCCGCGTCCGCCTGACCGCCTCCCGTCAATCCAATGTCCACTTCCTCGTTGCGGACCAGCTCATTGACCTGGCTCGCTACCACATCGCGGATATGGAAGCCGGCGCGAGGCACGTCCTTTCTCAGATCCTGAATCAGATCGGGCAGGAGACTCGCGGCGAATGTCGGCAGGCAAGCAATTCTCACGACGCCCCAGGAACCCTCTCCGAGGGCCCGGGCATCGATCAACACGTGCTCCATGTCATTGAGCGACTTCTGCAGGAGCGGCAACAGATCGCGGCCGGCGGGCGTCAACGCCACGTTGCGGCTGTCCCGGTCGAAGAGCCGCACGCCAACGATTTCCTCAAGCCGGCGAATCTGGACCGTCAAAGCAGGCTGGGACAAGTGCAGGCGCGCTGCCGCTCGCGTGAAGTTACCCGCGTGTGCGACGGCCACGAACGCCCGGATATCGCGAAGATTGAGATCCATTACGATTATTGATTGCTGCTATCAGATCATTTCAATTGCATTATCACTGGATCAAAATTACGCTGGTTTGCATGAGAAGACAAGAACGGAGACAAGCTTATGCTGCCATTTCTCGGGTTGGCCACCATCATCGTCCTGCTCGCGGCGATTCTGTCGAAACGCATGTCGCCGCTCGTGGCGCTGATCATTGTGCCCATTGCGGCCTCGTTGATCGGCGGCTTCGGGTTGCAGACCAGCAAGTTTGTGATTGACGGGCTCAAGAGCCTGGCGCCGGTCGTCGGCATGTTCGTATTCGCCATTCTCTATTTCGGCACGATTACGGATGCCGGTACCCTCGATCCCATCATTGACCGCATCCTGCGCGCCGTCGGCACGCGGCCGACGCGCATTGTCGTGGGCTCGACGCTGCTTGCGCTGTTGATCCACCTCGACGGTTCCGGCGCCGTATGCTTCCTCGTCACGATTCCCGCGATGCTGCCGCTCTACGATCGGCTGCAGATGGATCGCCGCGTGCTGGCCGCTGCCGTATCGATGGCGGCTGGCATCAACTTCCTTCCCTGGACCGGGCCGATGATTCGGGCATCCGCGTCGCTGCATCTGCCGGTCTCCACGCTTTTCAACCCGCTGATTCCGGTGCAGCTCACCGGTCTCATATTCGTGTTCGGCACGGCATACTGGCTCGGCCGGCGCGAGGAAATACGCCTGGGCCTGACGGGCGGCGCAGGCGACATTCCCATGCCGAAGCGTGAATTGACGGCCGAGGAACAGGCCCTGCGCCGCCCGAAGCACTTCTGGTTCAACATCGTCCTGACGCTGATCGTCCTCGGCACCATGGTCGTGATGGGTGAGAAGGTGCCTCCGGCGCTGATGTTCATGGTCGGGCTGTGCATTGCGCTGATGGTGAACTATCCGAACGTGGAAATGCAGCGCAAGCGCATCGATGCCCATGCGCGTGCTGCGCTGATGATGGCCGGCATCCTGCTCGCTGCCGGCGTGTTTACGGGGGTGATGCAGGGCAGCGGGATGCTCAAGGCGATGGCGCAGGCGGCGGTCGGCTTCGTGCCACCGGCGATGGCCGCGCACATTCCGGCGGCGCTGGGCCTCGTCTCGATGCCGCTCAGCATGCTGTTCGATCCTGACTCGTTTTATTTTGGCGTGCTGCCCGTGGTCGCCGAGGTGGCGGGGCAGTTAGGTGTGCCGGCTGTGCAGGTGGGCCAGGCTGCACTACTCGGGCAGATGACCACAGGCTTCCCGGTGAGTCCCCTTACGCCCGCGACGTTCCTGGTCGTAGGGCTGTGTGGCATCGACCTTGCCGATCATCAGAAATTTACATTTCCGCTCTTGTTCGGCGCTTCGATCATCATGACGGTCGCATGCGTTGTGCTTGGCGTCTTTCCATTGTGAGTTTGCGCATGATTGCGCGGGAGCGACAGACATGACGACAACTCAGGGCACGCGCCGCGTGGTGCGCCTCGGTGCGGGCGCGGGCTACTCCGGCGACCGCATCGAGCCGGCCGTCGAACTGGCGGCGCACGGCGCGCTCGACTATCTCGTGTTCGAATGCCTGGCCGAGCGGACGATCGCGATTGCCCAGCAGGCGCGACGTGCCAATCCCGATCTTGGCTACGACCCGCTGCTGGACGCGCGCATGCGCGCGGTGCTGCCCATCGCGGTGGCGGGGGGCGTGCGCATCATTTCAAACATGGGCGCGGCCAATCCGTTGGCTGCCGCGACAAAGACCGCGCAGATTGCGCGCGAGCTCGGGCTCGGCGGGCTGAAGATCGCGGCTGTGACCGGCGACGACGTGCTCGACGTGGTGATGCACGGCGACTTCCGCTTCGAGGAATCGGGCGAGCGCGTTTCGGCATACGCGGGCCGTCTTGTGTCGGCCAACGCCTACTTGGGCGCGGCACCCATCGTCGCCGCGCTGGCGGCGGGCGCCGACATCGTGCTGACGGGGCGTGTCGCCGATCCGTCGCTTTTCACCGCGCCGCTGATTCACGAGTTCGGCTGGGACATGGACGATTGGGCGGCACTGGGGCAGGCGACCGTCGTAGGACACCTGCTGGAATGCGCAGGACAGGTGACAGGCGGCTATTTCGCCGATCCCGGCTTCAAGGACGTGTCCGATCTCGCGCGTCTCGGCTTTCCGATAGGAGAGGTCAGCGCCGACGGTTCCGTCGTTATCACGAAAGTGCCCCAGGCTGGCGGCCGCGTGACCGAGGCGACGTGCAAGGAACAGCTTATCTACGAGATCCACGATCCCCGACGGTATCTGCAGCCCGATGTGGTTGCGGACTTCACGCAAGTCAGCGTGCATGAGGAAGCGCCGGATCGTGTGCGGGTCACGGGAGGCCGCGGCACGGCCCGTACGGACACGCTGAAGGTAACGGTCGCATACACCGACGGCTATATCGGCGAGGGCCAGATTTCGTACGGCGGGCCGGGCGCAGTCGCACGCGCGCGGCTCGCGCTGGACATCGTGCGCGAAAGGCTCCGACTGACGGGCGTAGAGACGAGCGAACTGCGCTTCGATCTGATCGGCGTGAGTTCGCTCTATGGCGAAATGATCGCTGCGGGTACACCTGAGCCGTGCGAAGTGCGCGTGCGCGTGGCTGGACGCACCTTGTCGGCTGCGCAGGCCGCCCGGATTGGCAATGAAGTCGAGGCGCTCTATACGAACGGTCCGTCCGGCGGTGGCGGTGCGACAAAGGCGGTACGCGAGGTCCTTGCAGTGCAGTCAGTCCTGTTGCCGAGGGCGGAGACGAAGCCTGCGTTCCAGTTCGTGGAGGTATGAGATGAAATTGAGAGACCTGGCACATGCGCGAACCGGCGACAAAGGCAACACGCTCAATGTGTCCGTTATTTGCTACGACGCGCGCGATTACGAACGCCTGCGTCGTGCGTTGTCGGTAGAACGTGTGAAAGCGCATTTGAGTGACGTTGTCCGGGGCGACGTCGTGCGGTATGAGCTCCCAAAACTTGCTGCGTTCAACTTCGTTCTGGGGCAAGCACTCGGTGGCGGCGTGACGCGCTCCCTCGCCCTCGATGCACATGGCAAGTCCCTGAGTTCGGCATTGCTGAGCCTGGAGATCCCCGACGCGGGTGAGCGATGAGGGGCGAGTGACGGGGCACCGCTCACTTGCCCTGCTGCGCGTTCCAGGCCTCGTACAGATCCTGGCCCTGGTCGCGGGCTCGCACGTAGGTCAACTTCATCTCCCGCTGCTCAAGTGGTTTGGCCAGCTCCACATAGCCACGTTCCGCAGATAGATCAAAGGGCGCGCCGTCTTCGTTGGAGTACGCGTAGTAGACCTGGCTCACGCCTGCCAGGTACATCGCGGACAAGCACATTGAACAAGGGTATCCGCTGGCGTAGACCGTGCTTCCGCTCAAGTCGGTAGTCCCCAGGGACTTGCTGGCAGCGCGCACCGCCTGCATTTCCGCATGCGCGCTGGGGTCGCAGGTTGCGTCAACCTCGTTTACCGAGCGGGCCAGGACCTTGCCGTCCTTTACGAGCACGGCGCCGAAGGGCCAGGTCTTGCGTTCGCGCACGTTTTCCATCGCAAGCCGGATGGAATCTACCAGGTAGGTTTCAGTGCTTGACATATAGTCTCTCCAGAACGGCTGTTGCCAAGCCGATGTTGTCGCAAACATTGCGATGCTGACGGCGCACCGAGTCGCGTTTTCGTTAGGATAGATGACCATATCCCAGGAGAACAGGCTCACATAGCTGTGAGCTGTTATAGGGCAAATAACAAATGTCGGATCAGGGCGGCTTGTCGGGGCTGCAGCGGACGAACCGGGCAGTTGGCAGGCCTCGGTCCCAGGCCATGCCTCGTGCCGGAGAACGCCTCCGGCACGGAGCTTGTGAGGCGCAGCGGCTTATTTCAGCCTGGACTGAACCTTCTCAATGGCTTTTGCCGCGCATGCCTCGTCGAGGTTGCCACTGGGTGTACCGCCGACGCCGACCGCACCGATCACCTCATCTCCCACTTTGATGGGAACGCCCCCGCCGAGTATCAGGAAGCCGTCGACTGCGGTGAGTTGGGCCGATGCCGGATTCTTCTGGATATTCTCGACGATCCGGCTGGTGGGATTGCGGGTGGAAGCAGAGGTATAGGCCTTTCGGCGCGCGGAATCGACGGTATGCGGTCCGGCATTGTCTGCGCGCATAAGCGCACGCAATACGCCCGACCGGTCCACGACGGCAGCCGTAACGTTGTAATGATCCGCAGCACAGATATGGACTGCCTGCTGCGCGATTTCGACTGCAGCTTCGAGTGAGACATTCTTCTCCTGAAGCAACTGCGCCGAGGCCGCAGTGGAAAGTGAGGCTGCGGCAATCAAAGGAAGGGCAGAGCGGATGATCATGCGGACTCCTGGGATGAGTGACCGAAGCGCTGACCAACGAAGGTTGGCGAGCCAGGGAGGGTGTCTCTCCACTTGCGGGCTGTGCTCGTCCTACGCGGAAAATGTGCGTGGACGGCGGGGAATAAACCGCCTGCCGGTAATGCGGGTGCCGGCTGTCCAGCGACTTGCGGACCGAATGTGGAGATCAACCGGTGATCATGATAGAGGTGGACTCGCACTCAATACAATGAAATTGTGCGATTGAGGCGGCGCGACCGCTATTGCCCGCACTCATCTACACGACCAGACTCGATATACGGTCAGCCGTACGCCGAAGCGGTTCAAGGAAGGACTTTTCCATCTGTGCGGGCGACGTCCGGTTGGCCTGGCCGCTGATGTTCATGGCCGCGACGACGTGACCCGCACGATTGCGGATGGGGACCGCCAGCGAGATCAAGCCCTCTTCCAGTTCCTGATCGACTAACGCCCACCCCTGTTGCCGCGCTTTCATGACGCTCGATTTGAGTTGCTCCCGATCACGCACTGTCTTCGCAGTGTAGTGATGAAGATCGGCGCGGCCGACGGCCTCGTCGAGCTCGCGGTCGGACAACGCCGCCAACATCACGCGGCCCATCGACGTACACCACGCCGGCAGGCGGCTGCCGATGGACAGGTTGATCGACATCACCTTACGCACGGGTACCCGCAGTACGTAGACGATGTCGTCGCCGTCGAGCACCGATGCCGAGCAGCTTTCCTGCACCTCCTGTACGAGTGCCTCCATGAACGGCTCGGCCAGATTCCATAGCGGCATCGATGTCAGGTAGGAAAAGCCGAGGTCCAGGATCTTGGGCGTGAGGCGGAACAGCCGGCCGTCACTGCGCACATAACCCAATGTCTGCAGCGTGAGGAGGATGCGGCGGGCGCCGGCACGCGTGAGCCCGGACGCCTGTGCGACTTCTGTCAGCGTTTGGGCAGGGTGCTCGGCGTTGAAAGCCTTCACGACGGCCAGGCCTCGCGCGAAGGATTGCACGTACGAGTCGCTGGACTTCTTCTCTGCGCTATCGGATGAGGTCATGTCGTCTATGAATCGGGCCGGTTGAGGCTTGCACGCGCTCCCGGCGCAAACGCCAAGGGTAATGGATTTGCGCCGCGTCAGCTACCTGAAGACCGCGCTGTCCACCGAAGTCCCTTGACAGGGCGCATCGACATTCCTATCCTATGTTCATGTAGCGAATTCATGTTCGCACAGCGAACGTCGAGGGTAACAAGAAAGGCGTCCCGTTCGGCGGCATGGGCGATGGGGTTGATGATTTGCAGTGAGTGCACCCCATAAGGGGGGGCGCAGGCACCGGGAGGTTGTGTGATCAACAAGATTTACGATTCGCTGGCGGCGTCGGTCGCCGACATCCGTGATGGCGCGACCATCATGATCGGCGGCTTCGGCAACGCCGGCATGCCGTCGGACCTGATCGACGCGCTGATCGCGCAGGGCGCACGCGACCTGACGATCGTCAACAACAACGCGGGCAACGGCGAGACCGGACTCGCTGCGCTACTGGGGACCCGCCGGGTGCGCAAGATCATCTGCTCGTTTCCGCGCCAGACCGATTCCCAGGTATTCGACGGCTTGTACCGCGCCGGGGAGATCGAGCTCGAACTGGTGCCTCAAGGCAATCTTGCCGAGCGCATTCGCGCCGCGGGGGCAGGCGTCGGCGGCTTCTTCACGCCGACCGGCTACGGCACGCCGCTGGCCGAGGGCAAGGAAACGCGCGTGATCGACGGCAAGCCGTACGTGTTCGAGACCCCGATCCATGCCGATTTCGCGCTCATCAAGGCGCTCAAAGGCGACCGCTGGGGCAACCTCGTGTACCGCAAGACGGCGCGCAATTTCGGCCCGATCATGGCGAGCGCGGCGAAATGCGCCATCGCACAGGTCAGCGAGATCGTCGATCTGGGTGAACTCGATCCCGAGGCCGTCGTCACACCGGGGATCTTCGTGCAGCGTATCGTCGCGACCCCGTCGCATCCGGCTGCCTGAGCGCGCATCAGCACGCCCCACGCTCTTACTGGAATTGCCATGCAACGACTCACCAGAGACCAGATAGCCGCCCGTGTCGCGGCCGACATTCCCGACGGCGCCTACGTCAACCTCGGCATCGGCCTGCCGACGGCCGTCGCCAACCACCTGCCTCAGGACCGCGAAATCATCCTGCAAAGCGAGAACGGCGTGATCGGCATGGGCCCGGCACCGGCGCCTGGCGAGGAGGACGAGGACCTCATCAACGCCGGCAAGCAGCCCGTCACGCTCAAGCCCGGCGGCGCGTACTTCCATCATGCCGACTCGTTCGCGATGATGCGCGGCGGTCATCTCGACTACTGCGTGCTCGGGGCGTTCCAGGTATCGGTGCGCGGCGACCTCGCCAACTGGCACACGGGGGCGCCCGACGCGATCCCCGCCGTGGGCGGCGCGATGGACCTCGCCACCGGCGCGAAGCAGGTCTTCGTGATGATGGAGCACCTGACCAAGCAGGGTCAGAGCAAGATCGTCGAGGCCTGCACCTATCCGTTGACCGGCGTCGGCTGCGTCACGCGCATCTACACCGATCTTGCCGTGCTCGACGTGACGCCCGACGGCCTGCGTGTGCGCGACATCGTCGACGGGCTCGATTTCGACGAACTGCAGCGGCTTACCGGCGTGCCGATGCTGCCGGCGGCCTGAACGCTACCGGCCAGGTTTTGCCCATTGGAGATAGATCTACGATGTTTGAAGCATTCATTTGCGATGCCATCCGAACCCCCATCGGCCGCTACGGCGGCAGCCTGTCCACCGTGCGTGCCGACGATCTCGGCGCGATCCCGCTGGGGGCGCTGATGGCGCGAAATCGGGACGTCGACTGGAGCGCCGTCTCGGATGTGATCTTCGGCTGCGCCAACCAGGCCGGCGAAGACAATCGGAACGTGGCGCGCATGTCGGCGCTGCTGGCGGGCTTGCCGGAAAGCGTGCCGGGCTCCACCGTCAATCGCCTGTGCGGCTCGGGAATGGACGCCACGGGTAGTGCTGCACGCGCCATCAAGGCAGGCGAGGCCGGCCTGATGATCGCAGGCGGCGTCGAGAGCATGAGCCGCGCGCCGTTCGTGATGGGTAAAGCGACCGCCGCATTTGCCCGTCAGGCCGAGATCTTTGATACCACAATCGGCTGGCGTTTCGTCAATCCGCTAATGAAGGCGCAATACGGCGTTGACGCGATGCCGGAGACGGCAGAGAACGTGGCGGTGGAATTCAACGTCAGCCGGGAGGATCAGGACCGGTTCGCGCTGCGCAGCCAGGACAAGGCGAGCCGTGCGCAAGCCGATGGCACGCTGGCGCAGGAAATCACTGCCGTCACGATTGCGCAGAAAAAGGGCGATCCGATCGTCGTCGAGCGGGATGAGCATCCGCGCGCCACGAGCCTTGAGGCGCTCGCCAGGCTCAAGGGCGTGGTGCGGCCCGCCGGCAGCGTCACTGCCGGCAACGCCTCGGGCGTCAACGATGGCGCCTGCGCGCTGCTGCTGGCCGACGAAGCGCATGCGAAGCGGTTCGGTCTGACGCCAAAGGCGCGTATTCTCGGCATGGCGACGGCAGGCGTCGCGCCACGCATCATGGGCATCGGCCCGGCGCCGGCGACGCGCAAGCTGCTTGCCCAACTGAACATGACGCTCGACCAGTTCGACGTGATCGAGCTCAACGAGGCATTCGCAAGCCAGGGGCTGGCGGTGCTGCGGCAGCTGGGCGTGGCGGACGACGATCCGCGTGTGAACCCAAATGGCGGCGCAATAGCGCTCGGCCATCCGCTCGGCATGAGCGGCGCGCGACTTGTGACAACGGCAATGTATCAACTGCATCGCACTGGCGGTCGTTTCGCGCTATGCACGATGTGCATCGGCGTGGGTCAGGGCATTGCCCTCGCGATCGAAAGGGTGTGAGCTGTTGCCGGGCGCTTCTGCGCGGTCCAACGAGATCCTGCTCAAGCCATGCATATGTGGCATACCGAATGGCATACCGAAACGCATCTTCAGTCGAATGTGTGGGACTACGCGCCGCCACCTCGCGGTGAATGGCGCGACGTTGCTGTTTTGCGTCAACGCATTGGGTGCTCGGGCGTTTATTTGCATAAGGCGCTATGCCTTACATTCGAGGAGGGTATCGTAATGAACAAGCTTCTTGCGGCAACGATAGCAGCATTACTTTGCGCCGGTACGGCCTTCGCCCAGACGGCGGCGCCGGCGCCCGGTGCCCAGCCGGCCGTTTCGGCCGCGGCTCAAGCGGGAGCGTCCAACTGCGAGGCGCAAGCCGTTGGCAAGAACGGAAAGCCGTTGGCCGGGGCTGCCAAGGCGGCATTCATGAAAAAGTGCGAGAGCGGCAATGGCGCTTCCGCCTCAGCGGCCTGCGATGCGAAAGCGGTTGGCAAGAATGGTAAGCCGCTCGCCGGTGCGGCAAAGACCGCATTCATGAAGAAATGTGAGGCCGATGCGGCGAAGTAATCCGACGCTCATCAAAAAGAGCCGGCGCGATGCCGGCTCTTCTAATTTGGCGCGCCGCAACGATTCACGACGCAAACGTTTGTGACGTCAATTCGGATATCGCAACGGCGGCGTGAGGCTGGCAAATGCCTTGGTTCCGGCAGCAGTCCACGGACGTTTCACTTAAAAATCTCAGAATACTGTCCGAAAAAGCGCGGCCAACGCTCATGTAAGTAAATGTTAACAGGCTGGACGCTGCGTGGCCCGAGCTTTTATGATCGGTTCACCCCTTTTGGCTCGGGCGCCTATACCGCGGTAATACAGCGTCGCGCCCACACCGCCATCCGGCGTCTGCCTGTGCGTGCAGATGCCCAGGCAGCTCCCCTCCATCTTCGGCAACTTACCTGCAGACCGATGCTTGGGGAACCTTTGTTTGCGAATTTTCCAATTCGACCGCGCATGGCTCGGCATTCTTCTGCCGATAGAAGCAGTGCCCGTGTCGTGCACAACCCTGTTATTGCGCACCACACCATTCTCACATTGTCAGTGGTGAGAACTATCGACAACGTTCTTTATAACTAACCTTGTAGGGGGTCTTCGTCGATTAATTTTATTAATCGATCCAAAGCCATAAAGGCTGCTTTTTCGGAGGAAATTTCGATGGAATTTGTACGACTTGGTATTGTTTATTTTCACCTGATAGCGTGTTGCGTTGCTGTTGGACTGGTGCTGACCAGTGATTTAAGGATGATCAGGCAACTCTGGACCGGAGACTACGGGAATCAGCATGATGCTGACGAACTCACCGGTCTTCAGTCTACGATTTCAAAAGCCTTGATTGTTTTGTGGATCACAGGCGCCGCGATTATCTGGATTGACGTCGCTGCCAAGAGTTTCACGTACTTCAACAATCCAAAGATTCAGGCCAAGATCGGAATGGTTGTGCTGTTGACGCTGAATGGCGTGGCACTGCATTCTGTCGTGATGCCGGCATTGAAGCGCGTCGGTTCGTTGCTCCGGTTGACGTTCAGTGCGCGCATGTTGGCGATCTTTTCTGGCGCGATCTCTGCCGTATCCTGGTTTTATGCCGCGTTGCTGGGCGTAGGCCGGCCGCTGGCGTGGAAATACTCATTGGTTCAATTGCTGGCAGCCTATCCTTTCCTCGTCGCAGCTGGATTTATCATGATGGCAGCGCTGACTGCCCGGGCGAAGATCCGTGACGGCGGTGTAGGATTCGAGCGCAGCCTGCAGTCATTTAACTAAGTCGTTTTAGTGCACACAGGCAGAGCGCTCCGCCGAGGGCTCTGCCTGGCTCTGTCAAGTTGAGCCTCACGGTCTGTATAAGTCTCACGCCTTCGCGCAAAACTTCGCTTTTCGAGCCGTAACGGCCTGATTCAACCAGTTTTGTGACGTAGGTCTCAAGTTGCTGCCCAAGGTCGGCACTAATCATCGCTCTCTCCTCAATGTGCCCATGATGTGGCCATCCCATGTTTGCCACAGCCGGGAACACCCGGAAGGCCGAGCGCATTTGTGCCCATCTCGCCGCAAGCACCTCCGCTCGCCCTGCCGCCCCCCGACAAATACAAGAATACGGACGCGGGGGGCCGACACGCCGACGTCGTTCATCCCCGAATCGCGTGAGGTTGTGCATTCAACTTCAGCCGCCACGTGACATAGTATTAGATTCATTAATACTGTCATTGGATATGCTGCTTTCTTGAAGTTGACGCTCTACACTGGTTTTTAAGGCAGCGGAGACGCGCCGGGTGTGATAACCAGAGTGACAGGAGACGAAAGTGAGTATGCAGATATTGTTGGAGGACCTTCCTCTGCGCCGCTTCCATTTGCGGGTGGCATTCAGTGGGACGGGCGGGCAGTTCAGCGACGGTTTCGTACTAGGAATCATCGGTATTGCCGTTAGCATGGCTGCCGGCCCACTTCATTTGAACGCGCTCTGGATGGGCTTGCTTGGTGCGGCATCGCTCGCGGGCCTTTTTTTCGGAAGTATGTTCGCCGGTCCGATTGCTGACAGATACGGCAGACGTACCATCTTCGCCTTCGACATGTTGCTGTTCGCGGTCATCTCGGCCGCACAATATTTCGTGAATTCTCCGACACAACTATTGGTCCTGCGCGTGCTGTTGGGATTGATTCTTGGTGCCGACTACGTAGTAAGCAAGTCACTCGTAACAGAGTTTTCGCCGCGTCGATACCGTGGGCGTCTGCTCAGCGTGCTTGCCGCCGCGTGGGCCGCAGGCTATGTCGGCGCCTACCTCGTGGGGTTTGCCATCCATGACATCGGTCCCGACGCATGGCGCCTCATGCTTGCCGCAAGCGGTGTGCCAGCACTACTCATCCTCCCATTCCGAATCGGCGTGCCGGAATCACCGATGTGGTTGATGAAGCGCGGGCGGGGTGATGAGGCACTCTCGATCATGCGTCGCAAATTTGGCCCGGAGGTCATCCTGTCTGCACCGGCCGCAGGGCCTCAGCAACGTCGCGGAACGTGGCCGGAACTGCTCTCGCCACGCTGGCGCAAGAACACACTGGTAGGCTGTGTGTTCTATACGTGTCAGGTCATCCCATATTTTGCACTGGGTACGTTTTCCCCGAAGGTGCTGCAGGCCTTGCAGGTCAAAGATAACTTTGTTGGCGGTCTCGTCTACAACGTGCTGCTCTTTGCCGGAGCCATCGTCGGTCTTCTGATCATCGACAGACTGTCGCGCCGCGCATTCCTGATCGGAACGTTTTACCTTGCGGCGCTAGGGCTCGCCGTGCTTGCTTATGCGGGGTTCGGTCCGATAGGCACCATGATTGCGTTCGGCCTCTTCGCCTGTATCCTTTCCGCCGCCGCCAACCTCGAGTTTGTGTATCCGCCCGAGCTCTTCCCGACTCACCTGCGTGCATCCGGCGTGGGGCTGGCTGTTGCCTCGAGTCGGTTTGGTTCGGCAATAAGCACGTTCCTTCTGCCTTTGGCTGTGCAACACGTTGGCATTCACACGGCACTCGGGGTGTGCGTCGGAGTATTGGTGTTCGGTGGCGTCTTCTGCCATGCGCTCGCGCCGGAGACAGGTAGCGAAAACCTTTCGGACATGAAGTCCGTTCAAAGTGGCGAACGCGAGTCTGAAGCCGAAGGCGAACATGGCGCCACGCTCGCCCCTTCGTCACACGGAAACAGGAACGCCGACATCTGAAGCTCCGACGCGACGTTCAGTCTGGCGTAGTCTGCGGCATTATGTACTGACAACGATTGCAAAGGCCCATTATGTCGTCAAACAAGCCAGTCGATATGCACGCGGTACAGGTCTTCGTTGCCGTCGCCGAAGAAGGCAGCATGTCGGGGGCCGCGGCGCGGATGGGCATTTCTCAATCGGGTGTCTCGCAGATCGTCCGACAGTTGGAAGACGAACTGGGTGTAGTGCTCGTCAATCGAACCACCCGTCCTCTGGCGCTGACGCCGTTCGGCATAGCGTTGAGAAACCGCGGGGCGATATTGAGCGAGGAAATCGCAAATCTGAAAGCCCAGGTCGTCGAAGCGGGGCGAGGAATCAAGCCGGACCTCCGCGTCGGACTGGTCGACTCGTTTGCTGCTACGTGCGGATCGGTCTTTACAAAACGGCTTTTGGGCAAAGTCTCACAACTGTCGATACGGACGGGACTGAGTCCTCAACAGGGCGAGGCGTTGCTGCGCCGCGATCTTGATCTCATCGTTACGAGCGACGCGCTGATGGACGCCAATGACGTGGTGCGGTACCGGCTCTTTTCCGAGACGTACCTCGTCATTACGCCAAGGGATATGCACAAGTCTGTCCGGACTGTCGACGACATTCGAGCTTTGGCAAACGCTCTTCCAATCGTGCGCTTTAACCGGAAATCGCAGGTTGGTATGCAGATCGAGCGCTATTTGCGGCGGATCGAGGTGCGTATGCCAAACCGGCTGGAACTCGACAATGCCGATGCCCTGACCTCGATGGTTGCCGAAGGCATCGGATGGGCTGTGACGTCGCCGATGTGTCTGCTCCAAGGCGCAGCTTACGCAGGTCAGGTTGCCACACATGTGGTCGACAAGTTGGGACTGGAGCGGTCGCTTTATCTCGTGGCGCGTCGTGACGAGTACAGCGCGTTCTTTGAAGATGCGTGCGACACAGCGCGCGAAGTTATTGAAACGTCCTTCTTGCCGAGGCTGAAAGCGTTAGGTCGGGACATTGAGCAACTGATTATTGTTGGTGACAGGAATTCACATGAATAAGCTTACTCACGCCGAAACACGCACGGAACGTGACTACGTTGGTGAAGTCGCAATTCCCGGCGACAAATTGTATGGCGTCAACACGGTGAGGGGGGTAGACAATCTCACCGTGTCCCCGCTCAGCATCGCACACTATCCGGAGTTCCGGGTGGCATTTGCACAATGCAAATGGGCTGCCGCGTTAGCGAATCGCGATAACGACGTGGTGAATGCGCGGCAGTGTGATGCGATCGTACGCGCGTGTCGGGAAGTCATCGAAGGGCAGTTTGATGATTCGCTCGTTGTCGATCTTCTGGAGGGGTCAGGCGGAACGTCGACGAACATGAATTTCAATGAGGTCATCGCAAATCGGGCGCAGCAGCATCTGGGGCATGCACCCGGGTCATATGACGTGATTCACCCCAACGACCACGTCAACCGTTCGCAGTCCACGAATGACGTTTACCCGGCTGCGCTGAAGATCGCGACGCACGCGATGCTCGGACCACTGATCACGGAAGTAGAAAAACTGGCTGCGCAATTCGACAGCAAGGCCATGGAGTTCGCCGACGTCCTTCACCTTGGTCGCACGTGTCTGCAGGATGCACAGCCGATGCGCCTCGGGCAACTTTTTGGCGGCTACGCGTCGCTTACCCAACGTCTTGCGGAGGAACTCGCGGCTGCACGCGACAAGCTTCGCACGCTCCCGCTTGGCGGCACGGCGATCGGCACCGGCTTCGGCGCACCCGCAGGATATCGGCGGGCCGTCTATCGGCACCTCTCAAGTATCGCCGGCGTGGAATACATGCCGCCGTCGAACTCATTCGACGCGATGCAGAATATGGATGTGTTCTCGCGCGTTTCGGGCGAACTTCGTACTTGCGCGGCGTCTATCGCGAAGATAGCGTCGGACCTGACAGTGCTGTCATCCGGCCCGGTGGGTGGACTGGGGGAGCTGCGTCTTCCTGAAGCGCAAGCCGGCTCGTCGATCATGCCGGGCAAGGTCAATCCCGTCCTGCCGATGGCCATCATCCAGTTGAGTTTCGCTGTCATCGGCAATGACGTCGCGGTGGCGCAGGCCGTCCAGTACGGCGAACTGGAGATCAACCACTTTGAGCCCGTGGTGGCGTCCCGAGTGTTCGACAGTATCACGCTGCTTACCAACGGCATCCGACGGTTCTCGCAGAAGTGTGTTGCCGGTATCAGCGCCGATGTCGCACGCAATGAGCAACACTTGATGGATTCGATGGCGGTCGCCACCGCGCTCGTACCCGAACTTGGATATGCTCGCGTGAGCAAACTGGCACGGCAGTCGGTTGCGGAAGGTCGTCCGCTGCTGACTATTCTGGATGATTCCGGCCTGCTTCCCCGGGACGAAACTTTGTCGGCAATCGACAAGGCATCGCATCCGGTATTCAATGCGTAAAAGGCATTAGTCGACGATACTGGCCGGCCGGAAGCTTTTTCGGCCGTTGCGAGAACATTGAGCAGCAAGCGTCTTTCGTTCGCGTCCGCCGAGCTTCGCATTGGTCGTTGAACGCAATGCCACGGGCGGCCGGGCGTTACTCCGGCTGCTATGTCCGCGCCACTGTGTCGGGCGATTTTTCCGACCGTACGCTGGCGAGTGATGCGCACCTTTACACCTGCAGTGCAGGCACCCGTGGGTTTGATCATTGTGCCGTATTCGCGCCAGCATGGCACGGACGGTGGAGCGGCATGACATCACCCCATTCATCTGGCGGGACGGCGAACGCGAGGACTTCATCAATCGTACGCCGACCGCTCGCATCAACGCATTTTCAAATCCTTTGCCGCGACCAGCTCAGACGCGCGGAGCGCGGCGGGACTGCCCGTCGGGAAATACCAGTTCCGTGACCTGCGCGCGAAAGCCGGAACTGACAAAGCGGAGGGCTCAGGCGACATCCGGGCGGCGCAAAAGCAGCTCGGCCACAGCAGCATCACGATGACCGAACGCTACGTTCGCAACCGTCGAGGCGCCAAGGTCGGGCCGACAAAGTGACGGTTTTTCGGAGCAGGGTACTAAAAATTGCGGAGCAACCGCGCAACTTGTGAGCAGTCACTAACGCTGCAACGCTGATTTCTGGCGGAGGCGGTGAGATTCGAACTCACGGAAGGGTTTCCCCTTCGCCGGTTTTCAAGACCGGTCCATTAAACCACTCTGGCACGCCTCCCGGCGGGTGCGCGTGAACAGGATCACGGCGGTTGCGGACGTTACCGTCCTTGGGAGATGCGCGCGGGCCGGGACAAATCGGCGCCAGATTTCCGGCACAGGCCCGGGTCCACGCGGCAGCCGGCATTATACCCGTGCTTGCCGTGCTGTGAAGCACTCCTTCCGTCCAAATCCCGCCCGATGCAAAAATTCCCGTGCGCCGTCCCCGTCAACACGCTACAGCGCCCGCATACCTGCACAATTTCCATCATCTTCGCGCACGCGGCACTTGTCTTGCTCCGTCCCGGCATGCATCATGCTTCTAACGCGTGCCGCCCGCAGATCGGGATCGTCCGGGGCTTTGCCTCCCGGATGCGCCATCGCGCAGGCGTATCCGCACATGACGGAGACACTCGACGGAGACAGAAGATGGACGCCGATACCCCTCGTAGCGACGCCGCTGTCGAATCACCCCCCACCGCCGGCTTCGCCTGGCAAGTGCCGATGCTCTTCAACATCGGCGTCGACGTCTGCGACAAGTGGGCCGACGGTTCGCACCGCCTGGCGCTTATCCACGAGCGCGCCGACGGTGCCGAGATCCGACTGTCCTTCGACGATCTCAAGCGCCTGTCCAACCAGCTTGCCAACGAATGGCGCGCCCAAGGCGTGCGTGCCGGCGACCGCATCGGCATCTTCCTGCCGCAATCGCCCGCCACGCTCGTTGCCCACGTCGCGGCCTACAAGCTCGGTGCCATCGCCGTCCCGCTCTTTACCCTGTTCGGCCCGGAAGCGCTGGCCTATCGCCTCCAGAATTCCGGCGCAACCGTGCTGGTGACCGACCTCGATAGCCTCGCCAAAATCGACGAAGTCCGTGCCGACGTGCCCGAGTTGCGTCTCGTGTACGTGGTTCACGCCGATATGCCGGGCATGACGTACGGCGGCACCAACGAAGAGGGCGTCCACGATGCCGACGAAGACGAAGACTGGGGGAGCGCGGAAGAGGGCCTGCTTGCGCTCTGGCCGGCGATTGCCCACCGCGAAACCGATTTCCTGCCCGTCGAGACGCGCGCGGATGCGCCCGCGCTGATCATCTATACCTCCGGCACCACCGGAAAGCCCAAAGGCGCGCTCCACGCCCATCGTGTCCTGCTGGGCCATCTGCCCGGCGTGGAGATGTCCCACAACGGCTTCCCCCTGCCCGGCGACCTGATCTGGACGCCGGCAGACTGGGCCTGGATCGGTGGCCTGCTCGACGTCTTGCTGCCCGCGCTTCACCACGGCGTCCCGGTCCTCTCGCGACGCTTCGAGAAATTCGAGCCGTCCGCGGCATTCGACCTCATGTCACGCCACGGCGTGCGTAACGCCTTCCTGCCGCCCACCGCGCTGAAAATGCTGCGCACGGTCCCGTCGCCGCGCCAGAAATGGCCGCTGCAACTGCGCTCCGTCGCCAGCGGCGGCGAAACGCTCGGCCCGGAATTGTTGGCGTGGGGCCGTGAACACCTCGGTGTCGACATCAACGAGTTTTACGGCCAGACGGAATGCAATATGGTCGTCTCGTCGTGCGCGGCCGCATTCCCGGCGCTCCCTGGCGCGATCGGACGCGCGGTTCCTGGCCACAAGGTGGCGATCGTCGACGACGAGGGGGTTCCGCTCCCGGCCGGATCGGTCGGCAACATCGCCATCCTGCGCCCGAATCCGGTGATGTTCCTCGGCTATTGGCACAATCCCACGGCGACGTTGGACAAGTTTCGCGGCGATTATCTGCTGACGGGCGATGCAGGTTTCATCGACGAAAACGGTTACGTCACGTTCACCGGCCGCTCCGACGACGTGATCACCAGCGCCGGCTACCGCATCGGCCCCGGGCCGATTGAAGACTGCCTGATCAAGCATCCGTCCGTGCAATTTGCGGCCGTCATCGGCGAGCCGGATCCGATGCGCACGGAAATCGTGAAAGCGTTCGTGGTACTGCGCGAAGGTGTCGAGCCGACGGACGCCCTGGCTGCCGAGATTCAGCAGTTCGTGAAAACGAGACTCGCCGCGCATGAATACCCGCGCAAGGTGGTGTTTCTCGAGGAATTGCCGATGACGGTCACCGGCAAGATCATCCGCCGTGCGTTGCGGGAGATGGGGCAGGGCGTGCGGCCAAGCGCCACGCCCTAACCTGGCGCGAGCAGGAACATGGCCTGCAGATCGTTGAGGAAGCGCTGGCCGAGTTCGGTCGGCGCAATGCGTCCC
The DNA here is from genome assembly GCF_902459695.1 of Pandoraea terrae. GTDB lineage: Bacteria > Pseudomonadota > Gammaproteobacteria > Burkholderiales > Burkholderiaceae > Pandoraea > Pandoraea terrae. The sequence continues at coordinate 116,559 of NZ_CABPRZ010000013.1, forward strand.
GGATCGCGCACCAGCAGGCCTTTCTCGACCGCCTCGGCGAGCGGCTTGGCAAGCTTGGCCATCGGCAGCCCGGTGCGATCGGCGAACGTTTCCGTGGGGACCCCGTCCGTCAATCGCAGCGCATTGAGCATGAACTCGAACGGCAGATCACGCGCGCTGACTTCGTTCTCGTCCTGAATGGCGTTGCCGGCGGCGGCCGTCTCCATATACCGCTGCGGATGCTTGTGACGAATCTGACGAATAATCCGCTCCGGAAACGACAGCTTGCTGTGCGCGCCGGCGCCGATGCCGAGATAGTCGCCGAATTGCCAGTAGTTCAGATTGTGCTTCGCCTGGCGATTCGGCTTGGCGTACGCCGATACTTCGTAGTGCGCGTAACCGGCCGCGGCCGTGCGCTCGATGATCCAGTCCTGCATGTCGGCGGAAGTGTCCTCGTCGGGCACGACCGGCGGATACTTGTGAAACTGCGTATTCGGTTCGAGGGTAAGGTGGTACAGCGACAGATGCGGCGGCGCAAAACCGATCGCCGTCTCGACATCCGCCTGGCACTGGGCCAGCGTCTGCCGCGGCAGCGCGAACATCAGGTCGAGGTTGAAGTTGTCGAAGTGCGTCTGCGCGATCTCGATGGCCCGGCGGGCTTCGTCGCCATCGTGAATGCGCCCGAGCGCCTTCAGATGCTCGCTGTTGAAACTCTGGATGCCAATGGACAGGCGATTCACGCCGCTTTCCCGAAAGCGGCGGAATTTCTCGGCCTCGAAGGTGCCCGGATTGGCCTCCATCGTGATCTCGGCATCCGCGTCGAGCGGAAGCAGGGCGCGGATATCCGAAAGCAGGCGATCCAGGCCGTCGGCCGACATCAAGCTCGGCGTGCCGCCGCCGATGAACACGGTGTGCACCTGCCGTCCCCAAATATTGGGCAAGGCCTGTTCGAGATCACTGCGCAGCGCGTCGAGATACATCGTCTCGGGAAACGCCTGACTGCCGCCTTCGCCCTTGAACTCGTGCGAATTGAAATCGCAGTACGGGCACTTGCGCACGCACCACGGAAAATGCACATACAGCGACAATGGCGGCAGCGCCGGCAGACGAATCTGGCCGGGCCGCAGGAAATTCTGTACGGGCAGGACGTTCGGACTCATGCTTCGCGGCTCAGTTTCTCAAGCAGTTGCTTCAACGCACGTGCGCGGTGGCTGTGCGAGTTCTTCACCTCCGGGTCCAGCTCCGCCGCCGTCTGGCCAAGCGAGCGGATCAGGAAATGCGGATCGTATCCAAATCCATGCGCGCCGCGTGCCTCGTCGATGATTTCGCCGTCCCAGCGGCCTTCGGCGATCATCGGCTGCGGATCTTCGGCATGACGCACCAGCACCAGCGCCGCAAAGTAGTACGCGTCGCGGTAGTTCGGTCCGACATGCCCGGCCAGCTGTTCGATCAGATGACGGTTGTTCGCGGCATCCGACTTTGCATGGCCGGCGAGGGCGGCATAGCGTGCCGAATACACCCCGGGCGCGCCGCCCAGCACCGGCACGCACAGGCCAGAATCGTCGGCCAGTGCCGGCAGGCCCGTGGCGGCGCTGGCATGGCGCGCCTTGGCCAGGGCATTTTCGATGAAGGTGACGTGCGGCTCGTCCGCTTCCGATACGCCGAGCATGCCTTGCGGCACCAGCTCGATGCCGAGCGGTTCGAACAGCGACGCGAATTCACGCAGCTTGCCCGGGTTGTTCGAGGCAAGAACGATTTTCTTCATTGTCAGACCCCCAGCGCCTGCTTTTGCGCGGCGACGAGTTGGGCGATGCCGTCGCTCGCGAGATCGAGCAGCATATTGCTTTGCTCGCGCGTGAACGGCGCGCCCTCGGCCGTACCCTGAATTTCGACGAATCCGCCGGCGCCGGTCATGATGACATTCATGTCGGTGTCGCACGCCGAATCTTCAGCGTAGTTCAGATCGAGCACGGGCGCGCCCTCGTAAATGCCGACGGACACGGCGGCGACGTGGTCGCGAATCGGCGAGGCGGTCAGCTTGCCGGCCGCCAGCAGGCCCGACACCGCGTCATGGGCCGCGACGAACGCACCGGTGATCGACGCGCAGCGCGTGCCGCCGTCCGCCTGGATCACGTCGCAATCGATCTGGATCGTGCGCGGACCGAAGGCTTGAAGATCGAACACGGCGCGCAGCGAACGGCCGATGAGGCGCTGAATCTCCTGCGTGCGGCCGCTTTGCTTGCCGCGCGCGGCTTCGCGGTCACCGCGCGTGTGCGTGGCGCGCGGCAGCATGCCGTATTCGGCAGTCAACCAGCCCTGACCGGAATCGCGCAGGAATGGCGGCACCCGCTCTTCGACGCTCGCCGTGCAAATCACCTTGGTATCGCCGCACTCGACCAGCACCGAACCTTCGGCGTAACGGGTGTATTGGCGGGTGATGCGCACCGGGCGCAGCGCGTTGAAGGCGCGGCCATCGGGGCGTGCGAGGTTGGCAAACGTGCTCATGGATATGTCCTGCGAGGAATGGGGGACGAATGAAAAAGGCCGGGATGTCATGCGGCGATACCCCGAATGGTATCGCTAAACGCCGATCGTCTGCGGATTCCCGTTGACGACAAAGGGCGCGCGCCGGTGACGTTGGCGTTCGGATGTCCCGGAAAATGCGATAATCCCATTTCATCCATGCATGCGAAGCCGTGCGGGGCCACCCATTACGCAAAGTTCTGCCCGATTTGCATCGTAGGGCGCCCCCCGCCGGAGACCCTGATGAAAGACAACAACATATACAGTATGACCGGCTACGCCAGCGTCACGCGCGAGATCGCGCTGGGCGAAGGCGCCGCAGGCGCGAGCGTGTCGGTGGAATTGCGGACTGTCAATTCGCGATTCCTCGACCTCGCGTTCCGAATGCCTGAAGAGGCGCGTGCCTGCGAACCCACGCTGCGCGAAACACTGATGGCCAAGCTGTCGCGCGGCAAAGTCGATATTCGCGTCAATGTGCAGCGTCCCGAAGCGGGCGTTGCGGGCGCGCTCAATACCGAATCGATTCGTCAACTCGCTGCGCTCGAAGCGCAAGTGCTCGATATCTTCCCCGGCGCGGAACGCATGCGCACCGGCGAGATCCTGCGCTGGCCGGGTGTGCTCGGCGAACAGTCCGTGACCGCCGAAGCCCTGCGCGAAGCCGTGATCGACGGCGGCCGTGCGGCCATCGCCGAACTCGTCGAGGTGCGCAAGCGTGAAGGCGCGCAATTGAAGGTCAGCCTGATCGAGCGCATTGCCAGCATGGAAGCGATTCTCGCGCGCCTGCAGCCGCTCGTGCCCGATCTGATCGCGCGCCATCAGCAGAAGATTGTCGACCGTCTGCAAGAGGCGCTCGGGATCGTGCTGTCGGAAGGCGCTGCAGCCCCCGGCAAGGAAGAAATCGCAGAACGCATCCGTCAGGAAGTGACGATGTACGGTGTGCGGATCGACGTTGCCGAAGAACTGACCCGCCTCGACGCGCACCTGAAGGAAACGCGCCACATCCTCGACAAGGGCGGTCAGGTCGGCAAACGCCTCGACTTCATGATGCAGGAGCTCAATCGCGAAGCGAATACGCTCGGCTCGAAGGCGGCCTCGAAGGAACTCGCGGATGCATCGATGGAGCTCAAGCTCTTCATCGAGCAAATGCGTGAGCAAGTGCAGAATCTGGAGTAAGCAGGAATGAGTTCCCCCCACCCCACGTTGCATGCCGAGTATCCGGGCAACCTGTTCATGGTGGTCGCGCCGTCCGGCGCCGGCAAGTCGACGCTCGTCAACGCCCTGCTCGCGCAGGACAGCGAGATCCGTCTGTCCGTGTCGTGCACCACGCGCGCACCGCGCTCGAATGAACGTGACGGCGTGAATTATCATTTCATCTCCGTCGAAGACTTCCTCCAGCGTCGACGCGCCGGCGAGTTTCTGGAAAGTGCGGAAGTCCATGGCAACTACTACGCCACGTCGCGCGTGTGGATCGAGGACCAGATGCGCGACGGCCACGACGTGTTGCTGGAAATCGATTGGCAGGGCGCGCAGCAGGTTCGCAAGCGTTTTGGCAATGCCGTGGGCATCTTCATCCTGCCGCCCTCGATCGCGGCGCTCGACGAGCGTCTGAAGAAGCGGGGCACGGACGAGGCGAACGTCATCACGCGCCGTTTGCTGGCCGCCGGCGGTGAAATGGCGCATGCGCCGGACGCGGATTTCATCATCATCAATGAAGATTTCCAGCGTGCCCTGTCCGAGCTGCAAGCGGTGGTGACGGCGACACGCCTGCGCTTCGCTTCGCAGCGAGCGCGCCACGAAAACCTCTTCATCGAACTCGGCATTCATTCGCCGCAGGAAGAAGAATAGCCCTGCAAAATACGCGGCGCGGCAAGGCCTGGTCAGTGGCCCAAGCGCGCGGCAAGCAGTGCTTCGCGTGACGCAAGAATACGATTTGGCGCGCGTTCTCTCCGGCTGCGCTAAAATACGTTTTATATTGAGAAGGAATACCCATATGGCCCGTATCACCGTAGAAGATTGCCTGAAACAAATCCCGAACCGCTTCGAGCTGGCGCTCGCCGCCACGTACCGTGCGCGTCAGCTGGCGCAAGGCCATACGCCGAAGCTCGAAAGCAAGGACAAGCCCACCGTCGTCGCACTGCGCGAGATTGCCTCCGGTCAGGTTGGCATCGAAATGCTGAAGAAAGTGCCCCTCTGAGAGGAACGCACTTATGCGATGTGACGCCACGGGCCGCTCGATGCAGGTGCAAGCATGAGTACCGCAAAATCTCCGGCCCCGTCCATCGCATCGGGTGAGCACAAACCAGAGCGGAAAAAGAAGAAAAGCGAGAGTGCCACCCGGCAATACATAGATGCGCTGCTCGAGCAGTCGTACCGGCATTTGTTTGGCCCGACGGCCACGCCGGAGCAGCCGCGCAAACATGAGGTCGTGTCCATCGCCCGCCTCAAGGGGCTGTTGGCCGACTACCTGAAGGAAGGCGACCTCGCGCAAATCAAGGAAGCGTTCCAGTTCAGCGACGAAGCGCATCTGGGCCAATATCGCCAGAGCGGACAGCCCTACATTACCCATCCCGTTGCCGTTGCCGAGATCTGTGCCGAGTGGAAGCTCGACGCGCAGTCGATCATGGCCGCCCTGTTGCACGACGTGATGGAAGACCAGGGCGTCACCAAGGCCGAATTGGCCGAGCGCTTCGGCGCCAAGGTGGCGGAACTGGTCGACGGCTTGTCGAAACTCGACAAGATGGAGTTCCGCAGCCGAGAGGAAGCCCAGGCCGAGAGCTTCCGCAAGATGCTGCTGGCGATGGCGCGCGATGTCCGCGTGATCCTCGTCAAGCTGGCTGACCGCCTGCACAACATGCGCACGCTCGGCGTGACGTCGATGGAAAAACGCCGCCGCGTGGCGCGCGAAACACTCGACATCTACGCACCTATTGCGCACCGTCTCGGCCTCAATAATACCTATCGCGAGCTGCAGGACATGAGCTTCGCGAACTACCACCCGCGCCGCTATGCCGTGCTCGACAAGGCCGTCAAGGCAGCGCGAGGCAACCGCCGGGAGGTGGTGGGCAAGATTCTCGATACGGTCGAACGCTCCCTGAAAGACGGGGGCGTCGACGCCAACGTGTTCGGCCGCGAGAAAACGCTCTACAGCATCTACAACAAGATGCAGGAGAAGCAGTTGTCGTTCTCGCAGGTGCTCGACGTGTATGGCTTCCGGGTCGTGGTTGAGTCGAATGCGCAGTGCTATCTCGCGCTCGGGCTGTTGCATGCGCTGTACAAGCCCGTGCCCGGCAAGTTCAAGGATTACATCGCCATTCCGAAGGTCAATGGCTACCAGTCGCTGCATACGACGCTGGTCGGCCCGTTCGGCACGCCAATCGAATTCCAGATCCGTACGCGCCGCATGCACGAGATCGCCGAAGCCGGGGTGGCTGCGCACTGGCTGTACAAGAACGGCGGCGCGGACATGAACGACGTGCAGAAGCACGCGCACCAGTGGCTGCAGTCGTTGCTCGACATCCAGAGCGAGACGGGCGATTCGACGGAGTTCCTGGAGCACGTCAAGATCGACCTGTTCCCGGATGCCGTGTACGTCTTCACGCCGAAAGCACGCATCATGGCGCTGCCGCGCGGCGCTACCGCCCTCGATTTCGCCTACACCGTGCACAGCGACCTGGGTAACCAGTGCGTCGCGGTCAAGATCAATAACGAACTGCTGCCGCTGCGCACCGAACTCAAGAACGGCGATATCGTGGAAGTGATCACGGCGCCGTACTCGAAGCCGAATCCGGCCTGGCTCGGCTTTGTACGCACCGGCAAGGCGCGCTCGGCGATCCGGCACTACCTGAAGACGATGCGCTTCACGGAATCGGTGCAACTGGGCGAGCGGCTGGTCGAGCAGTCACTGAAGGGCTACGGCCTTTCCATGTCGGAGATCAGCGAGGAAATCTGGGAAAAGCTGGCCCAATGGACCGGCAACAAGGATCGCCAGGACATTTTTGCAGATATCGGCCTCGGCCGGCGTGTCCCGGCGGTCATGGCCAAGCGCCTGGCGGTCCTGCTATCGGGCAAGGAAAGCGACAACGAGGGCGACAGCCCCGACGATGCGGCGTCGCCGCGCGCGGACGAGCCCGTCGGGCCGCCGGTGCTCATCACCGGCACGGAAGGGATGTCCGTGCAGTTTTCGCCGTGCTGCCGTCCGATTCCGGGCGACGGCATCATGGGCTATATCGGAATCGGGCTCGGAATGGCGATCCATACCACCGACTGTACGGTCGCGCGACGCATCCACCGCAAGGATCCCACGCGCTGGATCGACGTGGCGTGGGCGCCGCAGCCGGGGCGTCTGTTCGACGTCGGCATCAAGGTGCTGGTACACCACAACCGCGGCGTGTTCTCGCGCGTGGCGGCCGATATCACGGCCTCGGACGCGAATATCGTCCATATCGGCATGGACGACGTGGTGCCGGAGGAATCGGCCACGTTGCGCTTCCTGATCCAGGTCAGCGACCGCGTGCATCTGGCCAACGTCATGCGCCGCATCCGCGTCAATCCGGATGTCATGCGCGTTGCGCGCGAGCGGCCGAGCGAGCGGCACCAGGAAGAGATTCACGCCGCGCATACCATGCGCATCACGCGCGAGCGCGGCAACTATTGATCCGATGCGCCGCCGGGCGCATCGAACCGCACTCATTCTGAAGGCAGGTAACGCACGTCCAGAATCTCGATCTGCTCGACGCCGGCTGGCGTACGCAACGGCACCGTATCGCCGATGCGCGCCTTGGTGATCGCACGTGCGATGGGCGAGATCCAGCTCACGTGCCCACGGTCGAGATCGACTTCGTCGATGCCGACGATCGTGATGACGTGCTCATCGCCCGCGCTGTCGGCATACGTGACTTCTGCGCCGAAAAACACCTGATCAACGTTTTCCTGGCGGCGGGTGTCGACGACTTCCGCATTATCCAGGCGCTTTGTCAGGAAACGGATGCGCCGGTCGATCTCGCGCAGGCGGCGTTTGCCGTAAATGTAATCGCCATTTTCCGACCGGTCGCCGTTGGACGCCGCCCACGAGACGATTTTCACGACCTCGGGACGATCATTGTCGATCAGATGGAGCAGCTCGTCCTTGAGACGGCGATAGCCTGCCGGCGTAATGTAATTCTTGCTGCCGGGCGGAATTTCGGGGACTGCGGCGGCGAGATCCTCGTCATCATCACCGGCGTCTTCCTTGACGAAAGCTTTGTTCATGTCAGCCTGACGGGCCGCAAGGCCCGGCGTCGATCCATTGTATTCAGTCGTTTCATTATAGAAGCGATCGGCGCCGATGAGCCATGCGGCAGTATGATATGCCGCCGGCGCCGTCATGCTCTACAATCGACCGGCGTGCAATTTCGCACTATGCCCGTCAACGGAGATCGTCATGGCAAGCCCTTTCCTGGCCGTTCTCAAGCCGCACACCAGCGATATCGGTGCATTTCTCGTGCAGCGCAGCCTGCCCAGCGCGCAGTTCCAGACCATTGGCCCGTTCATCTTCTTCGACCATATGGGACCGGCGATGCTTTCGCCGGGGAAAGGCATGGACGTGCGCCCGCACCCGCACATCGGACTGGCGACCGTCACCTATCTGTTCGACGGGGAGATCATGCACCGCGACAGTCTCGGTAATGCGCAGCGCATTACGCCGGGGGCCGTCAACTGGATGACGGCAGGGCGAGGTATTGTGCACTCCGAACGGTCGCCCGACGACTTTCGCGAACGCGGCGGACCGGTGCACGGCATCCAGACCTGGGTCGCGTTGCCGAAAGCGGATGAAGAGACCGAACCCGCGTTCGCCCATCATCCCGTTGAAGCACTGCCGGAAATCACGCTGCCGGGGGTGAAGCTGCGGCTGATTCTCGGCACCGCATTCGGCAGGGAGTCGCCGGTCGTCGTCTTTTCCCCGATCTTTTACCTCGCCGGCGAGCTGGCGCCGGGGGCATCGTTTACGTTGGCGCCCGAACACCGGGAGCGTGCGGTGTACGCCCTGGATGGCGAAATCCACGTGGACGGCGAGGTGCTGCCCGCACAACGCATGGGCGTGCTCGCGCCGGACACCGACGTCAAGATCACGGCGGGCGATGCGCCGGTCAAGATCATGTTGCTCGGCGGCGCGCCGCTCGATGGCGACCGGTTCATCTTCTGGAATTTCGTATCGTCGAGCCGTGAGCGCATCGAAGTCGCCAAGGCTGCCTGGATGGCGCAGGAAATGGGCCAAGTCCCGGGTGAGACGGAATGGATTCCGCTGCCGGAGCGAAAACCGGCGAAATAGGCGGCACCACCGGATGGATGTGCCCCCCGTGATGTCGTTCCCCAATTACCCTGGATACGCCCTATGATCGATACCAATCTCGCCAGCTTTGACCAGGATGTCCTGGCTTTCTCGCATCAAGTACCGGTCCTTGCCGATTTCTGGGCGCCTTGGTGCGGTCCGTGCCGCGCGCTTGGCCCGTTGCTTGAAAAGCTCGAAGCCGAGATGGGCGGGCGCTTTCGTCTGGTCAAGATCAATGCCGACGAGAACCAGCAGCTGAGCGCCGACTACCAGGTGCGCAGCCTGCCGACGGTCATCGCTTTCGTCGAAGGCGAGCCCGTCGATCAGTTCGTGGGCGCGTTGCCTGAGGGCCAATTGCGCGCCTTCATCGAGCGCCTTGCCCCGAATCCTGCCGAACTGGCGCGCCGCGAAGCGCATACGGCGTTGGCCGCGGGCGAGCCGGAAGCCGCGTGCGAGGCCTTGCAGGCGGCGTTGGCGCTCGATCCGGGGCATGACGACGCGCGTGTCGACCTGATCGAAGTCCTGCTTGGCATCGGCGATCTCGCCGGTGCGCGCAATGAATTCGCACTGTTGACGCATCGCCTCGTGGCGCTTGGCAATGCACGTGTGAATGCGCTGAAAACGCGGCTCGACGCGGCCGAGCAGGCGAGCACGTTGCCGCCGGCGAGCGAGTTGGCGCAGCGCGTCGCCCAGGCACCCGACGACTTGCGTGCGCGGCTCGATCTGGCCAATCGCCATCTGGCCGATCACCATTTTGACGAAGCGCTCAGTGAGTTGCTGATCATCGTGCAGCGCGACCGGACCTTCGAGGACGGCGTCGCGCGCAAATCGATGCTCGCCATCTTCGAGACGCTGGGGGCCGTCGATCCGGCACGTGTCGCGGCATGGCGGCGCAAGCTCAGTGCCGCCCTCAACTGAACGGACCACGCCCGCATGACGCGCCTCGTTTTCTTTTGCGGCCACGCCGGGGCCGGCAAGACCTCCCTGGCCAAGCGCTTGATCGGACCGCTGATCCGGCAAAGCGGAGAAGCGTTCTGCCTGCTCGACAAGGACACCGTGTACGGCGCGTACAGCGCGTCCGTCATGCAGGTGCTCACCGGCGATCCGAACGACCGCGACAGTCCCGTCTATCTGCAGCATCTGCGCGATCCGGAATATGCCGGTCTGATGGAAGTTGCTCGCGAAAATCTCGCGTTGGGCGTGAACGCGCTCGTCGTCGGTCCGTTTTCGCGCGAAATTCGCAGCGGTGCGCTGTTCGACCGCGCATGGCTCGGCATCGGCGATGACATCGGCGTGCACGTCGTGTGGGTCGACCTGGACGAGGACGACGCACGTGCGCGCATCGTCGCGCGCGCCAATCCGAACGACGCTTACAAATTGGCCCACTGGGACGATTACCGCCTGCGCCGCTTCGTGCCGGCGGCAGCGTCGTATCCGGGGCTGATCCGCTTTGACAATACGGCTCCATGCCCGGACGACGACGCGGCGCTGCTTCAGGCGCTGCTGGCGCGCACGCGCTGAGTATGACTTCCCCAGGCATGGAGCGCCCCGATCCCGACGCATTGCCCGGCAAACCGCTGCGTGACGAAGCGCCCAGTCAACGCGGCCGCCTCAAGATATTCTTCGGCGCTTGCGCTGGCGTAGGGAAGACGTATGCCATGCTGCAGGCAGCGCACAAGTTGCACGAGGAGGGGGCCGACGTGGTCGTCGGTGTCATCGAGACGCACGGGCGTGACGAGACGGCGAGCCTCTCTGAAGGGCTCGACGTATTGCCGCAACGACTGGTCGAGTATCGCGGCCGCATGCTGCGCGAGTTCGATCTCGACGGCATGTTGGCCCGCGCGCCGGCGCTGGCGCTGGTTGACGAACTCGCGCACACCAACGTATCCGGCGCGCGCCATGTGAAGCGCTGGCAGGATATCGACGAACTGCTGGCAGCAGGCATCGACGTGTACACGACGCTGAACGTTCAGCACCTCGAAAGTCTCAACGATGTCGTTGGACAAATTACGGGCATCCGCGTGTGGGAAACGTTGCCCGATCGCGTGTTCGACATGGCAGACGAGGTCAAGCTCGTCGATCTGCCGCCCGATGAGTTGCTTGAGCGGATGCGCGAAGGCAAGGTGTACCTGCCTCAGCAGGCGGAGCGCGCCATGCGGAATTTCTTTCGCAAGGGCCATTTGATCGCCCTGCGAGAGGTGGCGCTGCGGCGCACGGCCGATCGTGTCGATGCGCAAATGCGCGAGTATCGGGCAGACCAATCCATCGGTCATGTCTGGCGGGCACGCGAACGTCTGCGCGTGGCCATTGGTCCGGGGCCGGCCTGGCGCGACTGGCTCGATGCCGCGCCGGCCAACGGTCTCGCCGGACCGTTGCGCGGGTATGCGTGGGCAGTGGCGATCTGCGGCGTTGTGACGCTGGCGGCAGCCGAGCTGGTGGTATTCCTCGATCTCGCGAACATCGCCATGCTGTATCTGCTCGGCGTGATTGCCGCGGCGATGTGGCTCGGGCGCGGGCCGGGCGTGCTGGCGTCGTTCCTGTCTGTCCTGGCGTTCGATTTCTTCTTCGTGCCGCCAACGATGTCGCTGTCGGTCGCGGATACGCAATATCTGCTGACCTTCGCCGTCATGCTGACGGTGGCGCTCCTCATCAGCCATCTGACCACCAGCTTGCGGTTTCAGGCACGTCTGGCGACCTGGCGCGAACGGCGGACCGGCGCGGTGTACGCGATGGCGCGCGAGCTTGCCGCCGCGCTCGCCACGGCGCAGATCCTCGAGATCGGCGCACGGCATGTCCGCGAAGTCTTTCAGGCGCGCGTCGCGATTTTGTTGCCGGACGGGCACGGTAAGGTGCGTCAGCCGGTCGACGACGCCGATTCGCTCGGCTTGCCCCCGCAGATCGACAACGACGTGGCGCAATGGGTGTACGACCAGCAGCAGCCGGCGGGTCAGGGCACGGCGACGCTACCGGCCGCCGAGGCGTTGTACCTGCCATTGCGTGCCCCGATGCGAACGCGTGGCGTGCTGGTCGTGAGCGCCGGCGCGCCATCCCCTGCCACGCCCGAACAGCAGCGGCTGCTCGATACGTTCGCGGCACAGATCGCCCTGGCGCTCGAGCGCGTGCATTACGTCGAAATCGCGCAAGACGCGCTCGTCACGATGGAGTCGGAACGATTGCGCAACTCGCTGCTTTCGGCAATTTCCCATGACTTGCGCACACCGCTGACGGCGATCGTGGGGTTCGCGAGCGTGCTCGCGCGCGACGAGAACCGGCACGAGGTTCCCGCGCCATTGCGAAGGGAAATGGCCGAGGCCATTCACGAGGAAGCGCAGCGCATGACGGGCCTTGTCACGAACTTGCTCGACATGGCGAAGTTGCAGGCCGGTAGTGTGCAATTGAATCGTCAATGGCAAATGCTCGAAGAGGTTGTCGGCACGTCACTGCGCGCCTGCAGGCGCGTGTTGACCGGGCATCAGGTAACGACACATCTGCCCCCCGACCTGCCGTTGCTTCGCTTCGATGCGGTGTTGATGGAACGCCTGTTTGCGAATCTGCTGGAGAACGCCGCCAAGTACACGCCGGCGGGCAGCCATATCGCGATATCCGCTGAACGCCGGGCGGACGTCGTGGAAGTGTCCGTCGAGGACGACGGGCCGGGGTTGCCGGCAGGCATCGAAGACCGTCTCTTCGAGAAATTCATGCGGGGCGAAAAAGAGTCGGCGAAGCCGGGCATCGGCTTGGGACTGGCCATTTGCCGCGCCATCGTCGAGGCGCATGGCGGTAGAATCGAGGCCGTCAACGTGGCGCACGGGCACGGCGCGCGTTTCGTCGTTACCCTGCCGGTAGAGACGCCGCCCCCGGAGGCCGACGTTGACGACGCGGGTGGCTCGCCGGACGCCCCGGACACGCCCGACCTGCCGCGAGATCCCTCTGCCAGAGCGCAACATGAGTGAACCTGCCGTCACCCTGGTGGTGATCGAAGACGAGAAGACCATTCGCCGCTTCCTGCGTACGTCGCTGGAAGCGGAGGGCATGATCGTGCACGAAGCGGAAACGGGGCGGCAAGGGTTGATTGAGGCGGCTACGCGCAAACCGGATCTGCTGATTGTCGATCTCGGGTTGCCCGACGTGGACGGCGTCGAAGTGATCCGCGAATTGCGCGGCTGGACGGACATGCCGGTTATCGTCCTGTCCGCCCGTAACGCCGAGCACGAAAAGGTCGTGGCGCTCGATGTCGGTGCGGATGACTACCTGACGAAGCCGTTCGGCGTCTCCGAATTGCTGGCGCGCATCCGTGCGCAACTGCGGCGTCATCATCGCGGCGGCGGCACCGATACGCTCGACGAATCGTTTGCGTTCGGCGACGTCCATATCGACCTGTCGCGGCGCAAGGTGACGCGCGGCGATGACCCGGTGCACCTTACGCCCATCGAGTACCGCCTGCTGGTGACGTTGGTCCGACACGCCGGGCGCGTGCTTACCCATCGTCAATTACTCAAGGAAGTCTGGGGACCCTCGCATATCGAGAGCAACCACTACCTGCGCATTTACATGGGCCATCTTCGCCAGAAGCTCGAGGCCGATCCGGCGCAACCGCGGCATATCCTGACAGAGACCGGTGTCGGCTATCGCCTGGAGACGGATGCGGCACCGTAGCCGCGCAGCCAGGGCCCGATGCCTGGGCCATCCAATCCGACCGTAGTCTGCAAGATCTTTGTCACTTTGGTAAACTTGTCACGTCAATATGACGGTGACACTTTTGCTGTCGCCGTTTTTTTGTTGACCCGCTACGGGACGACTTGTAGCGCGCTGCCTTCCGCGGGGACGACCCCGACCTCCACATCGAAGTCACTTATGCCCTGGATTCTCCTCGTTTTCGCAGGCCTGCTTGAAGTCGCCTGGGCCGTTGGCCTGAAATACACGCACGGGTTCACCCGCCTCTGGCCGTCTGCCTTCACGCTCGCCTCCATGATCGGCAGCGTCTGGCTGCTGGCGCTCGCCGTGCGCGCATTGCCGCTCGGCACCGCTTATGCGATCTGGACCGGCATCGGCGCTGTCGGCGCTTTCGTTCTCGGTATCTTTCTGTTCGGCGAGTCAGCCTCTGCTGCGCGCATTGCCAGCGTTACCCTGATCCTTGCCGGGCTCGTCGGCTTGAAGCTCTCCGCGGTCTAGCGTGCGTGCCGGCCGCAAGCGCGGCATAATGGCCCGGTGACCGGCGAAATTGGCCGGTACCGCGCTTTTCTTATTTTTGCGTGTGACGGTGCGACGCGGCCATTTCGGCGGCAGGCGAGGTCATCATGCTGGAAACCATTGCTTTGGGCGCGGGACTGTCGTGGGCGAGCGGCCTGCGGCTCTACCTGACCGTTTGCTTCGCCGGCCTGGCGGCCCGACTCGGCTGGCTGCATTTGCCGCCGTCACTGGCGATTCTGGCGTCCACCTGGGTCATTGCGACCGCAGGCGTGCTGGCGGCGATCGAGTTCTTCGCCGACAAGATTCCGTTCATCGATTCCGCCTGGGATGCCGTGCATACCTTCATCCGCATCCCTGCCGGCATCCTGCTCGCGGCGGGTGCGTTCGGGCAGATGGACCCCGCGGTGACCGTGCTGGCCGGTCTCGCCGGCGGCGCGCTTGCGGGCACGGCGCACCTGGCCAAGGCCGGCAGCCGTGCGCTGATCAATACATCGCCGGAACCTTTTTCCAATGTGGCGGCCTCAGCGGGCGAGGATGTGTCTACCATCGGCGGCCTGGCCATGGCGTTTTTCCTGCCGGCTGTCTTTCTTGTCATGCTGCTCGTGTTCGTGCTGCTCGCCTGGTGGTGGCTGCCGCGCGTGTGGCGCGGCTGGCGTTCGTTGCTGGCACGGGTGAAGGGATTGCGTAACGATGGCGTTCGGTGATGTGTGCCGCCAGGCTTGGCGGATGTTTCTGCGCGACTGGCGCGCGGGTGAATTGCATCTGCTGCTGGCGGCGCTGTTGCTGGCCGTCGGGGCGCTTTCGAGCGTCGGCTTCCTGTCTGACCGCATGCAAGGCGGGCTCGAACGCGACGCGCGCCAAATGCTGGCCGCCGACATCGTCGTGCGAAGCGACGCGCCGCTTGCGCCAGATTTCATGGCGCGCGCGCAGGCCGACGGGCTGCGCACTGCCCAAACCGCTGCGTTCCCCAGCATGGCCAGCGCGCTGGGCGCCGACGGGCAGGCGCGTGCGAGCCGTCTGTCGTCGTTGAAGGCCGTTTCCGATGGCTATCCGTTGCGCGGCCGCGTGCGCGTGGCGGGAAGCCGCGACCCGTCCACCGTCGATGCCCCCGCCGTCGGCATTCCCGCGCAGGGTACTGTCTGGGTCGATCCCGCGTTGCTCGATGCACTGCAGGTCAAGGTCGGCGACAGCATTCGCGTCGGGCATCGAACGTTGCGCATCGCGCAGGTCATCACGCGCGAAATGGACCGCGGCTTCGGCTTCGGGGTTCTCGCGCCACGCGTCATGATGCGGTTCGACGAACTCCCTTCGACGGGACTCGTGCAGTTCGGCAGCCGCATCACCTATCGCCTGCTGGTGGCGGGCGCGGACGCCCCGGTCGCCGCCTATGCCGCGTGGGCGCGCGCTGAGGCCGGTGCGCTGCGCGGCGTGCAGTTCGAATCGCTCGACGACGGTCAGCCGCAGGTGAGGCAGACGCTCGATCGCGCCGCACGTTTTCTGTCGTTGGTGGCGTTGCTTGCGGCCGTGCTCGCGGCCGTCGCGGTCGGTATTGCGGCACAGCGCTATAGCCAACGGCATCTCGATGCGTGCGCCGTGATGCGTTGTCTCGGCCTCGGCCGCAAGGCGCTGCGCGGCATGGTCGCGGTGGAGTTTCTCGGACTGGCGGTCGTTGGGGGCGTGCTGGGCGTTGCCTTGGGCTTTGGCGCGCATGAAGTCCTGCTGCGCCAACTCGGCGGCGTCGTGCCGGAGGGTTTGCCGGCACCGACGTGGCGGCCAGCGGCGTTCGGTCTGGCGAGCGCGCTCGTGCTGCTGCTCGGGTTCGCATTGCCGCCGTTGTTGCCGTTATCCGAAGTGGCGCCGCTGCATGTCTTGCGGCGCGAATGGGGGACGGCGCGGCGTCGCGGCTGGCTGGCGTACGGCGCAAGTGCGGCGGCGTTTGCGGTACTGCTGGTCTTCGCGGCACGCGATTTGACGCTCGGCGCCATGGTGGCAGGCGGTTTTGCAGCGGGCGCGGCGGTGTTCGGCGCGCTCGCGTGGCTGGCGATCCGTGTGCTTGCCGCGTGGGCGCGGCGTCGCGGCGCGGGCGGCGGGGTGGGCTGGCGTTATGCGCTCGCCGGATTGCGCCGGCGCGGGCTCGGCAGCGCACTGCAGGTCGTCGCCCTCGGCCTGGGCCTGATGGCGCTGCTTCTGCTTGCCATCACCCGCAACGACCTCATCGCGGGCTGGCGGCAATCGAGTCCGCCCGATGCGCCGAACCGGTTCGTGATCGATATCCAGCCCGGGCAGGATGCCCCGGTGCTGGCGAGCCTGCGTGCGGCGGGATTGTCGGACGCGCAGTTGGCGCCGATGATTCGGGCGCGGCTGACCGCGATCAACGGCCGCCCGGTGACCGTCGATCGTTATACGGAGGAACGGGCGCGCCGGCTGGCCGAACGCGAGTTCAACCTTTCCTATGCGGCGCGTTTGCCGGACGGCAACCGCGTGACCGCAGGGCAATGGTATGGCGCCACGGCGACCCCGCAGATCTCGATGGAGGCAGGCATCGCCAAGACGCTCGGCCTGAAGCTTGGCGACCGCCTGCGCTTCGAGGTCGCGGGGCAATCCGTTGATGCGCCGATCACCAGTCTGCGCAAGCTCGATTGGGGTTCGATGCGTGTGAATTTCTTCGTGGTGATGCCGGCAGCTGCGCTGCGCGATTTCCCGGCGACGTGGATTACGTCGTTCCATCTCGACCCGGCCCAGCAGCATGTGGCGGACGATCTCATGCGGCAGTTCCCGAATCTGACGATCATCGACACGGGGGCGCTGCTGGCGCAAATCCAGCAGATCCTGTCCCAGGTGATCAGTGCGGTACAGGCGCTGTTCGTCTTTACGCTTGCTGCCGGCATGCTGGTCTTGTACGCGGCGCTGGCGGGCACGCGCGACGAGCGTATGCGCGAGTCGGGCATCCTGCGGGCGTTGGGGGCATCGGCGCGGCAGTTGCGCGACGTGCATCTGGCCGAACTGGTGACGGTTGGCGCGCTGGCCGGGTTGCTGGCGGCCGCCGGCGCGGGCGCATTGGGCTGGATGCTCGCCCGCTACGTATTCGAATTCTCGCTCGGCTTCAATGCGTGGTTGCCGGTCATTGGCGTGTCGGCGGGCGTGCTCTGCGCGCTGATCGGGGGATGGAGCGGTTTGCGCGCGGTGTTGCGGCAATCGGCCGCGCGCACGCTGCGCGAAGTCTAACGCATCGCACGCCGCGCCCGGCTCAGGCACAATAGTGTCCATGACAACCGAAATTTCATCTCAAACGCAGGGCGTGGACACGCCCGACGACGCCGACACGCAACCGACCGCGTTCGCCCTGTTGGGCGGTGAGTCGGGCGTGCGTGAACTGGTGGACCGCTTCTACGATCTGATGGATCTCGAGCCCGAATTCGCCGGCATTCGCAGCCTGCATCCCGAGACGCTGGCGGGTTCGCGCGACAAATTCCACTGGTTCCTGTGCGGCTGGCTCGGCGGCCCGAATCATTACATCGAGCGCTTTGGCCACCCGCGTCTGCGTGCGCGCCATTTGCCGTTTCCGATCGCCACGAGCGAGCGCGACCAATGGCTGCGCTGCATGGCCTGGGCCATGCAGGATGTCGGGATCGACGCCGCGTTGCAGGAGCGCTTGCTGCAGGCGTTCTACGGCACGGCGGACTGGATGCGCAATCGCGCCGGTTAGGCGCGCGGTTGCCGCCGTTGACGGATCGCGATGACAGCAAATCCCAGCCCGTAGGCGAGCAGGGCGCCGGCGATGGCGCACGTCGTCAGGCCCACGAGCAAATGCATGGTCGCGGCGCCGACGTCAAAACGGCCGAGCGATGCGATGGCGGCCTCGCCGGCGCGCGCTGCGGCGGCAACCGTCGCTTCCAGGTCCCCGGGGCGCCACCAGGACATCATCCACCCGCCGAGTTTGTGCGCACCGATATAAACGAACGGTAACGTAAGCGGGTTCGTGATGAATGTGCCGGCAGCGGCCACCAGCAAATTGCCGCGCAGCATGGCGGCGGCGAGCATTGCCACAAAAATCTGACCGACCGGGATCAGGACACCGAAGAACACGCCGCAGGCAAGTCCGAGCGCGACCGCGCGCGGCGTAATCTGCCAGAGACTGCGGCGCAACAATGCGCGGGCGTGCGGACGCAGCCAACGCGAACGCAAGAGCCGCATCGGGCGCAAAATCTTCAGCATCGGGTGTTCCTGACGATAGACGAGGGACCGGCGGCCACCAGGCCGGCGCGTCGGGCGCGCTCAGCGCCGTCGTCAGTATCTGATCGGTGAGGGCGGCGAGAGTTCACTACGCCGCCCGGGAGGTCCCGCGCGGGCCGCTCGGATCAGATCTGGTCGCGCTGCTGGGCCCAGCGGTCGACCAAGGCCGGTTGGCGCTGAACCAACGTATCGAGGATCGCCTCGGGTGCGGTTTCGACCACCAACTGGTCGACCTGGGGGGCCTTGAGAAATTGTTCCTGCACCATGTGGCGCAGGAAACCGAGCAGCGGATCGTAATACTGCTCGACGTTGAGCAATCCGATCGGCTTGGCGTGGTAGCCGATCTGCAGCCACGTAAATACCTCGAACAGTTCCTCGCAGGTGCCGATGCCGCCCGGCATGGCGATGAAGCCTTCGGACAGGTCGGCCATCATCTGCTTGCGCTCGTGCATGTTCCTGACGACGTGCAGTTCGGTCAGTCCGCGATGACCGACTTCCCGCTGCATCAGCGCTTCGGGAATGATGCCGATCGCTTCGCCGCCGTGCGCCATCACGGCATCGGCAATCACTCCCATCAGGCCGACCTTGCCGCCGCCGTAGACGAGGCGAATGCCCCGCTCGGCCATGCGTTGCCCCAGCACACGTGCGCCGTCGGCATAGGCGGGACGCACGCCGCTGGCGGCACCGCAATAGACGCAAAGCGAACGCATTACCTGGCTCCCTGCGACGACTCGTGCGCAAGCTTGTCATAAAGCTCGCGTGAACGGCCCTTCAGATACGGCGCCATTTGCGAAAGAATGTGATAGCTGGCCTGGTGCAGACCTGCGCCGATTTCGGCGGGATCGTTGTACTTGCGGGGATTCATGACGAACTGGTAGGAAAGCCAGTAGGTAGACAGCACCACCATGTTGGTCGTGACGATATCGATCTGCTCGGGAGTGATGTCCATTTCCCCGTCGGCGACGAGCATGTCGCACATCTCGCGGGCAAAACGCTTCTTGTGCCCGACGATCTGCTTGAAGTGCGTTTCCAGCGTACGGTTGCGTGCCAGCAGGTCGTTGAGATCGCGGTAGAGAAAACGAAAGCGCCACAGGAACTCCGACATGTACTGGAGATAGGTCCAGACTTCGTCGAGCGTGGGTTTGTGATCGTCGGGCAGCCGCAGGCGGCGTTCGATTTCCTGCTCGAACTGCGCGAAGATGCTGTTGATAATGTCGTCTTTGTTGCGGAAGTGGTAATACAGATTACCCGGGCTGATTTTCATCTCCTCGGCAATCGTGGTGGTCGTGACGTTCGGTTCGCCGATTTCGTTGAAGAGTCGAAGCGAAACCTCGAGAATTCGTTCGCGGGTGCGGCGTGGCGGCTTTGCTTCCATGTCTGTCGGCCCCGGTAGGCGGCAAGCTCGGCGAGGAGTTGGTCCGCTTGCGTTTATGGAATAGGTCTATCGCGCCGATTATACCCGGCGCGTTTCCCGTGCCAAGCGGCGCGTCAGCGCAATTCCGCCGTCGTCACAGGAAGGCGCGGACCAGTCCGACAATGACGGGGCCGGCGAGCGAGCCCCAGGTGAGCAGACAGAGCGCAAGGGCGACGAGGACGGCGGCGCTGCCGAAGTCCTTGGCCCGCTTGGACAGTTGATGATGCTCAAGGGAGATGCGATCGATGGCGGCCTCGATGCTCGAGTTGATCAGCTCGACAATCAGCACGAGCAGCACCGAGCCGATCAGCAGCACGCGTTCGACCGCGCTGACCGGCAAGAGGACGGCAGCCGGCACGAGCACGATCGCCAGCGCCAGCTCCTGCCGGAATGCGCTTTCCTCGAAAATGGCGAAACGAAAGCCGGACAGCGAGTATTTCAGCGCCCGCCACGCGCGCAGCAACCCCCGATTGCCTTTGTAGGGATTGGGCTCGTCGTCACGCGGTGGCGGTTGGTCAATGAACAAAACGTAAGGTCCTCGCCGCGAAGCGGCTCAGGTCGCGTGCGCGAGCGGCGACGGCTCGGGTACACGCGGGTGGAGGTGGGCGACGAACTCGGCGGAGGCCGCCTGCCACGAAAAACGCTCGGCCCAGGCGCGCGCACTCTCGCGCGAGACCTTGAGCGCGTCGAGGCAGGCATCGCGCAAATCCTCGCGCAGTGCGCCACCTTGGCCTTCGGGGCAACCGTTGAGAACGTCGATCGGACCGGTCACCGGATACGCAGCGACGGGCAGGCCGCATGCCATGGCTTCGAGCAGCACCAGGCCAAACGTGTCTGTGCG
Source organism: Pandoraea terrae (assembly GCF_902459695.1). Lineage (GTDB taxonomy): Bacteria > Pseudomonadota > Gammaproteobacteria > Burkholderiales > Burkholderiaceae > Pandoraea > Pandoraea terrae. The sequence continues at coordinate 137,046 of NZ_CABPRZ010000013.1, forward strand.
GCTGGGAAACACGAAGACGTCGGCGGAAGCGTACACCTTGGCAAGTTCGGCTTGCGACAGCATGCCGAGATAATTGACATCCGGATAGCGCGACCGCAGTTCCGCAAGCAGGGGGCCTTCTCCGGCGACCCATTTCGAACCGGGCAGGTCGAGTTTCAGAAACGCCTCGATGTTTTTCTCCACCGCAACGCGTCCCACGTACAGGAAGATCGGATGGGCCGAATTTAACACATGTGCCGGCTGCGGATGAAAGATGTCCAGGTCGACGCCGCGCGTCCAGAGCACGACGTTGCCGAAGCCGTTGGCCTCCAGGTCGCGCTTGACGACCGGGGTCGGCGCCATCACCGCGCTCGAGCGCTTGTGGAACCAGCGCAGAAAGCGATAGGTCGTGGCCAGCGGCAGACCGAAGCGGGCCTGCACGTATTCCGGGAAACGTGTGTGATAGGCCGTCGTGAACGGGAAATTGTTGCGGATGGCCCAGCGGCGCGCGGCCATGCCGAGCGGGCCCTCGGTCGCGATATGCAGCGCGTCCGGGGCGAAGGTTTCGATGCGGCGCGCGACCTTGCCGCCCGCGAAGAATGCCAGCCGGATTTCCGGGTAGGTCGGACAAGGCAAGGTCCGGAATTCAAGCGGCGTGAGCAGGTCGACGCGATGGCCGCTCGCTTCGAGCTGGGCGCGCGTGTTCTTGAGCGTGCGGACCACGCCGTTGATCTGCGGGTCCCAGGCATCGGTGACGATCAGGATTTTCATGGTGCGCTCCTTGCGCGGATGTCAGAGGGAACAGCAGGGATGAAACAGGGATTCGGGAAGCGGGTGCGGCAACCGGCGGGCGGCGGGCCACGGCGGCCGTCCCGTTCCGGCATGCCGCCCGAGGCAATCGTCATGCAGCGGTGGCGGTGGTGGCGGAAGTGGCCGGCGTCTTGACGAGTTGCGCGGCGCGCTTTTGCGTCCAGTACACGATGCGCAGGTCGCCGTCTTCCGTTTCGACGAGCGCCGACAGGCTCTCGACCCAATCCCCGTCGTTGCAGTACAGGAGTCCGTCGATGTCGCGGATCTCCGGCTTGTGGATGTGGCCGCAGACGACGCCGTCACAGCCTCGGCGCCGGGCTTCCTCGGCCATCACATGTTCGAATGCCGAAATGAAGTTGACGGCGTTCTTGACCTGATGCTTGAGGTACTGCGACAGGGACCAGTACGGAAAGCCGAAGCGGGTCCGCACGCGATTGAACCAGCGGTTGAGCAGCAGGGTGAGGGTGTAGAGCGAATCGCCCAGGTAGGCAAGCCAGCGCGCATGCTGGATCACGCCGTCGAACAGATCGCCGTGGGTGATCCACAGCCGCTTGCCGGTCAGCGTCGTGTGGAACGCCTCATCGCGCACCGCGATGTCACCGAACGCGAGCCCGCAGAACTGACGGGCGGCTTCGTCGTGGTTTCCCGGCACATACACGACCTGCGTGCCTTTGCGTGCGCGGCGCAGCATCTTCTGCACGACATCGTTGTGCGCCTGCGGCCAGTGCCATCCCTTGCGAAGGTGCCAGCCGTCGATGATGTCCCCGACCAGGTACAGGTAATCCGACTCGTGGTGGCGCAGGAAATCGAGCAGATAGTCGGCCTGGCAGCCTTGCGTGCCGAGGTGAATGTCGGACAGCCAGATCGCCCGGTAGCGGGTGACGCCGTCGGGCGGTGCGTCGAGCGGGTCGGCGGGCGGTTCGGGCGGAACGCAAAAACCTGGCGGCAATGTCGCGGACAGACCTGGCGCCTGTGCGCGTGCCGGGGGCGTCTCGACATCGTGGCCGGCACGGGCAACGGGCGATGGGAGCGGGCGCGGGAAAGCGGGTGTCGTGGTCATGCGGGTTCGTCCGTCGCATTGAACATGGCAGCATTGCGCCACGGTTGCGTGAAAGGACGATGACAGTCACGGAACTGTCTGAAACTGTCGCACGCCCGCGACGACGCGCTTCAGGACCTGCCGCGGTACAGCTGGAAGGCGTCAGGCGACGCGGGCGATGCCCGTGCCGACTCTTTCGAGCGTTTGCAGGACGATGGCGCATGAGCGCGGATGGGTGCCCAGCGCCACGTGCCCGAGTGCGGACAGGGGAATCATGTGGGCGCCGACGAGCGCGCAGGTGCGTGCCGGATACACAACATTGTCGTGATACGAATAGATTGACGTGAGCCGGCTGCGCGCAGCTTCAGTCTCGCTGCGGCCGAGTTCGGCCAGCCATTCGCTGCCAACAGCCATTTGCGCAACGTTGTCGCCGATGCCGAGGCGCGCGTGCAGGGTACCCAGGTGCGGCGAGCCCAGCGTGATGGTGTGCAGCACCGGGAGCGTGGGGTGCGCACGCAGACAGGCCCGCGCCGCGATGCCGCCCATGCTGTGGCCGAGCAGCACCACAGGCCGGCGTGTGCGGCTGGCTAGCCGCTCGACGGCAGCCGCGATTTCGTCGGCGTAACCGTCGATGCCGCCGAGCAAGGGTGCCAGGTTGATGGCGTCGCTTTCGTACCCCGCTTCGGCCAGATGGCCCTGAAAGCGCAGCCAGAACGCCCGGTTGCAGCCATAACCATGCAGGCACAGGACGGCCACAGGACGCGCAGGCCCGTCCGCAGGGCGCGGCCGGAAGGCACTTCGCCACGGCTGGCAAAGGTCGAGCAGCAGAATCGACGCACAGCATTCATAGGCCCACACGCCGAACTGCATGCCGAAACCGCCGGCGCGCCGCTCCGGTGTGGGATCGCTTCTCGCGGCCATCGAGAATCCGGCGGCCAGCCCGGCGGCGTGGGCCAGAGGCAACCAGAGCAGCGCCCAGAGGAGGCTGATCCAAACGTAATGCCAGAGGCTGTATGTCACACCGGCCACGACCACGGAAAACGCGACCTGTGTTGCAGCGTACGCAAGGTGCGGGCGTGACGGCCGCACGGGATCGGCGGCGTTAGGCGGATGCACGATGCGGACTGGCGGGGCCATGGCGGCGGGGCTCAGCCGGTCATTTCCCGAGCACGCTGACGAGCCGCGTGCCGGCAAGACGGTCGTGCAGAAACTGATGGTCGCGGTCGAACCGCATGGTGGAGGCCCACAGGGTCAGCCAGCCGACCAGCACCGCCACGCTTGCCCACCCGGTCAACCCCAATGCCCAGTCGAGCGCAGCCGCGGGCAGCACCCACAGCCAGGCAAGCAGATAGCGGCCGATGGCGCGTCCGGCCGACGGTGCACGGCCGTGCGTGTCGACCAGCCGAATCTTCCATGTCTTCATCGCGAGTGTCTGTCCGCCATGACACCAGAACCAGACAAAGTATGCGCCCAGCACCAGGAAAAGCCACGCCTGCATGGCATGGCGGTACATCAAGGCATTGCGTTGCTGCGTGAGGGCGCTGAACAGGTAGCCGGCGAGAAACAGTACGCCGAACAGGAGCAGCGATTCGTAGATCATGCTGAGTCCCCGTCGGCGCAGCGTCGGCGCGGGCCACGCCTGGGGCGCGCGCGATCCGCCGACATCTGCGGGGACGGGGGATGCGCAGGACGTGGCTGCATCCTGGCGGGTAGGCGTCACGGAATCGGTCATCGGTTTCACGGACCGCACCGGGCAAGCAGCCGGCGGCGGCAAAAAAGCCGATCGGACAGTCGCGCCGATCGAACGGGCAAAGGAGACGAACGAGAAACCGCCGGCGTCACCGGCTGGACGCCATTATGCGCAACTTTGGCCGGGCCTGCCAGCCATCGGCAGCGGCGTTGGACGAAAAAACAGGAGCGGCGGGGGGGGCGTTGGCGCTTGCGGAGGCCGGACCGGATGGACCGCGCGGCGGTCAATTGTGGTGATAGATCTCGGAATTGAACACCGACGGGCTGTTGACGTCGGTGCTGGCGCCGGCGGCGCTACCCGGCGCGGCAGCGCCCGGTGCGCCCTGCGCGGGCGCCACGGCGGGTGCCGGGGCGGACGCCGGGCTGGCCGGTGCGCTGCCGGGTTTCGTGTCGGCGCGTTGTGCCTCCACGGGATTTTGCTTGCGATGGACGGCACCGTACGGATTCTTGACGCCTGTCTTGCCACTCGGCGGGGCGCTCACGACGCTGGGCCGGTTGCGCGACTTCTCTTCGGCGGCGAGCTTTTTCTTTTGCTCTTCCGGAAGTTGCTGATATTGCTCCCACGCCTCGAATTTCCGGCCCGGCGGGAGGGTTTTGGCGTTCAAGTAGCTTTCGCGGGCCAACTGCCGCTGCTCGGGTGTCAAGCGCACCCAGTCGGCCATGCGTTCATGAAGACGTTTGCGGGCATCCGGCGACAGCTTGTGGTAACGGCTGGCGATCTCGATCCATTTCTCACGTTGACGCTCGCCCATCGCATTCCAGCTTTGTGCGAGCGGCGCCAGCGCGGCCTGTTGACGCGGTGTCAGCTTGGCCCACGCGCCGCCCGGCGACGGCAGGGCGGCCACGGGCGCCGATGCCGGGCCGGCGGCGCCAGGTGCAACTGCGGCCCCGGAAGCACCTGATGGCATGTCCACCGGCGGTGTCGAAGCGGCGGGTGCGGCTTCGAGCGTATCGCCGGGTAGGTCAGGCGCCGGACCGCTGCGCCACAGCGCCGTCCCGGCAAGGGCGGCGGCGATCAAGGCGGCGAGCAGGATGAATGCGTTGCGTCGGGTCACGTGCAAGGTGTGGTCAGGGGGCGGCTACTGGGCGCGTTTCAGGTAGGCGTTGAAGCCATGGTCGGCATAGGCGGAGAGCGGCAGTTCGTCGCTCAACACGGCGGCGTCGATGTCGGCCAGATCTTCAATATGCTGCTGATGTTCCCAATAGGCGATGCCTGCCAGACCGACAATCAGCGCGGCCAGCGGCCAAAGCAGGCCCAGGCGGCCGAGCTTTTCCAGCCGGCCCGGACGGCGCGGTGCGTGGTCGGCAGCTTGCCCGGCCACGCCTGCATAGGCGAGCGCCGGCGCCAAAGCCGTCTGCGGTTCGGGCTTCTTGTGGGCAACGGCGACGCGGCGCGCTTCGGCGAGGCGTGCGGCGATGCCCGGCGGCAATTCACCCGAAGATTCTTCGAGTGCTTGCCGCACACGGTGTGCGAATCGGATTTCCCTCGTATCCAGATCGTGACTCATAATCTGATCCCTTTTGCCTTGAGCGCGTTTGCGAGCGAATGGGTGGCTCGCGAGCAGTGCGTCTTCACGCTGCCCTCCGAGCAACCCATGGCAGCCGCGGTTTCGGCGACGTCCATATCTTCCCAATAACGCATGAGGAAGGCTTCCCGTTGACGTGCGGGTAGCTTATGAATCTCTTCTTCGATCAGGTTCAGGACTTCCGCGCGCGACACCTGGTCTTCGCTGCTCTCGCAAAGCACTGACCCATCCTGGGCCAACAAGGTTTCCAGCGGATCGTAATCGTCGTCGTCGCTGCTGCCGCCGCCGAGATTGGAAAACAGCGTCACCCACGTATTCCGGACCTTCTGGCGGCGGAAATGATCGTGTATGGTGTTCTGGAGAATGCGCTGAAACAGCAATGGCAGGTCGGCCGCCGGCTTGTCGCCGTACTTCTCGGCCAGCCGGATCATTGCATCCTGAACGATATCGAGGGCGGCCTCGTCGTCGCGGACGGCATAGACGGCCTGCTTGAAAGCGCGCCGTTCGATGCCCGCGAGAAAGTCCGCCAGTTCCTTGTCAGATGCCATCCGGTGGGGTAAGCGTGGCTTGTGAGCCACATTGCTGAAATGCGATATATAAGCGTAAATGCCGCGTTTTGACTGCCGGGCCGCCAGATTGCGCGAATGAAGGGCCTGCAGAAAACGCAGATGCGGTGCGGATGCTAGCAAAAAACGTCCGACATGTAACGGCTTTTGCTCATTTGCCACACCCCGGCGTCGAATCGTCCCAATTTTGCACCAATTTGGCGCGTCTTGGCGCCATTCATGAATTTCTTGATAACCGGCTTGACCATTCCGGTGCAAACCTATATCGTCCCAAGTTCGCAATATGATGTGATTGTCTTAATATCGGCACTGCCTATCCGGATTGCCCATCATTCAGACGCGCCGCTTGATCCCGGGCCACAAGCTCGCGGGGAGAGCACCCGATCAAATTTTTTGCCGAAAACTTGAAAGGTCGACGATGAACATGCCAAGCGCGGAATTTTCCGAAGCGGACGCTTCTCGCCATTCCCCCTCCGATGAACTGATCGGCGCCGAAATTCTCGTGCGCGCGCTTCAGGACGAGGGTGTCGAGCATCTCTGGGGCTATCCCGGCGGCTCGGTGCTCTACATCTACGACGAACTCTACAAGCAGGACCGCATCCAGCATATCCTGGTGCGCCACGAGCAGGCTGCCGTGCATGCGGCCGACGCATATTCGCGTTCCACCGACAAGGTCGGCGTGTGCCTCGTGACGTCCGGCCCGGGCGTGACCAATGCCGTGACCGGCATCGCCACCGCCTATATGGATTCGGTGCCCCTCGTGATTATCACCGGACAGGTGCCGACGGCCGCGATCGGCCAGGACGCCTTCCAGGAATGCGACACGGTCGGCATCACGCGTCCCTGCGTGAAACATAACTTCCTGGTCAAGGACGTGCGCGATCTCGCCGTCACGATCAAGAAGGCGTTCTACATCGCCAAAACCGGCCGTCCCGGCCCGGTGCTGGTCGATATCCCCAAAGACGTGTCGAAGGCGCGCGCCCGTTACGAATATCCGAAGACGGTGTCGCTGCGTTCGTACAATCCGGTGACGAAGGGCCATTCGGGCCAGATCCGCAAGGCGATGAGCCTGCTGCTGTCAGCCAAACGCCCCTATATCTACACCGGCGGCGGCGTCATTCTCGCCGATGCGTCGAAGGAACTGAACCAGTTCGCCGATCTGCTCGGCTATCCGGTGACCAATACGCTGATGGGCCTCGGCGGCTATCGTGCCAGCGACAAGAAGTTCCTGGGCATGCTCGGCATGCATGGCACGTACGAAGCCAACATGGCGATGCAGAACTGTGACGTCCTGATCGCCATTGGCGCGCGTTTTGACGATCGCGTTATCGGCAATCCGGCCCACTTCGCGGAATCGCCGCGCAAGATCATTCATATCGACATCGATCCGTCGTCGATTTCCAAGCGAGTCAAGGTCGATATTCCGATCGTCGGCGACGTGAAGGAAGTCCTGCGCGAAATGATCGAGAACCTGCAATCGGCCGAGCACGGTCCGGACACGGCGGCGCTGGCCGAATGGTGGAAGCAGATCGAGGAATGGCGCGCACGTGATTGCCTGGCATTCGACCGCAATAGCGAGATCATCAAGCCGCAGCACGTGGTCGAAACGTACTGGAAGCTGACCAATGGCGAGGCCTACGTGTGCTCGGACGTCGGCCAGCACCAGATGTGGGCGGCCCAGTACTACAAGTTTGACAAGCCGCGCCGCTGGATCAATTCCGGCGGCCTGGGCACGATGGGTTTCGGCCTGCCGGCCGCGATGGGCGTGAAAATGGCCCACCCGGACGCGGAAGTCGCCTGCATCACCGGCGAAGGTTCGATCCAGATGTGCATTCAGGAGCTGTCGACGTGCCTGCAGTACGCGACGCCGGTCAAGATTCTCTCGCTCAACAACCGCTACCTGGGCATGGTGCGCCAGTGGCAGCAGATCGAATACAGCAAGCGCTATTCCAGTTCCTACATGGACGCGCTGCCCGATTTCGTGAAGCTGGCCGAGGCTTATGGCCATGTGGGCATGCGGATCGAGAAGTCGGCGGATGTCGAGCCGGCGCTGCGCGAAGCCTTGAAGATGAAGGACCGCACGGTGTTCATGGATTTCCAAACGGATCCCACCGAGAACGTCTGGCCGATGGTCCAGGCGGGCAAGGGCATCAGCGAGATGCTGCTCGGTTCGGAAGATCTGTAACACGGCCAGCGCGCGGGTGCCGGCGACGCCGGCCCGCGACGCGCCGTGTCAATTGACAAGGACAATCCGGGATACACCATGAGGCACATTATTTCTGTTTTGCTTGAGAACGAACCGGGAGCGCTGTCGCGCGTGGTCGGCCTGTTCTCGGCGCGTGGTTACAATATCGAAACCTTGACCGTGGCCCCCACCGAAGACCGTTCGCTGTCGCGGATGACGGTGGTGACGACGGGGTCGGACGACGTGATCGAACAGATCACGAAACACCTGAACCGGCTGATTGAAGTCGTGAAGGTGGTCGACCTGACCGAAGGCGCGCACATCGAACGTGAGTTGATGCTCATCAAGGTGCGCGCGGTGGGCAAGGAGCGCGAGGAAATGAAGCGGATGTCGGATATTTTCCGCGGACGCATCATCGACGTGACGGAGAAGACCTACACGATCGAACTGACGGGCAATTCGGCGAAGCTCGACGCGTTCATCGAAGGGCTCGACCAGGCGTCGATTCTCGAAACCGTACGTACCGGCGGTTCGGGCATCGGGCGTGGCGAGCGCATCCTTAAAGTCTGACCTTCTTAATGAGAGTCGCCATGCGGGACTGGTTCATGTTCGACAAGATGATCACGCCGATCCTCTTGCGCATCGGTTTCGTGCTGGCGGTGCTGGGCGCATTGGCGGCCGGCATTGCGAGTGCGGTGAACGGTGAAGTCCTGCGCGGCATCGGTATTGCGGTATTCGGCATCGTCGGTGCGCGGATTTCCAGCGAGTTGTTGATCCTTCTTTTCAGAATCCACGAGAATCTGGTGGAGATCAACCACAGCTTGAAAAGCAAGTGAAAGCGGGACACTGCGGCACTACGCCCCTTTTTCGATTTTGATTCAGTAAATTTTTAGCAATTCGGGATATTTCCATGAAAGTTTTCTACGACAAAGACGCAGACCTCTCGCTCATCAAAGGCAAGCAAGTCACCATCATCGGCTACGGCTCGCAAGGCCATGCCCACGCCCTCAACCTGAAGGACAGCGGTGTCAACGTCACCGTCGGCCTGCGCAAGGACGGCGCGTCGTGGAACAAGGCTGTCAATGCCGGCCTGACGGTCAAGGAAGTGTCGGAAGCCGTGAAGTCGGCCGACATCGTCATGATGCTCCTGCCGGACGAGCAAATCGCCGACGTCTACAAGAACGAAGTGCACGCCAACATCAAGAATGGCGCCGCGCTGGCTTTCGCTCACGGTTTCAACGTGCATTACGGTTGCGTGATCCCGCGCGCTGACCTCGACGTGATCATGATCGCGCCGAAGGCCCCGGGTCACACCGTGCGTTCGACGTACTCGCAAGGTGGCGGCGTGCCCCACCTGATCGCCGTGGCGCAGGACAAGTCGGGCGCCGCCCGCGACATCGCGTTGTCGTACGCGGCAGCCAACGGCGGTGGTCGTGCCGGCGTCATCGAAACCAACTTCCGTGAAGAAACGGAAACCGACCTGTTCGGCGAACAAGCCGTGCTGTGCGGCGGTACCGTCGAGCTGATCAAGGCCGGTTTCGAAACGCTGGTGGAAGCCGGTTACGCGCCGGAAATGGCCTATTTCGAGTGCCTGCACGAGCTCAAGCTGATCGTCGACCTGATCTATGAAGGCGGCATCGCCAACATGAACTACTCGATCTCGAACAACGCCGAGTACGGCGAGTACGTCACGGGTCCGCGCGTCGTGACCGAGGCGACGAAGGAAGCGATGCGTCAGTGCCTGAAGGACATCCAGACCGGCGAATACGCCAAGAGCTTTATCCTGGAAAACAAGGCCGGCGCACCGACGCTGATCTCGCGCCGCCGCATCACCGCGGAACACCAGATCGAGCAAGTCGGTGGCAAGCTGCGTGCGATGATGCCGTGGATCGCCAAGAACAAGCTGGTCGACCAGTCGAAGAACTAAGTTTGCGTCCGTGCGCGGCGGTGCCAGCATCGCCGTGCACAGCAAGCTTCCAAGCCGTCCGGGCGCCGATGCTGGCGTGTCGGGCGGCTTTTTCTTTGCGGGGGCTTTGGGGAAAAAAATGCCGCTCCCATGGCGGCATTGTTACAATGCCGCCACGCCGGGCACTTGCCAGCGGGATGCGTCGCTTTTGCGACGGCATGGCCGCCGGGTAGCGTGACCCTTGCGCCCCGGTTTTGCCGGGGCCCGATTTTCACTGTTTTCGCAAAGGACGCGAGTCATTCGCATGAATTATCCTCACCCGATCATTGCCCGAGAAGGCTGGCCGTTCCTGGCCGGCGCCGTCGCCATTGCGCTGGTGGTCCATTTCCTTGCGGGCGTGCTGTGGGCCGCGCCGCTGTGGGTGATCGCCTTGTTCGTGCTGCAGTTCTTCCGCGATCCGCCGCGCCCCGTGCCGCAACTGGCGGGCGCCGTGCTTTCGCCGGCCGACGGCCGCATCGTCGCCATCGAGACGACGCAGGATCCCTATGCAGGCCGCGAGGCGCTGAAGATCAGCGTGTTCATGAACGTTTTCAACGTCCATTCGAACCGCGCGCCCGTTGACGGCACGGTGACCAAGGTGGAGTATTTCCCTGGACGCTTCTTCAATGCCGATCTCGACAAGGCATCGCTCGAGAACGAGCGCAACGCGCTTGTGATCGACGTGGGCGGCCAGATCGTGACCAGTGTGCAGGTCGCAGGCCTGATCGCGCGCCGCATCCTGTGCTACGTCAAGGCGGGCGATTCGCTCACGCGTGGCCAGCGTTATGGCTTTATCCGCTTCGGCTCGCGCGTGGACGTCTACCTGCCGCTGGGCTCGCGTCCGCGTGTGGCGATCGGCGACAAGGTATCGGCCACGTCCACCATTCTGGCCGAACTGTAATCCGCCCTGCGGTTCCCTACGACATTCCGCCCCGAATCGGGGACTGAGCGCTCAAGCATCGCAAGGAGTCCATGATGCCGGAAAATCATCGGCGCCGGCTGCACGACTTGTTCACGCATTGGCCGGCAGGGCGGATCGACAAGACATCGGACGCGCGTTCCGACCAGACCACGGACCAGCCCATGAGTGAAGAATTCGAGCACGAGGCAGACGAAGCCGTCCCCGTGCCCCGGCGCAAGCGCGGCATTTACCTGCTGCCGAACGCCTTCACGACGGCCGCGCTGTTTTGCGGCTTTTTCTCGATCGTGCAGGCGATGAACAACCGCTTCGAGTACGCGGCGATCGCCATTTTCGTCGCCATGGTGCTTGACGGCATGGACGGCCGCGTCGCCCGCATGACGAACACGCAAAGCGCGTTCGGCGAGCAGTACGACAGCCTGTCCGACATGACGTCGTTCGGCGTGGCCCCCGCGCTCGTCATGTACGAGTGGATCTTGCGCGATATCGGCAAGTGGGGCTGGCTGGCGGCGTTCGTATACGTCGCCGGCGCGGCGCTGCGCCTTGCGCGCTTCAATACGAACATCGCGGTCGTCGACAAGCGCTTCTTCCAGGGACTGGCGAGTCCGGCGGCAGCGGCCCTGGTCGCCGGATTTGTCTGGCTGACGATCGACAACAAGCTGCCCGTCAATGTGTTCTGGATGCCCTGGGTGGCGTTCGGTCTCACGATCTATGCGGGCATGTCGATGGTGTCGAACGCGCCGTTTTACAGCGGCAAGGCGCTCGACGTCCGGCATCGTGTGTCGTTCGGCGTGGTGTTGCTGTTCATGGTCGGGTTCGTGCTGGTGTCGTCGGATCCGCCGCTGGTATTGTTCGGCGTGTTCTGCGCGTATAGTGTGTCGGGTTACGTGCTGTGGGCTGCCCGCGCCGTGAAGGGCCGCCGCTCACGTATCTTCGGTGACGACGACGAGTAGGCCTGTGGGTGCGCCGGCGTCTCGCCATCCGGTTGTTTGGACAACGATGAAGGAGAAAGCATGGGCATTCTGAATTTCATCAAGGAAGCCGGCGAGAAGCTGTTCGCCACTGACGCCAAGGCCGATCCGGCCCCGCCGGAAGGCGTCGACGTCGACGCCGCCAACCGCACGGCGGCCGAAGCCATCGAAACCTACATCAGGAGCATGAATCTCGACGCCACGGGGCTCACCGTGACGTTCGACGGTGCCAGCCGGACCGTGACCGTGTTCGGCGTGGCGCCCGATCAGGAGACGAAGGAAAAAATCGTGCTGTGTTGTGGCAACGTCAAGGGTGTCGAGGCGGTCGAGGACAAATTGTCTGTCAGTACCGCGTCGGCCGAGTCGCAGTACCACACGGTCGAGTCGGGCGATACCCTCTGGAAGGTCGCGGAGAAGGCTTACGGCAACGGCAGTCAGTACCCGGACATTTTCGAGGCCAACAAGCCGATGCTGTCCGATCCGGACAAGATCTACCCGGGGCAGGTCCTGCGTATTCCCGCCGTCTGACGCGGCGGCGTGCGCGCCTGGTGCCGGGTGGGGATGGCTGCGGATAGCGCCGGTGCGATGCCGCCCAAGTGAGTTGCGCCCGTGGTCATTGCCTGGCGGCGGTGATCCGGGCGTCCATGCGCCGATCGTTGCGCATTTTTCCGATTACGTCTATATTGGCGCAATGAACTCAGGTTCCGCCCGCCATATGGGCATTCCCCTCGCATCGCTATTTCTAGCCAGCTCGCACCTACGCGAGCTAGGTCTGCTATCGCGCCCCGCGCGCTGATACCCCCCGGTTTTCTCGCTGGCAGTGCACTCGGTTCCGCGTCCTGACACGCTGTCCCGACCGCATCCGGCAACCCGCGAATACCCGAAAAGTAACCCGAATCCCCACAGGAGAAAGTCATGGCCGACAAATTGATCATATTCGACACGACCTTGCGCGACGGCGAACAGTCGCCGGGCGCATCGATGACGCGCGACGAAAAGATCCGCATCGCTCGCCAACTGGAGCGTTTGCGCGTCGATGTGATCGAAGCCGGTTTCGCGGCGAGCTCGAACGGCGATTTCGAATCGATCAGGGCGATCGCCGGCATTGTCAAGGACAGCACGGTGTGCAGTCTCGCCCGCGCCAACGACCGCGACATCGCGCGCGCCGCCGAAGCGCTGAAGGGCGCCAATTCGTCGCGGATTCACACCTTCATCGCGACGTCGCCGCTTCACATGGAAAAGAAGCTGCGCATGACGCCGGACCAGGTGCTGGAGCAGGCCAGGCTGGCGGTGCGCTACGCTCGCCAGTTCACCGACAACATCGAGTTTTCGCCGGAAGACGGCAGCCGCTCGGACCTGGACTTCTTGTGCCGTGTGCTGGAAGCCGTGATCAGCGAAGGGGCGACAACCATCAACGTGGCCGATACGGTCGGCTACGGGGTGCCGGAGCTTTACGGCCAACTGGTGCGTACGCTGCGTGAACGGGTGCCCAATTCGGACAAGGCGGTCTGGTCCGTGCATTGCCACAACGACCTCGGCATGGCCGTCGCCAATTCGCTCGCCGGCGTCAAGCTGGGCGGTGCGCGCCAGATCGAGTGCACGATCAACGGTCTGGGCGAGCGCGCGGGAAATACCGCGCTCGAAGAAGTCGTCATGGCGCTGAAGACGCGCAAGGACTACTTCGGCCTCGAACTCGGCATCGATACGACGCAAATCGTGCCGGCGTCGAAGCTCGTCTCGCAGATCACCGGTTTCACGGTGCAGCCGAACAAGGCGGTGGTGGGCGCGAACGCCTTCGCGCACGCGTCGGGGATTCACCAGGACGGGGTGTTGAAGGCGCGCGACACGTACGAAATCATGCGTGCGGAAGACGTAGGCTGGACGGCCAACAAGATCGTGCTGGGCAAGCTGTCGGGCCGTAACGCCTTCAAGCAGCGCCTGCAGGAGCTCGGCATCGAGATGGAGTCGGAGTCCGACGTCAACGCTGCGTTCGCTCGCTTCAAGGAGTTGGCGGATCAGAAGGCGGAGATCTTCGACGAGGACATTCTGGCGATCGTCTCCAACGAAGCCCAGGCCGAACGCGGCGAGCATTTCTACTTCGTGTCGCTGTCGCAGCGCTCGGAAACCGGCGAGCGTCCGCACGCGCGCGTCGTCTTCACGGCCGAGGACGCGGAGCATGTCGGCGAAGCGGAGGGCAACGGCCCCGTTGACGCCACGCTCAACGCCATTGAGTCGCAAGTCTCCAGCGGCGCAGAGTTGTTGCTGTATTCCGTCAACGCCATTACGACAGGCACGCAGTCGCAAGGCGAAGTGACGGTGCGGCTGTCGAAGGCCGGCCGTATCGTCAACGGCGTGGGCACCGATCCGGATATCGTCGCGGCCTCGGCCAAGGCGTACCTGTCGGCGCTCAACAAGCTGTTCTCGAAGGCCGAGAAGCTGAACCCGCAACTGACGCCGTAAGCGCGAAGACACCGCGCCGAAGCCGGGCGGATGTGCACCGAGCAAAAGCCCCGCAGTGCGGGGCTTTTGTTTGGCCGCCAAGGCGGGATCAGGGACCCGTCGCCGCTCAGAACAGGCCGTGACTCTCCTTTTGCTTGAGCGGATCGGGGCTGATCTGTGTCATGCGGACAATGCCTTGCGGATCGAAATAGAAATTCATCATCGAATCCCAGGCTTCATCCTGCTTGAAGCGGTACGTCCACGCCTCCCGCTTCATGAGCGGGAAATAGGACGTTTCCACGGGTTTGCCGAAATGGTGAAGGATGTCGTCCTTCGTCCATTTGCCGACTTCGACCTTGGCGAATTCCTGCATCGACAACACCTGCTTGACGCCGACGACGCGGCCTTGCGCGTCGATGTCCGCGGCAATCGTCTGCTGGCCGAACGGCTGGGTCGGGTAAAGCCAGCGGGTGACGCCGCCGCCGAGCGGGTACGTCTCGTGCGGCCGGCCGAGTTTTGACTGGACTTCCGCTTGCGGCGCGTTTGCCGGGATCGTCTGCCAGCCGGGAGTGTAGCATGCGGCAAGGGGCAGGACGCCAAGCAGTGCCGCGGCGAGGGGGAGGGTGCGACGCCAGCTGCGGCGGAATCGGGGGCGGGGCGGCGATGCGGTCATCGTGCGTTGCCTGGACGCGTGCCCCGAAGTGGAGGACGTTGTGCTCATGCGCTGTCTCGAGAGTGGAGGGTTGCCGTGTGGCGGCATGGAAACAGGCCCTATACGTTCCGTTTGCTTGCCCGCCGGTCTGCCAGCACGTTATGATGCGCGCCGGGATAGTCCCTGGGGTACTGATGAAATTTTCCTCGCTGCTGGTCCACGCGTGTGTCACGACAGTTTTGACCGTGAGCGGCGCAATGAGTGCCGCACACGCCGCGCCGCCGATTCGGCTGGCGCTCATCGAAGGCATGAGCGGGCCGTTCGGCAACGCCGGCGCCATGGTCGAGCGTAATCTTCGCTTCGCGATCGAGCGCGTCAACGCGCGTGGCGGCGTGAAGTTGCGAGACGGCGCGCATCCGCTCGAGTTGTCCGTCTTCGACAGTAAGAACGCAGTGGAGGACAGCCTTGTCCAGCTCAAGGCCGCAGGCGATCTCGGCATTCCTTTCGTCATGCAGGGCAACAGTTCGGCCGTGGCGTCGGCGCTGATCGACGCGATCAACAAGCGCAACGCGCGCGAACCCGGGCAGCGTATGCTGTTCTTCAACTATTCGGCGGTTGATCCCACGCTGACGAACGAGCAGTGTAGCTTCTGGCATTTCGCCTTCGACGCCAATGCGGCCATGCGCATGCAGGCATTGACGGAGGCGATCAAGGAGGATGGGGCGATCCGCAAGGTCTATCTGCTCAATCAGGATTACAGCTTCGGCCGTCAGGTCTCGGGTCTCGCGCGGCAGATGCTGACGCAGAAACGCCCCGATATCCAGATCGTTGGCGATCAGTTTCATCCGATCGGCCGGGTCAAGGATTTCGCCCCGTATCTGGCCAAGATAAAGGCCGCGGGCGCCGATACGGTCGTGACGGGGAGCTGGGGCAACGATCTGACGCTACTGGTCAAGGCGGCGCGGGAACAAGGGCTTGAGCTGAAGTTCTACACGTTCTACGGCAACGCCCTCGGCGCGCCGGCGGCGCTGGGCGAGGCCGGTGTCGGCCGCGTGTTTGCGGTCGCCGAATGGCATCCCAATGTCGGCGGCGAGACTTCGGACGGCTTCTATCGCAGTTTCCGGGCCCGTTATCCGGAGGCGAAGGACGATTACCCGCTGCTGCGCATGACCGTAATGGTCGACATGATCGCTGCAGCGCTGGAGCAGGCCGGCACCGTCGACGTCGTGACCGTCGCACGGGCGCTCGAGAACCGCCGGGTGCGTGACGGGCTGGTCGACGCCTGGATGCGTCCCAACGACCATCAGATGATCGAGCCGCTCTACGTTTCCGTCATGCGAAAGGCCGGTGAGGCCGGGGTGAAGTTCGATAATGAAGGCTCCGGCTACGGTTTCCGGACGGCGATGGAGCTCGCGCAGCAGCGCGTGGCGCTTCCGAGCACGTGCCGCATGATGAGGCCGCGCTGACACGTGCGATCGAGCCTGCGGACTGCCCCTGGGGTGCGGGATAGCCGCAGGATTGCGCGAGCCGCCGGGCGGGGCGGGTGAAACCATGGCGTTTTGCCCGGTTTTGCCATATAATCCTGCACTTGCAGTTTTGGTAAGTGCGTCGAAGCCGGCTGACGGTCGAAGTGGTCACATGTGGCCGGCCAGTGGTGTGGCGCATGTTTTTGTAAGTTCACGGCACGGCCTTTCTTCCGTGACCGCATGTTTCCTCAAGGAAAATAAATGTCCAACGCAGATATCAAGAAGTCGGAAGTCGTCGCGCAATTCGCGCGCGCTGCCAACGACACCGGGTCCCCCGAAGTCCAAGTCGCTTTGTTGACCACCCGCATCAACGAACTGACCCCCCACTTCAAGGCGCACATGAAGGATCACCACAGCCGCCGCGGTTTGCTGCGTATGGTGAGCCGCCGCCGCAAGCTGCTCGATTACCTCAAAGGCAAGGATGCTGACCGCTACCGCGCCCTGATCGAGAAGCTGGGCCTGCGTAAGTAAGCCGTCAAGATTGCGACGAGATGCCTGTATCAGCGTGCTGATGCAGGCATTTTGTTTTTTGGGCCAAACCCGAAATTTGCGCGAAATGGCGTGATTTCGGACCACAGGTTACGGGTCCTCGCCGATAAACAGGGTTTGTGTCATTCCAGGGTCGCATGACCCGTTCCGTCGTCCGGACGCGCGGTGTCACGCTGGAATGGCATAACACTCCCCCCTGTGATGCGTCGGGAACGCCCGGCAGCGTCGTCGCGCCGCTGCTGCAATCGCGCGATTCGATATAGGAGTGCAAATGTTCAACAAAGTCGTCAAGTCGTTCCAATGGGGACAAAACACGGTTCGCCTCGAAACCGGTGAAATCGCCCGCCAGGCCTCCGGCGCGGTGCTCGTCGACATGGACGACACGGTGGTGCTGGCCAGCGTCGTGGGCGCGAAGAAGGCCAAGCCCGGCCAGGATTTCTTCCCGCTGACCGTCGACTACCTCGAAAAGACCTACGCCGCCGGCAAGATTCCGGGCGGATTCTTCAAGCGTGAAGGCCGTCCGTCGGAAAACGAAACGCTGACCTCGCGACTGATCGACCGACCGATCCGCCCGCTGTTCCCCGAAGGCTATTACAACGAAGTGCAAGTCGTTGTACAAGTCATCTCGCTGAACCCGGAAGTCCCGGCGGACATCCCGGCGCTGATCGGCGCCTCTGCCGCCCTGGCTGTGTCGGGCCTGCCGTTCAACGGTCCGGTGGGCGCCGCACGTGTGGCCTACATCAACAACGCCTACGTCCTGAACCCGACGCGCGCGCAAATCGCCGAGTCGCAGCTGGACCTCGTGGTCGCCGGTACGGAGCAGGCCGTGCTGATGGTGGAATCGGAAGCGCAAGAGCTGCCGGAAGACGTGATGCTGGGCGCCGTGGTGTTCGGCCACGACCAAATGCAAACGGCCATCAACGCCATTCACGATCTGGTACGTGACGGCGGCAAGCCGGAATGGGACTGGGCCCCGGCGGCGAAGGACGAACCGCTTATCGCCCGCGTGTCGGCCCTGGCCAACGAAGCCCTGAAGGCGGCTTATCAAACCCGCGACAAGCAGGCACGCACGCAGCAGTTGCGTACCGTCTACGCGGATGTGAACGCGAAGCTGGCCGAAGAGGCTGCCGCTGCCGGCACGACGGCGCCGAGCGACATTGACGTCGGCAACATCCTGTTCGATCTGGAAGCCAAGATCGTCCGCGGCCAAATCCTGGCAGGCGAGCCGCGTATCGACGGCCGTGATACGCGTACCGTGCGCCCGATCTCGATCCGCACCGGCGTGCTGCCGCGTGCCCACGGTTCGGCGCTGTTCACCCGCGGCGAAACGCAGGCCCTCGTGGTTGCCACGCTGGGTACCAAGAGCGACGAGCAGATCATCGACGCGCTGCAGGGCGAGTACCGCGACCGCTTCATGCTGCACTACAACATGCCGCCGTTCGCCACGGGCGAGACGGGCCGCGTCGGTTCGCCGAAGCGCCGCGAAATCGGTCACGGCCGTCTGGCCAAGCGTGCACTGATTTCGTGCCTGCCGAGCCAGGAAGAGTTCGGCTACACCATGCGTGTCGTATCGGAAATCACGGAATCGAACGGTTCGTCGTCGATGGCTTCCGTGTGCGGCGGCAGCTTGGCGCTGATGGACGCCGGCGCTCCCATGAAGGCGCACGTGGCGGGTATCGCGATGGGCCTGATCCTCGACGGCAACAAGTTCGCCGTGCTGTCCGACATTCTGGGCGATGAAGATCACCTGGGCGACATGGACTTCAAGGTGGCAGGTACCGCCAATGGTGTGACCGCGCTGCAGATGGACATCAAGATCCAGGGCATCACCAAGGAAATCATGCAGGTCGCGCTGGCGCAGGCCAAGGAAGGCCGTCTGCATATCCTCGGCGAGATGGACAAGGCTCAGTCGGGTGTGCGTACGGAAATGTCCGAATTCGCGCCGCGCATGGTCACCATCAAGATCAACCCGGAAAAGATCCGCGACGTGATCGGCAAGGGTGGTTCGGTGATCCGTGCGTTGACGGAAGAAACCGGCACGAGCATCGACATCTCGGACGACGGCGTCGTGACGATCGCCAGCCCGAGCAGCGAAGGTATCGCCGAAGCGAAGCGCCGTATCGAACTGATCACGGTGGAAGTGGAAGTCAATCAGGTGTACGACGGCACCGTGCTCAAGCTGCTCGAGTTCGGTGCGATCGTGAGCGTGTTGCCGGGCAAGGATGGTCTGCTGCATATCTCGGAAATCGCCAACGAGCGCATCAAGGACATCAACGAGTGGTTGAAGGAAGGCCAGCAGGTGCGAGTGAAGGTGATCCAGCAGGACGACAAGGGCCGTCTGCGCCTGTCGGTCAAGGCGCTATCGGCGGATGAGGCGGCGGGTGCGGCCTTGGTCAAGCGCAGCGAGGCTGATCAGCCGGCACAGTAAGCGTCTGACGCAAAGCGCCTTGGCAAGCAAGGGGCTTTGCTTTGTGACGGAATGGAAGACGGCGAGCCCTGGCTCGCCGTTTTTCATTTGTGCATGGATCGTTGAATTAATGCGGAAAAAATGCGGCAAGGGTATTTACATTTAGAGGGTTTATCTTTAGAATTCACTTCTCTGTTCGGGGGGTATAGCTCAGCTGGGAGAGCGCTTGCATGGCATGCAAGAGGTCAGCGGTTCGATCCCGCTTACCTCCACCACGAATACGGAAGCTTTGTTTTTAAACAGTCTGAATCATGAAAGAATGTTGAAAATAGAGCTTCACAAGTGAAGAAAAGTTGTTTAGAATAGCGTTCTTCGCGAATTGCTGCAGAAATAAAACTGCAGCAGCAGCGAAACGGACAAAAGCTGGACAGCGTTGTGAAGATTTTGTCCCCTTCGTCTAGAGGCCTAGGACATCACCCTTTCACGGTGAGTACAGGGGTTCGAATCCCCTAGGGGACGCCAGGATTTATGCCGGTAGCGAGTCGGTGAAGTTCTGAATAAGCCACGCAGCTTGGTGGCAAAAAAAGCCCGCTAGCAGTTTGCGGGTTTTTTTATCGGTTTTGGAGCGGTAGTTCAGTTGGTTAGAATACCGGCCTGTCACGCCGGGGGTCGCGGGTTCGAGCCCCGTCCGCTCCGCCAAAACCTGAAAAGCCCGGCTGGCCCGGGCTTTTTTATACGCATGACAGCCAAGGGCGGCCAATCGCAGCTGCCCGATCCTGAGGGTGACACGTCAGGGTGGCAAACAGTTTGGAGCGGTAGTTCAGTTGGTTAGAATACCGGCCTGTCACGCCGGGGGTCGCGGGTTCGAGCCCCGTCCGCTCCGCCAAATGAAGCCCAGGCCTTGCGCCTGGGCTTTTTCTTCCCCGGATGTCAGCAGCGTTCGCTGCCGAATCGACACCCATTCCCCGCTTTGATGGATCCGCCGCAACATCGGCGCAAACGCATTGCAAGTCTCAAAATCGGTTTGCGGCAATTTCGCGTGAATATCGAAAAACACGCGAGTTTGCCGCGAGCAATGGCGGGTGGTTTCCCCTGCGGTTAATGGGGCAGTCTCAAGGGGGGCATTCGCGCGCGATACCGCCTGTGAGCCGTGTGCGCGCCCGCCGTCCTGCGTCAATACGCCTGGCGCGTCACCCAGCGAAGATAAGCGAGCAGCCCGGCCGCAGCGACAGCGAGGCTGAGGCTGTTGGCGAACCAGAAGCCCGAGGCGCCCAGAAGGGCGGCAGGGGTCACGCCAAACGTATTGAAGCCAAGCACGTAGCCGCCGCCCAGGCCGACGCCCCAAAGCGAGAGGGCGTAGATAACGGTCGGCACGATGGCGACCTTGTAGGCCCGCAATACGAATACGGCGGTGATCTGGAGCGCGTCGAAGACGTGATAGAACGCAGTAAACGCAAACAGTGGCGCAGCGATGCGAACGATGGCGGGATTTGGCGTGTACATCGCGACCAGCAGCGGCCGCGCGAACCAGATGATCCCTGCGAGTCCGACGGCCAACATCGCCGCAAACTGAATGCCGTGACGGCCGGTGCGGTGCGCGGCCGTATAGTCGCGCGAACCGATCGACTGCGCGGTCAATGTCGCCGTCGCGATCGCAATCGACATCGGCAGCATGTAGACGAACGCACTCAGGTTGGCGGCGATCTGGTGTCCGGCGAGGGTTTCGGCACCCAGGCGTGCGATGAAGATCGCCATGAACGAGAAGGCCGTCACTTCAATCAGGTAGCTCAGGCCCATCGGCACGCCGAGCTTGAGCAGCGCACGAATCGCATGCCAGCGCGGCCAGCAGAATCGTCTGAAGACGCCGAAGGTCTTCAGGAACGGATGACGCGCCATCAGGAGCAAGCCGAGACTGCAGGAGACCCAGTTGATCAGCGTCGTGGCGATCGCGCAGCCGCTGCTGCCGAGGGCTGCGATGTGGAAGCCGAAAATGTCCCCGCCGTAGATCAGCGCGAGATTCAGCGGCACCTTGAGGGCGAGCCCCGTCAACTGGATCGCCATGACGATGCGCGGCCGCGCGACGGCCGTCGACAGCGATGAATACACGCGGAACAGCAGTGCAGCCGGAAGACCCAGTGCGAGAATCCGCAGGTAGGCCGAGGCCCGCGCCTCCAGTTCGGGCGACGCCTCCGAAAGCCGCAGGATGAACTGGGGGTGCAGCAGAAGGGCGCAGCCGGGGATAGCGAGCGCGAGGGCGAGCCACAGGGCTTGGCGCACCGCTTCGCCGATTTCATCCTGGCGGCCGGCGCCGAACAATTGGGCAGCGATAGGCGACAAAGCCACCAGCACCCCCATCAGTCCTACATACACCGTAATGTAGATGGACCCGCCCAGCGCCAGCGATGCCAGGTCGAAGGCGGAAAAGCGGCCGACCATCGCCGTATCCATCACGCCGAAGGCAATGGCGGCCACCTGGCCGATCAGCACTGGCCAGGCGAGGCTGGCGATCCGTTTGACGTCAGGCCACATGCGTCAGCGGCGCGAAGGTTTGCGCCATGGGCGCTCCTGCAGCACATAGAGACGGAATCGTTCATCGCGATCAGCGGCGCGGCGGCCTTCCCACAACAGCCGCCATTCGTACGGCGCCACCGACAGCGGTGCGCCGTAGTCCTGCGTGTCCTGGCGCAGCAGCACATCGCAGTCGTCGTCGGATGTGCCGAAACGCATCTTCCCGAAGTAGGCGAACGACGCGAGCTGCGCGTCGCCGACACGCGCCGTCCGGATGCACTGATAGTCGGGCGGCAGATGCGCGGCGATTTGCGCGGCCACGTCGCGGTAGGTCCGGCCGTAGTTGACCACGGGCAGCCACAGCGTCATCAGCAGGACCCACATGAGCGTTGTGCCGCCGCCGGACAGCACCACACTGCGCCACAACACCTTCGGGCTGCGCGACACGCGCCAAGCCACGAGCGCAACCCAGGCGCCGGTCACGAGGATCGCCGAGATCAACGTGATCCAGCTGAATTCCGGCTTGAAGCCGGGGACGAGGCGGTACAGATTGCGGGTCGTCGAGGCAGGAAAGCCGGTCAGTCCCGCAAGCCAGACGACCCACACGAAGCCGGCGAGCACCGTGAAGCTCAACACCGCGAACCAGTCGATGGCATTGACGGTGCCGCGTTTGAGCGTCGGCAGGCCAAAGGCGGCGACGATCGACAGTGTGGGGAGCAGCAGCATGTACAAGCGGTTGCCCTGGTGAGCCTGCAGCAGCACGAGGACGAAGACCGGCACGGCCAGCGCAATCGGAATCGCAACGTGGGGTGCCCGGCGCAGGCCGCGCCACGTATAGAGCGACCACGCTGCCAGCGGCCAGGCGGGCCAGGCGAACAGGGCGAAATTCTTGGCCGTGTAGGCCAGCGATTCGAAGCTCGGGCCGCTGAAGCTGTCGACGCCGACATCGCCCCATTCGCCGAGCCACTGACGTGCGCCGGGCGCCCATTGCAGCGCGGCGGCGGGCCAACTTGCGGCGATGAGCGCGGCAATCGGCGTGCTGACCACGGCGATCAGGCGTAGGGGCAGCGCGCGGCAAAGCACGGCCGCCGCCAGGCCCGCGATCCACAGCGTCAGGGTGACAAGCGGTGTCGAGGCCAGCGCGAGGCCGCCAATGGCCACACCGAACCAGGCGGCGCCCTGGCGCGGTTTGTCCAGGCTGCGCACGAGGCCGTAAGCGGCCATCGTGACCAGGGTCAGTTGCCCGACGCCGGCGGTCGTTTCATGGCCGCGTTCTGCCAGCCCGAAGCAGGCGAGCAGAATGAGCAGCGCCCCGTCGGCGAGCGTGCGGCCGTAATCGCGGGGTTCGGGCTCGCCGCCGAAGGCGTACTTGAACGGCTGGACCTCCGGCCGGCGGCCAAGCAGATAGGTGCCATACCAGACGAATGTGCATGTTGCGTAGAAGCACAGGCCGGTGACGATGCGCGCGGCGTCGGGGGCGTTCACCCAGCGGTCGAGCAGGCGGATCACGAGGGCGCCCAGCCAGAAAATGAGCGGGCCGTTTTCGAAGGCCGGCTTGCCGGCGATGTTGGGCAGCAGCCAATCGGAGAACTGGCCATGCGCCATGGTCCACATGACGCCGAAGCCGGCGGCGTCTTCGTTCTTCCACGGGTCACGTCCAAACAGCCCGGCCAGAACGTAGATCACGCAAATCGCGATCAGCAGGGATCGCGGTAATGCGCTGGTGGCGGAGGCTGTGATACGAACACGTTTCATGGGGCGCCGGTCGGTGAACTAAGGGAAAACGCGAAAAGACGACAGTATGACAGTAACGCGCGCTGCGAACGCGGAGCGCAGGAACAAAAAAGGGCAGCCGAAGCTGCCCATTTTTTGCTGTCCGGGAGACCCCGGGCAAGACTTACGCGGGGACTTTGCCTGCGCGGTTGCCGAACTTCTGGCGGAACTTCTCGACGCGGCCGGCCGTGTCCATGATCTTTTGCTGACCCGTGTAGAACGAGTGCGATTCCGACGACACTTCGATCTTGGCGAGCGGGTAGGACTTGCCATCCTTCTCGGCCGTTTCCTTGGTCTGGATGGTCGAGCGGGTCACGAACTCGAAGCCGTTCGACATGTCGCGGAACAGGACTTCGCGGTAATTCGGGTGAATGCCTTCTTTCATGATCGTACCTGAGGTTTGTCGGTAGCCAGTTTGCGCGGGACCTTCCCGCTAGCGCCACGGACCACAAGATTCGAGTCCCTGCATCTCGCCACTTGCGACGCGCGCCAACCACTTGCCGGTGAGTAAAACGCGCATTATGCCAGAAAAACAACGGCTTGCGCAATCTCAGCCGTGGCGTTGCTGCGGTGGCGCAAGGGCTGTCGCCGGATCCTGCAGGAAATAGCGGGAAAACAGGTTGTACAACGCCGGATATTCGTTTCGAAACGCCAAAGGCGCGACGAAGAATGCCTCTGCGCAGACCGCGAAGAACTCCGATTCGTGCTCCGCGGCGTACGGGTCGAGCAACGACGTTTCGGCGAATTCCTCCCATTGGGCATCCGGAACATTGGATACATGGTGGCAGAACTCCTCGTAAGCCGGGTCGAACACGGCGCACCACGCGTCCTGATCGAGCTCGCCGTGCAGGCGGCGAAGCAATGGCGGTACGCCGTCCGCCTCACCGTTTTCCATGTCGATCTTGTGCACGAATTCGTGAATCACGACGTTGTACGCCAGTACCGGCTCGCTGGGCTGGACGTCCTGCCACGACAACAGCACCGGGCCGCCTTCCCAGGCTTCGCCGCTGGCTTCCTGCGCGACGTCGTGGACGACGCCGTCTTCATCCTGAACGGTCTTGCGAATCAGGAACTCGCCCGGATACAACACGATGCCGCGCCAGCTTCGATAGAGCGCAATGGGCAGGTGAAGGATGGGCAGACAGGCCTGCGCGGCGACCGATGCGCGCATCGCTTCGGTCAGCGGGAGATTGTGCGCTGTCGAGAAATCCTTGTCGGCCAGGAACTTCGTGGCCAGTTCGCGCAGTTTCGCGCGATCCTCCGGGGAGCGGCGCGCGATGAACGGCAGTTGGTCCAGCACGGCCTGCCAGACGGCATCGTCGATGGCGTGGCGGGCAAGGTGGCGTGTCTCTCGGGCGCGGCGCAGACGGGACCAGACGGTTTTCAGCATGGTTGTGCGGTATGGCGGATGCGGCCCGGCGGGCCGTGGCGTGACCGGGTGCGGCGCGTGTGCCGCTCGCCCTGATTTTAGCGTGAATAGGCCTTGGTCAGGTTTTGGTCTGGCCTTAATTCAGGCGCTGCTGGAGCGCTGCGAATATTCCGCCACACAGCGCCACGATCGCCACGAAATGGAAGCCGTCGATGAACGTGAGGAAGGCGGCTTGCCGCTGGATGATCTGGGCAATCTGCGCCAACGCCGCGCCATGCGCTTGCGAGACTGCGACACCGGCGTGCGTGAGGGCGGCCGTCAGACTGTCGAGCGTTTGGGAAAACGCCGGGTTGAACGGATTCGTGGCCTCGCTGAGCCGCGTGCGGTGCAGGGCGTCGCGATGCTGTTCGAAGGCGACGATTGTCGATACCGCGAACGACCCTGACAACTGGCGCAGGATATTCTTCAGGCGGTATCCGTGAACGAAGCTTTCATGGTCGAACGTCTTGAACGTCAGGTTGGCCACCGGCAGCACGACAAAAATGCCGAACACGCTTTTGAGTGCGAGGATACCGTAGAGTTGGGCCTGTCCGGCGTCGGGCGGCAGGGCGCCGAGCCATACGCACGTCACGATCGTCATCGCGAAGCCGCTGATAATCAGATACTTCTTTTGTGTGATGAACTTCGCGAAGCGAAAGTAGGCGATCAGCAGAAGGACCGTCAGCAACGACGAATACCCGAGCAATTGCCCGGTGTGCTCGATCGTGAAGCCGAAGCCCTGTTCGAAAAGGCGGGGCAGCAGATAGCTTTGTGTGTTTGCAAGGTAGTAATAGAACACAAACAGCAGGAGGCCGACCTGAAACTCGCGTCGGCGCAGCGATTGCAGTTGAATGAACGGTGCTGGATGTTCCCACTGGTGATATGCGAACCAGACTAGCGCGCCGACTGCGGCGGCCGTCAGCAGCGGCAGCCACGGGGTTTGCAGCCAGAGCGAGTAACGCATTTCCTGGAGCACCACCTGCAATCCGCCCATGGCGAGCGCGAAGGCCATGAAGGGCAGGAACGGGTAGCTGCCGCCACCGGTTTGCCGGTCACGCAAGCGGCCGATGTCCGGCACCGAGAACCATGCAAGCGCGGCGAGCATGACGGCCAGCGGTGCGGTGCACAGGAACAGCATCCGCCACGTGTAGCGCGCCACCAGCAGACTGCCGACGAGCGGCGCGGCCGCCATGCAGGTGAACAGCATCAGCGCGAAGGTCTGCACGGCTTTGCCGCGCCGTTCGGCCGGGAAGCTGACTTGGGCGAGGATCCGGCATGCGCTC
The DNA here is from genome assembly GCF_902459695.1 of Pandoraea terrae. Classification (GTDB taxonomy): domain Bacteria; phylum Pseudomonadota; class Gammaproteobacteria; order Burkholderiales; family Burkholderiaceae; genus Pandoraea; species Pandoraea terrae. Next base: position 163,220 of record NZ_CABPRZ010000013.1, read on the forward strand.
ATCCAGCTGCCTGCGCACGCGCCCTGGAGTGTGCGTGCGACGACGAGCTGCGTGACGCTCTCCGTGGTGCCGGCCACCACGGCGCCACACGCGTACAGTAAGAGCGACACGGTGAGGTAGCGCCGATAGCCGATGCGTTCCACGAGCCATTGTTGCTTGAGGATGGCCAACACGCTCGCGATGCCGTAGGCGGTCGTCATCCACACGAATTCCTTGGGCGAGGCGTCGACGCCCCCGGCGACATACGCCGCGAAATAGACGAGCAGCGCGTTCTCGAAAAACTCCAGTCCCGGAATCAGGCCGATGGCGTAACGATAAGCGTCGAGCCTTACGGGGCGCAGGCCGGGTGAGGGGGCGTTGGCGGGCATCGTGCGCGGGGCGGTCAACGGGCGCTGCGGGACTTCGGTGCGGTCTGGCGGGCGCGCTCGGCCAGCAGGTCGTCGGCCGGCACCCCTCGAAGACGCTGCTCAACGTATTGAAGATCGCGGGTGAGTTGTGCTTCAAGTTTTTCAGCCTCACGCAACTCCTTGCGCACCTGCGCTGTGCGGGCCCGCAGCGTTTCGAGCTGCGACGCCAATGCGGAGTGCACTGCCGTCAGGTCCGACGCGGCCAGACGATTCTTGCCAGGTTCGACGACGACCATCGGCCGTTTCAGCATTTCCGTGATGGCCGTGATCGAGAATCCGAGGGAGCGCATGCGCAGTATGCGGCGGAAGGTGTCGATGTCCGCTGCGGCGTACATCCGATAACGGCCTTCGCTGCGTCCGGGGACCACGAGACCGAGTTCTTCGTAATATTTCAACGTGCGGGCCGTGACGCCGAGTGCCTGCGCCGCCTGACTGACGGTGAGAAGGTTGGGGTCTGACTCGGTGCGCATGATGGATCTCCGCGTGACGCGGATCGCGATGCATGGCGCGATCCCTGGCCGATGGCGCCATTATACACAAACGTGCACGTATACGTACAGGTTGCGGATTTGCTGCATCAGGCTGCCGGGGCCGTTTCCCAGCGGATCGCGCGCACGCCTGCGGTGTCGCCGAGGCGAGTCACAAGATGCACGAGCGCTGCGCGTTGGCCTTGCCCGCAGCGAAGCGTGTACGACAATTCGGCCAAATATCCGCCTGCGCGCGCCGTGGTGACGGGCGCCTGTACCGCGAGACGGCTGCCATGCAGCGATGTGCGAACGAGTTCATCGATCCGGGACGCTTGCGACGTCAACGCGACGACAACGATGCGGTACTGCGGCGGTTGGGGCAGCGATGCCGTCCGGGGCGTGGTGCGCACCCGCGTGCGCCCGAGCAGGGCGGGAAAGAAAGTCTGCAGCGTCATGGTGTCCTCCAGATGCAAGGGCCTGGACGATGTTTGCCGCGGGCACGGCGGCGCTTGCGCGCGGCAGCGTGCCGCCGCGCGTGGCGCGATGGAGCGTCATCGAAAATTCGTCCTGCACGGGACGCGCCTTGGGCGTGTCTACCGGCTGGATGTCGGCGCGGGGGCGGGGGAATACCGCCGCTGTGGCGTGAGGACGATCGTCAGGCGATCGTATCGGCCGGCAGCGGCAGTCGGATCTGACTGCGGGTTACCGGGCCGACGCCAAGCCGGCCAATGCCGATGCTTGCGTTTCGTTGCTGGAGCAACTGCCCACGGAAAACTCCGTCTCTGATGGAAAGCCCGGAGTGTAGGCCGCGACGCCTGGGTTGTAAAGGCGATTGAGGCGCAAAAACCACAGCGCCGCGCGCCGCGCGGGTACGCTGACATGCACCCCGAGCGCTTTCAGATATATCCCAAATCACAAATTCAGTCGGGCAGCACCTTGCCCGGATTCATCACGCCATTCGGATCGAAGGCTATTTTCAGCCGCCGCATGAGCGCGACCTCGACCGGCGACTTGTAGTGCGCGGCTTCGTCGCGCTTCAATTGCCCCAGTCCATGTTCGGCGCTGATGGTGCCGTGATGGGCGTGGACGCTGTCGAAGACCGCGCGCGTGACGGGCGCTTGGAACTGGCGCAGGAAGGTATGTGCATCAACCCCTTCGGGGGCCATGACGTTGTAATGGAGGTTGCCGTCGCCCAGATGGCCGAACGTCACCATGCGCGCCCCGGGGGCAATACGCTGAACGATCGGATCGGTGGCGTCGATGAAGTCGGCGACCCGCGACACCGGAACGGCAATGTCGTGCTTGATATTGAGGCCCGCCTCGGCTTGCGCGAGCGGTATGCTTTCGCGCAGATGCCAGAGCGCTTGCGACTGCTGCAGGTTCTGCGCAACCACGGCGTCCTCGACAATGCCGCGCGCAAATGCCGTTTCCATCAACCGTTCAAATAATTGGCGCGCGTGGGTCTCGCTTTCGTTGTCCGACAGTTCGAGCAACACCGCTTGGGCGTGAGGCTGGGCGAACGGGTACCGTTGCGCGGGAAAATGATGCGACACGAGTTGCAGGCAAAAGTCCGAGATCAGCTCGAAGCCGGTCAGCAGCGGCCCGGCGACCTCCTGCGCCAGATTCAGCAGCGCCAGCGCGGCCGCCGGCGTCCGGACTGCGGCCATCGCGGTCATTCGCGCCGCGGGCCGCGGAAACAGTTTGACGGTCGCGGCGGTGATCAGGCCGAGCGTGCCCTCCGCACCAATGAACAGGTCGCGCAGATCGTATCCGGTATTGTCCTTGCGCAGGCCGCGCAGGCCGTCCCACAAGGCGCCGTCCGGCATGACGACCTCCAGGCCCAAGCAGAGCTCACGTGCGTTGCCGTAGCGCAGCACGGCCGTGCCGCCGGCGTTGGTCGACAGGTTGCCGCCCAGCGTACAACTGCCTTCGGCGGCAAGACTGAGCGGAAACAGGCGCCCGGCGTTCTGCGCCGCTTGCTGGACGTTTGCGAGCAGGCACCCCGCCTCGGCGGTCAGGGTGTGGTTGGCGGCGTCGACTTGGCGTATCCGGTCGAGACGTCGCAAGCTGATGACGACCTGCCGGCCGCTGACGTCGGGCGTTGCGCCGCCGGCCAACCCCGTATTGCCGCCCTGCGGGACCATGGCGATGTCATGTTCCGCGCATAGCTTGACGATGGCAGCCGTCTGTTGGGCGTCCGCCGGCCGGAGCACCGCGAGTGCGCGGCCTGTGTAGCGTTTGCGCCAGTCAGACAAATAGGGCGCCATGTCGTGCGCTTGGTCGGCGCCGCGCAGCACATGCGGGGCGCCGATCAGCGCGTCGCAGGCTCGCAGGAATTCGTTGTCGTTCATCGGTACGCTCCGGCCGCCTGGGCGGGATGCACGGCCGCATGCAGCGGTATCGCGCGGCTCAGGACGATTTCGTGTGTGCGACCCGCGTGCGGGCGGCGCGCTTGAACGGCCGCAGGTAGAGGATCGTGCACAGGAAGAATAGCACCGAGAGCGCCGTTTCGATCCAGGCGAGCACGCTCGACGGGCCGCTGTCGCTCATGCCGCGCACGATCCCTTCGGCGACGAACAGGAGGATGAACATGCTCGACCACTGCATGGTGTAGAGGTTGCGTTTGAGCAGGCCGCGCAGCGGCAGCCACAGCAGCAGCGCTTTGAGCACCAGCCAGGAGCCGCCCGGGCGTAACGGCGCGAGCCAGAGCTCCCAGGCAACGCACAGCACGATCAGCAGAAGCAGGCTGATAACGCAGATTCGGTGCAGCAAACGCGATCCGTTCATGGCGATTCGGCAAGGCGAACGACCCGCGAGGGTCGTCAGGTTCGTGAGTGTGACCAGCGCGCTACGGTCACTCGGGCAGGCACGCTTGGTGCGCGGTCAGGCCGCCAGTTTGCACGCGGCGCGCGCGAGTCTTGCGCCAAGGGCGACAGCCAATTGGCGCTCGTCGGCCGACAGCGCCTGTCCTTCGTTGGCAAAATGCGTGGCCCCGTAAGGCGAGCCGCCCGTGCGCGTGCTGGTCAGCGCCGGTTCCGTATAGGGCAGGCCGAGCAGCAGCATGCCGTGATGCAGCAGCGGAATCATCATCGAGAGCAGTGTGCTTTCCTGGCCGCCATGCAGGCTCGCGCTCGACGTGAACACGCACGCGGGTTTGCCTGCGAGGGCGCCCGATAGCCACTGCGGCGTCGTACCGTCCAGGAAGTACTTGAGCGCAGCGGCCATGTTGCCGAAGCGCGTCGGCGAGCCGAGGGCGAGTCCGGTGCATTCTTCGAGGTCGCGCAACTCGACGTAGGGCGGACCGCTGTCCGGAATGTCCGGGGCACTGGCTTCGCAGACGGTTGACACGGCCGGCACGGTGCGCACGCGGGCTTGCGCGCCGGGTACGCCGTCGATGCCTTGCGCGATGCATTGGGCCAGTTGCGCCGTGGTGCCATGCCGGCTGTAGTACAGGACGAGGATCTCGGTCATAGAGCAGTCGCGAAAAGAGCGGGTATTATAGGGGCGTTCCGGCCGGAGCGGCGGCAGCGGTGCGGCTGGCGCGATTCCGGCATTCGTCTTGTTCGAAGGGAGTCCGATTTGCTTAAACTGCCCCGCATCGACTGGAATACCGCCCGTCAAGTCATGCGTTTTGCGCTGCTGCGCGCCCAGGAAGACCGGATTCCGCAAGTCGCTGGCAGTCTCACATTCACCTCTGTACTGTCAACGGTGCCGCTGTTCGCGGTGGCCTTCGCCTTGTTCACGGCCTTTCCCATTTTCAACGCGTTTCGTGATGCTCTGCAGGGTTTCCTGCTCGAGCACCTGATGCCGGAGAGCGTCAACAGCCAGATATTCCGTTACCTGAACCAGTTCGCATCCAAGGCGAAAGGCATGACGGCCTTTGGTCTCGTCGGCCTGCTGCTGACGTCGATTGCGACCTTGATGACCATCGAATCGGCCTTCAACGTCATCTGGCGTGTCCCGCGCGCACGCCCGCTGCCGCAGCGCGTGCTCGTGTATTGGGGGCTGTTGACGCTCGGGCCGCTGTTGTTTGGCGTGAGCCTGACGATCAGTTCGTACATCTTCTCGCAGTCGATCTCGCTGGTCAGTACGCTGCCCGCCAGCATGGCCGGGGTGCTGAGCCTGATTCCGCTCGTACTGACGATCCTTGCATTCACGCTGTTGTACATGTACATGCCGAACTGCAAGGTCGATTGGCATGACGCATTGGCCGGCGGCGTGGCGGCGGCGCTGGCGTTCGAATTGGCCAAGCGCGGCTTCGGCCTGTACATCCGGCACTTTCCGACCTATACGGCGGTCTACGGCACGTTTGCGGCGCTACCGATTTTCCTGCTCTGGATCTACCTGAGCTGGTTGGTGACGTTGCTCGGCGCAACGGTTGCGTCGATATTGCCCTCGCTCAGGCAGGGACACTTCCAATACCCCCGCTTTCCGGGCAGCGATCTCCTCGATGGATTGGCGCTGCTGCATTTGCTCAACCGTGATCGCGAGCGCGGCGCACCCGGCAGCACGCAGATCGAGCTGGCGCGTCAATTGCACACGAGTCTCGAACACACCGGCGTGCTGCTCACGCGGCTCGAGCGGATGCAATGGATCGGACGGCTGTCGACCGAGGGACCTCGGGAGCGCTGGGTGCTGCTGGCGAATCCCGATAGGACGCCGCTTGCGCCGCTGGTGGGACAATTGGCGCTCGATGTCGACGAGATGTCGCGGCAGCTCACGCGCCATGCGCTTGACGGTGAACGCGTTGCCGCGTTGCTCAGGGAGGGCCAATGGAATGCCCCTCTCTCCCATGCGCTGTCGGCCGTCGCGCCTGAGGCGGCCCAACCGGCCCCGCTGGAATCGACGGACGAGATTGCGCCGCGCTGATGCCCGATTTCCGGGGCCGCCGGCTGGCCGGATTGCCCGCGGATCGGTTCGCCGGTTTGCGCTTACAGCCGGATCCGGCCGCGGCAGATGTCGCGAAACATCGCCCAGTCGCCGATCAGGCTGTAGATCGGGTGTGAAAACGTGGCAGGGCGGTTCTTTTCGAAAAAGAAGTGGCCCACCCACGCGAATCCGTAGCCGCAAACGACCGCGCCGGCCAGCCACCACGGATTGCCCGTGATCGCAAACGTCACAATGCAGGCGATCACGCCCCACGAACCGATGAAGTGCAGGCGCCGGCAGGTGGGGTTGCGGTGCTCGCCCAGATAAAACGGATAAAAGTCGGCGAAGGACGCGAAGGGGGGCTTTTCCGGCGGATGCGGCGCTTGCATGGCGTCTCCTTCAAATGTCTCGCGCTGTCGCTTCGCGCACGCCAGCCTGCGACGCCGCCGTTGATGTGTGCGCGAACCGCGGCGAAGGTATCTCCTGAATATCAGTGTCGCACGAATGCGAGCAACGCATCGAGTAGCGCGTCGGGCTGCTCTGACATGATGGCGTGGCCGGACTCGAGCAGCGTGGTGGTGACCGGCGCGCCCGTTTGCCGGAGGGCATCGAGCAGCGCCGCGGCGGCCCGCGGCGGCGTCATCTGGTCCTGGCGGCCTAACACGGCCAATACCGGGCAGCGGACGTTCGCGGCGGCGGCGAAACCGCCGTCATAACCATTGCATGCCGCGAAGTCAGTCAGGAATACCTTGGCGGGATTGCGTTGGGCCACGCGCTCCATCAGCCGCTGATTGACGCCCAATGTCCAGAACCCGGGGCCCGGGGCTGACGGCTTGGCGGCGATCGTGCTGTGCGACCACATGTTCACCATGGCGATGGCAGCGGGCTCCTGTTCCGCCGCTGACCGCAATAGGGTGTCGGCGACGCGCATCGGATACGCACTGGCGATCAGGGCAATGCGCTCGACCCGGTCCGGATGCCGGCCGGCGGCGTCGAGGGCGATCATCGATCCCATGCTGTGGCCGACGAGCGTTGCACGGGCCACGCCCGCCAGGTCAAGCAACTGGACAACCCAGTCGGACAATGCGCCGACGGTTGTCAACGGCGCACCGTCACTGCGATGGTGGCCCGGCAGGTCGACCGCAAGCACATTGAAGCCGTGGTGCGCAAGATAGCGGCTCTGCAAACCCCAAACGCTATGGTCGTGCTGCGCGCCATGGAGAAAGACGATCGTGGGGAGCCCGGCATCGATGGTTTTCCCGCCGGTATACGCGTACGCGGTGTGTCCCGCGATCTGAAAATTCATGTTGTTGTCTCCCGGTGCGGCTCAGCGTTTTTGCGAGGCCTTGAGACCGCGCTTGAGATCATCGATGAGGTCGTCGGCGTCCTCGAGCCCGATCGACAGGCGGACCGTGCCCTCGCCGATGCCAGCCGCGGCAAGCGCATCGGCATCCATGCGGAAGTGGGTGGTGGAGGCCGGATGGATGACGAGCGAGCGCGCGTCGCCCACATTGGCCAGGTGCGAGAACAGTTGAAGGGCCTCGATGAATTGCCGGCCTGCTGCGCGATCGCCTTTGAGATTGAAACTGAAAACCGCCCCGGCGCCCTTCGGCAACAGCGTTTTCGCAAGCGCATAATCAGGATGGGATTCGAGTTCGGGATAGGCCACCGACGACACGGCATCATGCCCAGCCAGGAAGTCCACGACACGGCGTGTGTTGTCGATATGCCGTGCCATGCGCAGCGGCAGCGTTTCCACACCCTGGAGCAATTGCCAGGCGGCTTGCGGGTGCAGGCATGCGCCGAAGTCGCGCAGACCTTCGCGGCGCGCGCGCAGCAAGAAGGGCGCGACCGAGCTTTCCTCGGCAAACACCATGCCGTGAAAGCCGTCATACGGTTCCGTGAGTTCGGGAAACTTGCCGGACGCATCGAAATCGAACGTACCGCCATCGACCAGCACGCCGCCGATCGTGGTGCCGTGCCCGCCGAGAAATTTCGTGGCGGAGTGATACACGAGATCGGCGCCGTGCGCGAAGGGCTGGAGCAGGTAGGGCGTAGTGAAGGTGCTGTCGACGAGCAACGGCACTCGTGCGTCGTGCGCGAGTTCCGCGACGCGCCGGATATCGAGCACATCAAGCCCGGGGTTGCCCAGCGTTTCGCCGAACAGCAGGCGCGTATTCGGCCGAATGGCCGCTCGCCATGCATCGATGTCGCCCGGCCGCACGAATGTCGTCTCCACGCCGAACCGGCGCAGCGTATAGTGAAGGAGGTTGTGCGAGCCGCCGTAAAGGGCGCTGGACGCGACGATGTGCGCGCCGCTGCCCATGAGCGTGGCGATGGCCAGGTGAAGGGCGGCTTGGCCGCTTGCGGTGGCGATGGCGCCGACGCCGTTCTCGAGCGCGGCGATGCGCTCCTCGAAGACGGCGTTGGTCGGATTCGAGATCCGCGAATACACATGTCCTGCGCGCTCCATGTTGAACAGCGCGGCGGCGTGGTCGGCGTCCTTGAACACGAACGATGTGGTCATGTACACCGGTGTGGCGCGGGCGCCGGTCACCGGGTCCGGGGCGGCGCCGGCATGCAAGGCCAGCGTATCGAATTGCGCGTTGGGCGAGGCCATGGAGAAATGCGCCTTCGGGCGGCAAAGTGAGTGTGATGGCCATCGTAGCACTCGCCAACCGACACCGCGAGCCGGCATGCGCAAATCGCGGTGCGGTCCGGGGTTCCGGATGGGAAAGTCCCGGGAATCGCCGCACATCCGCGCCAAATCGCCTGCTTTGCCTTTATTTTTATGGGACTTTCCGCTAGCATCCAAGCGAAAACATAGTCTGCGCATCACAATGAGGAGTGTGCCATGCGAGTTGTCGATATTCTGAAAGTGAAGGGCAACACGCTCTTTACCGTTACGCCGGATACGCCGTTGGCGGAGGGCGTCAACACGATGGCCGAACATGACATCGGGTCGCTGGTCGTCATGGAAAGCGGCGAGCTGGTGGGCATGCTGACCTTCCGCGAGATCATCAAGACGATCAGCGCGAACGGCGGCACCGTCGGCACCACGTCGATCCGGCGGGTGATGGATGACCACCCGCTTATCTGCACGCTCGAGACCGACGTCAACGAAGTGCGCCGCATGATGCTGGAGCGTCATGCGCGTTACTTGCCCGTCATGGACAATCGCACGCTGATGGGGGTGATCTCGTTCTACGACGTGGCCAAGGCCGTGGTCGAGGAACAGCAGTTCGAGAACAAGATGCTCAAGGCCTATATTCGCGACTGGCCGGCCGAGGAGGCCGAAAAGGCGGATTGACCGGATTGTGTGATGCCGGGTTCGGGGCCACCTGATCCGGCGTTCGTCGTTTGTCAGCCTTGGCGAAGTGTCGCCCCGGACGCGAGGCCGCATTTGCGCGTGCTTCGCGAGCCCATCTTCATTGGGGGAATGCTCCGATTTCCCTGGTTTTGGCGCGCGGCAAGCGCGCCTTTTCATATCAGGTCCTCGCGCCGCATGAATCCTCAAGAACACGACACCGGAAGTCAGTACCGCCTGTTGCGCCAACGCCGGTTCGCGCCGTTTTTCTGGACCCAGTTTCTGGGTGCGATGAACGACAATGTCTTCAAGATCGCGTTCACGTCGCTCGTGACCTATCACGCGGCCCTGTTCGACGGCGTTGACGGCAAAACCGCCGCGTTTCTCATTTCGGCGATTTTCATCGCGCCGTTCCTGCTGTTCTCCGCAACCAGCGGGCAGATCGCCGACAAGTGGGACAAGGCGAGACTGATCCGCCTTGTCAAGACGGTGGAAATCGGCATCATGTGCGTCGGCGCGGCAGGTTTCTATTGGCACAGCGCGCCGCTGCTCTACGTGTGCACATTCCTGATGGGGCTGCACTCTACCGTGTTCGGGCCCGTCAAGTATGCCTATCTGCCGCAGCATCTCGACAATCGCGAACTCGTCGGCGGCAATGGCCTCGTTGAAATGGGCACCTTCGTGGCGATCCTGATCGGCACGATCATCGGAGGCGAGATTGCCGGCTTCGGCCGGGCGGCACTGCCGTGGCTGGGGGCCGTCTGCATTGTCATTGCGCTCGCAGGCCGCCTTGTCTGTGCCGGTGTGCCCGTGAGCCCCGCCCCCCAGCCCGATCTGCGCATTAACTGGAATCCGTTTTCGGAGACTTGGCGCAACCTGCGGATCGCACGTACCGAACGCTCCGTTTTCCTGAGCCTGCTCGGCATTTCGTGGCTCTGGTTCCTGGGCGCCACGTTTCTCGCATCATTCTTCAACTTCGCCCGCGACGTGCTGTCGGCCGACCCGAACGTCGTGACCTTGCTTTTGGCGATGTTTTCCATCGGCATCGGTACCGGGTCGTTGCTCTGTGAACGCCTGTCCAGCGGGCGCGTGGAAGTCGGCCTGGTGCCGTTCGGGTCAATCGGCATGACGGTCTTTGCCGTCGACCTGTACTTTGCCAGCCGCGGTCTCGGTGCTTCCGTGGGCGTTTTGCAGGACGTGCCGGCGTTCGTGGCGCATCCCGCGCACTGGCGGGTGCTGGCGGACCTGTTTCTGCTGGCAATGTTCGGCGGGTTCTACAGCGTGCCGCTCTATGCGTTGATCCAGAGCCGCAGTGCGCCGACCCACCGTGCCCGCATCATTGCCGCCAACAACATTCTCAACGCCTTGTTCATGATCGTCTCTGCGCTCATGGCGATGGCGCTGACCAGTGCCGGCTTCACGATCGATCAGTTGTATCTCGTCATCGGGATCCTCAATGCGCTCGTCGCGATTTATCTGTACGCGCTGCTGCCGGAATTCCTGATCCGTTTCATCATGTGGCTGCTGATTCACACGGTGTACCGCGTCGGGATAAAGGGCGCGGAGCGTGTGCCCGAGACGGGGCCGTGCGTCCTGGTCTGTAATCATGTGAGCTTCGTCGACGCAGTCGTGATCGGTGCGATGATTCGCCGGCCGGTGCGCTTCGTCATGGACCATCGGATTTTCAAGATGCCGGTGCTGTCGTGGTTTTTCCGCACGGTCAAGGCCATTCCGATTGCGCCGGCGCACGAGGATCCGGCCATGCTCGCCGCTGCCTACGACCGGATTGCTGCCGAACTCGCCCACGGCGAGGTGGTTTGTCTGTTTCCGGAGGGAAAGCTGACGTCGACGGGCGAACTGCAAGCCTTCCGGCAAGGCATCCAGAAAATTCTCGATCGCTCGCCGGTGCCCGTGGTGCCGATGGCGCTGCGAGGATTGTGGGGCAGTTTCTTTTCCCGTCACGGCGGCACTGCGATGACACGTCCGTTCAAGCGCGGCATCCTGAACCGGCTCGAACTGGTGATCGGCGAGGCAGTTGCCGCCGAGTCGGCGACGCCTGATTTATTGCGTGAGCGCGTGCTGGCATTGCGCGGGCCGTGGCCCGTCTGATCGACCGTTTCAGGGGCGGGAAGGGCGGAACGCTGGCATAATGTGGCTTTCCCGTCCTTCCCACCCAAGTTCCGCGTATGGCTGGCAACACGCTTGGCACCCTGTTTACCGTTACCACTTTCGGCGAGTCGCACGGCCCGGCCATCGGCTGCGTTGTCGACGGCTGTCCGCCGGGATTGGCATTGACCGAAGCCGACATTCAGACGGAACTTGATCGTCGTCGTCCTGGCACGTCGCGGCACGTGACGCAGCGCCAGGAGCTCGACGCCGTCGAAATCCTGTCCGGCGTGTTCGAAGGCGTCACGACGGGCGCCCCGATCGCGCTGCTTATCCGGAATACCGATCAGCGCAGCAAGGACTACGGCAATATTGTCGAGACGTTCCGCCCTGGACATGCCGACTATACCTATTGGCAAAAGTACGGCGTGCGCGACTATCGCGGCGGTGGCCGTTCATCGGCCCGCCTGACGGCCCCGGTCGTTGCCGCCGGTGCGATCGCGCGTAAATGGCTGTTCGAGAAGTACGGTACGCAGATTCGCGGTTACATGTCGCAACTGGGCGATATCGAGATTCCGTTCACCGACTGGTCGCATGTCGCGGAGAATCCGTTCTTCGCGCCTGACGCTGACGTGGTGCCGAAGCTCGAAGCGTATATGGACGACCTGCGCCGCGAGGGCGATTCGGTCGGTGCGAAGTTGCGCGTGATCGCCACCGGCGTGCCGGTCGGGCTGGGCGACCCGCTGTTCGACAAGCTCGATGCCGATATTGCATTTGCAATGATGGGCCTGAACGCCGTGAAGGGTGTCGAGATCGGCGCGGGCTTCAAGAGCGTGTCGCAGAAGGGTTCCGAGCACGGCGACGAACTCACGCCGGCAGGTTTCGTCGGTAATAACGCCGGCGGCGTACTCGGCGGGATCTCAACCGGCCAGGACGTCGAAGTCGCCATCGCCATCAAGCCGACGTCGAGTATTCGTACGCCGCGCCGCTCGATCGACAAGGCGGGTCAGCCGGCAACGGTCGAAACGTTCGGACGCCACGACCCGTGCGTGGGCATTCGTGCCACGCCGATCGCGGAAGCGTTACTGGCGCTCGTGCTCATCGACCACGCCTTGCGTCATCGTGCGCAATGCGGCGACGTATCGGTGGATACGCCGAAGATCGCCGCGCGCGCGCCGGAATAATGGCTCACGCCGCGGCGCGATACCCCGCGCCGCGCGTCCTTTCCCCTTACATCCCCGGATAATTCGGCCCGCCACCGCCTTCGGGCACGACCCACACGATATTCTGCGTGGGGTCCTTGATGTCGCAGGTCTTGCAGTGCACGCAGTTCTGGGCGTTGATCTGCAGGCGGTCGGTGTTGTCTTCGTTCTTCACGAACTCGTACACCCCGGCCGGGCAATAGCGCTGCTCGGGCCCCGCATACTCGGCCAGGTTGACGCCGACCGGCACGCCCGGATCCTTCAGCGTCAGGTGGATCGGCTGGTTCTCCTCGTGGTTCGTGTTGGAGATGAACACCGACGAGAGGCGGTCGAAGGTGAGCTTGCCGTCGGGCTTGGGGTAGTCGATCGGCCGGCACTGCGCGGCCGGCTTCAGGCACTCGTGATCGGCCTTGGTGCGATGGATCGTCCACGGCATCTTGCCGCCCAGCAGCTTCTGCTCGATGCCGGTCATGAGCGTGGCGACGGTG